>JAJFFH010000037.1 GCA_021776735.1 Planctomycetota bacterium | reverse complement strand
GTGGGCTCCAAGTACCTTGCGCGCTACCTCGCCGAGTTCACCTACCGCTTCAATCGACGTCGGTCTCTCCCAAAACTCTTCGGCTGGGTCATCCGGCGTCTCATGAACCGGGAGCATCTCGGCCTTGCCGAAATCACGGCGGAGCCAAGTGCATAGGCAGGGGCCCGGCTACATGAGTATCGACCGCGCGTCGGGCCAGCCGTAGCCGACGGTCGGGATCGCGTCGGGGCCCGGGCTCGATGGCCGCGTGCGTACGTAGATTCCGCCAAGGTGTTCGTAGAAACCTCTGGCCATCTCGTTCGTTTCTTGGGTCCACACGATGACCGCCGTCGCGCCCGTTTGGACGAGGCGTTCGACCGCGGCTTCCAACAGGCGGCGTCCGTGGCCGTGGCCGTGAAATGCGCGGCGTAGGTACAGGCTGCGGATCGCTACCGGGTAGCCGGGATCGCCGTGGCGGGCCGGTTCGGCGGCGGCGAAGCCTACGATTTCGGCGTCCGTTTCTGCCAAGACCAGAAAGCGTGCTTGTCCGTAGTCCGGCTCGGTGAGAAACCTGTGCCACCGCGCCTCCCGCCACGCTTGGGTGTGCCGATGCAGTCGCTCCGGCGACATGAACGACGCGTACGCCTCCTCGCGGCTCCTTGCATGCACGCGGGCGATCGCCTCGGCGTCGGCCGGGTCGGCGTCGCGAAGCGTTACGGCACGGTTGGTCACTCGGTTGGCCTTCCGGTCGCAGCCTAGCATCGCGGCCCTGTTGTCCCACTCCGCACGAGGACTTGCCGGTTTTGGGTTCCGGCGGCAACTATAGTTCGATGACACGAATCCGGCGTTTCGGCTCTCTTTGGTTGACGATCCTGGCCGTTTGCGCCTGTTCCACGTTGGAGACCTCGGTCGGTAGCGAAGGCCGCTCCCACAGCTTGGAACAGAACGGCGCCCGAGTCGTCGTACACGGCAGGACCAAGAACGAGCGCGATCGCAGCGTCCGCTATCGCTGGTGGGTTGAACGAGCGGGCCAAGAAACCGCGAAGGGAAACGGTGTGGGGCGTCGAAGTTATCGTGCCGTCTTGCCGTCGAAGGCGGCGAGGCCCGGCGACGTGGTGTATTTGGAAACAACGTTTCTGGACAAGGATGCCACCGAAACCGGTCGCGCCGCATCGACGATAACCATCAGGTCTCGCGGAAGAGACTGAGTATGAAACCGCAAGATCGTGCCGAACCGAGCTTCGGCGGCGGCGAGTTCGAAGTGCGGCGTCGTAGTTCACCAAGGCCTCTCGATCTGGGCAACCCGGGCGCCTCAAGGTTCTAGGGCACGCCCTTCGTCCGCCGAACGAGCGGCACCGTGGGACGAGCGCGGTCCCCAAGTAGATCCGCAAGAAGCGCTGATTCGTCGAACATCGCCGTCCGTTTGCTTCCGTCCGGGGTTCTTCGTACCACCGGGAACGCACGCGGCGTTCATAATGGCGTCATGCTGCGATGCACTCTCCTGCTTCTCTTGTCCGGTGTCGTTTCTCCGGTTGTAGCCGGCCCGCGCGAGGACGCCGCCGCGGCCGTGGCCAAGTTGCGCGCGCGGGCGGCCGAGGCGCTCGATGGCGGCGAGTACGAGCGGGGGCGCTTGCTTCTGCGCGAGATTATCAAGAGAGGCGACCGCGCTGCCGACTCTCGTGCGCGGCTTGACCTCGCGCTCACTTATCCGGTTACGCGGGAGCACATCGCGCAGCGGATCACGTTGCTGAAGCAGGTCGTGGAATTCGGCGCCGATTCGTGGGCAGCGCGGCAGGCGGCCGCGCTGCTCGAGGCGCTGCGCCGCGAGAAACGTTGGATGCCCAAGATTGTCTGCGGTGTCGTCCCGCGCGTGGTGCCCGGCAGGCTCGTGCCCGTGAGCCGCAAAGGCCGCGGGTCGTCGTCGTTTTCGATCTATCGCGTCGACAGCGATGCGTGGCGCGCGGCACTGCTGGCTGCGCCGTTCGCGAAGATGCCGCTCGAGCCGGAGCCGTTCGCGAAGGAGTTCGTCGGCTCCGCCGTTGTCCGGTTTCCCTACGCGACGAACTCGCGCGTGAAGGGCGACTTCACCCGGCCGGGCATCTACGTGCTGCACGAAAACTCGTTCGGGCACGAGACGACACACGTCGTGCGTGCGGAGCAGACCTCGATTTCTTGTCGCGTCGTCGGCTCCGACGGGCTCTGCTTCGCATTCGACCCGCGCACGGGCGAGCCGGTTGCGGGCGTCAACCTTGTCGTGCGCACGCCAGCCGGCGATCGCAAGCGAACGACCGACGCGCACGGCGTTGCGCGTTTTTCGCTCAAGGGCGACGGTGCGATCGTCGCGTGGCGCGGCGACGAAGTGCACGCCCTGCGGATCGACGGCGACGACCGGCCCGCCGAACGCGCCCTCGTGCACATTTCGACCGACCGACCGGTCTATCGGCCGGGCCACATGGTGCACTACAAGGCCGTGCGCCGCCTCACCAAAGACGGCGTGCTCGCGCTCGGCCCCGCCGGCAAGGTCCGCGTCGAAGTCCGCGACCCGCAGGGCCGCATCGTGCAGGAGCGCACGCACTCCTGGAGCGACCACGGCTCGGTCGCCGGCGAGTTCCGACTCGCGGGCCGCTGCACGACCGGCGAATACTCCGTGATGGTCCACGTGCGCCGCGACGAGCGCGACATGCTCGTGCCGTGGTGGTACGAGGAAGAAGAAGCGCCGCCGGTCTGGACCCAGTCGTTTCTCGTCGCGTCGTACAAGAAACCGGAGATGCGCCTGCGCGTGGAACTCGTCGATGGCGACGATGGCGGCGGCGGAACCGGCAAGCGCAAGGCCAAGGTGCGCGTGCGGGCCGAGTACTACCACGGCGGACCGGTTGCGGGCGCATTGGTGTCATGGTCGGTCGATGGGAGCTGGTGGGGTTGGGGGTCTCGGGGGCGGGGAGGATTGCGCCCGCCGTTTCGCGAGCCGCTGGGGTGGTTCGCGCGACTCTATGACTACGTCGATGACGAAGAGTGGACGGACGACCTCGAGAACGAGGGCCTGGTCGGCGACGGAGAGGGAGAAACGAATGCCGAGGGGGTGCTCGAGTTCGAGTTCGACGTGGATCCGGACGGCGGCAACGCTTCCTACGATGTCTTCGCCGCGCTGACAGACGAAAGCGACCAGGTGGTCAGCACAAAGAAGACGCTGAGTATCCGCCGGTCGGCCCTCGCTGTCGAGGCCGGCTTCGACAAGATGTTCTTCGAGAAGGGCGCGATCGCGCGCCTGTTCGCGCACGTTACGGACCACGCCGGCAAGCCGCTCGCCAACCGAAAGGTCGAACTCTCCGCGTTCCTGAACACTCCGGACCACGACGAGGACCAATTCGAGTTCGAGAGCGTGTTTCGGCAGACCTTGATGACCGGCGCGGACGGTGTTGCCCACGCCGACGTGACGCTGCGCCGCTCCGGACGTCTGCGCCTGCGCGTACGTGCGCAAGACGACGCCGGCCACACCGCCAGCGATCGCTCGGAGGTCTGGGTCGCCGGTCCGCGCGCGGCGCATGCGTGGGATCCGGACGAGAGTGCCGGGGGGCCCATCGAGGTCATACCAGAGCGTCGTATTTATCGTCCTGGCGAGACGATGCGTTTCATGGTGCTCAACTCCGACGCGCCGCAGGCGTGTCTGCTCACCGTCGAAGGGGACAAGATTCACGACGCCCGCGTCATCCGGCTCACGAAACGCGCGCAGGTGATCGAAGTCCCGGCGACCGCCGCGCACGCCCCGAACGTGATCGTGAAGTTGAACGCGTGGGGTGGGCTTGAGTCGTTGAGCGGCGGCTTCGAGGTCTTTGTTTGCCCCGAGAGCAGGCTGATTCCGGTGACGATCGAGACCGACAAGGCCGAGTACGCCCCGCGCGAGCGCGCCACCGTGGTCGTGCGCGCGGTGCCCGGCGCCGAGATCGAACTCGCGATCGTGGACGAGTCGATCTTCGATATCGCGAAGGACACCGTGCCCGACATGCTGCCGACGTTTCTTCGGCGCGCGAAGGGACTGCATTCGCTGGCGGGCTTCAGCGATGACGCTTGGGGCACGCTGCGCCGCGACGATCGTGAAGACGAGGACAGCGAAGTCCCGCTCTTTGGTGGTCAAACCGAGGCGATGGTTGCGTTCGAGGTCCCTCCGGGCGCCGCCGCCGTGACCACGCGCAGGTTTTTTCCCGACACGCTGCACTGGACCGGCCGCATGATCGCGGGCGCCGACGGTCGCGCAATCGTAAACGTCACCACGCCGGATTCGCTGACCCGGTGGCGGCTGGTGGCGCGCGCGATCCACGGTACCGACCGTTTCGGGCAGGGCCGTTCGGAAGTGCGCACGCGCAAGTCCGTGGTCGTGCGCCCGGTGGCCCCGCGATTCCTGACCGTCGGCGACGAGGCGACGGTGGGTGCGATCGTTCACAACAACCTGGACAAACCGCAGGAATTCACCATCCGTTGCGAGGCGAAGGGGCTGTCGATTGAAGGGAGCAAACGGACGGCGATGATCCCGGCGGGGGGCAAGGTGCGCATGAATTGGAAGGTGCGCGCGCCCCGGACCGGCTCGGCGCAGCTCGGGTTTGCGGCGTTCGCCCGGGCGGAATCCGACGCGGCCCAAGTCACCCTGCCGGTTCGCTCGCCGAAGATCGAGCGCCGCGTGCGCGCGGCCGGTGCGGTCGAGGGAACCTGGAGCGCCACTCTCCAATCTCCGGTTGACGGCGGTGAACTCGAGATCGTCGTTTCGTCGGCGGGCGATGCCGTGCGCCAGGCTCTACCCTACCTGGCGCGCTATCCATACGGTTGTGTCGAGCAGACCATGTCGCGCTTTTTGCCCGCGGTTGTCGCATACCGCGCGCTCGGCAAGGACGATGCGTTTGCCCGGCGAATCCCGGACATGGTGCAGGCGGGTTTGCAGCGCCTCTACGACTTTCAGCACGAGGACTTCGGCTGGGGCTGGTGGAAAAACGACGAGACCGATCCGCTCATGACCGCGTACGTCGTCATGGGTCTGTGCCGCGCGCGCGACGCGGGCTTTGCGATCGATCCCAAGACGCTCGCCCTTGGTGTCGAGCGGCTGGAAGAAATGGAGCCCGATCCGTTTCGGACCTACGCGTTGCATCTCGCGGGCAAGAAGACCGCCGCGCCGCGTGCGCACACGCCGGTCGATCACGCCTATCTTGTTCTTGCCGGGCATCGCGCCGCCGCGCGCGGGCTCAAGCTGGAACTCGCGGATGACCATGGCCCCGAGGACATCGCAAACGTCGCGCTGGTCTTGCGCGCGCTGCACAAGGCCAACCCCGACGACCCGCGCATCCGCAAGGCCGTCGATTGGCTGTTGCGCCAGCGCCGGGGCACCAAGTGGTACTCGACGCTCGACACGGCGCATGTCGTGACCGCGCTTGTCGAGTTGGGACTCAAGACAAAACGGCCCGACGTTTCGGTCACGGTCAACGGCAAGCCGGTCAAGCTCCAGGCGGGCCGCGCCGTCGTACCGGCGCAACAGCGCAATGAAATCGCCGTCCGTACGCTGACGCCGAAGGGAGTGTATGCCTCTGCTGTCTTGCGCTATCGCGACTCTGAGAAAAAGCGTACGGACGGCGATGCCTTTTGGACGGTGGCGCGACGGCTCGAGCGCGACGGCAAACGGTTGCCTGACGGTGCGGTGTTGGCGCGCGGCGACCGGTTGATGCTCGTGGTTGAGATCGCGGCGGAGCGGGATGCGCGTTACGTCATGATGCGCGTGCCGTTGCCCGCGGGGTTGGAGCCGAACGGCCGGCCGATCGTGTATGACGAGTGGATCTTTGGGCGCGCGGCGCTGTTTGACGATGCGGCGGAGCTGGCGGCGACGGTGCTCGAGAAGGGCCACTACTCGGTCGAGATTCCCTTGACGGCGACGACCGCGGGGACGTTTCGGGCGACGCCGGTGCAGGTTTTTGACATGTACAACCCCGACCGGGAGGCGTTTTCTTCGCCTCTGCGCGTGCAAGTCCGGTAGGGATTCGAATATGTCTGCGGCCCCGTGGGTAGGCGTGGACATGATCATGCGTGGAGTCCGGACGCGTCAGATTGCGCGCGCGGCCGAGCGGCAAAACCGTTCGTGGAGGCGTCGGCGCAGTCGCAAGAAGACGGAGGGTGGAGCACAACCGGCGGGGCCGGTGCTCCGTCGCACGCGGTCGTGTCGGCAGCGTCGAACGGGCCATGCGACGGAGTGGATCGTCGCCGTCGTGATGCTCGTGGTCGTGCTGGCGTTTGTTTTGCGTTTCGTGGCGGTCAACCCGTAGGGCCGCCGGTCTACCTCCTGCGCTGCTTTTCGTCCTGCTCTTGCTCCGCTTCGAGCAGGTCCAGGATGGTCTTGAGCGACCAGTCACCCCGAAAGTGCATCGCCGTCCGTTCCAGGCGGATCGCCGTGGACAGGTATATCTCGCCCGGGAGCGAGCGCACGAAGTCGGCGAGCTCCGGGACGAAGGAGGCGGCCAGGCCGGCGAGTGGTTTGAGCGCGCCGAGGTTGAACGACAGGCCCGCGTGGCGGTTCGGCATCAGGCGCTTCATCGCGACGAGATGCGGATGGTCGCGCTTGCCGTCGGTGCCGCTCCGTGAGATGAGGCGTCGGATACCGCGTACGGCGTCCATGCCTCCGTAGCTGAGAAAGAGCCCGTTCGTCGCCGCGAGGCAGAACTTGCGTTGGCTGGCGAGGGCCGCGAACTGTGGGTGGTCGATCTTGAGTTGCAGGCGATGAATTGCCACGCCCGCCTGTTTTGCGATCGAGGCGTCGTAGACGAACCGCGCCGGGATTGCCAGCGCCTTGAGTCGCGCGTTGAGCGGGGCGACATCGAACTTCACGAGTGCCTGCTCGATCGGCGTGCCCGGCTTCAGCTCCCAGAAGGACGACGTTCCGGGTGCCAGGATGTTGCGGATATCGACGGCGGACGCGGCACGGCCGGTGAGGTGTTCGCGGAAGAGCAGGGCGGGGGAGAGAAGCGCGTTCACGCAGCGGCCGGCGTCCTTGCCCAGTTCCGCTTCGAGTAACTCCATGAGCAATGCGTCGGCGCGGACCGCGACGCCGCTCGACTCCGAGACGTACAACGCCTCGCGGGGAAGAAAGCGCGCAAGATCGTGCGCCGGGCCGGCCGCCGCCGCCGCTGTGGCAAACGCGCGCGCCATCGCCGAGCCGGGACGCGCCGTGAGGCTGCCGCTACTGACGACGGATTCGCCGTCGAACGTGAGTCCGTAGCGAAACTCGTCGACTCCGTTAAATGCCTTCCGCATGAATGACTGGTTTACGCGCAAGGCGGCGACGGCGACCGCGGGAACACCCATCGCTTCGAGCTGACCCGGGTCCCGCATCGCGAACTCGTCGATCAAGGCGCGATTCTGGTCGATCAGCGCGCCCAATCGCACGACGAGACTGAAGTCACCCGCGGGAAACATCACCGGCTGGCGGCGAGGCACCCAGTTCACGCCTCCACGCGAGTCGGCCCCGATCAGGAACCCATGTCGGACCGTGAGCCGCTCGGGCGCCGCTCCTTCAGGGAGCGGAAACATCGCGGCCTTTCTGTCGTCGCCGTATGACAAATACACCGGCGCCTTGCGGTTCACCGGCACGTTGGGGCGCCGAAAGAACTCCCGCAACAGCGCGTCTGACCAGCGCCGTCTCCCGCGCGCCCCCTTGACGCCGCGCAGGTTGCCGATCTCGTCGAGCCGGTCGAGCGACGCGATGCGGATCATAATGACGGCGTCGGCGGGCAGGTGGGCGGTCGCGGGATCGGGCTTGGGTTCGGCCGAAACGGAAACGGTAAAGCCAAGGACGGCGATGCAGGTGAGAACGCGCATTCGCCCAGTGTAGCCGGGCCGGTGGCCGGACCGATCCGGTCGAGCGTCGAACACTGCGCGGTGCCGCCGCTTGCCGTTATCGTGCGCGACTTGCCCGGTTTGCGTCAGATTCGTCGGCGCGCGGGCGTATCAACCTACGGCACGGCGTCTGCACGGCACGCCGCAACCCCATTTCTGGAGAGACCCATGCGCATCGGCTTTTCGTTCCTCATCGTCGCCACCCTGGGCGTGCTCACGTACTTTTCGGATCCGACCGAGTCGGCCGAGGGTGAGACCACGTTCGCGGTCGACAGCGTGCACTCCTTCGTCATCTTCAAGATCTCCCATGTGCACGTTTCGACGTTCTATGGCCGCTTCAACAAGGTCTCCGGCGGTTTCACGGTTGATGACGCCGGAAGCGGCGCCATCGATCTCGTGGTGGACGCGGCCAGCATCGATTCCGCGAACAAGAAGCGGGATGACCACCTGAGAGGCCCCGATTTTCTGAGCGCGAAACAGTTCCCCAAGGTCACGTTCAAGGGCAAGCTCGCCAAGAACGGCGACCGCTACGAGGCGAAAGGGACGTTTACATTGCGCGGTGTTTCGAAGCAGATCACCGTACCGCTCAAGCGCATCGGCACCAAGGACGTGATGGGCGGACTGCGCACCGGTTTCGAGGGTGAGTTCACGATCAGCCGCAAGGCTTACGGCATGTCGTGGCGCCCCGAGGCGCTGGGCGACGAGATCACGCTCCTCCTCGGTATCGAAGGTCTCCACAAGTAGCGGTCAAACGAGCGCATGACCCTTCCGCCGATCGAGCACTTCTACGACATCGCGGCTGCGGGCGTTGTCAGTGGCCTCGTTCTCTTTGCGACCTGGCGCTGGCGGCGGCAGGACTGGCCCGGTGGCATCGCGATCGGGGCCGGCTTCGCCGCCACGTTCCGGCTGGCCCTGGATAAGTGGCCGAAACTCATCCCGGCCGACGCGACGCGGTTCGCGCTGCACTGCGCCGTCGGCGGCGCCCTGCTTGGTGTTCTGCTTTCGGTCCGGCGCGTTCCCGCGATTCTTCGCTGGCTTTTGCCGCTGGGCGCGAGTGCGGTCGTTGTGTGGTTGTTGCTTGGGAAGTGGGCTCCCAACAAGTGGCCGGACGATCACGAGCGCATGACCTTGCTGTGCGGACTCGCCGTCGCGATGTTCGTCGTCTGGAAGATCCTCGATGGCGCCGCGCGCCGCAGGCCCGGCGTGTCGATTCCGCTGTTTTTGATGATCTACGCGGGCGCCGTGAGCCTCGCCGTCTCCGACTGGGGCGCGAGCGCGCTGCTCGGCCAGTTCGCAGCGGCGTTGGCCGCGGCACTCGGCCCCTGCGTCTTGTTTGGGCTCATCATGAAGGACAAGAGCCTCGGCGCCGGTGCGGTGGCCGTCACCACGATCTTGTCGAGCACCGTCTTGATCTGCGCGGTGTACTACGGCGAGCTCGCACCGTGGAGCGCCTTGCTGTTTGCGCTCGCTCCGGTGGCGCTGGTCTGGCGCCGCCCGCGATGGGCGAGTGCGGCGCTGTTCACGATGGTGCTTGGGACGGCGATGCTTTTGGCCTGGAACGCGGCTCAGCCGGAAGAAGAAGACGACGGGATCGAGGATCCGTACGAGGACATCCGGTAACCGTCGTCCCTATTGCTCGAACGTCGCGGGATAATCGACGCATGGGCAAACACGTCGTCGCGATCGAGGGCCGTTACGAAGGACAACTGCGCGTCCGCGCGGTCCATGGGCCGTCCGGGAGGGAGTTGATCACCGACGCGCCCGCGGACAACCACGGTCAGGGCGAGAGCTTCTCGCCGACCGATCTCGTGGCGACCGCGCTGGGTACCTGCGTCCCGACGATCATCGCGATCGCTGCCGAAAGCCGCGGCCTGGACGTGAGCGCGATGCGCTTTCGGGTGACGAAGGAGATGGCCGCGGACCCGCACCGCCGCATCGGACGCCTTGGCCTGACGGTTTGGTTGCCGGCGTCGCTGTCGGACACGGACCGCCAAGTGCTGGAGGCCGCCGGACGCGGCTGCCCGGTGCATCGCAGCCTTCACGCGAACACCGAAGCCCCGATTGATTTCGTGTACGCGTAGCGGGCGTGGTCCGGGTCAGGCGAAGACGTTCTCCAACCGGACAACATCGATGCCCTCCTTGTCGAGCCGAAGCGCCTGATAGCCAATCACGGCGAGCACGGCGGAGAACGACGAAACCACGAGGCCGGCCAGCGTGAACGCGAAGAGAGTCGCCCACTCGCCCAGCGTTGTTTGACGGGCCAGGAACCAAGTCGTTCCATGTTGGAGGGCGAAGGCGAGGGCGACGATCGCGAGGATCCGCAGCCGTCGGCCCCGCGTGAGCGACCAGCTCCGGCGCAGGATTCCACGGCGAGGTTCCCCGGCACGCTGTTTCACCACCGCCATGGGGATCGCGATCCAGAACGGGCACAGCACAAGCTTCACGAAGAAGCGGATTGCGGTCCAAAAAAACACGTAGTGCGGGAGGGTTACCGCCTCGTACTGCACGAAGAGGATGTTGGACAACAACACCAACAGCGCGAGGTCGACCACGAACAGCGCCAACGCTACGCGAAGGACCGGCCCCAGTCTCCGCAATGCGCCGCGCAAGCTCCCCGTGAGCGTGGGTGTCTTGCCCTGCTGTCGCCGGTAGACCGCGAAGATGACCACGGCCTCCGCCATCCGGGCGATCAGTCCGTAGGCGAGCCACATGCCGATGAAGGACATGTACAGCGTGAGCGTCGCGACGATCGAGCCGTCTTCGTCCAGCGCGACGGGTTCGTACTCAATGGGCCGGAGAACACGGAAGATGCTGTAGCCGATGAGCGGTATGTTGACGACAAACGTGAGGCCGAGGACGAGCGGAAGGTCGCACCACCACGCCATGTAGGAGCGCGCGACGACGCGGACTACTCGAAACGGCTGGCCCATGTGGCGCCATGATAGGGCGTGGAGCCCCGGGCGGGAATCGAACCCGCATCGCCCGATTACGAATCGGGTACTCTGCCGATTGAGCTACGGACCCGTGTCGTGTTTTCATGGTCGGCCCGGCAGGATTTGCACCTGCGTCCGTCCCGTTATCAGCGGGATGCTTGCACTGCTCAGCTACAGGCCGTTCGTGGGTTTCTTTTTTGGAGGGCGCGGGGCGGTGGTAGTCGTGGCAGGATTCGAACCTGCACTGAACCGTTTCTGAGACGGTTGCCTCTGCCGTTGGGCTACACGACCGTGGGGGGGCGGTGGACTCTTGCAAGCATCGCCGTCCCGCCTTCGCGCTCGGGCGCTTCGGCGCGGGTCGGCCCGTCCGCCTACGTTTATCTGGTTCTCCGAGCAGGGGTTGCACCCGCGTCTCCGGTTCTTCAGACCGGCGCTTGGACTGACTCAGCTATCGGAGAGTCTTTGTCTTGGATTTGGTGGAAGCGGCGGGATTCGAACCCGCATTCTCCTGCTTGCAACACAGGCGCCCTCCCTGGTTGGGCCACACTCCCGTCTGGCGGAAACGGCAGGATTCGAACCTGCGAGACCCCTTCGGGCCCACCGAG
The DNA here is from genome assembly GCA_021776735.1 of Planctomycetota bacterium. Taxonomy (GTDB): domain Bacteria; phylum Planctomycetota; class PLA2; order PLA2; family PLA2; genus JAJFFH01. The sequence goes on along the minus strand of JAJFFH010000037.1, from coordinate 292,895 downwards.
TTAGCAACCCAGCGCCTTCAGCCGCTCAGCCACGTTTCCATTGTGTTTTGTTTTGCTGTTGGAGGAAGGTGTGGGATTCGAACCCGCAACCTTCCGGTAGACAGCCGGACGCTACTTCCGAGCGAGCTCCGTCGGCGTGTTGGTTTTTCTTGTCTTCATCTCTGGTCAGCCCGGGAGGACTCGAACCTCCAACAACGGATTCGTAGACCGTCGTGATTTCCGTTTTCACCACGAGCTGTTCTTGTGTTTTGGGGTGACCGACGGGACTTGCACCCGCATCCCCAGGTCCACAACCTGGTGCTCTGCTTTTGAGCTACGGCCAACTGGTCGCCACGGAAGGATTCGAACCTTCGATTCCGGTTTCGGAGACCGGTGTGATGTCCGTTTCACCACGCGACGTTGAATTGATCTGGCTGGGACGGCAGGACTTGAACCTGCAATCTTCCGGTTAACAGCCGGACGCCTTACCGATTTGGCTACATCCCAATGGTGGCGGGAGCGGGAATCGAACCCGCAGTTCCGGCTTATGAGGCCGGCGTGAATACCGTTTCACCATCCCGCTATCTGAGGGCCGCTGTCGGGCGTTCTTGAAGTTGGTCCAGGGGGCGCGGGGGCGGCGCGGAACACCGTCCACAACGCCGGTTGTCGGACTGTCGGATTGGCGGGTCGAGAAGGATTCGAACCCTCACTGCGCGGGTTGGAGCCGCGCCGAATGCCATTTTCTTATCGACCCATGCTTCTCCAAGGCACTGGAGCGCCCAGCGGGATTCGAACCCGCGGCTTCAGGCTGGCAGCCTGATGTGTTCGCCACTCACACTACGGACGCGTCTGGATTCTGCTTGGAGATGGGTCATGGCGTGCAGGGAGTCAAACCTCGCGGCGGTGAACGGGTTCACCGGCGGCGAAACTTTTTGCGGCGCGACAATGGGCGTATGGAAGATCTGCGACGCGAGTACGAGTGGGGCGAACTCTCGGAAGCCGACGTGCTTTCGGATCCCCTCGAGCAGTTTCGGAACTGGTTCGACGACGCACTCGATGCCGAGGAGCCTCTCCCTGACGCGATGACGCTCGCGACGGTGGACGCCGAGGGCGCTCCGAACGGACGCATCGTGGTTCTGCGCGGAGTGAGCGAACTCGGGTTCGCGTTCTACACGAGTTATGAAAGCGCCAAGGGCCGCGAGCTCTCCGCGTGCGCGGACGCGGCGCTCGTCTTTCACTGGAAGACGTGCGAACGGCAGGTGCGCCTGCGTGGCAAGGTCGAGCGCCTTTCGCGCGAGGCGGGCGAAACGTACTTTGCCGGGCGCCCGCGCGACAGCCAGATCGCGGCGACGGCTTCGCCGCAAAGCTCCATTGTGAGCGACCGCGCCGAACTCGAGGCACGCTTCGAGGAGATTGCGCAGCGCCACGACGACGACAAGCCGATGGCCGCGCCCGAGACGTGGGGCGGCTACCGGCTCAAGCCGGACACGATCGAGTTCTGGCAGGGGCGTGTCGGCCGCCTGCACGATCGATTGCGGTATGTGCGCACGGACGGCGACAACTGGCGACTCGAGCGCCTGGCACCGTAGCGATCGAGTTCCGAGCGCGCCGCGTGCCCTCGTCCGCCTGAACCCCTGGGGTGCGATCTTTGCCGATCGGCCGATAGTCGGCCAGACATGGGCAGCGTTGCCGCGGGTTGACGGTTGACGGTTGACGACGGGCTGTGTTCGGCAAGCATCGCCGTCCGTTTGCTTACTCGGGTCTCAGCCAGCCTTGCGGACTACCGACTGACCGACGGATCGGGTACTACTTGTCGCGTCTGGGCTTCGGCGTCCAGCCGGCAGCCACGGCCTTGGCGAACTCGACAGTGCGCTTGCCCAGTTCGGCGGACGTCATGCGGAACGCCTTTTGGGGGTTGAGCCTCTTCGTGCGGCCGTTGTAGTGGCTGCACACGAAATCGATCAACCGCCCGCGGTGCTTGCCGCCGTCGCCGTGGTAGAGGAACTGGCAGACGGCGGCAGCCTGCTCGTAGAACATGCGCCGTGTCGACACGATCGTGGGGCGCAGGCTCCACCGGAGCTGGACGGTCAGCCTGTTGTCTGCCGGGAGCACGCGGAAAAGGGCCTGCGGCAGCAGGAAAAAGCGCTCCCAGTCGATGAGCATCCGCGGATCCGCGGACTGCAGGACATCGAGCGATCGTGCCCTGGGGTTGAACAGATCCCACTTGCCGGAGTCGATGTCGTACACCCCTTCTTCCATGAAGGTGGCGAAGCCCTCGACGATCCAGTAGCCGGGAAACGCGCCGGGCCGCCGGCGTCCCGTTCGCGGGTTGTGCTCCGACAGCCAATGATGGGTCAGTTCATGGACGCATGTGCCGACGATGCGCCGCTCGGCCGCGGGGTCGGAGAACCAGAAGAACCGCGAGATCCCGTCGCGCGGCGAGTAGTGGCCGGCGGTTTGCTCAAGAAACACCGGGTCCAGAATCTGTCGACCGGTCCCCGACACGGACCGATACTCCGCGCGACTCTCGTACAGGAACACGGTCAGCGGCTTGGTTGGCTTGCGCACGGGCCTGTCGGTTTGGAACAGTTGCCCGAGAACGCGGCACGCCAATCGGCCGGTATTCATGCAACGGCCCACGATGCGGCTGTTCTTGACCGGGGTCACGATCAGGATCGGGCTGCCGAGCACGGCATGCAGATCGGGCCGCCATTTTTTTCGTGCTCGACGTAGCGGCACGGGAGGCTTGCGAAGAAGTCGGGCGCCGTTCCTCTCCAGCTCCAGGTGCCACCGCAGCCAAACGCGAGGCCCGCCCTTGATCGGGAAGTCGTCAGGCGCAGCCGCGGTGAGCAGTTTTTGGGCTCGGGCCGAGCCGGGGACTCTCTTGAGCGCTCGTTGCAGCAAACGCAGGCCGTCCCTGTCCTTGGGATTTGCGAGCGCCCGCTCGGCGCGCCGCGCGAGCAGTTCGCCATGATAGGTGTCCAGTGCGGCAACGGCCTTGGCGAGCGGCTTGTTCCGTCTGCCCGCGCTGCCCGTGCCCGTGATCTTTGTCAGCTTCAGCTTGATTCGGGCCGCGTCCCGCGAGGCAAGGCCCACATTCTCCGCGAGGTTGATGGCCTTCCAGCCGAGCTCCCAGTCCGAGGCGGCACGGGCCTTGCGCGCGAGGTCCAGATACTGTTTCGCGAGATGGCGATGGGCGAGGATCTCGTAGCCGCGGAGTCGCTCCAAGAAACCTGCGGCCCAGAGGAGTGCGCCGTCGTCGGCTTCGACCAAGTACAGGCGATCGAATGGAATGCTGACCTCGTCGATCTGTACGGACCGATCCTTCCTGTCGAGTTGGACAACACCTGCCACGACCTTGCCGTCGCGCATCACGACCTGATCGGCCCGGGCCGGATCAGCAAGAACGACCAGGAAAACGACAACCGCAACCGCGCCGCTGGCGGCCACGAGACGGATCGATCCGGCCCTCGTGCCCATGCCTCAGGAGCCGACGCGCGACCTGTAGGCGCGCAGAATGTTCCTTTCGTCCACGACAATGACGATTCGATCTCCGGGGACCGCGCCGAAGCGCACCTTGGCCAGCGGCAGCCGCCAAAGGACCTCTCCCGTTTTCATGTCCGCCGCCCAGGTGCCGAAGTAGGCGACTTGGCCCAGAACGGTGGCGGGCACGATGCCTCGGAACAGATCGGGCGAGTATTTTCTGCTGGCGATCGTCTTGCCGCGGCCGCCTTTCCAGAGCTGCCAATTGTTCCGACCGTCGTAGGCGAGCAAGCCCCGATCGTAGACGGCGGGCGTGATCTTGAACGACCAGAGGCCCTGCACCTTCAACAGTTGTACGTATCCGTTGTCCATTCGGTAGCTGACAAAGACATGCGAGGCGTATCCGCTGTCCGCTGTTCGCATTATCCCGCCTGGTCGCAGCAAGATCTTCTCGGCCCCCAGGGCTACATCGCCCGGGCCGCGGCCGTCATCCAGATCCGACATCCTGATCCGGACAGAAGAACCGAACCGTGATTGGCCGGTCAATCTCGACAACGAAGTCAGGCTCCCACCATTCCACTTTAGCGCAACGATGCTGCGCCCGTAGACCGCGACTGGACCCTCGATGTCCGGGGACGACCACACCGGCCTGGCCATGCCCGAGGCCATGCGTTTCAGGCCAGGGCCGCATGTGATGTAGATCTCGTTCTTGAATGCGCACACATTCGTTGGCGCCGAGGCGGCGAAGCGATCGCGCGACACGAACTTGTTCTTGACGAGCTTGTAGCCCGAAACTCGTTGCGATGACGTCGCGACGTAAACGACGTGGCCCCACACATGGATCGGTACGTCAAGCGCGCGTGGAAACCGTTTGGTGGCCCGTACCTTGCCGTCCCCGAGATCCACGGCGACCAGCTCGCGACCCTTTTTCAGCGTGCACAGGACGTAGGCCACCCCGTCCCACGTCACCGGAGGCGAGACCGCCTTGCCCGGGAGCTTGAGCGACCACGCTTCCACGACGTCGCGCGTGATCGGCAATGCACGACTGCGCCGGCTGCGTGACGGGGGCCCCTCGGGACCGGTCCAGCGGCCCGGCGGTGCGATCGCGCCGTCGGGCTCAGGCTCGGCGCGTACCGAGCTGCTGCCAGCCATCAGGACAATTGCGGCACCCAGAAGGACCCCTGCTACGGGAGGCGAGACCCATGGTGAGCTTTGCGAGATTCCAAGACGGCTGTGGCTCAGCACCATCGCAGTCGATTATGCAGGATCTCGGTTCGCGGCGCCTGATTTGTTTGCCAGCGTCGTATTGGCGACAAGACCGCACGCTAGCCGCGGTACGGCGGCGCGCGGGCGCCTCCCGGTGCCCGCGAACGTTGTTTGAGATGGCTGAAGACACTCACAGCTCGACCCCCAGGGCATCGGCGAGGAATCGGACGAACGGCAGCGTGCTGCGAAAGGATCGGGCTGCCTGGCGTCCGAAGTCCGTCGCGGCGGCGTCCTCGTCTGAGAGCGGCAGGCGGGCGATGAACCAGCGGCGCCGCAACTCGTCGGCCAGGGGATGTTCGGCGTCGAGTTCTGCGGGGACGCGTTGCAGTCGGTCTTCGTCGAACAGGAAACGCTCCTTGAACGTAACGCTGCGCACGAGACGGCTCCATTTTTCCGGCTCGGCGACGATGTGGGCGCGTATCCGTCGCGATGCGCGTGGGTTTCGCCACTCGATACCGGCGGCGAGAAAACACGCGTCGGGTTCGAGGTGTACGAAGAGTGCGGGCGCGGTCGCGACATCCGCTCGTTCATGGCGAAACGCCATGCGCATCGACGGATAGTACGGCTGCCCATCGCGTACAAAGCGCGCATCGCGCTGGTTGCGCAGGACCGAGCCGCCGACCGGACGTGGATCGGCGACGAGGTGGCCGCTGAGTTTGGAGAGGAAGCGGTCGAACTGCTCGACAAAGGCGACGCACGGTGTCAGCACCTCCGTCTGGAACCGCTCTTCGTGCTCCTGGAACCAGTCACGGTTGTTGTTGCGGGCAAGGTCTGCAAGGAAGCGAAACAGGTCGGGCGAGAACCCCGTCGTGGCGGTGGGCATCGCGGCTCCTTTCTGGCGGTCGGTCATGGGCGCCGCCAAAAGGTAGTCGTAAAACGGGTCGCGGCGCGGCCGCTCGGAGCTGCCGAAATCCCTGTCTGCGAGCGGGATACCAGCTGTCGCGTTTTTTTTCGACGTGGTCAAAACCCCAACGTCTTGGCGCGATTTGGCGCGAATGGCGCGCAAGGCGAAAGGCGACGGGGGCGCGCAAGGCAAGAAGTGCCAGGGCGAAACATGCCAAGGACGACGAGCGGTCGCCGCACCGTCCCGTCCGCGCCGCCTGCCTGCCCGCACGCAACGGGCCCGTGCCTAGCTGGTGGCGCGTTCGTCGAGTCGAGCCTTGTCTTCGGACGCACCGTATTCCTCCCACAGCTCGGGCAAGCGCCGGCCGCGATACGCGTGCATCGTGAAATCGCACTGATGCAGAAAGCGCATCGCGCTCTCCGCGAATATCAACGGGTGTGCACGCACCTCCCAGCCCGTCAACGGGCCCGCCTCGCGCACGGCCGCCAACTGGCCCGCGGTCTCGACAGCGAAGACGGCCACACCGCCGGGCTGATCCGAGAAGTGGTCGTGAAACAGTGCGAGGCCGCGCCGGTGATCACCCACAAACTCATTGATGGCATCGTTCGCCGCGCGCATCGGCGTGCCCTCGGGCGCGTACGCGAACACAAGCCAGCAGCCACGGTCCTTGCGAGAAAGATCACTCATGCCCACAGCGTACGCGAATCGCGCCCGGCACGCGGCACGGATGGCGCGGCCGCAAACCCCTTGCCCGCACGAGCACTTGCCGCGGCCTCGCGGCATTGCGCCCAGTGAAACTCCGGCCCGGCCGTGGCCATCGCGACCAGCAAGAGATCTGCTGCCCCTGCGCGGATACAGGCTTTCAAGCGTCCCACATCGCCGTTGTCGCCGTTGTCGGCGTTTTGGGCGTTAGGTTCTGTCTGAAAAGTCGGCGTAAGGCCCGAGGTCGAGCGAGGACAAGTCCAGCAGGGAGCGGCAGGCGAGCGACTGGGCGCAGCCGCAGCCGGCCGCAGCCAGGCGGCTTTTCATACAGAACCCTGCCTCAAGGACCGCGATGTTCTTGCAGTGGGCCGTGCCCGGCGCCGCTTTCGAACCGACGCGTTACGGCAATTCCCCAAGGGATGATGACATCATGAATAATGCCCCCGTGGCAACCGTTGCGCAACGCGGGATTCCTCCTCGCCTTCGTATTGGCGTGAGCGCCTGTCTCCTGGGCGAGGAGGTGCGCTATGACGGGACCCACAAGCGCTACGGCTTTTTGGTCGAGGCCCTGGGTGCGCACTGCGACTTCGTGCCGGTCTGCCCCGAAGTCGAAGTCGGCATGGGCACCCCGCGCGAACCGATCCGTCTCGTCGGTGACCCCGCCGCCCCGCGCCTGGTAGCCCCCGCGTCCGGCATCGACCACACGCGCCCGATGCGCCGCTTTGCCCGCGCGCGCGTCCGGGCGCTCGCCTGCGAACAACTCGATGCCTTCGTCCTCAAGAAGGGCTCACCTTCCTGCGGCCTCTTTCGCGTCAGGGTCTGGCCGGAAGATCAAGCGGAGTTGGGTGGAGGGGGTCGCGGGGGAGGGGGTACTGGAGTTCGGGGAGGGATCGCGGAGGGCGGCGAGGCCGGCGCCCGAGCGGGCCGCGGACCGGCGCGTGCCGGAAGCCGCGCGGTGCGCACGGGTCGCGGCATGTTCGCGGCGGCGCTTGTTGACGGCATGCCGCTGCTGCCGGTCGAGGACGAGGAGCGGCTCGACGACCTCGCCGTGCGCGCGAGTTTTTTGGCGCGGCTCGTCGGCTATCGGCGCTGGAAGGACTTTCGCGCGGGCCGCCCGCGCGCGCGGGCGCTCGCACGTTTTCACGCGAACCAAAGACTGCTGCTGTTGTCTCACAGTCCAGGAATCCACCGCGATCTCGACGGTCTCGTCGCCGAGGCCTCGGCCGGAAACAGGCCGATGCGCGAACTCCTGCCGGTCTACGGCGCGCGATACATGGCTGCGTTGGCGGTCAGCGTAGCGCGCCGCAATCACGCGACCGCGCTGCGTCGCCTCGCCGTCCTTTGCAAAAGTGCGCTCGATGCGGGCGACCGCGCCGACTTGGCGGCGCGCATCGAGGACTTTCGGCTCGGCCGCCTGCCGCTTGCGGCGCCGCTGATACTGTTGCGACATCACTTTCGGCGTCATCCCCACGCCGACGCCACCGGTCAAACCTATCTCGACCCGCACCCCGCGCAGCTTATGCTCGGCCCGCTCTTGTAAAGGTCCCTCCCCGCCCCCGGACCCCCTGCCCCTTCCGTCCGATGCTTGAGTCGCTGGAAATCCCTCCGCCCTCCTCGCCGCCGCCCGACGTGGTCGTTGCGTTGGTGCGCGAGGCCTACCGACGGATCGACGAGTTTGCGCGCCGCACGCCGCGCCCCGGCTTTGTCTGTTGCGACGCCGCGCTGGTGTGCGGCGGTTTGCAATACCTGCTCGAACGGGGGTACGCGCCGGACCGGCGCCTGATCGAGTGGGGCAGCGGCTTCGGTATCGTGGCGTGCGTGGCGCGCCAGCTCGGGTACTTTTCGTGTGGCATCGAGATCGACGCGGAGTTGGTGGCCGAGGCCGAGCGGTTGGCGGCGGATCACGGATTGTCGGTGCCGTTTTCGTGCGGGACGTTTATTCCGGAGGGCGGCGAGGAGGTCGCGGACCGCGCGGTGGATACGGCCTGGCTCGAGATGGGCGGGGCGGACGGCCACGACGCGTTGCAGTGCGAGCCCGACGAGTTCAACGTGGTCTTTGCCTTTCCGTGGCCGGGGGACGAGGAGGTCGTGGAGACGCTCTTTGATCGCTACGCGGCGACGGGCGCCGTCTTGCTGACCTACCGCGGCCAGGAATCCCTCGTGGGTCACATCAAGCGGTGAAAGACCCGGACGGGCGCCCGGACCAGGAGCTCATCGAGGCGTGCCGGCGCGGCGACGACGATGCGTTTGCGGTGCTCTACCATCGCTACCGCGACTGGGTCGTGGCGGTGGCATTCCGATTCTGTGGCAACCGCGAAGACGCGCTCGACGTGTTGCAGGAAGCGTTTTCGTACCTCCTCCGCAAGCTCCCGACGCTGCAACTCAAGGGCAAACTGACGACGCTGCTGTACCCCGCCGCGAAACACCTGGCCCTGGACCGCGGCAAAAAAACGCGTCGCATCACGCCGATCCCGGACGAACTCGACCCGGTCGGCCTCACCGGCATCCCGGCCGACGCGCGCGAACTCCTTGAGGGCCTCGCGCCGCTCCAGCAGGAAGTCCTCGGCCTGCGCTACATCGACGGCCTGGATCTCAAGGACATCGCCCTGGCCCTGCGCATTCCGCTCGGCACGGTCAAATCCCGCCTCCACCACGCCCTCAACGCACTCCGGGAGAAGTTGTCGTGAACCAAACGCCCGGCCCGCACGCTCAAGGAGAGCACCATGCATCGCGATGAGCTCGAACGCCTGCTCCGCGAGGACCTTGCGTCTTCGCAAGACGAAGCCTCCCCCGGGACAGGCAAGGACGGCGATGTTTCGGGCGCCAGCGACCAGCGGCCCTTGAGGAAACGGTTGGCGGACGCATTGAACCGCCTCCGACCGCCGCCGCCGGAGGTGCCCGGAGCGTTGGACGAGGCAATTCTGGCGATGGGCCGCGTGCGGCTGCGCCGCCGCCGGCTTGTTCCGATTCTGGCCGTCGCTGCGGGCGTTCTGCTCGCGGTCACGGCCACGTTCTTCTTGCGCGAGGACTCCGTCGTCGCACAGCCGCGTCCGCTCGACATCGTCGATGCCTACCGGCTCGCGCTGCGCCTCGATCGCAACGAGACTCCGGAATCACGCTGGGACGTGAACGACGACGGGCGCGTCGATGAAGCGGACGTGGCGATCCTGGCCCGCCGTGCCGTTGCGCTGCCGGGCGCGGGGGACAAGAAGTGATCCGCCGCGTCGTCGTGCTGCCCGTCCTCGTTGCCGTCGCGTGCTTCGTCTGCGCCGTGCCGGTCGCGCACGGCAAGGACGTGCGTTTTGTCGCGTACGACGTCATCGTTGATCCGGGCACGGACACACTCGGCGCCTACCAGATCGATGTTCGCGCCGAGGGCGACGCGCAACTGGTCGGGGTTGAGAACGGCGTCGCGCCGTTCGACAAGGCGCCGCACTACGACAGACAGGCGCTGCGCCGCGGACACGTCATCGTCGCCGCGTTCGTGAAGACGCCTTCCAAGCCCGGCGCGATCCGCGTCGCACGCCTCCACTTTCAAGAATCGGGCACGGTGTCGTTCAAGGTCAAGACCGTCGCCGGCGCGAAATCCGGCGGCGAGCGCATCGCGCTGAAGGTGCGGCTGGTCCCCGTGAAGTGATTCTCGAAGTGCCCGTAGTGATGTCCGAACTAATGGAGCAACCATGAAACACATCGCCGTCCGTCTGCTGTTTTTGCTCGTGGTTTCGGGCTGCAAGTCGACGACGTCCAGGGACTCCGGGGTCTTCAACGATGCGGGGTCCGGCACGGAGGCGCCGACCGACTTCGAGGGAACGCCCGTCCACTTGATCGGGATGGACGCGGTCGATGACGTGTGGGTGATTCAATCGGGCGGGAAGCGTACGGACGGCGATGTTGCCAGTTGCGGGGTGCTTCGGGCCACGATCGAGGGGCGGGATTTGCCACTGCCGCTCGTGCGCACGGATGTCGTGGCGCGGGCGACCGTGCACGTCGGGTCGGTCGGCGTCACGCAACGGTATCGCAATCCGTTCGCGCAAAAGATCGAGGCGGTGTACACGTTTCCGCTGCCGCACAACGCCGCGGTCGCGGACTTTCTGCTCGTCGTCGGGTCGCGGCGCATTCGCGGTATCGTGCGCGAGCGCGAAGAGGCGCGGCGCATTTATCAGCAGGCGAAGCGGCAGGGTTATCGCGCGGCGCTGTTGCAACAAGAGCGGCCCAACGTGTTCAAGCAGTCCGTCGCCAACATCGAACCCGGCGAGACGCTGGACCTCGCGATCACTTACTTTCAGCCGCTCACCTGGCGTGACGGCGGGTACGAGTTCGTGTTGCCGACCGTCGTGGGGCGGCGGTTTGATCCGCGCGGGATCGACGTGCCCTATCTGCCGCGCGGCGCGGGCTCGCCGCACGTTGTGTCCGCGTCGGTCGAGATCGATGCGGGCGTGGCGTTGCGCGACGTGTCTTGTCCCTCGCATGGTCGGGACGCTGCGGTCGAGCGCGTGGGGGAGCGTCGTGCGCGCGTCGTGGTGCGCGACGTGCCGGCCGATCGCGACGTCATCGTGCGCTGGACCGTGGCGGACGCGCCCGGGGCGTTCGCGGTGCACGGCGAGTACTTCACGCTGGTTCTGTGGCCGCCGCGCAAGGCGCCGAAGCGACCGGCGCCGCCGCGCGAAATGGTGTTTGTCGTCGATTCGTCCGGCAGCATGCGCGGCGAACCGCTGGCGGCGTGCAAGCGCACGATTCGCCGGTGCCTCAGTCGCCTGCGTCCCGGCGACACGTTTCGCATCGTGAATTTTTCGGACGCCGCGGGCGGCACGAGGGAACTGCCGGCAACGCGCGCGAATTTGCGCGCGGGCGAGCGCTACCTGGACGCGCTGCGCGGCGGCGGGGGCACGCAGATGATCCACGGCGTGCGTGCTGCACTGGCGCCGTCCTCTTCGGACGGCGAGCGCCGGCGGATCGTGACGTTCATGACCGACGGATTCATCGGCAACGACGCGGAGATACTGGGCGAGATGCACCGGCTCGTCGGCGACGCGCGCGTGTTTTCGTTCGGGGTCGGCTCGTCGGTGAACCGCTACCTGCTTGAGGCGATGGCGCGCGCGGGGCGCGGCGTGGCAGCCTACATCGGGCGCGACGCGTCGGGTCAGCGCACCGCCGACCGGCTCTTTCGCCGCCTTGAGACTCCGGTCGTGGCGAACGTGTCGGTCGATTTTGGGCAGCTGCGTGCGACCGACGTCTATCCGTCGCGCGTGCCCGACCTGTTCCTGGACCGGCCGGTGGTTCTGTACGGACGCCTGCGCGGCAAGCGGGGCCGAATCAAGGTACCCGGCGTGGGAACTTGGACCGTTGACGTTGCCGACGCGCCGCGCGAAACGGTGCTCGACCGGCTCTGGGCCCGCGCCGCGATCACGGAACTGATGGACCAGAGGGCACGGACGCCCGGCGAAGGCGGTCTGCGCGAACGCATCCGCGACCTGGCGCTCGACCACGGCCTCTCGAGTGCGGAGACCTCGTTCGTCGCCGTGGATGGCGCCCAAAAAACAAAGGGCCAATGGGGCTTCATCGTCCCCATTGAGGTACCCGTCCCGGCCGGTTCGAACTAAGGGGAATCTGTCGGCACGGGAATCCCGGAGCGTGCGTGTGGCGGACTGCCGGACACAGTTCCCGAGCAGGAACCGGCGAAGCCGGGCGAGAGCGCTATCGCGGGCCGTTCGTGGGCTTGGTGGCGAGGTACATGCGGCAGGCGGGTGACTGTGCGGCCGCCAGAGTCTCTTCGATGTGTTCGGGCGTGTAGCCGCCGCTCGCGAGTCGCGTGCGATCGGCTTCGGTCTGGATCACGATTTCGCCGAGCAGTTCGAGTGCTGCGATCGCGTGGGCGGACTCGGGCTGGTCGGTCGCATGCCGGGGTACGAAGTACAGGACCACTTCGGGCTCGGACCCTCGCGCTGGCGCGCTCTTCTGCGTTTGTTCGGGCGCAACCGTGGCCATGAGGTTGCCCGTCGCCCACTCCCCGGCTTCCGCCCATCGCGTGACGAGCGGCGTCATCGCGGCGAGAACCTCGTCGGGCCGCCCCCGCGCGACCGCGATGGCGACCGGATAGCCGGGAACGACAACGGATCCATTCTTCGGGGCGGGCGTGGCGCGTTCGAGCGGGTACATTCGGTCGCCGCTGGTGGGCCGCGCCAGCACATGGAAATGGCGATGACAGGGCAGCGTGGCACCGCTCGCCGGACCGTTCCAGGCAACGATCGTGCCGGGCATGGCCTCGGCGAGACGGACGATGTCGCGCACGAGGCGCGGCGCTCCGCCCACGTCCCAGCCCTGCGGCGTGTGGCTCGGCGAGACCGCGATGCAGTGGTTGTCCGTCAGCGGAAACGGACTCGGATACACCAGGTGGCGTGCGCCCTCGGTGGCGAGGGGCCAACCGAGTTCCCGCCCCCTTTGCTGATCAACGATGTTTGGTGCGCACAGGAAACAGCCGCCGTGAACCCACGGGCGCAGGGGCGTGGGATGTCCCGCGCCGCCATGACGCTTTTCACGTTCCGGGTTGACTTGCAGTACGAAGTGCCGCGCCGGGCTACCCGGTGCCGAGACGTGACGACGGCGGGAGCGCCGGTCGTCGTCCAGGAATCCGTTGGCCCGATGCCATTGGCAGATGGAAGCGCAGAGCTCCCGCGGCGCGCGCGCGTACTCGGTGTCCATTTCGATCAGAAAGAGCTGTTCTGTCACGTCATGGACCCGATCGAGTACTGCGAGGAGACGCTGGTCGTCGAGCATGCGTCCAAGATACTGCGCGCGCACGCGCCGAGATTTTTGCAGCGAAGATTGTTTTTTCGCCGCGAAGTTTCGCCGCGAAAGTGAGCCCCGTAGAATTCTTCTCGCGTGGGCACCGCGAACGGCGAGAGCCTGTATGTTGGAGCGCGATGCGTCGGCGTAGGGTCTTCTTTTTCTCGCTTCACCAGTCCCCGTCGAAGCGACCGCTCGAAGCCCAGATCCACCTGACACGGGATAGCGGCGCGTTCATGTACCTGCTCCAGGTTCTTGCCGACCGATGGGAGTTCGGCGAGACCCTGCTCAACATTCCGGCAGGCGTCTTCGACGGTGACCCGCCGCTGTCGGCGGACTTCGAGTTCGAGGACGGGATCTACTGCATCGTCGATTGCGCCGAGGATCCCGAATTCAAGCAGCACGTGATCGAGATTCGCGCCGATGACGTGCTGTGCGTGACCACGCGTCCTCCGCTGGACGACCCCGAGGACGCGCGCCGATCGATTCTCTTGAGCGGTTCGCCGCTCGAGAACGACGTTCTGGGCGTGCTGCGTATGTTTTTTGACCACTGTTCGCGCGACATCATCGTGCTGAGCGATGCGGTGCGCCGTGGAGAATCGGTTTCGGGTGGGGCCGACTGGTCCTTCCGCGCTGTCAAGTACCGCGTAAACGCGCCCGGTCGCGAACCGGAGCACCACGCTGCGATCGTGTCGCACGGCGACTTCGCGGACTACATGAAGCTGCGCCCGGCAAACACCATGGATGGCTCGACGCTGGGTTACATCACCTGGACGCCGCACATGCAGATCGACGGGAGCGACGGTCCGGGACTCTTGTCCTGCTTCAGCATGGACGGCACATCGACACTCCTGTGGGCCCAGCTTTGCAGGAAAGAGCTGGCGCCGAAGATCCACGAGATCATGGAATCCCCGGTCCCGCGCCTGTTCGTCGGCCGGTTCGTGCCCGCGTTTCGCTCCGGCGTGCGCCCGGTGTCGGTGTCGCTGCGCGAGCGGACCGACGACGTCCCCCGGGTCATGCCCGTCATCGACGTTGCGTTCTAGGCCGCTCCAGACATCGCCGTCCGTCGGCTTTTGGTCCGAGTCCATCGGGCGTCAGGAACGGACGGCGATGCCTGCTCGCGTGTGCGGGACCGCCGCGTCATAATGCGTGTTCCTGATGGAGAGGCGACATGAATACCAAGACGTTGTTGACTATCGTAGCGGGCATCGGGCTGTTGCCGGCGGTCGTGCGTGCCGACGGAACCGAGGCGGGCCTGCGCGAGCTGCGCGCGGGCGAGTTCGCGAAGGCGTACGCGGCGCTGAAGGGCCCGGCCGAGGCCGGCGGCGCGACGGCGCAGTATCTGTGCGCGCGTTTGTTGGGCGCGGGCTACGTCGGCAAGGGGCCGGATGCCGCGGGTGCGGCCGCGTGGCTGCGCAAGGCCGCCGTGCACAACTCCCCGACGGCGCAGTACGAGCTCGGCATGATCGTGTTTCACGGTCGCGGCGTTCCCGCCGACCGGGCGGCCGGCGTGAAGCTGTTTCGCCGGGCTGCGCTGCTGGGTGACCCGCGCGCGGCGTTCAACACGGGTGCAGCGCACTACAACGGCGACGCGGGCGTACCCCAAGACCGCACCCTTGCCCTGGCGTGGTGGCAGGTGTCTGCGCAGCTCGGCAACCCGGGCGCCAAAAAGGCCGTCGCCCAGCGGTCGGCGAAGCTGGATGCGGAATCGCGGGCGCTGATTGAAAAACGCGCGGCCGCCATCCGGCAGGAGATGAAGAAGGTGCAGGCGGCGGGCGTGATCCTGTTTCACTTCAACTTTTCCGGCGCGGAGCAGGCCGCCTACAAGAACGGCGAGGCGGCGTACATCGCCCGTGACTACGCCAAGGCGCTGCGCTACCTGGCGCCGCTGGTCGGCAACGGCTACGGGCCGGCGTACTTCTATCTCGCGCGCATGCTCCAGATGGGCCGCGGCGTGAAGCGCGATCCCGCCCAGGCGGCGCGGCTTTACCGCCGCGCCATCCTGAAGGACAATTTCGCGTCGATCTACAACCTTGGAATCCTCTACCGCGACGGGCAGGGTGTTCCTCGGGACGCAGGGAAGGCGGCGGACCTGTTTCAGGTCGCGTCGTGGGGCGGGGACACGGGCGCCATGGGCGATCTCGGCGCTGCGTATCACGGAGGCAAGGGCCGCCCGCGCGATCTGGCGATGGCGTACGCCTGGTTCAAGACCGCGGGCGACCGCGGGAACAAGCGCGCGGCGGACGCGGCTGCGAGCCTCGCCAAGGATTTCAACGCCGAGGCCCGCGCCGATGCCAAGGCACGCGCGCGACAGATCGCGATACAGATGAAGACCGCAAAGAAGTCGCTGCCGAAGTGGCTGACCGCGAGCCCAAAGAAGTAGCGCGCGCCGCCGGCTCACCCGCCCTTCACCGGTTCGCGGTTCCCCCGCGAACCGGGAGAGCTGCCCGCCACGCGAGGCCTCAACGGCGTGAGCCGTTGAGGCAAAAGACACTCCTAGCCGTCACCGATGTCGATCTCGGGATCGTCGTCGCCATCCTCATCGGTGTCTTCGTTGTCCTCGGGGTCGTCGGCCTTGGCCGCGGCCGCGCTCTTGTCGAAGATTGTGGCCCAGCGCGTGCCCTTGTACTTGCCGGCTGCCTTCTTGCGCGCGCCAGCAGGCGGCGATTCGCCGGCCTCGGCCTCGACGATGCGGGCGAGTTTTGCGAGTGCCTTGATCCCCGTGCTGGCCTGCTTGGCTTCGGGTTCGCCGCCGAACTGCTTTTTGACCGTGGACAACAACGTGCGCGCCTGTTTGAGGTCGCCGCCGGAACGGGCCAGCGAGATGGCCGTGTCGAACCGCCTGGCCGCCGACGAGCGCGCCTTCGCGAGCAACCCTGCCAGGGCCTTGCGTTCGGGGCACCGGCCGGTGGTCTTTTGGGCCGCGTTCGTCGCGCGCAACACGGCCTTCCAGACTTTGCGCTTCGCCGCCTTCTCCGCCGCCGCGAGCAGTTTGGCGAGTTTCTTCCGCGTCGCTTTGGAGGCCTGGAGGTACGGCGTCTTTTCCGCCTTCTCCAGCGCATCGAGGAACCCGGTGATGCTCTTGTGACCGGAGAAGCCGCCGACCCACTTGCCGTCGTGCGTCACGAACCCAACGAACGGAAGCGTGCTTGCTCCGGCGAGATTCGCGCGCATCATCTGCTCGACATCGCGTTCGGGCCGATCGCAGTCGGCCGCAAGGCCCACGACAAGATCCGCGAGGCGCGCCTTGATTCGGGAGTCGGGGAGAACGCGCTCAACGAGCGCGCGGCAGTTGCCTCACAACTTCCGGCCGTACTCGATGAAGACGAGCTTGCCCTCCTTTTTGGCAACCGCCTGCGCCGCGGCGAGCTCGGTGTACCAGCGCAGTCCGCCGCCGTCCTTGAAGTGCGGGTGGCCGCGGGACTTGTCGCCGGCCGCGACCGTGCCGATCAAGAGCAGTGTTGACAAAACGATGGTACGCATTTGAGACCTCCGTGCCCGCTCATCATAGGACTGGGAGCGGCGTCCGCTTGCCTTTTTTGCAAATCCGTAGGAGGAAGCGTACGGACGGCGATGTTTTGCTATCCGAGGCTGTTCAGGTAGCTCTGGATGGTTTTCGCGATCGGCAGTTGGTCCTTGCCTTCGACCAGCTTCGCCAGTTTCTTTTTTGCACGTTTCAGGGCGACCTTGTTGTCGGCGCGACACGTTGCGCAGCCCAGCCGGATCGTGCGTAGACCTTCGGTGCGCTTGCAGGGCTTGCAGCACTTGCAGCGCTCCAGCCGCTTGCGCGCCGCCGCGAACTTCTTCGCGATCTTGATGGCGTCTTTCAGGTCCGCGGACTGCTCGAGCTTGGCGAGTTGCTCCGCGGGCTCCGCTCCCAGTTTGGTGCCCTTGAGCTCGCCGGCGATGGACTTGAGGACTCCGACGACCGCGGCGGGATCGCTGGCCAGCAGAGACTGCGCGTACGCGAGTTTCTGGTCGCGGTACCGCCGGACGCCATCGAGGATCCGCAGAGCATCGCCGTCCGTTTGCTTTTCCAGCACCAGGACCGCAGCATCCAGGTTCTTCTTGCGCATCACCTGCTGCGCGAACTCGTCGTAGTCGCCCCACGGGCCCTTGCCGAGATAGATGTCGGGCGCGCCCTTCAGCAGCTTATCGACCCACTCGATCATCTTGAGGCCGTCGCCGCCGTGGTAGGAGCCGCACATGTGCTCTTGGACCAGCTTGCCGGTGTGGTCGAAGACCATGTAGTAGGGCACGTAGCCGTTGCCCTTGACGTCCGGATGTCTTCCGCCCTTGGTCACGGTGAAGTTGGGCGCCGACGGAGCGAGCCCCTTGCCGCGCAGGTAGCCCTCGACCCATTCTTTCGTGCCGTCCTGGTTGAACGCCGCGATCAGGTGAAACGGCTTTCCTTCGAGTCGCTTGGCCAGACCGACCAAGGCAGGCGTGATCGCCTGACACCCGATTCACTTGCCCCAGATTTCGACGAGCACGACCTTGCCGACGAGATCGGCGGGCTTGACGTCGGGGCCCAGCCAGTGGCTCACGGACGAGAAGCGCTCGACGTCGGTCGGCCCGGCGAACGCGGCGGACGCAAGGAGTGTCAGGACAGCAAGATTGCGCATGCCGGGATCCTACCCCTGAACATGCATCGCCGTCCGTCTGCTTTTGCCCGCGGCCTTGTCGAATTCTCCTTGCCGCTATCGCTTCGGGAGTTTCGGGGGCGCGAGCTTCGGGCGCTGGGCCAGGTTCGGTTTTTTGGGCGGATTGGTTTTCAGGATCGATTTGATTTCCTTGAGGCCGCGGGCGAGTTGCGGGTCTTTTTGCCGGGCCTGTTCGTGCGGCGGCCAGTCGACTTCGATGTCGGGGTCGGTGCCGTGGTTTTCCACGCCCCAGCCGACGTCCTGGAACCAGAAGCTGTATTCAGGTTGCGTTGTTACCGTGCCATCGACGAGGGCGTGGCGGGGGAAGATGCCGACCACGCCGCCCCAGGTGCGCTTGCCGATGAGCGGGCCGAGTCCGTAGAGCTTGAAGCAGTGGCTGAAGATGTCGCCGTCCGAGCCGGCGTATTCATTGGTGAGGGCCACCATCGGGCCGACCGGCGCTTCGGCGGGGTACGGGAGCAGGCCTTGCCAGCGACTCAGGTCGTAGCCGACGCGGCGTCGCGCAAGTTTTTCGAGCAGCAGCTGCGACACGTGGCCGCCACCGTTCCAGCGCACGTCGATGATCAGGCCCTCGCGATCGAGCTCCTGGCGGAACGCGCGGTGGAACTCGGCGTAGCCGTGCGGGCCCATGTCCGGGATGTGCAGGTAGCCGACCTTGCCGCGTGTCGCCTTGTGGACGTGCTCGCGGTTCGTGCGGACCCAGTCGCGATAGCGCAGCGGTGTTTCGGACCGCAGGGTTCGGATCGTGACGCGGCGCCGGGTCTTGCCGCGGCGTACGCCGAGCGTGACTTCGCGTCCCGCCAGGTTGACGAGGCATTGGGCCGGCGTCGTGTTGGCGCCGACCGGCTGCCCGTCCACCTCGACGACGAAGTCGCCCGCGCGCAGGTTCACGCCGGGTGCGCGGAGCGGCGAGGTTGCATGGCGTTTCCACGAGTCGCCGTCCGGGATGCGCACGACCTTCCAGCCGCGCGCCTTTTGGTCCCAGGCGAGATCGGCACCCAGGAATCCCTGGTGCCAGCCGCGGCTGCGCTTGTAGTCGCCGCCCATCTCGTAACAGTGCGACGTGCCGAGTTCGCCCTGCATTTCCCAGATGAGGTCGGAGAACTCGCTGCGGCTGGCGACGCGATCGACGAGCGGGAGATAGCGGTCGTGCACGTCTTGCCAGTCGATGGCGGACATGTCCGCGGTCCAGAACTGGTCGCGCTGGAGCCGCCACGCCTCGCGAAACATCTGCTGCCATTCGTCGCCGGGCTGAACGGCGAGCCGGACGCGGTCCAATCCGATCCAGCCGGTCGTGCGACCCGCCTTCGCGCCGGCCGGGAGGTCCTTCGGGTTGGCGCCCGCGGCCAGGGCGCGCAGGCGGCTGTCGATGCGCAGCAGCAGAGTCTTCTTGTCGATCGAGAGCGCGAAGCCGTCGATGCCGCCGAAGGTCTTGAGGCTCAGCTTGCGCAGGTCGTAGACGTGCAGGCGCGTGCGCGCCGGGCGCTCGTCGGTCTCTTCAAGCGAACCGGCGAGTGGGTGGGTGGTGAAGAACACGCGTCCGGCCGCGGCGGCCAGGCGCCCGTAGCGGGCCTCGGGAATCGGGAACGCCACCGTGCGCTCGGCGATACCGGCAAAGTCGATCTTCACCGGTTCGGGTCCCTTGCGCTTTTTTTTGTCGGTCTTTTTCTTGGAGGCATCGCCGTCCTTGGCTTTCCCCACCAAGGGCTGCGGCTCGCGCGCGGCGCTGTCGAACGGCGAGGGCGTGTTCGCCGCCAACGGAATCAGGCACGGCTGAAGTCCGCGCGGAAAACCGAGGTCGAACACGTGGCTGTCGTAGATCGGATCGAACGCGCGGCGCGAGAGGAAGTACAGGTACTTGCCTTCGGGGTCGAACGCCGGGGACTCGTCGAGAAACTCCGGACGCGTCACGTCGTGTGTCTTGCCCGTGCGCGTGTCGAGCAGCCGGATGACGCGCGTGCGGATGTCGGGGGCGAACGAGTACGCGAGCCAGCGGCCGTCCGGCGACCAGGTCACGCCGGTGATGCGGTCGTGGTTCGACGCATCGACGCGCCCTTTCTTCGCGGCCTTCAGGTCGACGAGCCACAGCTCCTGGCGGTGGTTGGTGAGCGCGACGCGGTCGGGCCCGGCGGGTGCGGCGGCCATCGTCAGAACGCGGCCAAAGTTGCCGCGGAGGCGTCGGGCCCGGCCGGCGCCGGCGGGCTGGACTACCAGACCCTCTTCGCCATCCTGATCGGTGACGGCAACGACGCGCTTTCCGTCCGGAAGCCAACGCGGCAGGCGAATGCGTGCGGACGACATCGCGCCGTGGCGCTGCGGGGCGCCCTCCCAGAGCGGCATCGTGAACAGGCCGCCGCGTGTCGTGCACGCGAGCTGTCCGCCGCTCGGCCCGAGGTCGGCGTCTTCGAGGAAACTCGACGCGCGGACAAAACGCCGCTGGCGCGCGGGCCGCGCACTGTGCAGGCGTACTTCCAGTTCGCGCGTCGTGTCCGTCTTTACGTCGAACACGAACAGGTCGGCGCCCGCGTGGTAGACGATGCGCCTGCCGTCGCTGTTGGGGAACCGGACGTAGTAGTCTTCGTGGTCGGTGTGGCGTTTCAGGCCGCGGCCCGTTGGCGTGCACGAGTAGAGGTTGCCGAAGCCCTCATGGTCCGAGAGAAAATAGACGCGCTTCCCGATCCACATCGGGCTGGCGAGGTTGCCCTTCAGTTCGATCAGCGGTTCGAAGGTTCCGGAGCCGGTGCGGTCGATCCAAAGACGCCCCGCCGTGCCGCCGCGATACCGCTTCCAGCGCGCCGGATCGCCGGAGTTCACCGCGAGCGCGACACCCTTGCCGCCCGGCGCCCAGGCGATTTCGCGTGCGAGTCCGTATGAAAGCTCCCGCGAGCGACTGCTCTTCGCCCCGCCGGATTGGGCAGGCACGGCGTGCAGCGCGAAGGAACTCGCGAACGGCTGGCCCGCGTTACACGCGTACACGATGTCCTTGCCGTCGCGCGACCAGCCGACGGTGCGTGACCACGCCCCGTCCCATGTCCGCCGCTCGCCCGCGCCGCCGCGCGCGTCCATGACGTAGACCTCGGCCGGCCCGTCATCGGTCGCCGTGTACGCGAGCCACTTGCCGTCGGGTGAAAAACGCGGAGACGCGGCGTTCCCCGCCGACGCCGTGAGCCGCCGGGCGATGCCCCCGTCAGCCGGAACGGACCAGAGATCGTCTTCGCAAACAAACACGACGGTGTCGCCGTGAATCGCGGGTTGGCGGTAGTAGCCGGCATGTGCGGTCATGGCGCGCCAATGTATCCGCCAGCCCCATGATCGGGGGGCTGCCCAAGGAGGACGAAAGCAAACGGACGGCGATCTTTTTCGCGGGAAGTGCCTGCCTGGTGGCTGGGACTGTCGGAGGCGCCGGTAAGATCCGCCGCGCGGGAGCACAAACCAATTCAGGAGTTAGAAATGAAGACGAAGAACCAATGGTATCTGTTGGCCATCGCGCTGGTCCTCGGCGCGGGCGCGTTCGTGGGCTACGCCGTGGCAGACGAAAAGGGGCCGCCGGAAGGTGCGGGCGCGGGGATGATGCCCGCGTGGATGAACACGACCAAAGAGCACAAGAACATTGCGAAGAGCGTCGGTACGTTCGACTGCATATACACGTTCATCGTGGGTCCACAGCAGATGAAGGGCACCGGTGTCGCGGTTGGCAAGATGATCATGGGCGGCCGCTTCCTGCAGCAGAGCTTCGACGGCATCACCGACGGGCACAGGATGCAGGGACTCGCCACAGTCGGTTTCGACACGATCGCGAAGGAATACGTCACGACCTGGATCGACAGCATGAGCCCGTTTCTCTATGTGGGGCGCGGCAAGGAGAAGGACGGCGCGATCCGCTACAACGGCCGGTCACCCGAATGGATCACCGGCAAGGTAAAGGACGACTACATCATCATGATCTGGCAGGACGCGGACCACTACACCATGGAGATGGGCGACGTTCTCGCCGACGGATCGAGGAAGAAGACCGCCTTCTTCAAGTACTCGCGGCGCAAGGAGTAGCGACGCGCGCACATTAGAATCCAAAAGGGGCCCCGGCTACGGGGCCCCGATCACGAACTCGGCGCGTGCGGTTTTGCCTGCTTCGATCTTGACCTCGGCGGTCGCGCTGTCACCCGTGCGGGTTTCGATTCGTACGCGGTAGACGCCCGGCAACAGCGCGGTCGCGACGTAGGCGTCGCCGGTGACCGCGGGCAGCCGGTTGGTGCGGGACACGTAGCCCCCGCGCCCCCCTTTCACCAACACGACCCGTTGCTCCTCACCGTCGGCGGTGGTGATCTGCACCGTAGCGGCAATCTTGGTCGTGCCTGTTGGGGTTCTCACCGAGAGCCGCAGGCGTCCGGTTGCCCGCGGGCGCAGCTCTAGCTTGCGCGTGCGTGCCGGCTCGACCACCACGTCGATTTCGAGGTCCTCGAGGAAACCGCCGTCGACCAGGCTCCAGCCGGTCGCGCGCGTGCTCATCCGGTAGCGGCCCGGCGGGAGGTCGTTGAGTACGAACGCGGCGTCGCGTAGCCCGACCGTGCGTTGGATCGTCTTGCCGCCGCCGATCGGCGTCAGGCGAAAGCCGTAGTTTTTGGGAGGGCTGCCCGAGGCGGCGTGGACGTTGATTTGGAGCGCCCCGGCGTCGCGATGGCGCAGGAGGACGACCCGGGCGGTTCGCTTGCGAGCGGCCAGTGGCGCCTCCGCCTCGACCACAAGCGGCTCGAATCCGGTTTTCTCGATCGTGAATCGCTGGCGTGTGCCGGGAAAATACGCCTGCGCGAAGCGAGCGTCGCATCTTTCGTGGCGTTCCTCGCCGCCCGGGACGCCGATGCGAATCGTGGCGCCGGAGACGGGTTGGCCGGTCGCGTCGACGATCTCGAGCGCGAGCCGGCCGCGGGCAATCGTGAAATCGTGGCCGACCCCGGGGGCGCGCGCCCGGGCGACGTAGCGGCGGTCATCGATGTCGTAGGTGACGCTGCCGTGCGCGCCGCCGACCGCTTCGCACCAGATTTCATACTCGTCCTCGGCGAGGCCGGTGATTCGGTAGGTGCCGTCGGTGAGCGTGCGCGCCGCGGTCCCGTAGAGAGCGGCCTGCTCACCGTCAAAAACAAAGCGCTGGTCGCGTCCGGGCACATCGAGGATGCGACCGCTGTGGCGGACAAGCCGCGCGCGCACCTCGACGTCGGGGACCGGCGCGCCCGCCGAATCGACAACCCGCCCGCGAATCGACAGGGCCGGTTCGAACTCGATGCGCGGCAACGAAACATGGTGGCCCTCGTACGGACGCTGGACGGTGTCGCGCAGTGCCGCAACAGGAATGTGATCGGGCCCCGCGACCACAACGAGAAACCGGCCCGCGTTCACGCCGGGCAACCCGGGCTCGCCCGCCACGTTCGCGCGCGAGTTGGTTTCCGCCTGATCCTCGATGCGCCCGTCGCGCAATCGAAACACGGCTACCAGCGTGTTGTCGGGATACGACGGATCCTGGCCGGTGTCATCGTCCGCGGTTTGTGCCCGCCGAGTTGATTCGGGGTCCGATTCGGAAGGGTCGCGTACGGACGGCGATGTCTTCGGGTTGTTGGCGGCCATGCTCGGGGGTGCATCGGACGGTGCGGTCGAAGGCGTGTTCGAGCGCGTGCCAGAGGACGGATCCGGCAACGCGGCGGAGTGCGTGCGCGTCGCCAGAGCGCCCCGCGTGCGGTCCGGGGCGTGCGCAGGCCAGGCGGCCCACACGGTGGCGCCGACGAGAGCCACGGCGGCAGCGACTGCAAGCAGGGCGCCGGATCCGAGCGGCGCCGCGGCTGCGAGCGGAACGAGGCCGCGCGCCCAGTCCCGGTTGCTCTCTTCGAGTCGCGCGCGCAGCATCGCGAGGCCACGCTGCACCCGTGTGCGAATCGTCGATGCGGTGACGCCCTCACGCGTCGCGATCTCGCGCGGCTTGAGCCCGTCGTAGTAGCGCAGCACGATCGTCGTCCGGTACGGTTCGTCGAGGCTGAGCACGGCGCGCACGACCTGTCGCCGCGCTTCCTCTTGTGCGGCGACATCGACGGTAGCCCGCGCGTCATGCCCGCGCGCGGTGGCGACGGACTCTTCCCGTAGGCGCCGGCGGCGCTCTTCGCGCACATGACGCCGCGTGAGATGACGCACCACTCCGGCGAGCCACGCCCGCGGCGTCCGAATGCCATGCCGGTCGCGCAGTGCGGCGAGCCAGGCATCCTGAACCACGTCGTCCGCCCGCGCGGCATCGCGCACAAGACTGCGAGCGAGCCCTCGCAAGAACGACCCATGGCGAAGAAGCTGTTCAGCATTCATAAGAGGCAGTGCCCGCCGGCAGGTGGATTGTCCCAAGAACCCGCCCGCCGCGCCCGCCGCCGTGCGCCGGACCCCAAACACCCGACCCCTCGCCCGGGGATGCGGCCTGTTTTGGGGTCGGCGCTTTGGCAGTCCATACCGAGCCGGGATCAAAAGGATGATGTTAGCCAGCGGCCCCGGGAAAGTGCCGTCAGATCGCTCGATTGCGGCGCGATCGACGGACGAGAAGCAACACGGAGGGCCACGGGGGGCCACAGAGGACGAGAGGGACGAGTATCACCACGAAGTGCACGAAGGGTGAACAAGAGCAGCGCCGATTCGGTTTGCGGCAATCACGGAACGCTGGGGTTCGTACAAGGGGGGTATGGGACGTATCTCGGCTGGCCTGCTTCTCTCGGTGGCCGTCGCTTCGGCGGCACCGGCGCCCTCTTGGCACAAAAAGCTTGCGCCCGCTTTGGCGGAAGCCGGGCGGACCGGCAAGCCCGTGTTGGTGTATGTCTTCGACAACTACTGAGGCTGGAACATTCGCCCTCTGGATTTGGGCAAGGCAACTCGGGAGTTTGGTGCGGCCGCCGAACAGTTTGTGCGCGTGAAGATTGACACCAACGCGGCCCGCAAGGCGGTCGTGGATCGATTGCTGGTAGCGCGTCGGGCCGGGTACATTCTGCTGCTGGATTCTTCCGGGCGCGAGACCGCGCGGTTGCGCCATCCGGGCAACGGCAAGTGGGCCGAGTTGGTCACGCTGCTGAATGAGACCCGTCGGGCGATGCCGGATGGGCGCTCTCGCGAGATCCTGATCAAGCATCTTGCGCAGCACGACGAGCCGGGTGTTCGCGGCGACATGTATCTCCTGCAGGCCAAGACTGCCAAGACAGGTGACGACAAGGTCGCGCTGCTCCTGAACGCGTTGCGGGTTCCGGCGGTCCGTACCCGCGCGATCGATGCTCTCGCCGCGCTCGGTCCTGCGGCGGTGCCCGCGTTGCCGCGGCTGCTGGGGCGGATGCAGAATCCGTTGGCGTCCGACCGGGCCCACATCGCGATCGCGGTGGCGCGCATCGACCCGGGCGGCAAGCGCGTCGTGCCCGCCTACCGAGACGCCGTGAACCTACTGGGGGCGAAGGGCCTGGAGCCCGCGGAGCGCACGCTCGTACTCGCGATCGTGCGGGGGCTGGCGTGCATTGCGCCGCGGTCGGAGCCGGCACGTGAACTCCTGCGTTCGCTTTCCGAGTCGGCCGATCCGAGAGTCGCGCGGACGGCGGCTGCGTTGCACAAGCGCGTGCGCGTTACCAAGCGTTGACGAACAGACCGCTGCGCAGCTTCGGCTCGAACCACGTCGACTTGGGGGGCATGACCTCGCCGCGATCGGACACGCCGAGGACCTGATCGATGCTGGTCGCGTACATCGAAAACGCGACCGCGGCCTGGCCGGAATCGACGAGCTGTTGGAGATAGTCGAGTCCGCGCGCGCCGCCGATGAAGTCGATGCCGTTGTGCGTGCGCGGGTCGTCGATGCCAAAGATCGGGGCCAGCACCGTGTCTTGCAGGCGTGCACAGTCGAGCCCCTCGCCGGCGAGCTTGTGCGACCACCAGCCGCCGTCCGCGTACACGCGCACTTCGCCGGGCTCCAAAACATCGCCGTCCGTTTGCTGTGTCAGCTCGATCCGTTCCCGCCAATCCTCGGGGGCCGACTTCACGACGCGGTGGTAGGGCAGGATCGTCAGCTCCCCGGCGGGGAACAGGACGGTCAGCATGGCGTCCGGCCCGCCCTCGTTCGCGGCGCGTGCCGCACTGGCCGCGCGGTGGTGGCCGTCGGCGATGTAGGTCGCGGGCCGCGTCGCGAAGGCGGCGACGAACGCGTCCGGGTCGGGGACGCGCCAGCCCTGGTGGAGGACGCCGGTTTCGTCCGTGAAGTCGAAGAGGTCGGGGGCGGCGGTGGTCGCGCGCTCGATGAGGCCGGCGATCCCGGGGTCGTCGCGGTATGTCAAAAACAGCGGGCCGGGTTGGGCGCGCAGGGCGATCATGTGACCGGTGCGGTCCTGCACCTTCTCGGGCCGCGTGCGCTCGTGGACCTTGATGCGCCCGTTTTCGTAGTCCTCGACCGCGCTGAGGCAGACGAGTCCGGTCTGGGCGCGGCCGTGGCGCACGAGGCGGTACAGGAAGAGGCCCGGAGCGTCATCCGCGGCGAGATCGCCGTTTTCGCGCAGCCTTTTGAAGGCGGCGGTGGGGTTGCCGGAGCGCAGGACGGCCATGAACGTGTGCGGATTGCGGGCGATGAGGGCGTCGGCTTCGGCCTGGGTGACGACGTCGTACGGGGGCGAGGCCACCTCGGCGGCTCTGTTTTTGGGCGGGCGCAGCGCGGGGAAGGCTCGGATTTTGACCATCGCGCGATCATCATAGGGGCTGGGGCTTGCGCAACCGATTCACCGAGACAGGCCGACACCAAACCGAGGGACGTGATGACTACCTTTCGCATACTCGTAGCCGACGAACTTTCGCCGGAGGGACTCGAGATTCTGGACGCCGCGGGCGAGGCGGTCGTGAAGACCGGGATGGACGAGGCGACCTTGCGCGACACCCTGCCCGGGTTTCACGCGCTGGTCGTTCGCTCGGCGACCAAGGTGACCGCGGCGAGTCTCGAGAAGGCGGTCGATCTCGCCGTGATTGGCCGCGCCGGGATCGGCATCGACAACATCGATGTCGCCGCCGCGACCGAGCGTGGCATCGTCGTGATGAACTCGCCCGATGCGACGGCCGTCACGACCGGCGAGCACGCCATCGCGCTGCTCGCGAGCATGTCGCGCCACATCCCCGCCGCCGACGCGTCGATGAAGGCCGGGCGCTGGGAGAAGAAAACGCACGTCGGTTCCGAGATGCGGCGCAAGACACTCGGCGTGCTCGGTCTGGGCCGGATCGGCACCGTCGTCGCGGACCGCGGCGTCGGGCTGCGCATGAACGTGGTCGCGCACGATCCCGTCGTCAAGGAGACCGCGTTGGCCGGCGTGCGCCTCGTGTCTTTCGAGGAGCTGCTGGCGGAGAGCGACTACCTGTCGATCCACGTGCCGCGCAACGAGAAGACCCTCGGCCTGATCAACGCGGAGGCGATCGCGAAGATGAAGAAGGGCGCGCGGCTGATCAACTGCGCGCGCGGCGGGATCATCGATGAGGACGCGCTCTGCGACGCGCTCGACTCCGGCCATCTCGCGGGCGCCGCACTCGACGTCTACACGAGCGAGCCGCTGGGCGAGGACTCGCGGCTTCGGCGCACCGCCGGGCTCGTCCTCACCCCGCACCTCGGCGCCAGCACGGCCGAGGCCAAGCGCGGCGTGTCGGTGGACATGGCGCGCCAGATCGTGACCTGCCTCGAGACCGGCGTCGCGCTCAACGGCATAAACGTCGCGCGCATTACGGCCACGCAGGCGCAGTCGGTCGGTCCGTACCTAAAGCTGATCCGCAACCTGGCGAGCTTTCTGTCCCAGGTGTTTGAGGGGCCGCTCGAGTCGGTCCGCGTGACCCTGCAGGGCGAACTGCCCCAGTCCGCGGAGGAGCCGCTCACCGTGGCGGCCGTCGCCGGCGCGCTGCATCCGCGATCCGAGACGCCTGTGACCACGGTGAACGCGCTGCGCGTCGCCACGGAGCAGGATCTGCGCGTGTTTACCGAGACGTCCTCGCTCAAGCGCGACTTCGTGAACGTCGTGCGCGTCGAGGCGGTCATCGGCGGCGAACGCCACCAGATTTCGGGGACGGTTCTCGGCCATCGCCACGGACGCATGGTCGATCTCGACAACTTCATGCTCGACGCGATCCCCGAGGGGCCGCTACTCGTGACATTTCACCGCGACGCGCCCGGCATGGTCGGCGGGATCGGCTGCATCCTCGGCGAAGAGAACGTCAACATCGCGCGGATTCAGCTTGGCACGGCGAATGACAGCGACGTCGCCATCGCCATCTGGAACCTGACCACGCCCCTGACCGATCATGCGCTCCAGCGCGTGATCAAGGAAATCGGCGTCGCCCGCGCGCGGAGAGTTATCTGATGACGGACCACGCACACGTCCACGGCGACGACCACGACATCCTGTTCCTGCCGGGCCCGACCGAGGTCGATGCGGAGCTGCGCGAGATCATGGCGATGCCCGTCGTGGGCCACCGCAGCGCCGGCTTCATCGAAGAGGTCAAGGCCATCGGCCAAAAGCTCAAGAGCCTGTTCCTCACCGAGAACGGACACGCCCTGTTTGAGAACTGCTCCGCGACCGCGATGATGGAAGTCGCCATCCGCAACCTCGTCCGCGAGCGCAGTCTGCACATCGTGAACGGCGCGTTCTCGGACCGCTGGTACAAGGTCGCCGCCGCGTGCGGCCGCCAACCCGACGCGATCCAGATCGAGTGGGGCGGTGCGCCGACGGTCGAACAGGTCCAGGAAAAGCTCAAGCAGGACGGACCGTACGACGCGGTCACGGTCACCTATAGCGAAACGTCCACGGGCGCGCTAAGCCCGCTAAGAGAAATTGCCGCGATGGTGCGCGAAGTCGCCCCCGACACGCTGGTGCTTGTCGATGCCGTGAGTGCCTTGGCCGGCGCGGAGCTGCGCTTCGACGACTGGGATCTCGATCTGGTGTACGCCGGCACCCAAAAGTGCCTCGCGTTGCCGCCGGGCCTGTGCGTGTACGCCCTGTCCGAACGCGCCATGGCCAGAACCAACGACGTCCCGAACCGCGGTTTCCTGACCGACTACCAACGCGCCGCGAAGGGCCTGGCCGCCGGCAAGACCCCGGCCACCCCGTGCATCCCGCTGGTCTACGCCTTGTCCCGCCAGCTCGACCGCATCGCGAAGGAAACGCTGGACGTCCGCTGGCAACGCCACCAAAACATGCAGGCCACGACACGCGACTGGGCGCAAGCCGAAGGCTACGAGTTTTTCGTCGACGAGCCCAACCGTTCCCCGACGGTCACGGCCCTGAAGAACTCGGGCCGCGAGGTCAAAGACCTGATCGCCAAGGCAAGAGCCAACGGCTTCACGCTAGGCAACGGCTACGGCACGCTGAAAGACAAGACCTTCCGCATCGGCCACATGGGCGACCACCCGGAATCCCGCCTCAAGCAGTTCCTGGAAGTGATCTCGGGCGCGTAGGGGCGGCGCGCGAGCAACGCGCCGGGCAAACCGGCGGAACCGGGCGGCAGCGTACGGACGGCGATGTTCTTGGCGCAGGTGAGCGCGGGGTTCGTTGCGGACCTGTATCGCCCACATCGTCCGGGGCCCATTCTCGCCGTGTTCATCCTCGAATCTGCGGCGACCTCGAACCGGCGGGGGCGGAACGATGGAGCCCATGACCTCGGCCATGATGGGGTGCATGAAGGCTCGGCTTTACACGGACACACTCGTGCTCGTGTTTTCCAGCCTAACGGTGCAGGAACTCGTTGCGACACCCGCCGACGTGCGCGGGCGACTCGCTGCCGTGCCCGAGGCTCACATCGAGAATCTCCAGTGAATCTGCGCAATTGCTATCCTCTGATCGATGCCGCTCGCGGGTCAGCGGCAACTCGTTAGGCCAACCTCGGGCGCAATCAACAACCGGAGAGAGTCATGCGGATCCACTATCTCGAAATCGTGACCAAGGAAGTCGACGCGGTGTGCGCAGCGTACGCTGCTGCGAACGGGGCGCAGTTCAGCAACCCGAACCCCGGGCTTGGCAATGCGCGGACGGCCAAGCTGCCAGGAGGCGGACTGGTGGGAGTGCGGGCGCCCATGCAAGAGGCAGAGGAGCCGGTGGTGCGACCGTACTGGCTGGTGGACGATATCGAAACGGCCGTCGCCGCGGTTGTGGAGGCCGGCGGCAAGGTTGCCCATCCGCCGATGGAGATCCCCGGCCACGGTACGTTCGCCATCTACATTCAGGGAGGCGTCCACCACGGCCTCTGGCAGCTGTAGTAGGCGCGTGCCAAAGCGGTTAGGCGCACGAAATGAGCGGCGAAGCAGAGGTGGTCATGATCTCATGGGAGGCGCTGGCTTTCGTCTTTGCCTTGCTTCCTGGAATCGCTGGTCTTGCCTACTGCTACGGTTGTGGACGAGCTCGCGAGGCGCCGACCTGGACTGGATACTGGAGGCTCCTTCGATTCGCCAACAAGGCCAAGTCCGAAGCCTACAGGAAGACTGCTGCGCTCTTCTCCTCTCCGAAGTCGCCGCGCTGGATGGCCGGCGCCCTAGCGTGGAGTTTCATGCTCGTTGTTGCGCGCAGCAGTACCTCCGATCCGAAGTCGAGCCGATCGAGTAGCAGGAGCAGAATGTGGCGGCGGCTACGACCGTTGGCGTGATCGAACGCCTTGGGTGGTGCATGGGCGGCGGCGCTTTCCGGACGGCGGACCGCTTGGCGTGCGCGCGCCGATGCTTGTCGATGCCGTGAGTGCCTTGGCCGGCGCCGAGCTGCGCTTCGACGACTGGGACCTCGCCCTCGTGTACGCCGGCACGCAAAAGTGCCTGGCGCTGCCGCCGGGCCTGTGCGTGTACGCCCGGTCCGAACGCGCCATGGCCAGAACCAACGGGCCACGAAGTGGCAATCACCTCTGCCGCAAACTCCGCTCTGTCTTTCTCCGGGAGGGACAGCATTTCGCTGGCTCTGCTCGGTCCTGACAGCGAGAATGATCATCTCTTCGCCAGCGCGTTGGGATTCCTCGTCATCGTTCCGACGTCGAGTGCGAGGTCCAGACCCCATGGCCGTCTACATTCCGATTTCGAAGGTGTCCGAAGACGATGTTCGGGTCGTCTACGAGTACAGCAAGGACGTGTATGGGCCTGACGAGTCGCGGCCTGGACGACGCAAGATCGTGCGTACGCTCATTGCCATGTGCGCGATCGATAAGGCCAACGGCTACGTCACGCACGTCGATGACAACGGCTGGGCGACTGGCTCGAGATGTTTCCTGCACGTGCGGCGCAAGCTGACCGTGCACTGGAAGGCTGGCGAGTTTCCAGATCGGACGTGCTGGGCCTCGTGAAGCGGCGACGCCAAGCCCGCAGAGCGCTGATTCGAGGCTTCTCGACCGCCCCTAAGGCGCTCGCCCACAAATCCGATCATGAACGGTGATGGACGGGGTGCCCAGAAACGGGGTCGGAGTTGCGGCGGATCTCGCGGCGGACGTACGCGCGCGGCTGGGGACGGTCGTGGTCGTGCCGCCCGAGGTTGTCGAGTCGATCCTTGTGGCGCTCCTCGCTGGCGGGCATGTGCTCATCGAGGGGATTCCGGGGACCGGAAAGACGCTGCTCGCACGCGCGCTGGCGCGCATCCTGGGGCTGTCGCTGCATCGTATCCAGTTCACCAACGACCTCATGCCGAGCGACATCGTTGGGTCGTCGGTGTGGCGGCCCGGGGCCGAGCGGTTCGATTTCATTCCGGGGCCGATCTTTTCGGAGATGGTGCTCGCCGACGAAATCAACCGTACGAGTCCGCGCACACTGTCGTGCCTCCTCGAAGCGATGGAAGCCGGCACGGTCAGCGTCGAAGGCACGCCGCACCGGCTGCCGGAACCGTTCTTCGTCATGGCGACGCGCAACCCGATCGAGTTTCACGGCACGTTCCCCGTGCCCGAGGCGGCCCTCGACCGCTTCCTCGCGCGCGTCACCGTCGGCTACACGACGCCCGAACAGGAAATCCAGCTCTACCTCGGTGACGACCCGAAGCGGGCGCTTGAAGGCCTCGACGCCGCCCTCACGCGCGACGCGTTGCTCGAACATCGCACCGCCGCGCAGCAAGTCGCCGTCAGCACACCCGTCGCGACCTACGCGTATCAGGTCGCGGCCGCGACGCGCCACGACGAATCGGTCGCCCTCGGCGCCAGCCCGCGCGCCGCGATGTCCTGGCTCCGCGCCGCCCGCGCGCGCGCCTACCTCCACGCCCGCGACTACGTGTTGCCCGACGACCTGCAGGCACTCGCGCAACCGGTACTTGCGCACCGCGTGTTCCAAACCGGCGGCGGCGACGCGTCCGAATTGATCGCGCGCATCGTCGAGTCGACACCGGTGGAGCTGTAACTTCGTCCGGGGAAGCATACGGACGGCGATGTCTTCACGCATCCGACCGACCGCACTGGGCGTCAAGGCGCTCGCGTTCTTCGTCTTGTTGACCGTCGTCTTTTTTGCGGCGTCGTACTCCAACCTGTTCTTCCTGCTGCTGGTCTTCGCCGGCGCGCTCGCTGTGCTGAACATCGCCTGGACGAGCGCGAATCTGCGCGGCGTGACCGCCGAGGTCGTCTCGCTCGAGCCGGTGCCCGCGGGCGCGACGCCTGTACTGCAGGCGCGCATCGATCCCGGCCATCGCCCGCGCGTTGCGCTGGAAGTCGAACTGGAGCTCGAAGGCAAGCGGCGTCTCGCGGCGCCCGTGGCGTACGCGCACGAGCCGGCCGACGTAGCCGGTTGTCTGCCCGCTCTGTCGCGCGGCGTCTACCGCGTTGTCGCGGCACGGGTGTCGAGCGTTTGGCCGCTGGGGCTCTTGCGCGCGTCGCGCGTCTTGGAAGCGCCCGGGGAGCTCGTTGTCTATCCCGAGCCTGCCGGTGCCTCGGACGCCACCGGTGGTATCGGTGCGCTCGCGGGCGATGCCGGCGGCGAAACGCGTGGACAGCCGGCGGAACTACGCGAGTTTCGGCCAGGCGACGAGTTGCGCAACGTGCACTGGCGCGCGACCGCGCGTCGCGGTGTGCCCGTCGTCTTGGAATGGGAAGGTGCGGGCGGCTCGGGCCACGAGGTTGTGCTCGACCGGCGCGCCGAGCCTGAACCGTTCGAGCGCGCGCTGTCGTTGCTGAGCGCGTTGGTCGTGGCCGCGCGCGATGAGAAAGAGCCGCTCACTCTGCACACGCAGGATCTGTCGGCGACGTTCGGTCCCGGTCATCGTCCGTGGCCGGAACTCCTGCGCGTTTTGGCGGCCGCCCAGCCGTTGCCCGCCGCTGCCCCCGCCCCCCCCTTGACCTCGCCGTCCGTCCTCCGGCTTCCGGAGGCGATCGCATGACACGGCCGCTGCGCTTCGCGATGGTCGCACTCGTGCTCGTGAACCTGGGGTTTGTGCACATCACCGAGGCGGCGCGGCTGTTGTGGATGCTGCCGCTGATCGGGCTGACCGTGGCGTCGCCGTGGCTGGTGCGGTTTGGGCGGCATCTTGCGTATCGCTCGTTTTGGAACCTTGGCGTGATGGGGGCGTTCGCGCTACTTGTGCATCACTTCACGAGTCGCGGTTCCGCGTACCTGCTTGAGGACGGCCTTCTGCTTGCGGCGCTGTGTCAGGTTCACCTGCTCAACAACGCGGGGGCGCGGCAAAAGCCCGACCTGTTGTTCTTCAACTCGTTTCTGATCGCGGTTGTGACGAGCTTTCTGTCGCTTGACGTTGCGTACTCCTTGATGTTTGCGCTGTACGTGCCCGTGCTCGTCGTGGCGTTGCAGTTGTTGGCGCTGCATCGGGCGGGTGTGGCTGCCGAGCCCGGGCTCGCGGTTCGCGTCGTGCGGCAGGGGCTGTTGCGTGGTGCGGTTGTGCTGGGCGTGACGCTGGCGGCGTTCGCGCTCATGCCGCGTGACTTTCGGCGCAAGGGTGTGCTGGCCGGGAGTTGGACGCTCAAGCCGCCCGGGGGGATGGAGGTCGGGTTCAATCCCACGATCGATTTTCGGCGCAAGGGGCGCGTGACGTCGAGCGACCGCGTCGTGATGCGGATTCGGCGCGTGTCCGGCAATCCGGCGGACGTGCCGTCGTACTGGCGCGGCGCGGCCCTCGTGCATTTCGACGGGCAACAGTGGCGTCCGGGGGGGCGACACGACGCGCGGAGTTCCGAACTGTGGCGTCGGCGTTCGCGCGCGGAGATGCGGCGGTTGGCCGGGCGCGTGGATGCCGAGGTCGAAGTCACGATTGCGGACCGGCGTTCTACATCGCTGTTTGCACCCCTGCGGGCCAGCCGGTTGCGCGCGCCGTCTGTCTACGCCGTGCGTGGCTATCCGGATGCGACGCTGCGTGCAACCCTGCCCGGACAGTACAAGAGTTATCGTGTCGCCATCGCCAACCGCGTGCGGCCCTTTGGCCGTTCGGGGCCCGCGCGTCCCGTGGGCCGGCTGCGGACGCTTCTCGATGTCGGTCCGGGGCTGCCGCGCGCGGGACGCGATCTCGCGGACCGTTTGGCGGCCGGGTTGGAGCCGGGCGCGTCGCAGCACCGGCTGGTCGAGACGATGCGCGCGCACCTGTTCCAGAACTACCGGTACCTTCCGCCCGGATCGGACGACGGGGCTCACGATCTTCGCGACTTTTTTGGCGGCAAGCCTGCGGGGCACTGTGAGATCTTCGCGACCGCACTCACGCTCATGCTGCGCCGGGCCGGTGTACCGGCGCGCGTTGTGACCGGCTACTGCTCGACCGAGTGGGACGACGAACAGACGGTGCTGACGGTTCGTGCCCGCCACGCGCACGCGTGGGTCGAGGCGCTCGATCCGAAGGCGCGCTGGTACACGGTCGATGCGACGCCCGCCGCGGACGAGGGAGCCATGACGGCTGGGGCGGGCTGGATCGAGCGTGCCCGCGCATGGGCGGCCGGTCTGTGGAGCCGCGTCGTGGGCTTCAACTCATCGACCCAGGCGAAGGTCGGCGCGTGGCTGGGCGCCCTGCCGGGCCGCGTGCTTCGCGCGTTGCGCGCGAGTCCGTTGACGACGGCGCTGGGACTCGCGGCCCTCGTCGCGCTGCTTGTCGTAGCGCGCCGTGCCCGGAGACGCGGCATCCCCGCCGCCACGCGTCGCTATCGGGCCGCGCTGCGCCGTTTCGGCGTCGCGTTGCGCCCCGGCGAGACCCCGCGCATGTTGCTGGCGCGCCTGCAACTCGCCGACAGCCAACGCACGGTGCTGGAAGCCGTCACGGCCGAGCACGAGCAGGGGCGCTACGCTTCAGCTCGCGTGCGGTAGCGCGCCCCGCAAGAACCACCCCTGGCGCCTCTTGCTAGCAGGCGGTCGACCCCTCTGCGTGGCGGACGCTGCGGGCCGCCGAACCCGGGTCGTGCTCGCTGCCGTGCGCAGCGGATTGTCCGCGTGCCTTGTTAGGCCGTACGGCCAACCAGCGACCTCCGGCCCCGAGTTCCGAACCCGACTCCCGCCCCCTATTCCCGCTCTCCCCGCCTTGTGGTCCCGCGCCCCCCGAAGGGCATCGCCGTCCGTCCGCTTTTTTTGTCTTGGACCCATCCGCACGCGCGCGGGCGGTCACGGGTAGTCGGGCGAATCTTTCAGGAGCTTCTCGGCGCGGCGGCGGACCGCTTTCGGGTTCTCGGTTTCCACCGTGATGCGGCGCCAGGTGGTCTGTCCGTCGCGGCGCCAGGCCAGCCATTCCCCGGAGCGGTCAAAGCGAATCCAGTAGCTCGGCAGTTGGGTGGGATCGTCCTCCCCAACGTCTCCTGATTCGCCTTCGATCGTGCCCTGTTTTTTTTGCGCCGGGTCGCGGAGCAGGATGTCGCCGGTCTTCGCGTCCCACACGCGCACTTCGCTGCCGAACAGCGCGGCCACGGCGCGGCCCGACGGATGCCACGCGACGTCGGCCGCGGCATCGTCGGCCAGTTCGCGCATCTCGCCGGTCGCGAGATCGAGCATCGCCGTCACGACGCGGATGTCGCGGTGTGTCTCGAGGGTGGTCACGGCGCGCCGCCGCTCCGGGTCACGCGCGAACACGAGGCGCGCCTCGCCCGCGCCGGGCTCGAACGTGAAGCGTTCCGCAAGCGTGGCGACGTCGTACCCGGCAAGCGGATACCGCCCGCTGTTGCCGGTGTGCATCTGGCGCAGCAGCAACGACCGGCCATCGGGCGTGAACCCGAATATCTCGTAGTACGGTCCCACGTCGTCCGTGCGGCTCTCGGCACGACCCGTGGCGGTGTTCCAGACGACAAGTTCCGGCGGCTCGTCGTCGGCGCCGTGGCGGGCGATGGTCGCGACGTACCGCCCGTCGGCGCTCGCGCCCGCGGACTCGATGGCGCCCGGCGCGAACCAGGTCTTGCCCGCGCAGGTGATGCGCGTCTTGCCGTCGTCGAGCTCCTTGAGTTGGATTGTGGGGGGGGCGGGAGCGTGGTCGGTGCGATGACTCGGGTCGTGCGCGACGAGTTGGGTTTCGATGTCTGCGGCAAGATGGTCCGGCAATGAACTGTCCGACCACCGCGGCGGCAGGCGCCACATCCGCAGGGTGCGACCGTCGTCCGCGCGCAGACGAAAGCCCGCCTTGAAAGACGCGATCCAAAGATGCCGCTCGTCCTCGTCGAACCCCGCTTCCGCGACGCGGAACCTTTGGCGGTGCGGAAACTCCCACAGCACGAGGCCCGAGCGCGCGCCCACGATATGAAACGGTCCCTCCGGGTCGGTCGTGGCCAGCAGCGCGCCCGAAACGGAGAACGCGAGCGGATCGCTCCATCGCGCGACGGCGGGCTCGATACTGCGCGAAACGATGTCGCCGGGGTAGTCGAAGTACAGACGCATCGACCGCCCTTCGCCGCGTTCCGCGAACAGAGGACCGCCCGGGGCGAGTGCGGCCACCGGGTCGGCTCCGACCTGCCCCGCGGCGAGCTGTTTGCCGTGGACGTCGCGGATCTCGAGTGCGCCGTCCTTGTCCCACGTTGCAAGGCGTCCCGTGCCGTCGGTTGCGAAGCCGGCGGCGTTGCGGATCACCCGGTTGCCGCTCTCGCCGAAGAACGAGACTCCCGCGTCCTCGTGGCCGACCGCGACGTGTCGGTTATCGACCCAGCGCAGTTTCGCCGGCCCCGGTCGCGGGAGCGCGTGTGTCGCGAGGAGTGCACCGGTCTCGGCGTCGTGGACACGTACGTCCCGACGACCGAGTACCGCGACGCGTGCGCCGTCCGGCGAAAACCGTACGGCGTGTCCGCGCGCCTTCAAGGCGGCGACCGGCTCGGCAGCCCCGGGTTGCCAAAGCTCGAAGCTGCTGCCGACGAAGGCGACCCGCTTGCCGTCGCGCGCGACATCAATCGAGACGCCGACATCGATGGCATCGTCGGCGCTCTTGACGTTTCGCTTGAAGAGCACGCGACCTTCGGGCAGGGTCACGAGACGGACTTCGGTCGTCTCCTCGCCGGGTGTGGCGAACGCGGCAAAGCTTCCGGCCGGGCTGACCGCGATGCATCGAGTTTCCGGCGAGACAGAACCGATGGCGGACGACTCGAAGACGAGTGCCTCGGCGCGCTCGCGCGCGCGGGCGACGAGAAAACGAGTGGACCAGCCGGTCTCGCCCGCGGCGTACGCCTTGGTCAGGTCGTCGTATGCCCGCCGGATGTCTCCGCGCAGCCACGCCTCGCGTCCGGTTTCGCGAAGATGGCTGGCGAACAGCCGGTGCGCCTCCTGTTCGCGCTCTTCGGCCCGGGAACGCTGGCGCAGGGCTTCCACGGTGAGCCCGGCGAGAACGGCGACGAGCAGCACGAGCGCGATCGCAGCGCGGGCCATGCGTTTTTGGCGCCGTTCCTGTTCGCGCCACCGGAGGTCGTCGAAACTGCAGCCCAGCAGGCATGCGAGGATGCGCAGCTTCGCCATACGCTTGAGGTGGCGTGCGGACTCCGGGCGCGACGCGCGAACGTCGGCCGCCAGCGGCTCGACTTCCTCGACCGTCTCCTGGATCCTGCCCTCGGGGTCGATCGACGTCTGGCGAATCTCGCAGAGCGCTGCCGGAAAGCTCGTGCGCGGTTCGCCTTCGACCAGCAAGGCCAAAATGCGGTCGTGGCGGCCCAGTTCCCGGAAGCGCAGCACCTCCTGGTTGACCCAGCGCGACTCGGGCGTGCGCGACGAGCAGACGACGATGAGAAACCGCGACGCCTGCAGCGCGCTCTCGATGTCGGCCTTCAATTCGGCCGACGCGGGCAACTCGTCCTCGTCGCGAAAAACGCGCCCCACGCGCTCGGGCAGCCCCTTGGCGGCGAGCCGTTTCGGCGTGCGGAAGGTTTCGAGCGTCCCGTGCAGCCACTTCGCCCACGTACGATCGGGCTCGACGTGCCGGTAGCTGATGAAGGCGCCGTAGGAATACTGCTCGGTTTTTGCCACGAACCCGACGAGAGTAGCAACCGGGCGTGATAATAGGAGCCGTGCGCGCGCTGCTGGTTTCGGTTTTCTTGTACGGAGCCGTTGTCGCGGGCCCCGAGGCGTCCCGACAGCCTCTTCGCCGCCCTCTTGGTCGGGCCCGGCTTGAACGGCTCGCGCGTGACCTGGCGTCGCCCGCCTTGGCCCAACGCGAGCTGGCCGGCTCGAGGCTTGTCCGTGCGTACGCCCAAAACGAGGCCGTCCGTGTCTGGTTCGAGGGCCGGGTTCCGCCCAGCGATCCGGACGCGCGCCGAAGGTGGCGCCGGATCCGGAAGCGTGCGCGCCGAATGCGGCAGACTTTTGACACTCTGCGGCTGTTTTGCGACGCGGGCGTCCCCGATGGTCGCGGCTTGGAGTTCGTGAGGTTTCAAGCCGGCGATCGCGCCGCGTACGGGTTCCTGCTTTCGACCGGGCTGGTGCTCGACACGGGTCTGCGCAGACGCGTGGTGGACAAGGTCCGTCCGGTCGATTTCGCGCGCTACGTTGCACGGAACGCAGCCCGCCCCGCCGGTCCGGTGATCGAGACATGCGTCTTGGCCTATTGGGCACACGCACGCGGCTGGCCCGTCTTGGCGGACGCGATGGTGGCCGTTCTGCCGCAGAAGGGACCCGCGCTCGCGGACGGGGTGCTCGCCGAGCTGTTTCGCCGGCAACTGCGCGTTGCGGTGGTGGCGGCCTACAACGGAGCGTCGTTCGTCGAAGTTGCCGAGCGCTGGATTGAGGTGGCGCGCCTCGAGCGGCCGCCGGGATTCGCCGGATCGTGGACCTCGCCCTTGGCGGCCCGGGCCATCGCCCAGCAATTCAGGGCGATGCATCGGAACCTCCCGCCGTCCGGCCGGCTCCCACGGCTCATCTTCCAGCTGCGCGATACGCGCATGCACATCACCGCCTGGGGCAACGGGCCGCGTGCGTGGTTCGGGCCGCCGAAGGATCCCGCGCGCATGCTGTTGGAGGCAGGTTGGGACGCCTTCCCGCTGCTCGCGGGAGCGATTGACGATGGGCGTCCGACCCGGGGGTACCGCCGCAACATGGGCCAGAAAGCCTGGCGCCCGCTGACGGTGCGCGAGATCGCCACCGAGCTCTTGTACGCCCTGACCGGCGTCCGGTTCCACGACGCCACCGCCGCCCGGCGATGGGTCCGGCAGACGCGGCTGGGCGGCCGCGCACCGTTTTACCTGCGGCTGTTGCGCCGCGCGCCGAACGGTCGCATCCGGTGCCGCGCCGTCCGCGAACTGTTGCAAGTCGACGCGAAGCGTTGGATGCCCATCGTCTTGGACACGGCCCGGACCCAGCGCGTCTACGGCGCCGCGATGCTCAACGCCGCCGAGCCGTTCGCCGGCCCGCGCCACGGCGATGACTTGCGACTGTTCCTGAAGTCGCCCAAACCCTGGATCCGCCTCGCCGCCGTTCGCGTCCTGCACCGACGCTGTGAAGATACCAAGTCGGTTGCCGACTTCATCCGCGAGTGCGCCGGCAAGGGCCCGCGGCGTCCGGACCGGTCGGCGTCGGCGATCGCTTTTCTGTGCGAGATCGACCGTAGGGATGCCACGGAAGTCGTTTTGCAACTGTTGCGTGATGCGAACCGTGATGTTCGGTATTGGACGGCCGACGCGGCATGGAAGCGAACGGACGGCGATGTCTTCAAGGCGCTGCTCGTCATGCTGACAGATTCGCGCCCGACCGGGCGCGGTCTCATCGGAGCAAACAAGCCACTGTTGTCTCGCGACGTCGCCGCGCGGTCGCTCAAGAAGATGTTGCAACGGTTGGGATTCTCCGCACACGGCGATGTGGCTGCCTACATCGCCCGGCATGACGCCGAGATCCTTGCCCGTATTCGCGCCCCGAAGTAGGACGGACGCGCTGTCGTGACCAAACTTCGCCCTCCGCTCCCCCGGTCGTTCTACTCGCGCTGCGTTCTGGCTGTCGCCGAGGAGCTCGTCGGGTGTCATCTGCGGCGCGGTCGCGTGGTCCTGCGCATCACCGAGGTCGAGGCCTATCGCTGGCCCGGCGACACCGCCTGCCACGCGCGGCATGGTCGCACCGCGCGCAACGCGGCGCTGTGGGGGGCCGTCGGCCACGCGTACGTCTACCTGTGCTACGGGCTGCACCAGATGCTGAACGTCGTGGTGCGCGGCGGCGAGGCGGACGCGGCGGCCGTGCTCGTGCGCGCGTGCGAGCCGGTCGCGGGGCTGACGACGATTCGCCGACGCCGCGGCAACAAGCAAGGCCCGGTGCTGCTCACCGGGCCGGGCAAGGTGGGCGCCGCGCTCGCGCTTGACCGGGCCTTCGATGGTCACGACCTGTGCGCGACCGGCGGCCTGACTCTGGAGCCGGGCACGCCGCCCAAGCAAGTCGCCGTCGGCCCGCGCATCGGGATCGACTACGCGGAACCCGAGCACTGCGCGTATCCCTGGCGCTTTGTCGATGCGGATTCGGCGTGGGTGTCGCACCGCGCAGCCTCGGCCCGGCCAGCGATGCATGAGGCGCACCATGAGGCACACGAAGACCACGAACCATGAGAATCAGGATCACGCGACGCGCTTGGGGAGCGGCAGAGGCGATAGCAGGCGGCGCTATACTTCGCCCGAATGAGCATCTGCCGGCACTTCGGGGAATGCGGCGGCTGCGCCAGCCAGGACGTTGACTACGCAGACGAGGTGCGCGCGAAGGCGGCCGCGTTGCAGGAACGCTTTGGCGTGGCGGTGCCTGTCATCCCGTCGCCGGTCGAGTTCGGGTATCGCACGCGCATGGATTACGTGTACGGATGGGGCAAGCTGGGGCTGCGGCGCAAGGGCGATGGGCGAATGGTCCTGCCGCTCGACGAGTGCCTGCTGCCGTCGCCGCGCGCGTTTGAAGCCGTGCGACAGGTGCGCGAGATGCTGCAGCGTTTCGACATCTGGTCCTACCAGTATCTGCGCCATCGAGGCTACCTGCGCTACGTGTCCGTTCGCGTGGCGCCGCGCCGGGACGAATTGATGCTCGTGTTCTTGACCAACGGCTTCGGCGACGCGATCAAACCGGTGCTCGACGAGGCCACGGGGCTCGCGGACGCGGTGGTCTGGTGCGTGACCGAGCGCTCCGCCGATCTGAGCCACGGCGAGGTGCACGCGCACAAAAAGCGCGACTGGATCGAGGAGGACATCGACGGCA
Source organism: Planctomycetota bacterium (assembly GCA_021776735.1). Taxonomy (GTDB): domain Bacteria; phylum Planctomycetota; class PLA2; order PLA2; family PLA2; genus JAJFFH01. Next base: position 251,620 of record JAJFFH010000037.1, on the reverse strand, counting down.
TAACGCTGCGCTTCGGCGCCCAGTCGTTTTTCCAGGGCAACCCTTGGCTGATCGGCGACCTGTATCGCTGGGTCGCAGCGCGTGCGACGGGCCGCGTCGTGGATCTATGCTGCGGCGTTGGCGGGTTCTCCCTGTTCCTGAATGACGATTGCGAAGTGCTCGGCATCGACAACAACCCCGAAGCCATCGAGTACGCGCGCCACAACGCCCAAGTCAACGGTCGAGAGAACACAACGTTCGAGGTCGCCGATCAACGCCAATTCCTCAAGCACGTGGAAGGCTGCGACACGCTGATCGTCGATCCGCCGCGTTCCGGTCTGGGCGACAAGAGCGTGCGCCGAATCGCCGCACTAGACATCCCGCGCGTGATCTACGTCTCCTGCAACCCGAAGGTCCTCAAGATCGAACTCCAGTTCTTCCGCGGCTACAAGCCCACCGAATGGCAAGCCTTCGACCTGTTCCCCAAGACCCCCCACGTAGAAACCGTCGTGGTCCTGGAACGCGAATAACCCCCAGAGCCTGCCGCGGCGAACACGGAGTAGATGAAAGTCGCCGTAGGCGACTCTCGCACGCGAGAATCGCCGTCCGTTTGCTTTTCTTGTGTTGGGTCGACTACGAACTGTCCGGGTTGGCTCCAACCAGGCCCAGCAACGTGTCGCCCGGTTGCGGGTCCAGGGGATGGTTGCTTGTGCCGACGGTGACCGTTGTGTTCTTGGCGATGGTCAACAGTGCGAGTGCGTGTTCGCCGTGCTGTTCGTGCCACTGTTGCAATCCGAACTGGTCCGTGAGCAGCGTGGTCTTGAATTGGGCGTCGCCCGTGAAGCGGCGCATCAGTTCTTCATAGGTCAGCTCTTCGCCGAAGAGCACCCGTGCGCGCAGTTCGGTGGCCAGTTCCGTGGCACCCTTTGCTGCTTTCTTGCGGGGGGCGAGCTGGAAGATGTTCTTGCGGCCGAACAGGTGGATGAAGTGGCGTGCGGACAAGGCGTTGACTTCGTCGTTGGCCGTGACCGCAAACAACTTGCCGATGCCCGGGAGCTCGAGTTCGTCGTCGGCGTGTTCGTTCAGGACGCTGCCGTGGTACGCCCGCAGGCCTTCCATCCGCGCCGTGGCGATGCGGCGGGGGTTGGTATCGACGACCAGGACCGGCACGCCGGCGTCCTTGAGCGCGCTGCCGAGGGCGCGGCCGAACTCGTGCGCGCCGATGATCATGACGCCGTTGGGGTCGCGTTGCGCCAGGCCGAGTCGGATGGCGAGCGGGCGTCCGCCGAGTCCGTAGACTGCGACCGATCCCGCGATCACGAGGAACATGATCGGGACGAGGCGTGTCGCGCCCGAAAAGCCTTCCGCCTCGAGGCGCAGCGCGAAGACCGCGGTGACGGCCGCCGCGACGACGCCGCGGGGCGCCATGGCCGCCAGAAGTATCTTGTCATGCCGCGACAAATCCTCGCCGCGCGTGCATGCCCAGACGCTCGCGGGCCGGACCACGAACACGAGCGCGCCGAGGAACAGGAACTCCGGCAGACCCAGGCCGCTCAGTTCCGCCCACTGCACACGTGCCGCCAGCAGGATGAACAGCGACGAGATCAATAGGACCTGCAGGTTCTCCTTGAACTCCAGGATGTGGCTGATATCGACGCGCCGCTGGTTTGCGAGCACCGCACCCATGACCGTGACCGCGAGGAGGCCGGCTTCGTGCTGGAACTGGTTCGCGAGGCCGTAGCTCAGGAGCGCGAGTGCCAGCGCCGACGCGCTGTGGAGTCGGTCGGGGATCCAAAAGCGCGCCAGGAACTCGGTGAGGAGCCAGGCAGCCAACGCGCCGAACACTCCGCCGAACAGGATCGTCTTGCCGATGCCGGCGAGTGCGGGCGCGAACCCGCCGTGGACGAGCCCCTCGAACACCAATACGGCCAACACCGCGCCGATGGGGTCGATCACGATGCCTTCCCACTTCAAGATCGTGCCGCTCGGACCGGTCGGGCGGATTTGCCGAAGCAGGGGCAAGACCACGGTGGGGCCGGTGACGGTGAGGACCGCGCCGAGCAGGGTTGATAGTGGCCACGAAAGATCGAGCAGGAAGCGCGCACAGAGTGCGGCGAGGAGCCAGGTCACACCCGCGCCGAGCGTGACGAGTTTGAAGACAACCCGGAGCCGCGCGCCGAGTTCGGGAAGGTGCAGCGTCAGCGCGCCCTCGAAGAGCAGGATCGCCACGGAGACGGCGACGAACGGCAAGAGCAGGTCGCCGAACATCGCGTCCGTCGGCACAAGGCCGAAGCCCTCGGGTCCCGCGGCAATGCCGAATCCAAGTAGCAGGAGAATCGCCGGCAGGCGAAGGCGCCACCCGAGCCACTGCGCGGCGGCACCCAGCACGGACACGGCGACCAAACCGACGATGAAGGATTCTTTCACGTTGTTACCTGCTCCGTTCGACGGCTCCCGGGTCGAACGCCGAAGGCGAGCGATCCGACGCAGCCGCGGCCGACCGAAGCCGGAGGGGGTTGCTTCACAAGCTCAACCTACGGCTGCGCTGCGGCGTCGTCGAGGACGGCGTCGGCCACGAAAATGAGGGCGCCGGAGTGGACGGCGAGCGCGATCGCGTCGGACGGCCGCGTATCGACGTTGTGCATCTCCTCGCCGACGCGCAGGACGAGGTTGCCGTAAAACGTCCCCTCGCGGATTTCGGTCACCTCGACCCGGTCGATCTTGGCCCCGACCGTCTGCACGACCGAAACGAGCAGTTCGTGCGTGAGTGGCCGCATCAGCGTCTCGCCCTTCACGAACCGGTCGATCGCCTGCGCCTCGGCCAGGGCGATGATGATGGGGAACTCGCGCGTCCCGCCCTTCTCGCGCAGGAAGATGTATTGCTGGTCGGAGTTCTCCATGATGAAGATCCGCGCCAGTTCACACTCGACCATCCGGTCCATGGGTCCAGAAGATAGCATGGCGTCGCATGCCTCTTCTCAAGGTGGCGCGGGGCCGTTCCAGTGCGGAGGAGTTCCGCTTCGACGCCGAGGTCGTCATCGGCCGCGCGGACGACGCCGACGTACGCGTGTACGACGAGGCCGCGAGCCGCCGCCACGCCGCCCTGCGCCCCGAAGGCGACGACTGGGTCGCGTGCGACCTCGGTTCGCTCAACGGCCTGTACGTCAACGGCCGCCGCGTCGAGCGCCACGTCCTGCGCACCGGCGACGAGCTGACCGTCCGCAACCTGACGCTCGTGTTCGTTGCCGATGGCGCCGGCGACCGGCCGACCGTGATCGAGGACCGGTCCCTGGAAATAGAGTCAACGATCGAACCGGAAAGTGGGGGGGTGCGGGGGCCGGACGAAGAACGCCTGCCGCGCCTCGCCGCCGTCTACAGCTTTCACGAAATCCTTGCGGGCCCGATGTCGAAACTGCGCGCGGATCTCGTGGCCGGTCTCGAAGAGATCTTTGCCCCGGCACGCGCCGCGCTGATTCTGCCCGACGCCAATCGCGGCACGTTTTCGCGCTCGGTGGTCGAGCACGTCAAGAGAAAACGAGAAGGCGTCTTGGTCCGCGAGCCCCGCCTCGACCTGCCCAAGGCCACGTCGCTCGTGACCGAAAAGGTCCTCTCCGCGATCGCGGCGCCACTCGGCGCCTACGGCGCGTTCTACGTCGATCGCGTCCGCGGCGAGCCGTTCACGCGCGACGACCTTGCGCTCTTGACGGCGCTGGCAAACGCGACGACTCCGGTGTTGCGTCCGCAGAAGGCAGCCCCCGCGCTCCCCCAGACCGCCCAGGACCTGCTCGGCGAGTCCCCGCCGATGAGGACCCTGCGCGGTGAGATCGCGCGCGTCGCCCCGACGGACGCCACCGTGCTCGTCACCGGCGACACGGGCACGGGCAAGGAACTCGTCGCCGCCGCCCTGCATGCGGGCAGTCGCCGCGCGCGAGGCCCGTTCATCGCGGTCAACTGCGCGGCGTTCGTCGAGACCCTGCTTGAAGCGGAACTGTTCGGCCACGAGAAAGGCGCGTTCACCGGCGCCGACAAGTCGCGGGCGGGCCGCTTCGAGCAGGCGCACGGCGGCACGCTGTTTCTCGACGAGGTCGGTGAACTCGCCGCGGGCATGCAGGCTAAACTGTTGCGCGTCCTCGAAACCCGCGAATTCCACCGCCTGGGCGCCACCAAGCCGACGCGCGTCGATGTCCGCATCGTCGCGGCGACCAACCGCGATCTCCACGACCGAGGATTTCGCGAGGATCTCTTCTACCGCCTGTCGGTCGTAACCCTGCGCTGTCCGCCCCTGCGCGACCGGACAGACGACGTCGAACTGCTCGCGCGCCATTTCCTCCCCGACCACGAGTTCGCCCCGGACGCGCTCGCCAAGCTCAAGGCGTACAAGTGGCCGGGTAACGTCCGCGAGCTCAAGAACGTTTGCGAACGATGCGCGGTGTTCGCCACCCAGGCAAGCATCGCCGTCCGTGAGCTACCGTTGGAAGTCCGCCTGGGAAGCTCCAACACAACGACAAAGCAAACGGACGGCGATGTCCGCACGTTAAAGGAAATGGAAAAAGTGATGGTCGCCCGCGCCCTGGAAGCCACCGGCGGCAACCGCACGAAGGCCGCGAAGCTGCTGGGCATCACCTACCCAACGCTAAAAAAGAAGATCGACGAGTACGGGATCTAGCAGTGTCTTGCGTTCGGAGGGCTGCCCGGACGCCTGCTTCCCGTTGGCGTGGACGATGACCACACGACGGACGCGAGGGTCGGATGTCACGCCAAAAGAGTCGGCGAGCAGGCATCGCCGTCCGTAGGCTTTTCTCAAGGATCATTCAGCCCGCCGTGAAAGGAACTTTCGTGGCGGCAGCGGCGCAAAGGGGGATAGCGGCGTTGGCCCTTGGCTTGCAGTAGGCTCTTTGTGCGGATGCTTTGTACCTGTCCCGCTTGTGGTCGCAAGGCGCAGGTTGCGCCGGATGTTCGCGAGGTCGTTTGCGACTGCGGGCGGCGGTACGACCCGACGCAGCGGGCGACCGTGGCCGATCCGTTCTTGGGGCGGTCCCTTGGTGGGTATCGGGTCGAGGAGTTGATTGGCGCCGGCGGGATGGGGGCGGTGTATCGCGCGACGCAGCTTTCGTTGGGGCGTGCGGTGGCGTTGAAGATCCTGCCGCCGAACGTGTCCGACGATCCGCAGTTTGTGCGGCGGTTTCATCGCGAGGCAGAGGTGTTGGCTTCGCTCAACCATCCCGGGATCGTGCAGATCTTTGATCGCGGCGAGGCGGACGAGCGGTACTTCCTCGTCATGGAGCTGGTCGAGGGCTCGAACCTGCGCGGGTTGTTGCGGCGCGGGCCGATCGCTTCGCGCGACGCGCTCAAGATTGCGGCGGCGTTGCTTACGGCGCTCGACTATGCGCACGCGCGCGGCGTCGTTCACCGCGACGTCAAGCCGGAGAACGTGCTCGTGCGCGAGGATGGGGTCGTCAAGGTGGCGGACTTCGGGTTGTCGCGCGTGTTCGGGGAGTCCGGGCTCGACACGCGGCTGACGCACTCCGCACTCGTGCTCGGGACGTTCGAGTACATGGCGCCGGAGCAGCGCGAACACAGCGGGACGGCGGACGCGCGCGCGGACTTGTATGCGGCGTCGGTCGTGGTCTACGAGATGCTGACCGGCGAGCTGCCGATCGGCCGGTTCCCGTCGCCGAGCGAACGCGTGCCCGGATTGGACGCGCGCATCGACGCCGTGCTTGAGCGCGGGCTGGCCAAGGATCCGGACGACCGGTTCGCGCGTGCGAGTGCCATGGCGGACGCGCTGGACGGATTGCGGTCGGCGTCGGGTGGAAGCGAAGCGGGTGGGAATGGCAGGGGGTCCGGGGGCGCAGGCGCGAAACGAGACAGCCGCGTGGATCTGGACCGGCTGCGGGCCGCGGCGCGCGAAGCGGTCGGTCGCGTGGCCGGCGAGGCGGCGCGCGTCGCTCGGGATGCCGCACAGGGTGCGGCGGGCGCCGTACGCGATGCAGTGGACGAATGGCGCAACAAGAGACGCCCGACCGCGGCGTCCGTCGATCGACGCCTCGACCTGTTGCTCACCGTGCTGGGCACCGTCGGCTTCGTCGCGCTGATCGGCGGCATCCTCGTCGGCGTCGCGGGCGGCGGCGTCGAAGACTGGTGGCTCGCCGCCTACGGCGGATTGTTGTGGCACGCCTCGGAACGCGCGCGAGCGTTTCGCCCATGGGCGCGCGCCGCGTTGCTGATCCTGTCCGGCATGCTGGCCGTCACGCTGATCGGTTTGCCGCTCACGATCTGGACCTGGCATACGCTGCTCAACCAGGACGTGCACGAATACTACGACGCCCGATGGCGCGGCCTCGACCCGCTCGAAGCCATCTCGGTGGTGCGTGACGAACCTTTGCCGCCGCGCCCGCGCCAAGAAGCCATGGCCCGCCGCGCCCACGCCGCCCGCGCCAACCACAGGGCCGGCGCAACGTTCGCGATCGGGGGCGCGGCATTCGGCATCGCCTGGGCCGCAACGGATTTCCGCACCAACGACGAGGGCGCATTCTTTCTGGGCGCCACGCTGACGTTGTTCGTCGTGGCCCACTTTTTTCGCACTCTCCGCCGCAAGGTACAAGCCGGCCGCGCACTGGGATTGAACGCCTGGACCTGGAGCCTGCTGTCCTGGGTCGCCCCGGGCACAGGCCGGCGAGCCAGAATCGTCCGCAAGGACGCGCGCCAGGGCCTGGCGTAGCCGGCGCGCCACGCGCCGCGGCTGCGCACGTCCTTTGGTCCCTGGCCAAGTACGTTGCGAAGACCGCGGGCGACCGCGCGCCCCGGTACGTGCACCGCTACGGCGCCTCCCGCGGCGCGATGCCGACGTGGAAGCTCTGGAAGCGGCTCATGCAGGCCGGTGCGCTCCAGCTGCTCAGGGCTGATCGCGTGGCGCTGGCGAACGGCGGCGAGACCGTGACCACCGACGAGATCTGGTGGACAGCAGACAAGCTGGAAGTGATCGAAGGCTGGCTGGACTTCGTCGAGGCTTTCCAGGACCCGCGGCCGGAGTTGACGTTTCGTCGCGTCGAACAAGACTGCGTGCGCACCGAAGCACTCCCCACAACGTCACGACTCTCAAGTCACAGCCCCCTCACGCAACCCCGGGGGCTGTGACGTTGCCGCACACGAACCACCCGAACGCCACGACCACAGAAGGAACCCTCCTGGTTCGTTCGGCGCGGCCGCGCCGAGGGCTGCGCCCCGGCGCGCCGCCCGATCCGTCGGTGTCTTGACCTCTTGAGGAAAGAGTACACGGGAGAGTCACTACAATGCGGACCGGTCCCGATGTCCGACAACTTCATCAGCTTCCTTCCCATCGACCCGAACTTCGTCCCCGCGAAGGGGGCCGGCGCGGACGCGGCCAAGGTCTTTCGAGCCGCACGGCCGTTCCTCGATGAGATCGAGAGCACCGTCGAGCCGCACGTCGTCCTTCACGACTGCGGCGGGAACTTCGAGGACATTCGCTGCCCGCACTGCGATGCGGTCGTCGAGATCGAGAGCTGGCACGAGTGGATGGATGCCGACTGCACGGAGCGGGACGGGTTTCGGCTGGCACATTTCACGATGCCCTGTTGCTCCGGGACAACGAACCTCAACGACCTGACGTACTCGTGGCCAATGGGGTTCAGTCGGTTCGCTGTTCGCGCAAGAAACGCCGGCGGTGAAGTGCCGCAGGATCTCCTGAAGAAGCTTGAGGGGATTCTCGCCTGCAACCTGCGGGTGATCTACCAGCATATCTAACAGCAGATCCAGCGTCGCGATCAGCCCATTGCTAGCGCAAGCCAAGCCAGCAGGGCGAGAATCACTACCAGAACCGCGAGGAACAGCACCGTTCGGTGTGGAGAGCGGCTCTCGCTAGTCGCTGCTCCCGCGGCCTCAAGGTGTTCGGCAGGTGGAGGTGTCTGAGGGATGTCTCCGACTATGGTCGGCCATTCTCCAGCCAAGGCTCCATAGGCCTCGTCGGCCGTGGACAGCAGCTTCGCGCGCGCCGTAACGTCTCGCTCCTTGATGCGAACGAGCTTCGTGTTGTCGTGCCGAAGCACCGCGGAAGCAAGCCGGCGTCGGTCCGCGACGAGTTCGAGGCCACGAATCTCGTGGTGCAGCGCGCGGAGTGACGGGGCGCCAGATTCCGAAAGCGTAGGGGCGCACGTGAACTCCGCGAGGCACTCGTCTGGAATGAGTACGAAGTCCATGTCTCGAGGACGTCGACGGACCGTGGTGGCGAAGAGGAACCCGATGTCATTGCCGGTCGCTTCGGTGTCAGAGCGATACACCGAGAGGCCCTCTTCGTGTGGACGTAGCTTGAGATCAAGTATCGCGCGTCCGACATCATGGTCATCGTCAGGGTCTCGCCGGATCTTCTTCTTCTTCTTGTCCTGGGGATCTTGCTTCTGCCAGTAGGACAGCTTCCCCACCCGGAACATCCACACGACTACGCGTGGGCCTCTTGACGAAGTTCGGCGATTTCCGCACGGACGTCCGGATCGTCCTCATCGATGAGCATCGATTGCCACAGCTGAAGTGCCGGATCGGTCGGCAGAACTCGCGCTGCTTTGCAGGCCGCGAGCCGTACATCCGGTGCCTTGTGGAGAGCAACGCTGCGCAGAGCCCGCCGTGTCCGGGGCTGCTGATCTTCGGTGATGCCCAGCCAGCGCAGAGCGTGAAGAAGCGCTTCGGCCTGGAACGCTGACGGCGCGGCAACCAAACAGTCAAGGATCGCGGGAATGGCGGGCGCACCGATTGTGATGAGTGCTTCCTCTGCGTCCGCTTGCCGCTCTACGTCGGTCTCTTCGCGAAGGCGTTCACAGAGCCAGCTCGCCCCCGCAGCGCCTTCGAGTTTCCACGCGGCGAGGATTGCGTCGCGATCGCCCGCTGTACCCCTGCGCCGTCCAAGGCCGTCGTACAGGTCCTCGCGAGAGTGGCGAAGCTCAAAAGCTCCGCCAGTGTCCGCGATGGGGTCGGAGCAGTAGCCAAGCATGAGGCGTGCTTCTGCCGCGCCGACACCGATCAGAGAGATCCTCAAGTCGGCATCGTCAACGTCCTGCGGAGTCGTGGACCATAACGGCGAAGTGTTGACTTCTGAGCAACCCAGACCTAACGGATTGACGCGAACCCCGGTAGGCGCGACCAGGTTGCTGCCGCTGACATCGTTGAGGCCGATGCAGTAGGAGCCCGACGAGAGAACGGAGAAGACGTCGACCGAAGGCCGACTAAGATAGCCAGTGCTGAGCACACTGCCTTCGGTGACGTAGGCGATGGCGCCGGACGTATCCAAAGGCTGCCCAAATAATCGGTTCGGCGAGGGCCGAGGACCCGTCTTGACTGCCATCTACTTATTCTCGGTGCGAGCTCGGATGACCTTGAGGACCCGGTCCAGGCGCTTCGGGGCGTCGCGACCATCCTCAGATACGGATGCCTGCATCAGCTTCGCTAGGTCAAAGTGCTGCCACTCTTCCGCGACGATCGCGCAGTGGTAGTTCATCGCAACAGAGATCCACTGCGGCGACAAGGGAGAGGGTTCGATCGTCACGTTGAGGTCGCGTTTTTCGAGCGTCTGCCTGAACCTCAGGGAGCCTCCGACGATCGTGGACCGCTCTGCCTCGTCGAATCCGAGAGTCGAGCCGACGTGTGAGCCGAGCAACAAGGAGACTTCGATGCCCAGGTCGACGTGGTAGTCGTAGTTCACACCGTACGCAGAGATCGGTGTCTGATCTAGGGCTGTGAACGTCTTCGACGCGAACTCGGTAGCGCGCGCTATGTCGGACTGCGCTGCCCTCACAATCCACTTGAGTTCGGTGCAGTTCATCATGAGCGTGCCGCACGAGAATTGTGAGGCGACGCGCGTACACATGAACGACGGGTCCTTTTTGGCTGCAGCCAGTTCTTCCGGTGTGATGAGGCCGAGATAGTGGTACCAGTCGGGCGTGTGGATCGACGGGTTCATCGCTCCAAGCACGGCGATGGCGAAGGTTCCTCTCGACTCTGTCACAGGATGTACCTCGGAGCGAACGATAGTAAGTGACGGGGTGCGATTCGCATAGTGGCGGAGCGTGCAAGCGGAACGCGCCTGGATGCGCGATGGCGCGACCGAACCTAGAACATCGGTGTTGTCTGCGGCGCTTGTAGAATTACCGTAACACAAGGCCGCCGCCCGCTTTTGGCGCGACTCGTGGCTGGTGCGCCCCCGAAGGCTCGACAACCCGGGGTCGTTGGTTCAAGTCCAACTGGGCCCACCAGACACACAGCGGCGCCGGATCATTGATCTGACGCCGTTTTTCGTGGCGGTTGCCGTAGACGGAAAGGCTCAATCACGGGGTCGAGCCGGGCGCGTTACGGCTGCCGGCGGCCGCGGCGTGATCCTTGAGACGCTTCAGATAGGCGGCATTTGGACGTCGCACGAAGCGCTGCAGCGCTTCAGCGACGGCCTCGCGGGCGTCGAGCCATCACATCGCCGCGGTCGACGTCGTCGACGCCCTCTTGGACGAGGGCGCGCAGTTCTTCGAGTTGACGGTTCATTGCTCGCGCTCCTGTTTTCGTTGTTCGCGCAGGGCGAGTGCGCGGCGGCGGGTCCATTCCAGCCGGTCCGCGTTTGCCTCCTCGATCGTGCGGAACTTTCGTACGCCGCGCGGGCCGCCGGTCGGCACGATGCGGCGGGCGCGCTCCCACAGGCGGCGGATCCGCTCCAGGAGTCGTGGGTCGCCCGCATGGGTCCACAACGCCCGCCGGGCGTCGTCCGGATTGTCGAACTTCGCGACCGGCACCTCAGTCCTCCTCCAGTCCGAAGATGCTTCTGAGGGCAGCGGCGTCGCTTTGATCGATCGGTCGCAACGTGCCTCGCTTCATTCGGTGGAGTGTTTCGGGCGTGGCGAGGCGAATCGAAACTCCTTGGACTTCCGTGGCCTCCCAATCCAGGTCGTCGAAGGCGAACTTCGTGCCGAGCCGCGAGAGGATGTCGATGGCATACTCGGTTCCGGGCGGTCCGTAGCGGATCGTCGGCGAGTCCTCGACCAGATCGGCCAGCGTGATCGACTCGATATCGTCGTCCTTCCACAGGGAGGCGAAGGCCGCGCGCAGCCGCGCGATGTTTTGCTCGGTGGGGCGCACAAACAGATCGACATCCTCCGTCGCGCGCAGGATCCCGTGGAAGTTCATCGCGACCCCGCCTACGAGCACGTACTCCACGTCATGCTCTTGAAGGGCGCGCAGCAGCGAAAAGAGGTCGTCGAAGTCCACGTCTCGTGATCAGTATAGGTGAGGACCGTGCAAGGTCCTTTTGGATCCGGCGCGCAAAGAGCTTTCTGCTCCACCTCTGGCCCGGACCGCCAGAATCGTCGTAAATGACGGCAGGTAATGTGGTTACGCGCGCAGGCGCTCGTTCGGCACGCGCTCTGCATTAGGGGCTCCCAGCATACAGGAGGAACCCATGAAGAAACTCATACTGATCGGAATCGGACTCGCGGGCGCCGGAGCGTTCATCGGGTTCGATGCAGTCCATGCCTTCGCCAGCAAGGCGCGCCACGACGTTCGTTCGGCGCTCATGAGCCCGGAGCTGGAGCTGCAAGCCCAGATCGGCAAGGTTCGTACACTGTCGAAACAGTGCGCGGACTCGGTCGTCAACGGGCAGATGGCGCTTGCGCGTCTCGACTCGATGATCGCGGAGCGCGACCGGGAAACCGGACTGCGCAACCGCCGGCTCGACCGCGACCGGCGCATCCTCAAGACGCGCCAAGGCATGCTCGGCTCCAACCGCGCGATCTACCTGATCGGCGGCGAGCGGGTCTCGCGCCGCACGCTCAACCGCGACGCAGTTCTGCGCGCGAAATCGTTCTCGACGGACCGCGAAATCCTCGCGCACATCGAGCGCACCGTATCGGAGCTGAAGGCACAGCGCCGCCAGACCTCCGCGGAAATCGAGAACGCGTCGCTCGAGATGGGCCGCCTCGGCGAAGAGGTGAAACTGCTCAAGGCCGAGCTCGAGAACCTGCGCGCACGCAAGGCCGTCGCGCAGAGCCGCGAGGAGGCCAAGTACGTCTTCGACCGTAGCGCGTTCGACCGCGCCCGAGAAAAGATCGGCGAAATCCGCGCGACCATCGCGCAGCAAAACCGGCAGCTCGATTTTTTCGGCCGCAACGCCGCCGGGCGCCGCGGGCTGATTCCCGCCGACCTCGAAATGGAGGAAGCGGAAAACGGCGCGGACGCCATCGCGACCGCGCTCAGCGAGGGCACGGGCGACGGTGAAAGCGACGAAGAGGCGTCAGGAACGGACGGCGATGTTCCTCTGGCGCTTCGCCGCGACGCCCGCGACGACCGGTAGTTCCGTTCTGGCTCGGACGGGCGGCGAGTACATCGCCGTCCGTCTGCTTCCCTTCCGGGGAGCTTCATCGTGTCTCTAGGTGTTGAGGGAGGACGCCACCATGCGCGCGATCACACTGGTTATCGTTTCGACGCTCGGCGGCCTGTGGGCCTACTACGGGATCGAGGTCGAGCCTCAGGTGCACGTCCGCGGTACGTTGCGGCGCGTCGAGAACGACTCGCTCAACAACGAGGGCCTGCGGTTGGCCCGGCGCGGGCGCAAGGCCGACGCGTTGGCGCACTTCGAGCGTGCGCGCGACCTCGCGCCGGACGACTCGGTGATCGAGGCGAACCTCTCGACGCAGCGGGCCGTGGTCCGGCGCGACGCCTGGGAGCGCGCGCTTGGTTTGCTGACCGCTCTCGCCGTTGTCGTGCTGGGCGGCGTCTGGGTCTGGCGCGGCGTGCGGGCGGTGCGGGACCGATGCCGTCTTCGGCGTCTTCGGTTGCGCGGCGAGCCGTACATGGTCGTGCGGCCTGGCGACGACCGCGCCGAGTTCGAGCTGCGGTTTTCGGACGAGTTGGATCGCGGGCTCCTGCGGCGCCATCCGCTGACGATCGTGTGGTCGTGCGCGCGGCATGGCAAGCACATGCGCAGCCATCCGCCGGCGCGGGTTTCGGGGCGCGCATGCACCGTGGAACTCAACGAGGAGCGCGTCGAGCGGCTGCGGCGGTATCCGGGCGAGTGGCGCGGATTTCTGTATCTGGGCAAAACACAGGTGGGTGAGGCTGCCGCGCGGGTAGCCTGAGGGGCGAGGGCCTGAGCGGGAGGGCACGAAGATGATTGATCCGAAGGCACAGACCAGGCTGGAGAACGACCCCTATCTGGGGACGACGCTCGACGGCTTCAAGATCACCGAGCTGATCGGGCGCGGTGGCATGGGGGCCGTGTATCGCGCGACCCAGCTTTCGCTCAACCGCGACGTGGCGCTCAAGATTTTGCCGTCCGCGCGCGACGAGGACGCGCAGTATCTCGAGCGGTTTCACCGCGAGGCGGACATCTTGTCCCGGCTCTCGCATCCCAACGTCGTGTCCGTGATCGACCGCGGCGAAGTCGATGGCCGTCCGTACCTCGTCATGGAGTACGTGCCCGGCCGGAGTCTTCGCGAGGTGCTCAAGGACGGTTCGCTGTCCCCCGACGAGGCGCTGGCGGTCGTGCGCTCCGTGCTCTCCGCACTCGATCATGCGCACGCCCAGGGAGTCGTGCACCGAGACATCAAGCCCGAGAACGTCCTGCTGGGCGCGGGCGGGGTCGTCAAGGTCGCCGACTTCGGGCTCTCGCGCGTGCTCGGTCCCGACGAGGTCACGCGGCTGACGCGCACGCACACCATGCTCGGCACGTACGAGTACATGGCGCCGGAGCAGCGCGAGCACGCCAAGGAGGCGGACGCGCGATCGGATCTGTACGCGACCGGAGTCGTGCTCTACGAGACGATCGCCGGGGAGCTGCCCATCGGCCACTTCGACGCGCTGTCGCGCAAGCGACCCGGCGTGTGCGACGAGCGTATCGACACGATCGTGCAGCGCAGCCTGGAAAAGGATCCCACGCGGCGCTACCAGGACGCCGTCGAAATGGGCGATGCTGTTTCCGCGTTGCTCGACAACGTGGCGCCGACACCGGGGACGCGCGACGCGCTCTTGGCTGGCGCGACCGAGCGCGCTCAGTTCAACCCGCTCCAGTTCGCGACCAAGCTCGACACCCTGGCGACGATCACGAACCTGATCGGGTTCGCGTTCTATCTGGGCGCGCTCGGCTGGGTCATCGCGGCCACGGTCGGCGGAGCGTTCGAAGGCGGGCGCTACTTCCAAAACCACTACGTGCGGATCGGCCCCTCGATGGCCTACGCCGTGCCTTGCCTCGTGTTTTGCATGCTCGGCTGGTTCGCCACCGAGACCGCGGAAGGCCTGCGCCGGTTTCGCTCCGAGGCACGCCCGGCGCAGGGCGTCCTGGCCGTGTTGGTCGCTCCGCTGTTCCTGCTGCTGCCGTACTCGATCTTTTCGTGGTGGCTGCTGCACGGTTTTCGCGGGCGGGTGTACTACGACGGACGGGCGAGCGGCCTGTCTGCCGGCGAAGCGGTCACCTCGATCACGCAGACCGCTCTCGGCGACCCCGACGCGCCGCTGAACCGCCCGATCAGTCCCAGCCGCGCGCCGCGGCAACCCGAGTCCACGGGCTGGCGGTGGAGCACGGCGCTTCTTGTCAGCCTGCTGTGGGCCGGGGCGTTCGCGCTGTACCGGACGTGGCATCTGGAAACGGGCGAGATCTTCTCGCTCGTGGCGGCGGTCCTCGGCACGTTCTGGCTGTTCGTCGCGATGCCGCGCGTGTTCCGCGCCGGACCGAAGGGCCCGTTCCGCGTGGCCGTGGGCATTGTCGTTTTCGCCGCCGCGTCCGCCATGGCCATGGGGGCGACACTGGACCAGGTATGGAACCATGCCCGATAACAAAACCCGCCTCTCCGAGTCCGAACAAGAAACTCCCGACCCGTACGTCGGCCGCACGTTCGACGGCTTTTCGGTCGAAGAACTCATCGGCCGCGGCGGCATGGGCTCTGTCTACCGGGCGACGCAGCTCAGCCTGGCGCGTTCGGTCGCCATCAAGGTTCTCCCGAACGAGTACGCGGAACACCCGCAGTTCCTCCAGCGCTTTCACCGCGAAGTGGACGTGCTGTCGCGCCTGTCGCACCCCAACATCGTCACGGTCATCGAGCGCGGCGAAGTGGACGGTCGTCCGTACCTCGTCATGGAGTACGTCGATGGCACGAACCTGCGCGACGTCATCAAGGCGGGGCCGCTCCCGCCCGCCGAGGCCTTCGCGACGGTCCGCGCCGTCTTGTCCGCGCTCGAACATGCACATGACAAGGGCATCATCCACCGCGACATCAAGCCGGAGAACGTATTGGTCGCGAAGGGCGGCATCGTCAAGGTCGCGGACTTCGGCCTCGGTCGCCTGCTCGGTCCGGTCGATACGACGCGTCTCACGCACACGCACCTGATGCTCGGCACGTTCGAGTACATGTCCCCGGAGCAGCGCGAAAAGGCCAAGGAGGCCGACGAGCGTTCTGATCTCTATGCGACTGGTGTGGTGCTCTACGAAATGATCGCGGGCGAACTCCCGATCGGCGCGTTCGAGCCGCTCTCGAAGAAACGCCCGACCGAATGCGACGGCCGCGTCGACGCGATCGTCCAAAGAAGCCTGGAGAAGGCGCCCGACCGACGCTACCAGCGCGCGTCGGAAATGGGCGAGGCAGTATCCCGTTTGCTGACCGGAGCACCGGTTGAAGAAAGCGAACGGCTTGTCGCGCCAGAGCTCCGCAGGAGCGGAGGCGGGACGGCGATGCCCGTTCAGGATGTTTCAGAACCGGTCGCTCCGGCGGCAGCGGTCGACGTGTCCGGTGACGACGACGACGATGAGGCGCCGCACAAGGCGTTCTTGTTGGCGGCGGCCCTGGTCGCGGTCGTCGGCGTCTTCTTGCTGACCGAGGGCGGCATCCTCCCCGGACTGCTCGTTCTGGTCGTGGCCATCGGACTCGCCGTGCCGTGGATCAAGCGGTATGCGTTTGGGGAGGTGCCGGTCGCGCGCATCCTCGGCCCGCTGCCGGACAAGTTCGCGCAGCACGTCGTCGAAGATCCCGACGTGCAACTCTGGATCCGCAAGCGCGTGCCCGGGCTCTGGCGCGACTTCCCGGCCGGCCTCGACTTTGACACGGATGAGGGCTGCCTGACGGTTCAGGTCGAGCGATCGATATCGCCGTCCGTACGCTTACGGTTCTGTTCCGCGCTGGGACGGGTGCTCGAAGCCAACTCGAACGGCTCGCTGCGCCGCATCGCGACGGCGGACGAGGAGTGGGAGCGCACGAGCAGCGCGAACGGCATCCCGCTCGTTGCCGGATTCGGTGGTACGGAGGACAAGCCAAAAGAGGAGCGCGAGGTCACGGTCAGTTTCGAAGCCCGCGCGGAAGGCCCGCACTGGATCTTGTTGATCGCGTGCATCATGCTCGGGCTCTACCTCGCGAGCGTGAACCACTGGCGCGACGAGGGCTGGCTGTGGCTGGGCGTGTGCACGGTGGCCGGCGTGTGGCTGTTCCGGCACGGCGCGCATGTGATGCGGTTCGCGGCTTGGACGCTGCTGGTCCTGGCGATTCCGGCCGTGCTGTGGTTCTCGCTGTCGGGATCGAGCGGTTCGGACTTCGAACCTTCGCCGCCGGTCGTGCCTGCACGAGTGCAGGAGCCTGTCGTCGGCACGCTGCCGGAACACGCGCTGAAGGATGGCGCGCTCTGGGCGACACCGCGCATGCTCGAGTGGCTCAAGAAAGTGACGCCGTATCACGGGGACGGTTTCTACGGTACGACGCGCCTGTCGGGCGCACCGATTCGGTTGACACTGCGGTTCCCGCCGGACAGCTACACGGATGCGCAGCAGGCACAGATTCGTGACGCCGCGGCGTACGCGGTTTCGGCGTGGTACGGAACCGCGCAGCCCGGGCCCTCGACCATCGCGTCTTCGCGCGTTCGCAACTATCCGCCGCCGACGCCTGAGGAAGGGCCGCGGCAGATCGTGGCGCACGTCCGCCGGAGGGCCAACCCTCGCCGTTTGCGCTCCGTGTTCGGATCGGACGAAGTGACCCGCTGGCTCGCCGGGCTCGGCGGGCCGCTGTTTCCGGAGCACCTGGTCTACGGCACGATCGACAGCGAGTTCTACGTCTGGTCGAAGAACGTGGCGCAGGTCGGGTTGGGTGATCGGCAGGGCGCGCTTGTCGCGCTGGTGCTTGAAGAGACTTTTCCGCGGCACTTCCGCCGTTCCGCTGTCCTCTGGCAACGGGTCGTGGATGAACTCGCACCGCTGCTGAACGACGAGCCCGTGCCGGAGATGACACCTGCCGCCCGGATTCCGCTGGCGACGCTTCCGCCGGGAAACGCCAACCTGAACATGTTGCGGCGCTGGGTCGATCGGGCCATGTCTCGGCAGGAGCGGGTGAGCCGAAACGCCGTGCGGACCTGGAGTCTGCCGTCAGGGCGCATCGAGATGCAGAACACTCAGGACGGTCAGGACGCCATTCTGATCATGGAGCGGGGCCGCCTCTTGCGGGGCGAACAGGCGCAACTGGCGGCTGCCTGGGGCGCCGCAATCCGCGCGTACCTCCCCGGGAGAGTGCGCATTCTGGCCCCCGTGCCCGCCGGCCGCCTCGCCACATATATCGATCACAATCCGCCCGAGCGAATGAATGCGGTCGGTGGAGGGTAGGAGAGGCGAAGTGGTGGATCCGAGGGCCAATACCCGACTCAGCGAAGCGACGCCTGACCCGTTTTTGGGGCAGGAGTTCGATGGCTATCGCATCGAGTCCGTGCTCGGCCGCGGCGGTATGGGCAGCGTGTACAGGGCGACCCAGCATTCGCTGGGACGATCCGTGGCGCTCAAGATTCTCGCCGCTGACCTTGTGCGTGATCCGCAGTTTGCCGGGCGGTTCAAGCGCGAGGCTGACGCGCTCTCGCGGCTGTCGCACCCCAACGTCGTGACCGTCATCGATCGCGGCGAGGTGGACGGCCGTCCGTACCTGGTCATGGAGTATGTCGAGGGGCCGAATCTGCGCGATTTGTTGCGCGGCGGGCCCATCGAGCCGGCGGCGGCATTGGGCATCGTCAACTCGGTGCTGCTCGCGCTGCAACACGCGCACGAGCGCGGCATCATTCACCGCGACATCAAGCCGGAAAACGTCCTGCTCACGCTCGGCGATGTCGTGAAGGTCGCGGACTTTGGCCTGTCGCGCCTGCTGGGTCCGGTGGACACGACCCGGCTGACGCGCACGCACCTGGTCCTCGGCACGTACGAGTACATGTCGCCCGAGCAGCGCGAGAAGTCGCGCGAGGCCGACGAGCGCTCGGACCTGTACGCGACCGGCGTCGTGCTCTACGAGATGCTCACCGGCGAGCTGCCGATCGGTCGCTTCGAACTGCCCTCGCAGCGCCGTCCGGGTACATGCGACGGACGCATTGATCGCTTGATCGAGCGCACCCTCGACAAGGACCCGGACCGCCGCTACCAGCGCGCGTCGGAGATGGCGGTTGCGGTCTCGACGATCCTTGAGCGGCCCGCGGGGCCCGGTTCCGCAACGCCGTCTCCCGAGCCCGCGCGCGGTTCGACAGAGGCGGCGAGCCCGCGCAAGTCGTCGCTCGTCCAACCGATTCGCCAGGAATACCACCTGGACAACCTCGCGACCATCGACCATGTGCTCGGCACGGCGTGTTACGCGCTGGGATTTCTGTCCCTGTTCGGCGCGCGCTTCACGTTGTGGTTCGGCGCCCCTTTCTTCGTGTTCTTTGTCGCCGGCTGGTACCTGCGCGAGACCAGCGATCAGTTGCGGAAGTACGACACCGGGGCGCGTACGTCCCAGGCCGTCATTTCGATCCTGGCCGCGTTCACGGGCATCCTGATCCCGCTCTCGATCTATTCTCTCTGGACACTGTTCTCGCACCGCGGCCGCACCTACTACGAAGCCCGCGGGCGCGGGCTCGATCCGCGCTCGGCCGCCCGCCAAACCGAACGGCTGCTCGCCGACAGTTTCCTGTACGACGAGACCGCGCCGGATCCGGAGGCTCCCCCTTCGCCCTCCACAGGTTCCCCCTCGCCCTCCCCCCGGCCCCCTCCCGCTACCCCTCCGAGGCCTTCGCAGATTCCGGTGCGCTCGATGGTCACGAGCGAGGTCGAACGCAAGGGAAAGCGCCGCAAACGCTGCTCGCCGTTTCTCGCGCTGGGCTGGCTTGGCCTGATCGCCGGCGTCGTGATGTACGGGATGACCGTCGAAGGCGTGCTGCCCGGTGGCTACCGGTGGATGAAGGTTCCGGTCGTGGCCGCCTTCGGCGGTTTTGGCATGGCGTTCCTGCACAGCATCTCTTCGCGGCGCGTGTGCGGCTGGTTCACGGCGCTGCTCGGCCTTGGCCTGACGATCGCGGGGCTGATGGCGAGCGGCCTGGCACGCCTTTTCTGATCGCGTCCGCCCGCGCGGGCCACCACAGCGGCTCGCCACGCCAAGAACGCGCGCGCCATGCTCGCCAAGGCCGGCGCCAACCCCCCCCGTTTCGCGTTCTTGCACTGCCTGCTGTTCCCGCGCGAGTGCGGCTGGTTTCTGCGCGGTCGTCGGCTTCGTGCTGTCGGCGGCGCCGCCGAGCTTCGCCAAACTGAACAATTGGCCCCGACTTCCGCAGTCGCCACACCCTCGCCGCGCGCGTCTCCTAGTCGTCCAGATACTACCGTTGGCTCTGAATGGCACGATACGGTGCAGTTTACTTTCACGGAACGCATGTGCGATGCCATGCTACGGTCCCGCCATGCGGAACAGACGACATAGAAGAATCTTCCTGTTGGCGTTGCTGGCGGGATGCGTGGGCGGGTCGGACGACACCGTCGTCAAGACAGCGACGCTCGGCGGGAACATTGCGGTTTCCGGATATGTTGTGAACTTCGAGGGGATCCACGAGATCGGCCTGCCAGCCCGCGATCCGGATGAGCAGCCTACCTACGTTCAGTTCTACACATACGACGCAGGCGAGCAGTTGTCCGCGACGACCCTTATCACGCTGATCGCCGGGGAGTTCAGCGGTGATGTCACCGCTGGTGACAGCTACCGTGCTGACGTGCTCGACGCGGACCAGAATGTCAGTGCTGCCGGCGTACTTGTTGCCGAGGCACCGATGGTGCGAGCGCGTGGGCCGCTTTTCCTACGACTCGCGCCGATCCGGGATCGGACGAGGCCGATATGTACACGTTTGTTCAGAGTACGGAGACGCTAACCATCTCGGGTGTCATTGCGCCATCGGGTGCGACTTCTGCGATCACGAGCTTGCGGTATGGCGTGATTCAGGACGGATTCTTCAAGACCGACCACACGGTGAGCGTTGTGCCCGATGCGAACGGTGCCGTGTCGGTTTCGTTGCTCGTGCCCCAGTTCGATGCAGGATGCTCCTATGTCGGCCTGATCGCCGAAGATATCGCGGGGAACAACGTGCCTTCAGGTTTCTCGGGGAGCGCCTCGACGCCGACGGTCGTGTATATCGCGGACCAAGGCAATCCCGGCGGCTTCCTGTTCGCCAAGGTCGAGTGCAAGACCGGTTTCGACAAGGCGAAGTGGTGCAAGAAGCCGAAGTTGAAGACTCTGTACGCCAAGAAAATCGGCAAGCCGTTCGGGTCGAGCAAAGATGACTCGATCTGGTGCATCAGTTGTCCGTTCGATGAGCACCCGCCGGCCGAAGGCCAGGAGCCCTCGTCGAGCGTGCCGACCACGAAGACACGGACGGAGCCCCGAAGCTCTATTGTGACAAGGGTCAAGGCGTCGTCGCGGGCGGCGGGGATGTCGCCATTCCCTGCCAGCGGCGCTATAACGAGGTGCTCAAATCTCTGGAGAAGCGGCGCAAGGGGTGCCCGGCGAAGGACGGCAAGCCGGCCGTACCGCCTGTTCCGAATGCTCCGACCCGCAAGAGCGGCGTGGCGTACTCCTTCATCGCGTACGAACCGACCGAACCGATACTCGGTGATGGAACCAAGAGCGTCGTGCAGTACGACTGGCTTCAGAAAGTGAATTGGTCAGTCTCTTATGCTACGAGCGATGGCGGCACCGGGAGCGGTTCCGGTTCGGACGACAAGTACGTGTGGGATAACAAGGATGAGCACGGGAAGAAGACCAGCGACAACAGCTATCCTCACCAGACTGTCGGAGAGAGTCGACTCGCCGATGGCTCTGCGCACCAAACGAACGGCATGGAGGATTTTCCGGGCATGGGGGTTCCGACGACGGCCGCCGAGGCCAGGCAGTTTGCGTGCGACCTCGGGATCACGGGCACGGCCAAGGACAACTGGAAGACCGTCACCCTCATTCAGGACTTCCAGACGTTTCTCGTCTGCTGCGCGACGGATACCCTGATTGCGTACTACACATGGCAGGTCAAGACAACGGTGACGAAGAACGCCGACGGTACGTTTTCGTCGTCGGTCGAGTCCGCCGAACCTCAGGAGCAGACGCAAGGGGAGGATCCGAAGACACCGAAACCCCCGGAAGGTTGGGTCTTTCCTTGCTGACGGGGCCGAGGGGTCGCGGTATTGCCGCTGTGTTGTTGGCGGTCGCGGGTCTGTGGTGGTGGCTCGGTAGCGCGGGCCCGGTACGGTCTGACGGGTCACGCACCGGCGTTGATCATCGACGACCGGCTGTTCGCGTCGATGGCGCTGGCTCGTATCCCCTGCCGGATGCCAAGGCTAGTCCGACCAAGCCCGTTCGAAGCTATTCGGCAGAGCCCCGGAGCGAGTCGGAACCGGTCGAGACTCGCCTGCTGTTTGTCGGACCGAACCAAGAACCTGTTCCTTCGATTTCCTACAAGCTCGTGGCGAGCGATGGTGACATACGGTTGGGGCGCGCGAACAGCGATGGGATAGCCACGGTACCGACCCGTTCCGGTCTTAGGTACGAACTCATCGGCAAGTACCGGCGGCTAGCTGCGGTCGTAAGGACGTTTCAGGGCGGGCGCCGAAACGTACGGATCGCGTTGTCGCGTTCCGTGCAGATCGTCGGGGTCGTGGAGGCGGATGGAGGCGTGTTGACCGGCTGCACGGTTCGCGCGCGACCGATCGTGCCCGGCTACACGCCGAGTCCGGCCGCGGCACCGTGGGTTACTTCTGCCGTTAGTAGCGACTCATACGGTCGCTTCACGATCTACGGCTGCGTTCCCGGCCAACTCTACCGACTCACAGCCGGCGGCTCGCCGGTTCACCGGGACGTGGTTGCGAGCGCGCAGGGAGTAGCGTTGTCGGTCTCGCCTCTATGGACCGTGGTTCTGCGCCGCGGAAGAGTCGACTCCGCGATGTGGTGGGACGTGCGTCCGAAAGTCAGCAAACGCCCCGTCTGGCTTCCCGGAAGCGAAGGGGTCGATGGCCGGATGCCTCAGGGTGTGGACGCGATCCGTGTGCCGATTTGGGCCGGAAAGAGCGTTGTGGCCTTTCGAGACAAGACGACGAAGCGACGGACCGTGGAGATTTCACTCCCGTGGGGCGGCGGCGAGGTTGAGGTGGTCGATCCCGCGCCCGCCCCGGGGTCCGGAGGTCGATAGCGACTTGCACCCGGCGGGCCGCGCGCATTTCGCCTAGAATGCGCCGCCCGTGGGGTACGAAACACTGGTCAGCTTGACGCGCGGCGGGCGCGACGAGTCGCGGCATGCCGGCGCCTACTGCGTCGTCGAAGGCGGCCGCGTGCTGCGTTCGCGCGGCGCCATCGACGTGCCCGAGTTCATGCGCTCGGCGGCCAAGCCGTTTCAGGCGATCACCGTCGTCCGCTCGGACGCGCCGGACCGGTTCGGCTTTACCGACGAGGAACTCGCGATGGTCATGGGCAGCCACAGCGGCTCGCCCCGCCACGCCGACAACGCGCGCGCCATGCTCGCCAAGGCCGGCGCCGACGCCGCGTGGCTGCGCTGCGGCGGTCACCGCCCGCTCGACCGCGCCGTGTACGAGGACTACGTGCGCCGCGGCCAGGCGTGGGGCCGCCTCGAGGACAACTGCTCCGGCAAGCACGCCGGCATGATCGCGGCGGCGATCGCGCTCGGCGAAGACCCGCAAGCCTACGCCGACACCGGCCACGCGCTCCAGCGCCACAACAGACACGTGCTCGCACGCTACGCCGGCATGGACCTCGACGACATTGCGGTCGGGATCGACGGTTGCGCCGTGCCGTGCTTCGGCGTGCCCGTGGAGGGTATGGCGCGGGCCATCGCGCGGTTCGTGAACCCCACGGGGGGTAGCAACCCGAACCAACAGCAAACGGACGGCGATGTTTCCGTCGCAGACGTCAAGGCCGCGGAGCGCTTGTACGCGGTCGTCAACGCGAATCCGGAGATGATCGCCGGCGAGGGCCGCTTCGACACGCGCGTGATTCGCGCCGGGCGCGGCAACCTCTTGTCGAAGGAGGGCGCGGAAGGCGTGCTCGTGGTCGGCGCGCGCGAACAGGGCATCGGCATTGCCGTCAAGATCGCGGACGGCGCCGGGCGCGCCGCGCAGGCGGTCGTGGCCGCATTGCTGCTCGACCTCGGGCTGGTCGCGCCGGAGGATCTGGCCGAGATCTATCCGCGGCCGGTCACGACGCGCGAAGGCGACGTCGTCGGCGAGTTCAAGGTGCATCTATAGACGGCATGCGACACGCATGAGACGAGTTCAGGAGCCGCCCCGTATCGCGCGCCTGCGGCGCGACGCCCACAAGGGCGTGTGTGGTCGCGTGCTCATCGTCGCCGGCTCGCGGGACATGTCCGGTGCCGCGCGGCTGGCTGGATGGGGTGCGCTGCGCGGCGGGGCGGGCCTCGTGACAATCGCGGTGCCCGACATCGTCCAGGCCCTCGTCGCGGCCGAGTTGCCGTGCGCCATGACGATGCCGCTGCCGACGCGCAAGGGCATGTTCGCGGCGACCGGGGCAGCCGCCGTGCGCGCCGCCGCTCTGGCCGCCGACGCGGTGGTCGTCGGGCCGGGCCTCACGACGGCCGCCGCGCCGCTCTTGCGCCGGCTGTTCAAGGGCATCAAGGACAGCGACCAGCCGTTCGAAACCCCGTTGGTCCTCGACGCCGATGCGCTCAATGTGCTGGCGAAGACCCCCGACCTTCTTATGGGCCACGAAGGTCCGCGCGTACTCACACCACATCCGGGCGAGGCGCGCCGCCTGCTCGGCGAGGAGTTCGAAGGCAACCTCGAGGGCCGTGTCGGCGCCGCCGCCGAACTCACGGAAACGCACGGCGCGACGACGGTCCTGAAGGGCGCGGGCACGGTGGTGTGCGACGGCGCCCGGTACTACGTCAACCGTACAGGCAATCCCGGCATGGCGACCGGGGGCACGGGCGACATCCTGGCCGGCGTCATCGGCGCCCGGCTCGCGAGCGGCGCAAGCCCGTTTGCTGCTGCCGTGCAGGCGGTCCACGCGCACGGCCGCGCAGGCGACCTGGCCAGCGCCTCGATGGGCGAACACGGCATGATCGCCACCGATGTCGTCGTCCACCTGGCGTCCGCGATCGCCGAGCTGGTGGAACCGCCCCCGAAACGAACCCCCCGCGCCAAGAAAGACAAAGGCAAGAGCAACGGAGGCGGCAGCCGCCGCCGCCGCGCGAACTGATCGCGGGCCGCGCGGGATACAACCGTCCCCGCGGCGATACAGGAGTTCGAATTCGGGGCGTTCGCGCGGTGCGCGCAGAGGTCGCGGCGTGGAGTTCACGGTAGACTTTCGTGGGCCACCCAACCAGGACTCCGCTCTTGATCGTTTCTCTTCTTTGTCTCGCGCTTGCTTATGAGCTTCCCGATGTGGCGGCGTTGCCGCAGCCTGCGCCGGCGCAGCAACAACGGATTGTGGCGGCGCTCGCGGCTCTGCGGGACGGCACGCGCGACGACGTTGAGGCCGCGGTGCGTGACCTGGCGCTGGTCGGTGCGCCTGCGCTGCGGGCGATCGTTGCGCGTCTCAATGAGGCGGATGCGCGCGAGCGCTTGCTGCTCTTGACGGCGGTGCGGCCACTGCCGCTCGCGGCGCCGCTTCTGAAACAGGCGCTTTCCGATTCCAGTCCGGCGGTGCGGGCGTGGGTCGCGCCGCCCCCGCGCCCCCCTGCCACTTCGCTCAAACGCCTTGCACACGAATACCTCAAGGCGCTTGCCGTTGTCGAGGAGGCCAAGCGCAAGAAGGCTGACAAGGACGCGCAGCGCGCGAACATCGGACTCGCGCCGAACACCGAGGCGCCGTTGGTTTCGTATTGGCGCGACGGGATGCGCGATCCCGCGCTCGGACGCAGGATCGAAGCGCGGCGGTTGGCGGCGGCCCGCCGGCTTGCGATCGTCGGTGGGGCGGCGTTGCGCGAAGGCACTCTGAAGCCGGACTTAGGGGATCCGGTCTTTCTCGCGTATCTCGCGTTGCTTCGCGAGGAGAACGTGTATCACTGCGTCGTCGGATTGACCGGGGCGGGCCCCGGCATCGCACCCGTGCTGCATGAGTTGCTCGGACGCCCGAACCACGAGCCGCTCCGCGTCCTGCGCGTCCTCTTCGCCGTCGATCCCGCGGCAGCGGGTCCCGTCTTTTCGCGACGTGCCACGTACCCCGAGGTCACCCAGCGAGCACTCGTCGGCCTCGCCGCGGACTCCTTTCCGAAGCATGGGGGCGAGTCGCACGTCGCGTGGCTCGAGGCGACCGCCACATCCAAGTTCGAGTCCGTGCGGCGGGCAGCGCTCAAGGCCTTGCTGAAGTTGCCGGCGCCCGCCGGCCATGTCGTTGCGGCCCGCCTGCTCGACGCCGAGAAGTACCGTGCGGGCGAGTTTCAGTGGGCGACCCGCCTGCTTGCGCGTGCGGGCGACTTTGAGCCACTCGTGGGGCCCGCACTCGTGGACGTGCCCGACGACAATAGTCCCTCCAAGCCGATCCTGGAGGCGCTTCGTCGCGAGTGCCGCGCCGCCCTGAGAGAGCATCGCGAGAAACGTCGCCCAAAAAAAAACGCAGAGAAATCCGCATCGAAGCCCCTAGAGCCAGAAAAACTTGAAGACATCGCCGTCCGTTTGCTGTCTCACGAGTCTCGCCGGGTACGGGCGTTGGCAGTGGAGTGGGCCAGCCGCCCCGAGACGCTGCTGAACTTCGCGAAGCAAGAAACGGATCCTGGTCTGGCGACGACGGCGGCGCTGGGCGCGCTGGACGCGGGCGGCGCGCCGGACGCGGTGCTCAAGTTGTTCGAGGCGCGTGGCCTCAAGGTGCCGTGGAGTTTCGTGCGTGGCCTGAGCCGCTGCTGTCGCGTTGATTTGCTGATTGCGTTGGCGCGCGGGCGCGCGGGAAAACAGGTCGCGGGCTATGCGCTGGCCGCGCTCGCGAAACTGGGGCCGATCGATCCGCGGTGGGATGCCGATCTGCTGGCGTTGTGCGATGCCGCGAGGTCCGATCCGGCCGCGGACCTGCTGCTGGCGATCGGTTCGGAGGAGGCGTATCGGCGGCTTGAGGCGCGGGCGGCGGGCAACTCCGAGTTCGAGCTGCTCGCGGCCGTGGCGTCGCGTGATCGCTTGCGGCGGCCGATCAAGTTGAAGCGGTTCCTGGCGGGCGCCGATGCGGATCGCCTTGAGGATCTCGTGCGGGCCGCGCGGGCCGTGGGCGATGTCGAGCCCGGGTTGTTCTTCGAGATCTATCAGGCGTGGGACAAGCTGCCGCCCGGCGAGCGCGAGGGGCGCGACATTCGCGACTCGGGGCCGGTGCAGGAAAAGATCAACGTGCTGAAAATACTGTCCGACACGGGCGCCGACGTGGCCAGTGTTCGGGCGTTGTTTCAGGCCCTGCTCGCCAAGAAGATCAAGGAGCCGGAACTCATTCTCGGCGTGCTGCGCGCGGCCGCCAAGGGGTTGCCCGCGCCGGAACTGGCAGCCTTGGTTCCGCGCCTGCGCAAGCTTGCCGCCGAGGAGCGCGCGAACGAGGACCGCGAGGCACCGGTGTTTCACGAGAACCGGCGCATGATTTTGTTCTATGGCCTGCGCGCGCTGGCGTACGCCCGCGCGCCGGGGACCATCGCGTTGTGTTCCGATGTCTTCCTCGATCCGCAGCTGCACCAGCCGGCGTTCAACTGGAAGACCAACGTGGGCGTCCCGTGGTGGGCCTTCGAGGCGCTGCGCCACTTTCCGGCGGCCGAGGTCGAGGCGGAATTCCGTGCGGCCCTCACACGCGCGGAGAGCGACGGGCGGCTCGCGCGCATGCATCCGCGCATCCTCCGGGACGCGCTGAATGCTTGCCGCCTTCGGCGGGACCGTGGGCGCTGGCTCGCGGGCGTGGGCGCGGCGCTGGGGGAGACCCTGTTGCGTTTGCCGTGGGAGGACGAGACCGGCTACTTTCTCGGGCAGCAATATGGCGCGTTGCGGCAGTACCAACGTGCGGCGGACGTGATGCGGGCCGACGGTGTCCGAAAGCGCCGGGCCGGATTCGTTGCCACCGACGGATTCTGGACGCCGTGGCGGCTCGACGAGCGCGCGCGCATCTACGAGGCGCTCAAGCAACGCGACAAGGCGGCGCTCAAGGTCTCGATTCAAGAGCGCGTGGTGCACGACCCGCTCCTTTCGCACTGGGCCGGGTTCCAGGCGCTGTGGGCATTCTCGGATCCGGATCTTGCCTCGATCGCCTGCGAGCGTGCCGTGCGCCGCACCGCCGGCCTCTACCATCCGTTCCGCAACTGGCTCGCCGCGGCGCGCCTCCGCCAGGGTCGAACGGCCGATGCGCTGCGACTGCTCGACCCGGAGAACACCCTGCCCGTACGCCGCCAGGCGCAAAACGGGTGGTATCTGCTTTTCATCGCGCAGGCCAACGCCCGCCTCGGCAAGACCGCGCGCGCCCGCCATGAGTTGGAGTTGGCGCTGGTGCAGGACCGCCGCCTCGTCGTCACGGCGAAGAAGATGCCGGAGTTCAAGAACTGGTCCGACGTCTTCGCCGAAGCCGACCGCGTCGTGTTCAACAGCCTGTTCGAATACAAGCGATAGGCCCACGGACTGGGACTCAGCTTCCGAGTCCCAGTATCCGACTGTAGTACCAGATGATGTTGTCGCCCGCGAAGGCCATGAGCAGCGCCATCCCAACGAGCACGGACGGGATCGCTAGTGGGTGCATGTGGGTGTCCTTGTACCGCGTCCGCACGCTGAACAGCGAGATGTAGACGAGAGCCAGAACGGCGCACCAGATGGCCGAGACGGTCGCGCCGCTGCCACCTGGCAGGATTCGGGCGGCGTGAGCGCCGACGATGGGAACCGTTCCGGCGGTCGACAATCCCGTCATGAGAGCGCGGACAAAACCCTCGGATCTGACGAAGTCGCCGCTCTTGTGACGAGTGACAATGACCTCCTCAAAGAGAGGTGTCTCGGTTTCAAGCATCTGTCTGATCGGGCCAGCGAGCTTTTCCGCGGAGTAGATCCACCGATCAAAGATCTCGTTGAAGCGCGATCGATGCAGGTAGTCCAACGAATAGAGCACGATCGGAAGTAGGGCGAGGCCGATCGTTGCAGCTGGTGTACGCATGAAGGACACCATGACAGAGAACGCGATAACCTTCGTGTATGTGAGCTGGGTCAGAACCGTCTTGTCTTGCATCGAATCCTGACGGTTCCGCATCAAGTAGTCCCGCAGGAACGCCAGGCGATCGGAGGCCGAGACCCGGTCGGAACGAAGCGCCAGCAGCTCTGCCTCAAGCTCTGCTACGCGATCACGCAGCTCATCCTTTTTGTCCCCCATCAGACTGAGAAGCTGTCCCCTGCCCGCACTACTCGCGCACCAGGCGGATTGAATCCGTCGGCGTCTTGGCGCAGAAACGGGAACGTTTTGTAGTGCATCGGGATCGCGATCCTGGCGCCGACGAATTCCGCCGCCTTCGTCGCCAGCTCCGGGCCCATCGTGTAGCGGTCGCCGATCGGGAGGCACGCGACGTCGGGTTGATACAGCTCGCCGATCAGCTTCATGTCCGAGAACAGACCGGTGTCGCCCGCGTGATAGACGGTGACGCCGCCCATGCGCAGCACGATGCCGCACGCCGCACCCATGTAGCGACCGGTATGCGACGACGAATGAAACGCCTGCGTGAACGCCGCCCAGCCCCAGGGCTGCTCGACCTTGCCGCCGGGATTCACGCCGATGCATTCAATCCCCGCCGCCTCATCCGTGAGCGTGATCTCATGGCACGCAATCACAGTCGCGTTGTTGCGCCGCGCGATGTCGAAGCCGTCGCCGATGTGATCCTCGTGCCCGTGCGTAAACAACACCGTCCGGCACGCAATGTCCTCGGGCTTGTGCACCGCGAGATCGTTGCCGGTCAGGAACGGATCGATGACCGCGCGATGCGTGCCGTCGTCGAACAAGAATCCCGAGTGTCCGAGGTAGGTGATCTTGAGAGCCATGGCGTCCTCCGCTGGGGGCAGGTGTGTCTTACCGAGCGGACAAGCCTACCGCCTTGGGCTTCGGCCGTAAACTCATTAGGAGAAAAGCTTTACGACGGCGATGTCTGTTTGGCACGCGGTTCGTTTAGGGATCGGGCGAAGGAGACAGATGCAATGAAGCCCCTCATGTTGTCCGCCCTGCTCGCCCTCGCCGCGCCCGCCGCGCAAGCCGGGGGCTTCGACGTTGGAATCCGTTTCGGCGGCCACAAGAACCGCGTGCGCGTCGGCGTCGGTCGCCACCACGGCAACACGAACGTCGCGGTCGGCGTGCGCCATCGGAGTCACAGTCGTCACCGCAGCCATAGTAGCCATCGAGGCCACGGGCGTCGCGTGCACGCCGGTCGTCACAACGGCCACCGAGGCCACGTTGTTCATCACCGTCCCCGCCGCGTGTGGGTGCCCGGCCACTACAACACCGTGACCCGCCGCGTGCACGTTCCCGGCTACCACGACCAGGTCTGGCACGGTCCGGAGTACGGCTATCGCTACGACTGCGGACGCCGCTATCGGTACGTGATCCGCGCCGGCCACTACGACCGCGTGTGGGTTGCCGCGCATTACGACACCCGCTACGTGCGCGTTTGGCAAGCCGGCTACTGGCGGTAACTGCGAAATCCGCTACGCGGATTCCGTTAGCTTGAAATGACACGAGGAGGGCGGCGTTTGCCGGCCCCCTCCTACATTATTCTTGACGGGTGGCTTGGCCGGGCGGGATTAGATCTCATGACATGGGTACTTCCGCTTCCGCGCACTCGTTGCTTGAGCATGCGCGCTTTCTTCATGAGTTGGCGCGCGCGCTCGTGCGCGACTCCGGCGCCACCGACGACGTTGTTCAGGACACATACGCCGCGGCGCTGGACCATCCAGGCGCCGCCCGATCGCGCGGATGGCTCGGCACGGTCGCGCGCAACTTCGCCCTGAGACGCCTGCGCAGCGAGAAACGCCGCCGCCGCCGCGAGACCGCCGTCGTGCGCCGCGGCACCGTCCCGGCGACCGACGAAACGGTGGCGCGCCTGGAAATCGAGCGGCTTCTTGTGGATGCGGTGCGCGCGCTCGACGAACCGTACCGCACCGCCGTCGTGCAACGCTACTTCGAGGGCAAGACACCGACCGAGATCGCCCGCGAATCCGGCGAGAAGCCGCGCACGATCGAAACCCGTCTGCGCCGCGCGCTGGCGATGCTGCGCACGCGCCTGGATCGCGACGAACACGACTGGCGCCGCAAGGTCTTGCCGCTGCTGGCCGCAACCGCCGGCTCACTCAAGATCGGCGCGGTCGCCGCGTGCCTGCTGGTCGCCGCACTCGGCGTCGGAGCGGTCGCATGGTCGGTACGGGAGAACTCCGAAACAGCAGGAACGGACGGCGATGTCCGTGCCCGCACGATGGCCCGCAACGCGGCGCAACCGCAGGAGGAAGCCAGCGAACCCGATCCCGTCGGCGCGCCCGCTGACGCGGCCGCGCGCCTTCCGGAAGACGTGCGCGTGCTGGTCTACCATCTGCGCAAAGGCGCCAGATGGAAGCGGCAGTACGTCGCGCTGGAACTCGCGAAGCTCGGTCGCGAGGCTCTTCCGGCGCTGCCGGTCTTGATCGAACTGCTCACGCACGAAGAAAACTGGTGGGGCAACGTGCGCGGTCCGATGGAGTACGCCCTCGTCGCGATGGCTCCCGACTCCCTGCCGGCGATCCTGAAGCTGGCCGAGCATCCGGATCCGCGCGCTCGGGCGAGCGCCATGCGGATCCTGGGCAAGCTGCGCCACGAGGCCGCCATTCCGTTGTTGATCGAGCGGCTGGGCAGCGAGGAGAAACTGGACCGAAAGGTTGCAGCGCTCGCTCTCGCGCGCTTCGGGGACATCGCCGTCCGTCCGCTCTTGGACAACTTGGCCCTCCCCGGCACCAAGGATGCGCTGCGGCTGATCGGCAAGCC
The DNA here is from genome assembly GCA_021776735.1 of Planctomycetota bacterium. Classification (GTDB taxonomy): domain Bacteria; phylum Planctomycetota; class PLA2; order PLA2; family PLA2; genus JAJFFH01. The sequence continues at coordinate 220,409 of JAJFFH010000037.1, read as the reverse complement.
TGCCGCCGTGTCGGTGGCCGTTCTTCTGGACGATCCTGACCGCGCGGGACCCGCCGCCGGCGCGCTGCTGGTTTTGGGCAAGAACGCAGTGCCCGCGATGGAGATGATCCGCCGGGCGGCATCCGACTCGGACCATCCCGGCAGGTTCGACTTGCTCGAACTGTTGCAGAAGCTCCCGGCTTCGGACGAAGCAAAAGCGATTCTGCTGGACTCGGCGCGTTCGGACCGCGCGCGTGATCGACTCGTCGTGGCGGGCTCTCCGGGACTCTCGGTCGATGAACGTGTTCGTCTGCTGGACGATCCCGAAGTGCTGGTGAGGATCAAGGCGGCGGCGTCATTGCGCAAGTCCGAGGAGCACGAGGCGGCGGTGGTCCGAACGATTCTCGCTGACTTGGGTGAAGAGAGTGCTCGTCTGGCCTTGTTTGGGTTGCGCGCGGAGGTTCTGAAGCGGTACGCGGCGGACGTAGTGGCTGCGGTCGAGGGGCTTTCGCCGATTCAGTGGGATGCGAAGGTCGTGTTCACGCTGGCTCGGGTGGGAGACGTGGGTATCGCGGCGCTGCGACGCATAGAGTCGCGCGTGGCCAAGAGGTGGAGGCCGCTTCTTGCGCGCTACCTAGAGCCGGAACAGCGGCAGCCAATCGCGGCGATCACGGCGTCGTCGGTTGCGGATCTCGCTGCGCAGGCCGAGACGGACGAGACCGGTCTGGCGATCTCTCTGCTGGGGCGCGAGAGGAGTCCGGCGGCTGGGGCGGCGCTGGCGCGGATTCTGCGGCAGCGCTCCGCGAAGTTGTGGCCGCGCGCTATTCACGCCCTCGCATCGCCTGGGGCATGGGCGGCACCCGCCGTACCCGCGCTGGCCTCGCTGCTGGAGACCAAGCACGGATGCCTGGCCGCGAACACGCTTGCTGTAACTGGCCCCGCTGCGCGGGCGGCCGCCCCGGCGTTGATCCGCGCGACGGATTCGGAGCGTTGGCCGCTGCCGTTGCATGCGGCGATCGCGCTCGTGCACGTCACGGACAACGTGCGTCCGCTCGCGGCGCTGCTCGATGCCGACTCGTACCACCTTGTGGACGTCTTGGGTCAGATCCGTTTCCTGCTGCGCCGTCCGGTGGCCGCACTCGTGCCGACGTTGCTGTCGTTGTTGAGCCATCCCGATTTCGAGATTCGTCTGTTGGCGGTTCAGGCGCTCCGTTCGGTCGGCGGTGAATCCGCGGTGGCGACCGCCCGGCTCAAGGCGATCGCGGATGACCCGGCGCAGGACGAACGCCTGCGTGATGCCACGCGAGGCGCGTGGGTTTGGTTTCGGTAGCGACGAGCGCTACAGGATCGCGCCGCAACGTTGAACGTGGAGGCGCTGGCCGGGATCGAGTTGGGCGCCGCGGAGATCCACGCGCCAAAAGTCGGTGCCTTCGAGTAGTGCGCCGCGGAGGTCCGCGCCGCACATGTTGGCGGTGCGGATCTCTTCGGGCGCGCGGAAAGTGACATCGTCCTCGTCGTCGTAGTAGCCGGTCATGGAGCCTTCGCGTGCGGTGGGGCTGCCCACGAGTCCGCTGCGCGACGAGCCGAGGTGAAAGTCCATGCCGCGGAGGTCGGCACCCACGAGATTGGCCTGCATTAAGACGACGCCCGCGGCGCGCGCGTTGCGCAGGCTCGCACCGCGCAGGTCGGCGGTTTCCAGGTCCGTGTCGGTCAGATGCGCCTCGACGAGTCGTGCCTGCGTGAGGTTCGCGCCCTGTAACGACAGGCCTTCGAGCCGCGCGCGGGTCAGTCGCGCCTGCGCGAACGACGCGCCGGCCCACTCTGCGAGGCGCAGATCGGCGTCGACGAGCGTAGCGCGGTCGAAGCACGCGTCCGTGAAGTCGGCGTCCTCAAGATCGGCTCCCGTCAGGTGGGCGTCGGTGAAGTCCGCCGCCACGCACTGTGCGCCGCGCAGCTTCGCTTCGCCAAACAGCGCGCGGCCGAAGTAGCCGCCGCCAAGGGTCGCGCCCGAGAGATCGGCGCCGTCGAATTTCGCCTTGGCCGCCCGGACGCGCGTGAGATCGGCCCGCGCGAGGCTTGCATCCACGAGCTGCGCCTCGGTCAGGCCCGCGTCGACGAGGGTTGCGCCCGCAAGTTGCGCGCGGGCGAGGGTTGTACGTCGTAACCGCGCCCGACCGAGATCGGCCCCGGTCAGGATGATCTCGCGAAGGTCGGCGCCCGACAGTTCGATGCCCGACCAGCGTGCGCGCGGGAAGTGCCCGCCGCGCAGCCGGCAGCCCCGGCGCGGGCGCCATTCGGAGTTGACTCCGAAGACCACGCTGGCCGCGAGCGGATGCAGGGCGTGATCGCGGTCGCTTGCCAGGACTTCTTCCAGACGTGCGAGGAGTCCGGCGTCCGCGAGGAGGGCGGTCTCACTCAGGAGTTGCGGCGTAATGAATCCGGGGGGCAGGGTGTGGTGCCCGTCACGCAACGTCTCGGCGAGGTGCTCGGCGGCGAGGACCGCGCAATACGGTTCGTGGCGGAGCAGTCCGCGCGGCGGCCCGGCCGACGTGTTCCATCCGTCCTGGTGTCCACGCAGGAGGCGGAACGCCAGTCCCCGCGTGGCCGGTTGCGCGTCGTCGGGCACGCCCCGCCGCCACGCCTCCCGCACGGAAGAAACATCGCCGTCCTTGGCCATCGCATCAAGAACGGCGCACCAGAGCTCGGGCACCCCGGCGGGCAGATCGCGATCGTGCGCCTGCAGAATGCGGCCCATGACCGAACGCAACCGGTCGGGCCAGCGCGCTTCGAGGTATTCGAGCAGTTCGTCCTGCCCCCAGGGCGCGAGTCGAAGCACGACGGCGTGGTCGATTCGCAGCGGCTCGCGGGCGGCGTAGACGATGGGCCCTTCCGCGGTCCCGACATCTTGCTGCGATGGCTCATCCAGGACGGTCAGACCCGAAAACCGTGCGGCAATGTGTGCGAGCGCCGTCGATTTCCCGCATCCTCGCCCACCGATGACGGCGACGACTCCGGAGGCGTCGGGATCAATCAGGTCCTCGAGCGGCAGGGAATCCCCCGATTCGGGCCCAAAGGCCCGCGGCGAAACAGGAGCCGCCTGAGGAGCAACCATAAGCACTATGTCGGTCGAACTGCCCGACTCGCTGGCGGATCACGGCCGGCAGGTGTGGTAGCTGACTTGGCAGCCGATACCCGACTCGCTGGCGTACGCCGCCCTACAGGTGCGGCAGGTGGCCTGTCAGCCAATACCGAGCCAGGCTCAAAAGGACGATTCTGACGCCGGGAACGACGCAAGTCTTTCAGGAGCAACAGTTTGTGACAGGGTCGAGTTGTCACCGAGGCGTCACCAATGCGTCACGGGTGACCATCGGCCGGCAGCGTACGGACGGCGATGTTTTGGCTGGGAAACGGCGTTCTGACTACGCCGATCCGGGCGAAAGTCCGGCGACGATGCGGCGGATCAGGGCCGGACCTTCCAGCACGAGGGCCGAATAGACCTGTACCGCGGTAGCGCCGGCATCGAGGCGCGCTTGGGCCTCTTCGGGTCCGCCGACGCCGCCGACCGAGATCAGCGGGGCGTCGGGCAAGGCCTCGCGTAGCTTGCGCAGCACCTCGCGCGATCGCGCGGCCAGGGGGCGTCCGGACAGTCCGCCTTCGAACGAAACGCCTTCGGGGCGGGCCAGCGTGGTGTTCGTCGCAATGACCCCGGCGCAGCCCGAATCGCGGACGGCGGCGGCGGCATCCAGGAGTTGGGCATCGTCGAGATCCGGCGCGAGCTTGACGAAGAGCGGCTTTTGAGCGGCGGCGTCGCGTACGCGGGCGAGCAGGTCGGTCAGGAAGTCGCGGCTTTGCAGCTCGCGCAGGCCCGGTGTGTTTGGCGACGACACGTTGACCGCCCAATAGTCCGCGACCTCGCGGGTGGCCTCGAGCGCTGCGACGTAGTCCTCGGCGGCACGTTCGTTCGGCGTGTCCTTGTTGCGCCCCAGGTTGATGCCCAAGACATCGCCGTCCGTACGCTTTCTCAGCAGTCGTTTCGCCAGCGCAGCCGCACCCTCGTTGGGGAATCCGAGCCGGTTGCCCAAGGCGCCGTGCTCGGGGAACCGCCACATTCGCGGTTTGTCGTTGCCCGGCTGGGGGCGCGGAGTCACGGTGCCGAACTCGAAAAAGCCGAAGCCGAGTGCGCGCCAAAACGGGAGTGCGACGCCGTTTTTGTCGAATCCCGCCGCGAGCCCGACCGGGTTTTTCAGCTTGAGGCCCGCGAGTTCGACCGGTCGCGTGAGGCCCTTTCCGCCCATCAGGCGTGCGAGTAGTCCGCCGCCTCGACGTGCCGTCGCCAGCGCCAATTCGTGCGCGCGCTCCGCGTCCATGCGGAAAAGGAGCGGTTTCATGCACCGATAGAGAAGACTCATGTGCGGTCGTTCGATCGTAGGCGATAATCCCAGCATGAGCGCTCGCGACGTCTACGAGAGCCCGTTGGCCGGTCGATATGCGGGGACGGCGATGAAGCGGCTCTGGTCGCCGTTGCACATCGCGCGGACGTGGCGTCGCGTGTGGCTGTGGCTTGCGGAGGCGCAACAGGAACTCGGACTGCCGATCACGGAGGCGCAGCTTGCGCAGATGCGGGCGCACCTGGACGACGTCGATCTTGACGACATCCGGGCGCGCGAGACCGAGTTGCGCCACGACGTGATGGCGCACCTGCACAGCTTCGGCGCGCTCTGCCCCGACGCGAAGCCGATCCTGCACTGGGGTGCGACGAGTGCGTTCGTCCAGGGCAACGCCGACCTCGTGCTGATGCGCGCGTCGCTGTTCCTCGTGCGGCGCGGGGTTGTCAACGGCCTCGACGCGCTGGCGCGGTTCGCCCGCGAGTACAAGGAGCTTCCGACGCTCGGGTTCACGCACTTTCAAACGGCGCAGCCGACGACGGTGGGCAAGCGCGCCGCTCTCTGGGCGCAAGACCTCCTGATCGACCTGCGGGACGTTGAGCACGCCATCGAGACGCTGCCGTTTCGCGGGGCGAAGGGGACGACGGGCACGCAGGCGTCGTTTCTCACGCTGTTTGACGGCGATCACGAGAAGGTGCGCGCGCTCGATCGGCGCGTGGCGGAGAAGGCCGGTTTTCCGGTGACCGTTGCGCTGTCCGGCCAGACGCTGACGCGCAAGCACGACGCGCGGGTGGCCGCCGCACTGTCCGGCGTGGCCCAGACGGCGAGCAAGTTCGGCAACGACATCAGGTTGCTCCAGCACCTCGGCGAGATCGAGGAGCCGTTCCTCAAAAAGCAGATCGGATCGAGCGCGATGCCGTACAAGCGCAACCCGATGCGCGCCGAGCGGATGTGCGCGATCGCCCGCTTCGTACTGGCGACGTCGGCGAACCCGGGCTACACGGCCGCGACGCAGTGGTTCGAGCGCACGCTGGACGACTCCGCGAACCGCCGCCTCGCGCTCCCGGAGATGTTTCTCGCCGTGGACGGACTCCTGCAACTGGTCGTCGACGTTGCGCGCGGCCTGGTGGTCCACGACAAGGTCATCGAACGCCATCTGCGCCGCGACCTGCCGTTCCTCGTCACCGAAACGATCCTGATGGAGGCCGTGCGCGCCGGCGGCGACCGCCAGGAGCTGCACGAAAAAATCCGCGTCCACGCGCTTGCCGCGTCCGACCGCCTCAAGCAGGGCGCCACCGAAAACGACCTCTTCGAACGCCTCGGCCAGGATCCCGCGTTCACCGGCGCGCACGCCATGCTGCGCGAGACTCTTGACCCCCGCGCCTTCGTGGGTCGCGCTCCCCGCCAGGTCGAAGACTTCCTGCAAGAGGAGCTCGACCCCGTCCTGCGCAAGAGATCCGACCTGCTCGGCGACGACGCCGAAGTATTGGTTTAGGGGGCCCGGCGGCAGGATTCATGCTCATGGATGGTGGGCCGTAGGCCCAAGGACTAACGAAAAGCGCCGCAGGCGGTTTTTGCAGGTGAACAACAGCGTCCGCGTGCCCGTATACAATGGTGGCGGTTGCAGCCCGAGAGAGCACATCCTAAATGGCCGAACCCGACTCTTCCCAGACCCCGGACGCCGACGGCGACGAATCGACCGTTCCCGAACCGGTCCGTCGGCCCGCACCGCACGGTGCCGTTCCTGATGCGGTCCCCGAGGATGCGCCGGCCGAGTCTCATGAGGCCGCGCGCCCGGCAGGCCGCGATAGCAGTTCCGGAGGCCGCGATAGCGGATCCGGGGGGCGCCCCGGCGGATCCCGTAGGCGCGCCACGCGTCGCCCCGGTCCCCACGGTGCGTCGGGTAGTGAGATACCGAGTGAGATACCGAATGAAGTACTGTTCGACGATGGCGTCCGGCCGGACCTCCGAACGCAAGAGTCTGAGCACGCCACAAGCGGCGTTGTCGTCGAAGGCGGCGGAGACATCGACCGCGAGGAGGCGATCGACAAGGCCTGCCGGCGTGCGGAGCGCAGCTCGCGCCGTGCCTTCCAGGAGATCACCCCCCGCATCGTGACCGCCGCCGAGGCGGCGACCGCCATGGACGAGAACTGGTCCGACGAAGAAGAAGCGACGGGCCGCGCGCTTGCCAGCTCGCGGGCGTGCTTCGTCGCCACGGCCGCCTACGGCGACGCTGACGCCCCCGAAGTCGAGCGCCTGCGCCGATTCCGCGACCGTCGCCTGCTGACAAACCCGTTCGGCGCCGCGTTCGTGCGCCTGTACTACCGCGTCAGCCCCCCGTTCGCCCGGCTGATCGCGCGCCGCCCGCGCCTACGCGTTGCGGTCCGGCGCTGTCTGGATCTGTTTTCCTAGCGCGGCTTCTCGCCGTCCGCGTTTCGGTACAACGCGATCTCACCGTCTTCGGTGCCCTGCTCTTGAAACCCGGCGCTGCGGTACAACGACAACGCGGCTTCGTTGTCCGGCAGTGTCGAGATTCGCACGGTATCGACCGGCGGGGCGAGAGTGCTGATCCAGCTCATGGTCTGGTTGAGCAGAGCCCGTCCGAGACCCTTCCCCTGCAAGCCGGCGTCGATCATGAGCCGAACGATGTTGACCACCCGGCGTTCTTCCTTGTCGAACGGGTAGATCAACACGTATCCGATCGGCACGTTGTCCTTGAACGCGATCCTGAAGAGCGCGTCCTTGTAGACGTACGCGTCCGCCAGGGACTTGTCAATAGTCGCGACCCAGCGGGTCTGGTGGGGGTGGACGGACAGCTCTCTCGCCGCCGCGTGGTTGTCCGGCGTGATCGCCTGCAGGTCAATCAAGACAGGGACATCCGATGTGGATTGTGATCGACATCGATTCGATCGTACCAGCAATAACGTCCCCGCCCGGAACGCTATCGACCCATGTGAGTGCCCCGCGGATCGCTACAATCACGGTGCGATGACAAGGGATCGGTTCGAAGGCTGTCTGCTCGGGCTCGCGCTTGGAGATGCGCTGGGCGCGCCGCAAGAAGGTGGGCCGATCGAGCGGCTTGCATGGCTTGTGCTCGGGCGAACGCGCCGGGGCGAAATGCGCTGGACCGACGATACTCAGATGTCGCTCGACGTGGCCGAGTCGTTGATTGCGGTCGGACGGGTTGATGGCGACGATCTTGCCCGACGGTTCGCGGAGAGCTACCACTGGAGTCGCGGCTACGGACCCGGCGCGGCGAAACTCCTCAAGCGGATCGCGCGCGGGGCGAATTGGCGCGAGGCGAGCCGTTCCGTGTTTCCCGACGGGTCCTGGGGCAACGGGGGTGCGATGCGCGCACCGATCGTCGGGCTTTTTCACCGCGCGCGCCCGAACGAACTGGCTGCGGCGGTGCGAGCGTCGGCGGAAGTGACCCATGCGCATCCGCTCGGGCAAGAAGGCGCGGTCTTGGTGGCGGCAGCCACCGCGATGGCAGGGGAGGGGGTCCGGGGGCCGGCAGAGATCCTTGATGCAGCCGCGGCACATTGTGTCGCGCCGGGATTCCGCGAGCGGCTCGACACTGCACGGGCCTGGCTGGAACGCGACGAGTATCCGGAGCCGCGCGAGGTCGTCGCACGGCTCGGAAACGGCATCGCCGCCGTCGAGTCGTGCGTGACCGCGACGTACATCGCCGTCCGTTGGCTTTCTCAGGGGTTCTCCGACATGCAGGTCTTTGTGGGCCGTTGCGGCGGGGACGTCGATACTATCGGGGCCATGGCCGGTGCGATTTGGGGAGCACGCAACGGCGCGGAATCCTTGCCGGCCGACGCCTTGGAGCGGCTCGAACAGCGCGAACGGCTTCGTGCGACCGCGCGCGACTTGCATGTGTCGGCGATGGCCAAGTGAGTCGATGCAGGTTGGCCGGCGCCCTTGCGGACGCCGGCGTTGGTCAGTCATCAGTGAACGCGTCGGTCAGGTCATGGGCCTTCAGGCCGATCACGAACCGGCCGCTTTCGTCGGCGATGTGACGCATGGTCTCGAGCTTCTTCAGCTTCATCAGGGCCGGGTGCTTTTCCATCGCTTCGGCTTCCGCGATCATCGTGGCGAGCGCGATTTCGTGGCGTTCCTGTTCCATTTCCGACTGGAGCTGGACCCGTTCCTTCTCGGCCTGGAGTTGGCGCAGTTCGGCTTCGTTTTCCGCGGCGACCCGAATGCTCGTGGCTTCTGCCTCCTTGCGTGCGCTGATCAGGTCCGCTTCGGCGCGCCGTTCGGTTTCGAGCACCTTGTTCATGATCTCGCGCAGGTTGCCGGGGAACATGAGATCTTTGATGTCGGCGCGCACGATCTCCACGCCGTAGCTCGCCGCCGCGCTCTGGACCGTGTCGCGGACCGCTTCCGAGACTTCGTTGCGGTCGCTGAGGATCGCGTCGAGATCCCGGTTCGCGAGGAACCGGCGCGCGGCCAGTTGCACATCTTCGTAGATGCGCTGCTCGTACGACGCGACGTTGTGCGCGGCTGCCGCCGGATCGGTCACGCGGAAGTACACGAGCAGGCTTACCCGGATGGCAACCTTGTCGGCCGTCAGGATTTCCTGGCCCTTGATGATCAGCGACCGTTCCCGCAGATCGATCGGTACGACCGTGCGTTCGATGCGATCGAAGATGCGGCGGCCGAGCCGATGGGTGCCCGCGGGCAGGATGCGTACGAAACGGCCGTCTTCGTAGAGCAGGCCGACGTGCGATTGACGGATGCGGAAGTTGATCATGGCGATCCCCCCTGGACCAGGGCGTGAAGAGCGAAAGAGCCGGGCGCCTACACCGCAGGAGATGCAGTACGGGTGCATCTGGTAGAGCCCGAATCTCGAGGACGGGCTACACCAATTTTGGCCGCTACGCCGTGGCGGGCGCCCGGCGATCCTCTTCAACCGGTCCGTATTGTCGGCGTTCGCCGAAAGCCCAGAAAGTTCGCGTGCTATCGGGGCGCTTTCCAACCGTGGCGCTCCGGACGGTAGGGGACCTTGCCCTTGGGAAACTTCGCGAGGATTTCTTCCGCGCGGGCGATCAGCGTGTCCTTGCCGGCAGCCAGATCTTCGGCCTTGTATTCGATGACCTCGTGCGGCTCGATGCCGATGCCCTCGATGCCGCGGCCGCCCTGGAAACGCGACTTGTTCGAGCGCACCGACACATACAGGCTGAACTTCTTGCTCGGCAGCTCGATCGTCACCTTGCTTGAACTCATGCCGGCGGTCGGCGACTCGCCGATCATGTAAGCGCGTCCGTCTTCCTTGAACATGCCGCTGCCGGTCTCGCCCGCACTGCGCGTACCGGCATCGACGATCACCACGATCGGACCGCCATATGGATGCTTGCCCTGGCTCGGGATCGCATACGCCTTGGCGCGCTTGAGCTTCTTGCCGGCGGGCACGAAGCGGGCGAGGACGCCGTCGTGGTCGAACGAGCCGCCGCCGTTGGCCCGAAAATCGAGGATCAGGCCGGGCACGTTGCCGAGCGCCGCCAGCATCGTGTCGAGCTGTGCCGGGAGTTCCTTTTTGGTGTCGCGCAGGTGGATGTAGCCCCAGCCCTCTTGGGTCTTGCCGTAGAGCTGGCGTCCGACGCGCTGCACGCCCTTGGGTGGAAACACCGGCCCGGACGGCACGCCGGAGGCCTTGCCGCGCTGCACCTTGACGGCGCGCGGCTGCTTGCGCCCGGTGCGAACGGCAAGTTCGAAATCGCTACCCGCGGCGCCGCACAACCCCCAGTGACACGCGAAAAAAAGAGCCTGATGATCGGTGGAGAAACTCGAGAACTCCCGAATGGAAGCGACGCGTTCGTCGAGCCACTTGGCGGCCGCCTGGCCCTCGATGCGCACGATCTCGTCGCCCGCCTTCACGCCGCGCTCTTGCGCCGGCCCCCACGCGTTCTTGACCAGGATCTTTTTTCCGCTGCGACAAAAGTACAAACCCGGACCCGACTTCAAGTCGGGCCCGGGCCACTTCACGGCGACGCCCGGCGCCGGCTTTACGTACGCATGTCCGTCGCACAGCCCGGCGATCATGCGCGACAAGACTTCGTAGTGCTCCTGCACGGTCTTGACCTTCGCGGTCTGCTTGTTGGCCGCGGCGCCGACCTTGGCCCACTTGATCTTCTTGAGCCGCAAGAGCAGCTTGCACTGCCGCTTGACTTCCTTGGTCGCGACCTGCACGTCCTTCTTGCAGTCCTTCTTCGGTCCCGCCGATGCCAGCCCCGCAAGCATCAGCACGATCATCGCGCCCTTCATGATCGACGATTGTAAGGGAGCGTTGGCGACGCATCCGAGTGTGGGGGAAGGGGGGTGCGGGGGGAAGGGGGTTGACAACTTTTGCGAATCAATGGACGATGCGGATGGAGCGGCGAAGCACGCGTCCAAGAACCGGGAATCGAGGCGTCTAGGCTCGGGGCGTCAGGACATTTCCTGTTTTCAGGAGCGCTGCCTCGATTGTGCAAACCGCTCCATTTTTGTGCCCCGGTCCCCGGGATCCCCGGGGCATCGCCGTCCGTTTGCTGTTGGCCCGGAGTGTTTCTCGCTACTTGGGCCGACTGGTTCCGGTGATCGTGAAACGGATTGTTTTTTCGCCGGCGCGGACCGTGACTTCGGCTGTGCGCGGGCCGGTGCCCTTCGGGCGGAATTCGATTTCGAACGGGGTTGAGCCGTAGGCCGATATGCGTCTTGCGGCGGGGCTCTTGACGCGGAACTCTTTGGCGTCGTCTCCGGCGATGCTCACGACCTTGCCGGGGCTTTTCAGGTCGTCGGTACCGCGGTGAAACAGCTTGAAGGTTCGCGTGACGCGTTGGCCTTCGCGGATCGTGCCGAAGTCGGTGTGATCGAACACGCACGGACTCTTGTCGCCGTCCTTGATGCGGGCCCCGTTGCCTTCGAGCACAACGTTGCCTTCGAGCACGACGTCGCCGGTCGGCTTGCCGGAGCGGCTCTTGGTGACCCAGATCTGTATGACTTCGCGGTCCGTGTTCTTGTCGCTCTTGACGATGAGCGCCACTTCGTACAGGCCCGGTTTCTTGAACGTGTGCTTGGCGGTGACGCCGTGCAGCATGTCCTTGAACGCCGTCAGCTTGCGTTTGGGCGCGGGATTGTAGAACTCCCAGCCGCGTTGCGTCTTGCGGGACGGCACGGAGCCCTTCGACGAGACCTCGACGGTGAACGGGGCTTGGCCCACCAGCTGCTTGCACTCGATGTGGGCGTGGACCCTTGGTGCGATCGTGAACTCGACGCGCTTGGCGGCGTAGCTGTTGCCGGCGTTGCCGTCGGACGCGATGATCGTGACCGACGGGCTTGCGCCCGACTTGCCGCGCGGCACCTTCAGGGTGTACACGTTGCCCCGGAGCTCGCCGGGCTCCCCGGCGCGCTTGAAAAACCGCACCGGTTGTCCTTCGGGATCGACGGCGACCAGGGTGAGGCTTACTTTTTGACCGGCGCGGACCACCTGGTCCTGTAGTCCGAGCAGCACCGGCCGGCGGTTGGCGCGCGGCGGGTCGTAGTTGTAGCCGCCGGGCGTGGGCAGATCGGCGCGCTTGCGGAAGACGGTGATGATCGCCGGGTTGCCGTCGTGCACCCCGTTGTTGACGGTCAGGGATATCGCCGTCCGTCCCTCCGGCAGCGAGTCGTCCCAAGGCACGTGGATCACCCATGTTCCGTTGGTTTCGCCGGGAACGCACGTCGTCTCGTGGTTGCCGTAGAGCAGCTTCCAGCGCGCGGTGAGCGGGCGGTCCGCGATGTCGTAGGACTTGTTTGTCGCGACGTTGATCGTCACGTCCTGTCCCGCTTCCTGCAGGATCAGTGCGGCTTTCTTGAGGGCGTACACCGTCTTGCCGCCCTCCGCAGTCAAGCCGTCGAGGATCGCCTCAGGCGGAAGCACCGACATCGATTCCGCCATGCGGCACATGTTGCGCATGTGCGCGATCTCGTCGTAGCGGTGGAATTCCAGGCTCAGATTGCCGCGCTCGGGACCCGAGTGCCCGTACTTGCCGCGGAACTGGTCCTCGTGGCCGAGGGCGCGGTAGGCGACGCGGTGGCGCAGTTCGTGATCGAATGGCACGTCGTACGGCAGTGCTGCCTTCCACAGGTAGAGCAACGCGGAGGGGTAGAGTCCGTTGCGCTTGAGCGTGCGCTTGGACTCGGGCGGGAGGTAGCCGCCCACGATCATCATCTTGGTGATCGCCATCGTCTCGCTGTTCGACGAGCCGACCGAGTTGAACAGGGTCGGCACGTGCGCGACGATCAGGTCCTTGGTTCGGTCGGCCCATTGCTCGGTGTAGGACGCGTGCGCCGGCGCCGTCACGAGGCAATCCGAGAAATAGATTTGCTCGTAGCTCGTGGTCATGCGCGGGTCGTAGCCGTTGGTGATGGTGTGCGCCATGCCGGTGGTGGACTGATGCACGAAATTGATGCCGCACCGGAGCAGATCCTGCGTCTTGCGGATCTCGACAAAATGCATGACGTGGTCGAGCCCCTTCGGGCGCAGGTGGACCGTGCTGCCGTCGGTGACCTGCCACGTCGAACGCATGTAGCCGTGCAGCCCGGACCAGCTCGCGTAGACATCGTCCCACATGCCCGCGTAGCGCTCCGAAGGTTTGGCGACGGTCTTCCACTTGATGGGCTCGCCGTCCCGAAGTGGGCCTTCCGGATAGATGCGTTTCTTCACCGGGGTCGGCGCCAGCGTGGTCGTGGACGCCTTCTTCTGCTTGCCTTCCCGGATCATCGTCGCGACGTTGTCCACGGGCGTGCTGTCGTCGCGCCAGACGCGCCACTTCGCCTTTTCGTAGTACGGATTCTCGATAGCCGGTCCGTCGGAAGGCTCTTCGGGCTCGCACTGCGCCGGGCTCGCGCCGAGCGCCAGCCAAAGAACAACGAGCCAGCGCGTTTTCAAGATTTGCATTACAGCCTCGAGTCTATCGACCCATGTGGACGAACCTCGAACGAAAGCAAAAGGGGGGCGGGGGCAGCGACCTACGGGCCGATCTGCTTCTTGAGATGATGCAGGAAATTCTGCATCCACCGGTGCGGCTGCTCGCGGAGTGCAGCGTCGATATGCGGCAGCGCCCCGGCAGCGAACCCGACGATGAGCTCTTCGTACACCGGGTCCGGGCAGTCGATCATCTCCGGAACGACATCGCCTTGCTTCGGTGCGGTCGACTTGCGGTCGAACGCTTCCCTGTTCATCGAGCGGATCTGTTTTTTATACGCCGCCAGAAGAAACGGAACCGCGTGCGGGCCGAGGTCTGCGAGAGCCGCGGCGGCGGCGCGCTTGAGTTCGGAGTCGCGGTTCAGGCATTCGACGAGAGTCCGAGCCACGGCAGGTCGCGTGTCCTTCTTGCCGGCCAGCGCGAAGGCTGCGGTGCGGCGCACCTCGATGTTCCCGTCAGTCAGGTACTCGGCGACTCCGGGCGGGATCTCTTTCAGGTTGCCGAGCAGGTTCAGGATCTGGATTCGGAACGTCGGCTTGACCGTCTTGGCGCGGAGCAGGAGTGCCCGCACGGCTGGCTCGTCACCGCGGGCAAGCGCCGCGACCGCAGCATGGTCCGCGTTCATTGCGGGGCCGGCCCGGAGGTTTCGCCGGTAGCCGCGGAATGTCGACCGGCAGCCTGATCGGCCAAGCGCGGCGATCGTGAGGTCGAGAACCGTGTCGTTCCAGGCCCCCAGGCGGCCGAGCGACGCGGCGGCGGCGTTGCACACCGGCGCTTCCTTGTCCCGGAGCGCTCTCTTGAGCGCCGCGGTCGCTTCGGGTCGCGCCCCGAGCGCAAGCGCGGCGCCGAATCGAACATGCCCCGACGGATTGCGCAGCGCCGCGACAAGGGGCGCGACAACCCGCCGATCCTTCTTCACGCGCCGCGCGAGCGCACCGAGCGCCGCCCGCCGGACGGCGCCGCTTTCGTCCTCGGCCAAGAGGCCCGCAAGCCGGGCGACAAGGGCGTCCGACGGATTCTCGGGGCGACCGTACTTCGCCGTCCAATAGCGGACGTGCCAGGAATTGTCCGCGAGCATCGCCGTCAAGATCGCGTCGCCGTCGGCGCCGAGCGCGAGTAGATTCTTGTAGGTCGAGCGCCGCATCGACTTCGGCTTCACGCGTTCGACAAAGTAGTCCACCGGTGGCGCGGCGATCCGAACGATCGCGCGCCACACCGCGATGGCGTGCCGGCCCTCGAGACGCTCCAGGTCCGGCAACGCAGGTGCGGCAGCCTTGCCGATACTGCCGAGTGCGCGGATGGCCGCAACCCGTATCGTCTCGCGGTCGTCGAGGAGGCACTCGCGCAGGTGCGGCACCATGGCGGCGGCGCGCGGGCCCAGTCTCCCGAGTCCCGCGACCGCTTGCTCGGCCCGCGTGCGGTCGGAACCCGACAAGACGCGCGCGACGGCTTCGACGGCTCCCGCGTCGCCCGCCTTCAGTCGCGCAACCGGCCCGTCGGAGTCTTGCGCGAACGCGACGCCGGCAAGCAAAAGGATGATCGTCGTACGAATACCCATGTCTCCATTGTAGTAGATCGGACGCGGCCTGAGGGCGCCTCCCGGCTATCATCCGCGCCGTGGGCGCGCTTGTTTTTTCCGGCGTGACGGAGTTTGCGGTGTGCTGCGCCGTGCTTGCCGTCGCTCAGATGGTCTACGTGACCTTCGGCTTCGGCGCGGGGTTGATCGCGGTCGCGGGGCTTTCACTCGCGGGGCTGCCGGTGCGCGACGGCGTCGTGTTGCTGGTGCTCGTCAACCTGCCGGTCGAACTGCGCGTGGTCGCCACCGCGCACCGGACCGTGCGCTGGCGCAGCGTGGCGCTGGTGTGCGTCGGGATCGCCGTCGGCGTTCCGCTCGGAACGCTGCTGCTCCGGCACGGCGAAGCCGCGGGACTACTCGTTGCGCTGGGTGTGTTCCTCGTCGCGGTCGGACTCGCATTCCTGCTTCTGCCCGCGCGCCGCGTGATCGAATGGCCCGGTTGGGTCGCTCCGGTAGCGGGATCGGTCGCGGGAATTCTCGGCGCAATGTTCGCCACGGCCGGGCCGCCGCTGATCGTGTACTTCCGCCTCGCGGGGTTGTCCAAGACGGCGTTTCGCAGCAGCTTGATGGCCGTCTTCCTGGCGATCACCATCGTGCGCGTGCCTTCCTACATCGTCGCCGGCCTCTTCACTGTGCCGCGCTTGCTCTCCGCCCTCGCGGTCGCCCCCGCGGTCCTGCTTGGCTGGTGGCTCGGCCGCCGCATCCACGTCGAACTGTCGGAGGCGCGCTTTCGCACCGGCGTCAGCGTCGCCTTGACCCTGTTCGGCGCGCTGCTGTTGCTGCGTTTCGCCGGAAGCGGTAGCTGACGCTGTCACCGCCCCCGCCCCCCCTTTGCCTGTTTCGGGATCGGCCCGTCGAAGATGGATTTGTCGAACTGCTTACGGACGAAAGCAAACGGACGGCGATGTCTATGATGGCCTCGATGCGGAACGAGAAAAAACCGGCAGAAACGAAAGAGCTTGGCACCGAGCGCTTGCGGTTGCGGCGGTGGCGCCCATCCGACCGGGAGCCGTTCGCGGGCATGAATGCCGACCCGCGGGTTGCCGAGTTTTTGCCGGGCACGCTGTCGCGCGAGCAGAGCGACACCTTCGCGACGCGCATCGAGGAGCACTTCGAGCGCCGCGGCTTTGGTCTTTGGGCGGTTGAGATTCGCGACTCGGCGTTGTTTGCGGGCTACGTCGGCCTTTCGGTGCCGAGTTTCGATGCCGCGTTCACGCCGTGCACCGAGATCGGTTGGCGTCTTGGTGCGGAGCATTGGGGACGGGGCTACGCCACCGAGGGGGCGCAGGCGGCTCTCGCGTTTGCGTTCGACGTGCTTGGGCTCGACGAGGTCGTGTCGTTTACCGTGCCGGACAACGTTGCGTCCCGACGGGTAATGCAGAAGATCGGCATGACGCACGATCCCGCCGAGGACTTCGACCATCCGAAGTTGCCGGTCGGTCATCCGCTCTCGCGCCACGTGCTGTACCGGATTGCGCGTCCGGACAGGTAAGGCCGCCGCTGACCCTTGTGGGCCAACGGCGGCCGTCGGTGTCTTAGCCGATGCGCATGCCGAAGCCGCCGCCGGGAACGCCGAGTTCCTTGCGGGTCAGCTTGCCGTCCTTGTCCTTATCGAGGGCTTTGAAGATCGCCTCGAGATCGGATGCTTCGACCTTGCCATCCTGGTCGTGGTCGAACAGCGGGGTCATCGAACGCGCCGCGGACTCCGGGACGTTCGCGCCACCGTGCAGCTTGCCGACGAGCTTTGCGACGGAGACGCCGCCCTTGTCACCGCTGGCCGCGGCCACGAGCTTCTTGAACTCGTCCGCGGTGACCGTGCCATCCTGGTCCGCGTCCGCGCCCCGACCAAGCATCATGCCGGCCATGCGCGTGCGCTGCTCGGCGTTGGGCATGCCCATCATCGTGCCGCCGGATTTGACGGCCACGGCCGGCTTGGGTGCGCCCGTTCCGGCCTTGGCGGGAGCGACCATCACGCGCGCTGCTCCCGGCCCCATCCACATTCCGCGATCATGCGGGCCGCGCGGCATCCGGCCGCCTTGCATGTGCTGCTGCGGTGCCACGGCAAATGCCTGACGTCCATACGGTGCGCTACCCCAGCCCCACGCGGCTGCCGGATGTCCGCCACCATGCGGAGGTCCACCGTGCCAACGCATGCCGCCGGCGCCCCACGGACTCTGGCCGCCCCAGGGGCCGCGGCTGCCCCAGCCGCCCATCATGCGCATCGGCGCGCCGTAGCTGTACATGCCTCCATGCCACGGCCCGCGTCCCCACGCGCCCATCGGCGCCATCCGCGCGAATGGGACCTGGTGCCCGCCGTTCCAGGGCGCGAACGCCATCGCTCGGGGACCGCCACCCATGCCGCCCATCATCCGGAAGGCCATCCTCGGATGGGCCATCATGGGCCCGCCGAAAGCGAAGTGAGCCTGCTGCGCCTGCGCGCCACCGTGGCCACCGCGGCGATAGGCCATCATCGGACCGCCGGCCATCCGAAACATGTGCGCTTGCGGAGCCGTCGCGTGACCCGGCAGCGTCCCACCGCTCCGAGCCATGTGAATCCCCGCCGCGGGGCCCGTGCTGGTACGCTTTTTTATCTCCTCGGCGCTGATCTTGCCGTCACGGTTGGCGTCGAGCGCGGCAAACCCGCTGTGGACCTTTTGCCACTCCTCCCAGGTGATCGTTCCGTTCCCGTCGAGGTCGTAGCGCGTCTGCACCGCCTTCCACGGAGCCACCGGTGCGGGCGGCTTCGGCTTGGCGGCGGGCGCCTTCGGCTTCTCGGCGTCCTGGGCCCACGTCGGTGCGAACAGACAAAGAGCGGCAAAACATGTACGGGCAAGCATGGGTTCTCCTGAGTGCGTTAGGGACCGTCCCGGCGGGCCGGAATCAGTCGAGTTACGCATGGCCCCGTCCGAATGCTCCGCGGGAGTGGCCGCAGCACCGGAACGGTCAAAACAGGGGGTGCGGGGGCACGACGGCCATGTCCGCAGCTACCATGAGCCTGTCATGGGAGATCTAGAGCGCGCGCGCGATGTTGTTTGCGGAGCGATGGACCGTCCGCTCGGGCGATTGCACGCCCGCGGGTACTCGCCCGACGAAGCCGCTGTATCGCGACGGCGGTATACACCGGATTGCGTTGGCGCCGGCGTGGATTGTGTACGAGCATCTCGCTGTGCGCGAACCGGAGAAGGCGATCGCGGTGCTCAAGAAAAAGCGAAGCGTCACGGCGCGACGACTGCGGGCGGCGGTGTTCGGTGCGT
The DNA here is from genome assembly GCA_021776735.1 of Planctomycetota bacterium. Classification (GTDB taxonomy): domain Bacteria; phylum Planctomycetota; class PLA2; order PLA2; family PLA2; genus JAJFFH01. Next base: position 202,261 of record JAJFFH010000037.1, on the reverse strand, counting down.
TGGGCGACACCGAAGGCCAACTTCGTGAGTGGGAAGCCGTGGCCAGTGGGCGTGGTCCCGTGGAACTCTGGTGCGTGGACTGGTTCGTGATGACACGGCCCGTCGCAAACTCGCCGCGGTTCTGGCATGCTCTGCACGCATTGGGCCGCCGCCTCCAAGGCATGGGGCCGGTCCCGAACGGCGGCGTGTGGGACGCTGTCCCGGGACCCGCCGGCGCCCGTTGGAACTCCGCCGCGCAAGTGGAGCGTAGGTATCGCCGCGGCCGTCTGGTCATGCGTTATCACATCGCGCGTACGAAGAAAGACCACGCCGCGGCCCGCAAGCTCGTGGAGCGGTATCCGCAGTGGACCGGCGCCCGCCGCTTGGTGGAGGTCCTCGGACGATGAACCGCGAGCTTGCGCTGCTCAACAGTCTTGCCTGGTACGACGCGATTCTTGGTGCTCACGGCATCGATGGCTCGCCCACGGAGCACCACTGGTCGACCGACGCTGCGGTCCCGCTGTACTACTCGAACTTCATTACCCGCACCGGGACCGCAGGGTTCGCGGCGCAGTGGCGACGGCTCGAAGAGCTGGCGGCCCATCCGCCCAAGCCGGTCTGGAGCCTGAAGGACAGCTACGCGCTGCTCGACTCCGAGCGGCTCGAGCGGCTGGGACTGCGTCTTCTGTTTGAGGCGCGGTGGTACGGGCTCACAGCCAAGGACGGCGATGCCTTTGAGTCGGAAACCGGCGCACGGTTCGTGTCGGCACGGCTTCCGGAGCAACTCGCGCAATGGGAAGCGGCGTGGCAGGTCTCGTCTCCCGCGCCCGGCCGCGTGTTTCCCGACGCGGTTCTGGCCGATCCGAACCTTACGTTCTTGTGCGCCGATGGCCTCGGTGGATGCGCGCTGAACCTCTCGCCGGATGCGGTCGGGCTCTCGAACGTGTTTCTCGCCAACGGCGTTGCGGCCGCGCCGTTTTTGCGCGATTGCGTGCGCGAGGCGCACCGCCGCTATCCGGCCCGCGCGGTTGTCGGCTACGGCCCGGCGGCCCAACTCGAAAGCATCGCCGTCCTTGACCGCCTTGCCGACTCGATCGACTTGGGCCCGCTACGCGTCTGGCTTGTAGCGCAGCTTGACGACGCCCTTTGACAGTGCCTCGGTCTCGACGCAGGTGAGGCGCGCGGTGGACGGCCCCGGAAACAGCAGCGGTCCGGCGCCGAGCACCACGGGTATGACGTAGATCTCCATTTCATCGATGCCGTCGCGTTCGAGGAACGCCTCGACGGTGCGCCCTCCGCCGACCAGTCATGTGTCGCGGTCGCGCGCGCGTAGCTCTTCGATTACGCGGTCGAATTGCTCGAGCCCCACGGTATCGGTGTCGGGCGGGCGGCCGGTGTCGGGCGGCGGCTGTTTGATAGGCCGCGAGGTGACCACGAGCGTGCGCATTCCGGCATACGGCCACGTGCCAAACGTCAGCACCTGATCGAATGTGGTGCGGCCCATCACGATCGTCTCGATGTTTTTGGTGAACGCGGTGTAGCTCGCGCTGTGTTCGGGGGTGTCAAAGTCGTCGAGCCAGCCGACGCCGCCCTCGCCATCGGCGACACGCCCGTCGAGACTCGTCGCGACATACAGTCGAATGTGACCCATTGCTCAAACAGGGTAACGGGGGGGCAGGCCAGTGCGCTAGAGTGCAGCCATGAGGGCGGTACTCGGTCTGCTGGTCGCTTGTTTTCTTGCGGCGGCGACGCACGGCGAAAGCCGGAGCGACGATGTCGCCGCACTCCTGAAAGGGGTTGAGGCGCTCGGGGTTCCCGGCGTTCCGGGTCCGCTTGCGGTGGTTGGCAAGCGCGCGTTCGTGGTCGTCTCGGCCAAGTCGGGACGCCATCCGATCGCGCTTGTCGCGGCAGGGCGGTTGGGGCGCGGCAGGGTCGTCGCTTTCGGGCACGGGGGCTATCTTCACCCCGGCCATGCCGACGCCCTGCTGCGCAACGCGGCGGGCTGGGCCGGAGGGCCGCGCGTGGGCGTGGTTCGCAACCGGAAGCTCGCCACGCTGTTGGGCGCGGACGCGCTTCCCGCGTTTTCGGTGGACTACGACGTGATCGTCGCCGACGCTTCGCACCTCGACGAGCGCGTCGGTGCGTTCGTGCGGCAGGGCGGCGGACTCGTCACGGCGAGTCTCGGCTGGGGCTGGAAACAGCTTCACGCCGGCAAGAGCCTCGCCACCGACCACCCCGGCAACCGGCTTCTCTTTGAGGCGGGCATCCTGTGGGCCGACGGTTACATCGACGTTCCGCGCGATCGGCGCATCGCCTTGGGTTCCCGCACCCTCCCACACCTACATGCCCAGGGCGCGCTCGACTTGTTGCGTCGCGATCCCGGCCACGTCGGCGCGGGCGTGACCCTGACCCGTTGCCTCGCCGTGCTGCCGCGCGAGGATCAACACATCCTGCCGCAGCTAAGAAGTCTGGGCCGGGGTGCCAAGCTCGTGCCGCCGCTGAAGCGCGCACTCGACAAGGTCCTGCTCGCCCAGGAGTTGCGGTTCGGTCAGGGGGCGCTCGCGGCCGCTGCGCAGTTTCCCGGTGCCGTGCCGCGTTCCGCGAAGCGCGTGAAACGAACCGTCGCTGTCGATACTGCGGTCCCGCGCTGGCACTCGACGGGGCTGTACGCCGCACCCGGCGAGACGATCACCGTCACGACCGCGGCGCGGGGCCTGCGCGTACGCATCGGCGCGCACAAGGATCATCTGTGGGGCAAGGAGGTCTGGAAACGTGCGCCCGATGTCACCCGCGAGTTTGCCGCGCCCGGAAAGGTCTCCAGCCGCTTCGGCGGGCTCGTGTACATCGTCCCCGCGCGGTCGCCAGGATGTGGCCGAAGTCGAGATTGCGGGCGCAGTCGAGGCGCCGTACTTCGTGCTCGGCAAGACCCGGAACTGGAAAACGGTTCGGGAGCGGCCCGCGCCCTGGGCCGAATTCGCCACGTCGAAGGTCGTGATTACGGTTCCGTCCGATGTGATTCGCAAGCTCGACGATCCGGCGGCGCTGATGCGTTTTTGGGACGAGGTGATGGATGCCTGCGCGGATCTCGCCGCGCGGCCGCACGAACGCGAGAGTCCCGAACGCTACGTCGCCGACGTGCAGATTTCGGTCGGCTACATGCATGCGGGCTACCCGATCATGACTCACCTCGACGCGGCACCGCGGTTCGTGGACGCAGCAACGCTGCGCAAGCAGGGCGACTGGGGCATGTTTCACGAGATGGGCCACAACCACCAGCACCGCGATTGGACGTTTGGCGGCACAACCGAGGTGACCTGCAACCTCTTCACGCTATACGTGATGGAAACGGTGTGCGGCGTCGAACGCCCGCGCGACAACGACGCGGCCCAGGTCCGCCGCTACAGAGCCGGCGGCCGCAAATTCACGCAATGGAAACGACAGCCGTTCCTGGCGCTCGCGATGTACCGCGAACTCCGCGACGCGTTCGGCTGGGACGCCTACAAACAGGTCTTTGCGGAGTACCGCGACCTCAAGCCGCCCGCCCGTCCCAAGACCGACGCCGAAAAGCGCGACCAGTGGATGGTGCGCTTCTCGAAAACCGTCGGCAAGAACCTGGGCCCGTTTTTTCAGTGGTGGGGCGTCCCGGTGTCGAGCGCCGCCCGCAAGCAGATCACGAATCTCCCGGCCTGGATGCCGAAACGAAGCGACCGGTAGCGTACGGACGGCGATGTTGGGTCAGCGCGGCATCTGGGCCATCGCTTTTTGGATGATCTTCAGCGCTTTCGGATGCTTCGCCAAGTTCGCCATGGCCTTGCCCATGCGCATGCCCGCTTCCATGCCCTCTTTCTTGAGTTCGTCGCTCACGTCCTCTTTCTTCCTGTCCCCGAGTTCCTTTTTGAGCTCAAGCAATCGGCTGAGGACGTCCTCGATGTCATCGACGGCATCGTTGGCGGATGCCTCATCGGTGACCCCTTCGAGGATCTCAGCCAGTTCGTTCGTCAGATCGACGGCCTCTTCCTCCGGGCTGGAGCAGGCGGCGAGGACAAGGCAGGCGAGGGCGGGTACCAAGAGTCGTTTCATCGGGCGGTTCTCCTTGGGTTGGGGTCGAGAGCATAACCAACGGGGTCCCGAAAACGTTGATCCGGGGCGGCACGGATTGCCCGGTTTGGGTAGACTCTGGGGCAGGAGGCACCATATGCCCTGCGTCATGTGCAAAGGGACCGCAACGTTCAAGAGCACCGTGTTTCGCGGTACGAGCCCCATGGTCGTGAAGCTCTGTGGTGACTGCGCCGACAAGGTTCGCGCGGACGAGCGGATGCGGGAGATCAAGGCAGCAATCGGCCACGACGCCAAGATGGCGGCGGTCGACGAGTTCCTGGGTTCGGTTGGCCTCTAGTCCCAGCGACTAGAGGTTCGTCGAGCGCCAGTGGGGAGCCCTCGCTGGAGCGAGCGCCAGCGGGCAACGGATCTTCGTTTTCGGACCGAGGTGCCTCTCGCGGACGATATCGCCGTCCGTCCGCCTTTTTCGTTTTTCCTGTCAGGTCTTGTCTTCCGTTCTCGCTCACTCGGCGGAGGACGAACATGCGACGGCTCTACTCACTCGTTTTCTTGGGCGTGCTGACGGCGGCGTGCAACAACAATTCGGGCGTTCCGCTCACCGCGGAGCAGTTGGCGCTGCAGAACTACCTTCGACTCAAACTGGGGGTCGTGTTCGGGGCGAACTTTGCCAACGTGACCTCGTTGTTGCCGCTCCTGGGCGATCCGGAGGCGTTGGCGGCGGCGGGCGGCTCGTTCGAGCCCGACGACTCGCCGGGCGCCGAGCCGAACACGTTCTTGTTCAACATCCCCGCGGATACGGACGGCGACGGCACGAACGACGCGACGTTTTCCGGAAGCGCCAAGACCTCGGGGGACCCGTTCGGCGTCCTCGGCGAGGGCTTCACGATCGACCTCGACATCATGATCGTCTTTGCCGATGGTGGTTCGTTCAACGCGATGCTGGCGCTTCGTGTCGGTCTGGGGAGTCTCGAGGTGTCGGGCTCGGGGTCGTTCGTCGATGCGCTGGAAGGATTCGAGGCCACGTTCTCGATCGACCCCGCGGCGCCGGTCGTGATCCGCGGCGATGCCGAGGGCGACGGCAACTTCTGTGAGGCCGACGTCGAGGGCGACGTGAACGTGGAGGTGATGCCCACGGGATCATCGACCACCGGGCCTGCGGCGTTTCCGCCGGGCGCGCTCCGGGCGATCTATCGGGCGCTGTTCGGCAGCCCCACGATCCGGGTCACGAACGCGAGCTTCAACGATCCCGAGATGGGCGAGCAGAGCCTTCCCGACAGCACGATCTCGACGCCTCCCTGCGGCCAGCAATCGATCGCGCAGGAGTGGAGCGGTGCTTGGGCGTACTCGTTTTTCTGCCCGCCCGACGAGACCGGCGATGACATGTACAGCATCACGGTGCAGGGACCGAACACGCTCCGCGTGATTGTCAACGGCGGCGAGCTGGACTACGTCGCCAACCTCGATCCCACCAACCAGCGTCGCGCGACGGGCTTCTTCATCGATACCGATGACGGCGGCACATACCGCGAGGACTTCGTGTGGACCCTCTCCGCGGACGGCGCGCAGTGGAGCCAGACGTCGCACTACGAGTACTCCTCCGGTCCTCTGGCAGGGACGGGAGGCGATTGCACCGCCACCGCGGTTCGGTAGCCCCGTCCGCCGCCGCGTCGAAAGGCGCGGCGGTGGATCCCTCTATTCATGGCTGAGGAACATGAATGGGAACCACGAAAGGCACGAAAGCACGAAGGTAGGAGAGAGAGCGCGACGTGCGCGCGTTGCACCCCGTTGGTCGATCGCGCGCGTAGAGCACGTGGCCGCGTTTCTATCAGAGGGGCTTCTCGAGTTCCCAGAGATCTCTCAGCACCACGCCGCCGTCGCCGCGCCGGTCTCCGTCTTTCGGGGGCTTGGCTCGAAACACCTCTTCGAAGGCGTCGAGATGGAGTCGTACGAGGCGGTAACCGCGGCGTACATAGAAGCCCAGCGCTCGCGCGTTGTCGTTGGCCGTGACGAGGACGACTTTGCCGGCTCCTTCGGCGGCGATGCGCCGCTCGGCATCCGCAAGAAGTGCCGTGCCGACGCCGTGTCCGGGTTCGAATGCATCCAGCGTGACGATTTCGAAGACCTCGCCCTCCTCCGTTTCGCTGGAGCGACGGCGCGCCAAGCCGTCCATTCCCCACGTCACGAGTCCTTGCGGTCCCTTGGGGCCCGGGACGACAAGTCCCATCACGTCGTCGGGATAAAAGTGGCGGCGCGGGGTGACGATGAACCCGCCCCAGCGGTTCCAGATTTCGCGAATCAGGGCTGTGGGGGCGTCCTCGATCGGGATCTGCATCAGAGTTTTTTTGGGGGTCTCGGGGGCTGGCATCGTAGCGCGTTTCGGGCGCGGTCTTCCGGTAGGATTCGCGTCCCCATGCGTCCGGCGTTGTTCTTGTTGGTACTCGTGCTTGTCTCCGCCTGCGGGTCGGGGACCGGCGACCACGCGCGACGGCTCCGGCTGGCGACGACGACCAGCACCAGGGATTCCGGGCTGCTCGACGATCTCCTCGCCGATTTTTACAAGCTGCACCCGATGGAGGTCCAGGTCATCGCTGTCGGGACGGGGCAGGCGCTGGCTCTCGGCGCGCGGGGCGATGCGGATATCGTCTTGGTTCACGCGCGCTCGCGCGAGGACGCGTTCATGGCGGCGGGGCATGGTTTGTTGCGGCGCGACGTCATGTGGAACGACTTTGTCATCCTCGGCCCGCCCGCGGATCCAGCCGGGATTCGCGGTACGACGGACGCCCTCGAGGCGTTGCGGCGGATCCGCGCGTCGGGGGCCCGTTTCGTGTCGCGTGGAGACGACTCCGGTACGCACATCCGGGAGCGCGCGCTGTGGAAGCTGGCGGGCGGCCCGCCGACCGGGGCCGATGCGTATCTCGACGCCGGGCAGGGCATGGGCCGCTGTCTCGTGATCGCCGATGAAAAGGGCGCGTACATCCTTGCGGACCGCGGCACCTACCTGTCGTTTCGCAAGCGCATCGACCTTGAAGTGTCGTGCGCCGGAGACGTGCGCTTGCGCAACCCGTACGGCGCCATGATCGTCGATCCGGACAAGCATCCCGACGTGAACGCGGCAGGCGCGCGCCTTTTCCTGGACTATCTCACCTCGTCGCGCGGGCGAAGCCGCATCGCGTCGTACCGCATGGATGGCAAAGCTCTTTTTCATCCACACGCGCCGGGATAGCGGGGTAGCCAGCGAACGTGTCGTTTCTCTGGGAAGGAATCAAGGAAGCAGCCCGGCTCGTCGCCACCGGGGACGCGGCGACCCTGCATGCCGTCTGGGTCTCACTGCTGTGCACTGCGGTGTCGATCACCCTCGCGGCAGTTATCGCGGTGCCCTACGGCGCGTGGCTCGGCTTGTACCGACCGCGCGGCCGCCGCACCCAGGTCTTTTTTCTGCGCGTCGGCATGTCCGTGCCGACCGTCGTCATCGGCCTGCTCGTGTTCGGCCTGTTGTCGCGCCGCGGCCTGCTCGGCTCGTTCGACCTGCTCTACACGCAGATCGCGATCATCGCCGGCGAGTTCCTGCTCGCGTTCCCGCTCCTGGGCACGCTGGCGCACGGCGCCACGGCGGAACTTGATCCGGAAGTCGTCGAAACGCCGCTCACCCTCGGCGCGGGCCGGTGGCGCGCGATGCTCAAGGTGCTGCGCGAACGCCGCGTGGCCATCGTCGCCGCATACCTCGCCGCGTTCGGCCGCTGCATCACCGAACTCGGCATCGCGATCACGGTCGGCGGCAACCTGCGCCTGCACACCCGCACGCTGCCGTCGTCGATCCAGCTCGAACTGTCGCGCGGCGAGTTCGGCAAGGCCCTCGCGCCGGGCATCCTGCTCGTGCTCCTCGCGTGCGGTGCCGCCCTGATCACCCACCGCCTGAGCCGGGAGTCCGAAGCGTGATTGTGGCCCGCAACGTAGTCGTTCGTTTCGGCGCGGTGGTGGCGCTGCAGCTCCCCGAACTGGAGCTGACGGACGGCGATGCCTTGGGCGTCGTGGGTACGAACGGATCGGGCAAGAGCACGTTGTTGCGCGTGCTGGCCGGTCTGCTGGGGCCCACCGAGGGCACGGTCGAGGGCGCGCCGCCGGCGGGCCGAACCGCACTTGTCCACCAACGCCCATACCTGTTTCGCGGCACCGCGCGAGACAATGTCGCCTACGCGCTCCGTCTACATCGCCGTCCGTCCGCTGACTCCGATGAGTGGCTCGACCGCGTCGGCGCGAAGCATCTCGCCGACCGCCCCGCCAAGACAATGTCGGGCGGCGAACGCCGCCGCGTCGCGATCGCACGCGCGCTGGCCGTGCGCCCGGAGTTGCTGTTACTCGACGAACCGTACGCCGCCCTCGACGAAGCGGGCGCACATGACTTGACGGCGGTGCTCGAAAATTTCGAGGGCACCCTGGTGATCGCCGCCCCGAGCCTCGACGGCGTCCCCATCACCCGCACGATCGTTCTGGACAGGTAGCCGCGATCCTGTCCCTCCTCAGCCTCACAATGCTGGATCCGTGAAAGGAGATGCGAACATGAATGCCCCGTCCAAGAACGAGAATGTATCGGAGACCCCGGAGGCGACCCCGGAGGCATTCGTGTACCGGGTTCCCGGGCCCGGTGGCGACGGTTGGATGTGGATCGCGCATTCGGTCACGGGCCACGCCGCCCACGGAAGAACGCCCGAAGGCGCCGCGGAACGCCTGCACGCCGGACTCGAAGCGCTCGCCACGGTCTCCGGGGACACTGTGGAGTCGTGGCGAAGATCCCAGCCAGCCGATCGCGCGTACTTCGTGAGTCGGGGTGAACTACTACAAGCTTGAATCGCTTCAGGATGCACTCCGTTTGGACTACGAGGCGGAGCACGTCTCGTCTGGTCCCAAACCGAGGGTTGAGTTGTGGCGGCGCCGGATCGATACAAATCTGTGCCACGCGTTTCTCGCGTGGGAGCACGGTGACGAAGTCCTATCCGAGCGCGAACTGCTGTCCGTTGCGGAAGCGCTCCGGATCGGAGCGGGTGAGCTGTTGACCAACGTCAAGCGCCGCGGCGGACTGTGGCTCGGCCCAACCCCGCCGGAGCGCCCGACTCTGGACTGATAGCAGGCCGGGTTCGGCTGCGCACGGACCGCGCCCCCCGCGGGTCTCATACGACGCGAGGAGCGCGGCCGCGCATGCTTGCGCTATCTGAGTGCTGCTTCGGCGGTGTCCGGATGCAGCAGCAGCTTGCCGTCCTTGCCGGCCTGAAGCATGGCCTTCACGTCGGCGTCTTCGGGGGCGACCTTCACCACAGCGAACGCGGACGCGCGGCGGACGAGGTGCGACAGGTCGTTAAGCCCGACGATCAGGTCGGTCTTGGCTTTCGCTGCGTCGTTGCCCTTGCTGCCGAGTGCGGTGGCGGCGAACGCGCGGACCCTGGCTTTGCGATCCTGCATCAACACGCGTAGCGTGGCGACGGCGTCGAAGCCGTCCGGGCCGATCGCGTCGAGTGCCTGGAACGCCGCCTGGCGAAGGTCGGGATGGGCGCGTCGGTTCGCGAGCATCTGCTTCAGGCCCTTGAGGACCGGCTCGTTGTCGCGTGCGTCCTTGCCCGCGCGTGCCAGCGCGTCGGCTGCGGCTCGCTTGACGCGGTCGCTGTCGTCTTGGAGGAGTTCGGCGAGGCGCTTCAGGTTTTCGCGGGCGCCTCCCATGCGGCCCAGCGTTTCGACCGCGGCCGCGCGTTGGATCGGACTGGCGCTTTCGGTGCCCCGCCGGACCACCGCGACGCCGAGGCCCTTGAGTGCCTCCGCTGCGTGCTTGCGCACGCGAGGATCCCGGTCGTCGAGTGCGGCGAGGAGCTGGGGCGCGGCGCTCTTGGCGTCCTTGCCCGCGGCCTTCAGGCCGGCGGCGGCATCGCGTCGCACCTGACCGTCCCAGTGGGAGAGGCCACGCGCGAGACCGGCGACGACCTTGTCGGACGTGTCGCCGAGGTCCGCCAGTGTCGCGGCGGCGGCCACGCTCGTGAGCGCGTCGCGCGAGTCCGCTGCTCTTGTGAGCGCCGCGCGCGCCTCCTTCGAGTCCTTCCCGATCTTGCCGAGCAGTCGGGCCGCCGGCCGTCGCGCGGGCGATCGAACGTCGGACAGCGTGTCGATCAGCGCGGGGATCGCGTCGGTGCCCATCCGCTCAAGCGCTTTTTCTGCCACCGGACCCAAGTCGGGATCCGTGAGCAGTCGGGCAAACGAAGCAGCCTGCACGCGCCGATCGGCCTCTTGGGCAAAGACGGCACCCGCCAACAACAGGACAAGAGCAACCTTACTCATCAGTACAACCTCCTCAGATTGCACCGATCGTACCCGATCTCCGCGCAGGCCGCCGGGCCGGGTTTGGGCGGCCTAGTCGATCAGTGTGTGATGGCGGCTGAGGGTGCCGAGGCAACTGATTCTTGCTGCGGCCGCAGGCGAGACCGTGGCGTGGATGAACTTTGGGCGCCAACCGATGGGAGTGCCCGTCTTCATGCGACGTACGACGATCCATTCGGTCGGCGCGTTGGCCGGGCGGCGCTCCAGCCATTGCACGAAGTCGTCGGGGTTGTCCATCCGTTCGCCGTCGATGCTCCAGACGAGATCCTCGGATTGCAGCGCGACGTCATCCGGGTCGTCCTCGACGCGCAGGCGCACCCACTTCGGTGCCCGCGGCAGTTCCAGCCCGAGGATGTACGCACGCCAGCCCCTTTGTAGATCTTTCAGGGAACGCCCGGTCGCGCGGCGAAAGACCTCGCTTACCGGACGCTTGCCGGCGCCGTTCATGGCTCTCAGAAACTTGGTGAAGCCGCGACGGTACTTGCCCTTTTCCGCGTGCGTCAGGTAGTAAACAAAGCTCCACGCGAGGCTGTACTCGACCGCGTGAAAACGCTCGCGCGGAACGTTCATGAACATCCGCTCCGGAAGTGAATCGCCGTCCGTCAGCTTTACTTCCCTGAGTGCCCTCTGTGCTTTCGCGAGACGCCCGGGCGGCAGGTGGCCGACGTCGATGTTTCCCGTAACGCGCGAGTAGCGGCAGCCCTCGAAATACGTTGCCAGGGCCTCGTCGAGCCAGAGCGGCAGGTCGGCGCCGGGCAAGAGCGCGGCCACGAACTGGTGAGCGCCTTCGTGAAAGACGGTGTTGTAGAAGTTCGCCGGGTCGGTCGCCTCGTAGAACACGACGAGTTCGATGCCGTTGAGGATGAACCCGGGGTTCGTGCGCGGGGTCAGGATGCCCGGGCCTTTCGCCCGCAACGCGTACTCGTCGTAGCCGTGGAAGATGCGGATGAGCTTGTTGTGGGCACCGCGGCCGGTCAGGCCGAAGTCGCGGCGAAACACGTCGCTGTAGGTCTCGTACAGTTCGTCCAGAAACGGCTTCACGTCGATTTCGAGCACCGCGCGCGGCAGCGTGGTCTCGATCTTGTAGTGCCTGGATTTGGCCTTGTAGCGGTCGCGCCAGTCCTTTGTGCGTGCGTCCTTCTTGCGCCAACCCGCGAGCTTGCGCTTGAACTTCGACGGCAGCCAGCGGTCCTCGTACTCGAAGTAGCCCGCCTTGCGCGCGCGGCCCGGCGATACCCAGCCGAGACGTCCGGCGTAGACCTTGTTCGAGCGTCGCGGTGATGCCGCGGAGGCTTTGACCGGATCCGGGGCCGCGGATGCGTGGTGACCTACGCCCAAGATCGCGCCCGCGAGAACCAGCCCCGTCAAGGCCCGGGCGGCCGAGTTCCGAACAGACCGCCGCCTAGACCCGTTTTTCCCCATTCCGCAAAGAGACTATCCCACCGAAGGGCCGGTGCGGCCGAGGGAGTCAACGGGGTCCGGGGGATTGGCCCGTTTGGAGACGGCCGCGTTCCGATCTACTACTTCTTGCGGCGGCGGCGGCCGCGGTTGTTGTCGCCCGCGGCCTGCTCCGGTTCCGGGAGCTTGCGTTTCAGGTGCAGGCGGACGCGCGGCAGTGCGTTGCGGAGCGCGGCTTCGTCCTGCGCTCCGGTCTTCCACAAAAAGATCTCGGCGAGTTGCGGGAGCGCGCCGAGACGGGCAACGCCCTTTGTCGTGACCTTCGTGCCGTACAGGTTGAGCCGGCGCAGCTCCGGCGGCTTGGTCTTCGCGAGGATCTGCAGTCCCTTGTCCGTGACTTTCGTGTTCGGCAGGTCGAGCCGCACGAGCCTCGACATCTTCGCGATGTCGGTCAGGGCGCGGTCCGTGATACTGGTCCCGGACAGCGTCAGGATCGCGACGTGGTGTCGCAGCGCCGCAAGTTCCTTGATCGACTTGTCGTCGGCCTTGCTGCGGTTGGCCACGAACTCGACGCGCAAGAGATTCACGCCGGGCCCCACGGGCGAGACGCGCGCACCGGCGGCGCGGGCGCGCTCGATCGCGGCACCGGCTGCGGGCGCAACACCCTTGCCCAACTCGGCGTACACCGCGAGCGGCGAGGGGCCGCGCGCGAGGTTGTCCTTTTTCTTTATCGCGGCCGGGTCGAGCGGCGCGCCCTTGGGCTCGTCGCCGAAACGCGCACCCTGGGTGATCCACGCCGAGAGGATCTTCAAATCCTCGGGCGGAAGCGGATCGTCATCGGGCGGCATCGCGTCCTCGTCGTCCGGCCCCAACGTGCAGCGCACGTAGAGCGCACTCTTGTTCGGCTTGCCGGGCACGACAACGGCGAGGATGCCGGGCTTGTGGTCGAGTCGCAGGCTGCCCTTCGGCCGCCGCTTGCGTCCCTTGTATTCGATCGCGTGGCACTTGAAACACGTCGCCTCAAAGATCGGCCGGACGTCTTTCTTGAAGTCGATGCGCTCTGCCTCCGGGCCCCCCATACCATCACTCATGTCTCCGCCGCCGTCTTGGGCCAAGGCGAGAGTGGCGATGGAGGTCAAGATCGAAAACAGCAAGAAGAGGGGGGCGGGGGCACGCATGGGTAGTTCTAGAAGAGCGCCTTGACGGGCTTGCCGTCGTGGCCGACCTTGAAGGGGCGGCCGGACGGGGAGTACATTTCAAATTCGAGCGGCAGGCCGAGCGAGTGGGCGATGGTCGCGTTGAAGTCTTCGACGCCGACTCGGTTCTCGACGACGCGGCGGCCTTCGGGGTCGGTCTTGCCGTAGGTCTGTCCGCCCTGGATGCCGCCGCCCGCCAGCAGGGCGCTGAACGCGGCCGGGTAGTGGTCGCGGCCCTGGGCGCGGTCGTTGATGTCGGGCGTGCGGCCGAACTCGGTCGTGAGCACGACGAGGGTCTCGTCGAGCAGGCCGCGCGCGCTCAGGTCGGCGAGTAGGGCGGCGAGGGCGCGATCGACGGACGGGCACAGGTCGCCCATCTGGTCGAAGTTCTCGGAGTGCGTGTCCCACCCTCCGCGCACGACCTCGATGAAGCGAACGCCGCGCTCGACGAGGCGGCGCGCCAGCAGGCAGCCCTGGCCGAAGCTGTTGTCACCGTATGCGGCGCGGACGTTCTCCGGCTCCTTGCTGATGTCGAACGCGGCGAGGTCCTCGCTGCTCATCAGCTTGACCGCCTCCTCGTAGATCTTGGCGTAGTCCTCGATGTCGCGCGCCTTGTACTTTTCGCGGAACGCCTTGTTCATCTGCTTGAGGCGGTGGATTCGATGCTGGAACTGGTCCTCGGTCACGTGTGCCACGCGCTGGCTGTTCGTCAGGCCCTCGGAGGGGTCGCCGATCGGCAGCGGCGAAAGCGACGCGTCGAAGAATCCGGCGCTGGCCATGCTGGCGCCGCCGCCGACCACGACGTGGCCGGGCAGCGTGTTGTGAATCCGGCCGCGCATGCGCTCGAGCCAGGCGCCGAGGCTCGGGTGCTTGATCGTACCGCGCACGCGGTAGCCGGTGTGCATGTAGTACCGGCCCTGCTCGTGCGCGCCCTGGGTCGACATCATCGAGTTGATGACCGCGACCTTGTCCATGTGGCCGGCAAGCAGCGGGAAGTGCTGCGAAACGCGCACGCCGTCCGCGCTGGTCTTGATCGTCTCGGTCGGACCCTGCGTCGCCGCGCCGGGCTTCGTGTCGAACGTGTCCAGGTGCGACATCCCGCCGGCCATGTAGAGATAGATCACGTTTCGGGCCCGCGCGGCCTCGAGCGGAATCTTTTTGGCTTCGCCGGCGGCGGCGACCTCGGTGAGGAGCGGCACGGCGCCGAGGCCGAGCATGCCCTTGGCAAGTCCGGACAAGAAGACGCGGCGGGACAGGGGGTCGAAACCGTCGAGGAACTGGCGCAAACTCATGGCGTCTCCGGTCGCTGCGTGTCGTTTCGTTTCGGCCGGCTACCGGCTCCTGGATAGGGCTATTGGATGAAGAGGAATTCGTGGGCGTTGACCAGCGTCCACACAAGATCCTGGATCGCCTTTTCGCCGCCCTTCGCGATGTCGCGCGTCCACATCGAACGTTCCGCACCGGTCGGGGTCCGGTTCAGCACGGTCAGGAACGCCGTCTTGACCTTGGCGCTCGCCCCGCGCGCGGCGGCAAGCTCGCGCGCCAGCACCGCGGTGCGGTTGCGCAGCAGGCGCGTTTCGATGAACGAGTTCATGAGCGCGAGAACCTGCGGCACGGTCGGGTCGGCGTGGCCGGCCTCGATGAGGTCGCGCTCGGACTGGCCCATATCGCGAAGTAGGTGGCTGGGGGGGGCGGGGGACACGAGGTCGCCCGCGCGTTGCAGGTCGCGCAGCGCCCGACCGGCCCGCGCGCCCGGAGGCTGCAGGCCGCGTTCGCGGAGTTCCGCCTCGATCTCGGCGATCCGTTTCTGGTTGCCCTCGCGCCGTGCGCGCTTCAGCTCACGATAGAGGTCACGGGCCGCGCGGCGCTTTTCTCGCATCTCGTCGCCGCGCTTGCGGCGCTCGGCGGCGCGGCGCTTGCGAAACTCCTCGGGGTTCGTGTAGCGCAGGACCAGGATAGAAGCACGCTTCATGACCTCTTCGTCCGACGTCGAGAGCTGTTCGTACTCGGTGTAGACGCGCTCCGCCCTGGGGTTGAGCGGCGCCTGGAGCGTGGCGTCGAGGTTCGGGACGACGAGCGTGAGCAGCGAGTCCCAGGCCTGTTCGGCCGTCATCCGGCGCAGCAGCGGGCCGCGCAGGTCGGCCGCGTTGCCGGGAATATCGGCCGGCACGCAGGCCTTGCGGCGCCAGAGGCGCGTGTAGAGCAGCGTGCGTTCGAACTCCTTCATGTCGAAGTCGACCGCGACCATGAGCCGCCGCAGCTCTTCCATGAGCTTCGGCGCGACGGTGACGGTGTCGTCCTTGATGTCGTCCACCGGTTCGATCAGGCCGCGTCCGAAAACGCGCTTCCAGATCCGGTTGGCGATGACCAGGGCGAACCGCTCGTTATCGGGCGACGCCATCCAGCCGGCGAACGTCTCGCGCGTACCGATCTCTTCGGCACGCAGGCGGCGCAGGCGGCGTTCGACCTGTTTCGGATTGCGGCGGCGGCGGTTGAGCCGGCGCCGCATGCCTTCCGTGTCCGGCAGGCGAACACCCACATCCATGTGCGGGTTGAACATCGGTTCGGCGACGGTCCAGTCGAAAGGCTTGGCGTCGTCGTACTGGTAGTCCTTCGGCAGGCGCACCGCGCCGGTGCCGCTGCCGTAGATGCCTTCAAAGAAGCCGCGCAGTGTTCGGCGCAGCGCGCGCACGCCGTTGCGGCCCCAGCGCTGCTGCGCATCGCGCACGAGCTTTTTCGCGCGCGGATCCTGGCGGAAATTCTTTTGGTACTGGATGCCGCCGGTGAACGCGACCATCTGGTAGTACTGCTGCTGCGTCCACTTGTCGAACGGATGGTTGTGGCACTGCGCGCACTCGAGCCGCGAACCCAAAAACAACCGGATGGTGTTGGACATGTTGTCCTCCGGCATGTTGCGGTCGCGCATGAGGTAGCCCGTCGCGCCGTTGCCGCGCTCGTGCACCGGCCCGGACGCGCTCAAGAGCTCCTTGACCATGTCGTCGTAGGGCTTGTTCTTGGCGATCGCGTCCTTGAGCCAGTGAATGTAGGGCTCGCCGGAGATGCGGCGCGGCAGGCGGCTGCGCGTGCGCAATAGATCGGCCCACCAGTTGAAGAGGCGGCTTTGGTGTCCGGGCGACTCGATCAGCTCATCGACCAAGCGGTACGACTTGTCCGAGGCGCGCGACCGCGTGTACGCCTGCAACTCGGCCGCCGTCGGGATGCGCCCGACCACGGCGAGATAGGTGCGACGGCAAAACGTCTCGTCGTCGGCCAGGCCGTTCGCCTTGATCCCCTTGGCCTTGAGCGCCTGTGCGACCAGCTTGTCGATGGGCTCGGCGGCGCGCTTGTAGGACAGCCGGTCGCCGATCTCGTCGGCCCGTGCCGGCGGCGTCGGGGAAAAAATCAGGGCGGCGAGGACCATCAGCCCGGCCGCGGAAAGGAAGAGGAAAGGTCGTCGGGTTTTCATGGTGGGCGCTTCCCCAGTATCGGTCTAAACCCCCGTTGGATGGCCAGGTTTCGCGGAAAAACACGCGCGAAAATCGCCGTCCGTCCGCTTCCCGCCCTATTTCAGCGCGTCCCGGTAGAACGCGGCGGCGTCCTGCTGGAGCTTTCGGCGCGACTTTTGGCGAACGTACATCATGTGGCCCGCCTCGTAGTAGGCCACCTTGAGGTGCCCGCGCAGTGCCGGATCGAGGCCCAGGTGGCGCACGGTGTAGTCGGTGGCGAAGTACGGCGTCGCGAGGTCGAAGTAGCCGCTGGCGATCAGGACGCGCAGGTGCGGGTTCTTGGTCATCGCGTCGCGCAGCGTCCCCGCGACGTTTACGTAGCGCCCCTCGTAGCCCTTGTAGCTCCACGGTCGCACGCGACCGGACAGTGTCTCATAGGTCCAGGTGGACTTGAATCCAAGTTCACGACGCAGGTAGTGCTTGATCGCCTGCGAGAACGGCCCGGAGATCGCGGACATCGCGGCGTCGTATTCGTAGCGACCACCGGCGTTGTCGCGGTCGATGCCCTTGTAGCGGCTGTCGAGTCGGCCGACGGTGCGGCGCTGTTTTCGAAGCAGCTCCTTGGCAAATCGCGGCAGCGGCAAGCGCAGATTGGAGCGGGCGACGAACTCCTCGGAGAGGCCGGTCCATTTGGACAAGAGCTTACGGACGGCGATGTTTTCGTCCTTGGGCAGCGCGTCGCCCTTGGCCAACGCGGGCAGGTACGTGTTGAGCGCGAACGCCTCGGCCTCGCGCAACACGTCCGTGAGCGGACGACCCTGCAATTCGGCGGCGAGCGCGCCGTGATACCAGGCCGTCGCGGTGTACGCCGGCAGGAACAGCACGTACGGCAGGTCATTGCCGCGCCCGAACCGGATCGTCTGGAAGTTGAGTACCGACGACACGAGGACGATGCCGTTCAAGTATAGCCCGTACTTGCCCTGCAGTTCGCCCGAGAGCGCGGCCGCGCGCGTCGTGCCGTAGGACTCGCCGCACAAGAACTTCGGCGATTCCCAGCGGCCGTTCTCGACCGTCCAGCGGCGGATGAACTCGCCGACCGACTGCGCGTCCTCGCGGATTCCGGAGAACTCCTTTTGCTTGTGTCCCTTCGCCGGCCGGCTGTAGCCCGTCCCGACCGGATCGATGAACACGAGGTCGGTAAACGACAGCCACGACTCGGCGTTGTCGATCACGCGCCCGGGCGGCTTGAGCGCCCAGCCTTCTTCCGACATTTTCACTCGCCGCGGCCCGAGCCCGCCGAGGTGCAGCCAAACCGACGCCGCCCCCGGCCCCCCATTGAACACGAACGTGACCGGCCGCTTCTTGGCGTCGGTCCCGGTTTCGACGTACGCGACGTGAAACACATGAGCGGTCGTCTCTCCCTTTTCGGTCAGCAGCGGAAGGAACGCCGCCGTGGCCCGGTACTTGACCGTCCGCCCGCCGAGCGTGATCTGCGCGGTTCGAATCGCCGGCTCCGTCGGCGCCGACCGCGCCGGCGGTTTCCGCTTGGCCTTGGCGTTTGCCTTCGGTCTGTCGTCCGCGGTCGCGGGCAACACGAGAAACACGAGCAGGAGGGGAAGAATCGAACGCATGATGGCGCGATTCTGCCATGAATCAGGGAACATCGCCGTCCGTTTGCTTCGCTGCGGGCCCGCCGGTTTCCTACGGCTCCAGCGTGATCTCGGCGGGGAAGAGGCGGCGGTGATCGCGGTGGTGGCGGTAGTGGCGCAGCAGCGTGGCGATGCTTGGCTTTGGCGTGTGCACGATCGAGCGTGCTCCCAGCCGGATCCGGATCGGCTTTTTCAGGTCGAACCGTGCCGACGAGAGGTACAGCTTCACGACGGCGATGTTTTGTGTGGTGACCGTGATTCCGTTGTCGTCTGTGATGCGCGCATCGACCGAGGCGACGCGGCGGTTGACAAACACCCGCTCCTGGACCACGCCGCCCGTCGCGAGGATTGTGATCGCGCGACGGCCACCGGTCTTGCGCACCTTCTCGATTCGCATCCAGTACGCTTCACGGTGACGAGGGTCGAACATGGCGTAACGCACGCGCTTGGGCAGCGGGTCGCGCCGCTTTTCTTCCATCCACGCCCACGACTTTTCGGGGTACGGGTCGTCCACGCCGCGTCCCGGGCTGGAGAGCAACTCGGCCTTGATCAAGCGGGCGGCCTTCCTGGTCCACGTGTTGGCGGCGCGGTGCATCCGATCCGCGCCGTGTACCGCGAACACGGGGACCGTCGCCAGGTTGGGAGCGAGTACGCGTTCGAACGGGTAGTAGCCGCTGACGGGTACGATGCCGGCCCAACGATCGGGCCAGTGCAGGCCGAAGTACCACGTTGCGTTTCCTGCGCGGCTGTAGCCGGTCAGGAACACGCGGTCGCGGTCGATGCGGCAGCGGCGCTCGAGGTCGGCGACGATCGACAACAGCAGCGATTGAAAGCCGGGGCCCGCGGTCATCGACATCGGAATCCCCTCGGCTTCCGCTGCCTGGATCATGGTCCAGTTCGGTGCGACCGCGGCCCAATGCGCGGGCGTCGTGCGATGCAGCGCGGCGCCGAGATCGATCAGCACCGGTGCCCGCGTGGATCCGCGTCGGGCGTCCGTGGGCGGCCGCAGCGCGTACCAGTACTCGGGGTGGGCGCCGAGGTTATGGATCTTGACGTCCCCGCGCTCCCATTTCGCCAAGCGAAACACCGAGCGGCACTGGGCGAGGTTTTGAGCGGCTTGGAAGGCGCGTCCCGGCGCGGACGGCCCCTGGGCCAGGATCTTTTGGACGGACTGCCAGGTTGCGGCGGGGTGGCCGCGCAGCGCCTTGGTCGCCGCTGGGACTTGCGCGGGCGGCGCATCCACTGCTTTCCAGACCAGGTCGTCCAGTTCGGGAGGTGCAAGAAGCGCCAAAAACAAAAGCAGCGTCATGGGCAATCCGCTCCTATGAACGCGGCGTAAGCTCAATATTGTCATGCGCGTCGCGATTGCCACCTGCCTCAAGCCTCCGGAGCCCGATCCCGACGAGCAAGTCATGCTCGACGCGTTGCGTGCCGCCGGGATGGACGCGGCCATGCTGGCCTGGGACGACCCGGCAGCCGACCCGGCCGCGTTTGACGTCTGCGTGATCCGCTCGACCTGGAACTACGTGCTCCATCTGGAGCAGTTCCGGTCCTGGCTGCAACGCGCGGCCGAAGTGACGCGTCTTCAGAACCCGCTCGACATCGTGCTCGGCAACCTGCACAAGGAGTACCTGCTCGAACTCGGCGTCCCCTCGGTCCCGACCGCGTTGTTTCGGCGCGGCGAACCGGCGCGCCTGGCCGAACTCGGCTGGCAAGAAGAGGGGGTCGTAATCAAGCCCGCGGTGTCGGCTGGGAGCTATCGAACGGAACGGTTTGAGGGGGGCGGGGGCCAGGAGTTTCTGGACGAATTGCTCGGCTACGGCGACGTGCTGGTTCAGCCGTTCCTGGGCGGCGAAGAGATCGCCGTGGTGAATATCGACGGCGAATGCACACACGCGATCCAGAAACGACCACGCTTCGACGGCGAGGACGAGGTCGTATCGGACGCGTTGCCGGTGCCCGACGAACTGGAACGGATCGCCAGGCGCGCGCTGCCGCCGGGGCTGCTCTACGCCCGCGCGGACTTTCTGCGCAAGAAAAACGGTCCGTGGCTGATCTCCGAACTCGAACTCGTCGAGCCGTCGCTGTTCTTTTTGCAGTACCCGCCCGCACTCACGCGCTGGGCGGACGCGATCTCCCGAACACGAAACGTTTGACCGACCAGAGAAACAGAAACGACGCGACGACGGCGGTGGCGGCCCAGGCCCACCTCGCGCCCTTGCCGAGCGCGTTGCCGAGCAGCGCCATGAACCCGTCGTCGGAGTCGCCGGGCAAGACCACCTGCGGATCGTCCGGCAGATAGACGACCCCGACCAACGAGGAGCCGCGCAGGTGTTTCGGCAAACGCAGTCGCTTGCTGTGGCCGTCGTAGCGGATCGTGTAGCTCCAGCTCGTCGTTTTCTTGAACCGGTGCATGTGCCGGTCGGTCACCCTCGCTTGGGTCGTGCGGCCCGCGCCGTCCTTGAGGCGCCACGCGGCATGAGCGTCGAGTGCGCGCGGCCCGACGACGAACCACAAGAACAGGCCGAGGACTCCGGCGGACAAGAGCCCCTTGAAATGCGCGGCGATCGCCTGGCTGCGCGCGCTCTTGCCGCTCGCAAAAATCGCGGTCAGCCCAAACACAAGCCCGAAGACGATGAAACCGATGCCCATCTTGACCCGGACATCGTCCGAGAACTCCTCGCGCATCTCGTCGTGGATCTTTGCAGGTCCCCACAGGAGGAGCCAGCCCGCGAACAGACAGCCGCCGACGGCAAAAAACGCCTTGATCCGATCAAATACACCCAGTCGATCGTCAGACATGGGCCCAGCATAGGAGATTTGGCGCCGGTCCGGTTAGCGACTAGCCCCGAGATCGCGCTTCATCGCCTAGCGGTCCTCCGCCAAGCGAATGCGCGTCCCGACCGCACCAGCATCCACGACGTCAGCCGTGGATGCCAAAGGACACTTGCCCGGTCCGCCCTTGTTCACCTGTTCGCGGTTCCTCCGCGAACAGACAGCGTTTCAAGCGGCCAAGTACCAGTAGTTCATGATGTCGTGAGACAGCTCACGGACGGCGATGTCTTGAAAGCCAGCTTCGCGGAGCATTTCTTCCGCCTTTTCGCGGCCCCACATCGCACCGAGTCCCATGCCGCCCTGTGCGAGCGACACCGTCATGCAGTGCATGGTGCTGATCGTGTAGAGGAGCGGTGCGAGCGGGTTGCCTATGTTGTCGTGGTGCGCCGTCCGGCCCTGGATGTCCTGCATGAGGAAGGTGCCGCCGGGCTTGACCGCGCGCCGGATCGCCGCGAGAACGCGGTCGGGGTGCGCTTGATCATGGATCGCGTCGAACGCGGTGACGAGTTCAAACTGCGCGATGTCGTCGATGGCCGCCACGTCTTTCACGGCGAAGGTCACGTTGTCCGTCGTGGCCTCGCTCCGGGCACGAGTGACCGCTTCTTGCGAGAGGTCGTATCCGGTGAATCGGCTCATCGGAAAACGACGCGCGAGCTGGTTCATGGCGCGACCGCTGCCGCAGCCGACGTCGAGGACGGCGATGCCTTCTTCGAGCGCTTCCCGCAACCCGGGCACGAGCGGGATGACGTGTTCCTCGAGACCGGACACGACCGACTGGTCGCTCTCGTCGGCCATGATCTTGTGGAAGTTCTTGAACTCCTCGTAGGGGACGCCGCCGCCCGAACGGAAGCTCTCGACGATGCCGTCCTCCACGGCGCCGAGTTGAGGAATGAACTGCGCGGTCACGGCCAGGTTGGCCGGGTTCGCAGCGCGTGTCAGGCTCGCCGCGTGGGCGGGCGGTAGCGTGTACTCGCCGGTCTTCGGATCGAGCGTGCAGAGGCCGCCGGTAACCATCGCGCCGAGCCACTCGCGCACGTAGCGCTCGTTGAGACCGGCGTGGCTGGCGAGGCCTTCACTGTCGGCGGGGCCCAGATCGGCCATGGCGTCGAAGAGCCCGGTTCGGTGTCCGACCGAGATCATCAGGCACAGCGCGCCCTGGTTGAGCATTCCGACGAGGCGTTCCGCGAACGCGTCCGTCGCCTTGGGATCGATACATGCGATGCACATACAAAGACAAACCCAACCCGCCGCCAAACCCCGCAAAAAAAAGTGTCCCGTCCGCCTCCCCGTTCACCGGTTAGCGGTTCCTCCGCCAACACGGGCTCGACTTTCCGTCCCGGCGGGCACTACAATTTCCGCCGTGACGCGACCGTTTGTGAAGATTCGCTGCGAGCGGGGCACCGGCCGCGACGGGCGCGTGCTGCGGCTCGTCGGGCGCAAGTTCACGTTCGGGCGGGACGAGGGCTGCTCGGTGCCGGTCGAATCGGATCTGGCATCGCGGCGCCATATGCAGATCGTGCTCGAGGACGGGGAATGGCTCGTCCGCGATCTCGGCAGCAGCAACGGCACGACACTCAACGGTGAGAGAGTGTTGAGCGCGCCCGTCGGTCCCGGCGACGTGATGGAGTTGGGGCAGGACGGGCCGCGGGTGACCATGATCGAAGTCTGGGACGGCGATGTTGCCGGCGAAGACCTCGAGGCGACGGACACGTCGAGTCCGGGCGCGCGCCTGGAGCTTGAGCCGGACCCGGTGAAAGAGCGCGCACCCGCGCCGCCCCCGCCCCCCTCTGAACCCACTTCGACGTCCGCCGTTCCGCTGGGCCGGGTCCGTGCTGCGCCGTCGGACTCGGTGCACGAGCCGATCATCACCGACAAGACGCCGCCGCCCGGCTTTCCATTCCTCGCCGTCATCGGTCTCGGTCTTGGCGTCGCCACGGCGATGGCCGCGTGGTCCGATCCGTTTCCGTACGAGCGCGTCTGCGCACCGGTGCTGTGGTTGGTGGAGCGGCTCGCGCGCGAATGGCCGGACTGGGTTGCGCGCAAGGCCGCTTGGCTGGTGATCGTCGGACTCGGGCTGCATGGCTGGCTCGCCGGCGTGTGGTTGCGCCGCCCGATTCGCCGCGTCGCGCTGCTCGTTGTGCTCGCGGGACTCCACGTCGCGGCCGTGATGGTGCGTTCATGAATCGAACCGGATGGCTGTTGCTTGTCGCCTTGATCGCGGTCGCGGCGGTGCTGCTCGCGACCGATCTCATCACGCCGCCGCGAAGCCGCGTGGTCGAGCTACTGCGCCTGTCCGAGGCGCACTCGTCGAGCCACGCGGAGGCGGCCTCCGGCCTCTTTCCGCGGCGGTCCGGCCGCTCGCACGAGGGTCGCCAGCCACTCCGTCGGTCAGCTAGCGAAAAGTCGCGCCCCGAGTTTTCGTCGGCGCTTCACGAAAAAAGGAGGGGCCGTGCGACCCCTCCCGGTGCGTGTTGCGGGTGCGCGTACGCACCCAGCGGTTGGTTGCTTGATCGGCTGATTGTTGGAGGATTCGCCAACAAAGTCGAGAGTGCAGTTCGAATGTTTCGTGTTGTCGCCGACTGTTAGGTTGTCGTCCAACTACCGCTTCGGCAACGTTGCCTCGATTTGCGTCGTCTCCCCGGCGACGACCCGGATCCGGTGCTCCACCGCTTGGTGACCCTTGGCGGACAGCGTGACGACGTACTCGAGAGTGCCCTGCAGGACAACGCCGGTCGCCGGCGCGTCGCCGCCGGTAGTCTTGTTCGCGGACGCGCCGGGGACATCGCCGTCCGTACGCTGCACTCGCGATTTCACTGCCCGTCTGCGTCGCGGCGGGAGGCTCGCTGGTGGCGATCGTTGCCGGCGGCGGCGTTCCTCGCGGTGCGTCATCCGGGCGAGGTTGCGTGCGACCGTGGCGAGAAAGCCGGCGTGGCCGAGGAGTGTTTCCGGATCGGTCATCCATCCGTACTATGCCGCCGGCGGGCGAACGCCTTCAGGATTCAGACGATGCCGAGGATTATCCGGATTGCAGCGGCTGCGCGTCCGGCCGCGTTTGGGCGCCGATCAACTCGATGCGGTTGCCGAAGGGGTCGGCGGTGTAGATGCGGCGCACGCCGGGCCAGCGTTCGTCCGGCGTCACCTGCGCGCCGGCAGCGCGCAGTGCGGCGATCGCCTGGTCCAAGTCGTCCACGAGCAGGGCGGGGTGCGCCTTGCGCGCCGGGGCAAAGCCCGCCTCGACGCCGAGGTGCACGTGCGCGCCGCCGCCGCTGAACCAACACCCGCCCGCCGCGCGCATCGGAGCGGGCTTTTCGACCTCGGTGAGTCCGAGCACGCCTGCGTAGAACGCCCGCGCGTTGTCTTCTCCGCCCGCGGGCATCGCGAGTTGCACATGGTCGAGTCCGACGATCTTCAAGCCGCGCCTCCGCGGCCATGGTACGCACGCCGCGTATTCTCGGGCTACACGCAACGTCGGGCGGGTCGACGGCATCTTTGGAGTATTCGTTCCCCAGGAGGTCACATGCACCGGACCCGCTCGCTCTTTTTACGCTCCGTTCCCGCCCGCCGGATGTCGGTGGCGCGGGTTCCTGAGACAATGCCGGGTGAGGATCGATGATGCCCGAGAACACGGGTCCGCACGATTCGCTTGCGACGCCGGAGTCTCTGCTGGAGCATTCGGCCTGGCTGCGAAGGCTCGTACACGCCTTGGTTTCCGATGCCGCCCAAGCGGAAGACGTGATCCAGGAGACGTGGCTCGCCTCGCTCAAGAACCCGCCGCGTAGGGCCGGCCGGGCCTGGCTGCGTTCGGTCGCCCGCAACGTGGCGCGGGCCTTTCATCGATCCGCGTCGCGTCGGGAACGAAGAGAGCGGATCGCCGCCCAGCCCGAAAGGCTCGCCGACCCCGCGCGGATGGCGGAGCGCGCGGAGCTCCAGCGTTTCGTGCTGGAACAGGTGCACGGGCTCCACGAGCCGTACAAAGCCACGTTGCTGCAGCGGTATTACGACGACCTTTCGCCGGCCGAGATCGGCCGCAACTCGGGCACGCCGGCGGGAACCGTGCGGGCCCGGATTTCCCGCGGGCTCGACCTGCTTCGCGCCCGCTTGGACAGACGGTGCGCCGGACAACGTCGCGCCTGGGTGGCGTTGCTGGCCTCACCGGCGATCGGCCGCGCGGCTATGGCGGCCGGGGGCGCATTCCTGTCCGCAAGGACGAAGGTGGTGGTCACGGCCGTCCTTGTGTTGGCCGCCCTGTCGGTTCTCTGGTACGCGGATGCGAATCGGGACGTATCGCGCGACGCGACCCGTCGCACGGTGGACGATCGCGGCACCTCGACTGCGCGTCAGGATTCTGGACAGCCACTGGACACGACCGCCGAGGAGGCGGCCCACACCGGCGAGATCGAATCGGGTGATCCGGCCGGCGCCGGCCAGGCGTGGATCTTGTCCGGGACGGTGCGCGATCGGGCCGGCGATCCGGTGCCGGGCGCACGCGTTGTCGTCGGCGTGAGTTTCGGCGCCGTGAGCAAGCGCCTGAACGAGACCCGGGCAGACGGTCGAGGCCACTACTTGGCCGACATCGGCAGGCTGCGCCAGCTACCGCCGCTGCAGCGTTCCGTCGCTCGGGTGTCGGTGACGGCCACCGCCAAGGGCCACAAGCCAGGCTGGGCCGCCACGCGGCCTGGCGATGTGCCCCACGGGGAGCAGGGCAAGCTTGCGTTGCGTCGCGACGTCGTCCTCGAACGGGGCCACGCGATGAAAGGGCGCGTGCTGCGGCCGGATGGCCGGCCGGCAGCCGACGCGGAGGTGGAGGTCGAAGGGCCCGGCGGGGATGTCGCGGGCGGCCGCGCCGCGCCGGACGGAACCTTTGAGATCGCGATCCATCGGAGTGGATCGCATCGGATTCGGGCCTGGCAGTGGGGCGTCGGTGTGTCGTCGACGCGGTTGCAGCTCGATGCGGCGCAGCCGGCGTCGGTTCCGAATCTCGTGCTGCGTGGGGCGGGCCGGATCGGAGGCGTCGTCGTGGATCCGGCGGGACTTCCCTGTCGCGACGTAGAGGTACGGGCGCAGTTTCAAGGCGACGATGGCGAACTCCCCGCCGACGGGCTTGAGAGCGCGACCGCGCGGACCGACTGCGACGGACACTTCGTGCTCGCGGGCCTGGGAACCGGACGCTATCTGCTCGCCCCGGACGCGGCCGGGGGCGCGACGTACCCCACGGGCGCCAGCAACGTCCGTCTTGTCCTCGACGGCGTGCGACTGCGGGTGAGTGTGCGGACCGAAGACGGCGACCCGCTCCTGGGGGTTTGGGTTCACACGAGGACGTGGGGATCAAGGGAAGCTCCGGCCGTCGAGGAGTATCTGGCGGGCCGGACGAAGACGCCGCCGCAAGCCTATCGACGCGCGTCGGGCTTTCCGCTCTCCATCTTCCGGCCCGAGGAACCGACGGTGGTTCGCGTGGCCGCACCGGGTAGCCTTTGGCTGTTCAGTTGTGGCTTTTTGCGCGGGTCGTTGCCCTTCCAGCGCGTCGTCAAGGTGCCGGATGCAGGCGTGCGCGAGATGGACATCGAAATCACGATGATGCGCATGCGCGAGCCCGGACACCTTCAACTGGTATTGCGTGACACGCGCGGCCGACCCGTGGCGGGCTATTCCGCGTGGGTCAAACTGCCCGTGCAGGACGTTCTGGTCCGGAGCTTCGAGGTACGCGAAGCCAAGGACGGCCGTTCACCGCCGCTGCCGCCGGGGCGGTACGTCGTTCACGTGAACCCGGGGCCCGCTCTTGCCAGCTTCTACTTCGGCTTTGAAACCGAAGTCGAGATCCGCGCGGACGAGACGACGCGCCTGAAGCGTGAGGTCCGGACAGGAGGCCGGTTGCGCGCGCGCCTTGAGTTCCCGGATCGAAAGCAGGGAGAGAACGTTTCGGGCGTGTACTTCGAGGTTCGCGCCGCCGGCGGAAGGATCGTACCGGGGAACACGTTCCTGTCCGCCAAGGACGACACGTACGTGCGCAGCTACGGCCTTCTTCGCAACGGCCAGACCGTGGTCCTGCAAAGCCTGCTTGAGCCGGGCGCGCACCAGGTCGTATTCACCGCCTCGGGCTACAAGCCGGCGCACCAACCGGTGGCGGTCAAGGCGGGGGAGTTTGCCGAGGCCGTGTTTCGCCTGATGCGGAAATGACGACTTCGTGGCGGACAGAGCCTAGAGCACGCAGCGCACGGTGTCGTGGTCGGCGAGGCGGCGGAAGATGACATTGCGGTCCTCTTCGTCGTCCACCACGAGAGTTAGTGCGTACGCCACGTAGCGGCCGGTCCGGCTCGTGTTGCTCGGCTGGAGTTCGTACTCGCGCCCGCCTGCGGTCTCGGCTGCCAGATCGCAGATCACGTCCGCATCCGAACCAATGATCCGGTAGGTCCAGGAACGTGGGTAGGTGATTTCGAGCGGGTCGTCCACGCGGCGTATCACGTCTTTCTTATCGGTGCCCTTCCGGTTTGGGCTGAGGGCCCGCCGGCGACCGGGCCGGTGTCTTCGTCTTTTTCCACCACTGTTCGAGCCGCTTGAGCTGCTTCGTCTGTTGGCCCTGATCGAGGGTCTCGTCGAACGGCAGCGGGGTGTCCAGCAGCATACCCAGGTCCGCCACGATCTTTTTCCCGATCGCGTTCCACCAGCGTTTGCCGCCCGGCTGTTTGTGCTGGAGCTTGAGCTCCCCGCGCAACTCGCGAAGCTGTTGATCCGCCAGTGTCCGCAGCGCGAGCCGGTTTTTCTTGTGCCCGCGCGCCCACCACGCGATCTTCCAGAGGTTCGCCTGCCGCAGGAACTTCGCATCGAAGCTCTCGCCGGAAAGTTTTTGCAGCACGCCGCCCGCCGTGGAAATCTGCGTGAGCGAGAGCCCGCGACAATGCAGCACGACGTGCGGAATCGCCTGCTTCAGATCGAGCATTGACACCGCGTGCAGCGCCCGCACCTGCATGCGCGCGGTCGTGCCGCCCCCGCGCCCCAGATTCCCGAACGATATGTAGCCCGACGTGCCCAACACCCGCAGAAGGTACGGCGCCGCCGCGAGCCCGGCCGCCTTGAGGCGCTTCTCCAGCGCGTCGTACCTGGGCCGTTCCTGCGCGGTCCAGCTCTCGTTCCAGTCCTTGCAGAACGCGCGCGCCGCTTGCTCGCCCTCGACGCGCTTGACCTCCACCTTCCACTTGAGCTTGCCTCGCTCCTTCGGCGTCATCGCGTCGATGAGCATCCAGTATTCGAAGCTGTTTTTCTTCACGGTCGCGGCGCCGCCCTCCACGTCCTGCCAGACGAGCGTGCCGTCGGTCGGGACGGTAACGACACCCGAACCGGTGTCTTTGTCCGGACCACGCCACGAACGGTAGCCAAGGACGGCGATGCCCGTGATCGCGACGGCGACCACAACGGCGACCCACGGACGGAGCTCGATCGCGACCCACGCACGGAGCTTGCGGTGGCGGCCGCTCCGCGGCACGCGCGTGGGCCGCGGGCGGTCCGCGGTCGCCGCGTCGAGGTCGGCGGCGAACGCGTCGGCGTTGGCGTACCGCTCGCGCGGATTGGTCGCGAGCGCGCGCAGCAAGACGGTCTCGAGTGCACGCGGGAACGCCGGATCGACGTCACGCGGCGCCACGATCCGACCGAGCGTCAGCGCCGTCAACAACTCGGCGCTGGTCGTCGCGTCGTACGGCAGGCGGCCGAGGCACAGCTCGTACAGAGTCACGGCGAGCGAGTAGACGTCGGTGCGCGCGTCGAGCGGCGCCTCGTGGCGGACGGCCTGTTCGGGGCTCATGTACTGCGGCGATCCGAACACCTCGCCCGCGATCGTCAGGCCGGGGCGGTGCATGTCGAACGCGAGTCCGAAGTCGGTCAGCCGCGGTTCGCCATGCGGATCGAGCAGGATGTTCGCGGGCTTGACATCACGGTGCAGGATGCCCTGGCCGTGCGCGTACGACAACGCCTGCGCGACCTTGCGCGCGATCTCGACGGCCTGTGAGCGACGTGCCCCGGGCTCACTCGGCAGGGCCTCGGTGTCGTCGAGCGAGCGCCCCTCGATCAATTCCATCACGAAGAACGGTGTGCTGCCGATCTCGCCGACCGAGAACACGGGCACGATGCCGGGATGCCGCAACCGCCCGGCCGCCTCGGCCTCGCGCCGGAACCGGGACACGAGCCGCGGGTCCGAACGCAGCGCCGCCGGCAGGACCTTGAGCGCCACGCGCCGCCGCAGACTCGGCTGCTCGGCCTCGTACACGATGCCCATGCCGCCCCGCCCGATCTCGCGCACGATCCGAAACTCGCCGAGCGTCGCCGGCAGCGCGCCATCCGAGCCGGGATCCTCGATCACCGCGAGCAAGTCCAGAAACGCGCCCAGCGCCTCGGCGTGCTCGGGGTGTTCCGCCAGAATCGCGTCGCGCTCGAGCGGTTCGCCCGCGTGCAGGCGTTCGAGCAGCGCGTCCTGGATGTCTTCGAGTCGCTGGGGCATCGTCATCATGCCCCTTCATGACGCGAACCCCGGAAAGGTAACGAACAATAATGCGGGCGTAGCTTCACGACGGCGATGTTCCCGACGCTCCCGCGATCAGGCTCGCCAGGCGCCCCAGGCCGCGGCTGACGAGCATTTTCGCCGCCGCGGCACTCTTGCCGAGTCGTTGCGCGGTTTCCGCCACGCTCAGCCCTTCGAGGTAACGCATGCGCACGGCCTCGGCCTGCTCGGCCGTGAGCTGTTCCAGTGCCGACGCCAAGCCCGCCGCGCGCTCGCCGCGCATGACCCGTCCGCTCGGACTCGTCAGATCCGCCGCCGGCTCGGCCAACAAGTCGCCGGCCGCCCGTCCGCGCTGGGCCTCCATGATCTTGTAGCGCGCAATCGTCACGAGCCAGCGATAAAACGCCGCCGGTCCCTGTGCCGAAAACCCGTCGAGCTTGCGCGCCGCCTCGAGATGTGTCTCCTGCACGATGTCGTCAGCGGTGGTGAAGCGCGCCCCGCCTCCGAGCCGCGTGGTGGCATACGCCAGCAGACGCCCCCGATGCCGAACAAACAAGGCATCGAACGCAGCCCGATCGCCATCGCGCGCGTCGGCAAGCAATCGCAGGGTCTCGCTCACGCCGTCACGATACACTTGGCCCGTGAGTCGCACCAGATGGCTTGGGCCCTCCGTCGAACCGCCGTGCCGGCGCATCGTTTCGCTGGTGCCGAGTCTGACCGACGCGGCGTTCATGATCGGCGCCGGCGACCGGGTCGTGGGTCGCACGGAATACTGCGTGCGACCACGCGGGGAGGTGGAGCGGATCGAAACGATCGGCGGAACCAAGAATCCCGACGTCGCACGCATCCGGGAGCTGCGTCCGGACGTGATCTTGGCGAACAAGGAGGAGAACACGAAGGTGCGCGTCGCCCCGCTGGCCGTTGAGTTTCCCGTGTGGCTGACCGATCCGCGCGGACCGGACGACGTGCCCGACCTTTGGCGTGAGCTGGGGTCGATTACAGGAACGGACGGCGATGTCCTTGCCCGGGAATGCGAGGATGAACTGGCGAAATCGCGGGCCGCGGCACCGCCGGATGGGCCGGAGTTCTTGTACTACGTGTGGAAGGATCCCTGGATCGTCGCGGGCCACGGCACCTACATTTCCGCGCTGTTGGAATCGGTGGGTTGGCGCAACGCGCTGCCGCCGGAGATGACGCGCTTTCCGCGGCTTGCGCCAACAGACATCGCCGTCCGTCCCTGCCTCGTTCACTTGCTCTCCAGCGAACCGTACTCGTTCAAGCTGGAGGATGCCCCTGCCAAACCCGCGCGCGTCGTTGACGGCGAGTTGCTGTCGTGGTACCCGTCGTTGACGGTCAACGGCCTGCGCTACGCGCGCGGGTTGCTAAAGGAGTATTCATGAGTACCGCCACGTTCGCCGCGGGCTGCTTTTGGGGCGTCGAAGCCGAGTTCCGCAAAGTCGAGGGCGTGCTTCGAACCGAGGTCGGCTACACCGGCGGAAGCACGGACAACCCCACTTACCAATCCGTTTGCGCGGGCAAGACCGGCCACGCCGAAGCGGTGCGCCTCGAATTTGATCCGGCGGTTGTGAGCTACGAGGATCTGCTGGCGGTGTTTTGGCGTCTTCACGATCCGACGCAGCTCAACCGGCAAGGTCCCGACTCGGGTACGCAGTATCGAACGGCGGTGTTTTTTCACGACGACTTGCAAGAGCAGGCCGCGCGTGCGTCGCTCGACGCGGAGAGCGCGTCCGGTAGGCACGCGGGTCCGGTCGTCACCGAGACTACGTCCGCGAGCACGTGGTGGCGCGCGGAGGAGTACCACCAGCAGTACCTGGCCAACCGCGGCCAGGACCAGTGCGCGACGACGATCCGTCGTAGCTGAGAAGCGTCCCGGTCCCGCCTTCGCACTTTCGCGCTCCGGCGCAGGCAGGCCCGTATGCGGACGTTCGCTCACCACCTGTACGTGAACCCGAACTCGAGCAGTGCGCTCGAGACCGCGTCCCCGGCCAGATAGGCCACGGAACCAAATCCCGACCAGCGTTCGTTGATCGAGCGATCCGCGCGGAACCGGATGTCGGTCAGCGAGAAATCGTCCACCACGTCGAAACCCAGCGAGGGAGAGAGTGTCCAGCGCCCCGCGGGGATGTATCCGTCGAGGCGGAAGCCGACGCCGTCAATGCTGTCGTTGCCCGCAAGCGTGAACGCGCTCAGCGTGAGGGTCCCGCGTTCGAACCGACCCGTCGCGGTCAGGCGCGCGTGTGTCGTCGGGTCGCGTCCGGGCGCGTTGATCTGCGCGATCTCGGCGTCGAGCGTCAGCCGGTCCGTGACCTGGGCGCGCGCCCCGATCCAATAGCGCCAGAAGCCCCGGTCGAACACGGCGGGATCGGTACCGACGATGTCGCGGGTCGCCGCGTTGTCGAGCTGCTCCCAGTGATCGGCGCCGGCGCGGAGCTCCAGTGCCCGGCTCACTTCGAGGACGACCCGTGTGTCCAGCCGGGTCAGCCGGGTGCCGTTGCGAACACTGGTCGCACCGACGTCGAGGTCGATCTCGGCCGAGATGTCCCCGCGAAACCGGCCGGCTTCGCCGTGCAGCTCGGGGAGCAGTGCGGCGCGGTCGAGTTCGCCGTCAAAGAACGTCGCGAGGCCGGCGAGCGTTGCCGAGACATACTTGCTCCCGCGCTTGCCCCTGGCCCACGTGCCGTACAGCGACACCAGCGGCTCGTCCAGCGACGGCGTCAGGTCGTCGCGTGTCGGGCGAAATCCGAGGACGGTGCCGACGCGCGCGCCCGACTCGAGGACAAGTTCTCCGTGCGCGCCATCGACGTAGCCCAGGCCCGGCACGCCGCGTGGCGTGAACCGGCCGAAGAGAAGGTGGCCGCCGTCGTCGTTCAGGCGCCGCCCGATCGACAAGCCGTACACGTCGAGACGAAGCCCCTCAAGGTCGCTGCCGTCAAAAGCATCGCCGTCCCTGACTCCCGCGCTGACGGACCAGCGGATCGCCCAGGGACTGCCCGCGAGCCGCTCGATCGAGCCGTGCAGTCCGAGGAGTGTCGTCGTGTAGTCGAGGCTGTCTTCGTTGTCGATGTGCAGGAGCTGACGGAATGTCACCGAGCCGCGCTTCAGGTTCGACGGCGCGGAATAGGCCCGTTGCGAGAGACGCTCAAGCAGGGGCGTGAACTCGGGCGCGGCGTCCGGCGCCTTGCGGCCCTCGGGCGCCCTCTCCGACGCCGTGGTCACGGTGACGAGGACGGTGTCACCCGCAGCGAAGTCCCGTGTGCTGGCGAGCACGCGCGCGCGCGCCGAGCTGGCGGAAACCGCGAGGACCTCCAGCGTGCCGATCTCGGTTCCGTCGCGGAGGACCCGGCCCTTGTCGCCGGTACCCAGTCCGCGCTGCGAGCCGGCGTCGAGAAAGATGGCGTCCGCGGCGACATAGGACACGCGGCAACGAACCTCAGCCGTTGCGGCCCACAGGCCCGCCCCGAGGAAGAGGGAGAAGAGGAGGGTGCGGGAGGCGACTCTCATCACTCTTCCCCGTTCGGGTGGCACTGGACGCAGGCGGCGGAGCTGTACGTGTAGCCGTTGACCTCGCGGTGCTTCTTGTCCGTGCGGTCGCGGCTGTGCTCGTGGCAGCCGAAACAGCTGAAAACCCGCGTGTCCGGTGTCGTGTGGCACACCGAGCAGTCGACGTTGTGTTCGCCGCGCAGCGGGAAGCGGTGGTTGAAGACCGCGCCCTTCCAACGCGTGGTCGTGTGGCACTGCTGGCACGTCGTCGGAAACTTGTCGTGGTTCGGAGCCCGCGCGCGGTCGTCCGCGTGGCACGAAAGGCAGTCTTTCGACAGGCCCTCGAAGCCGCCGTTTGTATGGCAGCGCGAGCAGTCGGTGAGTGCGTGCCCGGCGGTGAGCGGGAAGAACGAGTGATCGACCTCGGCGTCCTCCCAGCGCGAGGTGTTGTGGCACTGCTGGCACATGACCGAGAACTTGTCGTGTCCGGGAGCCCGTGCGCGGTCGTCGGCGTGGCAAGAGAGGCAGTCTTTGGTCAGACCGTCGAAGCCCCCGTTGGTGTGGCAACGCGAGCAGTCGGTGAGCGCGTGGCCTCCCGAGAGCGGGAAGAACAGGTGGTCGAACGCGGCGCCGGACCAGCCGCGCGGCGTGTGGCACCGTTCGCAGTTGGTGACCCAGCCGTTCGCGCGGTGGTCGGGGTTTTGGGCCTCGGCCAGAGCGGCCTGGTGGCACTGCGCGCACTGTTTCGATGCGCCACGGAAGTCCCCCGTCGGAGCCCGTATGTGGCACAGGGAGCAGGCCGTGACCGCGTGGCGGCCCACAAGCGGGAAGCGCGTGCGCGCGTGCTTGGCCACGATGCCCACCGGGCGCCAGTTCTCCTCGGTGTGGCAGGCCGTGCAGTCGCCGCCGAGTTGGGTGCCGTGCGGATCCTGGTGGCAGCCGGCACAACCGCGTGCCACATACGCCTCAACGGGTCCGAAGTCGTTGTGGCATCGCAGGCAGGCCGCTTTCTTGTGTGCGCCCTTGAGCGCGACGCCCGTTTCCTTTTCGTGGTCGAACGAAAAGTCGTCGCGCAGCTTGTCCCAGCGATCCGGAACGTGGCAGAGCGAGCAGTCACCGGGAAACGTCTTGTGGGGCACCAGGGGCCCCCAGCGTTTGCTCCAGCCCTTGCGCGGGACCACGAGCCCGCACGTGACGAGCGTCATGGCGAGCGCGAACAGGCCGGCGGTCCGCAGGGCCTGTCTATTTCTTTTCGGATTCATGGCAGCTCCTGCAGTCCCGGCCAAGCGGCCGGTACTGAACGACGCGCTTGCCGTCGCGCTGCGCCACCGTGGGGTGGCACTTCGCGCACGAGACGTCCTTGTGGCGTCCGTCCAGCGGGAAACGCGTGCGGCGATGGTCGAAGCGCTTGAGGCTCCAGTCCGGCGCCTGCGATTCGTGGCAGCGCGCGCAGTCCGTCGTCTTGCCCTGACGGAACTGGGCGCGATGCACGTCGGTGTGGCACGACGCGCAGTCCGTCGGCGTGTCGCGGTAGCGCCCGTCGCCGTGGCAGCGCGCGCAGTCCGCGGTGGCATGTTTGCCGGCCAATTCGTAGCCGGTCCGCTTCGCGTGATCGAACGGACGGATGCGAAATGTCGTCGCCTCCCCGTTGTGGCACGCCGTACAGTCGCCCCGGCGCAGCTCCTTCCTGAACTGGCCGCGATGCACGTCCTCGTGGCAGCTCTTGCAGCTCGCCGGTGTCTTCGCAAAGCGCCGCACGCCGTTCTTCTCGACGTGGCATGCGGTACAGGCGACCGCCTGGTGCGCGCCGGTCAAGGCGAACGTGCGATGCTCCCGAAGGCCGATGCGGCTCGGCAGGAACCGGTGCTTGGTGTGGCACTCGCGGCACGAGCGCTTTTTGAACTGGCCCTTGTGCGGATCGTCGTGGCACGTCCGGCAGTCTTTGGGGGTACCGGCGAAGCGGCGTGCGCCCAGTTTCTTCGAGGTCTTGTGGCATGCGTCGCACGCGGCTTCGCGATGCGCGCCCGAAAGCAGCCAGATGTCGTGTTCTTTGGCCCCGAAGCGCGGCGGATCGAACCGGTGGCGCTCGTGGCACTCAAGGCAGCTCTTGTGGCGCGCGGCGAACTGCCCCTTGTGCACGTCTTCGTGGCAGGCCGCGCAGTCGTCGGCACCCCTGGATGCGAACCGCTCCTTGTAGTCCGGGCCGGGCCGGTGGCACGCCTCGCACGACACGTCGCGGTGCGGACGATCGAGTCGAAAGCCCGTCTTGGCGTGAACCTCCCCCGTGACCGAGTTCCGGCCGGCTCGCCAGTGCTCGTCCCCGACGCGATGGCACGCCGAACAGTCCTGGTCCCAGGGCACGCGATGCGGGTTGTCGTGACAGCCCGCACAGTCTTTCGCCTCGCGTGCCCGGAACCGGTCCGCGTACGGATCCTGCGGTTTGTGGCATGCCTTGCACTCGGTCCGGGCATGAGGCGCGCCAAGCGAAAAGCCGGTCGCAAGGTGCGCGGCCGGCGTCATCGTCTCGTGGGCATCGTTCCATTTCAGGTCGTTGTCGCGGTGGCACGCGGCGCACTCCTGATCCCACTTCGTGCGGTGCGGGCTTTCGTGGCAGTCGGTGCATCGCCGTCCTGGAACTGCCTCAAAGTGTGGCCGGTCGTGATGGCACTTTCCGCAGTCCGCTTCCGCGTGGGCGCCGCGGAGCGGGAACGACTTGTCGTGGTTGAAGAGGGGGGCGGGGGCAAACGCGTGCTGGTCGTGGCATTCGACGCAGCGCGTGTACCCCTTGCGCTGGTGCGGATCCTCGTGGCAGGAAAGGCAGTCCTGGGAGCGTCCCAAAAACGTCTTGTCGCCGTGGCACGCCTCGCAGGACGCGTTCTCGTGCGCGCCGTCGAGAATGAATTCGACGTGGTCGTGCGAAAACGACTCTTTGTCCCAGGCGAGTCCGCCGAGCAGGTCGAACGTGTCGCCGTGGTGCTCGGGATGGCAGGACGCGCAGTCGGTCGACTCCTGCGTGCCGTGCAGGCCGTTGCCCTTCGCGAGCTGCGTCTTGATTTCGGTGTGACAACCGAGGCAACCCTTCGTGAGCCCGCCGTCCGCGTGGCACACCGCACAGCCGTTGCGGCCCGCGAGGGCCGGAACGCCGCCGTGCCGGGTCGTCAGGCCACCCGGCGACGGATCGTCGTACGCCACAAGCGCTGCGAGCAGCAAGAGCGCGAAGGTGCCGACCAGGATGATCCCGTGGCTCATCGGGGCCACCTCAGGTCGCCGTAGCGCCAGGCGACAAACACATGGAGGCCGACGATGGCGAGCATGGCGACCGCGAGCCAGCGGTGCAGAAAGCGCCACGAACCCATGAGTCCGCGCAGCTCCGCGTAGCGGGCGAGGCGATGGCTGTCGCGCGCGAAGCGGCGTGCCGTCGGCAGGACGCGTCCGGCCAGCGGTCGGAGTTCCGGGCGGTTGCGGACGGCGTCGCGCAACACTGAATATTCGTGCCGCAGCGCGCGATCGCCCACGACGATGCCCCAGAGGCGGGCGAACAGGCCCTTCGCTTCCGGCACCGCCGCAGGCATCCCCAAGAGGGTGGGGTCGAGCCCGTACTGCGCGAGTTCGGTACGGTGCTCGGCAAGCCGGCGCCGCAACTCGTCGCGTTCCAGTTCACGGCCCTCGAGTGTGCGCGGGACGTGCGCATAGA
The DNA here is from genome assembly GCA_021776735.1 of Planctomycetota bacterium. Classification (GTDB taxonomy): domain Bacteria; phylum Planctomycetota; class PLA2; order PLA2; family PLA2; genus JAJFFH01. The sequence continues at coordinate 165,662 of JAJFFH010000037.1, read as the reverse complement.
TGTAGCGTCCGATGACACCGGTCACGATGACGATGCCGAGGCCGGTGACGGCGAGCAGGCCGAGGGTGCTCTTGACGAGTAGCGCGCTGTGCACGACCACGAGTCCCGCGGCACTCAGTCCGGTGAGCACGTGAAACGACATCCACGCGCGCAGCGAACCGAGTTTGTGCGCGAAGAGGAATCGCTTGCGCAGGAGATAGGTCAGGTTCGACACGAACAGGATCGCCGCACCGACGCCGCAGGCCAGCCCCACGGTGCCCGACGAGCGCAGGAGCGCATGGCGAAGATGGGTCGGGCGCTCGGCGCCCGCGAGCCGGTAGTAGTCCCAGCCCACAAAAACAAGCCATCCGAGTGCCGCTACGCAGACGGCCCCGAGCGCCCCTGCCGTTCGCCTGCTCATGCCGCCTCCAGATCTCCATGGAGCCGGATGCCGATCTTGCGCAGCAGCGGAAAAGGTGCCTCCCCGCCGGCGAACACGAACACGAAGTCGTTGCCGAGGTGTTCCGGACCGGCCGCCGTATGAACGACGACGTGGTCCGCCTCGATCCGTTCCACCGCCGAAGAGAAGAGCGTCCGGATGCGCCCGGCGGCAACGAAGCGTTCGATCCGTTCAAGGTTGCGCTTCTTGAGCCGGAAGAACGCTTCCTTGCGGTAGGACAAGACGACCTCGTTGCCCGGCTGCTCCGCGAGCGCGATGGCCGCCTCGATGGCGCTGTCGCCGCCGCCGACCACGAGCATGCGCTGGTCCTGAAACGAGGCGGCGTCGATGAGGCGGTAGAGAACCTTCTCCGCGTCTTCGCCGGGAACGCCGAGGCGCCGCGGCGTGCCGCGCCGACCGAGGGCCAAAACGACCGACCGCGTCCGCACGACGCCGGCGGACGTCTCGGCGACGAGGCAGTCCCCGTCGCGCGTCACGCCGAGGAGCTTGACCTGCGGACGCACCGCGATGCCGTGGCGTTGCGAGACGTCCTCGAAAAACTCAACCAGGTCTTCCTTGGCGTACTCGGAATCCGTCAGCCGCTCCCCGAGCGGGAGCTCCACGGGTTGGGTGAGCACGAGCTTTCTGCGCGGATACTTGCGCACGGTGCCCCCGAGGTCGTCCTGGTCGATCGTGACGTAGGAGAGGTCGCGTTCGACCGCACCCATCGAAGCTGCAAGTCCTGCAGGGCCCCCGCCCACGATGAGGACGTCCGACACGTCGCCGCGCGCCCGCCCGCGTTCCGCGACAGCGCCGACGACGCGCCGTCCCTGGCCGATCGCGTTGCGGATCAGCGCAAATCCGCCCAGCTCACCGGCGATGTAGACGCCTTCGACGCTGGTCTGAAGCGTCTCGTCCAGGATCGGCATGTCCGGCGCGTACGCGAGATGCCCGAGCCCGACGGTGATGGCGCCGACCGGGCACGCCTGTTCACACAGTCCGTGGCCGACGCAATGCGAGGCCTGGACCAGCCGTGCGACGCCGTCGACCAGACCGAGCACGCCGCCCTCGGGGCAAGCGCGCACGCAACTTCCGCAGCCGATGCAGACGTACGGCTGCACCTGGGGATGCTGTGCGATCGGCCGGTTCGCGCCGCTGTCGTCCGCCTCGCGCAGGCGCGCGACCGTCGCGGCCCGGGAGCGCCGGTCGGTCAGGCGCTGCCATAGGGCGAGCAAAAACAAGATGGCGGCAAAGGCGGCGGCAGCCAGGTGTTGAAACTTGATGGTGGGGACCCTCCTCCTCGGTCACCGCGCGCAAGGAGTCCGCAGCCCGCTGCTGGATACATCTTTTTGGTTTTTTCGTGAGGACCGGTGACCACAGCAAACCGACGGCGATGCTGCGCAACCAGACATCGCCGTTCGTCTGCTTCCTCGGGTTTTTCTGCCGGTGTATCTACGCGTCGCCCCGCCACTCCTTGGGGTGACGAAAGGAGTCTTTTTGATGCGGTTCTTGATGATGTCTGCTTTGGTTCTTGGCGCCTTTTTCTTGACGGCCTGTGGCGGCGGTGGTTCGCCGGTCCTTGAGACAGCGGCGCTTTCCGGGACGATCGTCCAGGTGGACGGGCAGACGCTCAACCGCGCTGGCGTGACCGTCGAGCTGGTCGAAAACGGTGCGGTTGTTACTACGGACGGCACCGGCGCGTTCGCGTTCCCGGATCTCTCGCCTGGCGTGTTCACGCTGCGGTTCGGTCGCGCCGGTCTTGCCGGCAACAGTACGGACGACAACGGCACGCCCGACCAGGGGCCCGGCGACAACGCCATCGGCTCTATCCCGGTCGGTGCGGGTGACGATGTCGATGTGAAGGTTGCGGTCGATGGCAACAACGCCACCGAGGTCTCGATCTCGCGAAACGGACGGCGCGAGGCGCGCGTGCGGCTCACCCGCGCGGCGGATTCGCCGGATGCCGACGTAAGCGGCAAGATCAAGGTGCGCTCCGGAAACGGTGAAAAACTCGAGATCGAAGCCGAGGACCTCGCGCCCGGAGACGTCGTCGAGTTCCTCCTCGACGGCATCGTGATCGGTTCGGCTGCCGCTGACGCCGACGGCGAAGCCGAGTTGGAGATCGAGACCAATGATGGCGGCCTTCTGCCCTTGGAAGCCGCGACCGTGGCCGATCTCGAGGGCCTGTCGGTCGAGGTGCGGTTCATGGACGGGGGCGCGACGCTCCTGACCGGCACCGTGCCGGAGCTGCCCGCGGCGTCCACCGCAAACGGGGACGACGACGACAACAGCGGCAGCGGTAATGACGGCGACGGCGGTGGCGACGATGGCGATCGGACGCGCGGCCGGGATCGTCTCACCTCGCATGTGGGCGCGCTCGAGGGACACGTCGAGACTCGCTCCCGGCCCGAGCAGTCGCGCGAGCGGTTCAAGGTCGAGGCCGAAAACCTCGGTGCCGGCGAGATCGTCGAGTTCTTCCTCGACGGCGTCTCCCTGGGCAAGATCGCGGCGGACGCCTCCGGCGAGGCCGAGTTCAAGCGGGACACCCAGGATGGCGATGTCCTGCCGAGTGGTGCCGCCACCTCGGGCACCCTCGTGGGCCTTCTCGTGGAAGTCAAACGGGACGGCACCGGGGAGCTCCTGCTTTCCGGGCTCGTACCCGAGCCGGTAGCGGACTGACGCCTCCGTTACCCAACCTCCCAAAGGGCGGGCCGGACCATTGTGTCCGGCTCGCCTCGCTCTATATTCATAGCCGCCTGATGCCGGACCACGATCTCATTGCGCGCTGCCGCTCCGGCGACGAGTCGGCGTGGACCGTGCTCGTCGATCGGTATGCCCCGCTGATCCTGTCGATTCCACGGCGGTACGGACTGGGCTCGGCGCAGTGCGACGACGTGTTCGCCGAGGTCTGCCTGATCCTCGTGCGCAATCTCCGTTCGGTCCGTGATGTCCAGGCGCTGCCGCAATGGCTGATCCGCACGACGTCGCGCGCGACCTGGGCGCTCGCCAGGAAGGAGAGGCGCGAACTTCCACCCGATCTGCCGCCGCTGACCGGGGCCGCACCGCCGGAGGAGTTTGTCGCCCTGCTCGAAGAGGAGCAGCAGGTGCGCGACGCGCTGGAGCAGATCTCGGCTCGCTGCCGCAAGCTCCTCGAACTGCTGTATTTTGCCGCGCCGACGCCGAGCTACGACAACGTGGCGAAAAAGCTGGGCGTGCCTCGCGGATCGCTGGGGCCCACACGGCGCCGATGTCTAGACAGAATGAAAAAAGTCCTTGTATCCAAACAGGACTCCGGCGCCTCCTAGGGCAGGAACTATGGCACATCCGGGATTTGCCGCGCTGATGGACCTGGCCGCCGGGCGCGAACTCAAGGCCGCCGCCACGCATGTGATCGAATGCGCGGCTTGCCGCGCCGCCCTCGCCGAGGCGCGAATCCTGATCGCGAGCGGACGGCGCGCGACCATGGCGCCGAAACCGTCCCGAAGTGCCCGCCGCCGCGCGCTCCGCGTGTTCCGCGACCACTTCGCGACAGGCCGCCGCGGCTTCGTCGTCGCCATCGATTCGTGGCTGCGGCCGGCGCTCGCCGTTCGAGGCGCGGCGACGGATCAGACCCGCTATCTGAAGTTCGACGGACCGGTGACGATCGAGCTCTACCTGACCAGGGTGAGCCGCGGCTGGCGCGTGCTCGGCCACGTGACTCCGTGGGTGCCGGTAGCCAAGGACGGCGATGCCTTGAAGGTCGGAGCGGACGGCCGGTTCTCGGTCGGCATCGTCCGCGGCGCCTTCACTCTCGAGGTCGAAGGCGAGACCTTGAGCGTGGAGCCGTGAGCGACCTCGAGGTTCACCGGGAGTTCCAGACCGCGCTGCGCCGGGATCTCAAGCGCGCGAGCCGGCTTCTGCGGCGCATCGAGGACGCGGCGTTGCGCCGTCTGGACCGCGCCCAACTCGACCATGTGCGGGGTCGCCACCGCGCCGCGCACGTGGGCTACCAGCAAGCCGCGGCAATGTTTCGCCGGCGCGGTGACGATCGAGGCGCGCTCGTTGCGGCGATGGGAGGTGTCCAGATCGCGGCACTCCTGGGCAACGCCGCAGCGGTTCGTTCCTGGCGTCGGCGGCACTCGGATTCGTCGGAACCGATGTGGCTCAACGCCCTCGGTTCGTCGCTCAACGCGTTGGGGGACGAGACGGCCGCAGAAGCCTGTTTTCGTGAAGCCGCTTCTCGCGGACTCGGTGTCGTGCGAGCGACAGCCCGGCAAAACCTGGGATTGCGCCTGGCCCGTCGAGGTGCGCTCCAAGAGGCGCGTCGAGTCCTAGAGCAGGCCACGCGCGAGTTCGAACGCGCCGGGCACGAGGCCTCTGCCGAGATCGTTGCCCACAACCTGGCCTGGGTCGCGGCTCTTCGGGGTGACACTTGGGCAGCGCTGTCGGCATATCGGGTGGCGCGCGACCGATTCGAGCGGCGTGGGGACCGTAGGCGCGCGGCGCTCGTTGCTTTCGACGAGGCTGAACTGTTCGCGCGCTTGGGCGATCGAGCGCGCGCGACAGCTCGCGCCCGCTCGGCCGCGCGCGCGTTGCGAACCGAGGCGCCGCTGGAGGCGGCGCGTGCCCAGCTTCTGCTGGCCCGGCTCAATGGCCGCAAGGCCTCGGCGCGGCGGGCCCGGGCCATGTTTCATGCGGCCGGGGACCGCGCCGGACAGGCTGCTGCCGATGTCCTCCTGGGGGAGGATCTGGCCCGGGCCGAGCAGGTCCTGCGGGAGTGCGGCCACTGGTTCGACGCGCTTGAAGCGCTGCTCAAACGCAACGATTCCCGGGCGCTGCGTCGTCACGCCGACCGCTATCCCCGTTCCCTGCGCCGTTGGCTGCGTCCGGAGATTCTGCGCGTGAAAGCGCAGGGAATCGCCGGACTCCGTGGCGCCTGGCGCGCCGCGGAGCAGGCGCGCACGTTGGCCCCGACCGCGCGCCTGCGCGCGACGACGCTGCTGCTGCACCTGCCCGCGTACGAGGGATTTGCGGTTGAACTGCTGCGCCGCGGCTGGCCCGCCGATCTTCGCGAGGCATTCGTCGTGATTGACTCCGCGCGTGCGCGAACGCTGCTCGAAGAGATCGAGCGCGAGACCCCGGGCGCGTTCGACCACCCGGCGGTGCGCAAGGCACGGCAGCGGCTTGACAGCCTGTGGCGCGAGGTCGACCAGCACGGCGGCCTGCGCAAGGCGTTCATGGACCGCGGAGAGCGCGAGTTTCTCGCTGCCGTGACGGAACACGAGACCCCGATTCCCGTGCGAGCGCAAGGGGTCCACGGACTGCCGGTGCGCCCGACCGTGGCCTACGCGGTCCTCGCCGGACGGGTGCACGGTCTCTTCTGGGACGGGACGGCGGTGCGCGCCTGGGACTGCGGTACGCTTGGGCGCCTGCGCGCACGCGCGGATGAGTTCCGGTTTCAAGTGACGCGCCGGCTCTTCGGCCAGGCCGAGGTTGAACCCGCCGCCTCCTGCCTGCGCGAGCTCGAGGGTCTGCTTCTCGACGACGGGCCGTGGCCGGATAGCATCGCCGTCGTGCCGCTTCCTCAGCTCGGGGACGTGCCGTTCGAGGCACTACCCGCCATGGCCGACACCGTGGTCGTGTACACGCCGTGCGCGCGCTGGACGTCGCCCAGGTGGAAACCGGGCGCGGCACTCGCGGTCGGGGTCGATGACACGCTCGAAAGCGTCGCCGCGGAGTTGAAACTGGTCCCGAACGCCACCGGCCTGTCCAACCCGGAGCGCGAGGAAATCCTGGGAGCGCTGCGGGGCCGCCGGCTCGTGCACTTCGCGGGACACGCCGTCGCGCATGATCAGGCTCCCTCCTTGTCGGCCTTGCGGTTGCGCAACGGGTGGCTGACAGCGTCGGACCTGCGGCCCGGTTCCGTCAAGGGCGCGTTGGTTGTGCTGAGTGCGTGCCGGACGGGGGACCCATCCCTGACTTGGTTCGGCGAGGCGTTGGCGGGGTTTCCGCGGGCGCTTCTCGCCGCTGGCGCTGCCGGTGTGGTGGCCAGCCGCTGGGATGTGCCCGACGAGGCCGCGCACGCTTGGATGCGGGCCTTTTATGCCGCGCTTGACCTCGGTCCGGCGCGTGCCGTTCATGCGGCGGCACGATGCTTGCAAAAAGAGGGACGTCACGCCGCAGAGTGGGCCTCCTTTCTCCTGATTCAAGGGTAGGGTAGTTATGAAACCGATGCTTCGCCTTCACTCCCTCCGTCTCCTCGGCATTGGGGCCGTTCTTTGCGCCGCCGCTTGCACCAATGGATCGACGACAGCGGCACCGGATCCCGACCCGAATCCGATCGCGGAGCCGTTCCAGACCGACCAGATCCTCGTCATGCTTGAGGACGACGACGACATCGAAGAGTTGCAGGAGGACCTGCAGGGATTGCAGTTCGAACGCGTCGGGCAGACTTCGTTTTTCCTCCTGACCTTGCCCGCAGGAAGCGATGTCGCGGAAATCCTGGACGAACTGGACGACGATGCGCGCGTGGTGGCCTCCGAACCGAACTTCGTCGCGGGGTCGCCGGAGGGCGGTCCCTCCGATGTGCCCACGCTGGGCGGCGACCTGCTCGCGTCCATCCGACCGCAGCCGGGCCTGGCGCCGCTTCGTCTGGACGACGCGCACGCCCTGTCCCGCGGTGCGGGCGTGGTCATCGCCATCGTTGACACGGGCATCGACTTCACGCATCCGTTCTTTGCGGGCGCGACGTTTCATCCGTCCCCGTTCGACTTTCTGGACCGTGACGCGGACCCCACGGACGAGCGCGATGGCCTCGACGGGGACGGCGACGGAGTCACTGACGAACAGTTCGGACACGGCACGTTCATCGCCTCGCTCGTCCATACCGTGGCGCCCGACGCCACGCTGTTGCCCATCCGCGTTCTCGACGCCGACGGTTTCGGGACCTCCTCCGGAATCGCCGCTGGCATCACCTGGGCCGTCGATCAGGGCGCGACCGTGATCAACGTATCCGTCGATGTGTCCGAGGCGACCAAGGCGATCCGCGAGGCGATCGAGTTCGCGCAGGATCGCGGTGCCGTCGTTGTGGCGGCTGCCGGGAACAGCGGCTTGTCCGACATCATTTTCCCGGCTCGATTCGGCGACGTGGTCGGTGTGGCGGCGATCGACGAGAACGGTGTGGTCGCTCCGTTCAGCAACACCGGCTCCAAGGTATCGCTGGTAGCCCCGGGCGTCGATCTGATCGGCGCTTTCCCGCAGGTACTCAGTCCGAGCGGGACCGCGCGCTGGAGCGGAACGAGCTTCGCCGCGCCGCTCGTCGCCGCTGCCGCCGCGCTCCTCTTGTCGGCCGAGCCCGGCCTTTCGCGCGAGAAGGTCGTCCAGCGGCTACGCGACACCGCGGTCAGCGTCGATCCCGACAACCCCGGCCTCGTGGGCCGGCTCGGGGCCGGCATCGTTCAGCCCGCGGACGCTCTTGCCGGTCCGTAGGCCCAAAAAGCTACATCGACGCGCGGCGCAGCGTTGCCACCGCGAAGGCCGAGAACCAGCGCGCGACGTAGCGAACCGGGGGCTGCAATTCCAGGCCGGCGGCCGCGGCTTCGTCCACGAGTTGTTCCTTCGTCAGGACGCTGCGGCGCGAACGCTTCGGCCGACGCGCGCGCACATCCCAATACGACACGACGACGGTATGCCGCGCCACGCGGGCGGCCTCGCGCAGGATTGCCGCGCGTGCCGCCGGTTCGTGCAGGTGGTGGAGCAGTCGGTGGCAGATCACGGCATCGAACGCGCCGTCGCGAAACGGGAGCATGTCGGCGCTCCCGGCGACCAGCAGCCGGCAGTCCGCGTGAGCCCGCGCCTCGCGCACCATCGCGAGCGACAGGTCCACCCCCGCGGTTGCAAGATCGAGCATGCGCCCCGCACCGCAGGGACAGTCGAGCACGGTGGCCTGCGGCGCCCCGGCCAGCGCGCGGGCCAGGAGCGAGTGCTCCCGTCGGTGCGCGCGCCGCCGCCAAAAAGAAACGCGATGCTTGTCGCGGTAGTGCGAGGCGCGTGCGGGGTCGCGGTAGTGCTCCACGCCGCGCATTGTCCGGACAACCATCCCGGAACAAAGCTCCACGACGCCACTCGCTGTCGGACGACCGGCTGTTGTGGGGACGGGCCGCTGGCAGTCCATACCGAGCCCGGCTCAAAAGGATGATTCTAGGACGGCAAACAGCACAAGCAGATGTGGAACAAGGACTTACGTGGATCGGTGCTGGTCATGTGATTGTCACGAGATCGTCATGGAGCGTTCGCCAAGCCGCAAGCGAACGTGTTTGGTTGCGTCCCGACCCGGTTAGGGCAGGATGGCGCCGTGCCCGACCCCGCCGATGTACTTGCCCGGCGCCGGACTTCGCATGGGCCCGGTCTGCCGCTCAAGATCTTTTGCGCGGTGCTGTTGGTGGCCGCGGTCGCCATGGCGATCGTGTCCGGCGGCAGGCTCTCGTCGGCGGCGGGGGTCATCGTGTGCCCGCTGGTGGCCGCGTGGCTCTGGTTCAAGAACGCGGTCCGGTTCGAACTCGACGGAGAGGGCATCAACGTGCGCCGCCGCGGCAAGACCGAGCCGTTCGCCTGGGATGACATCACCCGGGTCCACGCGGTGTCGTCGCGCGGCGGCAATCTCGCCGCCGGGTACCGCGCGGAGGTGTGCGGTCGCCACGGCGCTCTGTTTGCATACACGCTATGGACAGACGGCGCCCGCGAACTGACCATCACCATCCGCACGGTCCTCCGCCGCAACGACGAGGACGAGTCTTCCTCTACTTCGGGGTGAGTTCGATCACGGCCGGCTCTATGCCCCTCGCGCACCTCAAGCGCGCGCTTGTCCACCCAGTCGTTGTGCAGATGAAAGCGCCCGCGTTCGTCGGTCCGGTCCTCGACATCGCTCGCACCCCACAGCGCGACACGCAACCCGACGACCGGTGTCCCGTCGCGAAAACGGATGCGCCCCCAGACGCTGCCCTTGCCCCTTGCGATCGGAGCACTCGGAGGGAAGCGTACGGACGGCGATGCTTTCGCAGGCGCGGGTAGCGCGTTGGCCGGCTCTTCTTCGGGGGCATCGCCGTCCGTTTGTTGTTTCAAAGACTTGACCGGTTGCACTGCGTTTCGCCCGGCGGATGTGCGCGTTCGGTTATCGGATTCCGTGCGATCCGAGCGGGCCCTGCCGAACGGTGCCCATCGTGGCGAGTACGAGAACGACAACGGCGGATTTGGCAGGGAGCGACATGAATGTTCCTCCCCAGGAGAGCGGTCACGCGGCCAGGAGTGCGGGCGCAGGTCGCCCAGCTCTTTTTTGAGATCCTTGAGCGCGCGGTGGACGCGGACGCGGCAGGCGCCGGCGGTCGCGCCGACGATGAAGGCGATTTCCTTGTACTCGAGGTCGTGCAGAAAGTGCAGCGAGACCAGCTCGCGGACCTCGCTTTCGAGGCGGCCCAGGATGGCGTCGATCTCGTCGCGTAGCGCGGTGCGGTCTTCAGTGACCGACTCCGGTCGCGCGGCGGCGACCTCGCGGCGCTGGCGGCGGCGGTTGGCGCGGCGTGCCATGCGCAGGCGGGAGCGGACCCCGCGCGCCACCGGGCCCGCAGTCCGACGCGCGGCGGTCGGTCCGTGGCTTCGTTCGCCAGGTCGGAGAGCGCTTGTTGCACGACGTCGTCGGCATCGGCGGGTTGCGCGCCGAGTTGCTGTGCCTAGCGGTCCAAGAACGCGGTGTTCGGTTCGACCAGCGCGGCAAATGCCTGCTCGTCGCCGTCCGGCGCCATGCGTTCCAGCGCTGTTTCTCGCTCATCACAGCCAACGTGCCGCTTGGCGCCTTGGTGTTACGCGACGTTGCGATTCTGGTTCTGTTGTTCATCGCCGGGGCGTTACCATACCGCTGCGTGACTCCGATTCCGGAACGGTTGGGCCCTTGGCGCATCCTGCGCCCGCTCGGCGCGGGGGCGATGGGGACCGTGCATCTGGCCGAGCTGGCCGAGGGGCGGTCCTATGGCGAGCCCGGGTTTCGGCTGGCGCTCAAGGTGCTGCGTCCGGAGTTCATCCGCTCGGCGGGAGCGACCGAGCGGTTTCGGCGCGAGGCGGCGGTCGGCATTCGAATTCGGGATTCGCATGTCGTGCATACCTACGAAGCCGACATCGTCGTCGTGGATTCCGTTCCGTACCATGTCCTCGCGCTCGAGTTCGTCGAGGGGCGGACGTTGCGAGACCTGTTTGCGGAGCTCGAGACCGTGCCCGAGGAACTCCTGCGCGGGCTGGGGGCGCAGATTGCGCGCGGGCTGCAAGCCGTCCACGACGCGGGCGCGATTCACCGCGACCTGAAGCCGGAGAATGTGCTCGTTACGCCCGACCATCAGGTGAAGCTTTCGGACCTCGGAATCGTGCGCCTCGACGATACGAACGAGCGGGGGATGTCACTCACGCAGGGTGCCTTCGTCGGCACGATGCACTACGCCGCCCCCGAGCAGTTTTCCGGGGTCAAGGCGCAGCCCGCAGCGGATCTCTACGCGTTGGGCATTGTTCTTTACGAGGCCGCGACCGGCGTGCAGCCGTTTCGCGCGGAGGGCTTCGCTGCGACGATGGGCCGCCACCTGAATCTCGTGCCGGAGCGCGCGAGTTCGTTGCGCGCAGGACTGACGCAGCTCCTCGACGAACTCACGGCGGCGCTGCTCGGCAAACAGCCGGAGCATCGCATGGCCTCCGCCGAAGCTGTCGCCGAGGTTCTTGAAATGGGGGAACGATCGGCGTGGTGGCGATCACAACAGCAACGCTCGCCGCAGGCGCCGCCGCGCCCCGACGTGCGCCGCGATACACCGCTCATCGGTCGTGAACGCGAACTCGCGGAACTCGACGCGGCGTTTGCGGCGACGACCGAGGGGCGTGGGGGCTTCGTTCTGCTCTCGGGCGAGGGCGGCATCGGCAAGTCGCGTCTCGTGGACGAGTTCGTTCGCCGCGTGGGTGCTTCCGAACGGCCGCCGCACGTTCTCTACGGCGCTGCGCGCTCCGGCGCCCGCGGGGTTCGGACCCTCGACGATGCACTCCTCGGCCATCTCGGCGGCACGCATCTCGAGGAGCGCCTCGGTGCCGCCTTGGCGTCCGTACCGGAGCTCATCCCCGCGTTCGCTGCGCGTCTGAGAGGCACGCGGTCACCCGAAGGTGTTCCGGCGCTTCCGGCGTCCGCCGTCGCCACCGCCTACGTGCATGTCGCGCGGAGTCTGGCGCGCGAGCGCCCGGTACTTTGGATTCTCGACGATCTGCATTGGGCGGGCCCGGATGTCCGCGAGCATGTCGCGGAGATCGCGCGCGCCGCAGACGGCCAGCGCGTGATGTTTTTGGCGACTGCGCGGCCGCAGCTCGGCACGGCCGCCGTCGATCGATTCCAGCGTGTGCCGGGAATGCGCACGATCAAGATGGATCGCATGGCCGAAGACGATCTCGCGGCGCTGGCGCGGGCGGCATTCGGTGTTCGCCGTGTGGCCCCCGAACTCGTGGCCATGCTCGTCGCGCGCACGGGCGGCAATCCGTTTTTTGCGTTCGAACTGCTGCGCGAAATGCGCGCGCGCGGCATCATCGCCCGCGCCGGGAAAAGCTCGTGGCGCCTCGTTACCGGCGCCGGCGCGCTGCCGATGCCCGACTCGCTGCGCGATCTCTTGCGCGAACGGCTTGCCGGCCTCGCGACGGCCGACCGTCGCCTGCTCGACTTCGCCGCGGTAGCCGGCGACGACTTCGATCCCGGATTCGCTGCCGACGTACTTGGCACCAGGCGCCTCGCCGTCCTTCAACTCTTGGCGGAACTGGAGCGCCGCACGGGACTCGTGCGCACCGAAGGCGCGCGGTTCCGCCTCGACCACCACTTGCTGCAGGAAGTGCTCTACGAAGATCTCGCACCCGAACTGCGGCGGGGTTACCACGGGGAGTTGGCGGAGAGCATCGCGACAAAGCAGACGGACGGCGATGTTTCCGGGATGACCGCGGTGGCGCTCTTGCGGCATGCGGCGCTGGGTGGCGACGCCAAGCGCGTCGAAGACATCGCCGTCCGTGCGCTGACTCATCTGGCCTTTCGTGGGGAGCCCCGGGCCGTGCGTGAATTGGCGCTTGCGGCCGAGGCTGTGGATGTCGATCCGGCGGTTCGCTTCGATCTTGTGGTCCGTCGCGCGGAGGCGTTGCACCGGTTGGCGTGGCGCGACGAGGAAGAGGCCGCTGCGATCGACGCCGTGGACCTGGCTGAGCGCACGGGCGGCGGCGCACGCTCGGCGGAGGCGTTGTTCTTGCTTGCGCGGCACGCCGCCGCCGTCGGCCGGTTCGAGGACGCGGTCGGTTTCGGGTGCGAAGCGGCGGACGATGCGCACAAGGCGGGCGAGCAGGCGCGGCTGGCAACGGTGCAGGCGCTTGTCACGCAGTGGCTCAAGGTGCTGGCGCGACACGAGGACGCGCTCATTGCGTCCGAAAAGGCCCTTAAGACCGCTCGCGCGAGTGGTGCCGCTGACGCTCTTCGACACGCCTTGGGGGCGCGGGGATCGCTGCTCATGGAGACCGGGATCGACCCTGCGAAAGGGCAGGCGCTGCTCGAGGAGTCGGTGCGCGTGGCGGAGAAGGCCGGCAGTCTGAGCGGGCGAGCGGCAGCACACGCGACACTCGCGTGGCTGGGCTATACGCGGTACGACGCCGTGCTCGAACTCGCGAATGCACGCCGCGCGGGCGAATTGTACGGAACACTAGGGGACCGGGCGAAGACGGCGTTCATGCAGATCTTCGTGGCCAGTGCGCTCGGCGCGCTTGGGCGCTACGAGGAGGCGCTTGCGGTTGGGCGGGAGGCGCAGGCGTTCTTCGCCGAGGCCGACGACAAGATGCGCGAGGCCGAGATCATCGCCACGCTGTGTCCGATTCTCGAAGCCTGCGGTGACTTTTCGGCGGCGCGCGAACGGGCGACACGCGGACTCGCGCTGGGTCGCGCGGCGGGCGCGCCGAACAAGATCGTGTTCGCGAGTCAGGACTTCGCGCGGGCGTGTATCGCCGTCGGCGACACTGTCGAAGCGCGTACCGCGGTACAGGCAGTCATGGGCGACGCGCAGCGCATTGGCACCAAGGCGGCGGCGAATCTGACCCTGATCCTCGCGGACTGCGACGCGCTGGACGGTGACTTGCCGGCCGCCCGCGAACGCCTTGAGGAGGTGCTTGCGACCTATCGCCGCGACGACGATCCGCAGCGTGTGAGCAAGGTCGCCTTCCGGCTCGGGCGGGTGCTGCTGGAGGCGGAAGAGACCGATGCCGCGCGCGCAGCGTTTGAAGAGGCGGAACGCGCACGTCTCCCCCAGTTCCGCGACCCCGGCCCGCTCCCGTGCGTGTACCTGGCATTGATGGACTGCGCGAGTACGCCCCCGGGTCCCCCAACAAACCTGCACGATCTCGAACCCCGGGACGACTTGCCTGTTCTCGTACGCGCGGAAACCTGGGCGGTGCTTGCCCGCGCGGGTGTGGATGGCGCCGCCGAACAGGCCGAAACGTGCGTCAAAGAGGTCGCGCGCCGTTTGCCGCCGGATGCCGCGAGGCGCTTTTGCAATATCCGCTGGCTGCGCCCTTGACCCGTTCTCTGGGATCGGCGAATGGACCGGCCAGAGCCCGCGTGGTCGTGAATAGTACGGGCTAAGAAAGGAGGGCGACGTTGCCGCCGCCCTCCGAGGGGGATGGACTCCCGAGGGAGTTCGTGGATTCTGGACCGTCTGGCCGCTTGGGCCGTCTGAACGCTTGGGTAGGGGTACTGGGAGGAAGGTTGTCTAGTCCAGAATCAAGAGGCACAACTGGTGTTGGTGGTCGGGGTTGGGCTCCGGGACGTCGTCCGTGAGGCCGGCGGCCGGGGTCGGCGGCGTTGCCGCTTGTGCGAGTCCGAACAGGAAGTTCTCGTTCCCGCGCCCGCCCGGTTGACCGTTGAGGTTGTCGCCCGGTTCGATGTCGAACGGGAACTGCTCGAAGATCTCGGCCGTGCGAATCGTGAGCTTGTGCACGATGACGACAAGGTCGTCGCCGTCGCGGGCGGTGTCGTAGCCGTGGTCGCCGACCTGGCGGATCGTCAGGCGGGCGAGTGAGCCCAGGCCGTTGTTCGACTCGGTGCCGTCCTCTTCCTCGATGGAAGCTTCGACCAGCGTGGCGTCCTCGGGCTCACCGTCCTCGGCGTCGAAGTCGTCCCAATGGCGCAGGCGCAGCTCGAGGCCGTCGCCGGTCGGGGCGAGGTACAGCAGATCGACCCGTAGCGCATCGTCCTGCGGGCGAACGGACACCGTCGGCATGTGCGCGCCGGCCCACTCGACCAGCGTCTTCAGCTCGTAGGTTGCGCCGCCGTCCTCGGACGTGAAGAGCCGGATGCCGTCCGAACTTTCGGCCGCATAGAAGATGCGCAGCGTCTCGCCGAATCCGAGGATCTCGACGTTGGGATCGACCGCGGTCATCTCCTCGCCGTGCACGAGCCGGTCGGTGAACGCGCCGTCGTCGCCGATGCGCGCGGCCGCCCGGTACTCCGTGTCTGCCGTGAAGGTGAAGTCCTCTTCGTTGAACGAGAAGCGCGTGAAGCCGTAGCCGAGGACGAGATCGCCATCGTCGTTGGTGGCGAGGCCCATGAGCGTAGGCGCTAGATCGCGGTCTTCGCTGTAGACCACATGGGGCGCATCGAACGAGTACGACGTCGGCGCCCCTTCGCCGTCCACGGCGTTCGGCGTGCCTTCGACGAGAATCAGCTCGCTCTTGAAGAATAGGCTGTGGAAGCCGGCAGGTCCGCCGCGGGCGTTGCCGTCGCTCTCGTCGCCGTTCTCATTCTCACCTGGATCGCCGTCCGTTTGCTCTGTCGCGGTGATGCGCCAAAATGCCAGGGCGATGCGGTAGTCGGCGGCCATGGCGATCTGCACGATCGGTTGCGCGAAGCTCTGGTCGCCAGGCACGGGGAAGTCGATGGTCTGACCGAAAGTCGCGCCGCGGTCGAACGAGAGGTCGAGCTTCACGCCCTTGTGCGAAGCGCGCGCGACGCCGAGGGTGTTGAAGAGCGCCGCCACCTCATGGTCACGGAACACTCCGTTCTCGGTGCCCACGCCGACGGGAGCGCTTCCAGTCATGGTGTCGGTTGCGCGGGCGTACTGGAGGCGGCGCTCGTTGAGTTTCGTATTGCCGTTTTGGGGGAAGAACGGGCCGATGCCGCCGCCGGACCCTTCGTAGAGCACGACGGTGGTCTTGTCGCCGGACTGCGCGGCGGCGGGATAGCAGACGTGCCAGACGTCGCTCGAAAAGATGGTTCTTTCGAACTCGATGCCGTCGTAGTCCGCGGCCGGTCCTTCGTCGTCTTCGCGTGCCGAGTCGTTGATGGCGGAGGCGGCTCCGATGCGCAATCGGATGAGCGTGAGCACGGCCTTGCCACCGTCGAGCCGGCTCTCGACGAGCAGGCTCTGGTCGCGGTCGATCGTGCCCTGGATCGCGCAGCGTGCGAGGCCCTCGCCCTCGACCTCGAGCCATGGCCCGTTCGCGACGATCTGTCCGGCGAAGGGCACGATGCCGACCTCGCGCAGAGTGTCCGCGTCGCCGAACGGCGCGCGTCCGTCGTCCTCGGCATGTGCGATCGAGACTTCGGCATCCCCCAGGCTGCCCGCGCCGCGCACGCTCACGTCGAAACGAAAGGGTGCGCCGGCCGGGGTCGTCAGATCGTAGACAGTGTCCGTCTCCTGAACTCCAAGGCGTGCGAGCGCGGCCGGGCCGGCCGCGGCGCCGACGGAAACGCTGGGGTCGAGCGTCGTGACGCCCGCGGTGACCAGCAGAGGCGTTCCGGTCAGCTCCGTTTGCCCCGTGGTCGTGTTGCCGCCGCCTCCGCAGGCCGGCAGAATCAGCGCGGCGAACAGGATCGCCGTCCCAAGCGTTCTCGTCATCAGTTGTCTCCGGGGGGGCTGTGAAAGCAAAAACGACTGCACCCTTCGCAAGTACATGCCCGCCGCGGCGCGTGCGTCCCACGCCAAAAAAACGTTTTTTGCACCCGCGCAGGGGTGCCCAACGTGCCTTATAGAAGTAGAGAGAAGCGCAAGCCGCTCCCGATCCTCCATGAATCTCCGCACCGTCAGCGAACTCCTCCAGCACGAGCGTTTTCTCGCCGCGCTTGCCCGCAGTCTCCTGCGCGAGAACGGCCGCGGCGACCGGCACGCCGAGGACGCGGTGCAAGACACCTGGATCGTGGCGTTGCGCCGTCTTGAAAGTCACGGCACCGCACCGCGCCCGTGGCTCGCGGCGGTGCTGCGCAACATCGTGCGCCGCAAGTTGCGCGACGACGTGCGCCGGTCGCGTCGCGAGCAGCGAGTCGCGCGCCCCGACACCGTAGACGCCGCGGACGAGGCGGTGATGTCCAGACGTCTCAAAGGCAAGCTGGCCCGCCTCGTGCAAGGGCTTCCCGAAAAGTACCGCGAGCCGATCCTGCTCCGTTTCTTCGACGGCATGACGCCGCAGCAGATCGCGCAGCGACTTGCCATGCCGGCCTCGACCGTGCGCACGCACGTGCAGCGCGGCCTGGAAAAAATCCGCTGCGGTCTCGTCGAAAACCAGAACGGTGACGCGCATGCGGCCGTCGCGCTGCTCGTCCCGTTGACCCGTCGCAGTGTCCGGCGCCGCCTCGTGTTCGCCGCCGTCGCGGCAGGCTTGGCGCTGGTTAGTCTTGTCACGCTCGGCCCCGCGGCACGCACGTTCGGACTGGCACCGAACACCGCCACGGAACGCGCGGCGAGGTCCGCTGCGCGAGCGGGTGCGAACCCGACTGCAACGGACGGTAGCGGACGGACGGCGATCTCTCGGGCCGCGGTGTTGCGCGGACGTGTCGAAGCTCCGCCGGGTGTGGTGCGGTTGACGGTGCGGGACGCGGCGCGGCGTGCGATCGCGTGCGATTTCGCGCCGGGCGCGCCGTTCACGGTACCGGTCGGCGGCATGATCCTGCCCCTGTCGGTGACGGCGTCGCACGCCGACACCGAGCCGAGGTCATTGCGCCTGACGCACTTGTATCCCATTATGCTGCGGCTACATCGCCGTCCGTCCGCTTCCGCCCTCTCGGCCGGTTTGGACACGTCGGGAAACGCTCCCGGCTCCAGAGGCGGTGGACGGGCTGGAAAGGCCGGGCCTGAAGCCCTGTTGGCGGCGGGAGACAGTGCCGCGGAAAGTCCTGCGCCGTGGCTGGAGGGTGTGGTGCGGCTGCCGCCGGGCGTGGCGGGGGAAGCGACTCTGCGCGTCGCCGCGGCCTTGCACGCCAGTGTGCGCGATCGACAGCCGTTTCGGGTTCCGCTGACGCGTCTGTTTGAGCAGCCGGACTCGCGCCCCGAACGGGTCGTGGTGACGATCGAGCATCCGTCCACGCTGTCGGAGACCGTGACGCTTTCGGTGAATCAGGATGGCGAAACCGGTGCCCTGTTCGTGCCGCGACTCGAGGTAGATCTGATTGCGGCGCGGGAGGTTAACGGGAGGGTTACGCGCGCCGATGGGGGCGTTCGTGCGGACTTGGTGGTCCTGGTTTACCGGGGCGACGACGCGGGGCCCTTGGGTGCGCCTCGCAGCCGGGCGCGGACGGACGACGAGGGTCGATTCGAGGTTCGGGCGGAGGACGACGGGCGGTACTGGGCCGTCGCGTTTGGCGACGTCGCGCGACCGGGTGCTGTGTCGTTTCAGTTGGTCGCGGGCGAGCCGGCGCCGGAGCTCGACGTGTTGTTGCCGGCGGGTGCGACGTTGAGCGGGCAGGTGCGGCGCAGCGATGCGACGCCCGCCGCGGCGGCGCGGCTTGTCGTGCGTCGCGAAGAGGGGGCGGGGCGGCGCGTCCCCGTGTCTGGGGACAAGGTGCTGTTGTTTGGCGAGCACGGTCCGGAGTGGCTGGTGCGTCGGGCCTTGACCGACGACGAAGGGCGCTATCGCGTGGACGGACTCGGGTCCGTTGGCTACCGCGTCGAGCTCGTGTCGCTGCCGGAGACGGACGCGGAAGTGTTGCGCACACTGGCGCAGCGTCGCGCGATCGTGCCGCCCGGCAGCGCGGACTTCGAACTCGGCGCCGCGGTTGTGTCGTTTCAGGTGACGTGCGAGGGCCGGCCGGCATCCGGGGCGCTCGCGAGCCTTCGTGGTCTGGGGCGGGCGGGTGCGCTCGAGCTGACGCTCGACGACGGTGGGGCCGGTCGTGTCGACGTCGTGCCCGGCGTTCGCTACATGGCGACCATCACCGCGCCCGGTTGCTTGTCGCTCACCGAGGAGATCGAAGCGCCGGTGTCGGGCACGCTTGAAGTCGAGCGCGTGCTGGAGACTGTGCCCGCCACGGCGTCGCTGCGCGTGCGCCTTGTTCCGCGGGCGGCGGCTCCCGTGCCCGCGACCGCGCTGGTTGAACTGCGCGACGACCGCGATGCGCTCGTCCGGCGGGCAACCGTGCGCGCGGTCGGTGGCGCGTTCCTGCTCGAGGACATCGTTCCGGCACGCTATCGGCTGACGATCTACCCGGGGTATCGATGGAGCGATGTCTCGGGTGAGCCGCCCGTGGCAGGACTCGGCGCCTACCTGCCCGCGCGGGCGCCCGTGGAACTCGTTGCGGACACCGCGACCGAGTTGACCCTGCCGGTGGAAGCGGGTGGACGGCTCAGTCTGCGCGTGGTCGGCCTCGGGGGAGCCGAGTCGGCGTTCACGGCGTGGGTCGAAACCCTCGGGCGCGATCGGACGGACCTGTCTCTGGCGCGGGAGGAGGGCCGCCGCGCAGACCGGATGCGGACCCGCAACCTTCTATCCGGGGGGATCTACGTCCTGTGGGTCGCGCCGGGCGATCCCGCGCTGACGGCCGAGGCGCGTCGGATTGTCTTGCCGGCGGGCCGTACGCTCGATCTGGAGATTGCGTTGACGAGCCGCTGATCCCGCGGTGTGGCGCCGGGCCAACGTCGGCCAAGTCTCACGACATCCGGGGCGGCCGGAGGCCGGCGGACGGCCGCGCACGCGGGCCCGACGAGGACGGCCGCAAGAAACCGGATTCTTGGGTTACGTTTGGGCCGTGCCATGCGAGTGGAGGCGGTGAACGGAGTTTCTCTTGTTCTTTGGCGACGCTGGCGCAAGCGCGGCGACGCGGTGGCGTTCGGCCGCCTCGTGCGTGAACACATCGCGTTCGCGTTCGATTTCGCGCGGCGCGTCACGGGCCACGCGGCCGACGCGGAGGATGTCGCGCAGCAGGCTCTGCTTGAATTGGCCGAGGCGGACGAGGCTGTCGTCCCCCGCGTAGGCATTCGCGCTTTCCTGGGCCGCCGCATCGTCCTGGGCGCGCGCACGTTGCACCGTGCGGCTCTGACCAGGGGCCGCTTGGAAGCGAAGGCGGCAAAGGCAAAGACGGCGGACCCGGTCTGTTCCACCGGCGCGACAGCCGGGCGCGCGTCCGCGGCCGATGAAGTCCAACACGTCCTTCCGCTGCTCGACACCGAGCAGCGGAACGCCGTCGTCCTGCGTTTCCTCCATGGCCTGTCGTACGCGGAGGTGGCTCACGCGCTCGGTGTGCGCGAGGAGGCTGCGCGGATGCGCGTGCACCGGGCCCTCAAGCGCCTGCGCCGCGAACTCGATGCAAACGACAAGACCAGCTTCCGCCCGGCTGACCGAATCGCCGACCGACCCGCTGGCGCGGGTGCCGACGGTGATGCGCGGAATGCTGTCGATCGTGATGCCGAGAGTCGTAGTGCCGAGAGCCGTAATGCCGAGAGCCGTAATGCCGAAAGTATGGACGTCGAGCGAGACGACAAGCACGGCAAGGCACTGCTCGCGCCGCTACTGCTGTTCGCTCCGCCTCACGGACTTGCAAGCTCCGTCACCCGCACCGCTGCCGCGGGATGGTCCGCGGCAGCCACCGGAGCCGTAGTCATGGGCCTCACCTCCCGTCATGTTGTCGTAGTCCTCGCCCTGTTGGCCACCCTCGTGGGGGGCGTTGCCGTCTGGCGTTCCGGCCGACGGGATCATCGCGCGACGAATGCGCGCCACGATCCCGTGCGCGACGCGCCGCCGAGCCCGAACCCCGGCGCGAGACAAGCGACGGGCGCCGCGGAGCCGGGAGGCATCGCCGTCCGTCCGCCTCCCCGCAAAAAGATGGGCGAGCAGGCCGACGCGGATACGCCGCGGACCGAGCCCGTGTCCGAATTGGCGCCCGCGCTCGTGGGCACGCTGCGCGACGCGAGTGGGGCGCCCATGGTCAACGTGCAGGTCGCGGCGAACGCGGGCCCGGGCGTGCGCACCGACGGCCACGGCGTCTTTCGGCTTGAGCCGCCCGCGGGCGACGTGACGCTCTACTTCGTCGGCGAGCATGCGCTGCGCGTGGAACTTGCCCGGACGGTCTTCGATCCAGCGAAGCCCTCGCTCGCAGACTTGCGTCTCGTGCCGGGCCACACGCTGCACGGGCGTGTGACCGTCGGAGGCGAGGCACTCCAGGGGGACGTGCTCATCGTGGCCGCGCGCCGCGGCGGGCACGAGGAGTCCCGGCAGGGTGCGTTCACGACCGTACGAGCGGACGGCGGGAAGTTCCGCATACCGCACCTGCTTCCGGGAACGTACTCGTTGATGGCGAGTCCCTTCCGCCCGGGTCTGCGCGAGAAAAAAATAGAAGTGGAGCTGACGAACGGCGATGCCTTTGTCGAATTGAAACTCGCCCGTACCGAGGCGCTCCGCGTTGTCGTGACCGGTGTCCCCGCCTCGCTTGAGGGGGTCGGTGCGACTGTTTCCCTCCACCGGGTGTCGCTTCACGGGGTCTCGCGCTCTGGTGACGAGTCGTACACCGGAATTGGGTTCGACTTGCGAAACGGCGCCGAAGTTGAAATGACATGGCCCAAACCCGGCCGCTACCGGCTGGAACTCGCGCTGGAATACATCGGCGGCACGGCTGTGGCCCAACGCGAGATCGACATCGCGACGGAGCCCGGCAGCCCGATCACGCTGGCGTTGCCGGCGGGCGGCGCGCTGCGCGGCACCTTCACCGGCTCCGCGGGGCCGCTGGCGAGGCGCTCCGTGCGCGTGGGCGATGCACGCGGTGAAACGGATGCCTCCGGGTTCGTCACCTGGCCGTACCTGAAGCCCGGCACGCACGAGGTGCGGGTGAAGTCCGGCACCGGATGGCTACGGGCGGGCTCGGCGACCGTGACGGAAGGTAGCGTCAACGAATTCCGCGTGCGAAAGCCCGGGACGGCGATGCTCTTTGGACGCGTGAAGGTCGGTGGCCGCGTGGGCGACGTGACGGTGACCGTATGGCGCGCCGGGACCTCCGACGTCCTGGCGCGACTCGACGTGAAGGCCGACGGTAGCTTCTTGGTGGACCTGCTCGAACTCGGAGACTACGTCGTCCAGGCCGACGCGGGATCAGCGCGGTCAAGGCCCGTAACCGTGAGTCTGACATCCGATGTCCCGGCGAACGACTCCGCAGGAAACCGAGATGTACCACACGAAGACCGCGCGAACGGAGCGCGCGGCAATGCGGGAACGCTGACGCTCGCGCGTCCGCCGCGCGTTCCGTTCGCGGTCGAGGCTGCATCGGGTGTTGCCCTTCCGGGGCGCATCGATATCGATGGGCCCGGCGTGGCCGATGCGGCGCGGCTGGATCGCAAGGGTCGCGGGGTGTTCACGGAAACCCTGCCGGGCACCTATCGCGTGACCGTGACCGCGCCCGGCTTCGAACCATTGGAAACCGAGATCAAGATCCCAGGCCCACTCCGCTTCGTCCTCAAGGCCCGTTAGGTGATTTGGTCTGGGCCGGAACCGCAATAGCGCTTCAGCTCGGCCATCGCGCATCTGTCGATCTCGACTGGTTCTTGGACAGCATTCCGATCCCCACACCCTCGCCGACGAACTCGGCGTGGAGGTTGCGAGTGCGACCGACGGGACGCTCCATGCCGGCCGGCACGGCGTAGGTTATCTCTGGTTTTCGTATCCATGCTGTGCACCCGACATCCGACACCGACACACGAAAAACGGCGTCCCGCGCAACCGGTCTACGACCCGGCGCTTAAGGCCTGGCGAAACATTTCCGGTTCGTGTGAGCGCAGAAGCGCGTGTCGCGCGGCGTCGTCGAACAGGTTGGCGGCGTTGTACATGCGCACCAACTGCTTGAAGCGGCCGAGGGCATGCCGGCCGTGCGCGCCCTCGAGCATGGCGTCGAGGTAGCCGCGTGCGAATGCTGCGGCTTCGGCGCGCGTCGCGGGAGGGGCGCCCGCGAACTCGCGAAACAAGAACGGGTTGCGGATGGCGCCGCGGCCGACCATGACGGCGGCGCATTTGGTTTCGCGCATCATCCGGCGCGCGTCTTCCGGTGTTTGTACGCCCCCGTTGCCGATCAGGGGCACGGGACAGCGGGTCACGGCGCGCGTGATCCAGTCCCAATCGGCCGGGCGGTCGTAGCTGTCCGTGCGGCGGCGCGCGTGCAGGATCACGAGTGCGGCGCCGCCGGAGCACGCGGCGTCCACGGTCTCGTCGAGCAGGTCGCCGGCGCGCAGTTTCGCGGACACCAAGAGATCCGTCGCGTCCACCGCCGCGCGGACGATGGCCTCGATGCGGTCGGGCTGATCGAGCAGCGCGGCACCGGCGCCCTTGCCGCACACCGTCTTGACCGGGCAGCCGAAGTTGAGGTCGATCCACGCGGCGCCCGCGCGCTCTGCGTTCGCGACGGACTCGGGGACAAACCGAATGCTCGGCGCCATGAGCTGCACGCCCACGGGCGCGTCCGTGCGCAGCGGGCCGAGCTCACGGCGGATGATGCGCGTCGGCACGGGCGCGACGGAGATGCGCAGGAACTCGGTGACCGCACCGGCGACGCCTCCCAGGTCAAGGACGAGCGAGCGGAAAAGCCGATCGGTCACGCCGTCCATGGGCGCCAGCAGCAGCCGGCTCGCGAACCGCAGAGATCGCCGTCCGTCCGCTCTCTCCACGGTCAGAGCACTGTCGAGGGGCTCTTCCGCGGCGAGTCGGTTCATAGCGCACATCTTACGCACGCGTTCGGGCTATACTGACCGCCATGGTGCGACTGGCCGTTTTTGCCCGGATGGGTCTCTTGGCGTTCTTGGTAGGGATGTTTCTGCCGCTTGCGCCCGCGGCGCCGAAGGATTCCCCTTCCTCTGTCTGTGAGACCAGGCGGCCGCCGAAACGCAGCTCGCGGTATGGGACGTCGGGCAATGACAAGCTCGACGCGCTGATCAAGCGCGAGCGCACGCACTTGCGCAAGATGTTTCAGGTCGAGCCGCATCTTTGGATGATCGATCCGGGGACGGGTCCGGTCGCCGGTGTGACCCGGTCGCGCAACAAGAAGCAGTGGCCGCACTATACGTGGTTCGATCTCCGGCTCGTGCGCAAGCTGTGGCGGTCCAAGCACACGGACGCGGCGGTTGCGGCGCTGTTTGCGCACGCGCATGCGCACGCCGTGCAGTTCAAGCTGGACTCGCGGCTTTCGGGTTCGCGGCGAGAGCGTCACGCGGACCGTCTCGCGGGTTACTACGTTGGCCGCCGCGGGCTCTTGAAGGATGCCGCCGGCGCGAGCGTGTTCGCCAAGGAGTACTTCGGCGCGTTGCCCGGAGCGCTCAACGACGTGACCGACCACGGCGACCTGGAGAGCCGCGTCGATGCGTTCGTTGCGGGCTTCAAAATGCGCCGTGCGGACAGCATCGAGCACGTGTTCAAGACCTCCGAGGACGCGATCGCTCCGCGGTCCAAAAAGCCGAAGACCAAGCCGTCGGTCGAGCCGCAACCCAAGCCTGCGTCAGGCGCGACGTCGGCGGACCCGTCGGAGGACACCTCGTCTGCCGGTGCCGGCGAGCCCGCCACGAGCAAGACGCCGACCGTTCAGGGCCCGACCGCCGTGGGCAAGGCGAAGTCGCAAAAACCGCCCGAGGAACCGTCCCGACCGGAGGGCGGCGTCTGGGAGCGGATTCAGGTCGAGTGCACGCACAAGTTGACCTGCACCCACCGTACGCGCTGCGAACACCACATCACCTGCAAGCACGAGGTTCCCTGCCGCCACAAGACTCGCTGCAAGCACGAGATCAAGTGCCGCCACCGGATCAAGTGCCGTCACCGCGTGGCGTGCCAGCATCGCGTGGCCTGCATCCACCCCCTGCACGCCTACGACCTCGCGCACGCGCACGACATCGACGAGACCGGCCGCGAGGTCCCGTGCTGCCACCGGATCGCGTGCTGCCACGCGGCGCACCAGTTCGACTTGGCGCACCTGTACGACCGCGAGCACGACTACGACCTGCGCCACAAGCACGACCTGCTGCACGCGTGGGACAAAAAGCACCCCTTCGACCTGCGCCACAAGTTCGACCGGCTGCACAAGCACGACCTGAAACACAAGCACGACCTCGCCCACGAGTTCGACTGGAAGTGGGTCCAGCGCGCCGACAAGTAAGAGGGGTGCTGCGTTCGTCGCGCACTGAATCCCGCGAGCCGCCACGTCCCACGCGTGTTCTGATTCCGGGGAAGCGTACGGACGGCGATGTCCTCGCTGCGACTTGCGGTATCCTCGAATCTCTCGACGCTGCGCCGCCGCGCCGCCGGATGAGGACAGGACATGAACAACCGGAACCGGGGCCGAGTCGTGGCAGTCGTAGCGTTGCTTGCCGTTTTCGTGGTCGCGACCGGGTGCGAGAAGGATCGATCCGCACCCAAAAAAACCGCCAGCGAGCCGGCGGTCTTCAACGATGGAAGTGTCCCGACAACGTGGCGCGTCGCCGGCATCGATGATCCCGGCGTTTCGGCGGTGGTGCGGACGCTTCCAGAAGTGGGTCGCCGCTGGCAACAGGAACGCGATCGCGGCGGCCATCGATTTTCCGCTACGGGTCGTCAAGACCAAGGCGAAATTCCTCGCCCGCTACGATCAGCTGTTCAACGACCAGGTACGCCGGGCGGTCCGCGACCAGAATCTCAACCAGATCTGGCGCAACTACCAGGGCGCGATGTTTGGCCGCGGCGCCCTGTGGTTCGGCCAGCGCAACGACCGCTTCATGGTCATCGCCATCAATCCGTGACACGGTACGAGTCCGGAGTCAGATAGGCAGGCCCGTCGTCACCGCGTTTTTCGGTACTGGACCTTGTCGAGTCCCTTGAAGTCGGCGTCCTGGGTCCAGAGGGTGGCGTCGTGTTGACGGGCAGTGGCGAGGACTACGCTGTCTGCCAGCGGAAGCCCGCTCTCCGCACTTAGCCGTGCAGCGTTCACGGCCAGCGTGGCATCGAGCTCGACGACCGCACCCTGTTGCATGATTGTCGTAGCCCGAAGGGCATGGCTTTCGTCGCGCTGCAAGAGTACGCGCTTGAACACCTCGAACAGGCTCAGCGAAGGTACGACGAGTTCGTCGGTCTGCTCGATGGCTGCGGCAAAAAACGAGGCGTTTGGTCCGCCCGCAAAGTACTCGAGCCACGCGCTGGAATCGACGACGTTCATACTCGGTCCGGGTCTCGCTCAACCCGCCGGTCGATGCCCTTCAAGAACCCGCGCAGGTGCGCCGCCGGACGAACCAAGACAAACTCGATCCGATCGCTGTAGGCGATGGCCTGGACCTTTTGGCCGGGCGAGAGCTTCAGCCTCTCTCGGATGTCCTTGGGGATGACAACTTGGAACTTGGGGGAAATCGTAACCGTAGCCATGGCACTCCTATCGATCATGGTTTTGTACAACGGCTACTCTATCGACTGCATATCAGTAGGTCAAGACCGATTCTTGGTCAAAACGTGTCTCGATTCGAGTGGTTCGAGTTCGCTCGGTTGGGCTCAGGCCGCGGCTGCAACGACTCCATGACCCCGGTTGTCCAGGCGGCCGACGTTGATCGGGCGACGCCGTCCGGAAACGTCAGATCGGAGACACGGACGCCCCCCGCGACGCTTGCGTATTCCAAGATGCATCGTCGGAGCCAGATTCGGTATCGGTGCCGGGCGAGGTTTCCCAGCCCCGAGGCGGCCGCCCCGAGCAGAGTCGTGAGGACGAGTGAGTCGAGACGCAGAAGAAGGAAGCCAAACGCGATGGCAACAAGTATGACGGGCACGAGGCGAAGCAAGTGCCGCCGCCTCGAGTGCTTGTTGCTCTCCTTCATCCCCCAAGCAGCAAGCCAGCCCGGCTTCAGATCCGGGTGTTGGGCTTTTTCCCGCACGCTCTCAGAGTACCAGCATCGGTGCGTCCGGTTCCTGCAGGCATCGCCGTCCGTTTGCTGTGTCAGGGTCATCCCTCCCGTCATGAGGGCCAGGCCGACTACGCTAGGAATTGGCCCTGCGGATTTCTAGCGCGGGAAGCAGCGGTCGAACGCGCGCAGCTTCTTCAGCGAGCCGCGGACGCGGATCTTGCCGCGCATCAGGGCCCACGCCAGGTTGTTTTCGCCGGCGAGGTAGCCGAGCCAGGTTTTGCTGTCGGCCTTCACCGTTGTGTCGGCAGTGCCGTGGAGGCCCTTTTGTATCGAGAGCTTGTGATCGCGGATCGTGACCGTGCGCTGCGGCTGTCCGCGACACCCTCGACCCAGTCCGTGAAGCCGCCCATGAACTCGCGGTAGTTGTGCGTATAGCACGCGGAGAAGTCGAATTGTCCGTCCGCGCCGATCGCGCCCACCGGACAGGCGGCGACGCACAGCTTGCACTCGAGGCACGGGTTGTAGTCGATCGGCTGGTCGTACTCATCGACGTCGGCGGCGAGCACGACGGTGCCCAGCAGGATGAAGTTGCCGAACCGCGGGTGGATCACGTTGCGATGAATTCCCATGCGTCCGAGCCCGGCCTGCACCGCGACGACCTTGTGCGCGATGACCCAGAGGCGCCCCGGAAACCGGTCCATCTCCATCGGAAACCCCATCGAGGGATTGAGCGCGCGCACGCCGTCACGCTCAAGACGGCTGACGATTGCACGGCCGATCTCGTTGATCCGGTCGCCCCCATGGTGAAACTCGAGATTCGAGACCGACCGCGCCGGCGTCCGGATCGGCTCGCGGTTCAGCCGCACGACAAACCCGAGCAGCGCGCGCGCGCCGGGCAGCGCCTCGTCGGCGTGCGTCCGCTCCGATGCCAGCGCGGGCCGCGCCAACTCCACAACCCCGGCATCGTCCGCGCCGGCCTCGATCGCGATCTGCCGAAGAGCCTTATTGTTGTACATACAGCCTCCTGCCGCATAGTTGTAGCTACAACCAGTCCGCCGTCAAGGGAATTCCGCGGTTATCGTGGAGTCGATGCCCGGACGCCGCCTTGCCGCCGCTTTCGCCGCCGTCGTGGCCGGTGTGGCCCTGCTTGGCGCGTGGACTGCCTGGAACCCGAAAAACGGCTTTGTGCGCCGGCCGGGCAATCGATCCTTGTCGCACCGAATCGCGGTTCCGGGACCGGGCCGAGACCAAGGGGAGCATACGGACGGCGATGTCTCCGTCGGCGCCGAGAAGCGTGCTGGCTCGGCGGAATCCGCAAGGACCCACGCGCGTTTTGTACGGCTGATGACGAACGACGGCGTGCCCGTTCCGGACGCGGAGGTCGTGTTCTACGACGTGAAAGGCCGGGAGGTTGCGCGGATAGCGACGGACGCGCAGGGTTGGTCGCGGTACCGCGGCGTGACGCCGGTTCATACCGCGCATCCGTGGTCGTATCACCGGAAGGTGCGCGTTCACAAACGTGAGGTGACGATCATATTGGACCTGGTCCCGTTCGAGGTCGAGTTCCGCGACGTGCGCACTGGCACACCCGTGCCGGGCGCGAAGGCCGAGTTGAGAATCAGGGGTTCGCGATATCGTCTCCATGCATTGGGCGATCGCCTCCGCACCGACGTGGCGCCCCTACGGGCGGGGGCCAACGTTGTCTGGGAGCTTGTCTATTCGCCGCCCGAGGGAACGAGCGGTCCTGCTCATGTGCGCTCCGATTCAGATGGCAACCGAATCAGCCGCATGGCCGAGTCGATTCTTGCCGTGGTTCCGTTGGGTCCGGAAATCCGGCATGAGATCAAGGTCGTGACCCCGGACGGGATTGCGGTGGAAGGCGCTGAGGTTGCGGTCTGGTGGCAGAACTACGATGGTCGTTCGCCGGACTGCGTGGTCGGCCGCACCGAACGCATGGGCCGTATCGAAGTCCGCAGCCTGCCGTACAAGGGTGGATTCGGGTTCACGGCGGCCACCGGGACCCGGTGGGGCTTTGCAGCCTATTCTCGCGCACACTCGGGGCCGTGCTTGGTCAAGATAGCTCTCATGCGTGGCTCGGGGGACTTTCCGTACGGCCCCATGCAAGCGACCGGAGAAGAGGGAGAGGAGGTTGTCCCGGCAGAAGAGGATTGGCCCACCGGGCCGGCCCGTATCACTGTCCGCTGCATCCGGGCCAACGGTGCGCCCGCTCCCGGGGTTCTCGTCGAGTTAAAAGGCGCGGGCTGGTCCGGCAGCGTGCTTGCGGACAAGAGCGGCGTTGCATTGTTTGAGAGAGTGCGCGATGGCGAGCGGACCGTGCGCGTTGACGACGTGGCGTTTCTCTCTCCCGACATCGCCGTCCGTCCCGGTATGACCGACGTGACCATCCGTGAGAACCGTCGACGCACGGTCGTAGCTCCCGGAGCACCGCCTATGGGCTGGGCCGTCTCGCGGTGGGTGCGCGTCGAGAACGGCGTGCAAATCCTGGATCTGTTTTCCGATCTTGAGGGCCGGAGGCGTTTCGTTTCTGCGCCGGTGGGAAAGCTCGACTCTCTGGAGCAAGAGTGAGGGCGGGGCGTCATTGTGGCCGTCGTCGTGGGCGGTCTATGGTGGTGGAGCGATGCCGGGTTCGAGCGGGGGTGTACGGAGCGCTCGGAGCAGCGGCCTCGCGAGCCGGCCGACCGCTCGCCCCCGGGGAAAGACGACCCGGCGAAGGGCCAAAGGTGACCCTTCGCCCGCACGATGTCCACAAGACGGTTCGGCTTCCTTGAATTGCCGCCTGTCACGGCTGCGGCGCGACCGGCGTCTGCAATGTGGAGAATACCCACAGATGGACCGACCCTTCGACCCCTCCGGCCCCGCTTCGCCCTCCGGCCCTGCTTCCATCGAGCATCTGTTGCAGGACCGCGTTTGGCTGCGGCGGCTCGCCCTTGCCATGGCCGGCGATGCGAACATCGCGGACGACCTCGAGCAGGAGGCGTATCTCGCGGCCATGCGCCGTCCCCCGCGTGCGCGCGGAGCGTTGCGGGCCTGGCTACGGCGCGTCATGGCCAACCGGCTTTCGCAGATGAGGCGGACCAACGCGCGCCGGGACCGGCGTGAACGCGTGGCCGCACGCCCCGAGGGCACCGGGCCCACCGACGAGGTGGTCGCCCGCGCCGAGGCCCAGCGCCGACTGGTCGAGGCCGTCTTCAAGCTGGACGAAACGCATCGCGATACCGTATTGCTGCGCTACTTCGAGGAGCTGCCGACGAAGGAAGTCGCCGAGCGCATGGGCGTGCCGGAGGCGACCGTGCGCCAGCGCAGCAAGCGCGCGCTCGACAAGCTGCGCGTGCGCCTGGACCGGCACTACGGTTCCCAGCAGGCGTGGGCTGCGTTGCTCGGCGCGCTGCCCGCGCGCTCGTTCGCGTGGTGGCCGGTGGCCGGCGTTGCGGCGGCGGCGCTGCTGGCGCTCGCAGTGTTTCTGACCAGCAACGGAAACGAACGGGCGGAACGTTCGGAGGGGGGCGCGGGGGCGCGCGCGCGGGCCGGGTCCGGGCGCGAAGGCGGTTCGTCGGAGACCGACGAAGACATCGCCGTCCGTACGCTTTCCCTCACGGGATCTGCATGGCTTGCCGGCGACGTGCGCCGCATCGAGGACGCGCAACCGGTGGCGGAGCTGGCGGTGGAGCTTGTCGCGGCGGATGGGACCAGGCGCGCGGCGACGACGAACGCGCAGGGGTTTTTCGAGTTCGACGCCGCCGCCGGAGGGCCGTACTCGTTGCGCGCCGGGATTGTGCGGGTGCCGGGGTTGCATCTCGGGCCGTGCGAGCGCCGATATCTCGGAACGCTGTGGGTCGGTGCGGCGGCGGCGGTGCGCGTGGACGTCGTGGACACCGCCGGGCAGCCCGTGGCGGGGGCGACGGTGCGCGCGTTTTTGGTGCGCGCGGAGGCCGCGTGGCAGGACTGGGCCGGGCACGTGCCCGTGGCCGTTGCTACCGGGGAAAGCGGCCGCGACGGGGCGGTGTCCTTTTCCTTGGCGCCAGGGGAGTATGCGTTGCGCGCGGAGCGGGACGGCTATGCGGCAGCGGGGCGGCCGCGGGTTTCGGTGAGGGGCGAGATCGACGTGCGGCTCGTGCTCGAGCGTGGGCATGCGCTGTCCGGGCACGTGTTCGGTGTGGATGGGGCGGCGATGGCCGGCATGACGGTGCTGGCGGTGCGGCCGCGCGAGGCGCCCGCGTCGCGCGCGACGCCGATCGATCCGTTGCGGTTCACGGCGCGCACCGACGACGAGGGGCGCTATGAGTTCGCGGCGCTGCCGCACGGCGCGCACTCGCTCGCGGTCGTGCCGAAGAGCGGACTGCCCGCGCGTGTTGGCGTAATCCGCATCCCCGGGGTGTCGCACTACGACATCCGGCTCGATGGCGGCGTGCTGTTCGGGCGCGTCACCGAGGAGGGAACGGGTCGGCCGGTTCCGGGTGCCACGGTGCGCGCCGCGGAATGGCGCCGGCATGCGACCACGCACGCGATGGCGGTTTCGGACGAGGACGGACGCTACGAAATCCTGCTGCCGCTCGCGGGACTCGTCGTGCCGCCGGCGCAGGGCGACCGGCGGTCCGGCCCGCGCAACCTGACCGTCGAAAAGGACGGGTTCGTGCTCGAACCGTTGCGCGACGACACGCTCTGGCGCTACCGGTGGATTCGCCGCGGCACGCGCAGCGAGTGGAACTTCACGATGCGCGCGGCGGCGTCGCTCTCCGGCAGCGTGCGCGGACCCGACGGCCCGCTCGCCGGCGTGAACGTCACCGCCGACGTGTGGAACGACTTCCGCGGGTCGTTGCTCTTTCACGAAGTGACCGACAGCGATGGCCGGTACTCGTTCCCGGGACTGCCGGCTGGCCGCGCCCGGGTTGTCGCCCGCCGGCAGGGATTCGTGCAGTCGCCTTCGGCGGGTGTGGGTTGGGGGGGGGCGGGGGCCGAGCCCGACCCGCGTGTCGTGGTGCGCATCCCGCGCCGCGGCACGGCGACGCTCGATCTCGTGCTCGAAGCGGGTGCGGTGTTGCGCGGGCGGGTGACGGGCCCGTTGTCCGCGACCGTCTCCGTAACGCCGCCGGATGGGCCGCCATTGCAGACCACGACCGCTGCCACGGGAGCGTTTTCCGTGGCTGGTGTGCGCGCGACGGATGTTGTGACCGTGCGCGCGGAGAGCGAGGGCTTCGAGCCGGACGAGAAGAAAGTCAAGGCCGGGACGGAGGTCGAACTCAAACTCGTAGCGACCGGTCGCGTGAGCGGACGGGTAGAGCAAGGGGGGGGCGGGGGCGCGGCAGGCGCAGCCGGCGCGTTCGTGCAGGTGGCGCGTGCGAAGGAAGCCCTCGAGGGCCGCTACGAGGTCGTGGACGTTTGGCAGCGGGTGCCGAAGTATCCCGTGGCGCCGGACGGTTCGTTTGACGCGCCGCTTCCGGCCGGTGCGTCCGCCGACGGTGTCGTCGTGCGAGCGGTCGCGCGGGGCTCCGCCACCGCGCTGACCGACCGATTGCGTGGCGAAGCGTTGGCTGGCGTCGTGATCCGGCTCGTGCCGGGCCACACCTTGCGCGGTCGCGTGCTGGCGCGTGACGGGAGCGGTCCGGTTGCCGGCGCGCGGATCGAGTTTGTGAACGAGCAGCTTCCGCCGGGGTTCGGCCAGCGTCGCGATTGGCGCCGCACTCCCAACGGAAGGTCCAACCATCCGTTCGAGATCATCGCGATGACCGGCGCGGACGGAACGTTCGAGTTACACGACTTGCCGCCGTGGAACTACGAGGTGCGCGTGAGCGCGGTCGGGCTGGGCGGCACGCTCAAGAAAGTACGCGTCCCCGGCACGGAGGCGGTGACGTTTGAACTCTCGTCGCAGCACGGGATCGCGGGCATGGTGCTCCATGAAGACGGCCAGCCGGTGGCCGGTGTCGCGGTCGCGCTGTTGCCGCAGGCGCCGTCGTTGCCGAAAGGGCAGGCGCGAACGGACAAGGCGGGCCGCTTTGCGTTCGTCTACCTGCCGGAAGGAAGCTACAAGCTGCGCGTGGGCCAGGACGGCACGCATTCGGCCGATGTCTTGCCGTTCACGAGCAAGGACGCGTTTCAGACCGGCACGCTGGACGCGCGGATCACAGTGCAGCGCGGCGCGGGCACGATTCGCGGTCGCTGCCTCGGTCCGGACGGCCATGGCGTTCCGGGCGCGTCTCTCGCGGCCAAGCCGGTCGGCGGCGGGACTGTCATTCGCTGTCGTGCGGGCGCGGACGGCGCGTTTGTGCTGACCGGCCTCGAACGCGGCCCGTACACGGTGGCGGCGAACGCGAGACGAACGTTGGGTGGACCCGCGGCGCACGGTCCGGTACTTGTGACCGAAGCGCGCGAGATCGCCGTGGGAACGGACGGCGTCGTCTTGCAGTTCGAGCGCGCGCGAGAGATTTCGGGCCGTGTCCTGCAAGCGGACGGCGCGCCGCACTGCGTGCCCGCGACGATCCGTGCCGAGTCCGTCCCGGATTCGGCGTGGCGTCGGTTCGCCGGTGTGAGCCAGGAGGACGGCACATTCTCCTTCCCGGCCCTGCCGACCGGTTCGTACCGCCTGACGCTGATGGACCAGCGCACCGGAAGGCCGTTGGCGTTGCACGGCCCGGCACTCGTCGAAGCGGGCCGCACCGACGTCGTGTTGCGCCTGAAGCCGGGCGGCCTGCTCGCCGGCAAGGTGACGGATGAACAGGGCCGTCCGTTGCCGGGGGTTTCGGTGTTTGCGAAGCCGCGCGGCAAGGGCGAGACCGCGTGGGCCCGCACCGACGCCAAGGGGTGTTTCTCGTTCGCGGGCCTGGACGCCGGTGCCTACGACATCGTCGCTGCGGACGACGATCTGGGCCGCGCGCAGGTCGCCACCGAACCGGGTCTACCCGACGTCGTGCTCAAGCTGAAGGCCACCGCCGAACTGACCGGCAAGCTAATCGATACCGAAGGCAAGCCGATCCGCGCTGCGAGCCTGCGCGCGGAGCAACAAGACGGAACCTATGCCGCCGAACTCCGCACGGACTCGCAGGGAAGATTCGCCACAAGAGCCGTGAAAGCCGGCGCCTACAAGATCGTGTTGGTTTCCCGTAACGGCCGCCCCATAGATCCCCCGAAGGAATGCGGCACAGTAAGAACCGGCGACAAGAACGCCGTGCTGACACTGCGCTGAGAAAGCTGACGGACGGCGATATCGCCGTCCGTTCCTGTTGACCTAACGAAAATCCGCGGAGCGGATTTTCGGTCGTATAATCTCTCGATGAAATCCCTGACCCTCACGGCGGTGCTTGCGCTCTCCGCTTTTGTTTATGCACAGGACGGCGGTAAGAAGGACGAGCCGGCGCCGAAGCCGGTCCCCGCGCCCCAAAAGCCCGAGAAGCCCGAACAGCCCGAAAAGCCGAAGGAGCCCGAAAAGCCCAAGGACGCCGAAGCGCCGAAGGTGCTGCCGAATCCGCTGGCGCTGATCAAGACCTCCATGGGCGACATCAAGGTCGTCTTGTATGTCAACGAGGCGCCCAAGACGGTCGCGAACTTTCTGGAGTTGGCCGCCGGCAAAAAGGAGTGGACGGACACAACAACGAAGGAGAAGGTCACGCGGCCGTTCTTCGACGGACTGATTTTTCACCGCTGCATCAAGAAGTTCATGATCCAGGGTGGCTGCCCGCTCGGCACCGGCACCGGCAGCCCGGGCTACAAGTTCGACAACGAAATCAGCGCGCGCGGGTTGGGCCTCGACAAGATGAAGGCGCTTGAGGGGGGCCGTCCGCACGGCTTTCTGCAGGTTCGTACGCAGGCGCAGTTCAACGGGATCGTGATCCGGCCGCTCTTGAAAAAGTGGGGCATCAAGTCGCCGGAGGACTTCGAAAAGAGGAAAGACGAGATTCAAAAGAAGCTCCAGGAGATCGTCCCGAAGCTGACGATCAAGGACATCTACGCGAACCAGGGCTTCAAGTTCGACGATTCGCGCGAGGCGCACCATCCCCTCCGCGGCTGCCTGGCGATGGCCAACTCGGGCCCCGGCACGAACGGCTCGCAGTTCTTCATCAACGTCGTGGACACCCCGTGGCTCGCCGGCAAGCACACCGTCTTCGGCGGCGTCGTCGAGGGCATGGACATCGTCGACAAGATCTCGAACGTCGAGGTCGGCGCCGGCGCCCGTCCCGTGGAGGCCGTCCGCATCATTTCTGTCCGGGCCGCGGGCTTCGAAAAACCGAAAGCGAAGACAGCCGAGGCCCCGGACGCTCCGGCGACGCCGGACGCACCCAAGAAGCCGGACGCTCCCAAAGAGACCGACAAGCCCGAAAAGAAAGCCACAAAAGAGGACGGTTAGGAACCGGACGTCAGCGTACGGACGGCGATGTTCGATCCGGCGCGCGCCCGCGTTTACGTTCAGGTTCACGAGCGACGTTCACGTGCGCGCTTGCTGGTAACCGAGGTCGCGTTCAAGCGGGCTCGACCGTCGTGTGGTTGACGGGAAGGAGCTAAACACGGAGGGCCACGGAGGATGAGAGGAAGAGAAACCACGAAGGGCGCGAAGAGCACGAAGGTAGAGGGAGGGGAACTGACGCGCGGGAGAAACGCCCGGGCGCGAGTTCATACCCGATCCCGACTCCGATCCCGAACCCGACGATGAGAGTGTCCGCGATCGCATCGTTCGACAAGCTGCGAAGCGCCCCGCCGCGCGCAGGCACGGTTGCCCGCCGCGCGCAGGCACGGTTGGCGGGCGGCGGCCCGCAGCGTACGCGTGCAGGTCGCTCGTCCGCCCGCTAGCGGGTATCGCCGTCCGTCAGCTTCCGTTCGAAGTCAGACCCAGCCGGGCGGCCAGATGCAGCGGGTGCTTCTTGTTTTTGGCGATGGCTCTGATCGGGGCCAGGGCTTGAGCGTCGCCGATTTGGATCAGGGCGGCTATGGCGCGTTCGCGCACGGCTTGAACCTGGTCCTTGATGCGGTGTTTCGTCTTTGCGGCTTGTCGCGCTGCCAGGATTCGTTGCAGGCGCGGGCGTTGTTGGGCGCGTTCGCGCAGGGTCTGCCAGGCGGGTAGGGCTTGGCGGAACTCCTCGAGGAGGGGGCGCGGCGGTCCGTCTTCGAGGACTTTTTGGAACCAGCTGCGCAATCGGCCGGCATGCTTGCGGATCGATTCTACGAGGGCGGCGCCCGCGCCGTGGTCGCAGTCGCGCCAGAGCCACACGCGCTCGAGGGCGGGGCGCGGCGTCGTTGCTCTCAGGCCATCGTCCCAGAGGCGGATGTTGGCGGGCGGGCTCGTCCTGCTTGCGCCGAACGAGGGGACGAGTCGCTTCGGGCGATCACCGCGCAGGCCGTACACGCAGTTGAGCTGCGACAACAGGTCGAAGTGCATGCGGTAGACCTGGCCCTCGGTGAAGTAGCGCCGCGTGCAGCTTGCCGAGGCCATCACGTTGCGCGTGCCGAAGGCGTGGGGCGGGGTCACGTTGCCGCCCGAGTCCGTCAGGCCGTCCGCGTCGATGTCGTCGGTATGCCGCAGGTGAAACACATGGCCGAGTTCGTGCGCGAGCAGGCCCGGCATGCACCGGCGTCCCATGACGATGACCAGGACCGTGCGCGTGCCGTCGTGAAAGGGCGTGGCGTAGCCGTTGCCGCCGCTGTAGTTACCCGTCTCGCCGGCGACGATGTCCACGTAGTAGAGATTGAGGCGACCCGGCTCGAAGCCGACCGTTTCCTGGAGCGCGTCGGTCCGGGCGGTGTGGAACGCGAGGAACTCCGACGCTTCCGGCCGTTTGGTCGCGTCGTGAAAACGCCAGTCCGCGAGTGTGATGCCCGCACATTGCGCCGAGAACAGCTCGTCGGTTTCGAGGAGATCATCGACCGCGCGCGCCCGCACGCGTTCGAAATCGCCGCCCAGGATCCAGACTGTTACGGGCAGTGCAATCGGATCGGGAAACGCGATCTCGCGGACGCGCTCACTGCTGGTCCAGTCAGCGATCAGTGATACCGGAGGACGGCCCGGCGCGAACGCCACGATCTCGTCGACTTGTTCCGGGCGCGGTTCGAGTTCGGGGAGTGCCAGAATCGGCGCCGTGCCGACCAGCGCGCGATGCCGGATGTCTGCGCCGTTTTCACGGCCGTCCAGCAGGATTCCGACCGGCCCCTCCGGCGCGTTGTGGAAATGAACCTCGCCCGCGTTGGCCATTTCGTCCATTATGGAGAAAGACCCGGGCGAAGGGTGAGGAATTCGCCCCTACCAGAGGAGATGCAAGATGAGTTGGCCCACCCAGGAAGTCGATCAACAGCTCAACGAGATCACGTCGATGGCGACCAGCAAGCTCGCCGACCCCTCGACGATCCTCGACGCCGTGAATCAGCGTCGGGCAGCCACCCCGAACGATGTCGGTGTCGCGTCCAGCATGGTCGCGGGCGCGTACACTCAGGCCGGTCTCGCGGACAACACCGAGGAGACGTGGTCGGGCGTCATTGAGGGCCTGGATCCGGCCGGTGGTGGTGGCGGAGGCGCGGCAGGCCGCCTCAGGAACTGACCGCGCGCTCGTAACAGGTGAGGCCCAAGCTGGCGGCGAGCTTTTGAACGCGCTCCGTGTTCTCGTTTTTGGCGAGTGCACGTAGCCACGCTCCCAAAACGCGGAGCACTGCGCGTCGATCACTCGTTGTCGGCCCTTCTAGGTAGTCCGCAGCCTCATGCATTGCGGCGGCGGATTCTCTACGGCATCCGGCCAACACGATCGACGCGTCCTCGTTCAACGCTACGGACTTGAGGCCGGCGAACGCCGTTGCCGGGAGTCCCCAGAGGAGTCCCTCTGCCAAGCGGATGACTATCGTTGACCGGGTCTCGATGTTGTCGTGGTCTGCGAGCCGAACGACGCAATCGCGAGCGGCGGCCACGGCCAAGCCGTGGCCGGCCTTGTGGCAGTGGCAGAGGGCGCTGATGGCGATCGCGGAGAGCTCGAGAAACTCGTTGCCTCTCGTTTGCGCCGCTTCTGCGGCGGCTTCGGCGTGGCTACGAGCGGTCGCAAAATCACCGGTCGCGTAACACAAGTCCGCCTCGGTGAGATCGGCGTCGCCAAGTCCGGACAGCAGGCCCGCTTGTTCCAAGTGCGCGCGTCCTTCGGAGAGGGCGTTGCGGGCCGCCGGAAGATCCCCGAGGGCGAAGTGAATCCGGGCAAGGATGACGCAGGCGTGGCCCGCGTGGCCGGTTGATCCTTCCAGCTCGAAGATCCGGATGGTCTCGGCCATCGCCGCGGGCAGACCGGACAGGTTGCCCACCGCGAACGCGACCAAGGATCGATTGAACGCGCAGATCGCCGCGTTGGTACGGCGGCCGATGCGCTCCGAGATGGCCGCTGCGTCATCGTACAGACGCACGGCGTCGTCGGGTCGCCCGGTGATCCGCGCGATTGTTGCCAGCTGGGCAAGGGCATCCGAGTGCCCGGCCGCGTGTCCGATTTCGACGTAGACCCGCGCGGCCTCGCGAAAGCTGGTTTCGGCTTCTTCGATCTGGCCGGCGTTCTTGGCGATCCAGCCCAGGTTGTAGTGTGCGATGGCGAGTTCGCGGCAGGGCGGGAGGGTCTCTGTGGCGCGGCGCATCGCCGCCGTATCGACCGAGTCGCGGCCCTTCGACGCGAACAGCAATCGGGCGCGGCGTACCTGGAGGCGCAATCGCTGTTCGTCTGTGGCGGCGGCGGCGATCAGGGCCTCGAACACCGTTGCGGCGTCGTCGCTCCGGCCGGTGTCGCCGAGGCAGTTCGCGAGGCTGATCAGGGCTTCGACGTGCTCGCGGGCCGCGTCGGCATCGATACTGTTCGGCGTGAAACCCGCGCGGGCGCACAGCGCGATCGTGCGTTGCAGTTCCTGGCGGCCTTCGGCGGCCACCGCGGCGTCCAGCAGGTGCGGACGCGCACGCTCACGGTCGCCGGCGCGTTCCCAGTGTGTGCCGAGCCGTTCGGGATCGACCGGCGGGCCCGGACGGTCCGCGAGGTGTTGGGCGAGACGCTGGTGCAGTCGGCGGCGCAGCTCGGGCGCGAGCTCCTCGTAGAGCAGATCCTGAATCAGCGTGTGCGCGAAGCGGTAGCCGGATTCGGTCGCCTGTAGAAGCCGGCGCTCGCGGTAGGCCGTCTGCAGTCGCCGCAGGACCGCGAGCACCGGCTGTTCGAGCACGGCGGCCACGGCCTCGCCATCGAAGGCGATGCCGTCCACCGCGGCCACTTCGAGCAGTTCGCGGTCGGCTTGCGTGCAGCCGGTCAGGCGGCGCGCGAGCACGTCGCGCACACGGGCGGGCAGGTGGCTCCGTTCCCACGCGGGTCCGCGGCCGAGTGTCCCGTCGCGCAGGGTGACCGCGCCCTCGTCGCGAAAATGGCGCAGCAGCTCCAGCGCAAACAGCGGGTTGCCCTCGGCGCCGGACACGATGCGCTGTGCGACCTCCGCCTCGATGCGCGCGCCGTCATCCAGATCCGCTTCGAGAAGGCTCAGCACCTGTTCGCGCGCGAGACCGCCCAGTCGCAGGTGCTCGACCGTGGAACGTTCGGTCAGTTCGTCGAGTCCTTGCGCGGCGCTTTCCCGCCATGTGACCGCGAACAGGACCGGGCCCGTTTCGAGCCGCCGCGCGAGGTCCGCCGCCAAGCGCCGCTCGTCGGGGTCCGCGTCGTGGGCGTCCTCGATCAGCACACCGACGGGCGTGTGGAGGGCCAGGTCGAGAAGGTGCCGCTCGATGGCGAAGGCGAGCTGCGAGCGGCTCTCGAATGCGCCGATCCCGTGGAGGGCCGCGCCGGACGCGCTTTGCCGCAGGCTTTCAAGAAGCGGGCGCAAGAAGCCGCTCGTTCGCGTGAGGCCGATCTCGAACCACAAGAAGCCGTCGGCGGATGAACGCGTGCGCGCTTCGTGCATCAGCGTCGTCTTGCCGATCCCCGCCTCGCCGGACACGACCAGCGTCACCCCTTCGCCGTCGCGCACGCGCTCCACGATCCGCGCGACGGTTTCAAGTTCGGCGGCGCGTCCGACCGGTTCCGGTCGCGCGCGCGTCGGCGGTGGCGTGATCACCGCAGCGGCCGTCGTCGCGGGACCACCACCGGAGAGCGCGGCGAGCACGACGCGCATGTCGGTGGGCCGCTGCTCCGGCCGCTTGGCCAGGCACTGCTGCGCGAGCCGCGTGAGACCGGGCGGCACATGCGCGGGAAGCGGTGGCGCCGGGTGGTTCAAGATCGCGTGAAACGTCGCGAACCAGACCGACTCCTCGAACGGGGCGCGTCCGGCCAGGAGATGCTGGAGCAAGACCCCGAAGCTCCAGACGTCGGCAGCCATGCCCGCGCGCCGCCCCATCAGGACTTCGGGCGCCATGTAGCGCGGCGTGCCCTGCAGGTCGGCGCGCGTGCTCGTCGCGAGCCCCGGATCGCGCAGCAGGCGGCCGAGCCCGAAGTCGGCGAGCTTGACGAGACCCGCGGCGTCGAGCAGCACGTTGCCGGGCTTGACGTCGCCGTGCACGATCCCGGCGGCGTGCGCACTCGCAAGACCGCGGGCGATTTCGGTTGCGATCTCGCTGCAGCGCGCCGGCGTCGGAGGATGCTCGGCCGCGAGCAGGTCCGCGAGCGACCCGCCGTCCATGTACTCCATCTCGAGCGCCCACCCGCCGCCGGGAATCTCGTGCGCGCCATACAGCGTGACGACGTGCGGATGGTTGAGCTGACCGATCAGGCGCGCCTCGGCCACGACGTCCGGAGGCTCGTCGCCCGTGTCGCTGTCCACGTCTCCCGCAACCGGCGGTGCGAGAACCTTCAGCGCGACCCGCCGCCCGATCACGTTGTCGGTGGCGAGGTACACGCGTGCAAACCCGCCGCGTCCGATCAGCCGCTCGATCGACAGGTGCAGGAACGTGCTCCCCGGATCCCAGCGCACGTCCAAGGCTCAGTTCTCCGGATCCGTTCGAGGGTGGCAAGACACCATGAAAACAGCAAACGGACGGCGATGTCTCCGGAAAACATCGCCGTCCGTCCCTGCCTCGCGTCTTCGTCCGGACTCCCGCATCATTTCGTGTTTGCACGCAACCCGTGCTGATCGAGCAGGCTGTAGAAGTGCGCGCGCGACAAGCCGAGGAGCGCGCAGGCCCTGGTCTTGTTGCCGCGGGCCCTGTCGAGGGCGCCTTCGAGCAGGCGTCGTTGGTGGCGGCGCGTGGAGGCGCGGAAGTCGAGGCCGGGGTTGTCGGTGTCGCTCGGGTCGTGCGCGTCGTCGGTGTCGTCGTCGGGAAACAGGTGGCGGGGTTCGACGGCGCGTACGCCTTCGTGGTGGGCGCGCAGCACCGCCCCGCGGATGGCACTGGCGAGTTCGCGGACGTTGCCCGGCCAGTCGCGGGTCTCCGCCGCGGCGATCGCGGCCAGCGACATGCGGACCGGGGCGAGCTGGGCCTCCTCGCTCGGGAACTGTTCGCAGAAGTGGTGGCACAGCGGGCCGATGTCGTCAATACGCTCGGCGAGGGGCGGAATGGCGACGGTGACCTCGGCCAGGCGGTAGTAGAGATCCTCGCGGAATCTGCCGGCCGCGATTTCCTCCCGGATGTCCGCGTTCGTGGCGGCGATCAGGCGTACGTCCGCGCGGTACGTCTTGGGGTCGCCGACGCGTGCGAACTCGCCGTTGTCGAGGAACTGCAGGAGTGCGGCCTGCGCCGACACAGGCAGCGTCGTGACCTCGTCGAGAAAGAGCGTGCCGCCGTCCGCTTCCTCGACCTTGCCGGTGCGGGCGTGCGCCGCGGCACCGGTGTACGCGCCGGCTTCCGCCCCAAACAGCTCGGTCGCGATGAGGCCCTCCGGAATCTGGCCGCAGTTGACGTGTACGAACGGAGCGAGTGCGCGGTGGCTGTTGATGGCGAGGGCGCGGGCGAGTGCCGTCTTGCCGCTGCCCGACGGGCCGGTGATCAGCACGCTCGTCCGAAAACGCGCGATGGTGTCGATCGTCTTCAGCACCCCGGCGAGCGCCCGGCTGCGGCCCACGATCCCGTCGATCTTCAGACGTTCGCGCCACGCGGCCGTGTGGTCCGTCATCGACTCGAACCGGCGACGCGCCGCGAGGCCGGGAACGAAGGGCGCGGCGTGTCGGGCAACCAGCGCGACCATGCGCGCCGCCTCGTCGTCGAAGCCACCCTGGCCACGTTCGCCCTCCAGGTAGATTACGCCGACGGGCGGCTCGCCGATGCCCGTGCACAAGACCGCCTCGACATTGCCCTGCTTCACGCTGGAACGGTCCGAGAACCGGGCGTCGTCCCGGGCGCAGATTGTTCGCATCATCTCGCCGTCGCGCAACGATCGCTCGATGATGCTGCGTGACACACCCGCCTGGATCGAAGCGAGGTCGTCTTCTGAACAGCCCTCCGAGGTGGTCCACGCCAGGTCGGGTTCGCCGCCGGCAGGATCGAACACTTCAAGGTAGGCGCGCTTGGCGTTCGCGACCTCGACGAGCAGCCGCAGCGTGTCCTTCAAGAACGGTTCAACATCGGGGCAGTGGCCGAGTTCGAGGATGCGGAGAAGCAAGCCATGCTCGCGGAGCAGTACATCGTGCTCATCGCGCCCGGCCGTCATGGCCACAATCTAAAGAACGCGGGCGCCGCTGAACAGGCTTCCGTCCGGAATGCCTGACAGCGCGTGCACGCCGACCGTCTGCTCCACCTGACGGTTTTCGGGGGGAAACGCCGGCTTTTCGTTGTGGTCCGTGTTTCGCGATTGGCCCGTCGTGGTGAACACGATGAAGCAACTCGCTCGACTTGCATTTCTGACCCTTGGCGCCGCGGCGGTTCTCGCGGGCGACGGTGAGAAAAAAGAAGAACCGAAGCCGAAGAAACCCCCCGAAAAGAAACCCGAAGAGAAACCCGAGAAGAAGCCCGAGGAAGGGGAGAAGGGGAAGAAGGGCAAGAGGGACGGCAAGAAGGTTCCGGACAAGGCGCGGATCGTCTTCGTGACGAAAGTCAAGCCGTCCAAGAAGGGCGAGAAGGCGACGGAGCTGGTTTGGATCCGGCTCACGCCGCTGCAGTACCGGTCGGCGAAAGGGCGGGCCCGCATCAGGCGGCGCGGACTCGTTCGCATCCTCCTTGGACCCCGTCAGCTCGCGGAGCTCAACACGATCCTGAAGCGGGAAGACAAGGCCAAGGACGACGCCAAGAGGCCGCTGAAAAAAATCGCTTTGCGCGTTCGCGCGAAGCGACTTCGAACGAGGCGCGGGATCAAGGCGCACTACGTGGTGCGCCCGCTCTCCCTCTTCGCCAAGCCGGCGAAGGGCAACGTGATCGAGGAGCCGGACGAAAAACGCCGCGGCCGCTAGGCCCGGAACCGCGTCCTGCGATTCGACACGCAACGGGTTGTCCCAGCGATGGGACGGACAAACGAGGAGAACTCAGATGTTTGGAACGACAAGGAAGCTGCTCGCGCTGCTCGCGGCCGGGGTACTCGGCCTGGGATGCAGCAGCGGCGGCGGAAACCAAAACGGCGAACTCAAGACGGAGGCCGCGCGCACGGCCGACGCGGGGGAGGAGGCGGCCGGGGCCGAAGCTGCCGCGTCCACGGAAGACGCGCTGGCGTCCGCGCTCGGCGGAACGGCGGCGCAGGAGGTGCTTGCAACCGGCCAGCTCGCGGGAAACTCTTCGCTGGCGCAGGTGTCCGACTGCGTCGCGGTCGCGTTTTCCCTCCTGCCGGCTCCGACCCTGACACTCGACTTCAGTGATTGTCCCGACCAGGACGGGGTCGTGACCATCACGAGTGCGGGCCTGGGGACGGGCGCGTTCACGGTTCAGTTTCAAGACCTCGTGGTCGGGGATACGCACGTCGCCGGCACCGCGACGGTCACGCGCGAGGCCCAGGGTTTCTCGATCAGCACGGGCGCAACGCCGCTCGTGATCACGAAGGGGGCGCTGGCCCAGTCCGCCGGCGTGCCGGTCAGCATCACGACGGCGCAGGTCGTTTTCGACACCGCGGCGGGCACGCTTACGGTGGTCGGTCGCGGCACATTCACGGTCGGCAGCGTGACCGGCGAGTTTTTCTGGGGCGGCCCGGACGGAAGCGATCCGATCACGCGCACCCTGCCCGTGGCCGATTGCCCGTGTCCCGTAGGAGGCCGCATCTCGGTGACTGTCGGAATCACGTTCAGCGACCTGGATCTGACCTTCGAGCTCGAGGACTTCACGGTCGTGTGCAACGAGGTCAATCCGGCGCAGGTGACCGGCGTCGTCCATTTCATCTTCGGGCCGGAGTGCGGCCAGGTCACGGTCGAGGCGCAGCTTGACCAAGAGACAAGCGTGACGTGCACCGTGTCGAAGGAAGACGTCTGCGCGTTTCTGCTTGGACCCGACGCGACGCCCCAGGCGATCGCGTTCTGCGAGACCCAGAGCGACGACCTCACGGTG
Source organism: Planctomycetota bacterium (assembly GCA_021776735.1). Lineage (GTDB taxonomy): Bacteria > Planctomycetota > PLA2 > PLA2 > PLA2 > JAJFFH01. The sequence continues at coordinate 121,756 of JAJFFH010000037.1, read as the reverse complement.
ACGATCACCGCGGCGCAAATCCGGGCGGCCATCCTCGAGGCCATCGGCGACGAACTTCCGGCGGGAATCTGCCCGCGCCTTACAAGCCTGCTCCAGGCGGCTCCGACGGTCGCGAACACCGAGCCGGAGGCGCGCGCCGCCGCGGCGATCGGAGCAGCACTCGACGCGCTGGCCTTCATCGCGGGGAACGAACGCGTGGCCGAGTTCTTGGGCAGCGGCACGATCCTGAGTCTGCTGACCGGACCCAGCGCGGATTGCATCGGCATCACGCTGGACCGCGGCGCGTTGGGCGACCCCGACGACAACCGCATCGATCTCGACCTGACCGCGTGCGCCAACGCGAACGGCACGGTCTCGATCCAGGGCGAGGGCGAGGGGAGCCTCTCGATCACGTTCGAGAGCGATTTCCAGATCGGCAACGCGCAACTCGCGGGCGCCGTCACGGTGACCAGGACCGGCGCCCCCGGCTCGGGCGAATTCGACATCGGATCGGCGGGCGGGCTGGTGTTCCAGCGCCAGGGCAACCCGGCGTTCGACACGAACCTCACGATCGACACGATGACCGTGACCATCGGCGAAGACAGCCTGACCACCAGCGGCAGCGGAACCTACGCCAACGGCCCCGTGAACGGGACGCTCGCCTGGGGCGACGGCGTGCAGAACCCGGCCGGCCCGCTGGACTTCCAGTTGCCGATCGAAGACTGCCCGTGCCCGATCAGCGGCAAGATCGAGGTGTCGATCGTCGCTGACCTGAGCGGCATCGACTTGACGTTCCTCGAGAGTGATCTCGACGTCGACTGCGAACTCGACACGGATTCGATCAGCGCGACGGCGACGTTCACTTTCTCGGAGCCATGCGGCACCGTGACACAGGACATCCAGTACGCTGGGCCGGTCGAGATTGTCTGCAACGTGGACGTGACGGCGCTGTGCGCCCTGCTGGACGTCGATAACGATCCGCGCGCCAAGGCGTTGTGCGCGGCGCTCTCCGACCAGGAGACGACCACGATCAACATCTCCGGCGCACAAATCCGGGACAAGATCCTGGAAGCGTTCGACGGCGAGATTCCGGACGGCATCTGCCCGCGCCTCACCAACGGGTAGATCCTGATAAGAGTCGGGGCCGCGGTCACAGGGTGTGGCCGCGGCCTTCGGCATTTGTAGGGGGAACACCCACACAAAAAAAGCAGACGGACGGCGATGTCCGAGCCCGCACCCGTTCAGGTTCAGGTTCACGAGCGACGTTCACGTGTCGCTTGCTGGTGACCGGGATCGTGGGCAAGCGCGCTCGAGAGCACGAAGGCAGGAGAGAGGCATGAATCAACGCGCGGGAGAAACGCTCGTGCCAAGTTCTCCGACCCCGATTTCCGGAAGGGGGACCGTTCGGGTCCGGCGGCCCGCAGCGTACGCGGGCACATAGTTCGTCCGCCAGCGTTAATCGCCGTCCGTTGGCTCTCTCGGACTTTGGTCACACATCGATTTCGTTCAGCAACTTCAACGCGCTCTTCCGCAACGGGCGCAGAAGCGGATTCGAAAGCATCTTGATCATCTTGACGACGAGTTCGGAGCTCTGTTCGACCAGGGCGTGCGTGCGGGCGCGGTCTTTGGAGTCGTCGTGCAGCCAGAAGAGCACGATGCCCATCGAGTAGACCCACAACAGGTGCGGGACCTTTTGGGCGATGTCTTTCGGGATCTTTACGCGGCTGCCTTCGAGCACGCGCGCGAACAGTTGCGTGCCTTCCTGGCGGGCCGGGGCGGAGTCCTCGTGAAACGGGTTCAGCGGGCTCTTGGGGTCGGCGGCCGTGCGGAATAGCAGGCCGGAGAACCGGTGGAACGGTTCGATGACTTCGAGTTTGGTCTTCAAGACCCCGAGCAGGCGCTTGTGCAGGTCGCTTTCGTTTTCGAGGGCGGGTGCGGCGGCTTCGGCATGGGCGGCGTGGATGCGGGCGTAGTACGCGTGGAGCAGGTGCTCCTTGCTCTTGAAGTAGTAGTAGGCGTTGCCGAGCGAAACCCCGGCGTTTTGGGCGACGGCGCGCATCGTCGTGTCGTCGTAACCGGACTCCCGAAAGAGTTCGAGCGCCGCTTCGACGATGCGCGCCTTGGTTTGTTCGCCCTTGCGGGTTCGGGAGCCGGCCGTGGTCATTGCTACCTGGAATTCCTGGAGACGCCGTTGATGAACTTGCGCGCCGAGGGTAGCAGCTCGGGAGTCCCGAGCTTGAGCGCCCAGCGCCGGTAGCGCCTCAGCGCCCACAGACAGATCAGCCACGCCTTGTCGTGGCGGTAGATCGAGCCATCGCTTGCAATCACCGTGATCGGGTCGCACGGCTCGGTTTCGTTTGCGGCGGCCACGGACGGGAAGCGCCGGCGGGCATGCGGGGTTCGCGCGCCGATGAACTCCACGGCGATCCACTTCGGCTCGGTTTCCAGCCACCGCTTGGCGCGGCAACACGCCCGGCACGACGCGTCGTAGAGCACGGTCAGGCCGGTCTCCGTCGTCCTCACCATCGGCGGCGCGTCGGGTGCCTTCGTGGCCGCCATCAAGCCTTCTCCATCGCGACGAAGTCGTCCGGGCGGACCGGCGGGGGGGCGTCGCGCATGATCGCGCGGCCGCGGATCTTCGAGAACAGCCACAGGTTGAAGAAATGCATGCCGCCCAGCACGAGCATGACCACACCGATCTTTTGAGAGAGCACTTCGACCGAGCCCGTGGCGTCGACGACTACCGCGCCGACTTTCAGCGCCAGGCAGACATACCCCAGGTTGATCAGGTAAAAGCCGACGACCAGCAGATGGTTGATCGAGTTGGCGATGGCCTCGTTGCCGGAGAACACATCGACCAGGAACGGCAGCCCGTTCTTGCTGAGCGTCTGGGCCACCCAGATGGTGAGGCCGACGCTGATGGCCAAATACAGCAGATAGGTGATGAAGAGGGGACTCATGGGCTCTCGCTCCTTTTTTTCGTCGCACGTCCAGAAATTGAACGCGTTCAAATAATAGTATCGGTAATCTGAACGCGTTCAATAATAATCCGGGCGGTATTTTCGAACTAGGTGTGCTGCCCTCTCGTTGCACCCGGGGAGGAGGTCCTTTTCATGCGCCAAATCGCCCTTGTCCTGCTGGTTTTCGCTTTGCCCGTGCCGGCCCCGGCGGAGGAGCCGGAGAAGATCGAGGACGCTGCGGCGATTGCGGGGGGCGTCGAAGCGGCCCGGATCGCGTTGGCCAAGAAGGCCATGGAGACCCAGATCAAGCTCGGCGATCTACTGCGGGCGAAGGGCGACCTCGATGGCTCCCAGCGCGCTTACGCAAAAGCCGTCGCGATCTTCGAAGAGGCCAAGAAGGGCTGGAGCCGGCTCCAGCAGCCCGCGGGAAAGATCGTTGTCGAGATCGCCGGCGGTGCCGGAGGGGTCAGAAAACCGACGCGAAAGCGACGCACGGGGTCGCGCCGCAAGTTGGAGGAGATCCCCGCCGCCGCGCGCGAAGAGGCGATCAAGTCCGCGCTGAAATGGCTTGCCGGACACCAGGACGTCGATCGCGACGGCAAGTGGGACTGCGACGGGTTCATGAAGCATAACGGCGAAGCCGGGGCGAAGAATGCAGGGGGGGGCGGGGGCGCGCTCCACGACGTCGGTGCCACCTCGCTCGCGCTACTGGCATTCTTGGGAGCGGGCCACGGCGATCGCGCGTCGAAGGCGGACAACCGCTACGCCAAGACGGTTCGGATGGGGCTGCGCTACCTCACGTCGTCGCAGGACGAGGACGGCTGCTTCGGTACACGCGCGACCCATTCGTTCATGTACAACCACGCGATGGCGACGCTGGCGATGTCCGAGGCGTACGTCATCACCAAGAACCCGCGTTACAAGAAGCCCGCGCAACGTGGCCTCGCCTTCCTGCTCAGGGCGCGCAATCCGTACATGGCCTGGCGCTACGAGCCTCGCGGCGGCGAAAACGACACATCCGTAACGTCGTGGTGCGTGATGGCGCTCAAGTCGGCGCTGGCTGCGGGCCTTGTGACGGACAACGACCGCAAGGAGATCGAACGCGCGCTCAAGGGCTCGCTCAACTGGATCGACAAGATGACCGACGCGAACTACGGGCAGGTTGGCTACAACTTCCCCGGCGGTTCGGTCGCCCGGCCGGAGGGCAAGCAGGACCGGTTCCCGGGGGAAAAATCCCAGGCGATGACCGCCGCCGGCATCCTGACGCGCATCCACTGCGGACAAAAACCCCGCCAGTCAGAGTCAATCACGAAGGGGACGCGGCTGTGCCTAGACGTCGAGCCCCAGTGGGACGAGTCGGCCGGCACGATCGACATGTACTACTGGTTCATCGGCACGATGGCCCTGTACCACGTCGGAGGCAAGGCGTGGCAACGCTGGAACGCGGCACTCGCGGACGCCGTCGTGCCGCACCAGCGCAAGAAGGGCGCCGCGGCGGGCTCTTGGGATCCCGCCGGCGCCTGGGGCGGCGACGGTGGCCGCGTCGTTTCGACCGCACTGATGGCGATGTCGCTGCAGGTCGTGCAGCGTTACGACAAGGCCATCCGGTAGCGTTCGCCCGCGGTTTTTGGCGCTCTCGCCCGGTGTCTCGAAACGAGACGCCCGTCGCGGTGTCGGAAGCGCTGTTCCGCCTTGTCTTGGGGGGGCGATCACGCCGAAAAGACAGGCATGGCCACGCGCAGCAAATCCACGTCGCGCCGACGGGCGGCGACCAAGAAATCCCAGAACACGAAGGCCACGACGCCGAGCAAGAAGAAGACGAGGGTGACGCCCAGCGTCGACCTCTCGCCGTCCGATAATGGCACGCGCCTCGAGATGAACGGCGAGAAGCTGACAATCTCCCTGTCGCGCGACGCGCATCCGGAGGTCTTCGAGATCGACGAACTGCTCAAGGTCATGCGCAAGGTTCGCCTGCACCACAAGAACAAGCGCAAGATGCGCGACATCGTGCAGTTCCTCGAGGAGACGGAGAAGAGCATCGAAATCATTCTCTCGAATCATCTTGAGGATGCTCTGCGCAAGTACATCGGCTGAAAACCCATGAAAACGTCGCCGCCGACGTTTTCTTAGTATGAGCCGGGGGGCGGGCAGAACCCCGCCAAACAAGGACGGACGGCGATGCGCTTGAATGACGGGCATCGCCGTCCGTTTGCTTACGTCTGCTCGGCCGTTTCGGTTGGTAACATGGGGCGCCCCGCGCTCTTGGGTCTGGCGGGGGCACATCCGCCGTCCCATGAAATTTCTCATTCTTACGCCCGTGCAGGGGCGCGTTCGGACGGGGAATCGCAGCACGGCGGATCAGTTTGCGCGATTGCTGCGCGCACTCGGGCATGACACCGAGGTGGCGGAGTCGTACGCGCCCGACGTTTCCGGGGCGCCCGACGTCCTGGTCGCGCTGCATGCGGTGAAGAGTTGTGCGGCGATTGCGGCGGTGAGGCGGACGTTGCCGCGGACGCGGATCGTCGTGGTGCTGACGGGTACGGACGTGTATCCGGAGCCCGGCCCGGACGCGATCGCGTCGATACGCACTTCCGACTGGATTGTGGGATTGCAGGAGCGCGTCCGCGCGCGGGTGCCGGCTGTTGCGCGCGCGAAGCTGCGGGTCATCGTGCAGGCCGCGGGCGAGGTCGATGCGTCCGACATGGCGGAAGCGCCGGTGGCTTCCGGAGCGTTTGATATCTGCGTCGTCGCCCATCTGCGCGAGGTCAAGGACCCTCTGCGGGCGGCCGCGGCTGCGAGGCTTCTTCCGGAGGCTTCGCGAATTCGCGTGCTGCATATGGGCGCGGTTATCGAGGAGCGGTATCGTTCGCTTGTCGAGCAAGAGCGGGACGAGAGTCCGCGCTATGAGTGGCTCGGCGAGATTGCGCCCGCCGCGGTCTCGCGGACCCTCGCGACGAGCACCCTCTCGGTCGTGTCGTCGTTTCACGAGGGGGGCGCGCGCGCCATCGGCGAATCCGTGGTCGTTGGTACGCCCGTTCTCGCGGCCCGCAACGACGCCGCCCTCGCCCTTCTCGGCGACGACTACCCCGGGCTCTTCGATGCGGGCGCCACCGGGCAGCTTGCGGACCTGATGACACGCGCGGAATCCGACGCCGCGTTCCTGGCCGAGCTGCACGCCTGGACGGCGCGCACCGCGGCGCAGTTTGCTCCGGAGCGCGAACGCGAGGCCTGGCGTAGTCTGGTCGCGGAGCTGAACGAGACACCGGACCGATCACTCTTGCGTGACGTGAACCGATGAACACGAAAGCCGAACTTCTCGCCGAACTCAACCGGACCGATCAGCGGACGCGCGAGCTGATCACGAGCCTCGACGAGGCCCAACTCGCGGTGCCGTACGAGCCCGGGATCAACCCGCCCGTGTGGGAGCTCGGCCACGCGGCGTTTTTTACCGAGTACTTTTTCCTGCGCGTGGTCGGTTCCGGCGAGCCGCGCATGCCCGGCTCCGACGCGGTCTGGGATTCGTTTCAAATCCCGCACCGCGTGCGCTGGCGCTCGGGCGAGGTGCCGGACCGGCAGGCGGCGTGGGACTACTACGCGACGGTTCTCAACGAGACGCGCGACTGGATCGAAACGCACGACCTGTCGCCGCGAGAGCACTACCTCGCGCGCTATTCCGTGTGCCACCAGAACATGCACCTGGAGTCGCTGGTCTGGTGCCGGCAAACCCTCGGGTATCCGCCGCCGCCGTCCGCCGCGGAGCTTGTTGCGCCCGCCGGCCCGGAGCTTGCCACGGGCGACGCTGTGATCCCGGGCGGCCGCTATCCGTTGGGCATGCCCGCGGATTCCGAGCACTTCGCGGGCCGCGGGTTTGCGTTCGACGCGGAAATGCCCGGCTATCAGACCGAGCTGGAGCCCTTCGCGATCTCGCGCACGCTCGTTTCCAACCGCGAGTTCCTCGCGTTCGTCGAGGCGGGCGGCTATGAGAACACCGACGCCTGGAGCTACACCGGCGCGTGCTGGCTCCGCGAGTCGAGGACGAAGCACCCGCTCTATTGGCGCCGCGCGGACGACGACCGTTGGCAGTCGCGCTGGTTCGACCAGTGGGCCGACCTTGCCCCCGATGCTCCCGTCATGCACGTGAGCTACTGGGAAGCCGAGGCCTTCTGCAATTGGGCGGGCCGGCGGTTACCGACCGAAGCGGAATGGGAAGCCACCGCGAGGGGAGCGGACGGACGGCGATATCCCTGGGGCGACGACATGGACGAGGCGGACCGCGAGTGCGTTGACATGGACGGCACGCTGCTCGGCCGCGCGCCGGTCCACGCGTTGTCCGGCGGCGCAACGCCGGAGGGCTGCGTGCAGATGCTGGGTACCGCCTGGGAATGGACCTCGACCCAGTTCCTGCCGTACGACGGTTTCAAGGTCGACATGTACCCGTTCATGTCCACGCTGCAGTTCGGCGATCACAAGGTCGCCAAGGGCGGCTCGTGTGCGACCTCGTCGTGCCTGATCCGCAACAGCTATCGCCAGTCGTATCTGCCCGACCGCCGCGACGTCTACGTCAGCTTCCGCACCTGCGCACGTTGAGCGGCCACGGTGCCTTCATGAAGCTGGAAAATGTCATTCACATTCACGCGACACCGCAGGTCGTCTGGGAAGTAACCGCGGACGTCGAGCGTTGGCCCGAATGGGCGCCGACCGTGAAGTCGGTCCAGCGTGTGGATCAAGGGCCGTTTGGAATAGACAGCGTCGCCTTGATCAAGCAGCCGGGACTTCCCGAAGCCCGTTGGTCCGTGAGCGAGTTCCGTCCCGGCGAATGTTTCACCTGGGAGACCCGGATCCGAGGCATCCAAATGCGCGCCACCCATGAGCTGAGTGCCACCGAAACGGGCACGAAGAGTCTGCTGCGCGTCGAATTGTCCGGTCTTGTCGCCCGCTTGCTCTGGCCGTTCATGCGCGCGTCCATCCGTCGATCCCTGAAGCAGGAAAACAGGGGCCTCAAGCGACGCTGCGAGACGTCGTGACTCTCGAGCCCTAGCGATCCTCCGCCAGGCGGAGCGTCCAATCCACGGCGGACCGGTACCCATCCAGGTCCACGGCTTTCGCGGCGGACTCGATGGTTGTCGTCATCCGGTAGAGCAGCGCGCGCACGAGCAGTTGCGGAAACTCCCGCAGATGGGCGACGACATCGAGCAGCATGGACGGATCGGCGGCGTGCCAGCACATTGCGTCCGCCACGACGATGGCGTTGGCGAACCCGGCCGGACGCCAGTACGGCGCGATGTCGATGATTCCGGGCGTACCGGAATCGAAGAGCACATTGTTCGTCATGTCACCGTGCACGAACTGCGGTGGAAGGTCGAGCATGCGCCGCGCATTTGCCAGCGTCCGGACCAGCGGATGATCCGGCACGGTGGCTTCGCCCCACGCCGTCCGGTCGCCGACGCTCCAGGGGTCGGTGCGAGCATGAAGAGACGGCGGCCGCGGCAGTATTCGGGCCGCTCGGTGGAAGCGATCGCATGCCGCGAGCACCTCGGCCCAGTGGTCGCCGGTAGGGTGGCTGCCGGAGAGAACGGTCTGCGCGCACCAGCCCTCGACGTCCCAGCGGCCGTCTTGGGTCTTCAGCCGCTCCGCCAGGCGAAAGCCATCCTGCGTCACCGTGGGAAGGTGTTCGGCGAGCCAGCGCCATTCTTCCTGGTCGTCGCACGGCTTCAGCACGATGTCGCCGGCGCGCCAGGTCCGGCCTCGGCCTCCGGCCAGGCGCGTCGGTGCGCTGGCGATTCCAAACGCCCGCAGAACCCGGACCGGAGGGGGCCTGTTCATTGTGCCCGAAGTGTAGCGACCCGCGCGGGCAATGCATCGCCGTCCGTTTGCTTTCGCCCGGGAGGCGCTACGATCACTGAATGATTGTGGTGCGGGCGTCGCGGCTCGAAGAGTTGTCCCGGTTCACGGCGTTCGAGACCGAATCCGAGGCGTCGCCTTTCGTCGGCACCTACCCGCTTGCAGAGCACGTGCGCCTGCTTGCGCTCGATCACGTGACGTATCTCTCGATCGACGACGGTGGCGAACTCGTCGGGTTCCTGATTCTCGTGCTCGATCCGGACGGGGTCAGCGTTGAGTTGCGGCGCATCGTCGTGGCGCGGCGCGACCGGGGCATCGGGCAGGTCGTGCTGGGCGAGGTCGTTCGCTATTGCGAGGTTCACTTTCCGCGCACGCGGCTGTGGCTCGACGTTGCGCGGTACAACGCGCGGGCGAAGCATGTGTACGGCAAGCTCGGGTTTGTGCCGTTTGAAGGGCAGCCGCAGCCGGGCGCCGACGAGGACCTCGAGTTCATGGAGCGGTCGTTGCGTCCGGATCGGTAGGATGAGCGCGCATGTTCGAGCGCCAGGGAATCCACCTCGTCGCGCTGGGCGGGTTGCTTGCGGTCGCCGCGTGGTTGGGCCGCGCGACGGTCGCCCCGGCGTGGTTCTGGGCGTCGCTGGCCGCGCCGGTCGGGCATCAGGTGTTTGTCTGGTACTGCTGGCGCGCGCAACTGTTCGATGTCCGCCCGCGTCCCGGGTTTCGCGCGTTTGGGTTCGGGTTTGCGGCGTGGGGCGGCGCGCGCTTCGTCACGATGGTCGGCCTTGCGGTCGTCACCGCCGACACGATGGCGGCCGACCTTCGATGGCTCGCAGGTCTTGTCGCGCTGCCCGCCGGGTTCGCGCTGTACTCGGTCGCGCGCTACTTCACGTTCCGGCGTGCCGTCGGGATCGACCACTTCGACACGGCGTATCGCGGCGCGCCCCTCGTAAGCCAGGGAATCTTCCGCTTCACGCGCAACGGGATGTACACCTACGCGATGCTGCTGATGTGGCTGCCGGGACTGTGGTGGAGTTCCCGCGCCGCGCTGATCTCGGCGGGCTTTACGCACGCGTACATCTGGGTGCACTATTACTGTACGGAGCTGCCGGACATGGAACGGATTTACGGCGAAGAGGGCGGACAGAACTAGGGGTCGTTCTTCTTGCCGATGCAGCGGTTCATGCCGCCGTGATCGCGGTCCGGTGCATTGACCGTTCGCGCGGGGACGCCGGCCTTCGACAGCGCCTTGGCGAACTCGCGCGAAATCGAGGCGGCGGTCTCGCGTTGGGTGTGAAAGATCAGGAACGGCGGGACGTGCTTTTTGGGGGCGACGTGAAACAGGGGCGACGCTCCGCGCCACGCCTTCGGATCGGAGCCGAAGGCGTTCTTGTACAGGGCCACGGTCTTCGGCCCGCCCAGGCCGCCGAGGAGTCGCGGAATGTTGTAGGCCGCGGAGTCCAGGAGTACGGCGCCCTTGAGAATCGCGAGCGGTTCTCGGTTGGCGTGCAGATAGCGGGCGTCCGTCGCGACGAGCGCCACGAGATGCGCGCCCGCAGAATGGCCCATGATGAAGATGCGGTCGGGGGTGCCGCCGTAGCGCGTCACGTTGTCGTGCACCCACGCGAGCGCGCAAGCCACGTCCTGCGCATGAACTGGATGCACAACGGCCGGCGACAGCCGGTAGTTGATCGAGATGTAGACGTAGCCGGCCCCCGTGAAGTGCGGCACCTTGTCTTGTGTCATGCTCTTGTGCGCCTTGTCGCCGACGCTCCATCCGCCGCCGTGGACCATGACCATGACCGGATGCGGCCCCTTGCTCTTGGGTGCGTAGAGATCGAGACTGAGCAGTTTCCTGTCGACGCCTTTCACGCGTGAGTACGAGATGTCGCGATTGATCCGGATTGTCCCGGAGCCGGCCGGAGTCTTCGCTCTACGGTGCCGGCGGCCGCTGCGCCCGGCATAGAACGCGTGCGCCTCCTTGCGCGTGACGAAGCCGTCGTCGTTCTGGTCGAGTCGCTGAAACAGCCCCGACTCGCCGAACTCGGCCTGGGTCAACCTCCCGTCGCCGTTCTTGTCCCGCGCAAGAAATGCGGACTCGACCGCGTTCTTCGGATCGGCCCGGTTGTCCTGACTAAACGTCGTGGCCACGAGCAAGGCGAGAGAGACAAGCACACGGTTCATGTCCTGCTCAAACACGGACAGACCGAAGCGGTTTCGGTAGCCCAACTGAAAAGAATCGAGGGGCCCGGGGGCAGACCAGTGAGCGCCGGTTTTCGTTATCATTGGGGGAGGCACACATGGCATTCGAGACATATCGTCCGTCCGGAAAGTTCGGTCCCGCCGCGATTCCGCTTTGTGTCGTGACCGGCGTCGCGGTCGCGGGAGCCGTCGGTTGGCTCTATCAGGCGATCATCGACCACGTTCCGTTCTTCTATCTCAATATCCTCGCGACAATGGGGTTCGGCGCCGTCATAGGGCTCGCTGTCGGGTATGCCGCGCGCGCCGGCAAGTGCCGGAGCGTCGTCCTGGCGGTCGGTATCGCCGCGGTGTCGGGCGTAGTCGGAAACGCCATGTGTTTCCACTATGCCTACGACCGATTCATGGCCGACGAGATCGAGGACTGGATCAGCGGTGCCGAGGACACCTCGCCGGAGGCCCTGACCTGGTCCGACGAGCAGATCGCCGAGACAATCAACGGTGCCGGGGATCTCACGGAGATGGAGCGAAAGGAGTTCATCGCCATCGCCAAGAGCGGTGGGGATTTGGCCACCGCGAAGGAGCGCTTTCCGCTGGGCGACTACATCACGCTGCGGGCCGATGCGGGCTGGACGCTGGGCCGATCCGGGTCGCTCCCATTGTCGGGTTTTCTCGCCTACGCCACATGGGTCATCGAATTCGTCCTTATCGCCGGCTTCGCGGGTCTTCTGGTAATGGAGTCGGTTTCGACGCCCTTCCACGAGGGGCTGGGGGTCTGGATGGAGCCCGAGCTCCTGGCAAGACTGCCGGAGGTAGATGGCGATGCGTTGCGGACGGCCGCCGGAGAGGGCGACAACGAGGTTCTGCTCGATCCGCCGCGGAAAGGACGGAGCCGCTACAGCGCCGAATACACGGCGTTTGTTTGCGAGGAGAGCGACTACGGATACCTGAAGATCGACCTCAAGTGGATGAAGGCCGCCAAGAAGAAGGGGAAGGAGGAGGAGGCCACGGAGAAAATCCTCGACCGTGGACTCGTCTCCGTGGAGGAACTCGCGACCTTGCAAAGAACCCTCAAGCGGTCGAGCAAGGCCAAGCACAAGCGCGGACGAAAGGCCCAGCGCAACGCGGGCGGCGATCCCGCCGCCGACGAAGCGCCGGAAACGTAGGGGTCCGCGCCGACATCGCCGTCCGTTCCTGACGCCCGACGTTGTTGCAAAAAAACAGCGCCCCTCCCCCGAACGAGGAAGGGCGCCAACGAGGCTGCGGAGTATCCACGGTCCGGTGCCCGCCCGCTAGAACTCCACGAACACTCGGATGCCGAGCAGTACCAGGGTGTCTTCGGTGAAGCCGAGGCCGCCGCCCGGATCGGTGATGAACTGGACGTCCGGCGTGATCTGCAGCTTGCCACCTTCGAGCATGAAGCGGTAGTAGAGTTCGATCGTGACCTCGGTTTCGTCGGGGAATACGTTGCCCATGACGCTGTCGTCGCGCGTCGTTATGAAGCCGAGGCCGATGCCGAACGTGTCGTCCGGGCGGCTGCCGACGAGGCCGGTGAAGACCGCGCCGAGCTGCGCGTCGAAGTCGACCGGGTTGATGGTGTTGCCGTTCGCGCCGATGCGGACGAACACGCCGATCTTCTCGGTCGCCCACCAGTCCCACGACACTCCGCCGCCCGCTTCCTCCATGTCGAAGCCGTCGACGAATCCGTAGACCCGCACATGGGAGTCACGGCCCGAGACTTGGCCGGTCCAGCCGACCTGGATCACGAACTTGCCGTTGTCGAAGAATCGTCCCGGCACGTTGAACCAGGCCAGTGTGAGGTCGAACTGCTTGTCGGCGCCGAATTTGCCGTACAAGACCCCGGCGAACACCGTGCGGCCGGACGCGTCCGTGACCCAGATGACCGATGCCGGGTCGTCGAACAGGTTGTTGAGAAACTGCGTGTTCTCGTCGTCGGCGAACGCGTTCTGCGCCGCCCAGCGCCGCGGGTCGAGGTTGCCGCCCAAAAAGAACCAGTCCTGGCCGTCGACGATCTGCCACATAAACGCGGCCTCGTAGACCGTGATGGAGCCGGGGTCGGTCGGCTGCGCACCGTCCACGCCGATGCCGTCGGTCAGCCCGCTCAGCGTCTTGGCGCCCGGGGGCAGAAGAAACGCCGGCAGTCCGTTCCCGGTCGGGGTCGTGTTGAAGATTGTCCCGGGATCGTCCTCGGAACTCGCCGTGTTCGCGGTGAGCATGAGCCAGAGCGTCAGGCGCTCCGTGATCTTGAACGTGAAGTCGAGATCGACGTCGCCGTCGGCAACGGTGCGGTTGCCGGGGTCGTAACCGACCGGGCTCTGGACCACGCCGGTGAAACGGACCGCGACGGTGATTCCCTCCAGCGGGTTGGCGTCGCCGTCCGCGCCCGCAAGAATCCCGCCCTTCGACAGGTAGGCGTTCACCTCCTCGGACAGGTTTGCCTGGCGTTGCGACGAGAGAGTCTCGATCTGCCGTTGCTGCTGAGCGACCTGGTCTTGGAGCCGCTTGACATCCTCCCGCAACCCGTCGTCCGCGACCGCGGGCAGTGCGAGCAGCGCGGTAGCGACGGAAACAAAAAACAGTACGCGCATGAATGGGCCCTCCAAAAACGGCGGACGCGCAACACTCCCCACGAGCGCACGCCCCCCGCCGCTGCAAGCTCTGACCCCGCGCCCCGCGCAAGCCCTATACCGTGCTCTCAATGCGCGCCGACCGCGCAAGAAAGCGCGCACTCTCGCTGCTGTGCGCGAATTCCCGCGGACTATTGGCGGGCCTCGGACCGGGGAGGCCTACGAGTTGGGTCAGGGGGGGCGGGGGCCGGGCGGTGTGCGCCCGTTCGGGCTTTTCTGGGCCGAACCTCCGAGGTTTCTTGACTGAGTATCGACTCACTGAGTATAAGCTCAGTTATGGTAACGCGTACCGAGCGAAAGACCCGTGCCGAGCAGAAGATGGAAACGCGACAGCGGCTCATGGATCGTGCCGTGCGGCTGTTTTCGCGGCGTGGGTTCGCGCGGACGACCACCGCGCAGATCGCGCGGGCGGCGGGTGTCTCGCACGGCGCGGTCTTCATGCATTTTGGATCGCGAGACGCGCTGGTGCGCGCCGTGGCGGGCGAGATCGGGCGGGCGATTACCGATCGGCTGCATGAGCTGGCGGCCGATCGTGCTTCGTTGCGGCAGGTTCTGCGCGCGCATCTTCGCTGCATCGAGGAGCGCGAGGATCTGTATCGCAACATCCTGACCGAGCTGCCGCTTCTGCCCAACGACGCGCGGACCGCGTGGGTCGGGATCCAGTCCGCGATCTCGACCCACATGGCCAAGGTCGTGCGCGCCGAGATGCGCGCGGGCACGCTGCGCAAGATGCCGCAGGCCCTCCTGTTCAACACCTGGATCGGCCTCGTGCACCACTACCTCGCCAACCGCGAGCTGTTCGCGCCCGGCGCGTCCGTGATCGCGAGGCACGGGCGGACCCTGACCAACCATTTTCTGCGGCTCGTGCGGTCGCAAGAGGAGAAGAACCGATGAGCGACAACACCTGTATCAGTTGCGGCATGCCCATGCGAACCGACGAGGAACACGGCGGCGGGGATGCGAACGCGACGCACTGTCACCACTGTTCCGCGCCCGACGGCACGATGAAGAGCTACGACGACGTGCTGGCCGGTATGAGCCGGTTCATGATCGACTCGCAGGGCGTGGACGCCGACGCGGCCCGCAAGATGGCCGCCGGCATGATGGCCAAGCTGCCGGCGTGGAAAGATCGCGGATGAGAGACGCCGGATCGTCCACGTAGTGTCACGAAGACAGACTGCGCCGTTGAAAAACCAAGTGCAGTACGACGCCGAGGGCGAAGAACGTCCCGAGACCCCAGAGCATCTCGGGGCGTTCGCGGGCAACCATCCAGAGCGCGGCGCCGAATGCCGGAAGCGTGAAGAGCCACAGTGCCTGGAGCCGGAGCGCGGCGAGTACGCGCGACAGGGGGCGTGGCGCGCGACCGACCACGGCGCCGCGTTCGGAGTCCAGGTCGCCGGGCTCCGGATCGCCTCCGGAGTCCAGATCAACAACGGGACCGACCACTGTGCCGCGCGGATACGCGTACTCGAACGGTTCGATGGGCAGCGTGAAGGCGTCGAGGTACTCGCGCTCGGTGTCGTCGAGGTAGCGCAGCTTCACCTCGCGTACGGGTGCGTCGAGGTGGCGCAAGATCCGCTTCGGCACCATGTTGTGCGTGTGGCCGTTGAACACGACCGCTGCGACGCCCATGGCGACCGCATAGTCGCGCAGTCCCTCGAGAATGATCCGTGGCGCAATCGCGTTGGTGCCCTCGACGCCATCGACAAACAGCACCCGCAGCGAGATGCCCGGTCCTGAGTCCGTCCCGGTTTCCGTTTCGGCGAGTGCGATGCGCGCGCGCACCTGGCGCCCGTCTTTCGTGCGAAAGTCGAGCGCGGAAATCGACGGGTTGCGCAGGTACCCGAACGTACCGATCCGGCCCTTGGGCCCGCGGCCGATCCACTTGACCCCGCGCAGCGACGCCGAGCTGAAGAACTCCTCCTGGTGGGTCAGATCGATCCAGGGGTCGCGCTGCCAGATCTCGGCGCGCACCTCGCTTGCCACGAGGTAGTGGCCCTCGTCGATCGCGCGCAGCGCTTCCGCGATGCGGTTCGCGCCGGGGCTCTCGGGCAACACCTCGGCGCGCAGCTCCCGGAGGAGGTTGGCGTCGGGCTTGCGCAGGCGGTCGCCGAAGGTCTTGACGAACCGCGTGACCGACTGTTTCTTGTCGCGCAGGCTGTCGTGGAATCGACCCGGGCGAAACCTGCGGTCCACCTTGCATCCGAGCAGATCGCGCAGACACGCGCGCACGAACTCCGTAGGGTCTGGCAATGGCGGTGATCGGTACGCCGGGTTGTCCCACAGCGGATGCACGTCGTGCATGCCGTCCCGCGGCCGAACAAAATCACCGCCCGACAGCATGAACGCGAGATCGCACTCCATGATTCGGGCGAACGGCGAGATCACGTAACGCTGTATGGAGAGAACGGCGTACCACGTAAGAAACGCCACGCCGACGGACATCGGCAGTGGGAACGCGATGCCCGCGGTCACGCCCAGCACGACCGGGAGCCAACGCGCGGCCATGTGCGCACGGCGCCAACGACGCAACGTCGCGTTGTCCGGAATCGGCTTGCGCCGGCGCTTGAAACGCGTCCAGAGCCTTTCCATCTCGGGGAAGCCGTCGCGCTCCATGCGCGCATCGATCTCCGCCGCATCCTTCACGCCGTCGATTCTACCGTTGGAGTCCGGTGAGGAACGGGGAGCCACGATCACGACGAAGTTGAGACGCTGGCCGGGGGGCGCGGCCCCCGCCCCCCCTCCAAAAAACAACACTCCCTACGCCCGCCAAGAACGTACTTTGGCGGTATGAGAAACACGGATCCGCGAATCGACGAATACATCGACGGCGCGCCGGACTTTGCGCAGCCGATCCTCGAGAAGCTGCGCCGGCTTGTGCATCGCGGCTTTCCCGCGATCCAGGAGAACATGAAGTGGAGCTCCCCGACGTTTGAGCACAAGGGCATCGTTTTCGGGATGGGCGCGTTCAAGAAGCACGTGTCGTGGGGGTTCTGGAAGGCCAAGGCGATGCGCGATCCGGAGGGGATTTTTGGCGGCGAACCCAAGGCGAGTCCGTTCCGGATCAAGGCGTCGACCGTGAAGGACCTCCCGGCGGACAAGGTGTTTGTCGCCTATGTGCGAGAAGCGGTCGAGCTGAACGAGCAGGGCGTGAAGGCGTCGCCGTCGTCGGGCAAGAAGAGAGCGCCGCGGCCCGCGCCGAAGGCACCGGCCGACCTGATGGCCGCACTCAAGCGCAGCAAGCGCGCGCTGGCGACCTACAAGGCGTTCTCGCCGTCGCAAAAACGCGAGTACGTGGAGTGGGTCACCGAGGCGAAGCGCGAGGCGACGCGGCAAAAACGTATCGCCACCGCGGTCGAATGGATGGTCGAAGGAAAGCCGCGAAACTGGAAGTACATGAAGGGCTGCTGACCTGCAGAAACGGGGGGGGCGGGGGCAGGCGGCGCGAGGCGCTACGGCTTGCGGAGCAGCAGCTCAAACATCGTGGGCGTGTGGATGTAGGTCTCGCCCGCGTCCGTCCGGTCGCGCCACATCTGCGTGAACCGTTCGTGGTCGGCCGCGGTCAGGTGTCCCTCGCGCACCACCTTCGGCAGATAGTCCGAGAGGAACGCGCCGAGCCAGCGCCACTCGTCCGACCCGGCCGCGCCGATGCGCACGATCGGCTTCAGGTGGATCACCTCAAGTCCGGCGCGACGGGCGAACGTGGGCAGCAATCGACCCACGTCGATCTCGGCGCCCGTGGCAGCGAAACTCCGCATGCACCCCGCGATGGCGCGGTCGAACGTGTCGTCGTTCGGCAGGAGCGACATCGCGCCCCAATCGAGGTAGTCCTGGATCGCGAACACGCCGCCCGGTTTCAGTGCGTGCGCGACCCGTTTTGGCACCGGCTGCGGATCGACGAGCCAGCAGAGCATCCATCGCGAATACGCCGCATCCAGGGATCCCGCCGGTAGCGCGAGGTCTTCGGCCGAACCGAGGCTTGTCTCGACGTGTCGCACGTCCTGTTCCGCGCACCGCGTCTCGATCGCATGGAGGAAGCGGTGGCTGATGTCGCGCGCGATCACCCTGCCGCTCCCGGTCACGAGCGCGGCCAAGTCGAACGTCGTGTACCCGGGACCGCACCCGAGGTCCAGGACGATGTCCCCGGCGCCGATCCCGGCGCGACGCCAGCACGCTTGCGCGTACGCGAGCCACGCCTCGTGCTGAAAACGCAGACGCCTGATCTCCGCCGAGTCGGTTCCGAGGATGTAGTCGCGCTCTTCGCCCATGCAACGGCTCGATCTGCGTCCGACACTATACGGTGTCGCCCGATATGCACGCGCGGGCGCCGCGCCTCCCGGTCTTGCGCGGCCTCAGCGGGCCGCGTCGGCCAAGGCTTTCTTGGCGGTCGTCGTGGAAACCAGGCAGCCCGAGCAACACGAGATGGGAACGAGGGACTCGCGTACGAAGGCGATGGCTTTCTTGTCCTCCTTCGCGAGCTTTGCGCCCTTCTTTTTCGCGGCAAGCAAAGCGTGCACGGCGAAGACGCGGCCCTCCGGATTCGGGCTGCGCAAGACCGCGCGCACGAGGTCGAGGCGCTTGGCGGCGAGCAGAGCCTCGATCGCCGCCGCGCCGGCGGGCGCGGAGCCGTCCTCATAGCACAGCCACCCAAAGTCGTAGACCTTCATCGGATCGGTGAGCGTTCGCCAGTGCCGGAGCAGCACCTTGTCCAGATCCTTCTCGGGCTGCTCGGGCGAAGCCTTGCCGAGCGTCTTCGTGGCGGCGGCGCGGATTCGTGCGAGCAGCTTTTTGTTGTTGTAGCGGTAGACAAACGAGCCGTTCTTTTGGCGCTCCGCTTTCTTGTTCCACTGCTTCAGGAGAAGATCGCCAACCGCGCCACCTTCGTCGAAGTGAATGCGTAGTGCGGCGATCTTCTTATCGACGATCAGGAGTCGCACCCACGCCGACATGTGCCCGCCGTAGAGCACGATCCGCATCCGGCGGGCGCCGAATCCGATGTCGCGGTTCTCGCGAACGTCGGAGCCCTGTAGCCGCTTGATGAACTCCGCCGCCGTGATCTTGTTGGGTGGGACGGTCGCTCGAACTCGGTTGACGACCTGCCGGTCCATCGCGAGCCACTTCTGGTTGACCTCGTCGTCTTCCCCGACGCCGACGGTTGACAACAGGGCGAGCGCGACAACACACAGCGAGGTCTTCATGCCCTATTAGACGGGCACGCCCGAACCGGGTTCGTCATAATTCGTAGAAACAAGGAAACATCGCCGTCCGTTCCTGTCGTCGACGGTTGACTCCAGCGGGGGCCGCATCCAGGAAGCCGTTGATCCAGCAGGGAATGGTTCGGTAGCCTACGCTGGCGCGATCCAACCGGGCATGACTCGTGCGAAGTTGATGGGAGCGGTCGAGACGATCCGGAAAGAGTAGAAGGGGGGGCGGGGGCGGAAGGTTCTAGCCGGCGTGGATCAGGGCGAGTGCGAGGGTCGCCGTCGCGTACACGCGGCCGCCCTCCACGCCCCAGACGCCGACCGGGTCCCACGAGCCGGCGCAAGCGCCCTTGCGGTGCTGACGACCCAAGAGCGCCTTGTGCAGTGGCGTCTTCCATTTGCGGGCGCGCTTCTTGTCGATTCTGACCGCGAGCGTGCCGTAGTACCAGTAGTACATGTCGATGCTGCCGTCGGAGCTCCAGTTGGGCGGCCGTTCGAGGCAGCGGTCCAGGCTGCGGAGGACCAGCGCCTTGTCGTGTTTCTTGCCGTCCAGGGCTAGGCGCAGCACGGTGCCCGCCGCGGTCATGGCGCGCGATCGATCCTCGGGGAACCGTTCCTTTCTTTCGGGGCGTGCGAGGTTGCCCTTGTATTGATAGCCGACGCGACCGTCGGCGAGCGTCATAGAGTCCAGCCACCGCCGCGAGCCTTTTTCCGCCGCGGACGTGTCGATCGCCACGCCCGCGTCCCTCGCCGCCGTCAGCGCGCGGACGCACCAGGTTGTCATGGATGTATCGACTTCGTCTCCACCGATCTCGTAGCGCCATCCGCCCCGTCCCGGCGAACGCGCCTTCAGGATGAGAGCGGTTGCACGCTTCATGCACGGCTCGAAGCGCTTGTCTTTGGTGAGTGCGAACGCCTTGGCCAAGGCGAGCGTGGCGATGGCGTGGTTGTAGAAGAAGAAGTGTGTTTTGTCGGGACCGAACAGGCCGTTGTTGTCTTGCTGCGCCCGCAGCCACTGGAGCCCGCGGTACACCTCCAGCGCGTAGTGGTTGTTCCGATCCGTGTACCCGGCTTCCAGGAACGTGAGCAATACGAGCGCGGTCACGCCGACGTCGTACGCGGGCAGCCCGCCGCCGTCGCACCGGTCGTCGTTCGGATCGTGCTTCATGAATCCGACACAGTCCCAGCGGCCGAGCGGATCCTGATGCTTCGCCAGCCATTCGAGCGCGAAGTGCACCGCTTTGCGCTGCTTGAATGCGATCCGAAGTTCGGGCGGTCGTTTCTCGCGCAACGCGGTCAGGCTCGCGTGTTGCTTCTCGGCGAGCCCGAGGCATTGCGAGTATCGCGCCCATGCCTGGTCGTAGGTCGCCAGGGCCTCCTCGAACCGCTTGCCCCACCAGGCGCCGAGTGCCTCGCGGCTCTTGGCGTCGGCTTCCAAAAAAACCTCCGGAATCAGGAGCCGCCCCCGGTCGAGTCGTTTCAACGTGGCCGCGCGGAACTCCTTGACGGCGGCCTTCGCCTGCTTGAGATTCTTGAACGGCGGTGCCTCTTCCGCAGTGCCGAGTTGCGCTAGGAGCAGTACCGTTGCCACAGTCATCCGTCTCATGCGGTCAAGATACAGGATGGACGCGGGCGAGTGCGGGCGGATCCGCGGACCCGCCCGTTGGTGTCGACGGCCTACGCGGTCGCTGCGATTGCGACGGGCTGTTCGGGCTGATGGAGGCTGACTACGATCAGGAGGGCGGCACCGTTCGCCCAGTAGTAAGTCCGATCGAGACCGGCGAATCCGAAGAGCACGGGGGCGGCCAGAAAGACGAGCGCGACAAGAGAGTCCACCTTCAGGTGAAGCTTGTAGGGCAACACGCGGACGATGCCGAGATGGTGGTCCGTGAAAACGGTCAGCACCAGCGCAGCGACCCCGGTGGCGACGGACAGCCACTTGGCCATGGGAGCCGAGTCGCCCAAGTGGAGGAGGAACGGTGCCGCGATGAGAACCAAGGCGACGGGATAGTCGAGAAAAGCGTGGATTCGCTTCGTTACGAAACGGAAGTTCATCGTTCGGTCTCCTTGCGTGTGAGGGACGATGGCGCGCCGATTCGCGCCTACGATCTCCTAGACGCGGTGACCAGACGGTTCCTTACCTCGTTGACGGCGGTTGACAAGGAGGGGGAAGGGAGGGGACGGGGAGGGAAGGGACCAGCGGTGCTAGCGGTAGTACGTCCTACCCCAAGTGATCCATGCGGTGCCGATGGTCTCGATCGGTTGGTCCAGGGCGGCTTCGAGGGCAAGACGGCCCGAATCGTGGGGGAGCTTCCAGGACGTGGTGACCTTGTTCCAGAACGTCGGGAGTTGCGCGGCGTACTTGTCGGCGAGGAACTCGAGGAACGTAGCGAGTTGCAGATAGCGTTGTGTGCCGGGTCGCCGCATGGCGAGGAGGACTCCGAGCGGCTGGAAGACACTTTCGCCCCGAGCGCGCCGGGCGAACAGATCGCTCCGGTCCGCCTTCGTCGACTCGAGGTGCAGGCGCGCCTGAACGGCGTTGGCGAGGCCCTCCTGGATCCAGTTGCCGTCGGACGCGAGGTGCAGCAACTGTTCGAGGGCGGCGTGCATCGCCTCATGCACAAAGACCGGCCGGTCGAGTCCCTGTTTCGGATCCCAGGTGCTGGCGCCGTAGCCGAGGGCGCTGTATCCGTCGGCGCTGGGGGGCGCGAGGCCGACGCCGAAGTGTTTGCCGAGGCGTGCGAAGAATGCGACGTAGTCTTCCTTGCGGGCGAAGATGCAGAGCGGCGCGCGCCCGAGCATGCGACGCGGTACGCGATAGCGCTCGTGAAGCAGCGTGAGGCCCGACTCAAGCCGCTTGAGCAGCGGCTTGACGGATGCAGCGTTGATCCCCGGCACATCGGTCAGCACGATGAAGTTGTCGGAGACAAACCGGTGCCCCTTTCCGCCGGGAAACGCGAGGGTCAGGCGCTCGTCAACCGTGGGCAGGCAACTCCGCTCGCCGCGCGTGCCGCGCACGAGGCGGAAGTCGTCGAAGGCGACCGTGCCTTCGCCCTTGTCCCACTGAATCAGCAGGCGACCGACCTGGTCGAATCGTCCCGGCGGGCGCCGCGGCATCTGCTTCCTGCGCGCGAACGAGACCGAGAGCAGGCACCAGGAAAAGCAAAAGCAGCGCACGAACGAACATGCCCCCAAAAGTAGCAGACCCAGCGCATTCGCACCGCCCGCCCGCCCGCCGTACGGTGCCCGCCGCCGTACGGTGCCAGGTAAAGCTGCTGCAATGCCGCCGTGTCGGGTGCCGTGTAAACCTGCCGCATTGTCGGGCCGGGTTCGGGTTCCGGGGTACGGGGTTCCGGGGTACGAGTGCCAGGTAAACCTGCTGCGATCCTGGCTGAGGTGCGTGCTGGGCGATCTTGTCGAAGGCATCGCCGTCCGTTCCTGACGTCCGACTCAGCCCATGCCGGGGCGAAACGACTTTGGTTCAGTCGAGCAGGTGCCACTTCACCCGCAGCAGCAGTCGCCCACGGCACTCTTCTGCGGCGATACCGGCGAAGAGGTAGTGCGGATTCGCGAATGGCGGTGCCGTCCATTTCCACAGCACCTTGCCGTCCGAGATTCGGTGCGCGAAGACGATGCCCTCGGTTCGCTCCGGCCTGTTGCGCGGTCGGATCTTGTTCCACACGATGCGCAGGACCGTGCCTTTGGGGCCCGATTGCATTTCGCAGATCCGGACGCGCGGCGTGCGCCAGCGGAGGGCTCCGGTAACGGCATCGATGCAGCGGATCGATGTCTGATTGTGGACGAGAACACGGTCCCTGGTCTGTCGCATTTCCGGCAGGACGTACTTCTGTTCGATCGGGATCGTGAACAGCACCCGTTTGTTGGCGCAGTCGAAAATGTGCGCGAGTTTCTTGCCGGCGACGATCAACCGCCCGTGCGCGAACGGCTCCAGCAATCGGTCGGCCCCGTCCGGACGTTTCATGGACCAGAGCGGATCACCCCCGGCGCGCGGGTAGGCGATCAGACGATCCTTCGACAGGTGGAAGATGCGATCCGCGGCAACCACCACCCGTCGCGTCTTCGACGCCGGGAACACCATCGGCAGCGGCTTGCCCGTGGCCCGATCGAAGTAGTGGTGGCGCAGATCGAGGCCCTGCACAAAGCCATCCCCGAGCCGGCGGATCGGACACCAGTTCGCCTTCCCCGGAACCGGCTCGGCGCTCCAGACGACCTTGCCCGTCCCCGGATTGAACCGCCGCACCTGATCGCTGCTCGCATGACCCACGAAGTACACCGCGCCACCCCGAGTGCGCGTCCAGTACGGGTTGCCCGGGTCCACCTGGTAGCGCAGTCTGCCGGTCATCTTGTCGAGCCCCGTGAACTCGTGCCCGGTCCACACGCACACGACATGCGGATCGCCGTCAAACACGGCCCGCACCCACTGGCCGCGCTGCATTCTCAGCTTGTACTTCCACAAGACCTTGCCCGCAAAATCGGTGCAGATCATCTGCGGATAGTCGAAGCGGTAGATCCGGCGCGCGATGCAGTCGTAATGAATCGGGTCCGCGTGGTCCGCCGCGCCCAGCTTGGCGACGGTCTTGCCGGCGGCCACCAGATAGGCGTCCTCCCCGGCCCCGCGCCCGAACGCGAGGGAGACCGGCAAGACGACGCACAGCGCCACCAGGATCCCGATCGAGCTGCGTAGCATGGTGATGAAAACGGTTGCGGGGTGCCTCTTCGCGCCGAAATCCGAACGGAAACCCGCAGGAGCCGGAGGGCAGCAAAAGGGGGGCGCGGGGGCGGGCTCAAGAGGCATGGTCAAGCGCCGCCCGTCGAAAACCCGAAAGAGACCCGGGGCCATGCGCGTCGGATTTCGGGAGCACATTCGCAACAACAACAGGAAGCTTCGCTTCCTGTTGTTGTTGGTCTTCGGGCTCACGGCGTTTGCCGGGCACACGCTGGGGGTCAGCTTCGATCGGCTCTGGGGGGACGGCGCGTACTACGAGGCGTACGGCGAGCCCTTTGACGGGACCGCGCGGCAGCCCTGGTATCGCGACTACCCCAACCAACTCGCCGTGGCGCTCGTGCTCTTGGTGTTTGTTCAGTACCTGCGCATCCGGCGGCGCGGCGCGTGGACCCTGCTGTCGCTCGTCGGGGGCCGGAGGCTGCGGGATCTTCAACTGCGCAACGTCACCAGCGAGATCTCTTTGGCCGCGGGGATCCGTGCGCCGTCGCTCTACGTCGTGAACGACGCGTCGCTCAACGCATTCGCCTGCGGGTTGGGCGAGCGGACGGCCGTGGTCGTGACCAGCGGACTGCTGGAACGGCTCGACCGCGACGAGCTCCAGGGCGTCGTCGCGCATGAGATTGGCCACATCCGCAACGGCGACACGACGCTGATGACCGTCATGTTCGGAATGGCACGCGTGCTGAGGATGACCGCGGCGTTCGCGTTTGGGCCGCTCGTGGCGATCGTGGCGAACGCGCGGGATCCGAACCGGAACGACGAGTCCTGGCCTGCTCGGCAGCGCGAAAGGATCAAGGCGCGCCTACCCAAGGGACCGTTTACGACCAAGACGAAGGTGCTGTTTGCGTTGGGCGCGCCAATACTCGGCATCGCCGTGATGGCGGTCGGACTGGCCTTCTCCATACTGGTCATGTTCGTGTTCACGACCCTGATTCGCTACCTGCCGTGGATCGCGCTCGCGCTCGCCGCGTGGGAGTTGTGGAAGCTCGCGGGCCACGAGGAGCGAGAGCCGAAAAAAAAGCGGCCCGGCCCGCTCGGCCTCCTGATTTTCGCACCGGTCGGGCTCGTCGCCGGTTCGGCCATCCTGCTCCTCGGTGCCGTGTTTCCATTCGTGCTCCTGCTGCTCCGGCTCTCCGTTTCGCGCAATCAGGAATTCACGGCCGACGCATCCGCGGTCGAACTCACGCGCAATCCCGACGGACTCGTCGAGGCCCTGCGCAAGCTGCGCGACGACGCCACGAAGGCGACGGCGATGCCGCGCTCCGTGACGCCCCTGGCCATCGCACCCATCGGCGACCGCAAGCGCGCCCCGGTCGCGTTTCTGCGCCGTTTGCGCGAGCTGTTCTCGACTCATCCGTCGCTCGACGAACGCATCGCGCGCCTCATGGAAATGGGCGCAGGCCCGCCCACAAGAGAACGCGAAGCCGCGCCCGTGCCCGCACGGGTTTCGTAGCACCGGCGGGGTATCGGCCATCGATGGCGTTGAAGGTCCAGAGCAAAGAAGCAAACGGACGGCGATGCGCGCTCGGGCGAGGTAGGATGCGCCCATGCGCGCGCTTGCCGTCTTCGTGCTGTTTGCCGGACACCTGTTCGCCCACGACCTGATTCCGGTCACGCTGCCGGTTGCTCCCGCAGGAGTCGAGGACAAGGGCGACGGTGGCGAGCCCCGGGTCATCATCACGCTGACCAAGCACGGGGAGATCTACTTTCGCCCTAGCCAAGCGGCGTTCGCTCGTCCCGAGGCCCCCAAGAAGTCGCCGGCTCTCTCTCTCAGCGAGCTCCGCTTCGAGCTCGTGTCGGCGCGCGATCGCTATCACGCGATCATGAAGAAGAGGGGCAAGGCGGGCCTCAAGAAGAAGACGCTCAGTACCCCGATCTCGAAGCTGCACGTTCTGCTCCGCGTCGACAAAGACGCGCCGTGGAAGCATGTTCAGGCCATCATGATCACGGTGGCCCAGAGCAGGTTCTACAAGCTGCACTTCGGCGTCAAGCTCGTCGCGGACCGCTCGTACACAGCGGAGGAGGCGAAGGCGCTCTCGGTTGAGCGCAAGGACGTGGCGGCGCCCAAGAAGCCGCAGCTCGAGGGAAGGCTGAAGATGTTTCTGCCCATCGATCGATCGCCGATTCAACAGCCGGGGGTGTTCATCGGGGTCCACATCCTGGGTCGCACGGAACGCCCGCGGGAGTGGAAGAACGCGGGCAGGGTCATGATGCCCACCGTCATCCGCTATCGCGTCTGGACCGACCCGGTTGTGGACGACCCCGCCCAGGTCGGAAAGACGATCCGCAAGCGGCGAGACGAAGCGCGCAAGGAAAAACTCAAGTGCAGGGGAACGATCAAGGCGAACAACAAGGTGCCGTTCAAGCACGTGGCTGCGACGCTGAACCAGTTCTACGCCGCGGGAGTCACGGGCGTCGATTTCTACGCCGACTGGACGCCGCGAGGCAAACAGCTCCGCGCCAAGCGACTCCCGTATCCGCGAAAAGCCTACGGGGACTGATCCGCTCCCGGATACATCGCCGTCCCGCCTTCGCGCCACGCGCTTCGGCGCGGGCAGGCCCGTTTGCTGTTTTCGGATGGGTATTCCTGCCGAGGTTTTCTTTGAACCTTCCCGGGCTCTCGTGCGACATACGGGTACACGATGCGCACGCCGCGGGAGATTGCCGACGAACTACTCGTCCTCGCTTGTCAGGACGGCGATGTGCGCGCTTTTGAGCGCCTTGTCGCGCGGTGGCAAAAACCGCTCTGGCGGCATGCGCGGCGCGTGACGGGTCGGGATGATCTTGCGTGGGATGCGTTGCAGGAGGCGTGGCTCGCGATCGTGCGCGGGCTGCAACGTCTGCACGACACGGCCCGGTTCGAGATGTGGGCGCATCGGATCGTGCGGCGCAAGAGCGCGGATCTCGTGCGGCGTGACCGCCGCCAGCGCGACGCGATCGAGGAGGCCGGTCGCCGCGCCGCCCCGCGCGTGGCCGAAGACACGGGCGGAACAAGCGCTCTCGTTCGCGCCTTGCGCGCCTTGGCGCCGATGCACCGCGAAGTGCTGGCACTCTTCTACCGCGACGGCTTCGGGATCACCGAGATCGCCGCCCTGTTGCACATTCCCGCCGGCACGGTGAAGTCGCGGCTCCACCACGCCCGGCAGCAGATCAAGGAGCGATTGAAATGACGGATTTTTCTGACGAAAACCTGCGCGACGCGTTCGACGCGGACTACGACGAGACCATGCGCGCGGAGGTCGTGGCGAGCTTTCGCGGCCACCAGCGCTGGTTGATCATTGTTGTCTGGATCGCGGCCCCCGCGATCTTCGCCCTCTCGGTCTGGGCGGCGGTCCGGTTTTTTCAGACCGATACTGCGGACGTGAAGGGACTCGTCGCCTACGCCGGGCTATTCCTCTGGGCGAGCGTCGGCGTCGGCATGCTGAAGACGTGGTACTACAGCCGGCTCGACCGCAACGCGATCCTGCGCGCGATTCAACGCCTGGAATTGCGTCTCGCGCAACACGACGAATAGCGGCGTATCATGGCGGCATGAAGACCGGTGGCATCGCGCTTGTATTCTCCGCTCTCGCGCTTGGCCTGGCCACCTACGGCGTCATGCGGGAGCGCCCGCGCCGTGAACGCGCGCCGGTGCGGGAACGGGGAACCGCGCCGGATCCCCGCGTGACGGCGTTGCAATTGCAGGTCGTGGAACTCATGCGCAAACTCGATGTCCTGGCGCAACCGGGGTCCACGGGACGGCGGGGCTCCGCGGGCGTCAACCCGGCGGACGGAATGAACCCGGACGAAGAGCAGACGGACGGCGATGATCCCGACGGGCTGTCCGGCACCGCCGGGGACAACAAGGCGTTGGCGGCGATCGTCGATGACGCGGTCGATCGCAAGACGAAGCGCGTTCTGGAGGAGCTGCGCGTCAAGGCGAACAAGAAGCCCGGGATGAAGGTATTCGCTTCGGCGCTTGAGCTTACGAACGAACAGCGCGAGGCGGCGGAGCGCGTGGTGGTCGACGGGCAGCGAAAGCTCCACGCGGTTCTGGCGATTCCGACCGCGGGCGGCTCGAGCCTGATGGACGAACTTGTCGAGATCATGGCCAGGGGAATTGCGCAGCCCGGCAAGGATCACGGGTTTGGCCGTTGGTTCGCGCGCGTCGCGAGCGAGAAGGTTCCTGGTACGAATCAGACCTACGTGGCGCAGATCGAGTCGATCAAGACATCGATGCGCACGACGTTCAAGCGCGACTGGTCCAAGGCGCAGTTCAAGGAGTTCGAGGAGTGGGGTGTCGATCCCACCGAGATCCAGAACGTGCCGAACAGCCCGAACACCGAGCTCTTTCGTCGCATCACGGACCGCGCCAAAGCACTCGGCCCCGCACCCGACGACGAATAGCCGGCGGGCAACGTGGGGACACGCCGGGAACTCTTCGAGGAGTGGGCAGGGCGCTATGACGCGTCGGTGGACGAGTCCGATGCGGGGAGCCGATTTCCGTTCGCCGGCTACGAGGCCGTGTTGCAGCGCTTGGCGCAACGGGCCGAGCCACTGGCTGGGCGTCATGTCCTTGAGCTCGGTGTCGGAACGGGTCGTCTGACGGAGCGGTGTCTTGCGGCCGGCTGCTTGCTGATCGGAGTGGACTTTTCGCACGCCATGTTGGTGCGCGCGGGAGAGCGCTGCCCGGACGCGAAGCTCAGTTGGGCGGACGTGCGTCGGCCCAACTGGGCGCTCGACCAGGCGGCGTGCGACTGTGTCGTGGCCAGCTATCTGTTCCACGAGTTCCCACTCAGAGAGAGCTTGGACCTGATCGAACAACTGATCGACGGACCGCTGGAGTCCGACGGCTGTGTCATCATCGGCGACGTGCTCTTTCCTGATTGCGCGGCGCGCCGGCTGGCGCGGACCCGATGCCGAGATCTCTGGGACGACGAAGAGCACTACTGGGCGGCCGACGAGCTAATGACGGCATGCCAACGGCGCGGACTGGAAGCGACCTGCGAACAGATGTCGTTTTGCGGTGGCGTTGTCCGCATCCGGCGCCTGCCGTCGGCATAGCGCGGCGCCGGGACCCCTGTTCGGCTACACACGCCGCCGACCCGCGCCAAGCGCGCCAACTCCCGCCATGCGCGGCAACTCCCGCCGCGCACGCCAACTCCCGCCATGCGCGCCAACTCCCGCCATGCGCGCCAAAGCGTGGTGACAAGTCCGCTGCGGCAGGTTTTGCCTGGCACCTGTATCGGCCGGCTCGAAGCGGCAGATTTGCCTGGCACCGTACCGGCAGGCCGGGGTTTTTTTTGGGGGCGGTGTCTGGCCTCGTGGTGCTTGCCGTTTTTGGGGAGGTAGGAGGACGCCATGCGCTGGACTTTCTTGCTGCTGATTCTTGCCGGGGCGATCGGCTGCCACCGTTCCTCGGGCAACGGCAACAACGGGACGGGTGGTGCCGGCGCCGGCGCCGGTGGCGGAGGCGGTGGAGGCGCCGGCGGCGGGGGAATTCCCGCGAATGGGCCGTTTGTCGCGGCGGTCTATACCGCGGACAACAAACTCGACGGCGTGCGCCAGCTCTTTGCCATCAACACGGCCGGCGGCGTTCTCGACCTCTCGCACTCGCTCGGTGACGCCGTGCATGTGGACGAGTTTGCGCTCTCTCCGGATCAGCGGCAGGTCGCGTACGGCGCGGAGGGCGTGGCCGACCCGGGACTGTTTATCTCGCCGGTCAACGACGACACGCCGGTGCCGATCGGGCCCCGCAATGTGGTCGTGGAGGAGCTCGCGTGGCGGCCCAACGGCAGTGTCATCGCCTATCGGGCCAGCGCCAGTCCGGCGCAGCTTTTCTTGATCGCGCCGGACGGTACGGGTCTTCTCGACGTGACCGGCGGCGTCGCGGAAGTCTTCACGCGGATCGCCTGGTCGCCCGACGGGCAGTGGCTCGCGTTTCGCTGGGACCGCGATACGGCTGGACAGCACGATCTTTGGGTGGTGCGCGCGGACGGCTCCGGCTTGAGGCGCATTGCGGGCATGACGGCGACGACAGGCGTACGGTTCGTCGCCTATGCCTGGTCACCCGTGGCGAACTGCATCGCGTTCGGTGCCGACCTCGAGACCGAGGGGGTTCGGGATCTCTACGTCGTCGATATCGACGGGGGTGGGGCGGAGGCTCGCGTATCGATAGAGGCGGGGACGACCGGCAGCGTCGGGGCGTTCGATTTTGACTGGTCGCCGGACGGCTCGGCGTTGGCCTATCGCCGCAAGGACGCAGCGACCGACGACCACGCGCTGTTTCAGGTCTCCAAAGTGGGCGGCGACGCGCGCCGCATCTCAGGCAGTGCCGGGTCCGTGCGACTGTTTCAATGGAGCCACGACAGCTCGCGCGTCGCTTTCAAGGACGCCGCTGCGATCTACACGACCGACGGGGACGCGCCGCCGATCGAGCACGGCCGCCACACCTTCATCGGCTCGTTCGACTGGGCCCCGAGCGATCGGTCGCTGGCGTATGTGGCCGACTCGGCACTCGCTCCGAACCTGTATCAGATCGATTTTGCCGCCGGCACGACGACGCAGGTGGCCGAAGACGTCGATGGCTTCGCTTTCGAGGCTGCATCCCAGTTGGCGGGGTTGACCGAGGCCGAAGTTCTGCTCGTGACGTTCTTCGGCAGCGTGGAATTCGGGTTGGCCGTCCTGGAATCGCTCGAGAAGGAAGGGTCGAAGACGCGCCAGGTTCTTCCCCGCGGCGTGGGCCGGTGCACCTACTATCGGGATCCCGAGGGCAAGATCCACTGCTTCGCCGAGCGGGACGTGGGCCAGGGGAACTTCCTGGCGAGCATTCCGACGGTGAGCAATCCCGCTAGTGAAGCGATCCTGGGCGCCAACGTGGTTCCTGCGTTCGCGAACAAGCTGGTGGACGGCACGTTTCCCGTCGCGGGATTCGGCCAAGCCTTCGACACTGTCTTCGAGCGTCCGGGAGGTTCCCAGTCGCTACAGTGGTTTGTCCTCGTCAACGGTCAACGACTGACCATCGAGATCTTCGAGTTCAATCCGCTGTTTGGCGCGCAGATACTCCCGAACCGGTATCTCGGGACGTTTCAAGACCGGTTCTTCGAGCTTGCGACCCCCTCGCCCCCGCTGCTTCTCGACGAGGTCGGGTTTCCGACGACCATCACGCTGCAGCTCGAGCCGTTCATCCTGCCCGGCGAGCCGTTCTCGGTCCTATGGAATCTCTCTGGAACCCTCGACCCGAACGACGGCCTGCCTTCGTTTGCCGTCCTCGCTTCGCCGAACCCGGTGATTGCCTGTCTGAACTCCGGCGCGCCCACGATTCTCCATTCGCTACCCGAGGGTGGGATCGAGTTGCTCATTGTGGACACGGACAAGATCGTCGTGCTGGGCATCCACACGAACCGGGGCCGGTTCAAGGTCGTTTACTACACCGCCGAAGGCGATCCCGTCTTCGGCTGGGTTGACTTCGATGACGTCGAGCTCGATGCTTCGGTTCCCCTTCCTGTCGTCGCTGAATAGCCGACGATCCACTCCTCTGCGGAACCCATCGCCGCGTTCGGTATGCTGGGAGCCCCTGGGCTTCCATGGGCCGCCGTGACACGACGCCTCCGGACGTAGAGCCGTTCTACGACCTCTACCTCGACGCCTGCCGCGCAGGCGGCGCCGAGGATCCGGACGCGTTCTTCGCACGCCAGCCCGGCATCGAGACCGGCGAGCGCCAGCAGATTCGTGCGCTCCATCGTGTGCTCGGTGAGGCGTCGGGGGACAAGCTCCCGTTCGAACGGCTCGGCGCCTATCGGCTCTTGAAACGGCTCGGCGGCGGCGGCATGGGCACGGTCTACGTCGCCGAGCAGGACGCGCCGCGTCGCCTCGTCGCGCTCAAAGTCATTCGGCCGGAGTTGCAGGCGTCCGAAACGGTCCTCAAGCGTTTCGAACGCGAGGCGCTCGCCATCGCCAAGCTGCGCCACCCCAACGTGGTCACCGTGTACGAGCTGGGGAACGCGCATGGCGTTCGCTACCTCGCGATGGAGTTCGTGCCCGGGCAGCCCCTGAGCGAGATCGTGGCGGCCTCCGGAGCGGCCGGGGAGCGACCGCCGGTGCCGCGCATCCTCGGTTGGATCCGGCAGGTTGCCGGCGCGCTCGATGCCGCGCACAAGGAGGGTGTCGTCCACCGCGACGTGAAGCCCGCCAACATCCTCATCACGCCGGACGACCGCGCGGTCCTGCTCGACTTCGGCATGGCGCACCTGACCGAGGTCGAGGCAACAACCCTCACGCGCAGCTTCGCGGGGTCGCCCTCGTACGCGGCGCCGGAGCAGCTCGGCCTGGGTGAGGTCGATGCGCGGACTGACGTCTACGCGTTGGGCGTCTCGTTGTACGAGTGCCTGACCGACCGCCTGCCGTTCGCGGGCGGCACGATGGAGGCGCTCTTCCGGCAAATCCTGACGAAGGATCCTCCGCCGCCGCGCAAGCTCAATCCGGCGGTCGAGCCGGCGATCGACGTGGTCACGCTCAAGGCCATGGAGAAACGGCCGGAGGACCGATACCAGAGTGCGACCGAACTCGCCGCGGATCTCGAAGCGGTTCTTCACGCGCAGCCGATCCGCGCGCGACCGCCGAGCGCCCGGGCGCGTGTCCGCCGTTACGCGAACCGCAATCCGGCCCGCGCGGCCACGATCGCGACAGTCGCTGTGGCGGCCCTCGTGTTCGCGGCCTACCTGGTCCACGCACGCTGGAGCGAGACGCGAAAAAAACAGGACGACGCGCGCGATCGCGTCGCGACGGCGAAACGAATTCTGGTCGAGTATCGCGCGTCGCGCGGCGAGCTCCTCAAAGCCGAGACGCGGCACGAGTGGCTCCGTGGCGCGACCGAGTCGAGCTACCGCACCAACAAGGAGGACCGCGAGTTCGAGGCGGTCGTTGATCGGCGCGAGGCTCTGACCCGCGCGCGCCAAGCCTCGTTCCTACGCGTGCTCGACCTGTTGCGCCTGGCGGAAAAACTCGACCCGTCGGTCCCGGGGGCGGACGCGGTGCGCGCCCGACTCTACCTCGAAAAGATGGAAGAGGCCGCCGCGGCGCGAGACTTCGCGAGCGTGACGCTGTATCGCGGGCTCATCGACCGGCACGACCCCGACGGAGTCGCGACCGCGCACCTACGTGTCCGCGCGCAGCTCAACCTGATCACGGACCCACCCGGCGCCGACGTCTTTCTGTTTCGCTTCCGGGAGCTGGCAATGCTGCGCGAAGGCGGGGAGCGGCGCCTCGTGCCGGTCCCCGCCGGCGTCGATCCGTCATCGCTACCGTTCGGGTCGTGGGCACTGCGCGTCGTGCGTGGCGCGGGCGACATCGCGCCGGGCGACTTGATTCTCGACGTGGCCGGCCATCCGATCCGCGATTGCGTCCTGACGAAAGACGGCGACCGGCTCCTGTCCATCGACGGGGAGGCTGTACGAAGCATCACCGACTTGGGGAAGCAAACGGACGGCGATGCTCGTTTCGTTCTTGCGGGTGCGGGCGAAGTCCGCGCTCTTTCGTCGCGCTGCATGACTCCGGCGCAGCTTGCCGAGCGCGGCGGGGTTGCGGCGCGGGTCTACCGCGGAGCAAGACTCGCCGTCGTGCAGCTGCCTCCGGGTCTGACCGTGCGGGTAACGGCGGCGCCGCGTTTCTTGCACGCGTCCGCTCTCGTCGGTCGCACGCCTTGTACGGTCAGTGTCGAGCCGGGTCCGATACAGGTCCTGTTTCGACGCAAGGGGTTTGAAGATCTGTTGTGGAGTTGCGAGCCGCAGCCGGCGCACGAGTTCGGCCATGTTCGCTGGCTCAATCGCGTCGGAGCGACTCCCGCCGGTTTTGTCTACGTCGCCTACGGCGAATACTGGATTCAGGAGCGCGAAACGACGTGTCGCGAGTACGTCGAGTTTCTCAATGCGCTGCCCGCGGCCGAGAGATCCACGCGCGTGCCGCGCCACGGCCGCGACCGTTGGGCCGCGCGTGCCGATGGATCGTTCGCGGTGCCGGACGACTGGCACCCGGACTGGCCGGTGATCGGGGTGTCGTACGACGACGCCGTTGAGTACGCGGCGTGGCGCGGGCGGCGTGACGGACGCACCTACGCGCTGCCCACCCGCGCCGAGTGGGTCCGCGCTGCCGATGGCGACATGAAGCGCGCGTACACATGGGGCAACGTGTTTCGTCCGAAGTGGCTCAAGTCCTGTTTTGCGCGCCCGAGCGCCAGCCCCGAACCGGTGATGCGGTACCCGATCGACGAGTCGCCCTACGGCGCGTACGACATGTGCGGCAGCGCGGCGGAGTGGCTCGACGACTGGTTCGACAAAAAGCGCGGCTATCGGCGTCTCGGCGGCTCGTCATGGGGCATGACGAACCCGGACGAGTTCAACCTCTGGGGCGGGCTGCACGCGGCTCCCGACGTCGCCTCGCACAACCACGGGTTTCGGCTCGTGTTCAGGCGGGAGCCGTGACGAAGCTTGTGAGTCTCCTGGCGAACCACCGGGACACACTGGTCCGGTACTTCGAAAAAAACGCGACGCCCCTGCGGCGCTACGAGGCGGCGGAGGATCTCGCGCAAGGTGTGCATCTTCACGCCATCAAGCACGGCGAGCGGTTCGAGTACCAGGGCGAGCCGCAGTTCATCGGCTGGCTTCTCGCACTCGCGCGCCAGCACCTCTCCGACCGCATCGCCCATTGGAAAGCCCTCAAGCGCGACGCCGGCCCGATGCTGCGCATCACCTTCAGCGGCGCGGGCATCGAGCCCCCGGCCACGGAAACGGGACCCGTCACGCACGCATCGCGCAACGAGCAGATTCAACGCGCGACGCTGGCCATGGCCGGCCTCCCCGCGCGCGACCGCGCCCTCGTCCGCATGATGAGCGCGGGCCTCGACATCGAAGCCATCGCGTCAAGCCTGAACATCTCTCCTGCCGCAGCCCAGCGGGCCCGCTTGCGCGCGATGGAGAGGTTCCGCAAGGTCTACGCCCTCATCCGCGACGCGTAGCGTTGTGGCGTTCGCGAAAGGACTCTCAAGCGATGCAGAAGGAGGGGCGGGGGCGGCCACAGCGACACGAACACCGGGTTGTCGATGCGGTATTCAAAGTAAGCTGGACCTGTGGGCGTTCGTCGCGTTTTCTTTGGCGTGTTGCTGGTCGTGGCGATCGGGACGGTCTTGTGGCGGCAGCAACCCCGATCCGAGCGAACGGTGCGGGAGCGGGCTGCGCCGGAGGGCGAGGCGCGGGCGTCCGAGTTTCCGGTCGAGCCGGAAGCGTTCATGGTCTGGTTCAAGGGAGCGGACGGCGAGGCGCGGGCGAGAGCTGGGACGGCGCTTCGCGAACCCGGGCCGGTTTCGGATAGGCTCATTGCAGCGGTGGTCGCGTCGCTGACGGCCGATTGGTTTCCGTACCGCGAGTTCTTTGGCAGCCTTGGCGCGCGTGCGCTCCCGGCGCTGGAGGCGGCGGCGATGCAACTCGACGCGGAGCACGGGCGGCACGTTGGTGCGTTCGACTTGGTGATGTGGATCGCCCGCGGAAACGACCGGCGACGACTGTTTCTGGTGTTCCTGCGGAGTCCGGACGAGGACACCCGGGGCACTGTCGCGACAACGATCTCGGCCTTGGCCGGCGAGGGCTTGTTTCGAGTGGACGATTCGATTCGGCGCGCGCTCGCCCTGGCCTTGGACGCGACGCCGGCACCGAGTATCCATGCTTGGGGGTCGTCCGCGCACGTAGAGATTTTCTTGGCGCTGGAGGCGACGCTGGATGAGGAGGGCGCGGCACTCACCAGGCTGCTGGCGGACGAAAATTCCGTGGTCCGTGGAGTGGCCGTGGCGGTCGTCCCGGGATGGGTCATCGCGCGGGCCACCAATGTCTACGAGGACGACCGGGCGCGCGAGGCTGCCGAGGCAAGCGTGGTCGTGCGCGGGCGTGTCGCGGTGGATCGGACCGTCCCGATGCTGTCCGACCCGGATCCTGGGGTTCGCGGCCGGGCGGTCCAGACTTTGGCGCAGCTTGCGGATCATGATGAGCTGTCGATCCCGACGGCTCCCCTGCTCGCTTGCTTGTCGAATCCGAATGAAGTCGACTACATCCGAGGCAACGCCGCGCTCGCCCGGGCGGAGCTCGGCGGCGACGTCAAGGCCGACGTGCTGCCGTATCTCGACGACCAGAGCCCGGTCGTGCGTACGGCCGTTCTGCGCGTGGCGCGCGAGTCTGTCGAATCCTCCGACGCGCCCGATCCTGACTGGCGGCCGCGTTTCGTCGCTGCGCTCGACGACCCGGATGCACGCGTCCGGCTGGAGGCGGCGAAAGGGCTGCAACCCTTCGCAAGTCCCGGCGCGGCTTGCCGCGAGCGCCTCCGCGCGTGCCTCGGCGATCCGGACGTATCGGTGCGCCTGGCGTGCGCTGACTCCCTGAACAGGGATGACGCGCTACCGCTCGAGACCCTGCCCCATCTCAAGTCGTGGTTGACCGAAGGCAGCGAGGCCGAACGCCTCACCGCGCTCGAGTGCGTACTTGCGCTTGGTGAGAGGGCCGCCCTTCTGGAGGCGCCGGTGGCCGCGTTGACTCTCACCGGTGATGCGAAGTTCCGCGTGACGGTCCTGAACCGCCTGAAGTGGCACGCACGCGGCGACGCGATCCTGGAAGCGGTTCTTGCGTGCGCGTCGGACGAGGCGCCCAAGGTACGGTTTGCCGCTCTCGACGTGTTGGCCGAACGATACCCGGATCGGCTCCGTACGCGCGATGCGTTCGAGCGCGCACTGTCGGACTCCAAGCCCGCCGTGGTTCAAAAGGGCATCGAATACCTCGCCGACCGTGGCCAGGCGACCAAACAGGTGGTCCGGGCGAGTATCGACCTGCTGCGCTCGCCGAACGCCGTGCGCTGGCAGAAGGAAGCCGCGATCGGGGCCCTCGGCCAGTGCGGCGCCCTTGCCGCCACCGCGATCCCGCAGCTACTCGAGGCGTTGGACGATCCGCCGACCTTCGCGGAGAAGACCGTCGCGACAGCGTTCGCGTCGTTGACCGAATTGGCGGAGCGAACGGTTCCGGAGTTGGTGAAGAGGGGGGCGCGGGGGCATGAAATCGCCATCACGGCGCTCGCCCAAATGGACCGTGCCGCGGGTCCGCACGTCGCCGCTGCTCTGGCGCGGCTCACGGCGGACGAGCGCGAGACGCTCGAAAGAGCGATCAGGAAAGCGCGTCGCTCCGGCCGTTGACGACTGGGACTTGTGCATATCGACCTCGACTAGAGTCTGTTTGATCTGATGCTCTACCTCTTCCACTACCAGGAGGCGTACGCTCGTGGTGCGGGGAGGGACTTGGGCATTGCCGTCAGCGCCGTTCAGCGACAACTCGACAAATTCGAGAACGCCGGGCTGCTTGTTTCCAGAATGGTTGGGAACACACGTTTGTACTCGTTTGATCCGCGGCACCCGGCGACGGCGAAGCTCAAGGATCTGATCCGGGTTTTCTATGAGGCGATGACCACCAAGGAACGCGAGCGGTTGTTCCCCGCTAGGCGTCGCCCGCGCCGCCGGGGCAAGCCGGTCATTCGGCAAGGAATGTGACTTGAATTACTCCGAGTGCACGGTCGAGGAACTCTGGCGCTTCGTCGCGGCGCACCTTGAGAGTCGCGGAGTTCAAGATCAAGATTCTTGCGCCAACGGACTGTGTCCGCGATCGCCTCGCCGGATTCATCCATTACAAGAGTCGCGAATACATGGACCAGGCCGTGCTGGTGGCGTCCGGCCATTCGATCGACTGGGGAATGATCGAGCGCTGGTGCGCCGGCGAGGGCCCGGACGGTCCCGCCGCTCCTGTCGAGCTGCGACGACGCGTCGCTCGTTGACGACCGGCGTCGAGGCATCGCCGTCCGTTTGCTGACGGTCGGTTTGTTGCCGCACTACTGCGGTGGTGCGGTGTAGCGAAGCGTGCGATCGACCCACGGGATTTGGAGGACGGTGGGGACGCCCCCGCTCTCGGAGTTGAAGATGTTGCCGTCGGCTTTCAGGTCGGCTTCGTCGCGGGGGGCGAGTTCCAGCGTGCCGTGGATCTTGTTGTCTTTGATGGCCAGGGGGCCGAGGCCGGCGAACGGTTCGGATTCCATCAGGCGGTCGCTGTCGATGATCTGGTTTTGGCTGAATACGGCGGGACTCAGGCCGGACATGATGCGGCCCGTGCGGCTCGGGAAGGCGGTGGCGAAACTATGCACGCCGGAGAACACGTTGCCGGTGATCGTCAGGTGCGGGTCGATGCGGCCCTGGGCCTGGTCGACGTTGAGGAAAAACGTGTTCAGGAACAGGCCCGAGTCGTTGTCGAGAAACAGGTTGCCGCGCAGCTCGATCCACGTGCCGCGGCGGTGAAACGCGACGGCGTAGCCGCCGGAGCCGGACGCGGCGCAGCCCTTTTTGGCGGCGCGCGCACCGAAGAAGATGTTGTTGGTGACGAGGACCGGCTCTTCTTCCGTGCCGCCCATCTTGAAGTCGAGGGAGTTCTCGCCGCACAGGAGTTCACCGGTTTCGTCCTGGACGTACGCCTCTTCGGTGAACCCCATGAAGTTGTTGTCGAGGATCGTGCCCGCGCCCAGCCCGTAGTCCTCGTCGGCGCGATCGGTGTGCTGGTACGA
This sequence comes from Planctomycetota bacterium, assembly GCA_021776735.1. Taxonomy (GTDB): domain Bacteria; phylum Planctomycetota; class PLA2; order PLA2; family PLA2; genus JAJFFH01. The sequence goes on along the minus strand of JAJFFH010000037.1, from coordinate 83,574 downwards.
GTCGGTGTAGTTGAGGATCACGTTGCTGACGATCCTGTTGTGCGTGCACGCGGCGTCGCTGACCTGGATCGCGACGGTGTCCCCGGTGCCCCAGCGCGCCGGATCGAAGCGGCGCATGACACAGCGCTGGACAAGGTTGTGGTGTGTATCAAAGCGGATGCGCAGCGGTTGCGCGGCGGTCTCGTGCCACAGACACCGATCGATCACGCTGCCGCTCGTCTGGCGCATGAGGCACGCGCTGACGCCGTTCGCGAACGTCAGGCCGTGAAAGTACTGGTACTGCTCGTTCCAGATGCGAATCGCCGTGAGCTGCGCCTGGCTCTGGCCCAAGCGCTCGGCCGGATGCGCCGCCGCCAAGATGTCCGCACCCTCGGCCGGCGCGTACGTCACGAGTAGCGGCTCCTCTTTCGTGCCCGAATCCGGGATGTACAACACCCCCGGCGGAAGCGATCCGTTCGACCGCGCGCGATAGTCGCCGGCCAGCAAGACGATGATGCGAATTCCGTGATCCGAAGGGTGCTGCACCTCGTCGGGCCACAAGTCGAGCGGCTCGACGTCGGGCCGCATGACGTAGACATCGGTCCGCGCCCAAAACGCTTCGGTGTCGCCGATGTACGGCGGCTCGACTTCGTATTCGGACATCCGGCGCGTCGGGGGCGGTTCGGGGGCCGGTTCGTCCTCGGCGGGCTCGTCCACCGGGGGCTCGTTCGGCTCGCCGCCGGTCGCCCCGGATTCTTCGACTGTGACCGCCTCGGGAGCGGGCGAGCCCCCGCACCCCCCAAAAAACGCCAGCGAGAACAGAGCAACGATGAGCAAAGCCATGGCGGAACCACGATAAGAGCAAACGGACGGCGATGCTCGTCGGCTGTAAGAAAGGCTCCTTTCTTATGCGGCCGAGCTAAGAAAGAACCCTTTACTTTCGGCCCGGATGGGTAAGACTTCTTTCGTAGGGAGCCCCATGCCGAGAGTCACCGGAATCTATGAGCGCACAACGGTGGGCGGCGAGTCCGTCGATGCCTTCGTTCCTTTCGCCCTTCCCCCGGCGAAGCCTCCGCTGAGGCTGGGCGCCGAGGCACAGGAACGACTCGCGTTGGCCGAGGGCGCGCTGCGCGGGCTCGAGCTGGCCGGTGAGATGGTTCCCTCTCTCGATTGGTTCCTATACGCGTTCGTGCGCAAGGAGGCAGTCGTTTCCTCGCAGATCGAGGGCACGCAGGCATCGCTGGTCGATCTCGTCGAGTTCGAGGCGCGGGGTACGGCCGTTGCCGGCGATGCGGATGTCCATGAGGTCTGCAACTACATCGACGCGTTGGCGTATGCCCGCGGGCAGCTTGGAAGCGGCACCGGGCTTCCGCTGACGATGCGTCTGCTCAACGGGACCCATGAGCGGCTGATGCGGGGCGCCCGGGGCGAGGACAAGTTGCCCGGCCAGGTCCGTACCAGTCAGAACTGGATCGGCGGGACTCGGCCCGGCGATGCAATGTTCGTTCCTCCGCCGCCGCACGCGCTTGCCGAGGCGTTGTCCTCCCTCGAGAAGTACATGCATGTTCCGGGCGACCTTGCGCCGCTCGTGCGGGCCGGTCTGCTTCACGTGCAGTTCGAGACGATCCACCCGTATCTGGATGGAAACGGGCGCATCGGCCGGCTCTTGGTGACGCTGCTGCTCGAGCACTGGAAGTTGCTTTCCGAGCCGCTCTTGTATCTGAGCCTGTACTTCAAGCGTCACCGCGAGGAGTACTATCGCCGGCTCGGCGCCGTTCGAACGGAAGGGGACTGGGAGGGCTGGACGCTCTACTTCCTGACGGGCGTGGCCACGATTGCGAACGAGTCCGTTCAGAGCGCGCGCGACCTGTTCGCGCTGATTCGTGCCGATCGCGAGAGGGTGCTCGCCGTCGCGTCGAGTTCGGTCATGTCGCTGCGGCTGTTCGAGGTGTTGCCGGCGCATCCGGTTGTCACGGTTGCGCGCGCCATGAAGATCCTCGACACGACGCGCCCGACCGCGGCGAAGGCGGTCAACACCTTGGTCAAGGCCGGGGTGCTGGCCGAGACCACGGGCCAAAAACGCGATCGCCTGTTCGCCTATGCGGCGTATCTCGATCTACTAAAGGCGGAAACGGAACCGTGAGGGCGCCGGCTCTCGCGGACACTGAAGCAGACTTCAGGTACTGTTCAGCGGGATAACGGCGCTCCGCGGCGTGTTAAGAGGCATGCGAACCCTGCTGGCTTTCTCCGCTCTGGCTGTCGCCGCCGCCGCGGGCCCCGCGCCCAAGAACCCCGGGAGCCCGGCGAAGACCGAGAAGATCTCGTTCAAGTTGCCGACTCCGGGAGGGCGCTCCTACGGGGTTCACGATTTCAAGTCGCGCTATCTGCTGATCGTCTACCAGGGTATCCCGTGACCGCCCTCGGAGGTATTGGCGCCGAAGTTGTCGGTGCTCCAGAAGGCGTTTTCGCGCAAGGACCTCTCCGTCGTCGCCATCTACGTTGCTTCCTGTGGCGGCGTGGCCGACCATGCAGCCGAGCTGCGCCGGCAGGTCGCGAAACACAAGATGGACTACGCCGTTCTCGATGGCACGGCCGGACCGCTCGAGGATCCCACACGGAAGCGGTTCCCGGGTGTGCCGCACGCGCTGGTCGTGGACGGAGCCGGTCGCGTCCTTCGCACCTACCGCTACATGCCGCGCATGAAGACGCTCCGCGAGGAGCTCCGGGCGCTTGTCGATACGGGCCTGTTTTGTGAGCGGGCCGACGACGGATGGCGCAAGTTCCACCGCGGCGCGTGGGTCCAGGTGCGCACGGAGGGGAGGGCGCCGCCGCGTACCGAGACCCGGGTTCTGAAGAAGGTGTCGCCCGACGGCGTGACGATCCGGGGCGAGGAAAAAGAAGTGAAGCTGTTTCGCGAGCCGTTGGACCACACGGACACGAAGGTTGATCGCGTTGAGCGCCCGCGGGAGACCCTGCACATCGACGGGCGGGAAGTGAAGGCGGGTGTGTTCGACGCCACGTGGAAGCGCAACGACAAGACGATTCGGGAGCGCAGCTGGATCGCGCATGGCGTGCTGCTGCGCCGCGAGACGGTCGAGGTGGCACCGGACGGCGGCCAGATCAAGCGAGCCTACCGTTTGCTGAAGTGGAGCAAGACGGTGTCCCAGGGTGTCTGGAAGGTCGATTGCCGCGTTGCAGAAACGATCACGACGTGGACGTCCGGCCGAACCGAGACCAAGACGTGGACCTCCGACTCGATTCCGGGCCACGAAGTGAGACGCGTCACCAAGACGGTGATCGACGGCGTGAGCACGACCGAAACCGCAACCGTATTGACGTACGGTCTGCGATGATCTCTCCGTGCGCATTCTCGTCGTAGAAGACGAACCCAAGGTGGCCGGCGCCCTCAAGGAGGGACTCGAGCAGGAGGGGTTCGAAGCCGTTCTCGCCCTGACCGGCGAGGACGGGTTTTTTCGCCTGCACGACGAGAGCTTCGACCTCGTCATTCTCGACCTGATGCTCCCGGGACGCGGTGGCCTCGAAATCCTCAAGACCATGCGCGCGCGCGGACACGAGACACCGGTGCTCGTCCTGACGGCGCGCGACACGGTCGAGGACCGCGTCACGGGTCTCGACGCCGGGGCGGACGACTACCTCGTGAAGCCGTTTGCGTTCGCGGAGCTCGTCGCGCGCGTGCGGGCGCTCTTGCGCCGCGGCGCCACCGACGAGACGCACCTGCGCGTCGGCGAGCTGGAAATGGACCGACTGGCGCGTACGGTCCTGCTCGATGGCGAGGCCATCGACCTCACGCTCCGCGAGTTCGAGCTGCTCGAGTTCCTGATGCGCCACGCGGGCCGCGTCGTCTCGCGCGAGATGCTGGTCCGCGACGTGTGGAAAGAAACGGCGCGCGTAACCCCGCTCGACAACGTCATCGACGTGCACATCGCGCGCCTGCGGCGCAAGGTGGACCACGGCGCCCGCGTGCGCCACATTCATACCGTGCGCGGCGTCGGTTTCATCCTGCGGGCGGAGGACGCATGATCACGAGCGTGCGCGGACGCCTGACGCTTTGGTACGCGGCCGTGCTCGCGGTCGTCCTCGTGCTGTACGCGGGAGGCGCGTACGCGTTCTTGCGCCACCGTCTTCACGCGGAGATGGACCGCACGTTGCGGATGGATTTCGAAGCCGCCGAGGCGTTGGCCGCGGGTGGAAGTTCGGGGAAGCTGCACGACGGCGATGAACATGAGCCGGAGCGCTGGATCGAAGTCCGCGGCGAAGACGGCAAGCTGATCCACGGCGACGGCCCCAAGGCGGTGTTGCCCAAGACGGCGGACGCAGGCACCCGGTCGGTGACGCTCGCGAACGGCGACCACGTGCGCGTGTTGAGCGGCCGCTACAAAGTGAACGGCGCCCCCGTGACAATCCGCGTAGCGAGGTCCGAAGGGCAGTTGCGACACGAACTCGACGAGTTCCTGCTCGTCTTGGCCATCACGCTCCCCCTCGCCGTGGCTGCACTCTGCGCCGCGGGCTATTTTCTCGCGCTCCGCACCCTGGCCCCGGTCGAACGCATCGTCGATCGCGCACAGACGATCACTGCAGACCGCCTCACCGATCGATTGCCGGTAGAGAACCCCAGCGACGAACTGGGCCGCCTCGCGACGACGTTCAACGAGATGTTTGTCAGGCTCCAGCGCTCGTTTGACGAGATGAAGCGCTTCACCGGCGACGCCGCCCACGAGTTACGCACGCCGCTGACAGTCCTGCGCAGCGTGGGGGAGGTCTGCCTCCGGGATCCGGAAACGGACGCAAGAGACGCCATCGCGAGCATGCTGGAAGAGGTCGAACGCATGACCCGCCTGGTCGACGGCCTGTTGCGCCTGGCCCGCACCGACGGCGCCGCAGAGCCCAAGCTGGAGCAAGTCGATCTCGGAACGTTCGTACGCGAACTGATCGACCGCCTCGGCATCGCCGTCCACCTGCAGGCAGACGAAGCGGTCACGGTGAGCGCCGACCCCGACCTCCTGAGCCAGGCCCTCGGCAACGTACTGGACAACGCCATCCGCCAGACCCCCGACGAAGTAGAAGTAAGAGTCCAATCGGACGGCACCATAGAGGTCACGGACAAGGGCGAGGGCATCCCCGCGGAGCAACTGAATCGAATCTTCGACCGCTTTTACAGAATCGACGAATCGAGAGCCCGAAACACGGGCGGCACGGGCCTGGGCCTGGCCATCGCGAAGCGAGCCGTAGAAGCCCAAGGCGGAACGATCGAAGTACAGAGCGAACCCGGAAGAGGTGCGATGTTCCGGATTACGCTCGCCCGGTAGAGCGGGCTGCGCCACTTCTCAAGTCGCGGAGTCTCGTCCGTCCCTACCTGGCCCGCAGTACGTGCCTATGCGACCGTCGCCGCCCCCGTCGCTTCGGCAATTGCCCGGAGAGCTGAACGCATCCATGCGGGCGCGCTCAGAATGTGTCTTCCTACTGCCGCTCGGTCCTTGTCCGTAAGCGCGCCACGGATGTGAGTGATGACATCGGCGGCGATCCCGTCTTGCCCAAGGTAGCGCAGTGCTTGAATGACCAGTCCGGCAGCGCTCCCCGCGCCGGCGAGCGCGCGCGGCGAAGCGCATCGGAACTCGATCGCCTGGTTGCCGACACGAATGGTGCGCGTTGTCCCATCCGTCAGGTAGCAGAGCCGCGCCGGAACCTGAGCGGAAAGCCCGAGTTGGTTCGCCGCTGCCGCAGTGGATACCTGCAGCCGACTCCCCGTCGAACGCGCGATCGCAGCCGCCACGTCCGGCAGAGAAGGCGAGAGCGGTCCCAGCCGAGCATGATGCACCGGTCGGTCGTAAACACCACGCGCGATCCGGCGGAGGACCCCGCCGCGCACCAATCGCGACAGAGCCTGGTCCACGGCCGCTCTGCCCCCCAAGTCCAAGAAGTCAATAGGCACGAACACGGATCCGCGCGACTTGGCTCGAATGCGCGCGAGGATACGACCCTGAATCGACATCGTGTCAGAAACTATAGCATATTTTTCGGTTATCCCAAGGCGAAACTTCAGCATGGGTTTCAAGGTCGCAGAGGAGCTGGCTGCGGGGCGTGACGTGTCAGCGCAGGCCTGCACATCCGAGTTCGCGGAGCGTGCCGCGGACTTCGTCGAAACTAGACTAGACGACAGGGGACCGCGGCTTGACTTCGCGCTTCACGCGCGCGGAAAGACGCCGTTGCGCGTCCTCGAGGTCGTGGTCGAGCTGCAGGCCCAGCCAGAACCGCTCCGACATCACGAAGTACCGCGCCAACCGCAGCGCGGTGTCGGGCGTGATCGCGCGCTTGCCCAGCACGATCTCGTTGATCCGCCGCGGCGAAACGCCCAAGTCCCGCGCAAGCTTGCTCTGACTCAACCCAAGCGGCAGCAAGAACTCCTCAAGGAGTACTTCTCCGGGACTGATGTTCGGCAGCTTGCGACTCATGGGTCTAGTGATAGTCGACGATTTCGACCTCGTATGCGTCGCGCTGCCTCCACTCGAAGCAGATGCGCCAACGCTGGTTGATCCGGATGCTGTACTGCCCCGCTCTTTCGCCCTTCAATCGCTCCAGCCGGTTGCCGGGAGGAACTCGTAGGTCCTCGAGCGTTTGTGCGTTGTTCAGCATTCTCAGTTTCCGCCGCGCGACGCGCTGGATGTCACGCGGAAACCGCCGGGAGATGTTGCCGCGCCAGATCGCCTGGGTATCACGGCAACGAAACGACCGGATCACTACGTCACCATAACGCATAACGTTATGGGGTCAAGTCAGGCGCTGAAAGAAGTGGCGGCGGGCATTCCGGGCCCCCGGAAGAAGGGCACCGCCTTGTTGGAACGTCGGCTCGATCCAGGCCTAGGTGACCCGGACCGCGCGTGCAACCGGAAGGGCTGACTGCCCGCGGAGTTCGGCTTGGTGTAGGCGAACCTGGGGATGGCGGGCTGTCCGTTGACACCGGTGGCACTCCCGGCACCGTCTTCGACCGCAGCGTCGGACGATCAGGTTGTGGCCGGAATACGGATGCCCCTGGGGCCAAGGAAGGACGACCGCCGCCGCGCGTTTCACGCGCGGCACGGCACGCGGAGCGGGAGTGACGGGACTCGAACCCGCAAAGCCTAAACGGCGCCTTCGGCGCCTGGCTTTGCCAAGCGGCAGTGTCTAAAGGGGGGCAGCGCCCCCCTTCGCCATCGGCTTCCCCCGCTGGCTACCCCTACGAGAGGCCGGGTGGATTCGAGTCCTCCCCTGGCGCTCATCATGTCCTCGGTTCGTTGAACGGGTGGACTCGCTTTGAATACTGGCGGGAGTGACGGGACTCGAACCCGCTCAGCCTAAACGGCACCTTTGGTGCCTGGCTTTGCCAAGCGGCAGTGTCTAAAGGGGGGCAGGGCCCCCCTTCGCCTGCGGTTACGCCGCTGGCTACCCCCACAGAGGCCGGGGTGATTCGAGTCTTCCCCGGGTTCTCTTCGTGCCCTCTGATGGTTGGACGGGTGGACTCGCGTTTACATTGGCGGGAGTGACGGGACTCGAACCCGCAAAGCCTAAACGGCACCTTCGGTGCCTGGCTTCGCCAAGCGGCAGCGTCTAAAGGGGGGCAGCGCCCCCCTTCGCCATCGGCTTCCGCCGCTGGCTACCCCCACAGAGGCCGAGGTGATTCGAGTCTTCCCCGGGTGCTCTCTTGCGCCCTCTGATGGTTGAACGGGTGGACTCGCTTTGAATACTGGCGGGAGTGACGGGACTCGAACCCGCGGCCTCTAGCTTGACAGGCTAGCGCTCTAACCAGCTGAGCTACACCCCCATATGGTCCGGAAAGTCTAGGGGGCCGCCCGGGCGTGTCAATCTCTCGGCTGGTTCTGTTCCGTGGCGGGCGCTTCCTGGATCGGATCGGGTTCCGGTTGGGGCATCGGCTGCCATTGGGCCTCTTGGGCGAACGGATTCGACAGGTCGATCATGCGGCGGTCGTCGAGGTCCCAGACCCCCGTCCAGCTTGCCCGCGGTCCGCGACTTCCATTTCGGCCGCCCAAATCCGTCGGGGCTGTTTCGCCCGGATTTCGTTGTCGCAGCTCCTTAATCGCGTGGCCGCGCAGGGCGGCTCGGGTCGTGGCTGGCGGGGTGTTCAACGCTGCGAGTGATTCGGCTGCGCTGATGGTCGGGACGCGGTGGTCGAGGACCCCGGCCTCGTCGAGGCTGGCGAACGTGCCGCGCGGGCCGAGCTGGCCAAACCGCGTGTCGAGTTCGAACAATTCCGCGCGCAGCTTCAAGAATCCGTCGAGATCCTCTTGGCGCAGGCCTCGTCGTGTGAATTCCTCCTCCAGCGCGCCGGCGAGGGCGGCGTCGGCCGCTGCTTCCTCTTTGGCTGAAATGAACGGTTCGGGATGTTTCCGCGCCGGCCGGCGCGGTCGCTGCGCCTCAATCTGCACCCACCGCTGTGTCTGGAGCAGCTCGTTCCAGCGCTCCACGATCTCCCAGTCAAAACCACGCCGCGCGGCGTGCGCTTTGTACAGCGCCCACTTGATGCGCCAATCGAGCACGTTCTCGAGCGCGTCCGGCGTTTTCTGCGTGAGGTCGAGAACGCGGCGCCACTCCGCGCACAGTGCTGTAGCCCACTCCGGCAGGAGGTCGGTCGCGAGTTCGGCTTCGACGCACTTGAGGTAGTGGCGCTGAATCTGCATCGCCGTCCGTCTCTCACTCCGAACCCGGCAAGTCGGATCGGCGGCGAACGCCTGCATGACCTTGAGCGGATGTTTCAGCCTGACCTTGCTACCCGGGGCGCGCCCGGCTTCGGCCAGCGCAAGAATCAGCGCCGTGGTGCCGACGCGCAACCAAAGGGCGCGGTCCGAGCGCAGGCTCTCGCCACAGATGACATGCATTCGGTGGTTCCCGTCGCCCGCGAGTTTCTCGTCGCGCGTGTGGTAGATCGAACGGTGGGCCGTCGACTCGTTCGACACCGCGCACACGAGATGCGGCACGCGTGGGGACACCAGGAACCGCAGGCCGGGATGCTTGTTGTCGAAGCCACCCGCGCCGGTGTAGATGACGCGCGACACAAAGTGCGGAATCAAATCGCGGGGCAGACTAGTCGGGTCGGCGCGGTGGTGATAGCTCTCGTGGCTGCCCCACGTAGCGCCGCTGGCGTAGTCGACGTTGCCGGTGAGCAGCGCGAGCTCGGCGGGACTCGTGACCGCGGCCTGCATCTCGGCGACCGTCTCCGCCAAGAGTCGATCCCCTGCGCGCACGGCGCACACGAGCTCGTCGGGGGTCGTGCACTCCGGCGACGCGAACTCCGGGTGGTGACCGGTATCCATGTAGAACCGCGCACCGGTTTCCAAAAAGACCCCGCCGCAGCGCATCCCCGGGAGGTGGGGGACACGCTTGAGGACGAGGTGAAAAAACTTGCCGAGAAAGTGCTCGCGCGAAAGCGCCCCGCCCGTGGAATCGAAGGCGCTGAACGCGTACTCGGTCTCGAGTCCGAACAGGCGGCGGCGCGTCACGTCTACTGCCCGCCTTCCTGCCGGTTCGCGCCGAGCCACGTCTCGCTGTTCAACGAGAGGCTTTTGCGAATCGCGTCATCGCCCGCGGAGGCGAGGCCCTGCCCTTCCCGACGGGCGTTCGCCAGCGAGCCCACTCGCTGAATGAAATCGGCGGGGGGAGTCATTCCCGGTTCGCCCGGGTTGTCGTCACGGTTGTCGTCGGGTCGTCGTTCACGGGTGTTCATGGTCAGATCCTTTCTGAAGTGGGGGTGTGGGGGGTCGGGGGGGAGAGGGTGCTCTCGAGCTGGTCCAGGAGCTGCCCCGGCGGCAGGTCCTGTTCGAACAGTGCGCCGGTTTCCTGGCGCGTGAAGCGGAGCGGGTCGCGCATCCAGACGATGCGGTCGTCTGCAAAGCGCAGCCGGTCCCAATCGACCGCTTCGACGTCGCCGCGGCGCAGCAGGTGCGCGCGGGTCCACGCGCGTGTGTCTTCCGGGGGCTCTTTCGTGAAGTGGCAAATCCGTTCTTCCGGGACGTATCGCTCAAGGCCACCCGCACGTTCACAAGCCCAATAAAGCCCCTCGTCCGGGTCGAGGGAGTGATACGTCTGGTCGAGCACCTGCAGAGCGGGCGCGTCCGGGGCGAGTCCGTGCGCGTCCATCGCACGGCGCAGCAACGAACGCTTCAAGACCCAGTCGAGCCGTCCGGTGAGTGTTTCCACGCGGCCGTCGCCGAGCCGCGTGAGGGTGTCTTCCCACAGCGCCATGATCTCGTGGACCCGCGGTACGACCGGTTCCGCGCACCCTGAGGCGACAAAGCGCGTGGCGCGTTCAAAAAACATCCACTGCACGTCCAGCGCGGTACATCGCCGTCCGTCTGCTGTCGTCGCGGTGGCCTCCAGGTCCGGATCCCTGCTCCACGTGTGCAGCGCTTCCACGGGATCGTCCAGAAACAGAAGCGGATCGGTCTGGCCCTGTTCGAGCATCGCCAGAACGATCTGGGTGACGCCGACCTTGAGCAGGCTGGCGCCGTGCTGCAGCGTGCTGTCGAACAAGATGAGGTGAAAGCGCGCCATGTCGGAGTCGGCGAGGCTTTCGTCGCGGCTGTTGAGCAGCGGGCGGTCGTAGGTTGTTTGGGTGGCAGTGAGCGACTCGAAGAAGTCGGCGCGCTGCGAGATTTGAAACGGCACGCTCTCGCCGGATTCCGCGCCGACCTTGCCGGCGCCCGCGAACAGGATCGAGCTGGCGAGGTACGTGGCGATGTGGAGTGCATGGTGCAGACGGCGCTTGAACAGGTTGTCCCAGCAGGTGCGCGTCAGGAGAAAGTTCAAGTGGCTGCCGTAGGAGTGGCCCTTGCCGTCGCTGTTGTTCGCGAGCACCTTGACGGTCTGGCCCTCCGGGAGTTCCTGGTTCGCGCGTACCTGGGCGTCGCGCACCATGCGCAACAAGGCGTGCCAGCAGGCGACGTGGTCGTATGCGCTGCGGACTTCCGGCAGGCAGACCTCCAGGTGCGAGAGGTCGATGTACGCGCAGCCGCCGTTGGTCGTCAGGAAACGGCGGTCGATGTCTTGTGGGTTCTCCTCGGACGCCCGCGGCCATCCGGTGCCGTAGCCCGAGTCGTAGCCATAGCCGTAGCCCGCACGATAGGAGTTGCCGTATCCGTAGCTCGGGGCGTAGCCGGTTCCGAACGACCAGCCGGAGTGTCCGGACGATGTGGCCGGGCGCGTGTAGAAACTGCCCGCCGCCACGCCCTCGATCTGGCGCAGCAAAGCGCGCGCGGCTTCTGCGCCGGTCCCGCTGCCGATGCCGTTGCCCGTGGTGGGGGCGCCGAAGATGAAGTTGGCGAGTTCGATGTCGCCCCCGCAGAGCTTCGGGATTCCGCCCCCGCCCCGCCTCGGAATGGGATTGCTTGTCTTGCTGTGGGTCATGCGGTCCTCAGGAAGCGGTGCGGGCGCCGCACCTTGACCTTGGTTCGTTCCACCGCGGCGATGGACAGCCCTTCGGGCAGGTCCGTGACGTGGGTGGGGCAGTTGTGGCGGGTCAGGATGCTTGCGGTCTCGTCGTAGACCGACGCCGCCGCGTCGAGCAGATCGGTCAGGGTCAGGCCCGGGACGCCGTTCGCGCCGTTTCCTGCGGAGCGGGCCGCGCGCACGCAGGCCGCGTTGCGCGCCTTGTCCGCGATGCTGCGCAGCACCGCACCGCTCGTGAGGTCGCCGGCGATGACTTTTCGGCGGCTGCCGTCCGCGAAACGGATCGTGGCGAGCGGCGGGCGCCCGTTCGGCGCGTAGACATGCGAGACGAGCGCGTCGAGCAGCGTGTTGCGGTCCTCGGCGTAGGGAATATCTTTGTCGAGGTGCTTGCTCGCGATGTCGCGCGCCGCCGCACGGCCGGGGCGGGGGACCGTGATCATTCGGTCGCCGAGCCGGCCGGGGCGCAGGAGCGCGGGGTCGATGCCGTCGGGGCGGTTCGTCGCCGCGACGACCAGGATGTTGCCGCGCTTGGTGAGTCCGTCGAGTTCGGCGGCGAACGCCGTCAGGACCCGGTCATCGACGCGGTTGAGGCTTGTGCCGCGCGCCGCAGCACCCGAGTCCACCTCGTCGAAAAAGATCACGCACGGAATGTCGGGGTCGCGCTCGCCCGCCTCGCGCGCCACGCGAAAGACTTCGCGGTACTGCTGTTCGGTCTGGCCGTACCACATCGAGTTGAGGCTGCCCGGCTTGACGTACAAGAAGCGACTGCGCCCGGAACCGGCCATGCCGGCGAGTTCGTGCGCGAGCGCGCGGGCGAGGAGGGTCTTGCCCGTGCCGGGAGGGCCGACGAGCAGAATCGACTGCGCGGGCCGCAGCTTGAAGCGTCGCGCCAGCTCCGGGTGCTGAAAGCGCAGTTGGATCGTCTCGCGGATTTCCTCGATCTGTTCGCGGAGGCCGCCGACCTGCGCGAACGTTTCTTCGGGGGTGTCTTCCAAAAACAGCGCCTCGGCGCGCGAGTTGCCGACGACCTCGTGGGCAAAGCCGGTCTTGCGATCGTGGCGGACCAGATCTCCTTCGGTGAGCGGCTCGGTGTCGAGGCGCCCCGCGGGCAGCGTGACCACCTCCTCGTCGCGGACCCGGACCACGAGGCGTCCGTCCGGCAACACACGGTCGAACGTCGCGGTGTCCCCGAACGGCAGGGTCTTGCAGAGGCCCACGACGACGTTGTTCTCGCCGTTCATGTAGACCTCGTCGCCGCAGTGCAGCTCTTCGAGATCCACGTTGTCGCCGAGATTGACCACGTGGCGCGCGTTGCCCAGGATCACTTCGAGTCGCGGACCGTGCGGGGTCTGCACCATTGCGAGGTACGTTGCGACGTGCCACGGCGGCGTGGTGAGCTTCTCGAGCAGCGCCCGGAGCTTGTTTTGGGTTTTTTGCGCCTCCCGCAGACCCGTGCGGGCACGCCCGGCCGTCTCGATGAGCACGCGGTCGAGCGCCTCGGCGTGATCGGTCGATTCCCCTCGCGCGTTTCGCGCGGCCATGAGCTTCATGTCCATCTCGAGCTCGGGGTGCAGAATCAGTTCGAGGACCTCGGGGTCGATCGTCGGGTTGGCCATGTGCGATTCCCTTCTAGGTGCCCAGGTGTCTAGGCGTTCTGGATGACGTAGTAGCCGCGGCGCTGCACCAGCCCCTGGTGCCAGCCGTAGAGCGCGAGAACCGACTCCCAACTCCGGTCGTCCCGCACGTGGTCGCCCGCGACCAGCGCCACGCTGTACGCACGCGGAAAGACCATCCGGTGCAGGCGGCCGTCCTCGGCGCTGAAAAACGAGCGCGCGAGCGGGCAGGTGAGCCACCGCTCGGGCGCGCATTCCTTGCACCATTCGCGGGCGGGATGCGTGTGCCACCAGCCGACCATGATCTCGTCGCGACCGCGCAGGTCGATGATGTCGCGCACCGAGCCCCAGGTCTCCGGCGTGAACGTGAATCGCATCGCCTGCGCCTCGGCGTGCCGCGCGGGAATCTGCGCCGCGACCCGAAGACACAGCTCGTGTGTGTCACGGTCACGGTGAAGACGACCGACCAGGACGCCGCCGGTTTCGACCCCGCCCGCCGCGAGCTTGCAGGCATCGACCTCGTCGAGAACCTCATGTGGAATCACGACCGGCATCTCGCGCTCGACCGCGGGCCCGTGCTGTTCCGCACCATCCAGCAATTCCGCGAGCGCCACCTCGGGCGCATCAAGCTCCTGCGGAATCTCGACAACGTCGCCGACATCGCCGTCCGTTTGCTGTTGGCCGGTTTCGTTCCCCGGAAACGCCAGCACGCGGTAGGTAAACGGATCGCCCTCCTTGAGGTCGCCGCGCTCGACGAGCTCGCTCGACGCCGTCTCGGCCACTTCGCGGAAGTACGCAGTCGGCACCCGCGCCTCGACGCCGGCGAACCCGATCCCCTCGACGAACGGTTCGCCGTCGTCGGGATGCCAGACCGGCTCCGCCGCCGCGGGCGAGCGCCCCCCCAACCGTGCCGGGAGGACGCCCTGCCGGACGCCTTCGAACTGGAGCCACTCCAGCGCGGGATCGAGACTCTCCGTCGGGACCGGGCGCTGCGTGAGCAACTGCCCGTCGCGGTACAGCTCGACCAGGAAACGGTGCGGGGTCACCGCGCCTCCCCGCCCGCGCCGGCATCGACGTTGGGGAGCAGCATCACGCTGTCGTCGGCCCGCACGGCGTCGCCGATGCGCTCGGACGCGTGCAGGTGCCGCCCTTCGCGCTCCAGGCGCACATGGTAGGTGAGCGGCTCGCCGTTGCTGGAGGTCGCCGGCAGCCGCAGCTCCGGCAGGGACTCCTGCACGAGGTCGCCCACACTCGCGTCGCGCCGCACGTTGTGCTTGCGGATGCGTTTTTGCAGGGAGACGTCGGTGATCTCGAGGGTGAGGGTGTCGTCGTTCGGGGTCATTTGCGAAGTCCTTGTTCAAAGCCTGAGAGTTTTTCGCCGCGCACGTCCAAAAACGCGCGGGCGCAGTCCTTGTCGCGAAGCGCGCGCAGTTCAAAGGCCCCCAGCCGCACCGCGACGTAGACGGCTTGGAGGGCACACATCGTGAAAACAGCGGCGGGACGGCGATGCACGTCGGCCTCGAGGACTACCGCGCCGTCCACGCGCGCGACCCGGACTCCGCGCACGACGTGGTTGAGCGCGAGCCCGAGCAGTCCGACGGCGGCGCGCGCCTTTGCCGGTACTTCGTCTTCGCCAAACAGCCGCGCCGTGACGCGCCCGTGCGCGATCGTGGCCATAGCGTCGCCGTCGAGGTCGATCGATCCGTCGTCGGTGACGGTCCACCCGCCGCTGCGCAGCGCTTCCGACATGTCGGAGGCATCGCCGTCCGTCTGCTGTCCGTTCGATTTGTTTCGATCGGTTTTGGTGGAGCCTGCCAGCCAGCCGGCGCCTGCGAGCAGCCCGTCGCACGTTGCCTTGAGCGTGTCGTGCGCGTGTTCCGACGGAATGGAAGCGCCGAGAGCCAACCGGCCCGCGGGGGTGCTCGAGACGCGTGCGCCGCCGGCGAGGGTGCCGTTGAGTTCGAGGAGTCGCCATGCGCTCGGGCGGCGGCGAACCTCTTGCGGAGCGGCGCGCAGCGTGAGCCAGTCGCTTTCGAGTTCGGCGTGCGCCGGGACCACGCAGCCGTTCTTGAGGGTGAAGTCCCAGCCGGCGTCGCGCGGCTTCACGTCCGACGCGATCTTGCCCAGGGTGGATTCGATCGTCGGGTGGATCATTGGGCGGCCTCCGGGGGCGGCGTCCGGCTCTTGAGCGGGCGGGTGTCGAGCGGGAAACGGTCCTGGTTGCGGCGCCACCACTCCGCGGCGATCTTGTTGAGCGGGTCCTCCGGTGTGACGCGCTGAAAGCTCAGCATCTCGTGGCATTGGTAGATCAGGTCCACCAGCGGCGTGCCGGGCGGCATGCGGCCGACGCAGACGAACGGGAAGCCGACGTTCGGGTGAAAGACGTGCGGCGGGCCGAGCAGCGTGACGGTGTCTAGCGGGCGCGCGATGTCCAGGTACTCCGGGTGGAACCTGAATCCGATTCCCGTGCGCGTGCACTCGCTGATGCCGAGCGTATCGGGGTCGCGCACCAGTGTGCGGCACAAGAACTCGACCATGAAGCGCTCCGGCGGACTGTCGTCGTCTGTAGACAGCGCCGCGAGCCGGATCATGTCGCTCTGCTCGGCGAGCGCGCGGCTTTCTTCGAGCTGCCGGATCAGCCACGTGTGCATTTGTGTCGTCGTGCCCATGACGACCAACCTAGCCGCTCCGCGTGCTCGCCCGCGCGGGTGTGTGCGGACGCGCGCACGTGTTTAGGCCAGCTCGTAATGGCGGCGCGTGCCGTTGTCTTCGAGTGCGAAGATGTCGCCCTGTCGCAGGCCGAGCGTGCGCGCGGTTGTGCGCCCGGCGCCGGCCCTTCGCGCCGTTTCGATGCTGTCGGCGAGGTCGAAACCGGTTGCTGCCATCGAGCCGCCGCACGTGCGACATGTACGGCGCGCTCCGGTCAGGCGATCCCGGAGGCGGAGGACCGCGCGCCGCGTGCCGCAGTCGGGGCAGGACAGCCGCGTGGCGAAGGGCCGCTCCTCGACGGTGATCCGGCCTCGCGGCAGGGCGATCCGTTCGCGCGGCAGGTCGCTTGCCGGCACGATCTGGACGTCCCACGTGCGATGGTCGAAGCGGCAGTTCGGATTGTGGTTCAGGCGCGTCGTCAGCAGCGTGTGGTGCGCGGCGTCGATGAGTACCGTCTTGCCCGGCTCGACGGCGTGGTCGGGGCCGATGGCGCCGCCCGCCAGGAGTTTGCCGCATTCGAGCGCCTGGAGCGAAGCCGCGAGCCCGCCGAGACTCGCCGGGGCGCTCGTCGGTGCACTCGCCGGGGCGCTTGCATGGGCGCCGCGTGCGGCTCCGCAGGCGTAACGCGCCTCAAGCAGCGCGTAGTCGTCGTCGGACCAGGCGCATTCGAGACACGGCTTGTCCGGACCGGGGACGTAGACCACCGCGCGCGCGAGGAGTCCGTCCGCGGCGACGCCGGAGTCGATCCACGGCACGCCGAGGCGCCACGCGGCCCGGTTGATGCGCCGCCGCGCCTCGCGCGTATCGACGCAGGCGAGGATGGCGTCCGCGCGCAGCAGTCCGAGCGGAACCTCCTCGACCCGCACGGCATGGGCGTTTACGGCGATATCGGCGCGGATTCGCCGCATTCGGGCAGCCTGGGCGTGAACCTTCATGCGGCCCACGGCGCCGCGCCCGATGTCTTGGGAGCGTACGTTGTCTTCGTCATACCGGTCCGGATCGACCAGCACGAGCGCTGAGACCACGGGCATCCGTGCCAGATGCCCGACCAGGTGCGACCCGATGTTCCCGAGCCCGACGACGACGATCTTCACGAGACTCTCCCGTTGGTTCTCCTAGAAGTTTTTCTAGAAGTTTTTCTAGAACGTGTCCGGCGTCCAGCGAAACGTGGCCGGCAACTCCGTGGGGTGGTCGCAACCCGCGCAGCGTTCCGCAAAAGTCCAGCACGAACGCTCGCCCTGGTGGTGCCAAAGGTCGCAACCGGGGCAACGCACCGCCGGCTCGCCCTCTTCGACCTCGGTCTTGCAGCGCGGACAAAGAATCTTTCGCGGCGAAACAGGGAACGCCGCGACTTGTGCGAGCCTTTCGGAGGTGAAGAAGAACCGTGCGTTGCTCCGCGCCGTCTTGGTGCTCCTGGCGCTGCTGGTCACGGTGATCTCGTCCCGATCAAGGAGCCGGCGCATGCCGGGAACCGCGGTGCCGTTGACGCGGACCGTGCGGCTGCCCGCCGCAAGCAAGACCCACTCGTTGCGCGGCGCGAGCCGCATGAGCACGATGTCGGCGACGTCGGTGGCGTCGTCGTTCGCGTCGATGCGCCGGGGTGTGTCAGCCAGCGCGAAGCGGGCGCCGTCGAGCGGCGCGACCGCCCAACGTTCAGTTTCCTGGACGTCATCCGCGACATCTTTGCGGCCGCCTCCGCCCCCCCCTTTTGCTGCTTCGAGGACTACTTCAAGCTTCTCTTCGACCCAAAGGTGCGCCATCGCGGTTGCTCCTTTTGTTATGGCGGCACGTGCGAAGCCGGTTCTAATGAACCAGACCCCGCACGCGCCTCGGTCTGTAACGCGACTACATTTGACCAAGGTTTCATCGCGGGCCGCGCCGCCCTGTGCGCGCGTCCGCACAGGCGTAAGGTGGGCGCATGAGCGCCCCAGAGCGGGAGGATGACATGGGCATCAGCAAGCTCCACCAGTATCTGGTCTATCTGATCGGACCCGATCGGGAGAACGAGGCACAGGTTGCTACGACCGTGCATCGGGCCGTCGAGAAGTTGTGCGAGGCGTCCGGACTGACGATGGACGGGTTCTTGAACCTGTACGGGATCCGGGGCGAGTACCGGCGCAAGGCGATGGCGGTCAAGGCGCGCAGGATTCCCGACATCGGGTGTCTCGCGCAGTGCCTGCGGAAGATGAAGATGCCCGCGGGGATGCTCGTGGACTTTGAGCATTGGTTCGTTCCGTGGGACTCATGGGTCCCGAACGCTCCCGTGTTGGCCGTCCTCGGCCACCGCGACGTGCCGGTGTCATCGTCCCTGCGCGGCATCTGTAGCCGCGTGATGGGGGAGCGCGACAGCGAGGCGCTTGCGCGGCTCAGGGATGTCTTGCGGGAACGGGCTGAAGTGGTGATTGTCGGTCACCGTGAGTCCGTGTCGCTCGACCTCGACCGAGTCGGCGCGGAGGCCCGTCTCGACAAGTACTGCAAGGACAACAAGGGCGGTGCGGTAATCGTCATCGGCTCGCCGTTCCGCAATCCGCTGGCGGATCCGATCGCGCGTCGCATCATGGAAGGCGCGCCGGCGGCGGAACTTCCAGCCCGGTTCCGCTGGCATTTCCCCGCACAAAAGAGCGACCACTACCTCATTGAGCCGGGAGTTTGTGAGCCGCCTGAAGCCGGCATCCGCCTGCGCGGCCACGGCAAGACGACATTCCGGCGCACGACGGACGAGATGATCATGAGCGACGCCCGCGCCAAGGGCGAACTTGGCCCGAAGGAAACGCTCGGGCCGTACGAGGACGCCGGCATCCTGATGATGAACGTGAACCTCGATCCGATGCTGATCCTGTGCGCCGGCCACGGTGGTTGCGCGACGGTCGCGAGCGTGCTCGGTCTCGGCGAGACCATGTACGTCGAGCACTGCCTCGAGAGCATCCACGACGGTCTCGTCCTGGGGCAACTCTTCCAGCCGGTCGTCGTTACGCTCAACAAGCCGTCGCTTGCGCCCATCGACGACTTCGGCTTCGACAACCGGTACGACAACGGCTGGCGCTTCCCGTTCGCAGAGAAGTAGGCAGAAGACCCCCAAGAAAAAGCAAACGGACGGCGATGTCTCGGGAGGCGTAGCATGGAGCGCCGTGAAACGCCTGTTGCAGGCTGGCCTTGTTCTTGTCGCCGTCGCGGTCGGCGTCTGGTTTCTTCGGGAGCCGGACGCCCCGCGCCCGCGCGTGGGCGCACGCGGCAGCGCCGAGCAACCGGCGAACGCTCCGGCACAGGACAAACAGCCGTCCTCGGCTTCCGCAAAGAAAGCCGAGGACTCGGATCGACCGCAGCCGAATCAGCCGAAAGCCGCAGGGCGCGACCTTGAGGGCTACACCGGCATTGTGCTCGATTCAGCGCGTCAACCGGTTGCGGGCGCGACAGTGCGCTACGCCAAGAAGTCAACCCAGACCGACGAACGCGGACGATTCCGATTGGCGCTCCCGGAGAACGCGGTGGGTGCGATTCACGCCTTTCATCCTCGTGTCGGCGCCGGAGAATCGACCGGGCATCTGTGGGCCAAGTCGCACATCGTCCTCTATCCGGCGACAAAGATCCGCGGACGGATCGTGACGAACGACGGCGGCGAGCTGGTCGATGCGTTCATCGCGTACGGGTTTGTACGCGGACACCGCTTGTGGTCCGGCCGGAGTCCGGTTCCAGCGCATGGCGTGGTCGTTTCCCAGCCCCTGTACACGCGGATGCGTCGGCGCGTGGTTGTGTCGTTTCATTCGGCATCACACGACTCAGCCCGGATGGCCGTGGCCCTCCAGCCAGGCCGGGACGCGGACTTCGGCGTGATGACCGTCGAGCCGAAGCCGGCGCGCGGCCGGATCACGGGTCGCGTGGTGAGCGACGTGCCGGGCTTTGTTTCGGAACGCGCGAACGGTGTCGTGGGGAGCAGGGGATTCACGATCGAACGCGACGGCACATTCGACGTGCGCGATCTTAAGCCGGGGATCGTCCAGTTGCGCCTGCGCTCGGGTTCCGGCGACCTTCAGCTCCTGGCGCTTGGACCGCGTGTCGCGGTCGGACCGGGCGCCTGGGTGCGCGACTATGTGCTGACGGTGCGGCCCGATGGCGTCCTGGCCGGTCGCGTCGTTGATCACGCGGGCCTGCCGGTCCCCGGCGTATCGGTCGTGGCGAGCGCCGTACCCACGTCAAGCGTAGCCCAGCTGCGCCGCCTGCGCCACGGAGGCGCGGGCGTGACCGATGCGGCGGGACGCTTCTCGATACCGGACCTCATCCCGGGGCCCTACCTTGTCGCCGCGACCGGGCAAGCCCATCCGCGTGGCCACCACCGCGTGCAGGGTTGGATGCGGCCCGTTGCGGTCGATGTCGGCAGCGGCGCGAACGAGGCCGTGATTCGCCTTCCCTCTCTGGATTCTGCACGCGGCCGAATCGTGGACAAGGAGCGGAAGAAACTTGGCGATCTGCGTGCCGAACTCATCCGTGCCGATGGCGTCCGCGTACCGATCCGGGTCGAGGCGAACGGCGAGTTTTCGTTCGTACGGCCGGACGGACCCGGCCACTACCTCGTCGTGCGCGCCCGCAATCGCGCCACGTCGCTGCAACTCCTCTTTTCGAAATCGGCAAGCCGGCACGTTCGTGCGCTGAACGTGGAAATGCAGCCCGGGCGCCCGGTCGAGGGCACGGTTTATGGTCCGAACAAGAAACCGGCGGCGGGCGCGCTGGTGCGCTTGCTCCGCAGCGCGGGCGAGCCCACGGGCTATCGCGAAGAGACGCGCACCGACGACAAGGGACACTTCGCATTCCCCCATGCGGCCCCGGCGAATCTCACGCTGCAGGTGAGTCTTGCGGGCGCGAGGTTTCACAACGCAGCGATCCAGGGATTTGAGCCGACGGACATCGTCGTCAACCTGCGCCCGCGTTCGAAGTGACCGGACCGGCCCCGAGCAGCACCCCGCGAAGTCCAGCCCCGGCTAACATGGACCGGGTGAAGCGGAAGCGTCGGACATCGGGACTCCTTCGGACGGGCCCCGTACTCGGCGTGCTGGGGCTTGTGGTCTTGTGGACCCTCTGGATTGTCCGCGCACCGGACTCGCCGCGCCCGCGCACGGACGCACACCGCACCGCGAAGGGCGCGCGAGACGCGCCGCCCAAGACTCGAAAGCCTTCCCCGGTTACAGCGAGCAGGCTGTCTTCGACCGCGGCGTTGGTGCCGACCGAGGCCGACCACGAGGGCTGCGTCGGTATCGTCGTCGATCCCGTCGGCGAGCCGGTTGCAGGGGTTACCGTGCGACATGGAGAGAACACCGCCCGCACGGATGCATACGGGCGGTACTGGCTCTCGTTCTCGAAGACCCGGGTGGACGTGATCCATGCTCATCATCCGGACGTGGGTGTCGGTGAGTCCGATCGGACCGTTTGGGGGAAGCCGCGAAACCTGGTGCGCATCGTGCTCTATCCGGCGACGAGAATCCGCGGTCGGATCGTGGCCGGCGATGGCGGCGAACTGGTCAACGGAGTCATCGCCTACCGTATTTTTCGTGGGAACCGCTGGTGGTCCGGGTCCACCGCTGTCCCCGCGCATGGAGTCTTTACGTCCGATCCCCTGAACACCCGCGTGCGCCGGCAGGTTGTCGTGAAGTTCACTTCGGCCTCGCACTATCCAGCGCAACTCATGGTCGTGCTGAAGCCGGGGCAGGACGCGGACTTTGGGGTGATGACCGTCGAGCCGAAACCCGCGCCCGCGCGGATCACCGGACGTGTGGTGAGCGAAGGGGGCGGCATCGATCTGCGGGGGGCGGTCGTGGTTGCTTCAAGTGCGATGAGTTCCGTGGAGCCCAACGGCACGTTCGAGGTAGGAAACCTCAAGCCGGGTGCCGTGCAGTTGGTCCTGCGTGGGGCCATCGACGACGGCTACCGACTCCTGGCGCTGGGACCGAGTGTCGAACTCAAGTCGGGCGGGTGGGTGCGCGACTACGTACTTCTGGTGCGCCCTGCCGGGAGTGTTCGCGGCCTGGTCCTGGATCACGGCGGTGCGCCGGCGGTGGGCGTGACGATCGAGGCCCGCGCGGAGAACGTCGTGGCTCGCGGCACAGGCACGACCGACGCGGCGGGGCGCTTTGTCATTGCCGGACTCCTTCCCGGACGCTACGCCGTGGCCGCGGAGGACTCGGGCCACGGATCGATGTCGCCCGTGTTCATCGACGTCAAGAGCGGAATGAACGAGACGGAAACCACACTCCGCCTGCCGTCCGAGGACATCGTGCGCGGACGGATCGTCGACCGGGAACAGGAGCCGCTTGTCGCCCTGCGCGCGGAGTTGATCCGCGCCGACGGCGTCCACGTCCCGGTCGTGGTGGAGGCCGACGGGAGCTTCCGGTTCTCGCGGCCGGAGGGTCGCGGCCATTACCTCGTCGTGCGGGCGCGCGATCGTGCCTCGGCGACGGTTCTGCTGTTCTCCCGCGAGGCCAGTCGTTACCCCCGCGGCCTGTCCGTGAGCCTGGACCACGGGCGCGCGGTCCAAGGCACAGTCGTCGCGCCCAACGGGGGGCCCGCCGACGGCGCCGTGGTCCGGCTCCTGCGCCGCGACGGCGAGCCCGTTGGCTACAGGGAAGAGACACGCTGCGACGCACAGGGCCGTTTCGTGTTTTTGCACACATCGACCACGGGCCTTACGCTGCGCGTGACCTTCCCCGGCGCGAAGTTTCATCGCGCTGACCTCGACAGACTCGATGCACCAGACCTTGTCGTAGAGCTCCGCGCCGCACCGGGGACGGCAGGCCGTTGAACTTGTCCGTGGAGCGTCCGGAGAACGCGCAAAGCAGCAAACGGACGGCGATTTACTTGATGCGGCGCGTGGCGGTTGCGACCGTGACCGGGCGGCGGTCCGCGGCTTCGTAGGCCTTGCGGAACGTCGCGACTTCTGCGGTCTTGTGCTCAAAGAGTTCCGCGGCGACGCGGGCGCTCAGGGTCTGGTACAGCAGATCGACGTGCACCGTGGCGGCGCCGGCCACGCGCGGGAGTTCGAACACGACCCCGTCCGATCCGCCCACGAAGTCCTTGTCGTCGCTGGTCCCGACGGGCGCCGCTGCCTTGGCGTGCGCGTGATCGTCGCGCCAGCCTCGGGGTAGCAGCCGGTTGTCCTTGCGATAGCGTGCGGCACGCAGCAACGAGTACGTCACGGCGCCCTGCGCGTCTTCCATGACGGCCTCGTAGACCGGCACCTCCGCCGGGCCCGACGCGCGCGCGCGGTGCGGCGCGAGCGGTCCGCCGACGTGTTCGAAGACGAGCGGTTTCTTGTCGGCGTCGAGGATCCGGCCCGCGTCGTCGTGGTCGCCCCAGGCGAGGAGCACGCGGCCCCTCGCATCGCGGACACGAATGCGCAGCCATGCGCGCCGCAGCGGAATGCCCGTCGGGAACTTGTGGCCCGCCCGGTTGTGCACCCTCACCGTGACCAAGAGACTGCCCGTGGTTCGTGTCGCCGCTTCGATCTTTACGTCGGCGGTCTGCTGCTGCAACAGATCGCGTGCAGCGGCGATGGTCGCGTCGAACGCCTCGCGAGATGCCACGCTCCACGGCCCGTCCCTCAGGATGGCGGGCATCAGGGTATTGCCGCCGACGATTCGGTGCAGGCCGTACGGCGTGCGCGGCTTGACGAACGGAAAATCACCGCCGCCCGGCCAGCGCGCGATGCCGGCGCGGTACGCCTGTCCGTTCTTGTTCGCCGTCGGCATGTGGCAGTCGATGCAACTGCGCGCGTCGGGCCCGGGCTTCTTGCCGGATGCATCCGTTTCGGTGCGAAAGGCCGAGTTGCGCCACTCGAGATACGTGCTCTGTTCGGTGAGCACGTGACCCGTCGCCTTGCCGTCCGCGGCGAGCGAATCCGTAAAGAGAGTGTGGCAGGTGCCGCACATCGCGGAGCTCGTGACATGCGGCGCGTAGGTCGGGGTGTAGCCCACATGGCGTTGCATCGGATGCGTGCGCACGTTCTTGTGGGGGCCGAAGATCTGCTGCTTGCCGCCCGCGACAAACAGCCCCGACCAGCTCTCGGGCTTGCCGAGGCCGACGTCGCGAATCTGGTGGCACAGCGTGCACGACACCCCGTCGCGTGCGAGCTGGCCGAGATCGCCCGTGTCGTCGAGCACGGACAGATTCAACGCACCGCGCCCAACGCGCGCCTCGACCTCCGCCGCGGCCAGCGGCGTATGGCAGCGCAGGCACTTGGCCTCGATCACCCGGCGCGCCGACGGCGTGGCCGCGATTTCGGCCGACACGAACGCGCGCCAGAGCGGATCACGCGCCGCGTTCGCCATCATGGTGCCGCGCCACAGGTCGTACGGAGCGATGCCGCGCCCCTTGTCGTCGCGCATGGCGCGGGCGTTCTTGTGGTTCGAGTGGCAGATCACGCACGCTTGCGCCGTGGCGAAGTGGCGCGTGCGCACGCGCTTCGGAGCAGGCCACGGCGGCCCGGCCCAAACGAAGCCGACTGCCAGGAAACCGGCGGCGAGCAAGAAGAACGCGAAGCGTTTCATGGCGAAGACGGACAACAACAGACAGGAACGGACGGCGATGCATCGCCGTCCGTTTGCTGACTCGGATTCACTCAGCTCTTGAGGGCTCGCGGGAAGAGGATGTAGTTCTCGAGGTGGATGTGTTGGTGCAGCGCTTCCGCCAGCGCGGCAAGCCCGTGCCACAGCGCGGTCCACGTCGTGCACGCGCCGTCCGGGACGCGATACTCGTTCGTCAGCGTGCGGATGCGCGCGAGGGCGGTGCCGGCCGACGCGTGCTCGGCCTCCATGACCTTCACCGGGCCCAACGCCTGCGCGCCGTGGCCGGCCTTGATCATCGGGAAGAGGATTTGCTCCTCCTTCATCATGTGGGACTCGAGCTCGGCGCGCAGATCGGCGAACGTATCGACGAGGCCCTGCAGCATCTCCGGATCCTTGTCGCCGTGGACCGACAGGACCTTGCGCGCCATCGCGTCGAGGCGGGGGAGTTCCTCGCGCAGCGGCGCGTGGTACTTCTCAAGGATGTGGTCGATGATCTCCGCGAGGGGTGCGTCGCGCCATTTGCGCGGGTCCGCGGTGCCGCTCTCGGCCTCGTGGCGGATCTCTTCGAGGACGGCCGCGACATCGAGGTTTCGCTGCGCGCATGCGTCCGCGAGCGGAACGCCGCCCGAGCAGCAGTAGTCGATATCGTGGCGGGCGAAGACGCGCGTGGCGAGCGGCTGGCTCGCGGCGATCTCGCCGACCGGGGCCGTGGGTTGAAACGTGGATGTCGTCATGATCTTGGTCTCCGTGTGAATCAGGCGTTGTGTTTTTTTGGGGGCGGGGGCGTCAACAGCTTCCGCAGGGCGGCAAGCACCACTTCCGGCTTTTGCTTGCGGGGAAACGCGCGGCGGTGCACGCCCGGGGCGCGAATCAACACATGGAGCGTTCCGACGACCGGCAGCAGCAGGGTTTCCGGTTCGATGTCGGCGCGGACTTCGCCGTTGTCGGCGCCTTCGCGCAATGCCGCGAGGATGAACCGGCGTGATCGCCGGACCAACGCGCTGAGCTGTTGGACTGCCGCGGACGGCAACGCGAGGCGCGCCTCTTCCGACAACAGCAGCCATGCGAGACCGGGGTCGCTGCCGACTAAGCGAACGCGTGCGCGCGCCAGGGCGAACAGTCTTTCGAGCGGCGGCAGGCCCGGTTCGGGAAACGTGAGTTCGAGGCGAGCGACCGCGTTTGTCACCGCCGTCTCGAGAATCTCGTCCCGCGACGCGAAGTGCCGGAACAGCGCGCCCGTTGTCACGCCGATCTCCGCCGCGAGTTTCGCCATGGTCAGCGCGACCAACCCGTGTTTGCCGACGAGCCGGAGGGTGGTATTCGCGATCTGCGGCCGCCGATGGGCTGTCGGGACGCGTTTCTGCGGGGGCACGTGAAGATAGTAATCGCTTACTTACTTAGGGCAAGATATGATGCGCGCCCCCCTCGGAGGTTCAAGACCATGCGGGATCCCCTCTTTTGGGTTCCCATCAAGTTCAAGCTGCCGTTGACGTTCGTCAGTATCTGCCTCGTCGCCTTCGGCGTCGGCGGATTCGTCGTGACGTCCACGGCACAAGAGGCGCTGGTCCGCCAGATCCGCAGCCGTCTGGACGAGCGCGCGGCCGCGACGCGGATGATCGTGCGGCATCACCTGGACCTCGTCGCCCGCCGCGCCGAGGACTTTGCGTCCGACGGTTTCATTCGCACTTCGGCGGAAGCGATCGCCGCTGAGGGGGCGACGCCCGAAAGCATCGCCGTCCGTCAGCTACGGGAGCATCTTGTTGCCAGCAAGCTGCCCCTCGTGGCTGCGTTTGTCGATGCTGCGGTCCTGGACATGGCGGGGCGGCGTATCTGCGATGCGTACGGGGGGGCGGAAGGCCGATCGGTTTCGGAGACGTCGTTCACGGCGCTGCTTGAGCCCGGCGGTTCCCGCGACTACCCCAGCTTCGCGGTTGCGACGCCGTTGCGCGATCTGTCCGGCAAGCGCCGTATCGGGACGTTGGTCCTGCAGATTCGGGCGGACACATGGGTGGGGGGCATGAACGAGCTGCGGGGGTTGCCCGCTGCCGATGGCGCGGTCGTGGCGGTGCAGTCGGGGCGCGGGGCGCGTCTGCAGCTTGCCGGCGATCAGTCCCCGGCCGACGCGATCGCGTATCGCAGTACGATTCCCGAGACCGGTTGGAACCTGATCGTCGAGGTCGATCGCGCGGCCGTCACGGCGCCCGCCGCGCGTCTGCGCAACAGGTTTCTCGCGACCGCGGCCGTGCTCCTGGGCTTGACCGCGCTGGTCTTGTTTTTCCCCGTACGTTTTCTGCTCGCGCCGCTGTCGCGCATTCGGGAGGCCGCGCGCCGCCTTGCCGGGGGCGATTTTTCGGTGCGAGTGGGCTATTCGTCGAAGGACGAGATCGGCGATCTTTCGCGCGCGTTCGACATCATGGCCAACGCTATCGAGGAGCGCACGGAAGCGTTGAAGCGGCGCGAGGCGTCGATCCGCCTGGAGCGCGACCGCCTGGATGCCGTGCTGAGTTCGATGCGCGACGGCCTGCTCGCGTTGGACGGCAACGGTTCGGTGACGTTTGCGAACGAGGCCGCGCAGCCGCTCGTCGAGTTGCTGGACGACGCGTCGGTCGCGGTGCGTGCCGGCTGCGCGGCGCCCGACGCCGCGGGTTGTGTCAATTGCCTGCGCGAGGCCGTGCTGCCGCGCGGCGCCTGCACGATCAAGGCGGACGGCCGCGTCTTCGAAGTCCACGTCACCGAACTCCCGGGAGCGGACGGCGAGTCGCCGGGGCGCCTGTGCGTGAGTCGTGACATCACCGAGCGCGTGGCGCAGGCGAAGGTGCAGGCGCATCAGGAGCGCATGAACGTGCTCGGCAACATCTCCGCCGTCATGGCGCACGAGCTCAACAATCCGTTGGCCGCGATCGCAATGTTCGCGCAGATGCTGGAGAGCCAGCTTGATGCAGGGGAAGGGGGGGGCGGGGGCGCCGGCGGCGCCGGTCGCGGCTTGTCCGACGAGGCGGCCCGGAACGCGGCGCGCGAGAGCGCAGAGGTCATCCGGCGCAACGTCGAGACGTGCCGGCGCACGATCCGCGGTCTGCTGGACACGGCCGGGCAGGGGCCGCCGGACACCGCCGACTTTGATCTCCGCGATCTGATCGAGGACGTGCGCCGTTTTCTGCGCCCCATCTGGGAACGCGCGGGCATTGCGTTCGACGTTGATTGCGCGGAAGACGTCGGCGACGTGGTCGGCGACGAACTGCAACTCCGGCAGGTGCTGATCAACCTGGTCATGAACGCTGTGCACGCGATGGAGGACGGCGGCTGGGTCGCGGTCCGCGCCCGGAGAGACGAGCGCGGGTTCAGGATCGAGGTCGAAGACACGGGGACCGGCATTCCGGCCGACGAGCGGGACCGCGTTTTCGAGCCGTTCTTTACGACGAAAGCGCCGGGGGTCGGTACGGGACTGGGTCTCTCGACATCGCGCCGTATCATCGCGGCCCATGCCGGAAGTCTGGAGATCGTCGCCACCGGCGCCGGAGGCACGACCTTCGCGATTCTCCTGCCGGACAAGAACACTGCGCCCGATCCCGTGGAATCGGCGCGTGATTGAGGCGGTCGAAGAACGATGAACAGCAAGATGACGGACGCGGTCTGGAGGCCCGGCGGGCTGCGCGTGCTCGTGGTCGATGACGAGCCCGACGTGCGTCTGGGTCTCCGTATGCTGAGCGAATCCGTAGGCGCATCGGTCCAGGCGGCAGCCAACGGCGAACAGGCGCTCGAAACCGCGCGGGAGTGGCGTCCCCATGTCGTCGTCAGCGATATCACGATGGGTCGCATGAGCGGCATCGACCTGTTGCGCGAGCTGCGCGCCTGCCTCCCTGACACCCGCGTCATCCTGGTCACCGGCTTCGGCACGATCGAACTGGCCGTCACCGCGATGGGACTCGGCGCATCGCACTTCGTCACGAAGCCGTTCGACAACGAGGACCTGCTCGCCGCGATCCGACGATTCGGCACCGAGGCGGTCTTGGCCGAGCGGGCGCTGCGCATGGATAGCAAACGGACGGCGATGTCTGCGGACCGCGCGTTCATCGCCGAGGATCCCGCGATGCGCGCCGTCCTCGCGCGTCTCGACCAGGTCGCACCTACGACCATGAGTGTGCTCATCCAGGGCGCCAGCGGCGTCGGAAAGGAACTGATCGCCCGAACCATCCACGACCGCAGCAAGAACGCGAGCAAGCCGTTCTTGGCGGTCAACACCGCAGCCCTTCCGGACGCGCTCCTTGAAGCGGAACTGTTCGGCCACGAGAAGGGCGCATTCACCGGCGCCGATCGCGCGCGCCAGGGAATCTTCGAACAGGCCCAGGGTGGCACGGTGTTCCTGGACGAAATCGGCCTGATGTCGCTCGGCTTTCAGGGCAAGCTGTTGCGCGTATTGCAAGAGCGCGTGGTCGTACCCCTGGGCTCGATCGACCCCAAGCCCGTCGATTTTCGCCTTGTCTCCGCGACCAGCCGCGACCTCAAGGAACTGATGGCCCAAGGCACGTTCCACGAGGACTTGTACTACCGCTTGCAGGTGTTCACGCTCGAAGTGCCGAACCTGCGCGACCGCCCTCGCGATATCCGACCGCTGGCCGCGCACTTTCTAAAAAAGTATGCCGCGGAGGTCGCGCGTCCCGGTGTCTTGTCGGAATCGGGGCTCTCCGCGCTCGACACGCACGCATGGCCGGGCAACGTGCGCGAACTCGAAAACTGCATCCACCGCGCGCTGGTGCTGAGTGGCGGAAAGCCGATCTGCCCCGAACACTTGGGCCTCGAAGAGAACGCACGTTGGAGCCGCCCGATCGTGGACCCATCCGTCTCGTACGAGGAAGGCAAGCGCCGCGTCGTCGACGCGTTTCAACGGCGATTCCTGGAACGCGCGCTCGACGACTCAGACGGCAACGTCTCGGCCGCAGCCCGAAGTTGCGGCCTGACGCGAGCCGCCGTCCAACGCATCATGCGCGCCCAGGGCCTGACCAGAGAACAGTTCCGCCGGAGCTAGGCGGAGATCCTCGCTTGGCTGACCCTCGGCGCGGCGGCGCAAGAGCAAGGGCGATCCCTGCTGCGGCCGGTGGTCCGCGGCATCAGCAGCGCGGTCGTGGGTCAGGAAGCGCTCGGGTTTCATGGTCGTCGATCTCCGAGACTTATAAAAAGTTATAAGTTTTGGGCGTCGCCGTCAAGTGCCGTCTCAGGACCGCTGGTCGTCCTTGTAGTCCAGATGGACGAGATGCAGTCGGCCATCGTCCCCATCAAAGGGCTCGGCGGCACCGGGACTCGGAGGTACGGGCTTTGCGGCAGCAACATCGCCGTCCGTTCGCTTTTTCGAGCGTCATTCCTCCGTGACACCTGAATACCCGTGTATGCATCCGCCTGCATAGCGGCGGATCCAGTCCGGCGATAAAAACCGCTATGGGAGCGCGTCTTTTGGCGCGGCACGGCGTTTTCATGGCGGCGGTACGGATGCCGTTTTTCCGGAGGCCAGATGTGCCCAGGACCCGTCGCACCACGCGCTGCTGTGCGCTGTTGGCCGCCCTGTTTCTCGCCGTTGCGGCGGGACGGGTTGCGGCTCAAACTCCCGCGGACGACTTCAAGCAGAGTTGTTCCAGCTGCCACACCATTGGTGGCGGGCCGCTGACCGGCCCCGACTTGAAGAACGTCGCCAAGCGGAAGGACCGCGCGTGGCTGCGCCGGTTCATTCTTGATCCGGCCGGGGTCCTCGCGAGCGGTGATCCGTACGCCAAGGAGCTGCTGGCTGCGGCTGGTGGCGTGCAGATGCCGCCGGTTGCCGGCATGACCGGGGATCGCGCCGACGCGCTGCTTGACCTGATCGAGGCCGAGTCGGCGAAGGAGCGTTCGAAATTCGCCGGTTCGACGGTGTCGGATCGGCCGCTGACCGACGACGACGTCGAGCACGGACGCGCGGTCTTTTTGGGCACGACGCGGCTGGAGAACGGCGGCCCCTCGTGTGTCTCGTGTCACGCGATGGGAGACATCGGCTGGCTCGGTGGCGGGCGGCTCGGGCCGGACCTGACCAAGGTTTTCGAGCGCTACAAGGACCGCCGGCGCCTCGCGGCGTGGCTCACTGCCCCGGCGACCGAGACGATGCTGCCCACCTTCAAGGATCACCCGATCTCGGACGACGAAATCCTCGGGCTCGTGGCGTACTTCCGCCACGCCGCGGCGGAATCGGAAGAGGACACGGCGCCGCGCGCGCTGGTGTTCATCCTGCTCGGGCTCGCGGGAACCATGGGCGCCCTGGTCGCCTTCAACAACGTGTGGAGCGGGCGCTTTCGCAGTGTCCGCAAGGCGCTCGTCGAGAACGTGCGCAAGGGAGGAGCATGATGAGCGGCAACGGCGACCGTCCGTGGATCGGGGACGAAGTCAGCGCGCGCTCCCGCGGCTGGGAGGAGTTCTATCGCAACCGGTGGCAGCACGACAAGGTCGTGCGCTCCACCCACGGCGTGAACTGCACCGGCAGTTGCACCTGGCAGATCTACGTCAAGGACGGGATCGTCACGTGGGAGATGCAGGGGCTCGACTACCCGCCCCTCGAGGACGGCATCCCGCCGTACGAACCGCGGGGCTGTCAGCGCGGCATTTCGTTCTCCTGGTACCTCTACAGCCCGCTGCGGGTGAAGTATCCCTACATCCGCGGCGCGTTGCTCGACCTGTGGAAACAGGCGCGGGCCAACCACGAGGATCCGGTCGACGCCTGGGCCGCACTCGTCGGTGACGACGAGAAACGCAGCCGCTGGCAGCGCGCCCGCGGCAAGGGTGGCCTGCGGCGCACCGACTGGGACACCGTGCTCGAGCTGATGGCGGCGGCGAACGTCCACACCATCAAGAAGCACGGGCCCGACCGCCTGACGGGCTTCAGCCCGATCCCGGCGATGTCCATGATCAGCTACGCCGCCGGCTCGCGCATGTTGCAACTCATGGGTGGCGTTTCGCTGTCGTTCTACGACTGGTACTGCGATCTGCCTAACGCGTCCCCGGAGACGTGGGGCGAGCAGACCGACGTGAACGAGAGCGCGGATTGGTACAACGCCAAGCTGCTCGCGGTCATGGGGAGCAACCTCAACATGACCCGCACGCCGGACGTGCACTTCGCCGCCGAGGCGCGCACGAACGGCACGAAGATGTGGGTCTTCTCCCCCGACTTCAGCCAGGTCTCGAAGTACGCCGACACCTGGGTCCCGGTCAACGCGGGCCAGGACGGCGCCTGGTGGATGGCCGTCAACCACGTGCTGCTCAAGGAGTTCCACCACGAAAAGCAGACGCCGTACTTCCTCGACTATTCCAAGCGCTTCACCGACAGCCCGTTCCTCGTGGAACTTGCGGAGTCCACCGGAAGTAAGCAGACGGACGGCGATGTCTTGTCGCCGGGCCAGTTGCTGCGCGCCGGTCGCCTGAAGGCGTACGAGGGCGAGCAGAACGGCGAGTGGAAGTTCCTCATGTGGGACGAGGGTGACCAGCGCCCGAAGATGCCCATGGGCTCGTCCGGCCACCGCTGGCAGGATCAAAAGGGCCAGTGGAACCTAAAGCTCGAGGACGGCGCCGACGGCTCGAAGATCGATCCCGCGCTCACGTTCCTGAACGGCGGCGACGGCGTCGCGATGGTCTTGCTCGACGACTTCGCCGAGGGGCGCACGGTCACTCGCGAGGTGCCGGTCCGCCGGATCGAAACCGCGGACGGCAAGACTGTCACGGTCGCGACGGTCTACGACCTGCTCATGGCCCAATACGGCGTTCCTCGCGGTCTGAAGGGCTATCCGGAGAACTACGACGACGAGGATGCGCCGTATACCCCCGCGTGGTCCGAGCGCTTCACCGGCATCAGCCGCAAGGAGCTTCTTCGCTTCGCCCGCGAGTGGGGCGTGACCGCGGAGAAGACCGAGGGTCGTTGCACGATCATCATCGGCGCCGGGATCAACCACTGGTACCACGCCAACCTGATGTATCGCGCCGGCATCCACGCGCTCGTTTTTTGCGGCTGCGTGGGCACCAACGGCGGCGGTCTCGCGCACTATGTCGGCCAGGAAAAACTGGCGCCGATGGAGCCGTGGTCGGCGATCGCGCTTGGCAAGGACTGGTATCCGGGCGCGCGCCTGCAGAACGCGCCGAGCTGGCACTATGTGCACAGCGACCAGTGGCGCTACGAGCGCGAGTTCACCGATTATCACGCCGTGCCCGAGCGCGGCGACGAGGGCAGTGGGCTCGCGCGCGGCCACACCATGGACACGCAGGTGCGCGCGGTGCGCAACGGATGGCTGCCGTTTTACCCGCAGTTCTCCGAGAATCCGATCGACGTCGTCAAGGAAGCGAGAGAGCATGGCGCGAAGGACGACGCCGAGGTCGTGAAGCGCGTCGTCGACCGGCTGAAGTCGCGCGACCTGAAGTTCTCCGTCGAAGATCCCGACGCGCCTGAGAACTGGCCGCGGGTCTGGTACATCTGGCGCGGCAACGCGCTGCAGTCCTCGGCCAAGGGCCACGAGTACTTTCTCAAGCACTATCTCGGCACGCACCACAACGAAATCGCCGAGCCTCTTGCCAAGGAGCACGTCAAGGAAGTCAAGTGGCACGAGGTTGCACCGACCGGCAAGCTGGATCTCGTCGTCGACCTGAACTTCCGCATGGATACGTCGGCGCTCTACTCCGACATCGTCCTGCCGGCCGCCACCTGGTACGAGAAGGCGGATCTCAACTCGACGGACATGCACAGCTTCATCCATCCGTTGACGCCGGCTGTTCCCCCGTGCTGGGAAAGCAAGAGCGACTGGCAGATTTTCCGCGAGATCTCGAAGAAGTTCTCGGAGCTCGCGGAGCGCCACTTCCCGGAGCCCGTCGACGACCTTATCGCGGCGGCGCTGTCACACGACTCGCCGGCGGAGATCGCGCAGCCGGCCATCGAGGATTGGATCGACGGCACGGTCGAACCGATCCCGGGCAAGACCATGCCCAATCTGAAGGTCATCAAGCGCAACTACAAGGACGTCTACAAGCAGTTCATCTCGCTGGGCCCGAACGTTCGCGAAGGCGGACTGGGCGCGCACGGCACGCACTACAACTGCGAGGACTTCTACGACGAGATGGTCGCCACGTGGCCGGTCGAGGAGCTTGACGACACGATCTATCCGTCGCTGAAAGACGACGTGCAGGTCTGCAACACGATCCTGCACCTGGCGACGGTCACGAACGGCGAGCTGTCGCACCGGTCCTACCTCGATCTCGAGGTCAAGACCGGCCTCAAGCTCGCGCACGTCGCCGAGAAGTCCCGGAGCCAGCGCTGCGACTTCGACGACCTGCAGGGCCGGCCGCGCCGTCTCCTCAACAGTCCGATGTGGTCGGGCCTGACCGAGAACGGCCGTCCGTACGCTCCCTTCACGTTTCAAAAGGAGCTGCTGGTGCCGTGGCGCACGCTGACGGGCCGCCAGCACCTGTACCTCGATCACCCCGGCTACCTCGAGTTCGGCGAGCATCTGCCGACGTACAAGCCCAAGCCGAAGCCCACCGAGTACGCCGACCTCGTCGTGAGTACCGAAGAGGGGCCGACGGTGATGTTGAACTACCTGACGCCGCACGGCAAATGGCACATCCACTCGACGTACGGCGACAACGAGCGCATGTCGACGCTGTCGCGCGGCTGCGATCCGTTTTGGATGAACGTCAAGGATGCCGAGCAGATCGGGATCGTCGACAACGACTGGGTCGAGGTGCACAACGACCACGGCGTCGCGGTGACGCGGGCAGCGGTGTCCGCGCGCATTCCGCGCGGCATCGGCATCCTCTACCACTCCACCGAGCGCACCTACGGCGTCCCGCGTTCGCCGCTTCGCAAGAACCGGCGCGCCGGCGGTCACAACAGCCTGACGCGCACGCGCCTGAAGCCGAACCTGATGGTCGGCGGCTACGCGCAGTTCACCTACCACTTCAATTACTGGGGCCCGACCGGCTGCAACCGCGACACGCACGTGTACGTGCGCAAGCTGCCCCGTCTCGACTGGTAAGGAGCCTCCGATGGACGTTCGCTCGCAAGTCTCGATGGTGTTTCACCTCGACAAGTGCATCGGCTGTCATACATGCAGCATCGCCTGCAAGAACGTGTGGACCGACCGCAAGGGCACGGAATACATGTGGTGGAACAACGTGGAGACGAAGCCGGGCACCGGCTATCCCACGAAGTGGGAGGACCAGGAGGAGTACCGCGGTGGGTGGGAACTCATCGACGGCAAGCTGCGCCTCAAGTCCACCGGCAAGGCGCGCATCGTGCCCAACATCTTCCACAACCCGTCCCAGCCCAGCATGGACGACTACTACGAGCCGTGGACGTACCGGTACGAGGACCTGTTCAACGCCCCCGAGGGCGACGACCAGCCGACGGCGGTCCCGATCTCGAAGGTCACCGGCGAGCTGATCGACATCGAGGCGGGGCCCAACTGGGACGACGACCTGGGCGGCTCGGAGATCTACGCCAAAAACGATCCGAACATGGCGTCGCTGACGCCGGAGCAGCAGTCGCAGATGATGGCCATCGAACGGCTGGTGTTTTTCTACCTGCCGCGCATCTGCAACCATTGCCTCAACCCGTCCTGCGTCGCTTCGTGCCCCTCCGGGGCGCTCTACAAGCGCGGCGAGGACGGCATCGTCCTGATCGACCAGAACGTCTGTCGCGCCTGGCGCTCGTGCATCGCGGCGTGCCCCTACAAGAAGACGTACTTCAACTGGAACGCGGGCAAGTCGGAGAAGTGCATCCTGTGCTTCCCGCGCCTCGAGACCGGACAGGCGCCGGCGTGCTTCCACTCGTGCGTCGGCCGTATCCGCTATCTCGGCGTGCTGCTCTACGACGCGGACAAGATCGAGGACGTCGCCAGCCGCAAGGACGAGGAACTCATCGACGCGCACCGCGACATGGTCCTCGACCCGCACGATCCGGCGGTCATCGCCGGGGCGCGGGCCAACGGCATCCACGACTCGGTTGTCGAGTCCGCGCAGAACTCGCCGGTCTACAAGTTCGTCAAGGACTGGAAGATCGCGCTGCCGCCGCACGTGGAGTACCGCACGCTGCCGATGCTGTTTTACGTGCCGCCGCTGCTGCCGGTCATGAGCCAGCGCAACGGCGACACGATCGAGTCGGTCAGCGAGGATCTCTTCCACGCGTTCGATCAGGCTCGCGCACCGCTTGAGTACCTCGGCAACCTGCTCGGGGGCGGCAACACCGGCAAGGTGTCCTACGCGCTGCGCAAGCAGATGGCCGTGCGCCTCTGGCGCCGCGCGGTCACGGTCGGCGACATCACGAAGGAGGCCGCGGAGGCGGCGCTGCGCGAGGCCGACTGCACGCCGGAAGAAGCAGACGAGATTTTCAAGCTCTCGACGACCGCAACGTTCGACGACCGCTTTGTGATTCCGCCCATGCACCGGGAGGAGGCGATCGAGATGATGAAGGACACCGACGACCATCGGCGCGAGACCGGATTCGGGTTCCTGACGGGACCGCGGAGGGGATCATGAGCGGCGCGGCGATCGGCACGCATCGCGATTTCGCGGATGCGCTGTGTTATCCGTCGACGCCCGAGATCCGGGCGGCACTGCGGCGGTTTCCCGACTTCGCCGCGATCGAGCACGGCGACCTCGAGGAGCTGTACACGCGAACGTTCGACATCAATCCCGTGTGCTCGCTCGAGACCGGTTGGCACCTGTTCGGCGAGGACTACAACCGGGGAGCGTTCCTCGTGAGGATGCGCGGCCTGCTGCGCGCCCACGGCATCGAGGAAGGCGCGGAACTGCCCGACCACCTGGAAAGCGCGCTGCGCGTGCTGGAGGTCATGGACGAGTCCGAGGCGGCAGGCCTCGCACGCGAGTTCATCCTGCCGGCGCTGCTCAAGATGCGCGCCGGGTTCGAAGACGGCGACAACCCCTACGGAGCGGTGCTCGCAGATATCGAGCAGTTCCTGCGCCGGCGGTACGGCGAGCCGATCGAGTGGAGCGCGCCGACGGCGAACGCTCCGTACGACTGCGGAGGCTGCAGTGGGATCTGCTAACCATCTGGACTTCCTGCTCTACGGAGCCTTTCCCTACATCGCGATGGTGCTGCTGCTGGTCGTGACCATCCAGCGCTATCGCCAGCGGGCGTACACGTACTCGACCCTCAGCTCGCAGTTCCTGGAGAACCGCCAGCACTTCTGGGGCAGCGTCCCGTTCCACTACGGCATCCTGTTCGTGCTCCTCGGGCACTTCGTGGCATTCCTGGTGCCGCGCTCGATCCTGTGGTGGAACAGCCATCCCGCCCGTCTCTACATCCTGGAGATCACGGCGCTGATCGGCGGCCTCCTGTCGCTGATCGGGTTCGTGTCACTGGTGTTGCGGCGCGGATCGAACAACCGGCTCCGCGCGGTGACGACGCCGAGCGACTGGATCCTGTCGGTCATGCTGCTGGTTCAGATCGCGACCGGCCTGGGCGTCGCCGTCTTTTACGGCTGGGGCTCGTCGTGGTTCGCCTCGACGCTGGCGCCCTACCTGTGGTCGCTGGTCAAGCTGAACCCGGACGTTGCGGCGGTCGTGCCCATGCCGTGGCTGGTGAAGGCGCACATCCTCGGCGCGTTCGCGCTGGTCGCGTTCTTCCCCTTCACGCGGCTCGTCCACATTCTCGTGATTCCCAACATGTACCTGTGGCGGAGAACCCAGGTCGTGCGCTGGTACGGAACCAACCAGGGTCGAGTCGAGCATCGAAAACGCTCGGCGCAAGACCAACAACAGAGGTGATCGATGACCGGGGCCAACCAATCGGGCACTGCGGACTCCGGTAAGCCGGACGACGGCGCACCGGTCCTGCGCGGGGCGTGGTCCGTCCTCACGGCGAACACCCTCGCGTTCACGGTGTGCTTTGCCGCGTGGACGATGTACGGGGTCCTCATCACGTTCCTGATCAACAACGGGGTGTACGACTGGGACGCGGGGCAACTGGGCTGGCTGATCGGGATTCCGGTTCTGACCGGCGCCCTGTTCCGCTTGCCCATCGGCATCGCGACCGACAAGTGGGGCGGCCGGCCGGTCTACACGATCCTGCTGATCCTGTGCGCCATCCCCATGTGGGCGGTGAGCTACTGCGACAGCTACGCAGGCTTCCTGATCGCCGGGCTCGGCTTCGGCATGACCGGAACCAGCTTCGCGGTAGGCATCGCGTTCACGTCGGTGTGGTTTCCCAAGCGCCTGCAGGGCACCGCGCTGGGCATTTTCGGCGCGGGCAACGCGGGCGCGGCGCTGACCCTGCTCGGCGCGCCGACGCTGCTCGGCATGCTGACCGACGACGGCGCGTCGATGGAGGGCTGGCGCCATCTGCCCAAGTTCTACGCGGTGGCTCTGCTGGTCACCGGCATCCTGTTCTGGTTCGCGACGGAAAACAAGCGGCCCGCGGGTGGCGCGACCAAGACGATGAAGCAGCGGCTCGAGCCGCTCAAGCACGTCCGCGTGTGGCGCTTCGGCCTGTACTACTTCTTCGTCTTCGGCGGCTTCGTGGCCCTGGCCGGCTGGCTGGTGCCGTACTACGTCAACGTCTACGCGCTGCCCGTGGCGATGGCCGGCTTCCTTGCGTCATTCAACACGCTGCCCGGAGGCGTCGTGCGTGCGGCGGGCGGCTGGATGTCGGACAAGTTCGGCGCACGCTCCGTCATGTACTGGGTGTTCGGCATCTGCCTCGTCGTGTGCGCGCTGCTCATCGTGCCGCGCATGGACATCTTCGCGCCGGGCAGCGGCGTGATCGCCAAGTCTCCGGGCACGGTGGTGTCGGTCGCGGAAGACAAGGTCGTCGTGACGGCTGCGAAGACGGGCAAGGAGCGGTCGTACAAGCTCAAGAAGAAAGAAGGCGAGCTCGCGACCGAAGAGGAGCGCCGCACCGGCGTCCTGGTCTGGCCGCGCGGCATGTCCTGGCACGAGCCCGCGGTAGAGGCCGGCGACCAGATCAAACCGAAGCAGCTCCTCGCGAAGGGCCACACCCACATCTTCTTCCAGGCCAACGTGTGGATCTTCACGATACTGAGCCTGGTCCTCGGTGCCGTCATGGGCATCGGCAAGGCGGCCGTCTACAAGCACATTCCCGACTACTTCCCCGACGACGTCGGCGTGGTCGGCGGCATCGTCGGCGTCCTCGGCGGACTCGGCGGGTTCATCTGCCCGGTGATCTTCGGCTACCTGCTGAAAGCGACCGGCATCTGGACCACGTGTTGGATGTTTTTCTTCGGCATCACCGCGATCTGCATGATCTGGATGCACATCGTCGTGCGCCGCATGACCCGTGAGCACAGCCCCCACTTGGCGGATCACATCGAAGCCCCGGCTGTGGGGTCCGATCCGAAGTTGGGGGAGGGGGGCGCCGGGGGGAGGGGGTCTGGGGATTCGGGGGAGGGGGCATCGTCATGAGTGACCCGAAGCACTGGGACGTCGAGGATCCGGCCTTTTGGAACGGGACAGGAAAAAAGGTCGCGAATCGAAACCTCTGGATCTCGATTCCGAACCTCTTGTGCGGATTCGCGGTCTGGCTGTACTGGGGCATGATCGCGAAGGTCATGCAGTCGCTGCATATAGGCAACCCGGATCTGTTCGCGTTCACCTTCGGGAACAACGGCAAGCCGCTCGAAGGCGACGCGTACCGCGCGCTGCTCTACAACCTGCCGGCGGTCGCGGGTCTCGCGGGCGCAACCCTGCGTATTCCGAACTCGTTCATGATCGCGCTCTGCGGCGGACGCAACGTCAAGTTCATGACGACGCTGCTGCTCGTCCTGCCGGCGATCGCCGCCGGGTTCGCGCTGCAGGATCCGAACACGTCGTTCTTGACGTTCGTGATGCTCGCCGCGCTTTCCGGGGTCGGCGGCGGCGCGTTCGCGTCGTCCATGTCCAACATCAGCTTCTTTTTCCCGAAGCGGATGCAGGGCCTGTCGCTGGGCCTGAACGCGGGCCTGGGCAACGCCGGCGTGAGCGTGATGCAGTTCCTGATCCCGTGGGCCATCACTTTCGGCATGTTCGGAGCGATCGGCGGCGACTCGCTCACCCTGATCAAGGAGGGGTCGCCCGACCGTTCGATCTGGATTCAGAACGCGGCGCTCGTCTGGGTGCCGGTCCTGGGTGTCCTGCTTGTGCTGAGCTGGTTCTTCATGAACAACCTGCCGCAGCACAAGTTCGGGACGACCGCCGGTGCGTTCGGCAAGTTCCTGTGGCTGACGCTGCTCGGGTTTGCTGGCGCCGCGGCGGCGATTTTCCTGCTGCTGATCGATTGGGGTGGGTTCCCGGTCCTGCTGAAGCTGTTTGTCGCGGTGCTCGTTGCGGTCGTTACGACGCTGGCGCTGATGAAGTACGTCACGCCCGCGGCGACCAAGGAGAACCTCGACGGGCAGTTCGCCATCTTCAAGAACAAGCACACCTGGATCATGACCTGGCTGTACACGATGACCTTCGGGTCGTTCATCGGGTACGCCAACGCGTTCCCCAAGCTGATCGACGACGTGTTCGGCGTGATCCGCGTCAACAAAGACGGCCAACTGCTGGCCAAGGCCGTGGAGAACACGAACGGACCGATCTCCGACCACTACATCTGGATCGGCGCCGCGGTCGGCGCCGTGATCCGTCCGGTGGGCGGCTGGCTCGCCGACAAGTGGGGCGGCGCGCGCGTCACCCAGTGGGATACGTTCATCATGATCGGCGCGACGATAGGCGCGGGGTACTACGTGGCGCAGGCGAGTCAATCGCCCACCCCGGAGCAGTACTTCATGCCGTTCCTCTTGCTGTTCATTCTGCTGTTTGCGACCACCGGCATCGGCAACGGCTCGACGTTTCGGATGATCCCGATCATCTTCGAGAAGGAACAGGCTGGACCGGTGCTCGGCTGGACCTCGGCGATCGCCGCCTACGGCGCGTTCCTGATCCCGAAGATCTTTGGCACGCAGCTCAAGGCGGGCCATCCCGAGTACGCGTTGTACGGGTTCGCGGGCTACTACGGGAGTTGCCTGGTCGTTAACTGGTGGTTCTACGCCAGAAAGGGCGCGGAGGTCTCCTGCTGATGTATCGCACCCGGGTCGGCACCATTACCCTGCTCGTGGGCCTCGCGCTAGCGCTGGTCTCGCTGGCAACGCGGCTGAGCGCGCTGCGGGTCCCCGGCAACCACCAGGGCTACTCGCCGACGCAGCCGATTGCGTACTCGCACCGGTTGCACGCGGGCGAGCTGGGCATCGATTGTCGGTATTGCCACGTCGGCGCCGAGCAGAGTCCGCACGCGGGCATCCCGCCCGC
This sequence comes from Planctomycetota bacterium, assembly GCA_021776735.1. Taxonomy (GTDB): domain Bacteria; phylum Planctomycetota; class PLA2; order PLA2; family PLA2; genus JAJFFH01. The sequence goes on along the minus strand of JAJFFH010000037.1, from coordinate 42,974 downwards.
CGGGATCTGCATGAACTGCCACACGTCGGTTTCCGCTCCGCGGGCGGATGTGCTGGCGGAAGCCAAGAAGGCCGAGGCGGCGAATCGCAAGCCCGAACTCGTCGTGTCGCCGGAGATTCGAAAAATCTATCGCGCGCTCGGACTCAACGACAAGCGCGAGCGCGATCCGAAGCTCGAGCGCGATCCGATCGCGTGGATGCAGGTCCACAAGGTCCCGGATTTCGTGCGCTTCGACCACCGTTCGCACATTACAGCCAGCGTGGCGTGCCAGGACTGCCACGGGCCGGTCGAGACGATGGAGCGCATGCGGCAGCACTCGACGCTGCTCATGGGGTCGTGCGTCGACTGCCACCGCAAGAAAAAGGCCACCCTGGACTGCGGAGCGTGCCACCAATGACCAGCCCGACCCGCCGTTCCTTCCTCAAGCTTTCTGGCTTTTCCATGCTGGCCGCCTGTTCGCGCGGTCTGGATCAAAAAGCGATCCCGCTGCTTGTTCCGCACGAGGAGCGCGTGCCCGGCCGCGCGGTCTGGTACGCGACCGGATGTTCCGGATGTGCGGCCGGTTGCGGCGTGCTCGCGCGCAGCCGCGACGGCCGCCCGGTGAAGCTCGAGGGCAACCCCGCGCACCCCCTGTCGAAGGGCGGGCTGTGCGCGACCGGCCAGGCGTCCGTCTTGTCGCTGTACGATTCGCATCGCCTGCACGGCCCGCGCAGCCGCGGAGAGGCGGTGGACTGGAAGCGCGTCGATGCCGAGGTGCGCGCAGGGATCGAAGCCGCCCGCGGGTCCGGCACGGCCGTCCGTTTCCTGACGGGGACGATCCACAGCCCGACGGTGCTCGCCGCGATCCGCAGCTTCGGCGCGCGATTCGGCAACTTCCAGCATGTGCAGTACGACGCGCTGTCCAGCAGCGCGCAGCTCGACGTGTACGAGAAGATGCTGGGCACACGGGCGCTGCCGCGGCCGCGCTTCGACCGCGCGGACGTAATCGTCGGCTTCGACGCCGATTTCCTGGCCACCTGGATTTCCCCGGTCGAGTACACGCGTGACTACCGCGCCGGTCGATCGCTGGAAGAGGACGGACGGCATTCCTACCACGTCCAGTTCGAGGCGCGCGTGTCCCTGACGGGCGCGAACGCCGACCGGCGGTTCGTCCGCAGTCCGGACGGGCTGCGCGACGCGATCAGCGAACTCGCCGTGGCTGTGGCACGCCGCACCGGCGCGAGCATTCCGCTGACGGCAACGCCGAAGCCGGAGATCAAGGAACTCGCCGCGCGCCTGACCGCTGCTGACCGCGGCACGACGTTGATCGTCTGCGGCCTCGACGACGCCGACGCGCAAAAGACCGTCGCGTGGATCAACACGCAGCTCGGCAACTACGAAACGACGTTAGAAACGGGCCGACTGTCCCACCAAAGCCAGGGCAGCGATACGGACCTTCTCGCCTTGCAACGGGAGATTCGGGCGGGTGCAGTCGGCCTTCTTTTCGTCGCGCAGTGCAACCCGACCTATGACCGGCCGGGGCTGCTCGACTTGACCAAGGTGAACACGGTCGTGAGCTTTGCGGGGCACGACGATGAGACCGCGTCGAAGGCGCAGTTCGTGTGTCCGGACCACCATCCGCTCGAGAGCTGGGGCGACGCCGAGGCCGTCGATGGAATCGTCACCGTCTCGCAGCCACTGGTCGCGCCGCTGTTTCAGACCCGCGCGCTTGTGGACAGCCTGAACATTTGGACCGGAGGAACGGACGGCGATGCTTCCTCGGCGTACGACCTGATGCGGGCGACGTGGAAACAAGCGCTGCTGCCCCGAGCCGGCGCGGGTGCCGGATCGTTCGATACCTTTTGGGCGAAAGCCGTGCACGACGGGTTTGCAAAACTCAAGCCCGCGACCGTGCGCGTCAAGCCGCCTGCCGCGAGCACCCTGCGTGCCTCCGCGCGTGAACCCGGAACCGAAGGGTTGGCGCTGGTGCTCTACGCCAAGACCGGCATGCTCGACGGGCGCCACGCGAACAATCCGTGGCTGCACGAGTTGCCCGACCCGGTCACCAAGATCGTGTGGGACAACTACGCGTGCCTGTCCGCGACTGCGGCGTCGCGGCTCGACGTGAAGGAGGGTGACCTCGTGGACGCGGGCGGCGTGAAGCTGCCCGTGCACATCCAGCCCGGCCAGCACGACGACGTTGTGGCGATTGCACTTGGCTACGGGCGCAAGGGGACCGACCGGTTTGCGCACGTCGGGCCGGACTGGCTCGAGGGTGATCCCACCGTCGAAGACGGCGAGTTCGTTGGGAAGAACGCGGCCGTGTTGCGCGGGAAGGCACGCGTCGCCGTGAAAACAGCAAACGGACGGCGAGTACTCGCGTGCACGCAGCCGTACCAGTCGCTCACGGTTCCCGAGGAACTCGGCGGCGACAAGCGCCCGATGGTTCACGAGACCACGCTCAAGGAGCATCGCCGTCCGTCCGCTTCCCCGGAAGAAGCTCACGGTTCCCACGGCGGGAGTGTCGATCTATGGCCCGACGACCATCGCTTCAAGGGTCACCACTGGGCGCTGACCGCCGACCTCAGCGCGTGCACCGGCTGTTCGGCGTGTGTGATCGGCTGCCAGGCGGAGAACAACGTTCCGGTCGTCGGCAAGGACGAGGTGGCGCGGGCGCGCGAGATGCACTGGATACGGATCGATCGTTATCGTGACGACGGCGACGTCGCGCATCAGCCGGTGATGTGCCAGCAGTGCGACAACGCGCCGTGCGAAACCGTTTGTCCGGTGCTGGCGACCGTGCAGAGCAGCGAGGGGCTCAACCAGCAGGTGTACAACCGCTGTGTCGGGACGCGCTACTGCGCCAACAACTGTCCGTACAAGGTGCGGCGCTTCAACTGGTTCGACTACCCGCACGACGACCGGCTCGCCAACGCGTCCCTGAATCCCGACGTGGTCGTGCGGTCGCGCGGCATCATGGAGAAGTGTTCGTTTTGCGTCCAGCGGATCACCGAGGCGAAGGCCGAGGCCAAACGCGAGGGGCGGCCGCTGCGCGACGGGGACATTTCGCCCGCGTGCGTGCAGTCGTGTCCCGCCGACGCGCTCGTGTTCGGGGACCGCAACGATCCCGACAGCGCCGTTTCGAAGGCGTGGACGGATCGGCGCCAGTACCGCCTGCTCGAGGAACTCAACACCAAGCCCAGCGTCGGCTACCTGTCGCTGGTGAGAAACCGCGATGTCTGATGCCGTTTCGGAACTGCGCGAACCGCTGACCGCTCGACCCGTCTCGTACGCCGAGATCACGGCCGACATTGCGCGACCGCTCGAGGGCAAGCCGACCCGGCTCTGGTACCTCGGCATCGGCATCAGCGGCACCGCGCTCCTGCTCGGGATGCTCGCCATCGGGTACACCATCTCGACCGGCATCGGCACGTGGGGACTCAACCGCACGGTCGGCTGGGCGTTCGACATCACGAACTTCGTGTTCTGGGTCGGCATCGGCCACGCGGGCACGCTCATCAGCGCGGTGCTGTTCTTGTTTCGCCAGCGCTGGCGCACCGCCGTCAACCGCTCCGCCGAGGCGATGACGATCTTCGCGGTGTTGTGCGCAGCGCTCTTCCCACTGATCCACATGGGCCGGCCCTGGCTGGCGTTCTGGCCGATGCCGTATCCGAACCTGCGCGGCTCGCTCTGGATCAACTGGCGCTCGCCCCTGTTTTGGGACGTGATCGCGATCTCGACCTACTTCATCATCTCGGCGACGTTTTGGTACGTCGGCCTGATTCCCGACTTCGCGACCCTGCGCGACCGGTTCCGCGGCCTGAAGAAGAAGGTGTTCTCGTTCCTGAGCCTGGGCTGGAACGGCTCGGCACGCACGTGGCAACGCTACGAGGTCGTGTACCTGCTGTTGGCGGGGTTGGCGACACCGCTGGTGTTTTCCGTGCACACCATCGTCAGCTTCGACTTCGCCACGTCGGTGATCCCCGGGTGGCACACGACGATCTTCCCGCCGTACTTCGTGGCGGGCGCGATCTTCTCGGGCCTGTCGATGGTGCTGACCCTGATGCTCGTCGCGCGCAAGGTCATGCGCCTCGAGAACTACATCACGAAGGGCCACGTCGGCTCGATGTGCAAGCTGATCATCGGCATGGGCGGCATCGTCGGCCTGGCGTACGCCACCGAGTTCTTCATCGCCTGGTACTCGGGCAACCCGTACGAGCAGTTCGTCTTCATGAACCGCGCGCTCGGGCCGTTCGCCTGGGCGTACTGGATCATGGTGAGCTGCAACGTGATCGTGCCGCAGCTGTTTTGGTCGGGGCGCATCCGCCAGAACCTCGCCCTGGTATTCGGCCTCAGCCTGCTGATAAACGTCGGCATGTGGTTCGAGCGCTTCGTGATCATCGTCACCTCGCTGCATCGAGACTTCCTGCCGTCATCGTGGGCGTCGTACAAGCCGACCCTGATCGAAGTGGTGACGCTGATCGGCAGCTTCGGTCTGTTCTTCACCCTGTTCTTCCTGTTCTGCCGGTTCCTGCCCGTCATCGCCATCGGCGAGATCAAGGGCGTATCGCAGTGGGCTCAGAAAAAGCCCCAAGAAGTTGGGTCAGGGGGGGGCGGGGGCGACGGCGCCGCCGACTCGACTGTGAACGGGCAGACGGAGGAGGCGAACGCATGAGTGCTCGCATTCATTGGGCCGCGTTCGAGCGCGACGACGAACTGCTGCGCGCGACGCAAGCGGTGCGCGACAAGGGCTATCGCATCATTGACGCGTTTACGCCGTTCGCCGTGCACGGACTCGACCGCGCGATGGGTCTGCGGGCGTCGCGGCTGACATGGGTCTGTTTTTTCTGCGGCCTCTTCGGTCTCGTCTTCATGACCTGGTTTCAGTACTGGAGCTCGGCCGTGGACTGGCCCATAAACGTCGGCGGCAAGCCGTGGAACTCGTGGCCCGCGTTCGTGCCCGTCGCGTTCGAGGGCACGATCCTGTTCGCGGGCCTCGGCGTCGTCGCCGCGATGCTGATTCGCTGCGGTCTGATTCCGGGGCGGGCGCCGCGTCTGCCCGCTGAGCGCGTGACCGACGATCGGTTTGTCCTGGTCGTGGCCAGCGCCGGGGCCGGCCGGCCTCCGGACGAGCTGGCGAACCTGCTTCGCGAGTTCGGCGCGGTCGAGGTGCACGAGGAACTCGAGCATCGCGCGCAACTCGAGTCGCGAGATCCGTCGGGGCCGGAGCCGTCGAGCGCGCCCGCGGAGGCGAGCCGACCGGAAGAGGCCGGCGATCCGGTGGCGCAGGGTGAGGAGGGGCGCTCATGAACCGCACACAGAAAGTCCTCGCTGTCGCGATCGTCGTGGTGGCCGCGTTGCATTTCGTCGGCGTGAACGATCACCGCGTGCGCAACTTCGAGGTCTTGCCCGAGATGCTCACGTCGATTCCGTACGACGCCCAGGCCGAGAACGAGAACTTCCCCGACGGCAAGACGATTCAGCCGCCGGTGCCCGGGACGATCGCGCGCGGGTTTCTGCCGCTGTCGAGTCGGGGTTTGCTGCTGGACACGACGCGCGAGTGGAAGCAACTTCCGGCGGCACAGCAGGATGCGTGGAACGCGTTGGCTGCGCCGGCAGTCCCTGAACAACGCAGCGCGGCCGAACTCTCGCGGGGCCGCGAGGTCTTTCAGGCTATCTGCGCCACCTGCCACGGAGCCGGGGGGGCCGGCGACGGACCGGTCACCAAGCGTGGCGTCCCGCCGCCGCCGTCGCTCCTGTTACCCGGGTCCGCGGAAAAGAGTGACGGACACATGTTCCGCATCATCACGGTCGGACAGGGCAACATGGCGGCGCACGCAGCGCAGGTCACGCGCGTGGACCGGTGGAGGGCGATCCGGTACGTCCGGACGCTGCAAAAACGATGAACGGCACCACGAAAACTCCTCGCCCGTCGGACGTTTGCGGACTGAGCGAGCGCGCCACCCGTACCCTGTGGCGGATCGCCGCGCTCGGTGGTCTGCTGACCGCCGCGGGCTGGATCATCTCCACCGAACGAACCTGCGCCGCGGTCCTCGTGGCTGCGCTGTGGGTCCTGGGAATCGGACTCGGCGGCCTCGTCTTCGTGGCCCTGGGCTACGTGACGAAGGCGGGCTGGAACGTCGCGCTACGCCGCGTGCCGGAGGCGATGGCAGGCATCCTTCCCCTGGGTGTGCTGTGCATGGTCGTCGCCCTGGCCGGCGCGCCTGCGATCTACCACTGGCTGGGCGGCGCCCATGGCGACGCGCTGCTCGAACACAAGGCCCCCTGGCTTAACGCCGCCTCGTTCTTTGGGCGCGCGGTCTTCTACCTGCTGGTCTGGCTGGGTTTTTCATTCGCGATCCGCAAGGTGTCGCGCGCGCAGGACAAGTCCGGGGATCCGCGGCTGACCGGTCGCAACGTCGTGTTGTCGACCCTGTTCCTGGCGTTCTTCATGATCACGTTCTCGTTCGCGAGCTTCGACTGGATCATGTCGATCGAGGCGCACTGGTTCAGCACGGTGTTTGGGGTCTACTGCTTCTCCGGCCTCTTCCTCGCCGGTCTCGCCACGATCACGGTCGTCGCGATCACGCTCAAGCGTCGCGGCCTGCTCCCCGGATTGCGAGACGAGCACCTGCACGACCTGGGCAAACTGACGTTCGGCTTCTCCATCTTTTGGGCCTACATCTGGTTTTGCCAGTACATGCTCATCTGGTACTCCAACATGCCGGAGGAGACGTCGTACTACGCCACGCGTTTTCACGGCGCCTGGGGTCCGCTCATGTACGCCAACGTCGTCGTGAACTGGTTGATCCCGTTTGTCGTGCTGTTGCCGCGTCCGGCGAAGCGCGACGAGACGGTGATGTTTAAGGTCGCGCTGTTGTTGTTGGGGGGGCGGGGGCTGGACCTGTTCCTGCTCGTTCAGCCGGGAATCTCCGATACCCCGCGCTTCGGCGTCTGGGAGATCGGTGCCCTGGCGGCGATGCTGCCGGTCGCCGTGATCTTGCTGTTCAAGGTTGTCCAGCGTGTTCCCGCGGTCCCGTCCCGCGACCCCATGCTGGCGGAGAGCCTGCACTATCACAATTGACGGTCGTCCCTGGCTTCGCCGGAACTCGCCCCGCTTGCCCGGGTTTGTAGCGGTATGAGCGGGGAGACAGTTTCACCCCGGGAACGCCGCGCGTGGAGGGCGGTGCAGATCGCGGTCTGGCTGGTTGGCGTCGCGATCTTCGTCGCGTTGCTCGGGGCGCCGACCATCGGGCTGCATGCGTTTTGGAATGTGCTCATCCCGGTCGCTCCCGCCGTGGTTGTCTTTGTGCCGGGGGTCTGGCGCAACGTCTGTCCGCTTGCCTCGACGGCCCTGTTCAGCCGCAAGGTGGGACTGTTCAGCCGCCGGACAGGCGAGAGTACGCGCCGCAAGGTTCCCTATGTCTGGCAGGGGCGTCTTCTGCTGAGCGGGGTCGTCTTGCTGTTTGCGCTCGTTCCGTTGCGCCACATCGTGTTCGACCTGAACGGGCCGGCCACGGCGCTGTTGATCGCAGCGCTGGCTGCCGTCGCCGTGTTCATGGGCGCCGTGTTTGAATGGAAGAGCGGCTGGTGTTCCGGCACCTGTCCGGTCCACGCCGTTGAGCGGCTGTACGGTTCCGCGCCCGTAGTCGTGCCGCGCAACGCGCACTGCACGGAGTGTTTTTCCTGCACCCAACCGTGTGTCGATTCCACCGCGGACGTCGGCTTTGTGCCGGTCCCGAACGGCCGCGTCCGTGGCCTCGCGCGCACGCTCATGATCGGCGGATTCCCCGGATTCGTTTGGGGCTGGTTCCAGGTGCCCGACTACGCGGGCGCCGCCGGCTGGTCGCACGCCGGAATCGCCTATGCCTATCCGCTGCTGGGCGCCGCCGCGACTCTCGCGGTCTACCGGCTCGCCGGCCGGCGCGCCAACCACTGGTTCGCTGCCGCCGCGGTCGCCTGCTACTACTGGTACCGGCTGCCCGCGCTATTCGGCTGGGGGCCGTTTCCCGGCGACGGCATGCTTGTCGATATGACCGGCATCTGGACCGCGTGGTTTCCTTTCGTTTCGCGCGCCGTCACGACCGCGCTGTTCGCGTGGTGGCTTGGCCTGCGCAAGAGCAATCGCCGGGGCTGGCTTGTGCGTCCCGCGCGCGTGGTCGCACCCGCGTGAATCCCTGCGAGCTCAAGATCGACCTGTTCTGCAAGGGCATGGTGGTTGATTCGTCGGCGCAAGCGACGCGCGACGCCCGCGGCATCGTGCGCGAACGGGCCGGTCTCGGCTCGGGCCTCGAACTGGTCATTGAGAGCCATGGGTCTGGTCGCGACCTGCCCGTCAACGTGCCGGTGGTGGAGCCGTTCGCCGCGGATTCGCCGTTTTGGCTGCGCCGCGACGGCGACGGTGTCCACACGATCCTCGACCACCGCGACCACGAGACCTATCGCGTGCGCGTCGCTCCGGAGCCCGGCTGGTATCAAAAAACAACGCGCTCGGGCGTCGCGATGCGCCGTATCGGCACGCTGCAGGGCAGTTACGTCGCGATCTACCTCGGCAACTCGTGCGAGTACTGGCGCATGGAGCCGGCAGTTCCGTGCGCGTTTTGCACCACGGGTCTCAACGTCGATGCGAAAGCACACAAGTCGGTGCAGGATGTCGTCGAGACCGTTCGGGCGGCGCGCGACGAGTCCGGCGTGACGTTCGTTCACATGAACACGGGGTATCAGGGGGGCGGGGGACTACGGTTGGTCACGCCGTATGTCGAAGCCGTCAAGCGCGAGGTCGGCGCTCTGGTCGGCGTGCAGGTTGTGCCGGAGGCGCCGCTCGAGGAGTTCGACCGGCTGATCGATCTCGGCGTCGATCACTTCTCGTTTTGCTTTGAGTACTTCGACCCCGACGTGTTCGCACGCCAATGCCCGGGCAAGCACGAAACGGTCGGCCAGGCCGCGTTCTTCCGGGCGCTCGAGCACTGCCAGAAGAAAATGCCCAAGGGCGCGTGTAGCGGCGAGATCATTGCCGGCAGCGATCCCGACGAGCGAACCGAAGACGCGATCGACTACATCACGTCGGTCGGCGCGTTCCCCACGGTCTGCATCTTTCGACCGCTGGCCGGCAGCCGGCTCGAGGATCAACCGCCGCCGCAATACGCCAAGATGCGCCATGTGATGAAGCACATGTGGACCCGTTGCCGCGACCGCAGCATCCCGATCGGCATCGCCCCGAACGTGAATGTATCGCTGGTCGTGCAGCCCGCCGACGCCGCGTATCTCGCGGACAATACCTGGCGCGACCGTTGGTACCGCGCAAAGCTCGCGCTGCTGCGCCGCGCCGCGGCCCCCCGTTTTCGCCGCCGGATGCGGACGCAGGGGCGGTGAAAGGCCTCGGTGTCGGGTTCGGGCTGCGGTTACGCCGCGGGTCGTTCGAACGTTCAGTTCCCGCGTGTGCAGCAAGCGCTACGTGAACGTCGTTCGTGAACGAGATACAGGTTCGGGGTCCCAGCGTCGAGAGGACCGTCACCGCCGCCAAGCGCACGATAGGCGCAGGGCCCGTGACGCGCGGACTGGCTGCTGCATGTGGTAGTTAGTTAGCTCGTGCGTTCACTGGGGCACCTTGACAATATGTTAGATCGGATATGTACTGAGCGTCGATGAGGCCAACGGACAAACCCCTGGTCTGGCTGCACGGCGAGGTGAAATCCCCGCCGTTTTCCAGGGCGGGCCGGATCGAGGCGGGGTTTCCTGCGGCGGCTGCAGAAGGGAGAGAAGCTGGCGCTCCCGCACTCGAGGCCGCTGCCAGGTATCGGAACACGATGTCACGAGTGGCGGATCATCGACGAGGACAGCACTTGGCGGATCGTAGACCGGGCCGACCCAGACGCCGTGATCATCGTGGAGGTTTTCAGCAAAAAGACGGCGCAGACGCCGAAGCGCGTGATCCAGACCTGCAAGAAGCGCTTGAAGGAGTATGACGATGCGTAAGACGAAGAAAGAGCGACTGGAAAAGAAAGGATGGAAGGTCGGCACCGCCGAGGAGTTCCTCGACCTGTCTCCTGAAGAGTCCGCGCATATCGAGATGAAGCTTCGGCTAAGCGAGAACTTGCGTCGCCGACGCAGGCGCCGTCGACTGAGCCAGGTGCAGTTGGCGAAACTGATCAAATCCAGCCAATCCCGTGTGGCTAAGATGGAGGGCGGGACCCCTCGGGTTCTATCGACCTCCTGATCCGCTCCCTCCTTGCTCTCGGAGCGTCGGACCGGGAACTCGCCAAGGTGATCTCCTCATCCCGGCATTCCTCATCAAGCTAACGCCTTCGGCATCAGCGGCGGCGAAGCCGGTCGGCTGCAGCGGCTTGTTCTGCGGGAATCCAAGTCCGTCACGCCAAGCGGAGCCGTCGGCTCTTGGGAGCGGGGACCGGACGGCCAGTCTCCTTGGCCGTGTCGATCCAGAGAGTGATCGCTTCACCGCAGTTCGAGAGGGCGTCGTCCGGCGTATCTCCGTGGGCCGCACATCCCGGTAGCTCGGGAACCTCGGCGACGAAGGCTTGGTCGTCGTCGCTCCAGTAGATAATGATTTCGTACTTGTAGGTCATTCGTCGCCTCCGAGGCCGTGCCGTGTGATGACGGCACGGACCTGCCGTACCTGATACGGCTTCGCCTTGTCCCCGATCGCTGCACGTTGATCAGCTCCTCGATCCCCGGCCTGCTGAAGATGTGATGGCTGCCTCGCACCCTCTCTTCAAATCCGAGATGGAGGAGCAGTCCACGCAGATCCTCGAAGCCGATGTTGGCGTCGCTGCCACCGCGCAGAACCTTGAGCAGTGTCTTCTCATGCCGGGCCATTCCTCGAAGCTACCAGATCGACCTGCCCGCCGCACAGGGATCGCAGGGGATCGACTCGAGCTACGCTCCCGCCGCAGAACGCCTTGCCGATCAGCGTCGGCGCGTCGCGCCGTCCACTGCATCGGCTTGTTGGGCGGCTCGCTTCCTGATTCGAGCTGTCAGGTGCCAAGGTGTACATGCACTACCTCTTGATCTCAGCGATCAGGTCCTTAATCGAGGCCACGCGATCACCGATCACGATCGCGCCAAACGGGTCCTCAAACTTCATCGAAGGCTCCGCCCATCTGGTCGGATCGCTACTTAGCATTAGGACACATACCGTGCGATGCCGTTCCGACAGTATTCTTATCTCGTACTCCATCGGAAGCAAGTAGCGCGGACCGCCGCCTGGGGTGGCCGGGAACTCGAATTCATGCCCCGTGGCCAAGTGGATGCGCAGCCCTGGTGGCGGCCGGGGCGAAGACGCGCTAAGAGCAGCCAGCCACCGTAGCTTGGTCTCCGGTTCATACCGAGACAAGTCCACGATTCTAGTTTTGTAGGGGGTGAACATCATCGCTATGCATCCCGCCTGCTCGTCAAAGAGGTTCTCCTTGTTCATGGCCGGCCCATGTGCAGGGCGAAGTTGCCATAGAGTCCCGGGCGGAAACGGGGTTGTATACAATTTGTAACTCTCTGCCTTACGGAGAGCATCGCGCGCTTCGGTGACAAGCGCGCCCAATTCAGCCGACACTGACTCAGACTGCAGGTCCTTCATGCCAGTGTCGGAGATGCGGTGGTAAACCTCGCAGGCGCGCGTGCAGCACTTCATCAACTCCTCAAGGCCTCGGGCGTACTCTTTGTCCTCCTCCTTGGTCGCCTCACCGAAGTAGAGATCGGGGGTTATCTCGAAACGCTGCCAAGCATAAGGGCTCGTGCAGGAGGCGAGCAGTGGCAGCAAGAGCAGGAACGGTGCAGTGAACTCCTTGAACAAGAACCACCTTCAGACTCGGGCTTGTATTGGTCGCCTACCCGACTACTGATTATGCGGTTCCGCATAAGACGAGGCCTAGCGGGTGCATGCAGTCTATCTCGAATCGGCGACTTCGGGGAAGGGGCCCGAAAGCAGCTCGGCGTGCGGGTTTTGGACGTAGGGGGGTCAGGAGCTGTCGAGATAGGCTGCGCGGGCGTTGCCGTATGAGACGTTCGCCGGGGGGCGTAGAAGCTCCCCGTTACGAGTCTCCTCCGAGATAACGATCGAATAGGAGGCCGGGGGAGGATCGCCTCGGACGTGGGGCTCTTCGCAAGGAACTCGGGGGTGCTTTCGCGCGGGGTTTCGAGAATCCGCAGGTACGACTCGTGTCGTGAAGCCATGGTCCCGCCGTCCTCGAGTGCGGCGAGCACTGCGCAACCGGGTTCTCGTGCGTGCAGGCAGTCGTTGAAGCGGCAGTTGACGGCACGCGCGGACGTGTTTGGTTCCGATCCCCATTCCGAATGCGATGGAGTTTGCGCGCTACGCAGACATCGCCGTCCGTCGGCTCTGCTCGGGATCGTTCCTTCGCGCTCTTCGTGGTTGATGCAGATCCGTAAACTACGCCGCGGTCGTGCGTTCCGCATGCGCCTGTTCGGCGTTGGCCGGCGGGGCCGGGCTATTTCTCCTACTCCGGCGGCTTCAGGCGGATGTTCAGGGTGTTGTCGCCCAAGCGCAGCTCGAAGGGCACATACCCGCTCTTGCGTTCGCCCGCTACGATCGTGAAATAGCTGTACTTGCCCGGCGCGAGCCGGCGACAGGTGGCGCGGCCGTCGGCGTCCGTTTCGATCTTGATGCCGCGGCCCAGGCCCTCGTCCTTGCGCGTGTATGCGAGCAGCAGCTTGCCTGATACCGGGCGGTCGTGTTCGTCCGTGACCCGTATGTGCAGCGTGGCCGCCGGCGTCAGCTTGAGGTCACGCGTGGCGGCCTGGCCATCTTCGATCCGGACGGAGATCCCGCTCAGATTCGCATAGCCGTCTTTTTCGGTCGAAAGCCGGTAGCGCCCGGCAGGCACGCCCTTGAACTCGTAGCCGCCTTCCGCGTCGGTGTACGCGTCGCGCATCATGTCCGCGGACAGTCTTACGCGGGCGCCCTTGACCGGCGCGCGCGTCGTCTCGTTGCGTACGATCCCGCGCAGCGAAAGCGCGTCCTTGCCCTTCATGCGCTCAAGCACGATCGGAACGGTGTTCGTCCCGGGCTTCGCGTCCACGGTGACCGGACCGCCCGTCCACCCTCCGCCGCTTATCGACAAGGTGATCGTCCCGAGCGGCGCGGTCTTGGACACGATGCGACCGTCGGCGTCCGCCGTGAGGTTGCTCGTCCATTCCCGTTTCTTGTCTCCTGCCTGGGAGTCCTTGCCGCCCACGGAGAACGTAATCCAGTGTTCGCCGCGCACCGGATGTCCGTCTTTGTCGCGCAGCATCAGGTGCAGCGTCGCCGCCGGATGCAGCGAGAAATCGCGCCGCAGCGGGCCGGCCGCCGGAGCGCCGATCTCGACATCGCGTACGAATCTCAGGACGTAGCCGTCCTTCTCCAGCAGGAACCGGTACTTGCCGGGCGGCAGGCTCGCGAGCGTGAACCGGCCCCGAGCGTCCGTCTTCACGATCGCAAAGTGCGGGCTCTGCGCCTGGACGGTCGCCCCGGCGATGGGCCGCCCGGTGGCGCCGTCGCGCACCGTGCCCTCGATGGCGACGTGGCCGAGGATAATGTCGTGCGTGACGGGGCCCGGTGGCGCGATCGTGGCCTTGCCCGGTTTTTTCTCGTGGTAGGCGAGTGCTGGTTGCACGCGGGGCTTGTTCACGGGAGCACCACCCGGACTGCGCCGCACGGTCGCCGGGACCCTGCCTCCAGCCAGTTGAACCTCGTACTCGCCTGCAGGAACGCGAGGCAGCTCGTACCGTCCGCGCGTATCGGTGTTGGCGAACGTGCGGTCGGTGAAGCCGTCGTCGGTCTTGCGCGTGAACGACACGCTGATGTACGCAAGCGGTCCGTACCGCGCGTTCCGCACGATCCCGGAGACCTCGAGCCCGTGCTCGAACGTCACCGAGAGTTCGGTGACGTGTCCGTCGGCCAGACGCACCCGGGCGGTACGCGTGAACCGTTCGACGGTCACGCTCACGGAAGCAAGCTCGTCGGCCAGGAGATCGTCGAACCGCACCGTCCCGCTCGCGTCGGTCTTTCCCCGGCTCCCGGTTTTTCCGACACCCTTCACGACCAGGAACAGCCGCACGTCCGCTCCCAGGATCGGCCGCGCAAGTCCGTCGAACACCAGAACACGTAACAGGGCCCGGTCGGCGGGGCCCGCAACTTCCGCGACCCGGTAGGGCCGTCTGGCCGTCACGTTCTTTTTGTTCCGGCGCGTCTTTCCTTTCAGGTTCGCCAAGCCTTCGGCGAGAGCAATTTCGACGGCTGTCTTGTGGGGGGGCGGGGGCCGGTCTTTTGCAGCCGTGTTGTCGGCGAAGCCGCGGTCCTTCCGACTCCCGGCGGCACCGGTCGCGCGGTCGGCGTGGGCGCCGGCGCCCCGTTCGGCTGCGCGGCGCGTCTTGGAGCGCTCCGCGCCGTCCTCGCGGAATGCGTGCCAAAACAACACGCCGGTCGTTCCCAAAGCGAGAGCCGTCACGGCCAGGATCAACTTTTTTTTCACGAGAAGTCCTCCCCCCGTAGCCCCCCAACCGAGCCGTCCAAGAGATCCGGCCAGAGGAAGCAGTGAACGCTGCCACACATCGCGGCTACCGTACTCGTTGTCCAGTTGCGCGCGTAACAGTTCGAACGCGCGCCGCAGCCGGCTCTTGACCGTGGCGACCGGCACATCATGCGCCGCTGCGATGCGCCGCGGCGGTTGATCTTCGTAGTAGCGCAAAATGACGGTGGACCGAAGCGGCTCGTCGAGGGCGAGCACGGCACCGGCGACTTCGCGCTGCCGTGCGACGCGCTCCGCGAGTTCGCCGGGCGATGCGACGCTGCCTTCTGCGCGTGCGGCCTCCTGTTCGCGGCGTCGTCGTCGGCGTTCGCTGCGGAGCCGATCGAGCGCGACGTTTTTTCCGACGCGGGCAAGCCAGCCGCGCAGGGCCCTGCCCATGCGTGGCGGTGACCGGAGCGCGCGCACCCAGGTTTCTTGCACAACGTCGTCGGCCGTCGCGTCGTCGCGGACAAGCCGGCGTACGACGTGGCGCACGAACGCCCGGTGCGCGAGCAGCCGCGCGGGATCGGGAAGCGTCGGGGTCGTCATCGGTCCTTTACCGGTACAACGCCGCCGCCGACGAATCGGATCACGGCGAAACGGATCGGGCGATGTTCATTTTGAGTGCGTTCAGTCCGAGGTGTTCAACCGTGACTGGTCGAGGGCGTGACCTTGCCGCGACGAAAGACGAGATGGTGGCGGAACGAACCGGGGGCGTGGCTCGAGATCACCGACACGACGATCAGGACCGGTAGCAGCCAGCGCGCGTTGTCGCCGAGTACCGGCCACAGCGACAAAAGGCCGAGCTTGCCGAGCACCAGCAGGCCGCGGACCTCGCACAAGAACGCGGCACTCTGGTGCAGGTCGATCAGCAGGAGCAGCACGCCCGTGGCGACGGTGGCCCAGAGCCACCCGGGGTCGCCGCCGGCGAGCAGGTAGGCGCCGGTCGCAATGCCCGCGCACAGGACGTGGATCGCACGCGCCGTGATCTTGATCCAGCGTTGGCCGGGGAATGTCCGGGGCGGATCGGGGAAGAGCAACGACGAAGCCACGGGTCACGCCTCGATAGGGACCGGTTCGAAGTGTGCGGTGAAGTGGCGCAGGACGCGCGGTTCGTAGGTCATTTCGTAGCCGGGCAGTTCCGGCGCCGTGGCGACGAGTTCCTCGAAGACCTCGAGGACGTAGTCGATGTGGCTCTGGGTGTAGACGCGGCGCGGCAGGGCGAGCCGTACGAGGTCGTGCTGGGCGTGTTCCCCGAACATCACGGTGCCGATCTCCACGGCGCGGACGCCGCCGATCAGGTACAGCGCGTTCACGACCGCTTGGCCGGGGAAACGCGCAAGCGGGATGTGCGGCAGCGTGCGGCGCGCATCGACGTAGGCAGCGTGGCCGCCCGCCGGCTTCAGCGTCGGCACACCGCGCTCCTCCAGTCCGCGGCAGAGGTAGCGCGTGGATGCGATCCGGTACTCCATGTAGTCGTGGTCGCAGATCTCGCGCAGGCCGATCGCCATCGCTTCGAGGTCGCGTCCCGCCATGCCGCCGTACGTGGGGAAGCCTTCGGTCAGGATCAGCAGGTTGCGCGCCTCGAGCGCCCCCTCGCTGTCGTTGAGGGCCAAGAACCCGCCCATGTTGACGAACGCGTCCTTCTTGGCGCTGAACGTGCACCCGTCCGCGAGCCCAAACATCTCCCGTGCGATCTCGCGAATCGTCTTGTCCGCGTACCCGTCCTCACGCTCGCGGATGAACCACGCGTTTTCGGCGAAGCGGCACGCGTCGAGAAAAAACGGAATCCCACTGTCGCGGCAGATCTCGCGCACGGCGCGCGCGTTCGCCATCGACACGGGCTGGCCGCCGCCGCTGTTGTTGGTCACCGTGAGCACCACCACGCCCACGTTGCCGGGCCCTGCCGCCTCGATCTCGCGGAGCAGTCCGCCGAGATCCATGTTGCCCTTGAACGGCGCCGCCGCGTCGAGATCCTTGGCGTCGGGGCACGGGCAGTCGACGGCGCGTGCGCCACTCTGTTCGACATTCGCACGCGTCGTGTCGAAGTGCGTGTTCGCGATCACGGTCTTGCCCGGCCCGCCAAGCAGCGAAAACAGGATGCGCTCGGCCGCGCGGCCCTGATGCGTCGGAATAAACTCGGCATAGCCGGTGAGGTCGACGACCTCCCGCTTGAGCCGCCAGTAGGACTCCGACCCGGCGTAGGACTCGTCGCCGCGCATGATCCCGGCCCACTGATTCTGCGACATCGCGGAGGTGCCGGAGTCGGTCAGCAGATCGATGAGCACGTCGTCGGCGTGCAGCAGGAACGGATTGAAGTGCGCCGCGGCGAGAAGCTTCTCGCGTTCCGCACGCGTCGTGCGCCGCAGCGGCTCCACGACCTTGATCCGGAAGGGCTCGATGATCGTCTTCATATCGTTTTCGAAAAGCGCGGCGTGTTGCCGCCATGCGCCAGGTACTGGTCGAAGACCATACAGATGTTGCGGATGAACAAGCGGCCACAGGAACGGACGGCGATGCTTTTGGGCCCGATGGACACGAGGCCGTCGGTTTCAAGCGGCGAGAGAGCGGCAAGCTCTGCCGCGAAATGGTCCGCGAAGTCCGGACAGATCTCGTCGAACACGAGTTCGAATCGGCAGATGAGCGAATGGATGACGCGACGGCGAAGCCGATCTTCGTCCGTCGAGGCGTAGCCTCGCGCCGTGGCCAGCCGGCCGGCCTGCACGGCCTCCTCGTATTCCCAGAGCGTTTTTTCGTTTTGAAAAAACACGCCGCCGAGTTCGCCGATCGCGCTCGTGCCGCAGCCCACGATGTCGTCGGCCGGGCAGACGGTGTAGCCCATGAAGTTGCGTCCGAGCGTGCGCGCGCGGGCGGCTTCGGCCAATTCGTCGTCGGGCCGGGCGAAGTGATCCATGCCGATCGGTTCGTAGCCCGCCGCGGAAAAGCGCTCGAGCGCGGCGAGATACAGCCCGAGCTTTGCGGTCGCGCTCGGAAGCTCGTTCTCGTCCAGTTTCTTTTGGTGCCCGCGCATCCAGGGCACATGCGCGTACGAGTACAGCGCGAGCCGTTCCGGCGAGAGCTCGATGACCTGCTCCAGCGTGCGCGAGAACGACTCCGCGTGTTGGCGGGGCAGGCCGTAGATCAAGTCGAGATTGATCGAGCGAAAGCCGAGGGACCGCGCGTGTGCGACGAGTGCGGCGGTATTGCGAAACGGCTGGATGCGGCGGATCGCCGCCTGAACGTCCGGGTCGAAGTCCTGCACCCCGAGCGACAGCCGGTTGAAGCCGAGATCCCGGAGCGTTTCGAGGTGCTCGGCGGTGGTCACGCGCGGATCGACTTCGATCGCGCATTCCGCGCCGGGCTGAATGTCGAAGTTCGTGCGGATGGCCTCGTGCAGACGGCGCAGTTGGTCCGGCGCGTACCAGGTCGGCGTGCCGCCGCCCCAGTGAATCTGCGAGAGACATCGCCGTCCGTTCGCTTTCCCGCCCCCGGGCCCCCTGATCAATGCTCCGACTCGCTCGATCTCCTTCAACAAGAGATCGAGGTGGCGCGTGCCGACATCCGCTCTCTTGGTGACGACCACGTTGCAGCCGCAAAACAGGCAGCGCTCGGCGCAGAACGGCAGGTGCACGTAGAGCGCCAGCGGTCCGGGCCGTTCCGCCGCGGCGGCGAGCGCGGCGCTGTATTCCGCGGAGCCCACCCCTCCGGCACCCTCCGCAGCGCTGCGAAACTCGAGCGCGGTCGGATACGACGTATAGCGCGGCCCCGGGCGGTTGTAGTGTTGCAGCAGTTCCGGAAGCGACGGCGAGGCCATGGAGAATTACGCGGAATCTCACCCGCAACAGGAAGATCCTGTACAGGCAATGCCCCCAGCGCAAACCGGAGACCCGATGACGCCGGTGTTTTTTGACGACCCGCCGTCGATCGGATGGGCGGCTGCCGTGCCCTACCGAGCCGGGATCAAGAGGATGGTTTTAGCGTTCAGTCTGGGGAGTGGCAGGGTGTGCCCCGCCTCTCTTTTGACGTTTTTCTAGCGGGTCTTGCAGAAACAGGAGCCGGCATCACCGTGTCCGAACAGGACCAGGCCTGTCGAAACGGGCTCGGACTGCGGCGGCTTCGTCGCTGCGCCGGAGGTTGCGCAGGCATTCCGCCACGCACGGTGCTGGGAAGCACGCAACAAGGAGGAAAAAGCAAACGGACGGCGATGTTTCCGTCCTTTTTTGAACGGCGGCGGGCCCGGGTGGCAAGGTAAACATGGAAATGCCGCCTCCGCTGCCTGAACCTGTTGCTCCCGGCCGGAACATCCCCGGTCCCGACATTTTGGCCGAACATGTGGGCTTTGTGCGGGCGATCGCGCGCGGGATTCTCGGGCGCGATGCTGAAGGGGCCGAGGACGTCGTGCAGGAAAGTCTGCTCGCCGCGCTCCGCCGGCCGCCGCGCGGCAACCTGCGCGCGTGGCTCGGCGCCGTGGCCAAGAACCTCGCGCTGATGGCGCGCCGCGGGGATCGGCGCCGGCAACAGCGCGAACACAAGGCTGCCCAGCCCGAGAAGCTGCCGTCCACCGCCGAAGCTGTCGCCCGGCTCGAGTTGCAGCGACTCGTGGTCGAACGCGTCCTGCAACTTCCCGAGCCCTACCGCACGACGATCATCCAGCGCTACCTGTACGACGTCGAGGTGGCCGAGATCGCGGCACGCCTCGGCGTTTCGCAAGACACCGTGCGGACGCGTCTGCGTCGCGGCCTCGCGCGCCTGCGCGGCGAACTCGGCAAAAACCACGCTGGCTGGGCAGCCGTCCTGCTGTTGCCCGCCCGGACCGCACCCCGAACCTGGACGATCGGAGCGCTGCTGATGAGTACCAAGGTAAAGATCGTCGCCGTGTCCGTCGCGCTGCTGCTCACGCTATTCGTCGGCTGGCGTGCGCTCTCGCGCGACGATTCCGAGCGCACGCAACGGACCGGCGCGCGAGAGCCCGCAACGCTCTCACCCCGAGAGACATCGCCGTCCGTCCGCTCCCGCCCGGATTCGCCCCCGCCCCCGGTGGACTTGACGACCGTCGATCGGGATCTCGACCTGCACGGCATCGTCGTAGATGCGGCCGGCGCCCCGGTGCAGGGCGCGAGGCTACAGGCGCACTATTATCCGTGGGGCCGCGTCAACTCGATCGCGCCGCGGCGGAAGGGGCCGGTAGCGGGGCCGAAGACCGTGAGCGCGCGCGACGGGACGTTTGCGCTGCGGCTCGTGCGCGGCGATTGGGTCGAACTGCGCGTGCGCGCGGACGGGTTTGCGGATGTCGAGCGGCGTGTGCTGGCGGGGGAGCGGGCCCGGATTTCGCTCGGGACGACGGTGGCGGTGCGGATGATCGTACGCGACGGGGATGGGCAGCCCGTGCCCGGAGCGCGTGCGCGCGTGTTCATGCGCGACACCGATCGCGAAGTCGTGCAATCCACCGGGGCGGACGGCGTGGCGACGTTTGTGGGTCTGCGCGGCCAGGCGCCCGTGTATCTGGACGCGACGCATCCGCTTCGTGCGGGGCCGCGTGGCGTGCAGATGTTTTTGCCCGCCGAGGGCACCCTCGAGCATGCGATCGAACTCGGTGACGGCAAGGTGTTTTCGGGACGCGTGACCGATGCACGTACCGGCGATGCGGTCACGGGGGCGCGCGTCGGCAAGACGCTCCTGATGCAACCCGAGACGCGCACGGACGCCGACGGGCACTACCGGCTCAATGGCTGGACCGGTCCGCGCTGGCACCACACGTTGTTCGTGGTCGCTCCGGGCTATGCGCCCGGCTACCGCATTGCGGTCGGGCAGGCAAGCATCGACTTTGCGCTGCAACCCGGCGTGACCGTGAGCGGGCGGATCGTCGGCGGGGACGGTGCGCCCGTGGCGGCGGCGCGGGTTGCGGCAATCGGGGCCGGGGCGGATCGGGCGCTCGTCAGCCGGGCCTATGTCTCGACGGATACCAACGGCCGTTTTGCCCTCGTCGATCTGAACGGCGCGTTGCCGCACCTGCTCGCCGTTACCGCGCGTGGCCACGGTCGGATCGTGCTCGACTTCGATCCCGCCAAGGGCGATCTCGGCGACATCGCGCTGCCCCGGCCGCTGGCGATCGAAGGTGTGCTCGTCGATGGGAAGGGCCGGCCGCATGTGCGCGCCGGTATTGCGGTGATCGGTGAAAACGCGGACCGCTTGGAGCGCCAGCGGGGCGCCGGATTCGGGCCGATGCATTACGGACGCCAGGAGAACCGCAAGACCGACGACCTCGGTCGGTTCCGGTTTCCCGATCTTGCGCCCGGAACCTACACGCTGCACGTTGGCGGCGGGGGCGGGCCCTCGGGCCAGCACAAGGTCCGGCTCAAGGAAACCGACGTGCGCGATGTTCGTCTCGTCTTGGTGCGCGGCCGATCGTACGTCGTGACGGTGCTCGATGATGCCGGGAGGCCGGTCGAACGCGCCAGTGTTCATGTAGTGCATGAAGGCGGCCAGTCGAACGACATGACCGACGACCGTGGGCGCGTCGAGCTGACGGTCGTCGGCAAGGTCAAGTCCGCGCGGTTGCCGTATGTGTTTTCCGGCGACTACGCGCCGGCCGAGACCGTCGTCGATCCGCCCGCCGGCGGCTTGCGGATGACGCTCGCGCGCTGGCAGAGCATTTCCGGCACCGTAGTCGATGCGAGCGGGAAGCCGGTCGGCCGTTTGCGGATCCAGTGCAAGGCCGGCGGCGACGACCTGCGCGGAACGGCGACGACGCCCTCCGGAACGTTTCGCGTGGCCGTGCCGCCGGGAAGCTCGGTCGATCTCGTTGTCGTGGGGTCTTCCGGGCGCGGCGGACCCGTCTATCACGGCAAGCTCGACCGCGTACCAGCCGGCCGCGACGACGTCGTGTTGCGCGTGCGCACGGTCAAGCACGATCGAACCCTGCGGGTTCGTGTCGTGGCGCCGGGAGGCGGAGCGGTGGCCGGCGCGCATGTGATCGGCCTTCCATCGACCGGCGGTCGCACGGTCCGCGCGTTGACCGGCGCGGACGGCCGGGCGCAGTTGAGTGGGTTGCCGGACGCGAAGGTTCGGATCCAGGTGCTGTTGCCGGCGAGCATCGGACTGATGGGTCCGAGCGGCGTCTCGGCCACGCCGCGCGAACAGGAGCTGGTGCTGACCTGCCGCGTCGGTGTACGCATCGCGGGGCAGGTGACGCTGCCGAACGGCAAGCCGGCCAAGCGCGCGCGGGTAATGTTTGAGGTCGAGAAGCAGCGCTACACAGCGGCGACGGACGAGAACGGCGCGTTCGCGCGCACGCTTCCGGACGCGCCGGGCCAGGTCTGGGCGCTCGTGCTTGACGGCGGGGGCATCCGTTTTCACTCGCCACGACAGGACTATCGCCCGGGAGCCGGCTCGATCACGATCCGGTTGAAGTCGATGGACTGACGGGCAGCAAGCGGGCCTGCCCGCGCCGAAGCGCCCTCGGGCGCGAAGGCGGGACGGCGATGTTCAGCGCCTCTTGGCGCGAGGCCTTCGACGAGAACGCGAGCCCCAGTTGGAGCGGCTGTGCCAGGCGATGCCGACCCCGCACGCAAGTGCGCCTACGACGCCGAGCACCGACAAGAGCAGCGTGCGCGGTTCCGGGCCGGGTACCGTCTCGGTGTCGAGGCTCAGTAGCGGCGCGGGTGGGCCGGCCAGACGTGTATCGACACCATGGAACGTGCCCGGATCCTCCTTGGCGAAGCCGGATATGGCGGGAATTCCCGCGTCCAAGCCGACATGATCGATCTCGACGTCTGGCCCGTCGAGAGCAAATCGCGGAAGACCGGTGCCCGACGATTGGATTTCGAAGTCCGTTGCGAACGGGCCGCTAAGGCCCAGTTCGCCGGTCGGCGTCGAGTGGGCACCACCGTCCTGCAGGTCGTTGACGGAATGCGCCGTGACCGGATCGGCGACCGCAGTCCCGACGTACAGCAGCACCGCCGCAGCAATCCTTTTCATGCCGATTCGTGTCTCGGCTGTTGGACGAGACCGCCGCGTACGCCCGCGGGCACCGGCCGAGCGCGGGCCATGGCCTGGCATCCCGTAGACCGATCTGCGGATGCGGACCCGACAACCGACAACACCGCCGCGGCAGCGGCTCTCATACCCATTCTCATGTCGCCCTCCTTGTGGCTCCGGGTGCTTGTATCAGATTGAGACAAGAGGAATAGATCCGAAGGCGGGCGTGATGCCGCAATCCGTCGATGGACCGAATCCGAACCCTGAACCGCGGGCGTTCGTTTCCCGGTTCGTGGGTCGCTGGCGCTGGATCGCTCTCGGATTGCTCGTCACGCTGCTCGCGGCGTTGTTTTGGTGGGGCGCAGGGTCTCGACGCGGGTTTGGCCGTTTTGGGCCGGAGTCCGGCTCGCGCCGCGACCGGGCGCCGGGCGAACCGACGTCAGCCAGTGCGCCGGGCGCGAAAGAGCCCGGCCGCGCGGCCTCAGGCTGGACGCTGCGGGTGCGCGTGCTTGCGGATGGGCGACCTGTTTCGGACACGGCTGTGTCCGTGTTTGCGCCGGCGGATCCGGCGGCGTGGTTTGCCGTGCGCGCGTCGGGGCGTGCGCCGTTTGCATCCACCCGAACCGACACCGCAGGCATCGCCGTCGTGCAGCTTTCGCAGGCGGGGATCTGGCACCTTGTCGCACAGGCGTCCGGCCACGCGCGCGGCGTGCGCGAGGTCAACCTTGTTCCGCCTGCGGGCGACGTAGACGTCACGGTGCATCTTCTTCCCGGCTCTGCGCTCGCCGGCCGTGTTGTCGATGAGCGGGGCGTGCCCGTACCCGAAGCGGTCGTGCACGCCGGGGCCATGGCGCTGTATGGCCGGAGCCGCCACGCGAACGCGCGGGCGCGGACCGACGCGCAGGGGCGGTTCAGGTTTGCGGATCTGCCCGCTGGCCGGTTGCAGCTCTCGGCCGGCGAGCCCGCCGGACATCCGATCACGATTGTGGTCCCGTTTCCCGGCGTGTGCGAGCTCGTGCTGCGGCCGCGCGGCGCGCTTGCCGGGGTCGTCACGGATGTGGACACGGGTCGCCCGCTGTCCGGAGTCGTGTTGCGGATCGGGGGGACGGGCGTGATCGGACATGTGGATACGGACGGCGACGGACGCTACGAGCTGGCCGGCCTGTTGCCGGGCAAGGTGCACCGCATCGCCGTGCTCGCCGATGGCTACGTGCCGCTGCATCCGTCGGGCGTGCCGGGTCCGGCCGATGGCGTCGTGCGGGACGATCCCGTGGGTTCGCACCGAGGTGGCCGGGTGACGCTCGCGCTTCCGATCCTCGCCGGGGAGACGACCACCTACAACATCGCGTTGCGGCGCGGGGCGCGCCTGCACGGCGTCGTGACCGGACCGGACGGTCCCGTTGCCGGCGCGCGCGTCACGGTCACGACCGGCAAGGAGCAAAACGGGTACTTCGTGCCGGCGGCGGTCACGGACATCGACGGTCGCTATCAGATTACCGGGGTTCTCGACGGCCCGGTGCTCGTGCACGCGGATGCGGACGGGCTCGTCGATCCGGGTCGCACGGCGTTCTGGAAACGGGCGCTGCGCGGCGATGCGCGTGGGGCCGGCGCACGGGTTGTCATGCCGCGGACCGGTGAGGTCGCAAAAGACATCGTGCTGATCTCCGGGACCGCCGTCGAGGGGCGCGTCGAGACGGATACGGGAATCCCGCTCCCGGGCGCGCGCGTGTACGCCTTTCAACAGGGGGGACTGTCGCGGTCGTTCGAGGTTTTGGCCGATGCGGGTGGGGCGTTCCTGCTCGAAGGGTTGGACCCGCGTTCCGTCGCGCATTTGACGGGGTCCGCGCCCGGATGGCGCATGGCGGAGCCGGTCGTCGTGCGCTTTTCAAAAAACACGTCCGCGCGCGGCGTCGTCTTGCGCGTGGCCCGCATGCCGCGCGTGCGCGGCCGCGTGACAGACCCCGCAGGCAAGCCCGTCGCCGGCGCGCGCATCGAGTTGATGCAACGCACCGGCCGCAACGCGCCGGGGCCGCGCGTCCTGCGCGACTCGACGCCGACCGGTCCGGACGGTCACTACGAGCGTTTTTTGCGCTCGCGTGCATTCCCGTTCCAGGTTCGCGCGATCGCGCCGGGCTATCTCCCCAAAACATCGCCGTCCGTTCCTGTCGCCGCGAGTCGGTTCGAATACGAAGCCGATCTCGTCCTGGAAACCGGTTCGCGCTTAACGGGGCGGGTTGTCTCCGCGTCGGGCGATCCGGTGACACACGCGCAGATTCGCGTCGCGGCGCCGGGCCACCGGGGCTACACATGGCACCTCCCCGTGGTGGCGGCCTCGGCCGGCGATGGATCCTTCTTCGTGGCGAATCTCAACGCGACGCGGACGCGCGTGCTGGTTTCCGCGACCGGGTTTCGTCCCGTTGACGTCGTGGTGCCGGTTGATCGTCCCGCGGAGATTCGCCTGGAGACAGCGCGCACGATCGCGGGGCAGGTGCGGTTTCGCAGCGGCGCGTCCGCGACCGGGATCACGATCGGCGCGTTTGCGGCGGACGGGCAGCGATGGGACGCGTATTGGATTGTGCGCGCGGGCGCGCTGCGTTCCGACGGAATTCCCGGTCGCGTGCGCGCCGTGACGGGTGCGGACGGACGGTTCGAGTTGCGGGATCTCGCCGCGGGCCGCCACCGCCTGCTGGTTGTGCCCGGCGGGACGGCGTCGCCGGTGCGCACGGTTCGCGATCACGTTGTGCGGGCCGGTGCCACGGGCGTCGTCGTGCTGGTCGAGCCCGCGCCGCGCGACGCGTTCGGTACGTTGTCGGACGAGGACCTCGGCCGCGCTGCGCGCTACATGGTCCTGCGCAAGGACTGGAAGCGTGCGACGGCGATGTGGCGCGCGCTTGTGGCTCGCGGCACCGACGCAATCAACCGCGTGGCGGCGATGAACGAACTGGCCGGCGTTCTCGCCCGGCTTGGCGCGCCCGCGTACGCGGAACGCGAAACGGTCGCGCGCGAGGCGGCCCGTCTCATGCCCGCGACCACGGCTGCCGGTCTCCGCGCGCGCGTTCATCTGGCCGAGGTCGTCCGGCAGCGCGGCCGTCCGGAGGAGGCGCTGCGCACGGCGCGCGAGGTGGCGGATTCTTCGGACGTGGACCCGGCCGCCGCAGCGCGCGGTGCGTTTACGGCGGCGAAGTCCCTGGCCGACCTGGGCCGCAAGTCCGAAGCGCGCGCCGCGCTGGAACGCGCCCTGAAACTCGCGCGCGCGGCGGGCGACGGGGTGCTGATCGCAGAAGTCGCGAAGGCGCTCCGATCCACGAAGTGAAGCAACGTCGAACGTCACGAACGGACGGCGATGTCTTCGGCGGGCGGAGGGTCGCTACTTCTTCGCCGCGGCGTTGATCGCGTCGATGGCTTCGCGCGCGTCGTTGCGGACAAGTTCTTCCTTGTGCTTCAAGAGCTTGCGCAAAGCGGGCAGCGCCGGTTTTGCCGTGGCCCCCAGCTCTTGCAGCGCCTCGATGCAGTCGTTGAGGTCCGTCCAGTCCTCGCCGCGCTTGATCACGTCGATGAGCAGCGGGACAGCCTCCTCGGCGTAGGCGCGCAACTTGTCCGGGACTGCGGACGCCACAGCGTTGCGTACGAACACGTCCGTGTCCCTCAAACGCTCAAGAAGCGCGTGACGCTCTCGACGGCTCAAGGGCTCGAACTGGACCAGCGCGTCCACCGCCTCCCAACGCATGATGGAATCGTCGGAGGTCAGCGCGCGAAACAACTCGATTCGCGCCGCGGCTTCGTGCTGGCCGAGTTCCTTCGCGGCGGCTGCCTCGCCGAGCACGTCCGCCGCGTCGCCGTCCGGCGCTACGGACCGCAAGACCGCCAGCGCGAGCGGAACAAGATCGTGCGATTGGTCGCCCAGCTCTTGCAGTGACTTGGCGGCGGCGAGGCGGACGTTCGGGTCCCAATCGCGCACGGCCTGGCGCAGCAGCGAATGGGCGGGCCGGTACTTGCCCAGTC
The DNA here is from genome assembly GCA_021776735.1 of Planctomycetota bacterium. Classification (GTDB taxonomy): domain Bacteria; phylum Planctomycetota; class PLA2; order PLA2; family PLA2; genus JAJFFH01. The sequence continues at coordinate 16,497 of JAJFFH010000037.1, read as the reverse complement.
TCTCCACGATGGCCTGGCGATGATCGGGGTCGTGGATGCGTATGGCCACGGCGGCCTTGGCACGGGGCGCGTCCAGGTTGGCGAGGGCAGAGAGCGCGAAGGTTCGTCCGATGTCGTGCTCGAGGGCCTTGATCAGATCGTCCACGAACGGAGCAAACCGTTCCTTGGAGACGAACCCGATACCGAAGGGGATCGACGGTGTCTGGTCCCGCAGGGCGCGGACAAGCGCGCACGTGACTCGGGGGTCGTCCTCTAGCGTGTGCGAAGACAAGAAAAACATCACCCGATTCCGAACGGCACGGTCGTCGCGGACACCGCGCTCCAGGGCCTCCTCCAGGAGCCGCTTGTCGGCGATGTCCCACGCCGCCACGCGGACGCGTGCGTCCGGACCCCGGGCCCACGTGAGAAGATTCCCCGGAGGATCTCTCTCGGCGGCACCGAGTGCGGCGAGGGTCGCGGCGCGAACCCGCGGATCGGCATCCGCAAGGAGCTTCTCGATCCGCGGAACCGGCGCGCGCTCGAACCACTTGCGCGCTGCCAGCGCCTTGAGTGCGGCCCGGCGCACGAGCGGGTGCGGATCGGCGAGTGCGGTTTCCACGTCCTCGTGTTTACCGAGTCGGGCGACGGCCCGGGCGCGAACGGCTGCGTCCGGATGCTTGCTCGCCGCCTTCAGAAAACGACGTGCGGCGTCCGAGTCGGTGGGCGCGACAAGAGTGGCCGCGGCGGCGCGCACTTCCGGATCCGGGTCGTCGAGCAAGACCAGGAGTTCGCGAGTCGTCGCGTCCGCGGCCCAACCGGACCTCGCTTTCTTGAGCAGCGCCTGGACGCGCGCCGCCGCGGTATTCGCCGGCGGCTCGACGGCATCGAGCGTGCGGAGCATGCGTCGCGCAAGCCGGACAAGGTGCTCCCCGTCATCGGGGGGAGAAAACACCACGAGCTGGACGACGGTCGCGCCGCGCCGGACCGCGACGGTCTGGGCCTCCGTCAGGCCCCAGAGACCGATGAGCGCGATGCGTGCGGCGTGCAGTGCGTCGTCCGTCCGGTCCACGACGTGCGAATGCGTGACAGTCCAGAGATCGTCCGGATAGATCACCTTGTTTCCGCCCGAGCGGGCTGCGCTCTTGAGCGCCTCGTGGTATGTGCGCGCGGCGGCCGGCGTCTTGCAGCGCGCGGCGTAGACGCGGACGCTCCAACCCCGCAGCGCGCCGTATGCCACCTTGATGTGGGTGCGGCTCGCGTGGACGACCCCTGCGGCGGCGTCGCCCACCTGCAAGCGCAGCGCTCCGGGGAGCAGCGCTTCCGCCTTCTCGTCGTTCTTGCCGTACGCCGCGAGTAGACGATGCATGGCGAGCCGAACGCTGCTGTGTTCGCCCGCCAGATAGCGGGCGGGGTTCTGGATGTGCCAGTGCGACGTCGGCGGCTCGCGAAAGATCTTTTTGGCCGCCGCTTCTTGCCCGAGCTCGCGCGCCACCGCGGTGAAGAACCGCTCTCCCTGTCGATAGCGAAAGCGGTTCCGGAGCAGGATCGCCGCGAACTCCAACGGATCGTTCGCGCCCGAGCTATCGGCCAGCGTTTCGAACGCCGCTTCGAGGTGCAGTCGGATCGCGACCGCCCGGGACACAAACTCGGCGTGGCCCTCGACCGCCGCAGATCGAGCGTCGCCGGCTTCGTCCGTGGCCTCATCGTCGTCCGGGTCCAGCCCCAGCCGCCGCGCCTGGTAGACGTGCACCAGCTCATGCGCGATCACGACATCGAGAAGTCCCGGCCGATCCGCCTCCGGGTAGCGCAGAAAGTTGTCCGGCAAGAGGTACAACCCTTCGTCCGTGCCGGCCAGCATGCCGAGCGCGGTGCGGAACAGGACCGCGGACTGGACCCGGGCCATGATCCCGATTCGCTTCCGTTTCTTCCGGTCGGTCTCGCCCGACGCATCCAACGCCCGCCGAACCTCGCGGGCCACCGCCATGTCCCGCGACAACAGCGCCACCTTCACGGGCCCGCCGAGTGAATCGCCCAGCACCGCCTCGACATGTGGTCGAATCCGCTTCACGCGCGCCGCGAGCGCCGCCGGCTCAAACAAGTTGTAGTGCCGCTTGAGCGCTGCCCGCACCTCCGGAATCCGCAGAGCCGGATCCGGCGCAGTCGAATCGACGGAATCACCGGAGCAGCCCAGCACAAGCAGACAGCCAAGGACGGCGATGTTCGTGACCCGGACCGTGATCATGAATAGACCCTACCGGCTGCGCGACCGTTCATTCGTCACGGAACACTGATAGATCGAGATCCGGGATGCACGTGCGCAGATCCTCGAAACGGCGGGCGAGCCGCGCGGCGTCCAGAGGCTCGTCGGCAAGATCGGAATCAACCCAGAACCGGATCGTTGTGCCGTGCCCGTCGGTGGCACCCACGGGGCGTGCCGGTCCTTGGGCGACGCCGTACATGTACTCCTGCACACATGCGGAGCCGTCACGATGCGATTCGAACACGAAGGATTCGCACAGCGCATTCGCGACGACCGGGCCCAGCGACCCGCGCGGTCCCCAAACGTGTCGATCCAGGATCGATTGCACCTTCGTGTCGGCCGGTTGCACCGGATAGAACGTCGTGAGCGCGCGCTCGGCATGCGAGATCGCGTCCCCGGGGTCGGGCTCGAGGCGCATGCCACGCCCGGTATCGGTCAGCAGCCCCGAGAGCGGCCCCGTCAACTCGACGCGAATGCGAACCGGCGATCGCGCGTGCGTGGTTTCGACGATCGAGAGCGCCACAAGCTCCATCACGACCGCCTCCGCCACGGATCCGGCGACGAAAGCCCCGGGCTGCGACCGGATACGTTCGACATCCGTTGTCACGACGCCATTCTATTCTGAAGTTGTCGGGGACGCGGACGGTTTGAGGTGCACAACAGGGGAGCGCCCCCGATTCTGGAGCGCGAACCGCATCGCTCCCCGCCCCGTTTCGCGACGCCCCGCTGCTCCACTACCTGCACGGCCTCTCAATCGCGGAAACGGCACGCCTGCCCCGCGGTTGTCGCCTGCTCCGCTCGCGCCTGGCGCGCCTGCTGTCGCCCGCAAGGATCCCGCTTACCACCCGACAGACTGCCTGGGCTGCCACCGCCGCGGTCTTGGTACTCGCCACGCTCGTCGTGATTCGGCAGATGTCGCCCGCCGAGGATTGGGATCGTGAAGCTCGTCGAAAACTGAATGAGGGCGTGCGCGCGTCGGTTTCGTGTTGTCTCATGGAGGCTGAAACCATGCGAAACCTGCTTGCCCTTCTCCTGGTCTGCTTCTTGTTCGCGGCTCCGGTGCGTGCCGACATGCTCGGTGCGATGTTTCCGGGGGCCAAGAACTTGCCCGCTCCGGAGTGGATCAAGCCGGGCACGCGGATCACCTGGTACATCATCGACGGGACCCGCTACAACAACCCGCAAAAAAAGGGTGCGGCCGGGCACGGCTACCGAGAGGTGTTCGTGGTCGCGATGGAGCCGGGCAAGGTCGTGCTTGAGCTGCGCTTCTATCTGCTTGGCGTCCAGCCGACCGGACCCGCCGGCCTGAAGACGGTCACGGGCGGTGTCGTGACAACGCCGGGGGCTGTGCAGAACTGCTGGGTTCATCCGACCGCTATCGAACAGATCCTGAAGAAGCCGCCCCCCGAGACCAAGGTGGCCCTGCACAAGGTTGAATTCCAGGGCAAGCAGCGCGAAGCGGTCCTTGTGAGCTACTCGAAGGACGGTTCGACGTTCATGTGGGACCTCGACCGCAAGACCGGCCTGATCCTGTCGCGCAGCGAAAAGCACGAAAAGAAGGGCTTCGGCGGTTCGGTCATGTCCGCTTCGGGCAGCCTGCGGGACGTGGCGACCGTGAAGCTTCCATGGGCCGGGCAGAGCAACCCGGGGTGGTTGAAGAACGTCACGGAGATCCGGTTTCAGGGCCAGCAGCGCTCGCCGGCCGCGCCGAACATCGCCGTGCCTCTTGCCATGCGGATCCGCAAGAAAGCGGTGGGCAAGAAATGGGCTCTGTTCGAGATTACGCAGGGCAGCGGCATGAACCAGGCGCAGGCGGACGCGGCTCTCGACGCCATGACGACCACGAAAACGCCGGTCGTCTGCGGCGCGGCCTGCCCGGCGGGCGTGTGGATCGATGCCACGGCACTGGCGCGCCTGCAAAAGGGCCAGGTCATCATGCGCAACCCGATCACGGGGGCCGACGTCACCGTGTTTTTTGTCGGCATGGATCGCGGCCAAGACATCTGCGTGCTGCGCTGGGGCAACCGCCTCGGGTACTTCGACTACGTGTACGACAAAAAGACCGGCGGACTCGTTCGCGCCGCCGCCCAGGACGACCTGACGCGTCGCGACTTTACAATGGTCGGCACGCGCTGATCTCGTCCACCAGCCGCGAAGCTTCCGCAAGCGCATCCGCGTTCTTGCGGCCGCCGTAGCGCGCCCCGACCAGTCGTTCGACAAACATCGCCGTCCGTTGGCTTACGTCCGATGCAGCTCCCGCTTCCTCGAGGCGCCGCGCCAAGTCCGGACCGATGACCGCGGCGACGGGCACGCCGAGATGCGCAGCCAAAAAAGCCGTGAAGAGCGCTTCGCCGTCCGCGTTGGGTTCTTGCGCGCGCTCGTGGAAACGTTCGGCGGACGTCGGAGCGGTTGCACGCGCACGGCGCCGGCGGGCGAACCAGACAAGGGACAGCAAACCGACGGCGATGCTTGCGAGGGCCGCGTACAGCCAGCCGTAACCGCCGGCCCGCTCCGACGGCTTCGTCTTGGCAATGGGACCGGGTTTTTTGCCGTGCACGATCAGCGGAATCGGTTTGGCGATCGCGGTGCGGTACGCGCGCGCTTGCGGATCGAAGTAGGCGAACCGGATCGCGGGGAGCTCTTCGATGCCGCCGTGGAGCGGCGCGATTTCGTAGGTCACGATTCGCAGGCGCGGCGTCTTGGCTTCGAGCGCGCCGTAGACATGAAAGCCGGTCCAGCCGTCAAGTGACGGTGCGGCGAAGGTCGCGAAGTTGCCCTCGCCTTCGATGGTCAGCACCAGCTTCAGCGTTGCGCCGGCGTCGAGATCGTGCGGTGTTGCGGTCGTGCGCATCCTGAATCGGCCGACGGCGCCGCCGAAATCCGCCGGGCGTCCGTCCTCGGGTAACGCCTGGACCGTGAGCGTGACCGGCTGCCCGTGGGTGGACGCGGTCAGTTCGTTGACGGCTGTGCGTCCGTGGACGAGATCGTCGCGAAACTCCGCGGCGTGAACGTAGTTCAGGCGCGGCGCTTCGAACACGATGGCGCCCGGCTGCGATGGCGTGAGCGTGTGCGCGATCTCGTACATCAAGAATCGTCGTCCATTCCTGTTTTCCGCCTCGCGTCGGTTTGCGTGTCCCGGCTCGCCGTTCAAGACCAGCGTGACCGATCCGGACTTCGGCGGCTTGAGCCACGGCGCGTGGACGGAGACGGGAAGATCGAAGGGCCGCTGAAACATCTGCACGAGCTGTGTTTTTGCCAGACGTTCCTCGAGGCCAATCCGTAGGCGCACGGTGATCGACTCCTCGACGAAGCAGGTCGTGCGTTCGATCACGGTCTCGACGAACGCGCGATCGTCGGCGCGCGCACCGGCGGCGAGAACGAAAAGAAGCAGCGGCAGCGTGCGGCTCACCAGTCCCTCTCGGTGGGGGCGTTGGTCTTTTTTCGTTCCGCACGGCGCAGGGCGACCTTGTCTTTCTCCTTTTGCGCGAGGCGCGCCAGCAGTTCTTCGACCGCGTCGGGGGCCAGTTCCTTGAGCAGCGGTGCCGGCGCCTGCTTCTTCGTGCTCTTGCTTGTTCGATTGCGGGGCTGAGCGGGACGCGGGCGCGGTTTCGGCTTTGGGTCCGTGCGTTTCTTGTTCGGCTGGCGCTGCGCCTTCTTCTTTTCGAGCTGATCGAGCTTGACGAGCGCGCGCTCGACGTTGCGGCGTGCCGCGGGCCAGTCCGCGCGGGTGACGGCGGCGTCCTGCCAGAAATCGCGCGCGTGTTCGGCGTGGCGGATCGCGACGTCGATGGCGAACGGCTCCGCGCCCGGTGCGTCCGCCTGTTTCTCGGCACGCAGGCATTGTGCGAACGCGATATTGCCGGAAAGGAACGTTGCCAGAACTGCGTTGCCTTGATCCGACGAACGCGCGGCCTCCGCGGCGTCCTGCGCGGCGCGGCGCAGCTCGCCCGCCTGCAGGGCGGCGCGTGCACGTTCGTACGCGCGCAGGGCCGAGGCGTCGGGCACATCGCGGCCACAGTGCGCGAGCATCAGGAGAAGTGCCACCGCCGCGGTTCCCCGACGCCGTTGCTCCCGGAGTGACAGCTCGATCATCCAGCACAACAGCGCGGCCAGCAGCGGCCACTGAAACCGGTTTTTCTTCCCGCGGCCCGCGCGCACCTCGAACGCCGCGCGTGCGGTCGCGCGGATGCGCGTTTCGTACAGGTGCAGCAGCGCATCGTCTTTCTTGCCGGCGTCCACAAATGCGCCGCCTGTCGTTTCGGCGATTCGCGCCAGGTTTGCCGGGTTCATCGCCGACACGACTTCGGCACCGGAGCGGTCGCGCAAAAAAGCATCGCCGTCCGTTCCTGTCGTCGGAATCTTGGCACCCCGCACCGACCCGTAGCCGATGCAGTGGACTGTTTGTCCCTGTGCGCGGCACGCCTCCGCCGCTCGATGTCCCTCTCCTGTCAGGTCCTCGCCGTCGGTGAGCACGACGATGACCGAGTGTTCGCCGCGTGCCTGTCCGAGCGCGCGTTGGGCCGCGGCGAGTGCAGCGCCGAGGTCCGATCCGCCGCGGGCGACGCTGAGCGGACTCGCGCGGCGCGCGAGTGTGGCGATCGTGTTGAGGTCGCGCGTGAGCGGTGCAGCGAGGCGCGTGTCGCCGGCGAACAGGACGAGGGCGAGCCGGTTGCCGCCCGCGGTCTTGCACAGCGTTGCGATTTCGTCCTGGGCGCGCACGAGGCGGCTCGGTTTCAGGTCGCGGGCGAGCATGGAACGCGAGACGTCGAGGCACACGACGACGTCGGTACCGCGCGGCTCACGGCGGTGGGTCGTCTTGCCCCACGCGGGCTGCATTGCGGCGAGGGTGGCGAGGGCGAGGCCGGCAGTGAACAAGAGGCGGCGTGCGCGGCGGTGCGGCGCGTGCAGTGTGGCGACGCGGGGCGCGCCCGGTCCGACCGCGCGTTGCAGGCGGCGGGCGCGCGCGCGGTCGAGTTGCCACAGCACGACGCCAGCGATCAGTGCGACCACAAGTAGCGGCCACCACTCGGGCCGCAAGAACACCATCGACACGGTCACGGCAGCACCGCTCCCCAGGACGACTCGAGGAGGCGTCCGGCGGCGAGCAGAACGAACGCGAACAAGACGTACGGAAAAAAACCCTCTTCGAAGATGTAGCGCGGCTGCGCAAACGCGACGCGCTCAAGGGCGTCAATCTCGCCGTAGACCGCCGCCATCGCGGCTGCGTCCGGCGCCTCGAAGAACTGTCCGCCCGTGCCCTCGGCCATGAGCCGCACCTGCCGCGTGTCCGGCTTGATCCACTTGCCCGGCCCGGCACCGCTGCTGCCGCGGCGTCCCCGTCCCGCGGCGATGGCGTAGACGCGCACACCGAGCCGGCGGCAGAGCTGGCCCGCGTGGACCGGCGCGATCTCGCCGGCGTTGCGCACGTTGGCGACGTTCTCCTCGCCGTCGGTGAGCAGGATCACAACCTTGCCGGCCGCGCCCTCCGCGCGCAGGACGTCCGCCGCGCGCGCCACCGCCGTGCCGATCCCGGTCGCGTCTTCGGGCCCGTCGCCCTTGACGAGTTGCACGTGGTCCAGGAACCCGCGCAGCGCGTTGTGGTCGAGCGTCGGCGGACAGCGCACGTCCGGATAGCGTGCGAACGAGACGATACCGATGCGATCGTCGCCACGCTCTTCGACAAACCGGGTGGCCGCGTCTTTTGCCACGCCGAGCCGCGTGCGCCCGGCATCCGCGCCATCCATGTCGGTCTGTTTCATCGACGACGACGTGTCGAGACAAAGCACGAGGTCGAGGCCCCGTTTGGTTTCCGGCAACGGCACGCGCCGCACCGGCCGCGCCAAGGCGAACAAGACGCACGCGAGTCCGGCGAGCTGCAGCGCGCGGGGCAAGAACAAGAGGCGTTGGCGCCACGAACGCGGCAGGTCCGCCACCGCCGGCGCGAACAGAACAGTCGCGCGTCCGCGCCGCCCGCGCCAAACCGCAAGTGCAACGCCCAGTCCGAGCAGCAACAACCACGGCGTCTGCAGAAACATCGCCGTCATGAAGCTTTACTCAAGATGAAGTTTCGGGCCCGGGTCAACACGTCCGCGCGCTCCGTTTCGCCGGGCTCGTGCTGCGCGAACTTCACGAGGTCGCACGGAGACAGCACGTCGAGTAGACCCGGCACGTCGCGCGCGAGTTCCTCGGTCGTGCGCACGGATGCGTCGATCTCGAAGCGCTCCGTGACATGGGCGCGCACGATTGCGGCGACTTGCGCGTGCACGTCGGTTTCACCGTCCAATGCCGCTAGTTGCGCGAGCCAATCGGGTCCGGGGTCGGGATCAGGGTCGGGATCCGGGACGGCCGGTTGCTGACGGAGCCTACGGACGGCGATGTACGCGCCGGTGGCCAGGACGGCGGCGGCGAACCACCACCACGCGCGGTGCCGCGGCGGGACCGGCTTGTGCGATTCGGGCAATTCGGGGGCGCCGGGTGCGTCGGGATCGATCGATTCGACGACGCGCACCTCGAAGCCTTCCGCCGCGGCTTCGCGGACCGGGCCGCCGGCTCGCGGGCGCGCGCGCAGAATCGGCGGGGGCACCGTCACGACGCTCGGCGTGAACGCGTACGCCCGGAACCTGCGCACCTCTTCGACGCGCTTGCCGTCGTCGCGCACCGTCGTGTTCTCAAGCCGCAGGCGCAACGGCGAAAGCGCATCGTCACGCCACGCCGCCGGATCGAGATTCTTGCTCCAAAGACGCCGCACCGTGACCGGGAATCCTTGGCCCAGCGCGACTTCCTCGGCGCCGACGGTGACCTCGAGCGCGAGGTCTCGGTTCGGCAGCTCGGGACCGCCGCACGCGGCGACGACCACCAGAAAAAAAACAAGGGATGCCCGCAAGCGCCGGATTCTAACGCTTCGCGCCGCGGCGCTGGCGCATCCGAAAAAACCGCAGGATCGGGCGGGCGATGGCATCGGGATCCCGTTCGCGCGGGACGGGCACGTCCATCCGGTCCGCACCCGCGCGGCGGAGGTCGTCCTCGGTACGGATGCGCCGGCGGGCGATCTGTTCGGTGTAGGCGGCGCGGACGCGCGGGCTGCCCCAGTCGATAATCCGCTCGGCACCGGTCTCGGGATCGCGGACGCGCATCAGTCCGGCACCCGCGGGGGGGATATCGGAGGGGACATTTTCGGGCGGAAGCAGACGGACGGCGATGACATCGTGGCGGCGGGCGGCGAGCGCGAGCGGGCGCTGCCAGCCGTCCGATAGAAAGTCCGAGACGACGAACACGACCGAGTGGCGCCGCACGACGCGCGCCGCGAACTCGAGTGCGGGCGCTAGGTCGGTGCGCGGGCTTTGTCCTTGCAGCGCGAGGCAGTCACGGACGATACGCATGGCGTGGCCTGCGCCCTTTTGCGGTGGAACGTACTTGTCGACGCCGTCGCTGAACGCGAGCAGGCCCGCCTTGTCGTTGTTGCGGAGTGCTGAAAAGGCGAGACACGCACACACACGGGCAGCGGTCTGCCGCATGGACCAGTGGCTGAAGCCGCCCTCCATCGAGGCGGAGAGATCGAGGAGAAACAGGACGGTGAGTTCGCGCTCGTCGACGAACGTCTTGACGAACGGGCGGCCGGTGCGGGCGGTCACGTTCCAGTCGACAAGGCGCCGCGCGTCGCCGGGCACATACTCGCGCACGCGGTCGAACTCGAGCCCGGCTCCACGAAACGCCGACGTGTACCCGCCCGCCATGATGTCGGTCACCAGCCGCCGGCTCATGACATTGATGCGCCGCACCTCTTCCAGAAGCTCGGCGAGTTCGGCGTCGCGGACCTGCATCTACGGGACCGGAACGGCGTCGAGGATGCGCCGGAGCACCTGCTCGGACGTGATGCCTTCGGCTTCCGCCTCATAGGTCGTAATCAGCCGGTGCTGCAGGACCGGCATGGCGACGGACTTTAAGTCGTGCGGCGTGACGAAGCCGCGTCCTTCCAAAAACGCGCGCGCGCGGGCTGCCTGGGTGAGACAGATCGTGCCGCGCGGTGAGACCCCGTAGAGGATCAGCGGTGCGAGATCGGCCAAGCCGGCGTCGGCGGGACGGCGCGTTGCCGCGGCGAGTTCGACGATATAGGTCAAGACCTTGTCGTCGACAAAGATCTCGTCCATGACCCGCCGCGCCGCGAACACCTGCTCCAATTCCGCGACCGTGCGCGTCATGATCTTGTCGCCCGTGCGGGCCATCCGCTCGACGATGGTTTTCTCGTCAGCCTTGCTCGGATAGTCGACCACGATCTTGAGCAGGAACCGATCGACCTGCGCCTCCGGCAGCGGGTAGGTGCCCTCCTGCTCGACGGGGTTTTGCGTTGCCAGGACCAGAAACGGTGCGGGCAAGACGCGCGTTTCGCCGGCGAGGGTGACCTGTCGCTCCTGCATCGCTTCGAGCAGGGCGGACTGCACCTTGGCCGGCGCACGGTTGATCTCGTCGGCCAACACGAAGTTGCCGAACACGGGCCCCTCGTGCACCGACCAGTCTCCGGTCTTTTGATCAAACACCTGCGTCCCGACCAGGTCGGAAGGCAAGAGATCGGGCGTGAACTGGATGCGTCGAAACCGACCGCCCAACGCCGTCGCCAGAGACTGCACGGCGAGAGTCTTGGCCAGCCCGGGCACGCCTTCGATCAAGACATGACCGTCCGCGAGGAGCCCGATCAGCATGCCGTCGATCAACGACCGCTGTCCGACAATGACGCGCTCCACCTCGGCCGAAACCGCTCGAAGAAACGCCCCCTGTTCCTCGACGCGGGCAGTGACAGCAGCAACGTCGCTCATGGACGGGGCATTATTCAGGAAGATTCGGGATTCCGCAGAACGATCAAGTTCGCCCTGATTTAGGTGGGGTGAGGGGTTAGGCTGGACGGACGATGGCGAGCAAGCAAACGCCGAGAGAATCAGTCAAACTCAACCTGGTCTGGAGGGATGAGCCTGATCTCCGCTCCGTTCATGCCAACCACGTGTGGCTTTGTCTGCAGGATGGAGACGCAGTCATTACGTTTGGCGAACTGGTGCCTCCGGCGCCGGGCCAGGGGGGTGAACAAACCGAGATACAGCTTAGGCCGGTTGCCCGTGTCTCTCTTTCTGTCCAAGCGTTTTCTCGCATGACGAAGCTCCTGAACCGCTACGCCAACGGGGAGTCCGGAGCCGATGACGGGGAGTAGGCCCGTCACCAGCGCCGACACGGTCGCCTGGATTGAGTCAACCAAGGAGCACAGGCGACGACGTGCGTTTTCGGAACAGGTCAGGCGCCAGTTCCTCACGCAAGCTATGCCCTCCGTCGTCGCTTCGACCTCGGACGAGTCGCCCAGCGAGCCGACGGAGGACGCGATTCAGGATTCGTCGTGGATTCCCGATCTCGAGGCGGGCTGGGACGACGAATCCGCGCTGCCCTGCCGCAAAGCGTGGGAGCGGGCGGTCGAGTTTCTGCGGCGCCACGCGGCGACAGTGCGGCAGCAGACCGGCGAGTCGCTCGCCGCGCCGGACCTGACGCCGGTGGCGGACGGAAGCGTCGATCTTCACTGGGTGAACGGATCGCGGGAGCTGTTGGTGAATGTTCCTGCGGACCGGCGGTCTCCGGCAGCGTTCTACGGTGACGACTTCGGCGATCTGAAGATCAAGGGCACGATCGATCCGGACTCGACAAACGAGAGGCTTCTGTTGTGGCTAACGACCCTTCAGCAATCAAACGGTCGGTCGAGCCGATCCCTGACGGTTCCGATCTGTATTTCCGACTCCACCGTATGTGGGTGAAGAGCGACGGTGCCGTCAGTCCGTCCGCATTCAAGGACCGGGGCGATTCCATGTCGATGGACTGGTCGAGATATTCGACTCCCGAGGAGGCTCGCGACCGGGCAAGAGAGCCGCTCGACAACGGTGTTCTCTCATTCGTTGCCGGCTACGTGCGGGAGATCCCTCTCGAGGTCACGCACGCACCGGTGCCCGAGAACCGTGCGCACACGGATGTCTTGGGGACGAAAGATGAGGAGGTTCGCGTGAAGCTCCGGCGCATCGCCCGCGTAGAGCTTCCCGTCGCGCCGATCGGGCGATAGGCATCGCCGTCCGTCAGCTTCCCTTGCGCTGACTTTCTATCCGCCGCCTTGACCGCTTTCGTTGCTGCCTGCTCCTGCTCGGGGTCTTCGACCGCGTCTGGGGCCGAGGCCGATGTCGGGGCGGAGCAACTCTTGGTCGAGGGACTTCAGGGCTTCTTCGAGCTGTTTGGCCTGGTCGGTCTTTTCGCGCTTTTTGAGGCGGGCCAGCAGCATCTGGGCGGTTTCGCCCGGGGTGATGCCGATGCCGTCGCGGGTGCCAGCGGATTGTTTGCGGCGTTGGAACGACTCGAGGATTTCGAGCAGCGCGCGGTCGTCGTCGCTGAGTTGGAGGTAGACGCGCGCGCGGGCGGCGTGGGCGAGGGCGATGGCGTGGGTCGATGCGTCCTTGTTGCGCGGGTCGCCTTCGATGGCGGCTTCGTGGTGGGCGATCGCGCGGTTGTAGGAGATCAGCGCGCGTTCGAAGCGCCACATGCGGCGGTGGTACTCGGCGGCGAAGATCGAGGCGCGGCCGGCGAACGGGCCGACTCGTCCCGGGTCGTCGAGATCGTTCACGAGTTTTTCGTAGCGCTCTTCGAGGCCGTCGGGGCCGCGGAACAGGATCAGGCGTTGGCGCAGGCGTTGGTGCAGTTCCGGGGCGTCCCTGAATCGCTTCAGGCCTTCCATGAGAACCTGCGACGCGCGCCGTCGTGCGCGCAGCCACTTGAGCAGGTCGTAGTGCCACGAGACCTGTTTTGCCGTGCCGAGCGGGTGGCGCAGCAGGACTTCGTAGGCCGCGTTCAGATCGGTCAGCCACTCGGGCGGGTAGTCCTTCTTGGCCTTCACCGCGGCCTTCAGCGCGGTCCAGCGCGATTCGGCGAAGATCGTGACGACGGCCATCGAGTTCCAGCCGTTGTCGCCGGGAGGCAGGCCCTTCATCGCCTTTTCGGCGTGCGGGTAGGCGGCCTGTTTTTGGCCGCGGTAGTACTTCGCGAGCGCGAGCACGGTTTCGACGCGCCACTCGGGGGTGCCGAGTTTGCGGGCCTCCTCGGCGTACTTCATTGCGTCGCCGAACAGGTGGCGGGCGGCGAGGCGGGCCATGCGCGGGTTCGACGCGTAGCGTAGCGGCGCCTTTAAGGCGAGGGCGAGGGTCGCTTCCGCAAGTTCGACGTGCGCGGCCGGATCGTCGGGGCGCTCCGCCGCGCCGCGCGCGACATCCTCGACGTGGTCGAGGCGTCCGTGCCCGCCAAACGACGCCTTCGGCGCCGGATACTTGCCGCCGCCGGCCGACTTGCGCCAGCCGTCCGTGTTGATGCGGGTCGACTTGGCCGCGAGTCCGGCGTGTGCGCCCGCGAGCCACTGGGCGAGAGGCGACGCCGTGCCGAGCCGCTTGAGCGCAGCAATGAGAGCGCGCCGTTCGCCGGCCTCCATCGGCACGCGCAGTGCTTCGGAGACAAGCTCGGTCGCATCCTTGGTTTCGACCTCTGCGAGTGTGCCGCGCGCGCGTTTGCTCAGTTCGGTATCGAGGCCGAAGATCGCCAGCCGCAGGAGGTCGAGCTGTTCTGAGCCGCGCTGCTTGCGTGCCTCGTCGAGCAGCGCTTGCCGTAGCTTCGCGTCGCCTTGGCGGTACGCCTTTTCGACAGCCTCGCGGTCGAGGATGTGACGGCTCGCCACGCGCTCCACGATCGGCCGGTCGCCGCGCACGATCGAAATCGGCTGCCGCTTATCGTCGGTGGGAACCTTGTCGCGGATGCTGTCGAAAACCGACGCCGTGTCGTTGATGTAGTAGACGTCCCAGACTTCCTTGCCGTTCAGGTCGACCGCGATGTGGCGCGGCGCGACGCGCTCGCCGTTGCAGAACTTCTCGTAGATGACGGGTTCGATCGCGATGTGCTCGCCGCACGTCACGCAGCCGAAACGCGGGCACAGGATGCGTCGCCCCTGCTCGTCGTAGTCGCGCGGCGTGTGCCGGTACACCGATGCGATCACGCACACGTAGTTCTCGTACAGCTTCGCGGCGTCGGGCTGCCGGTAGCGGATGCCGGCGTAGTGCTCGCTGGCGATCTCGCCGTCCATGTTGATGCAGACCAGAATCGGCCGGTTCGTCCGCTTCGAGACGGCGACCGCATCTTTCCACGAGCGCTGGAATTTGATCAGGACCGGTTTCTTCCACTCCTCCGCGGTGGCAGCGGGCCACATCTGTTCGCGGCCGACATTGGGGCCCTGGCGGGTGCCCTGGGCGAGTGCGGAAGATGCAAACGCGGCGAGCGCGAGCGCGGCCAGTAGGGGAACGCGGCGGGTGGAATTCACGGGAACCGACTATAGCGCCCGGAGGCAACGCGCGATACGGCTACTCCGGGCGGCCCGAACGCGCTTGCCGGGTTCTATGCGGGGAGTGGATTGAGCGGCCCTTTGCCATCCATACCGAGCCCGGCACAAAAGGGTGGTTTTGACAATCGTCCGGGCCAGAACACCCGTGCCGCGGCGTTTCTTGGGGCGTGACGATGCGAGGTGGAAAAACGGGGGGGCGGGGGCGCGGTGGGCTCAAGGACTGGCCGGGAGCGGTCGAATGGAGGGCATGAGCGATGTTCCCGGCGCGTTTCGGCCCGTGCCCCGCACGGGGGTGATCTACGTCACGTCGGAAGCCGAAAAGCTGGGTTTTCGCACGGGTGCCGCCGACTGGTGCAATCTCGGGCAGGGCCAGCCGGAGACCGGGCCGCTGGAAGGCGCTCCGGCGCGGGTCGAGGGCCTGCCGATCCATGCGGGCGACCAGGACTATGCGCCGTCGGGCGGATTATTCGAGCTGCGCGAGGCCGTCGCGGCTCTGTACAACGAGCAGTTTCGCCGTGGCATGGGCTCGCAGTACACCGCTGAGAACGTCGCGATCTGCGGTGGCGGACGCGTCGGGCTGATTCGTGCGTGTGCTGCGATCGCGCCCATTCACCTCGGTCACTTTCTGCCGGACTACACGGCGTACGCCGAGGTGCTCGACGTGTTCCGGCGGTTCACGCCAATTCCGATCCTGCTCGACCCCGAGGACGACTACGCGTTTTCCGCGGATCAGTTGCGGCGCGAGATTCTGGGACGCGGACTGACGGCGATGCTTTTGTCCAACCCGTGCAACCCGACCGGGAAACTCGTCTCCGGCGCGGCGCTCGAGGAGTGGGTGGACACCGCACGCGGTCTCGACTGCACGCTCTTGTTCGACGAGTTCTATTCGCACTACATCTGGAAAGAGGGGCCGCCGATCGTCAGCGCCGCGGCGCATGTGCGTGACGTCGACAAGGACCCGGTCGTGATTCTCGACGGCCTCACGAAGAACTGGCGCTATCCCGGCTGGCGGGTTGCGTGGATTGTCGGGCCGCGCCCCGTGATCGAGGCGGTCGCGAGTGCGGGTTCGTTTCTCGATGGCGGCGGGTCTCATCCGATGCAGCGTGCCGCCGTCGATCTGGTCGGCGTCGACGACGTGCGCCAAGAGACCGAGGTCATCCGCCGCGTGTTTCGAACCAAGCGCGATCTCCTGGTCCAGGGGCTGCGCGATCTCGGCATCCGCGTGGACCCGGAGCCGGAAGGCACGTTCTATGTCTGGGGTGAGCTGTCGGAGCTGCCGGAGCCGTTGCGTCGTGGCCGCGACTTCTTCAAAGCGGCGTTGGCGCACAAGGTCATCACGGTCCCCGGCGCATTCTTCGATGTCGATCCGGGCAAAAAGCGCCACGGCCGTCCGTCCCGTTTTCGCCACTACGTCCGTTTCTCGTTCGGCCCGCCGAGCGAGGAAATCGAACGCGCCCTGACACGCCTCGCAAAACTGATTCGCACGTAGCCAGGGTACGGAGCCAGGGAATCCTGTTGTCGTTGGAATGACGGAGAGTCGGTTGGCGACGATCGGTGGGCAGCGTAGGAACCGGTTGGCATGCGGGGGCGCATGGAGGTCGAATCCGCGGTCTTGGTCGCATCAAGTCCGATTGACGGGGCTCGGACTGTGGTCGTGGAAGAGTTCGTCTGCGGTCGCGTGCTCGTGTGAGGGGTGGTGGCGCTCGGCTCGGTTCGGCTATGGGCGGGCCAGGGCTGCGTGTGCGACTTGCGCGGCGAGCTGGGCGTAGTTGGGCTGTGTCTTGAGCAGCGCGAGGTGGTCGCGGATGTCGCGCGAAATCGTGGCCTCGTGGCGGTCGGTTCTCAGACCGATTTCGTAGTGCTTGCA
>JAJFFH010000036.1 GCA_021776735.1 Planctomycetota bacterium | reverse complement strand
CATGGGCCTCGGCGCACATGTCTTCGAACACCGTGTCCGCCAACCCCTCGTCGTCGTCCTCCCGGCACCATTCGAGATACGGCCGTTTCGGCTTCACGAACGCAACGGATCGATTGAGCATCTCCATCGCTACGCGGCCCTTTCGTAGTGCTTCAGAATCCCGCCCAGCCGTTCCCGGCAGCGAATCGGCCCGAGCGACGGCGCCGCGCACTTCTCGATCCGCTCGCGCGACGACCAGGTTTCTTCGCCTTGGCTGCCAGCCGGCGACGCTGGTCGTCGTTGAGCCGGAGCCGCTTACCCTTCAGCTGCTCCTTCAGGACGCGGTTCTCCTCGACGAGGTAGGCGATCACGTCCTGCTGCTGCCGGTTCATCCACCCCGCGAGAGTCGTGAGCAGCACCTGCAGCGGGTAGAGATCGACGCTCATGGGCCTATCGTACGAGTCGTAACGTCCGACAGGTCAACGAGTTCGGGACGGCTGAGTTTTTGGATAGGACGGGCTCGACGAACACCGGTTCGCCGCGTACGTGCTCGACGTCTCGGGCCACGGCGTGCCTGCCTCGCTGCTTTCGTGCGCGGCGCAGAGCGCACTACGACGGCACACGCTGCCCGACACCGACTTCGGCGACCCGGGCGCGGTGCTGTCGGCGCTCAACCGCGCGTTTCCCACGGTCGAGCACCATCACAAGTTCTTCACCGTCTGGTATGCCGTCTACGACTGTCGCGATCGAACGCTCCGCTACGCCGCCGCCGGCCATCCGCCGCCGCTTCTGTTCCCCGGCGGCAAGATGCTCGAGGGATCCGGCGTCGTCACCGGCGTTCTTCCGGAAGCGCAATACACCGTCTATGAACGTGTACTCGAGCCGGGTAGCCGTCTGTACGTCTTTACGGACGGGGCGTATGAGATTCGGGATGACACAGGCGAGCTACTCGCAATCGATGGCCTGGCTCGCCTCCTGGCGAATGCACGCAGCCTAGACGCAACCGTCGACGCGCTTCGTCGATGCCAGGGGGGCGGGGTGCTTGAGGACGATCTCACGTTGCTTGAGCTCACGTTTCCGTAGCCTTCAATCGGTTGCGCTCCAGCGCCCTCGGCAACGCCCATACTTGTCAAATGACGAATCTCCGGTCGCTGTCTTCGCCCACCCTCGACCACATCCCCTGCCCAAAGCGCAACTATGGACGACATCCAATTCGCCTTGTTCTGGTCGTTCGAACCGGTCCCTATCAAGAACAAGCCCGCGCGGTCGAGCTTGGCCCATCAAGCAGTTTTTGAGGCTACGCCGAGTCCGCCATTGCGTCAACGCCGCAGATCGCTCACCGTCTGCAGATGAGCTTCGTCCGTCACCTACTCGCACTGTCCGCGCCTTGTCGGACCGGCATTCCGATTTGATCGACAAGACGAAACGCTCGGCGTGGGCGTTGCAGTTCGGCGCCTGAATCGGCGTCCGGATGACTCGAGTCCCGGCATCTCGGAGGATGGACAGGACGCCGCTCTTCGGCTCGCGCCCAAGAAACATCGTTTGTCCTGAAGGGTCCGGGCATCGAGCGGGGATGTATGGTTGGAAGAACCATATGACCGGCCGTGCGTTTGCTCCTGGCCCGGCCGAACTCCTGGCACACGAGGAGTTCATGCGCCGCCTTGCGATCCGGCTGCTCGGCGACGAGCATCACGCCGACGATGTGGTCCAAGAGACCTGGCTCGCCGCGCTTCAAAAACCGCCACGTCACGGTGCCAACGTCCGCGGTTGGCTCTCACGTGTGGTGCGAAACCTCTCTCTCAAGAGGCGACGCAGCGAAACCCGGCTCGACAAGCGCCATGCCCGCGCCGCCGCCCCGTTGCCGGCCGAGTCTGCCTCCGGCGCTGTCGCCCGCGTCGAGATGCAGCGGCACGTGGTGGAGGCGGTTCACGCCCTTGAGGAGCCCTACCGCTCGGTCGTCACGCTGCGCTACTTCGACGACCTTGCGCCTGCAGAGATAGCGCGCCGGACCGGCGTTCCGAAAAAGACGGTCGAAACACGCCTGCGTCGTGCCATCAGACGCCTGCGCGACCGGCTCGACGAGCAGCACCACAGCGATCGTCGCGGTTGGTGTCGCGCCCTCCTTCCGCTGTCCCGTCCCCACTCCGCCGCCGCCGCGGGAATCACGTTGCTCACCGGAGGAATCATGACGAAGAAACTCGCGGCTGCCGGTTTCGTTCTCCTCGCCCTCGCCGGAACCTTCTTGCTATGGGACGGCGAGGCTGCACCAGAAACGCGTGGGCGCACGGTCGCGCTGCGCGACCGTGCCTCGACCGGAACCTCGCGCGATGCGGCAGCGGGTGTCGCTGCGTCCGGGGAAAAGACGCCGCCGCACGGCACCGCCCGAAAGCGCGACCGGTTCGTGGTGACGGGAACGGTGGCCGACTCGTCCGGAACCCCTCTTCCGGACGCGCAGGTCCGCATCGTTCCACTCTGGCCGAGCGGAGAGCTCAAGTTCATGGGCTCCTCGCCTTCCGTTTCAGGACCTGACGACCGGGGATGCTACCGAGCGCTCTTGCGTCCAGGCCTCTATGCATTCGTTGCGAAGTGCGGACGGCTCCACTCGCCGAGACGGGAGCTTGAGGTTTCGGGCGACGTCACGGTCGATCTGCTCGTCTTCCCCGGACCCGCCGAGCTTCGCGTCGATCTCGTTCCGGCGTACGCCGGAGTCGATGCCGCCGTGTTTCGCCTCTCGACTCCTTTCGAGGGGGATCTCTCCGTGGGACCAAGCGCGAGCGTCGTGCTGCGCGATCTCCATCTTGGAGATCGCGTCGGCCTGGTGGTGAAGTTCCCGAACGGCCACTACGCGTATCCGGCGAACCCGAACCTTGAAAACCACCTCACCAGTTTTCAGAGGTACACGGTTCGGATGAACCAGGAACGCCAGCGCTACGAGGTTCGCATCGGCCGGTTCGGTATCCTGCGCGGCCGCGTCGTGAGTCCCGGCGGGCGCGGTATTCGCACCGGGAAGGTCCAGGCACTGATGGACTCCGCCTACAAGCCGAAGGTCGACTTGAAACGAGACGACTCGAAGCCGTGGCCCGAAGGCTACGGCTACTTCTCCATGCGTGTCATTCCCGAACGCCCGCTTTCCCTTTTTCTGGCTTCGCCCGCGTCAAGCGCCGGTGCGCTCGGCATGCGTCGCCCTCTTGAGATCTCGCCGCTGGCCGCAGGTGAAAAGCGCGAGATTCGTATCGAGCTGGAATCGCTGCCGGGACTCATACGAGGACGAATCGATGCGCCCGGCGCGACGGCCTTCGACGGAATCACCGTCCGCGGATACATCCGTGTCGGGTCACGAGGTCACGGCTACTGGCAGTCCACCAAGGTGTTTCCAGACGGCAGGTTTCGGCTTGAGGGGTTGCCATGGGGCAAGGTTCGGCTCACTGTGTCGCTGGCAGAGGGCTCGCCGTGGGCAAAGCCACTTCCCCTTCGTCTGAAGTTGGAGGAGGAAGAGAATCGGGATGTCGGAACGATCCGACTGACAAAAGGGGGCGTACTCCATGGAGCCGTCCGGTATGTGCCTGACGACCGGCGCTACGCGTCGCGCTCGGTCGACGCGGTTCCGCTCATCGCGTCGGGAGAACGGGATTGGTTTTCCAGACGGACCACCAAGACCGATGCGCGCGGACACTACCGATTCGAGCGGCTCGCCGCCGGGCGCTATGAATTACACCTTGGTAGTACGTCCCACGTTGTCGCGACCGTTACGGTGATCGATCGCGGGGAGCAGGAACTCGATTTGGTCAAGGCACCGCTGACTAAGCCGAAGCCGCGCTAGGAGCGGCGTTGCTGCATGAATCGCCAAAGGCCAACGGAGGGGGAATGCTCGTGGAAGCGGTCCGCCCTCGTCGTGTGATGCAAAAACAGACGGAGTTATTGAACCCGTCCTGTCCCAAAACCCAGCCGTTCGTTGCTACGCGGCCCTCTTGTAGTGCTTCAGAATCCCGCCCAGCCGTCCCCGGCAGCGAATCGGACCGGACACCGACGGAGCGCGGTCCGTGATCCGCTCGTTTCCAAGCTGAAGCCGCTTGCCCTTCAGCTGCTCCTTCAGGACGCGGTTCTCCTCGACGAGGTAGGCGATCACGTCCTGCTGCTGCCGGTTCATCCACCCCGCGAGAGTCGTAAGCAGAACTCGCAGCGGATAGAAGTCGACGCTCATGCGCCTATCGTACGAGTCGTAAGACCGGTCAGGTCAACGAGTTCGGGACGGCTGAGTTTTTGGATAGGACGGTGGCTCGAGGCCGCGCTACGCGGCAAGACAGCCTGACTGCGAAGATCGGCGAGGCTAAGCGGTTAGGCCCCCACGGGGGGACGGCGAGCCAGAAACATGCGCATCAAGATGCGCATCACCCTCCGCGCGCGCCTGCCAGACCGAAGCCGGCCAGCCAAGGGTGCCGTCATAACCCTTTGGCTGGCCGTGGTTTATGGTATCGGGGAAGAGACTCGAACTCTTACTTCCAATAAAGGAAACTAGGCCCGCAACGAAGTGCCCGGCCCCTTCTCCCGCAAGGACTTAGGGCTGCGGGTTGTCCAGGGAGTCCATGCAGTCCATGGAGTCTGGAATCGTGCGTACCAGATGCGCATCAGGGACCGCTACGGAACGGCGCCGGCGCAGCCACCGCACGCCTCCGGGTCGGAGGACTGTGCCCGTACCTCGCGTTCCGGGGCGGGTACAGCCAGGAGGCCCCGCTCGGCCGGAATCAGCGCCATCAGCAACGCGGCGACGGCGCCGTGAAACCCGGAGCCTGAAGCCTCGTGCGAGAGGAGTCGCGCGAAGGCGGGCACCCACCAGGCGATGTGCTCTTCCAGAAAGCGGCGCTGAGCGTCGCGGCAGACAGTGGCGCGCTTCCTATCCCCCGACTTGGTCGCGGCGTGCTCCAATCCGACAACGCACGCCATGTACTCCAACTCCCGCGAGATGTGATCGGGCCGGTCGGGAAAGCGTCGCGATGGCGCGAGCCCGAATGCGCGATAGAACCCGCTAACGTCCGCCAACGCGTGGGAACGCTGGAAGACCTCCTTTCCCGAGACGTACTCGGTCTCGTGCGACGGGCACGCTGCGGAGGACACGACAAGCCCGAAGATCCGAGCGTGGGCCTGCTCGTACTTCTTGGCCAGCGCCGGAAGGGAATCGAAGACAGCTGCCACATCGAGCGCGTTCGGCGGGTTCTCGCCCGGGCCGAGTGAGGGCGGGCAGGTGGCCGGGTCGGCGCGCAGAACCCCCGCCGCCGCAACGGCCGTTTCCCGGGTCGCGGGATCGGACAGGTGTGCCCACGTCCCGGATCGCGGGTCCGCGAGCGCCATGGACGCGAGGCGATAGAGCGCTTGGCGCGCGAGCGCGGTCTCTTCATTACCCGGCATCAGATCGAGTTCACGTGCACATCGGGCCGCTCGAAGGTCTGCTCTTCGATGGTGAGGCGCACGACCTCTTCTCCCGCCTTGTTGAATCCCAGGACCGTGTCGTTAAAGATCTCCTGCGTCACGCTCTTTCCGTTCGGCAGTGTCACCTCCACCTCGGCCACCTTGGAGCCCTTCTCGATCGCAAACCGGAAAATGATCTGCCGGCTCGCACGGAACAGTTGCAAGACCGCGAGCAACTCGCGGTCGGGACAACTATACTGCTCGATTGCGCTCTCCACGCCGGGCCCGAACATCTGCTCCAAATAGTCCCGCGGCACCCACCGGGGCGGGATGTAGAAGCCGTTCGGCTCCGTGCCGAACTGCGGGTAGAGCGGAAGCGCAACCTGGCGCTCCCGGACGAGGAAGGCGAGGGGATTCTCGGGGGCCGCCGCCCAGTTGCCGTCCTTGTCGATCTCCACGAGTCCCTGCAGCCGGATCTTGCCCACGCAGGCCGACATGCAGCGTGTCTCCGCGGGTGCCCCGGTCGGACTGATGGTCCTGTCCTTGCCCTCCAGGCGCGGGAAGCAGGCCACGCACTTCTCGCTCGTCCGCGTCGTCGGCCGATAGAACGCCTTCTTGTAGGGGCAGCCCTCGACGCATTCTCGATAGCCCCGACAACGCTTCTGGTCGATCAGGACAACGCCGTCGTCCGGACGCTTGTAGATCGCCTTGCGCGGACACGATGCCAGGCAGCCGGGATAGGTGCAGTGGTTGCAAATCCGCGCCAGGTGGAAGAACCACACGCTGTGCTCCGGCAGTTGCGTGCCGCCGCCGTACTGCCCGTCCCGCTTGAAGTCGCCGCCCGTGGGCGTGTCCTCCCAGGCGTTGGGCGCACGCCAGTCGTCATCGGTGGGCAGAAAACCCAGCGCCGGTTGTGCGCCGGGACCGGACTTCCGCGTCTGCGCCGCCTCGAAGATCGTCTTTCCATCGAACGCCCCCTTCGCATCCCAGACCTGCTTGCCGGGATTTGCGGCCTCAAGCATGGCGAGGAGACGCGCGTCCCAGTTGCGCGGGTGCCCACCGTAGGGCTTGGACTCCACGTTGTTCCACCACATGAGCTCCTGGCCCTTGGAGAAAGTCCAAGTGGAGCGGCACGACATGGTGCAGGTCTGGCACCCGATGCACCGGTTCGTGTTGAACACGAACGCGAACTGCCAACGGGGATGGCGCTCCTCGTAGGGGTAACTCATCTCGCGGCCCAGTTGCCAGTTCTTTACTTTCGGCACGGTGTGTTCCTTTCTTCGTCGCCCCCTTTGTCCGCATCTCGTCCGTGGCTGACGCTCACGACGCCGCACCGCCGAAGCACAGCCTCGACCCGACCTCGCATTCCCTCTTCCCCGAGAGCGAGGTAGAAGCGGTGGAAGCCATCGTAGAAGGGATTGCGCGCCAGTTGCAGGATGGCCTCCGCGTCGTAGCTCATGCGGGAATATTCCTCCACGAGGAGGCGGAACATCACGTCGACATCGCCGGGGACCGCGATGGCCTTGAGCTCCATGGGATCGTCGGGAAGCATCTCTCTGTCCGCAGGATGTTCGCTGGTCATTTCTCGACCCTCGTGAGGCGCCCAGCCAGATAGGCCTGCTGTTGTTTCGTGTGCTCGCCCGGCGAATAGCCGGTTTTCGCACCCGCCCAGATCCCTGTACCGCCGAGCCCGCCGTCCTCGGCCTTCGTGATCCGGACGAGCGTCTCCTTGGGAACGGTGTTGATGGCGTGGTTGTCCACGTCGGCTCCAAAGAGGAACGCCATGGCGCCGGTCTTCTTGTGGAACAGCGTGTCGGTCTGGTGCATGGGCATCATCCAGTTGCGCGTAATGCTCTGGTGCGACCCGTAGCGGTAGCTCGCCTGATAGCCCGTCCCCGCCGCCAACGCGCGACCGTCCTTCCGCGTCTCGTGGGCGATCACGGACCGCTCCGTCGCAATCCAGCCGGTGTGCTTCATGATCGTGAAGTTGTAGGGCACGCCAGGATTGAGTTTCAGGCGCACCATGCAGCGGAACGCGCGGTGGCGAAGTCCCTTGTCTTCCTGCCAGCCCACGTAGGGCCGGTCCGCGGCATTCGCATCGACATGGACATAGTCGCCCTCCTTCAGGCCGAGGTCGTGTGCGGCCTGCGGGTTCATCTGGATCTGCCGATCGCCCACGCCCGGGGCCCGCTTGTCCGTTCGATGCGGGTCGCCGAAACTGTCGCTCCAGATCCAGTGCCAATCCACCGTGGACCAGGACGAGTGCGTGGAGTGCCGGCTCTTGGGCGTGGTGCAGAAGAAGCGGTAGCCCGACTTCCACAGCGGATTCACCGTGTTCTTGACGAGCGACCACGGCATCGCGACGTTGCGGACCTGGCGCGCGTCGGCGTCGTCGTCGTCGAGCGGGATCCCGTAGTCTGCGGGGCGCACGTAGGGGCTGGACGAGACAATGACGTTCGGCAGGTAGGGGGTCGCCTCCACCGCCTCGCGATGCACGATCAGGTTTTCGCCGTACTCAATGGCCTCGGGGAGGTCGCAGTAGGCCGCGAGGCGACCGCAGTCCGTATAGAACGGGATCGAGTCGTTGATCTGCTCGTAGAACGGGACGCGAGGGTACGTGCGGAAGAGCATGAGGGCCGCGCCCGGCTCGCCACCGTGCTTGCCGGCGAGCACGTCGTCCACCTTGTAGGGGCCGTCGGTTCCACGCGTGGTCGTGCTGTTGTCGAAGACCCGCTGGAGGTAGACCTTCGCCCGCTTCTTTGTGATGAAGTGGAAGTAGTCACTGAACCGCTTGTCCTTCGTCCGCTCCGTCAGCGCCCGCGCAACGCCCGCAAAGACCGCCGCGTCGTCGATGGTGTCGTGCACCGGAGGGATTCCTCCCTTCCACAACTGGAGGAACGGATTCGAGCAGGAGGCGCCGCACTCGATGTCCTCCATCTCGACCCAGGAATTGACCGGGAGGATGACGTCGGCGTACTCGGCGCTGCCCGTCCATTCGATCTGCTGGTCGACGACCATATCGACCTTGGGAAGGACGTTGGCGATGATGTGGTAGGCCCACTTCGCCTGATTGAGGAAGTTTGCGTTGTTGTACCAGATCGCCTTCGTGGGAGTGGGCGTGTGCGTCTGACCGGTGAAGCAGCGCGTCCCGCCCTTGGGGAGTTCCACTGTGAGCGTCCGCTCCCCGCAGGCCCAGTAGGACGGATCCTCCCCGTCGCTGCAGTGGCGCATGTGTTTCTTTGTGATGCGCAACGACTCGTCGAGGACCGGGGCGAACGGATCCTCGTGGATGTAGCTCCCGACTCCGGGCCCGCTCCAAGGCGAGGCCTGGAAGAGCGCGCCCTTGTAGTTGCCCGCCCAGGTGAAGCAACCGGCACCGTGTTTTCCGATGTTGCCGGTGAGCATGACCGGCAGATAGGAGGCGCGGTTGTGCAGGGTTGCGTGGAAGTAGTGGTTGATTCCCTCGCCCACGTGGATCGCGACCGGATGCCCCGCCTTGGTCGTCTCCCAGATGTCGGCGGCAAGACGCCGCACGAGGTGCGCCGGGGCGCCGGAGATCTCCTCCACGGTCTCGACGTCGTAATCGACGAGGTGCCGCCTGTACATCTCGAGGACCGGCATGACCTCCACGTCCGAGCCGTCGGCGAGGCGCACGCGCTGGGTTCCCTCGAGGGCGGCGCGCACCGTCATTTTCTTGCCGACTTCGTCGCGAGAGATGAAAACGACGACGTCGCGGTCCTCGTCCCACACGCAGAAGTCCCCGATCGTGCCGCGCTGTTCGTCGGTCAACCCCTGCACCCGATACGAGGCTCCTTGAGAGATGTCCTTCGGTTGGTAGCCTGCCTGGACGTCCTGGGGGCGCAGACGTTGTAGCGTGTCGGTGCGGACGAGGAGCGGGAAGTCGGTGAACCGGCGGCAGAAGTCCGGCAGGTACCACTTCTTGTCGATCATGATCTTCGTGACCGCCAGCAGGACCGCCGTGTCCGAAAGACCTGGGCGCACGCCAATCCAGTAATCAGACTTGGAGCCGGGGCCGTTGTACTCCGGCGCGATGTCCACAATGCGACCGCCGCGCTCCATCACTTCGTTGAGCCAGTGCGACTCGGGCATCTTGTTCTCGATCAGGTTCTTCCCGATCTGGATCACGAGCTTCGAGAACCGCAGGTCGTTCATGTCCATGTCGGACGTTTGCAGACCGTGGACAAAGGGATGGCCCGGAGCCTGGTCGCCACGCCAGGTGTATTCGTTCCAGTCGCGGGCGCCGTGCGCTTTCTCGGGCGG
Source organism: Planctomycetota bacterium (assembly GCA_021776735.1). Lineage (GTDB taxonomy): Bacteria > Planctomycetota > PLA2 > PLA2 > PLA2 > JAJFFH01. The sequence continues at coordinate 3,655 of JAJFFH010000036.1, read as the reverse complement.
CACGCCCCGGACGTGATGGTCGAGGAGTCCCAGCATGTTGGCGAAGCGGTAAAGCCCGAACTTGCCGATCACGCCGTGAAGCGGGAGATTGGAACCCATCTTGACGGTGCGCAGGCCGGCATCGCGGACGGCATCGATCATGGCCGGCTCGTAGCCGTCCTTCGTGAGACGCTCCGTGCCCTTCTCGCCGCTGTATGTGCGCGCGATGGCGTCGAGCGCTCCGGCGACATAGCGGAAGGCGTCCTCCCACGAAACCCGCACGTGGGTGTCGCTCCCTCGATCGTCGAAGCGGAAGCGAGTGCGCAGCTCCGGCGTCTCGCTGAGCGAGGGGTACCCGGCGTCCGCCCACTCCTGCCAGCCCTTGCGCAGCACGGGACCCTTGGCGCGGTAGGGACCGTAGACGCGCCGTTGCATCGTGTAGCCCTTGGGGCAGCCCCGCGGGTTCCAGGCCTGGGTTGCCTTGTTCCCGTAGAGATCGCCGCAGCGTTCATGGTCGTAGTTCTGCTCGGATCGGATCATGACCCCGTTGCGCATGAATGCCCGCATGCGGCACATGTGCGTGTCGTTGGGCGCGCAGATCCAGGGGAAGCTCCCGTCGGTGCGGTACTGGTCGAGGTAGACCTTCTCCCAGTCGTGGTCGGGATACGAACCGAGCGGGTTCTTGACGTCCACCACGTCGAAGGCCCACGCGGCGGGTCCGGGCGCGAGAAGCGCGCCTCCGCCGGCGGCCAGCATTGCTCTCAGGAACTCGCGGCGTTCGACGGCCATCTTGTTTCCTTCCTCGTCACCGATCCAGTTTCAGCTCGTGCCAGATGGTCACGGCCTTCTGGCCGTTTCGGTCGCCTGCGCTGCCGTCCCAAACGGCGAAGCCGATGCTCGTCGTCTTTCCGGGCTTCAGCGTCAACGCATCCGAGCCGGGATGGAGGTCTCGCACGAAGACGACGTCCCAGACTCCCCGGCCCCACTCGCCCGTTCCCTCGACGTCCTGGCCGGCCGCGGGCCGCGCGGTGAGCGTGCCGAAGCCGCGGGCCATCAGCACCTCGATCGGTGAGCGGCGCTCCTGAGCAGCGGCAGGGTTGCCCGCCGCGAGCGCCGTGAGGAACGCGGGACTCGTAGTTGATGCGGTCCGGCCCGCGAGAGGAAGCGGCTCGCCGGGCACGCGCTTCGTTGCCCCCACGTGAAGGTCCGAGACGGCGCGAGGATAGATGTGCTCGATGTCCTTGTGGCCGCCGAGGTCCGCCTGCCAGAGCGCCTTCCAGTGCCAGATCGCGACCGGATGTTCGGTGGAGCCCATCGTGAAGAGCGGCGGGCTCGGGTTCGCAGACAGCTGGATGGCGACAGCGTCGCAGAAGTCCTGCGTGCGCAGCGCGAGGAGGTCTTCCGTCGCATCGACCCAGGTAATCCGGACGGCGACGCGATTGCCGTCGTGGATCGCGCGCACGAGCAGGCCCGCGGGTCGGTTCGGATCCCAACGCAACGGCATCAGGGCGACGTACTGGATCCGCGCCTCCGCCCACACGGCGGCCGCGAGATCGACGACCAGCGGACCCTTCACGCGGGCGGCCCGAAGAATCCGCTTCCGCTGCCGGACCCGGTCTTGTGCGCCACGGGGTACCAACGAGCGCACGAAGTGGACAATGGACCAGAGGTCGTCGGGCGTCTCGGCCATGCCGGCATAACTGGGCATCGGCGTCTGCGGAATGCCGGCGAGGATCCGGAGGGCGATCTGCTTCCCCTCCGCGGAACTCTTGAAAACGCCGCGCGTGAAGTCGCGCGCGAAGACGGGGAATCCCCTATCGTCCTTGAGGTCGCGGCGGAGGCGGCCGCGGCCGTCGGCATCGTGGCAGGGCGCGCACGCCTGGAGGTAGAGCATGCGTCCGCGCTCTATGGTTTCCGCCGTGACCGGCGGCTCTGGGGGAACGGCGAACGGCTCGCCCGGCGTGGTCATGCTGTCGACGTACTCCCGAGCCTCGGCACGCTCTGTGCCGCTCGCCAACTCGTCGGCAAGAAGCCCTTCGCGCACAAGGCGGCGAACCTCGGCGATGGCCGCCCATCGATCCGTTGCGGGAAGACCGCCCCAGGGCGGCATGGCTGACCCGGGCATGCCGTACGTCACCGTTCTGAACAGATCGTCGTCGGTCGGCCCGGCGCTCGTGGACACGAAACGGAAGCCGTCAGACACAAAGTCACGCGGCCGCGGTTCGATGAGATAGGCGGCCGGACCGTCCCCCCGACCCTCGGGGCCGTGACAGACCGAGCAGTTTTTTGCATATATTTTGCGACCGCGCTCCGCAAGCTCGGCGGTGAGCGTCGGAGCCGTCCACTCGTCGTCTTCTTGCCCGCAGGCACCGAGGACTACAAGCAGCATCGCCAACGCGCGCGCCCGAAGGGAGAAGCGGCCGACGGGGCGGCCGCAGTACCGCACGGGTTCGTTCCCGGCCCGGCCGTGGGGGAAGCCCACCTGAAACATGGATAAAGTCATACGAATATCGGTTGATCGGCGCAAAGGGAATCCTGCGGAACAAGACCGGCGGTGGGGAGCTGCCGCCTACCGATCGGGCCGGGCCCGCGGGTGGGCGGCGATGTCACCGAACGTGCGGGTGGACAACATGGCCTCAAACCCCTCCTTGACCAGCTTCCACTCATCGTGGAGAGGGCAGGGATTGTCGTCGCAGCACTCGGGAAGTCCGAAGGCACAGCGCGCCGAACGCTCGGTGCCGTCCACAAGCGCAACCACCTCACGGAGGTGGACGCCAGCCGGATTCCGGGCGAACCGATATCCGCCGCCCCGGCCCTTTCGGGACTCGAGCAATCCTGTCTTGCTGAATCGCCCCAGGAGCTTCGAGAGGTAGTTCGCGGGGATTCCAACGGCTTCCGCGAGACCCCGGATCTCGTGCCACTCGTCCGGTGCCGTCGCGATGAAGGCGAGGGAGCGGATGGCGTAGCGACAGGTCTGGGACAGCACGATGAGGTCTCGACAGCAGGGACAAGAACCCACTTGTCCCTCCCGAAAACCAAGAAACGCGTCTTGAAGCCCGCCTCAAGCCCGGCTCTCAACACGTCGCTTCGACTCTACCGCGCAACGGTCGGTTGTGTCAATCGGCTTGACGCGAAGGTCCGCGGGTGCGGGTCCCATCACCGAGGCGTTTCCTGGCGGCGAGGAGCCGCGCTATCTCCATCGCGATCGGGACGGTACGTACGGCTGCGAGTTCCGGAAGCGGGTCGAGTCCATGGGTATCCGCGAGGTCGTCAGTTCCAGAAAGTCACCCTGGCGGAACCCGTACGTCGAGCGCGAATGCACCGATCAAGTACTCGCACTCGGTGAAGGTCAACTCCGGTACTGCGCGAATACATCGCCGTACTACAACACCGCGCGTTGCCATCAGTCGCTTGGCGGCAACGCGCCGGAGCCTCGGCACGTCGAGGATGGACCGGGTGCTGTCATGGCCATGCCGTACCTCGGCGGATTGCACCACCGATACACTCGTGCCGCGTGAGCGGCTGAGTTGCCGACGCCCGTCCTATCCGAAAACTCGGCCGGCGTCATCAGACGTGCTCCAGCGGCTCGTCGATGTGCAGGTCCTCGACGACCGAGCACATTTGTACATCGAACCACTTGTCGAACATCGTCCTCGTTCGATCCTGCGGCCATGTC
>JAJFFH010000035.1 GCA_021776735.1 Planctomycetota bacterium | reverse complement strand
TGCAAGCACTACGAAATCGGTCTGAGAACCGACCGCCACGAGGCCACGATTTCGCGCGACATCCGCGACCACCTCGCGCTGCTCAAGACACAGCCCAACTACGCCCAGCTCGCCGCGCAAGTCGCACACGCAGCCCTGGCCGCTCCGTAGCTCGACGAGCCAAGCGAGGCATCAACACGCACCGGGACACCCGACCGCAGACGAACTCTGAAGCGCCGCAAGCTGGACACGATTCTGCCACGTTTCACGGCGCGAAAGCCGTAGATCCGGCCCGTTTGCTCCGCACGCACCATCCGCGAGACCCCACGCCGCGGCGTCAACCCACCCCCCCGGCGCTAACAACAGCAGGATTCCCTGGCTCTGTACCGGCGGTCTCGCTCGACTAATCCGGGGTTCGTTGGGTTCGGAAGCGGAGTTTGGGGTGGGGTCTGGCCTTGTGTTTTTCGACGTCGTCTAGCAGGACTCTTACTGCGGTTTGGAGTTGGCGGTCTCTGCCTCTCGGCCACTCGCCCGGTTCCGGCCAAATGGTGATGTCCGGCTTGGCGCCGTTTTGTTCCATGTCTTCGCCGCTGCCGGATACGAACCATGCGCGAAACGGCATTCTTAGGAACGCGAAGCCCATGATGCCTCGGCCGCCGGTGGAGATCACGCCGCCGGCGGTTTGGACGCCGACGAGGCGGCCGCGCTTCAGGGTCTTGATTGCGTGCGAAAAGATCTCGGCGTTCGAGAAGCTGTTTTGGTTGCACAACACGGTGACCGGCTTGTTCCATCGGGCGTACACCATGCGGCCTTGCGGATAACCCGCGGCTCCGCCTCGCGGGACCGTGATCGCGTGCGTCGGTTGGGTCAGGACCGTCAGCAGATGGTCGGTCGTGAAGCCCCCGCCGTTTTCCCGTACGTCGATCAGTAGGCCGTCTTTTTTATGGCCGACCTTGTACAGCTCGGCTTCGAAGCGTTCGAAACTGCGCCAGTTCATGCTGCGGATATGCAGATAGCCGAGTCGATCGCCCGACGCCTGATCGACCTTCTCGCGGTTGCCCTTGATCCAGTGCTCGTAGAGCCGTCGGCGCACAACGCCATACGACACCGGCCGGATGGACACGTCGCGCTCCTTGCCGTCGTGGCCGCGCACGCGCAACAACACATCCTTGTCCACGGCGCCGTGAAGCTGAATGCCGATCGCCGTAGCCGGGTCGAGATCGCGGCCGTTGGCCTTGAGCACGACTTCGCCCGCCTGCAACCGGCTTGCATCGCGGGTCGCCGGCGTGCGATCGATCACGTCCCGGATCTTGAGACCCGGGCCGGGCCACGCCGGATCCCAGCGCGCGCCGAAATGCCACGCTGCTTCGCGCCAGCCGGGTCTTGTCCACTGTGGCTCGCGCGCCGCAAAGCCGAGATGCGAACCGTTGAGCTCGCCCAGCATCATGTTGACGACCTGCGACAGCTCGTCCGCGCTCACGCAGCCGGCCGCGACCGGCTGGTACTTCTTGCGGATCGCCGTCCAGTCGCGGTTGTTCATGCGCGCGTCGTAGAAGTTGTCGCGCATGAGCCGCCACGCCTGCAGGAACGCCGCCTCGTTGCGGCGCGGAAGGTTCACCTCCTGGCGCGCGCGAAACGCAAACGGCTGGGGCGGCCCGCGTTCTGGAATCAGCGTTGGACGGCCGCGCAACAGTCCCGCGATCGGTTTTTTGCCGTCGCGCAACCAGCGGCCGCCACTCGCGCCGGCCGCGAGCAGCTTCGGTTTCAAGTCGTCCGGCGGCGTGATCGTGAACAGCCCCTGCGTGCCGTCGATGGTCGCGGAAAACGCGATCCGCTTGCTGTCGGGTGACCAGATCAGCGCGGTCTCTTCGGCGTTCGGGATCGACACGCGGCGGATGCGGTCCTCGATGCCGCGAAAATCGATCTTGACCTCGGGCAGCTTTTTTCCAGACATCGCCGTCCGTTTGCTGTTTTTGCTCTTGTTCTTCCCGCCAAACAGTCCCTTCAAGAATCCTCCGACCCTGGCGGCACCGGGCGGCGCCGGTTTGCGCCGGCCCTTCATCTTGTCGAGTGCCTTTTGAAGGGTGCGCTCGCGCTTGGTGCGGTCGTCGTCCTCCTTGCGAAGGTAGACGAGATGGATATCGGACTCGTCGCGTGCGCGCTGTCCGGCGAACGCGATGACGCGGCCGTCCGGGGACCAGACCGGGTTGTCTTCGTAGTCCGGGTGGCGCGAGATGTTGAACGGTTCGCCGGAGCCGTCGGTGCGCCGCACCCAGACGTCGCGGTTGAAGTCGTCGTCGTCGATCGCGTAGACGACCCACTTGCCGTCCGGCGAGAAGTCGTACGAGGGCCGGTTCCACGATTTCAGCAGGATGCGCGAGTCCGTTCCGTCGGGCGCCATCGTCCAGAGATCGCCGCGCAGCGAGGTGAACGCGAGGCGGCCGTCCGGGGTGAAGCGCGGGGCGTATTCCGGTGCCGGGTCGTTGGTGAGCCGGGTGAGTTCGAAACGGCGGTTGCGCCACCATGGGTTCTTCTTGTCCGCACGGCGCGCCACCCACAGGTCCGGACGGCCGCCGCGGTCGCTGACGAACACGAGCTGCGAGAAGTCGGGCGAAAAGACCGGGTCGCGCTCTTCGGCCGCTGTGTTGGTCACGCGCACGGGCTCGCGCAACTCGGTGTCCATGACCCAGATGTCACCGCCCGCAACAAACGCGATCTCGCGCGCGTCGTCGGTGAATGCGACGTGCGTGGCCTGTACGTGCGTGTCGCGGCGCGTGCGCGGGTAGTAGACATCGCCGCGGCAGGTGATCTCGATCCTGGTTGGGCCGAGGCCGCGCGCAAGATCCATGCGGTACAGATCGAAGCCGCGGCGAAAGACCAGCGTCGAGCCGTCCGTGGACAGCGTCGGGAACAATACGCCGTCGTCGTCAAAGCGCGTGAGCTGCACGCGGTCATCGGTGTCTAGATCGTGCAGCCACAGGTTGTACGTACCGTCCGCCTGGCTGACGTAGTAGTACGAGCGTCCGCTCTTGTGCCACAGCGGCGAGCGCTCTTCGTGCTCGCCCCGGCTCAGTCGCATGAACCGCCCCGATGCGGTATCGACCTGCCAAATCTGTCCCGCGCCCGGCCCGACGTAGCCCTTCCTGGTCCAACGTGTACCCTCGCGCACGACGAGCATGTGGCGGCCGTCCGGCGCCAGAGACCCCATCGATCCGTACGCATCGAACAACAGGACCGGTGCCGAAGCCGCAGGCGCAAGACGCTTCAGAAAGTACCGGCCGGCCCGGCGCCAAAAGTGATCGCGCGCTCCAGAGACCAGCAGCGCCTTGCCGTCGGGAAACCAACCGCCCACGCGGCTGCCCTCGGAATGCGCCGTGACGCGCTCGGGATCCCCACGCCCATCGGCCGGCATCCGGTAGACCTGCTCGCTGCCCGACCGGTCGCTCGAGAACGCGAGCGTCTTGCCGTCCGGCGAGAACTTCGGATCGCGATCACGCCCAGGATGCACCGTCAGCCGCCGCGCCACGCCGCCCGCCGCAGGCACGGACCACAGGTCGCCGCGCCACGAGAACGCCACCGTCGAGCCGTCGGGCGACAGCGCCGGCCCCAGCGCCAGCCGCACCTCCTCGGCCGCCGCCGACGCACAGAAAACTCCCAGGAACAAACCGAATAGCGCCCTCATGGGACGCAACTATACCTATTCGCCGTCACCCGGTGGATACGCCACGTCGTCCTCGGTGTCCCACGCCCCATCCGACCCCGCCGACCGCACCCGAATCGACTCGGCGACGTGTTCGAGCCAATACACGCCGCCCCACGGATCCTGAACCACACGGACAAACGGCGACGCATCCTCCTCCGGATCAAGCGGCTGTTCCATTTCAAGCAGCGTCCGCGGATACCGAAGACGGATGTACTTCCAATACTCCGCCTTTTCGTAGTAGCTCTTGCACCAGGCGACCGCCATGCCTTCGCATCCCGCCGTCAGCGATCCCCAAGGGTGGCGATACCCATGAACAACAACCAGCACCAGCGAGGGCAGGATCAACACCCGAACCAACAGCGACATCGAGTCTTGGACGCCGACAAGCAGATTGGCCATGCATCGCAAGACAACAAACGGACGGCGATAGGCTCGATAATCCGCGGGAACGGGTTTTCGTTAGTCGAAGCGCCGCCAGCCGACTCACCGGCAAGTTATCCACAGGGACGCCCCCCCAAACTCGGCCCGAACCCGACTTGTCCGCCATAGCTCCGCTAGGAGCTATGGCGGCGGGCAGACGCAGGACGCCGCTACTTCGTCAAATGACGTTCGATCAGGTCCAGCGCGCCGTCGAGTTCGTCCTTCTTGATGATCAGCGGGGGCGCGAGGCGGATGGTGTGCGTGTGGGTTTCCTTGCACAGCAGGCCGTCGCTCTTCAGCGCCTCGGTGTACTTGCGGGCGCCGCCGGCCGACTCGTGCAGCTCTATGCCGGCCCACAGGCCGAAGCAGCGCAGCTCTTTCACGCGCGGCGAATCCATCGCTTCCAGGCGTGTCTTCATGTGCGCGCCGAGCTCCGCCGCTCTTTCGATCAGGCCCTCGTCCATCAACACGTCGAGCGCGGCCTCGGCGACCGCGCACGCGAGCGGGTTGCCGCCGTAGGTCGAACCGTGCGAGCCCGGATCGAACACGCTCATCACACGCTCGTCGGCCAGCAGCGCCGAGACCGGATAGAGACCGCCGGAAAGCGCCTTGCCGATGCAGACCGCGTCGGCACGCACGCCGAACTTCGTATGGGCAAACAGGCTGCCCGCACGACCGAGCCCGGACTGGATCTCGTCACAGATCAATAAGACGTTGTGCTCGTCGCACGCCGCACGCAGGCGCGGAAAGAACTCCGCCGGCGGAATGATGACCCCCGCTTCACCCTGCACGGGCTCCGCGAGAATCGCCACCGTGTTTTCGGTGATCGCCGCCTCGACGGCGTCCGCGTCACCGAACGGAACGATCTTGAATCCCGGAGCGAACGGCCCGTATCCGCCGCGCGCGACATCGTCGGTCGAAAAGCCGACGATCGTCGTCGTACGGCCGTGGAAGTTCTCGTTGAAGACGATGATCTCCGCGTGGTCTGCGGCAACTCCCTTTTTCTGGTAGCCCCAGCGGCGCGCCGCCTTGAGCGCGGTCTCGACGGCCTCGGCGCCGGTGTTCATCATGAGCACCTGGCCGTAGCCGGTCAACGTCGAGAGTTTTTCGCAAAACGGCCCGAACCGGTCGTTGCGAAACGCGCGCGACGTGAGTGCCAGGATGTCTGCCTGCGCCTTGAGCGCGGCCACGATGCGCGGGTGGTTGTGCCCCTGGTTGACGGCGCTGTAGGCCGCCAAGAAGTCGAGGTACCGCTTGCCCTCGACATCCCAGACCGTGCAACCCTCGGCGCGCGCGATCACCACGTCGAGCGGGTGGTAGTTGTGCGCCGCGTACTGGTCCTCGAGTTCGATCAGGCCCGCGGCGCGGGCGCCGCCATGCTGACGGGGTTGAGAGTCGGATACGTCCACGGTCATAGGGGCAACTCTACAACACGGAACGGAGAACCACGCGCGTCACCTCCGCCGGCGCCGCCGTGCGCAACGGAAACCAGTTTCCGGCGCCGTTCGAGACAACCAACGCTCGCTTCTGGTCCCCATACAGCCCCGACCAGTAGCGAAACATCACCGGCCCGGCCCCCAGCCGCTCGTTGAGCATGAGCTGGCCGCCGTGCGTGTGCCCCGCCAGCGTCAGCGGAATGTCGAGAGCAGAGTCGAAACAGTGCGGATGGTGCGCCAGCAGAATGGGAAACGCCGCGGGATCGCGCTGCTCGTTCAGCTTGCCCGTCCACTGCGCGCGGCTCCTCTCCGCGCGCGCCCAGCGCACGCCCAGAACCTGCACCTGCTCGCCGCGCACCAGGACCGTCGCCGACTCGTCCCGCAAAAGCGAGATACCGGCCGCTCGAACGTCGTGCGCAAAGGCCGCGCCGTCGTGAATCAGGTCGTGGTTGCCCTCGCACAAGAACAAGCCGCCCCGCGGATCGAGCCGGTTCACGAACGCGAGCGCCGCCGGCAGATCGTCGAGCGAGAGATCGATCAGATCCCCGGTCATCAACACCAGATCCGCCCGCATCGCGTTGATCGCGTCCACAAGCCGATCCACCATCGCCGGATCGGTGTACTTGCCGTAGTGCAGATCCGAAACGTGCGCAATCGAGAGACCGTCCAGCGCGGGCGGAAGAGCCGAGAGCGGAACCTCCAGCGTCCGGCTCGCAAACGAATGCAGCCGCGGAAACGAAGCCAGCATCCCGAGTCCCGCCGCCAGGGGAGGAACGGCAGCCACGGCAGCCTTCAGGAACGGACGGCGATGTTTGACCGTGTCTTGCTCGTCGGGTTCTTGGGGCTCGGGCTCCGCAGGCGACTTCGAAGAGATCGCCGTCCGTACGCTGCATCCGAGTCGGAACAGACCAAGAAGAAGAAGTGACACAAGCACGAATGGCATGACCAGCAGGTGCCATACGTAGGTCAGGACCATCCACCATTCGGGCAGGAACGCGTGCGCGTTGCGGGCGGTTTCGGGGTGCAGCATGATCCACGCGACCATGGCGACCTGAGGTGCCATGAACACGGCAAGGGCGGTGCGGAATCGCGGGCGGCCACGCAGGCGGCGGTCCGCCCAGACCCACCAGAGGACGTTGGGGCCAACGAGAAATCCGAGGACAAAAAACGAAAACGACATCGGTTTGGTCGGCTAGAGGCTGCGGGCGCGGCGGAGCAGCCGGCCGAAATGGGTGCGCTGCCACGATACGGCGCGATCGTAGTCCGCGTAGGCCCGCTCGCGTTTTCGAAACCGGGGGCCGTGTCCGCGCGGATCGACCGCGGCGTGCAGAATTTCGTGAAACAAGAGAAACGTGACGAACCAGGCGGGCACGCTCTCGTGGTCGAGCACGGAGTGGACGCGGACGACGTCCTGATCCGGTGTGAAGCTCCCGAGGTGCAGCGAGCGGCGCGCGCGGCTTCGCGTCCGCCGGCCCCACGTCAGATGCGGCTGCGGGCGCATGAAGAAGTCGTCCGCAAACTCCGCGGTCCAGAGCGGCGCCGCGAGGCCGGTGAGGTCGTGGACCCGACCCGCGGGTTCGATTTGGGGGGCGCGGGGGCGCGGCGGCGGCAGCGCGGCGAGCCGTTCATCGATCCAGGCGTCGAGCCGTCGGCAGGCATTGCGGGCGCGCCGGCCCGCGCGTAACCAGGCGGCGAGGGCGTCGGCGATCTCGGGTGGCGCCTGCGCGAAGAATTCGTGAAGACGGACCGAGACACCCTCGGGACGAGACACCGACTGCACCGGCTGCGTGCGCGCGCGACCAAACCGGACCTGCACGGGCCGTTCGAGCCGCGCGGAGAGGATTTGCTCCCATGCCGTCGCGTCCAGCCGGGATTGGGAATCCGACTGCGATACCGCCGGCGGTGCGGTCGGGGGGCGATTCGGGGGGCGCGGCTCCACTGCCGCATGCTACGCTCCGCGCAGACATGAAACGCGTGACAGGAATCGGCGGCGTGTTCTTTCGCTGCCAGGATGCCGACGCCACCCGGGCGTGGTATGGCCGTCATCTCGGCCTCAACATGGATCCCCAATACGGCACCAGCTTCGAGTGGCGCCAGGCCCCGGACGGCAAACAGCCGGGCTTTACCGCGTGGAGTCCGTTTCCGAAAGACACCGACTATTTCGGCGCCTCGGGCCAGGATCACATGGTGAATTACCGCGTCGCGGACCTCGCCGCGTTGATCGAAATCCTGCGCGGTGAGGGTGTCGAAATCGCCAAGGAGATCGAGGGATTCGAGTACGGCAAGTTCGCCCACATCGTCGATCCCGACGGACGCCGGATCGAGCTGTGGGAGCCGGTCGATGACGAATACGGCAGAATGGTCGAGGGCGGCACGACGTTCTAGCCCGCGCCTGGCCCGATTCCGAATCGATTCACGGCCTCGCGACGATTGAGGGGTGATGCCCCCTGACGCAGCGCTTCTGCTCCAGCACCGCGACTTCGTTCGGGCGGTGGCCCGGCGGCTTCTTCGCGGCCCCGGAACGGCCGGCGAAGCGGATCTGGACGATGTTGTCCAGGAGACGTTTTACGCCGCGCTGGCCACGCCGCCGCCGGAGGATCGCCTCAAGGCGTGGCTCGGCCGCGTGGCCAGAAACATCTCGATCCAGCGGCTGCGCACTCGCGCGGCTCGACGCCGCCGCGAATGCGTGGTGGCGCGGCCCGAAGGCACTCGCGCCACCGCCGATCTGGCGGCCACGCTCGAATGGGGCCGCGCAGTCATCGACGCGGTCCTCGAGCTCCCCGAACCGTACCGCGGTGTCATCTTGCTGCGCTACTACGAGAACCTCCCGCCGCGCGAGGTCGCGCGCCGCCTCGGCGTTCCCGTAAACACGGTACGCACCCAACACCGCCGCGCACTCGCGCAGTTGCGCGGCGCCCTCGCCCACCACCGCAGCGACTGGCGTGCGGGCCTGGCCGCCCTCGTGACCGCCGGCCGCTGGTCGCTGGCCGGGAAAGCGGCGGCGATCGCCGCTGTTGTGTGCGGCGCCCTGACGCTGGTCGCCGTCCACGGCGCGCTGCGGACCGAGACCGCATCCGCTCGAAGCGCGCCGAGCAACAGTACCGCGCGCGGTCGCGCAGCGGTCGAGCCCGCAATCGGTCTGCACGACGCGCGTCCGGGTGCGGCCGAGGTTGCCGGAACGCTCGCCCCGGACCATCTCCCGGAAGAGGGCATCCGAGCACAGCTCTATGACGGCGATATCGCCGTCGTGCAGCTTTTCTTGCGGGATGGACCGTTCATCCTGTCCTATCCGCGCGGCGAGGGCGCGCACCGGCTTGAGTTGCGTGGACCGGGCGTCGCTCCGCGCGCGTTCCCGTTGCCGGACCCGCGTGCCGATCTGGGACGGATCAAGATGGCGCCGGCGGCGTCGTATGGCGGCCGGCTCGTCGGTGGAAACGGCAAGCCGCTTGCGGGCGCCGTCGTCCACTTCGATGTCGATCACGCGACACGCACGGACGAGAACGGCTTGTTTCGGTTCGACCTTCAGCAGACGTTTTCGACGCATGTCGATCGTGATGGGTACCTGCGCGGGCACCTGCTGTATGTGTGCTGGAACCAGCAATGGGCCGGACCGTTCTATGCGCGGCCCTCGGGATTTCAGCTCGCGCACCGACTGGTGGTCGAGTTCGATGGCCGTGCGCGGATCCGATTCGTGCGCGACGGGACGCCGGTACCAGACGCCACGTTTTCGCTGTATCGCTACGGGCCGGGTGGGGAGCCCATGTGGACGGGGCGCACGGACTCGGACGGCATCGTCTCGCCGTACTGGCCGTCGTGGATCGACACTCCGATGTGCTCGTTCGCGGACGGTCGCGGTGGCGAGCGGATCTGGATGCGGCTCGGCTGGAGCGAGGCCCTGGCGACCGACGTCTACGAAGTCGATGTTGGCAACGAATCCACGGCGTCGGTACGGCTGCGGATCCTGGAAGCGGATGGCAAGACGCCGGCACCCGGCGTGTTCGTAACCCTGAAGGGGACGTGGCAGTCGTACGGCGAGCCGGTACCCCATGTGGAACTCGTCGGGACGACGCCGGGCAGCGGTTTGATGCACTGGCGCATCCTCGCGTCGTTGCCGCGCGAAGGCGCGTTTGTGGAGGCCCACGTGCGCGCGGTCGATACGCGCGCCGGATTCGCGGCCGTCTCCGGGCGTTTCGTCGAGAGCACCGCGCGTCGGGCCCTGGACAACGCCGAACTGCCACCCTTGGCGCTGCAACCTCCGCCGCCGCCGGCGAAGCGCCCCCTGCTGATCGATATCCAGCGGGCCAGGACCTTTGCCTACGTCCGGACCGCACTTCAGGGAGGATCCAAAGAGTTCGGAGACTCCGCGGCGCCGGCCCGCATCCGATTGGCCGACGGCCGAACCGTCCTCCAGCTGTTTCCGGATCGGAACGCCCCGCACGACTTCTCACGGGTGCGGGTCTCCGCTTGGGGCCACAGTCTCACGCTGACCCGGGCCGCCTACGACCGCGCCCGCGCCGAAGGCAGGATCCTCAAGATGCCGCCCCGATCATCGCTGCCGTTGGTGACCCTGCGTGTTGTGGATTCCGACGGTGCCCCGGTCGCGGGAGCGCGCGTCGGAAATCCGGGAACGTTCACGGATACTCAGGGACACGCCGTCTACGCGGATCGCGGCGTCCGTCGGATTGTCGTGACGCACCGGGCGCGAGGGGCGGCTGTCGAACTGAGGGATGTGAAGACCCACGGCGACCACCGCATCACGGTCCGGCTGGCCGACCCCGTCGTCTTGCGCCTGCGGTTGGTGTTTCCCGATAGCACACCGGCCGCGGGCGCCGTCGCCCGGTTCTTGACTCCCAGCGGATCGCCACGGTCCACGGCGGACAGCGAAGGCTGGATCCAAACGCCGCCGATCGTGCCGGAGATCTCAAGTCTCTCCGTCTTCGCAGGCGACAATCGCCTCCCGCGCAAAGAGCGCTGGCGACACATCACGCACGCGCTGCAACACGACATGGCGGGCCTGAAGTCCGGCGACTCCATCAGCCTCACCCGGATCCCAAGCCGCGCCCCGAACCCAGACCGCCCGCCGAACCCAGACCGGTAGTCAGACCTCGAGCGGGACCGCTTCGCCCTGGACGTAGAACTCTTTTTTCTTCGACTTGCGGAGCTTCTCGGCTTGCGCCTCGGCCGCAGCGCGCTCGGAGTACGGGAACATCTTTTGAACCTTTCCCGTGTAGTCCTTCACGACCCAGATCTTTTTCATCCGCACCGGCGGCGCGGCGGCGGCCTTCTTGCGGGTCTTCCGCTTCTTCTTGACCGTCTTCTTCGCCACCTTCTTCGCGGTAGTCTTCGCGACCGCCTTCTTGGCGACCGGCTTCTTGACAGCTTTCTTCGCAGGCGCCTTCTTGGCGATCTTTTTCGCGGGCGCCTTCTTGGCAGTCTTCTTCGCCGGGGCCTTCTTGGCGGACACCTTCTTCTTGGCTGCCTTCTTGGCAGGTGCCTTTGTTTTCTTCGCGACCGGCTTCTTGGCAGTCTTCTTCGCGGCCTTCTTGGCAGCCGGCTTCTTGGCAGCCGGCTTTTGGGCCGCCCCCTTCTTTGCAGAACGAGTGTTCTTGGCAGAACGGGACGGTTTCTTGGCGACCTTTCGCTTTGCGGCCATCGTGCGGGATTGTAGCGCCCCCCGCCCCCCAATTTCCCGCCTCAAACGGTATCCGGACTATCCGGCCAGCTTCGCCTTGGCCTTTTTCAGGGCTTCGTCGTACAGCTTCGGGGTCGGCCGCTTGATGTACAGCGACGAGAGCGCGACGAGAACCCGCCGTTCCAGCAGGGCCGTGGGCTTCTCCTCGTGGGCCACGACGACGAGATTGGCCGCCTCCGCCCAGACATAGCGTCCGATGCCCTCTCCGCCATCGACGACGATGAGCCGCGCCTTGGCGCCGCCCTGGAGCGGCAAAGGCACGGTCTTCGATTTTAACTGGCCCAACTCCTTGAGCGAGTCGGCCTGGTCCTGGATCCAGTTGCCGGGCCGGTCCGGGTCAGCGACGAAAAAGCCGTAGCGCTTCCGTCCGCCGTCGAGTTCGGTGTAGTAGCCGACCAAACAGCCCTTGGCCCGCGACCGGCTCCCGCCGGTGCGCGCGCGCTCGAAAAAGCGCCCGGTCCCGGGATTGGTGGCGAGAAAGAGTTCGCCGCCATCGAGCACGGCGGGTGCGAGAACGCCGAGAATATCATCGGGGTTGGGCGGAGCGTCCACGTTCACGGTGCCGAGAATCTCCGGCTGAAAGAAGAGGACCCGGGGCGGCGGACGGTAGACAACGCCCCGGACGGAGCGCGCCCCCGACTTGAGACTCAACTGGTTGAGCAGGTTGAGACCATCCTGGTAGCCGGTCGCGGACAGGATGACACGGTACGGCCGCTTGCCGTCCGGCTTGTAGCGCCTCATGAGAGTCTGCACGCCGTCGATCTCGCGCTCCGGATGTCGCAGCAGGCTCTGGCGCCCCAACGGCGAGGTGGCCCGGTCCGCGACAAACTCGGCCAGCCCCTCGGACAGCAGGAACTCCACCGTCGAAACGTCAAGTTCCTCTTCGGTGAGCCCGCCGGTCTTGAGCGACGCCTGGCGCGCGCCCCCGAGCAGGATGTAGAAGTTCTGGTTGTGCAGCGCGTGCGTGAGCTCGTGCAGCAAGATCGACTCAAGGCTCGCAATCCACTCGTCCTTCGTGCGCATGATCGGCTTTGGGCGGAGGTACCCGCCGATCGTCCACGGGACCACCATGATCCGGTTCGACACGAGGTTGTAGTACGCAAGGCCGCTGCGAGCCATTCGGCCGCCGAAACCGCCGGCCTTCAGCTTTTGATTCCAGCGGGCCCGGGTCTCCACGCCGCACTCCACGTGCCGACGGAACTTGATGTTGGTGTGGAACTCGATCCGGGTCCGCAGATCGTCCACGAGCTTCTGGCAGGTCTTCTTATCCAGCGCATCGCCCGCCGGCATCATGTGCGGCGCGGCAAGGGCCGGGGCCACGACAAGGAAGAGGAGTCCGATCACCGCACAGATTCGCATGCCGGAATTGTAACGCTCGAAATCCGGCTGCGGCGGATTTCGTAGTTGGCGGGGCGGGCCTCCTGCTCGCGGACGCTGCGGACCGCGGACCACCGGACCCCGGTCTTGCCGGCGGGGTGGCTGGTCACGGCCCCCATTCTCGAATGGCCCCCTACTACGAGTCTCGGGAGGCTTTGTCCTCGTCGAAGTAGTCAAGCTGGTCCACGGGCATGAAGATGGAGGTCACGATGTTTTGCAGGTGGGCCATCACCCGCTTGTGATAACGGTACGCCAACGCCGAGAGCGCGGGCTGGCTCGTTCCCGGCTCGGTCCCGACCATCCGGTTCACCTGCTGGTCGCAGTGGTCCGTGAGCTTGTCCGCGCGCAGGCAGAAATCACGTGCACCCGCCTCCTCCTGCGAGCCGTAGAGATCGCGCGCCTCCGCCAGCAGCGCCGACACCGCCGCCTTCAGCTTCACGAGATCGGCGTGGATGTCGTCCCTCTTCTTGGCCGTCTGCGCGGCGATGTCGAACATGTTCTTGGCATAGTCGCCGACTCGTTCGGCGTCCTTGACGATGCTCATCATCACGAGACAGGACGGCAACTGCGACGTGCCGTGCACCGTCGCGTGCACGACGATCTCGCGACGAATCAGCCGCTCAAGCTTGTTAATCTTTTTGTCCGTGCGAAACAAGTCATCCCGGATCACGTCCGGGTCGGCGCCGCCGAGGATGGCGTTCGACGCAAGGTCGAACACGTGCCGCCCGTGCCCCAGCATCTGGTCGAACTTGCGTCGGAACTCGCCGAACGACGGTTCGGGGTTTGCGCGGTTCAGCCATTTCCACATCGTCTCTGCCCTACTTTCTCACGACCGGAACAGCAAAATACCGAGGAGCGGGATCAAGACAAACACCCCACCAATGTAGACCAGAATCCAGAGCTTGTTTTTCTGGGCCCGCCACGCGAGGGCCTCGGCCAATTGCACCGGAATGCGCCGAATCCGCGTCACGGGGTACAAGAGGCCGATCCCGGTCAGGTTGAACAGGAGATGCACGAGCGCGATCGTGAGGCCACCGGATTTGTCCGACGCGAGCGCGGCGAGCATCGCGGTGATGGTCGTGCCGATGTTCGCGCCCAACGTGATCGGGAACGCGACCTCGATCGCCAGAATGCCCGCGCCGATGAGCGGCACGAGGAGCGACGTCGTAATACTCGACGACTGGACCGCAATCGTAATCACGACGCCGACGCCCATCCCGAGCAGACCGCTCTTGCCGAGCACGTTGTTGAGCGCGCGCTCGAGCCGCCCGGCCATCAACGCCCGCATGGTCTTGGTGATAGCGACCAGCGAGATGATGATCAGCGCCAGCGCCAGCGCCAGCAGAACCGCGGAAGCCGCCCAACCCGAAAGATCGAGCACGTCCGTGACGAGGCGGATCGGTCCCTTCGCCAGGGTTCCGATGAAGGCCTTGATCGGGCTCTTGTAGGCCACGCCGCCGAATCCGATCACGCCGGTCAGCCACGTCGCGCTCTTTTGCAGAACGCCGGTCAGCATCTCGATCGGCAGCAGGATCGCCACCGCCATCAGGTTGAAGAAATCATGCATCGTGGCCCCGGCGAACGCGCGCCGGAACTCCGCGCCACTCGTGATGTGCCCCATCGACACGAGCGTGTTCGTGACCGACGTGCCGATATTGGCGCCCATGATCACGGGCACGGCAACGCCCACGGGCATCCCGCCGCTCACCATCCCGACGACCGCCGACGTGGTCACCGACGACGACTGCACGAGCACCGTCGCGAGGATTCCGACCGCCAGCCCGGCGAAGGGGTTCGAGATTCCCCTGAAGAGACTCTCCGCCGTATCCTCCCCCAGCAGCTTGAACGACGACCCCATCAGCTTGATGGCGACGAGGAACACGACGAGAAGGCCGAGGAGGAAAAGGACGCGGCCCCACTTCTTCACAGCGCACAAGAGATACACGGTGCCTGCGACGCCTCCAAAAATCCGCTGCGCGGATTCTTGCTAGTTCGGCCGCTTGGCGGCTGCGCCGCAGCCGGCCCACGTGAGTATGAGGCCTCGGCTCGGGGCGACCGCGTACGGCTACCTGGTCAGTAGGAAGGCGGCGCCGACGGGGGACTGCGTGGGTTCGTAGTCCGCGCCGGGTTTCTTGCGGACTTTTTCGCGAACGATGACCCAGCCCTTGGCGGTTTGCCGCAGGTCGAACGCGAATTGGCCGATTGCGGACCACTTCTCCGTGCCCGGGATGTTCTCTTTCGCGGTGACCTCGACCAGCGCGCGACCGTCCGCAATCTCTTTGGCCTTGGCGACTTCGAACCTCGGACCGGCCTTGGCGTCGTCCTTCAGATAGGCGATGCTGAACGCCTCGGAAAACGCGGCGAACGTGTGCACGAGTGTCTCGCGCCGGGCCAGCCGTGCGCGGTCGCCGAGATGCCGCAGGCGGATCATCGCGTGACGCAGCGACTTCACCGTCGCCGCGGGCGACTTCCGCACAACATCGTAGGCCTTCGGAACCGACCGCACGCGGCGGGGCACGGCACCGGGGATCCGCACCTGCTTCCAAGTGTCACCCTCGCGGCGGTCAAGCCCGCGGAGGTACCACTTGCCATCCTTGTGGACGAGCCGCGCCCGCAAGCGGCGCCCGCCCTCCGAAAGCATCGCCGTCCCAGCGCTGTCGTCCGACTTCACGCCCCCCAGTACGCATAGCGGACGCTTGGGCCGCTGTGCGTACCGCTGCCGCTGGCTCTTAACCAACTCGGCCGCGCAATGGTCCTCGAGCACCCGCAGGTGGGCGAGGTCGGAGAGGCGCCGAAACCGCTGGTCCGCGGCGAACAGGTCGTTTCTGTAGCGGACCAGGGACGCCGCCAACGCCTTCGCGCTGCCATGGTCGATCGCGTTCTTGTTCAACGCGACCTTGAACTCGGCGAGCGTGTCGCCGCTTGTCTTGAGGACCGGGTCGGCGACGGAAGCAACCACGAACGTAAGCAGAAGGACGGCGATGTTCGCGAGGCTAGTTGTAGACATGGTTCGAGGCCTGCGACGCGGGCAGGACGTGGATCCAAAGGTATGTGATCCAGATCATGACCCCGCCGCTGATCACGACGAGCTGGCCCTTCAGGCCTGCCCAACCCGGCACGTAGCGCAGGTGCAGGTAGACGACGAAGAACGCCCAGGAGATGAGCGCCCAGGTCTCTTTGGCGTCCCAGAACCAGTATTCGCCCCAGGAATCGTCGGCCCACAAGGCCCCCATGCACAGCGCCGCGGTCATGAACGGAAAGCCCATGCTCGTGACCCGGTAGGTCCATCGTTCGACGATGGGACCAGCGGTCCAGCGAATGCCGCGAAAACGGCACACGCTCTCGACGATCACATAGAACAGCGCGAGGAAAGAAGCAATGAGCAGGCTGCCGTACCCGAGCATGTACGAGCTCACGTGCGGCGCGAACCAGTACGACTGCAGTGCGGGGACGAGGTTTTGGATCTTCGGATCCTGGTGCAGCGCAGCGACGGTCCAAGCAACGCTCCCCACGCCGATGAGCAGGCCGAACACGACGCTGCCGGCCAGCGCGCTCGCGCCGCGCATCTTCCACGGCTTTTGGCCGACATAGAGCAATCCGGAAAAGATCGTGGTCGTCAGCGCGGTCGCGGCGAAGACCTCGTGCTTGCTCTGAATCGGTGCGTGCTCGTTGATCGACCAGCGCCAAAAAAAGTGCAACAGGTGCACGCCGATCGCGGTGCAAAACAGGCCCCACACCAGGAACCGGAACGGTTTGGCGATCGAGACGTTCTTCCACACGAGCACGCCGTGCGTTACGAGCGTCAAGGCCAGCAGGATGTAGAGGACGAAATAGGTATTGGGAAGCTGTTCCAGAATGCGAATCATGCTGCCGCCTCCCGGCGAGCCTCGTTGCGCCGCCGCCGCCGGCGCTTGTCCAGCGCGGGCTTGAAGAAGAAAATCCAGCAGGTGCCGGTCGTCAGGAGCAGGAACCCGAAGTACATGTACCAGACCCCGGGGTTGTAGGTAACCGAGATCCCGGTCACGCCGAACCCGTCGCGATCGCGACCCGCGGTCGCCTGGAAGAATCGGTAGCCCTTGTAGCGCAGCGGGCTGTTGACCTGGACCGTGTGGGTCTTTTGGACCTTGCCGTCCTTGTCGATCGCGCTGAGCACGCTGAACCAGTCGCGGGTCTGCCTGGTCTTGACCAGTCGCAGGAAAACGAACGGGCGGCCCTGCTTGTCTTCGCCGTACGGCAGCCGCCGGTCAAACGGGGTCAGTTCACGTCGGATCGACGGCCACGGGCCCGTGATCTCCAGGTCCACCCACGCCGCCAGGGCCTCGTCGCGCTTGGGGTCGCCGCCCTCGCGCAGAAACTCTTCGTCCGTCACGACCTTCGGCACCCGTTTTTCCGTCGCCGACCGGACGAGTCCGGCCAACTCCAGGTAACCGGGCAGCCCGTGGAGCGCGACCCGCATCCGCCGGCGCAGCGGTTCGGCACGCACACCTGCGTCCTGGCCGATCTGTACGAGCATCGGAGGCTGGTTCGCGGCGGCAACCACGCGGTAGATGCGCCGCACACCGTTGTCTTTCGGGTTGTTCCAATCGAATCGGAACGTGGCGCCCTTGAGCGCGGGAGGCGCGCTGACAAAGTCCGAGTCGTCGCGCGGGACGCCGAGCACCGTGCCGTCCACTTCCACGTAGAGCCACGGCTCCTCGCGCCGCTGCAACCGACTGTCGAGGTTGACGTTTTCCTCCTCGGCAAACGCGGAACGAATGGACTGGAAGGTGACCCGGACCCTGCGCCCGCCGAAGCGAATCGTTTGACTCTCGCCCAGCGTCACCGGAATACGCTGTTCCTCGCCATCGGTACCGCGCAGGACGAGCGCGCCGTTGTCGGGCAACGGCGGCGTCGTCAGCAGGCGTCGATATTCTTCTTCGCTGCGGGCGTAGCGGTACTCGAAGCGGGAGTCCCGAAACTCCAGGGCTGACCGCTTCGGATCGAACGCGAACAGCCACGGCTCGGTGCTCCGGGTCAGGAACAGGTTCTGGTCGCTCTCGCGCGAGATGTACAGCCCGAGCTTGGCCGCGGGCAGGAGCGGAGCGTTTGCCCCCGCGTCCACGATGTCGGAGCTGATGAAAACGCGCGGCTCGTACGCGCCGACCTTGATCTTGATCTTGCCGTCGAGGAGTTCCAGCGCGATGTCCTTGCGGATCGGGAACGTGCGCTCGACCACGAAGACATTCTCGTCGGATTCCTGGCGCGGTTTCCCGTCCCCGTTGCGGTCCCAATCGACAACCTCGACCAGCAGCTCGTGGTAGTACTCCGTCGCGTAGCGGTCGAGTCGAACCTGAAACGGAAGGTGCGCGTACGTCTTGGTCTTCTGATCACCGATCGCGGAGGCGATCTGCAACTCCGGCTTGCCGTAGGTGAAGTGGATGTAGCCTTCCTTGGCCACACAGTGGTCGATGAACGCGCCGGTGAGGATGGTGATGATCCCGGCATGCGTGACGACGATGCCGAAGTCGCGCAGATTCCAGGGCGCACGCGCAATCGTGCCCACGATCACGTTGATCCCGATCATGCCCAGCAGGAAGTAGAACCACCAGGCCTCAAAGATGTCGAACACGTGCAGGCTGCGCGTCCACTTCCACACGTCATAGAGGCCGAACCGGCCGAACCAGCCGACATCGTGCTCTTCGGCGTTGGGAATGTGCTTTTTGGCCCAGTTCCTGGATACGAAGTTGCGCTTCGCGTAGCGATCCGCCGCGTCCCGCTCGATTTCGCGGCGCTTCGAGTTCAGGATCGCTTCGCGCCGGGCCTCTGCGGCCGACCTCCCGAAGACCTCCGCGACGCGCTCGACGCGAGCCTCCTGGTCACCGCGCAGAACGACCTTCTCCTCGAGCTTCGCCTTCAGCTCGTCCGAGGGAAAAACCTTGATGATGCCGAACGACTGGGCGATCGCGAACCGGCCGCTCTGCGTGTTGCCGAAGTTGGCCGTGCTCGTCGGGTTGAGGACAAACTCGGGATAGCGCCCTTCGCCCTCGCCGCCCTTCGCGAACCCTTCCGGGCTTTCGAAGACGTTTACGCGTCGCAGGTCGAGGTCCTGGATGAACAGCGTGCCCATGATGCAGGACGCGGCGAGCAGCGTCAGGAGTACGGCGGCGGACTTGAAACCGCGCAAGACGTCCCAGAGAAAGGCACGTCCGAAAAAAGCGCCGACGATCGCCGCTGTGACCGCCGCATTTGCGGCTACGCCGAAAACGAAGGGGCTGGCGTGGATGTAGAGGTTCTGCAGGAGCACGCCCGCCGCAAGCACACAGAGGTGAAAGGCGAGAATAATCCCGAATCCAAGGGGGGTACGGTTCCTGGCTGCCATCGGCGTAAGTCGTTCGGTGGTTCAGTTTAGATACGGCGGCAAGGGGGTGGCCGGGCAAAGATTCCCCCGCTTCCGTGGTAAGGTCGCGGCGACGGCTTGAAAGAGCGCAGGGGCCCGGGAGCATCGCCGTCCGTTCGCTTCGTGCGAGTCGCATCGCGACTGTGGGGAGCTGGAAGGCTGGACCCGTCCCGGCGCTCTTTCGGGCCGTTTTGGGATCCGGCAAAAACCGCCCCGGAAGCGACGTATAACCCGACGTGAGGCAACACGGTTGCTCAACATCGAGGCTTTCGAGAAGTACTACCGAGACCTCCGTCCGGGCCTACTGCGGTTCATCGGGGCCCGCGTGCGCGATCAGCATGCGGCCCGTGATGTCCTGCAAGACGTCTACACGAAGGCTTTTCGCAGTCTCGACCGCTACGACGAGGGGCGCCCGTTCTCGACCTGGGTCTACACGATTGCCCGCAATACCTGCATCGACTACCTGCGGCGCCGCGTGCGCGATCCGCTCTCCGCGGTCGCCCCGAACGCGCCGACAAGCCCGCCCGATCTCGACAGTTTGCCGTCCCGCCTCGGCGACGACCCCCAACGGGCGGCCCTCAACAAGGATCTTCTGGTCGCAATACGCAAGGAGCTCGCGCGGCTTCCGGACCACCGGCGCGCGGCGGTCGAGATGAAGATCGCCGAGGGCCTCACCTACCGCGAGATCTCCGAAATCCTTGGGGCGCCGCTCGGAACCATTGCGTTTTGGGTCCGAGACGCCATCGATACTGTGACCAAAAGGCTGAAGCACCTCCAGTGACCGACCCGGTAGCAGGTAGCTCCCCTTCGGACGCCTCCGAGCGGTTGATCGACTACGTCCTTGGCGAGTTGCCGCCGGACGAAGCGCACGCCGAGGCGGCCCGGGTCGCCCACGATCCCGAGGCAGCCGCGGAGCGCGATCGAGTCCTGCTGGCGATTTCCGCGATCCGGGATGCTTCTGCGGAGGGCTGGACAGGGCTCGTGGAATCGGGTCAAGGGGGGGGGGTCGGGGGCAGAGCCGCCCTTCGTTGGCTCAAGCCCGCACTCGTGGCCGCGGCACTCCTGCTGGCGGTCTTGGCGCTGTTTCACCGAAACGGCGTGCAGCTCCACCCCGACACGGTCTACGAGCCGGACGAAGCGTACGGCTACCTGCTGCCCGAGGAGGTGGACGCCGCGGGAGCGTTCCCGCACGACGCGATGTCGAGCGGCGCGCCGAGCGGAACCCAGAGCTACGTTCTCCGCGACGGCCGAATCACGGCGGGCGCCATCGGCGCAGACCGCAGGTTCGACCTCGCGGCGGGTGCGCGGATCGCGGACGGCTCGCGCATCGAGACGACCGCCGACGGGGGCGCGCGGATCGATCTGCCGGGGGGCGGGGTGCTGTTCATGGGCCCCTTGACGGAGATCCACCTGCGGCGACATCAGAACGGGGGCGCGGCAGTCCGCCTCAAGGGCGGTGTGGCCGCGTTTGTGGCAACCCACGGCCCGATCCATGCGGCGGTCGATGACACCGCCCTCCTGCTGCGTCTCGATCAGGGAGCGGCGCTGGTGCGCCAGGCCCCGGGCGAAGCGCTGTGCCTGCGTGGCCATCTCGTCCAGCGAACCCGCGGCAGCAAGGATTTCCTGATTCCGGCGGGCGAACGCCTGCCTGCCGCATGCGCCAAGGAGCCGTGGACCGAGCCGTATCGCATCGGAGATCTCGACCTCGACTGGTACCAGGCGCTGGTCTACGTGTGCTGGCGCAGCGAGGCCGTGACCTGGACCAAGGCCAACCCGGGCCGCTCCGACCCGATCACGGCCCGCGAACACACCATGGTCTTCTTGCGGCTCCTGCCGCGCGAAGCGGGCCAGCTGAAACTGGCCTTCGGCGGCAAACCCCGCACCTTCGCGTTGCGCAAGGGAGTCCCGCTCACGCTACGCCTGCGCCTGCGCGACCTGGGCCCCGGCCCGGTCCTGACCCTGAACGCCCCGGCCGCGGTCCGCGAAGCCCGCCTGTTCGAAGCTACTCCGCGGTAGGCCTGCCCTCTGCCTACCCGCCGGTTTGGCTACCCGCCGGTTTGGCCTACCCGCCCGTTTTGCTGGACGACGGGCACACCCGCCTCCTGCCTTACCGGCCCGTTTGATTGGACGCTCCACTGGCAGACACTACCGAGCCAGGATCAAAAGGATGATTCTCGCTGGCTGAAACGACGCAACTCGTTGTCTGCCAACGAGTTGTGACGAGTAACCTGCAGCTACGCGTGCGCCCGCGGCTTGATCGATGTAAGTGACTGTGTAGCAACGGGTTCCGTCAAAAGAACAGCTAGATTCGGCCTTTTGAGCCTGGCTCGGTATGCCGAGAGGGCCACCCGTCCAAGCAAGATCGCCGTCCGTACGCTTTCTCAGGAATCCGCCGACTCCGCGCGTGCGTTCAGGGCTTCGACCTCCGCCGCGATCTCGTCGGCTTCGATCTTTTGCACCAAGACCTCGGGGGTGCCCAGTTCGTGTCCGGCGGCCAGCGGCTCGGCGGGCAGGAGCGGGCCCGGCTCGCGAGCGGGCAGGTTGAGCATCGCGCGCAGGCGCGCCGCGGTCTCCGGAATGAACGGCGCAGCCAGCACCGACAGGGGCGGCAGGAGCTGCAGCGCCAGATGCAGCGCGCCGCCACAGGCTGCTTCGTCGGTCTTGCGGAGCTTCCACGGGGCCGTGCGGTCCAAGAACAGGTTGCCGTCTTCGGCCAGGCCCAAGAAACCCTCGATCGCCTTGCGGAAAGTGTAGCCCTCGATGGCGTCGGCGACCTGCCGGGTGCGCGTCTCGATGCACTCCGCCACGCGGGCGGCCTCGTCTTCAAAACCGTGCGCCGGCGGCACCCGGTTGTCGAAGTGCTTGCCGACGAACTTCAGGATGCGCACGGCGAAGTTGCCGAAAACGTTCGCCAACGTGTCGGTCTTCGCTTTGAACTCGCGCCACAGGAAATCGGAGTCGGCGGTCTCGGGCATCGCCGTCGCGAGATAAAAACGCGTGCGGTCCACGCCGTACTTCGCCACGAACTCGTCGATGTCGATGACCCAGCCCGTCGACTTGTTGAACTTCTTCCCCTCGAGGTTGAAGAACTCGTTCGCCGGCACGTTTTCCGGCAAGACCCAGCGCTCGCCGTCCCCCGCCCCCCTCAGTTTGTTTTTTTCAGGGATCTCCCCCGCCGCGCCCTCCAACGTCTGCCACGCAAGCATCGCCGGAAACACGATGCAGTGAAACGTGATGTTGTCCTTGCCGATGAAGTGGATCAGTCGCGGGCCTTTGTCGGGCGCCTCGTCGGCCGAGCGAATCCAGTAGCGGCGCCAGTCGCGGCCGGTCGCGCGTGCCCATTCGATCGTCGACGAGATGTAGCCGATCGGCGCGTCGAACCAGACGTAGAGCACTTTGCCATCGACATCCTCGATCGGGTTGCCGTCGAGATCGTGGTCGGGCAGCGGCACCCCCCACGGCAGATCGCGCGTGATCGGGCGTGCGACGAGGCCCTCACCTTCGATCGTCTTGTCGAAGACGAATGAGCGCACGTTGGTCTTCATGCGCCCGCGCAATTCGTCGAGCCACGGCTTGACCGCCGGGTCCGTCGCAAACGGCGCCAGGTCGAGTTCGTACTGCCAGGTCTCGCGCAGCTCGAGCTTGTCGTCGGCGTCCTCCGCGCTGCGTGGGTTGACCAGCTTCGCGGCCTCGAGCCAAGTGCCGCACGACGGACACTCGTCGCCGCGCGCGCTCTCGCAACCGCACACGTAGCACGTCCCGACCACATACCGGTCCGCGAGAAAGCGCGAGGTCGCGGGCGAGTAGAGCTGCCGGATGTCGCGCCGCTTGAGCCGGCCGTTCTTCAACAGGCGCAAGAAGAACTCCTGCGCGAGCGGGTACTGAGGATCGCGCCGCGACGTCTGGCTGAAGTTGTCGAAGTCGATACCGAGCCGGTCCATTGCCGCCTGCCACCGCCGGTGGCCGCGATCGACATACTCCTGGTACGGCACGCCCTCGCGTTCCGCGCCGAGAGTGTTCGCCACCCCGTGCTCGTCGGTGCCGCAGACAAACGCGACGTCGCTGCCCAGCAGCCGGTGGTATCGCACGAAGATGTCCGCGGGCAGATACGCGCCCACCAGGTGGCCGAAGTGCGGCGCGCCGTTGGCGTAGGGCAGCGCGGAAGTAACAAGGATCGGGCGACTCACGGTGGTGAGTATAGGAGGTCGAGGAATTGGGGGAGGGGATCCGGGGGGAGGGGGAAGGGGGAAGGGGGACGAACCAAGAAACGCGGGGGCGCCCGAGACCGGCCCCGCGAGAGAGTTCCCCGGCTTGGTCACCGCCGCCTGCGTGCGCGGCGAACGGTGGAGGTGGCGCCAGGAGGGTGGCGGTACTACCGCGGAACCCTGCGGGCGCGGCCGAGCTCTTTGACGTTGTCGCCGCGAAACGGCAGCGCCGGCAGCTTTCGGTCGAACCGGTGCCCCCCGGCCTCACCGTTCGCAAACCCCTTCTCGGTCCCGGGCATGCCGTCCTTCAGCTCAGGGAAGCGCTTGGGGTCGTAGTCGTCAGTCGGCCTGATTCCGATGGACTCCGCGAGTGGGTGCCCGAACAGGAACGACTTGCGGGTCTCGTCCAGGAAACCCAACATGTCCTTTTGGTCCTTGGGATCCTTGAACCGAAAGCACGCCTCCATCAACGTCCGTGTGCGGTTGCTGCCATGGCGCAGGTTCTTGAATTGTCCCGTGTTGATCTCGTCCTGGGCGGCCATGACCTGCTCAAAAAACTGCCCCGAAGAGGAGAGCCCCCGGGCCAGGAGCACGCGCGCCAACACGCCAAAGAACACGCGCCGATCTTTTTGCTCGATCGCCGCCCGCAGAGCCCGCATGCCAGCCCCAAAATCAGCCTTCCGGATGCCGAAACCGTCCCGCAGAAGCTTCTTGATCTCCCCGGCCCTCCGGGTGTTCATGAGCGTGACCATCTCCTTGGCCGTGAGCCGGCGGGTTCTCCGCAGCCGCTTGCGCGCTCTTTTGCCCAGATTCTCGTCCAAATCGCCGTTGATGGTCTCGACGAACGACCGCTGGACATAGCCCGGCCCCGCGGTGAGCTTGAACGAAAACTCCGCGTCCCGGCGCTTGGCCTTTTTGACCCCGCCATCGGAAAACGCGGACACCGCCAAAAAGGCAGCGCAGAGAAGAATCGGCCCGAATCTCGGCATGTGCTCAAAACGGTAAGGAAGCCCGTTCTCCCCTAAAGACTCCCCGAACCGACCCCGAGGACGCAGACGGACGGCGATTTTCGTAACCATTTGTCCACACACAGCTTACGACACCCGATAAAACGTCGCGAACAAGATCCGCGCAGGTTCTCCACAATCGAAGAGCCCCCCCACGGATCAACCAAACCAAGAAAAATCCAGCAAAAATTCCGCAAACCCGGAAAAAACCCACTCACTACCGTTCCGACCCTTCCAAGAAGCGGTTTCAAGACCGCCCAGACACCGACCGGGCGCCCCCGAACTTGCGACCGGCACAGCCCATACTAGGATGACAAATCGATCGCTCGATGGATCGACAGACCGGGGTGTGGCTCAGCTTGGCTAGAGCGCTGCGTTCGGGACGCAGAGGTCGCTGGTTCAAATCCAGTCACCCCGACCATCGGATGGCCGCCGACATCTCGGCGGCCATCTCTATTTCCAGCGGTCACTGGCTTCGCCGCTGGATTTGAACCAGCGACCGGGCGCGGGGGAGGTTGGGCCAGGCCCAACCTGTTGGGGGGCGAAGCCCCCCACAAAACGCGGCGCTACGCGTAGCGTCACGGAGCGAAGCGGAGTGTCGCGAAGGTTGGTTCAAATCCAGTCACCCCGACGACCGGGGAGACGCCGACAGCACCAGAGTCCCGACGGCGCCCGAGCAACCAGCCCGCTAACGAGAGCGAGTGCGCCAAACATCGGCGAGCGAAGCGATGCCGATGCTCCCGGACGGGTCCGCACACTCGACTGGATTTGAACCAGCGACCGGTACGGGGGAGGTTGGGCCAAGCCCAACCTGTTGGGGGGCGAAGCCCCCCACAAGACGCGGCGCTACGCGTAGCGTCACGGAGCGAAGCGGAGTGTCGCGAAGAGTTGGTTCGAATCCAGTCACCCCGACCACCGGGAAGACATCAACAGCGTCAGAGTCCCGACGGCGCCCGAGCAACCAACCCGCTACAAGAGCGAGCGCGCCCAACATCGGCGAGCGAAGCGACGCCGATGCCCCCGGACGCCGCGCCACGGAAGGTCTCGCAAGCACCTACGGCAGCTTGTCCTTCGACACCTCGATCCTCACCGGCCCGCCGCCCGCCCAATGTCGGTCGGTATGGTCTCTCTTGGCGCCGGAGATCCAGTACTCGTCCCCGGTTTCAAGACAACGGTGATTGCCACTGGTCCCGCCACCCTTGATCCTCTGGAAGGATCTCCCACCGTAGTAGATCGTCACGCCGGTCTTCGAGAGCGTGACTTCTGCAATCACGGCCGGTCCGCGATCCTGCAGGTTCGCCAAGCCATCGGTCTTTTGCTCGATGTACATCACCCACTTTTCATGTCCCATGCGAACCTCGCGATCTTCTTGGTGTCGACTGCGTCGGGCGACGTCGCTCTCGCCCACGCATAGATCGTTTCAGACAATCGACTCGGCATTCACCACCGCCTACGATACCTGCGCATGCGTCTCGTCAAGCACCCGGAGCTCATCGCCGCGTGGCCCAAGCCGACGGCGGCCGACCCGTGGATCATCATGATCAGCGGCTGCATGATGGGATTTCCCTGCGGCGTCGATGGCACCGACTACGGATTCGGCGGCGTACTCGACGACATCGCCAAGCGCGACACGGTCCGGGTCGTTTCGTTCTGTCCCGAAGACATCGGCCTCGGGACACCGCGCACCATGCCCGACATCCACGGCGGCGACGGGTTCGATGGGCTCGCCGGACACGCCCGCGTACTTGACGAGCACGGTTCGGATCTGACCGACGGCATGATCGCCGGCGCGCTCGCCATGGCCGCCAAGGCCCAGGAAGAACAGGTTCGATTCGCGATCCTGATGGACATGAGTGCCGCCTGCGGCAGCCAGGTGATCGCAGACGGATGCCGCTCCGGCGAACCGCCGCCCCGCCAGCGCGGGGTTGGCGTCGCCACGGCCGTCCTTGCGAGAGTGGGGATCCCGCTCGTATCGCAAAGAGACCACCGAACGCTGGGCCTTGTCCGTGCACGGCTCGACGCGAAGTTCGTGGCGGATCCGGAGGCCCGCGATCACCACGAGATCCCGTGGGTCCGCAAGAACCTCCCGGACGATCGCGTGTGGCCGACCTAGACGTCGGTCCCACCTCGTCACCGGAGCCCCGCCGCGATCTGTTAGCCTCCGGTCATGACATCGATTCGTCGTCGGGACTTGCTGGCCGCGAGCGCCGCGGTCGTCTTGCTGCCGCGCGTGTCGCGTGCGGAACCCGCGCCGATCCCCGTGGCGGTGTCGAGCGCCAACGGCATTCCGGCTGTGAAGCGCGCATGCGAGCTTCTGGATCCGGCGCTCCTCGCAACACAAACAAGGACATCGACCGTCGGCCGCGACCACCGGCCGGTGCACGCAGCCGTCCAAGGCGTCTCGCTCGTCGAGAACGATCCCAAGGACATGTCGGTCGGGCTCGGCGGTCTGCCGAACGAGAACGGGGTCGTGCAACTCGACGCATGCGTCATGGAAGGCACGACCGGACTCGGCGGCGCCGTTGCGGCGATCGAGAACATCCAGAATCCGTCACAGGTCGCGCTGCGCGTGATGGACCGCACCGACCATGTCCTGCTCGTGGGCAAGGGCGCCTACCGCTTCGCGCGCGCCCACGGCTTCCGTCACGCCGAGCTACTGACCGAGGCCGCGCGCAAGCGATGGCTGCGCTGGAAGGAGAACCTCTCCGACAAGGACGACTGGATACCGCCCGAACGCGACAAGGGTGGCACGATCACCTGCCTCGCCCGCGCGCCCAACGGACACATGGGCGGCTGCACCACGACGAGCGGACTGGCTTACAAGATCCCGAGCCGCGTCGGCGACTCGCCGATTATCGGTGCGGGTCTCTACGTCGATGACACCGCCGGCGCGGCGGGCTGCACGGGGCGCGGCGAAGCATGCATCCTCAATTGCGCGTCGTTTCTCGCGGTTGAATTCATGCGTCAGGGACGGACGGCGATGCAGGCTGCGCTCGAGACGTGCCGCCGCATCGTCGCCCGCACAAAAGCCAAGCGCCTACTCAACGCCGGACGGCCGGCGTTCAACGTCAAGGTCTACTGCCTGCGCAACGACGGCACGCACGGCGCAGCATCCATCTGGAGCGGCGGAAAGTACGCGGTACGCGACGCCAAAGGCGCCCGCCTCGAGCCCGCGCAGTTCGTATTCAAGCGCTCCTAAACGAACCGTTCGGCGTCGGATGCGTATCTCTCGTGCATGCGCTTCGTTGTGGTTGTCGTTTTCGGTCTCCTGAGCCCGGTTTGGGCGGCGGAGGCCGCGTTTGACGGCCAGACCACGACTACATGGGCCCGAAAGCTCGCCGAAACGCGGTCGGCGGCCGACGAGTTGGCTCGCGGCGGCGCGAATGCGGTTCCGGTGCTGGACGAGCTCCTGCGCACGCAACGCGGACCGGCGCTGGATCGAACCGTTTGGGCCCTGGGCGGCCTGGGTGGCGAGGCACGAGATCTCGTGCCGGCGCTGACACGGCTGCTGCGCTCCAAGGACGATCAACAGCGCACAGCGGGCGCGCGCGGGTTCATGCGCATCGGGGCGCACGGCAGCGCCGCAGTCCCGATGCTCGCGACCGCCCTTCGGGATCGAGTCAAGGAGGTCGCCAACAACGCGGGATACGCTCTCGGCGACATCGGCAAGGGTGCCGTCCCGGCACTCGTCGCCGCCCTGGGCGCGGACGAGTCCGCGGTGCGTGGCCGCGCGGCGGACGCCCTCGGAACGATCGGACCGGATGCGGCGCCGGCCGTACCGGGCCTCATTCGACTCCTGCGGGACAGCGAAGCGGGCTGGCGAGCACGCGGCGAGGCAGCCGAGGCCCTCGGTGACATCGGCGCGCACATCGCGACGGCCGTGCCGGCGTTGATGGCCGGTCTCTCGGACGAAGAAGACTGGGTGCGCCGGCACTGCGCGGACGCGCTGGGCGAATTGGGCGAGCCGGCACGCGACACCGCGCCGCTCCTGATCGCGCGAGCGAGCGATCCGAAGGAGGATGTCCGCGAAGCAGCCGCCGAGGCGATTTGGAAGCTGGGCGCTCCGGCCATCGCGAAGTTGGTCGAGACCTTTCGTGCCTCGACGAACCGAGCCCCGCTCATCGAGGTCTTCGCCGCGGGAGGACGCCGGTCCATCGAACCGCTGATCGCCTTACTCGACGACAAGCACGCTACGCGCGACTCCGAACGGGCACTCGCTCGGATCGGCTGGGAGGCGCTCGTCGCTCTTCCGCGCGACTCGGACGCGACACGCCGCATCACCAAAGCGGTGCTCAACGATGGCGTTCGCCGCATGGTGACCGCACCCGAGGGATACAAGGTCGTCTTGGAACCCGCGGTGTCCGCCGCGGCTGAGAACGTCACGTTGAACTGGGAAACAGGAAGTGGACACGGCTTCACGCTCTCGCTGTACTCGACACGGTGGACCGCCGCCGGCCTGGAAGTGCGCCGAATCCGATACCGCTGGCGCCGTGGACGGCGCGCCGGGGAACGGGCGGTCGAACGTGTGCTCATCGACTCGACCGTCATGCCGCGTGGACGCGCACGGGCGATGCTGCCGGTCCTCTTCGCCGCAACCGGCCTGCGAATCCAAAAGGTCCAGTCACCCACCAGGTTCATGAGCTCGTCCGCGGACTTCCACCTGTCGCTCGCGATCCGCTCCGACCGTCCGCTCTTCTCGCAGAGCTTCACCGGCTATTCGGGCACGTCCAATGAGCCCAAGTACGCATGCCTCGAAGCCTGCGAGACAATTCTCGATCAGGCTCTCGAGACCTGCACCTGGAAACGCGAGTCTCCCGCCGACCAGGATCGCGCCGCCATCGCGCAGCGCCTGGATCGCGTCCAAAAGGAATCGTGGTGGGTCGCCGAGCGTCTGTTGCTGATCGCGCACGCCATCGGCGACCGACGCTGCCTGCCCGCCCTGCGCCGCTACATCAAGAGCCCGGTCGACAACGTGCCGCGCGACCACCGCTACGCCATCAACGCCTACGCACACATCTCCGGGCTCGATCTTCGCCCCAAGCCGTTCGCCGACAAGGACGTCGCCGCCACGCGCGCGAAGTACGTTGCCGCGTTTCCCAAGTAGGCGAACGCCAGGCCGACAGCTCGCGGAGAGCTAGCCCTTCTTCGCTGCCGCGATGACCTCGAGCGCGCGCGCTTCGTCGTCGCTCGAGACCGCGACTCTTCCCGCTTCGTCGCCGGCGAAGTCCACGGCGATCGGCAGCGTCGAGGCCATCTGCTCGCTGTCCAGGAACGCCTTGATTCCGGCGCTCTCCAGCAGGCCCTTGACGACATCCGCCTCGGGGACGGAGCCCTTGAACACGATCACGAATTCACTCATCGCCGACCATTGTACAACGCGCGACTCATCGCGCCCCCGCGCCCCCTATCCCTACTTCAGGAACGCCGCGTCGTCGCGCAACGTGTGCGCCAGCGCGCGCCAGACCTGTTCCACGACTTCGATCACGTCCGCGCCCTCGTAGCGAATCCCTAGCCGGCCCAACGGCTCGCCGCCGAGTTCCAGTGCCTGCTCGCGCATCTCGTCGCGCCACAGGTCGAGTTCGATTTGCACCGGGCGCCGGACTTCAAACGGCCGAACGCCCGCGCCAACCGTACGCACCGCGCGCACCGCCGCCTCGCGGATCAGCGCATGCGCCGCCTTCAGCGACAGCGTCAACACCGCCGAGGGGCCGAGCGCCTGCTTCACCTCGGCAACCTCGAGTGCCGCCCCCAACTCCTCGCGCGCCTGCCGGCAGCAATCGTCCGCGCCCGTCAACAACACCACCGGCACGCCAAAGTGCCCGAGGATCGCCGCGTTCAACACCGCCTCGCTCGCAGGCCGGCCGTTCAAACGAATCTCCTTCACGCACCGCCCCACCCAGGTGTGCGCCAGCAGTCCGCCCGGCGTGCCCGCGCGCGTGTGATAGCCGACCAAAAACGCCGCGTCGAATGTATCCGGCCCCAGCGCCCCAAGCTGCGCCAACGGCCGGTTGCGCGGTTGCGCCGGCCCCGCCAGCAACCGTGCCGCCGAATGCAATTCGTCCAGCAACACGTTGCGCATCGTCGCGTGCCCGTCGGCCACAACGAACTCCGTCGCCCCGGACTCGAGCGCCCCCTCGACCGCCGCATTGACATCGCCGGTCAGCCATCGCCGCGCCGCCTCGTAGTCCTGCCCACCGGCCATCAGATGGTCCCGATGACAGACGCCGGTGGCGCCCTCCATATCGCAGCTGATGAATACACGCATCTTGACCTCTCGAAAATCTGCTGCGCAGATTTTCGTTAGTATGAGCCATGAGCTGACGACCTTGGATGACGGTACGACTTCTGAGTACAGCGGACGGACGGCGATGATCCCTGGTTACTTCTTGAGCTGACCTAGCAACTCCTTCACCGCGGCTTCGACCTGGGGATCCTGGCCCGCCTGGCGGGCGTTGGCATCGTTGTAGACCTTTACGTCCGGGATCAGGGTGTCGTTTTCGACGTATCGGTTCTTCTTGGGGTTCACGACGCCGACTTGCGGGATGCCGAAGGTGACGGTCGGGTCGATCTGGCGTTCCCACCACACCGCGGTGCCCGTGCCGGCGACCGGCGTGCCGATCAGCTTGCCGAGGCCGAGGTACTGGTAGGCGTACGGAAATATGTGCGCGTCCGAGTAGTTGGCCTCGCACACCAGAACACAGGACGGCTTGTGCCAGCGCTGGAACGGTTCGCCGCCGAACGCGCCGCGCTTTTTGCCTCGCGGGTGAAAGATGCCGTACTGCTTGCCGGAGAAGAACTTCACGAGGTCGTCGTGCAGCCAGCCGCCCCCGTTGAACCGCGTGTCCACGATCAGCGCCTCGGCAGCCACGTAGCGGCCCAGCGCCTCCTTGAACAGGTGGCGAAAGCTGCCGTCGTTCATCGAACGCACATGGACGTAGCCGATGCGGCCGCCCGACAGCTTCTTGACCAGCGCGCGGCGCTGGCGGACCCAGCGCTTGTAGCGCAGGCCCGACTCGGCGCGCCACGGGACCGGCTTCATCAGTTCGGTGAAGGTCTTTTTGTCCGCGCCGGTAAACGTCAGCAGGACTTTCTTGCCCGCCTTGCGGTTGAGCAGCGCGTGATGGTTCGTCTCGGCAGTCAACTCGGTGCCGTCGATGTGCGTCAGCAACGCGCCGTACTTGACCTTGACCTCCGGACGATCCAGCGGTCCGTCCTTCAAGACCTCGACGACCTTGAGCCCCTTGCCGGAATAGCTCGTGTCAAACAGGAGCCCGAGCCGCGCGGTCTGGTCACCGCTGCCGCGCGGCGGGCGGTGGCCCGCGCCGTTGTGCGACGCGTTCAGCTCGCCGTTCATCTCGCCCAGGATGTCGGCGAAGTCGTGGTTGTCCGCGACGTGCGGCACGAACCGGGCATACTCCCTCTTCAGGCCGTCCCAGTCCACGCCATGCAGCTTCGGATCGTAGAACTTGCGTTTGATCTGCCGCCACGCGTGCTCGAAGATGTAGCGCCGCTCGGCGGGCGCGTCGATCGTCATTTCGGCGCTGAACGGCACGGGCTTCATGTCGCCGCCCTTGCCCACGCCGACGCGCAGAAACGTCCCGCCGCCGGTGCGCACAAACACGGCCTTGCCATCCTTGGCAAACTTCAGGTTGCCCCCACCGCCCTTGAGCGCGGCGACTTTTTTGGCCTCGCCCTCGCGCGGCTTGAAGCTCCAAAGCCCCCACTTGTCCTCGACCTGCGAGATCGTGATGACGCTTTGACCATCGGGCGCGACCGCGTAGTCCTGCAGCGATGCCGAAATCAGTGTGAGGCGCCGCAGTCGTTCCTGCAACCCATCGAACTCGATCTCGACCTTCGGGAGCGGTTTGTCCTTGCCGTTTTTCTTGCCGCCCTTCTTGCCGTTCTTCTTGCCGTTCTTCTTGCCGTCCTTTTCGGAGGCATCGCCGTCCGTTTGCTTTTCTTCCAGGAGTTCGAACTCCTCTTC
Source organism: Planctomycetota bacterium (assembly GCA_021776735.1). Lineage (GTDB taxonomy): Bacteria > Planctomycetota > PLA2 > PLA2 > PLA2 > JAJFFH01. The sequence continues at coordinate 5,454 of JAJFFH010000035.1, read as the reverse complement.
GGTCAGCTTGGCCTTTTCAAACGCCTTGCGCGTGAGATAGAGGGCGAACACGTCCATGTCCGAGCCCCAACTTCCGTGCGCGCGGCGGCCGACACTGTTGGAGGCAAACAGAAGCGCGGTGCCGTCCGGCGACCACTTCGGCTCGAACTCGTAGTAGCCGGAGATGGTGACGTTGTGCGGCTTGCCGCCGTCGGCGGAGACGATCGCGATGTCTTCGCTCCAGCTCTTGTGGGGCAGGAACGCGGCGGCGATCCAGCGGCCGTCCGGGGACCATGAAAACGAGATGTCACCGTCGGAGTAGGAGTACAGGCGCTCGGCGGGCAGGATCGTGCGCGTCGCCTTGGTGTCCAGGTCCATCACGCGCAGCTCGTCGCGGTTGTGCAGGTACGCGAGGCGGCGGCCGTCCGGGGACACCTTGGGCCGAAACGTCTCGTCCGGGCCGACAAGCACCGGCTCCTCGCGAAACGCGGTGGACTGGGAGAAAAGCTCGTCTTCGTCGCGGCGCGGGCGCACGCGGTACAGGTTCCAGGAGCCGCCGCGTTCGGCGGCGAAATAGATCGTACGGCCGTCCGGGGCGAACGACGGGGAGCGCTCCTGCTCCGGCGTACTCGTCACGCGGACCGTCGTGCCGTGCTTGACCGAGGTCACGAACAGTTCGCCGCGGACGACAAACGCGATCTCTTTCTCGTTGGGTGACACCGAGAAACCGGTCGCGCCCTTGCGAAAGGTCTCGAAACGGGTGGTGTTGACGCGCTCGTCGGCCACGGCGGTGATCGTCAGGCGCTGCGACGGCTTTTCGGTTGCCTTGATCCAGAGTTCACCGCGGTACGAGTACAGGAGCGTGCCGTCCTGGGCGATGCTGAGCGAGCGGACGGGATGGTCCTTGTGCTCGGTCAACGCCACCGGCGCGACAACCTGGGCTCCGTCATCCGCGAGACGCGACCAGACGTTGAAGCTTCCACCGCGCTCGCTCAGGTAAAACAACCGCTTGCCGTCGGGCGACCAGACGGGCTCGCGATCCTCGCCGCCGAACTGCGTTCGTTTTGCGTGGCCGCCCGTGGCCTTGGTCCAGACCCAGACGTCGCGCGCGACCGGTGAGACGTGGTGCTTGCGCCAACGGTTTTCGCCACCGTAAAACGACTCGTAGACGAGGCGCGCACCGTCAGGCGACCAGCGTGCGTTCAGCGCCGGTGTCGTCACGACCTGGCGCGGTCGTCCGCCTTGCACGCCGACTTCGTACAGCTCCGGAAACCAAGTGCTGCCGATCGAGGCGTCCGGCGCGTCCTGGCGCGTCGACGAGAACAGCACGCTGTTGCCATCGACCGAAAAACCCGTCGGACGGTCCGCGCCCGACCAGTGCGTCAGCCGACGCGCGCGACCGCCGCCGGACGGCATCACGAACACGTCGAAGTTGCCGTGGCGATCCGACGCGAACGCCAGCAGGCTGCCGTCCGGGGACCAGACCGGCAAGCGTTCGTGCGCGACGTGCGTCGTGAGCCGGCGGGCGGCACCGCCTGTCGCTGCGACCAGCCACAGGTCGCCGCGATACGAAAACGCGATTTGTTTCGCGTCGGGGGAAATCGCCGCCGAGCGGAGCCAGAGGGCGTGTGTTACCGGGGCAGCGCCGTCCGTGTGCTTTTGGTCCGGTTCCTGCGCGAACGCGGGAAGCGAGAGCAAAATCACGGCGACGAGCGTTTGGAGAGCTGCGTGTTTCATGGTTTGAAGCGAAGCATCCTAACGGCTTTGGCCGCGTGTATGGCGCTCTGGACGGGGTGCGCTGCGGTGCCCCGGGCGGAGCCGGCTCCGGCGCACGAGAACCCGGTGGTGCGCATTCGGTATTTCCAGCGCCGTGGGAGCCATGTGCGGGCGTCGCGCGGCAGCGGATTCATCGTGCATTCCGGGGGCTATGTCGTCACCAACGAGCACGTCGTGACACGCCGCCCCGGGGTGCCGTCCGAAACCCTGACGGTCGTCATCGACGAGGGCACGCCGGGCGAGGCTGCCTATCCGGCGCGGCTCGACCACGTCGACAAGGGCGGCGACATCGCGCTCCTCCGCATCCTGCCGCCGTTTCGGCCGCTGCCCGCCCTCCCCCTCGGGACCCGCGCGGACTTACAAGCCGGCACGCTGGTCACCGCCCGCGGCTACGCGCCCGGCGTCCCCTTTCGCGCCACCCCCGGCGTCGTCGTACGCATCCTTCCCGCCGACCGCCTCGGCATCCGCCGCGAATGGCTCGTGAGCACCGCGACCGTGCGTAATGGCTTTTCCGGCGGCCCCCTGGTCGATGACCGCGGCCTGGTCCTGGGAGTCGTGGCCCGGCGCGCAATCTGGCGCACCGACGAACCCGGCTTCAAGCCGAAACAAGAGTTCACGCACGCGGTCCCGATCGACTACGTCCGCCGCCGCCTGAAGACATGGAAGGTGCCGGGAGTTACAGCGGAGGGGTAGCGGACGGACGGCGATACTATCGAAAACCGCCATGAGGCGGTTTTCGTTGGCCGGGGCGGACGACCCCGGTGGTTCTTGGTGCGGGCTGATGCGTGTACGGCCCTTTGCAGAGCCATACCGAGCCCGGCACAAATGAGCGGTTTTGACAATCGGACGGCTGCCAACTTCGCTCTTCTGTGCCGGGCTGGGTATGGCATTCCAGAAAGCTGTTCGCACAACCGGGGGGTCGGAAAAACCCCGGGGGGTGGCCGCCGTCATTCGGGCGGCGGCGCTGCGGGGCCCCGGGCCCCGCCCTTTTTCCGGGGCGGTACCATCTGTCCATGCCGCGGATTCATGTTGTTGGGGCGTCCGGGTCCGGGACGACCACACTCGCGCGAGGGTTGGCGGCGCACTTGGGGTGGGCGCACTACGACAGCGACTCCTACTTCTGGTTGCCGACGACGCCGCGATGTCTGCTCAAGCGTGAACCCTCGTTGCGCGACGGGCAACTGCTGTCGGACCTTCGGGCACATCCCGATTGCGTCGAGTCCGGATCGCTCGTGAATTGGGATGCGCGGATCGCGGCGCTGTTTGATGCGGTGGTGTTTCTGACCATCCCCGCTTCGATTCGAATGGATCGGTTGCGGCGGCGTGAGGAGATGCGTTTCGCGAGCTGCCCGGGGTGGTCGCGTGCCGAGTTCCTGGCGCAGCACCGCGAGTTTCTGGCCTGGGCGGAGCGGTACGAAACGGCGGGCACGGAGCAGCGCAGCCGGGTGACTCACGAGCGTTGGCTGGCGCGACTGTCGTGTCCTGTTCTGTGTCTCGATGGCGACCTACCCACGGTGGAACGCCTCGCGCGCACCTTAACGTTCCTCGAACGCGACGTCGTAAGTCCCTAGTCACGCCTCGCTTGGGCGCGACGGGTGGTTTCGTGCGCCGTTTCGATGCAAAAAAACTACAATGGGCGGCATGCTGCGTGCGTTTGCGGAACAAGGTCTGTCGCCGTGTGGAGTTTTCTCGACACGCTCGACAGACGCGAAACGAGGTTCCTAATGCGCGCCGCTCTTGCTCTCGCCGTCTCCGCCTGCCTGCTGACCGGATGTCGCAACGACGCGCCGGCGAACAACCTCGACACGGCGCTCCAGGTGGCGGATGAACTGCGGCAGAACTGCGTCGCCTCCTCGCTCGACCTCCTGCAAGTCGTTGCTGACTACGTCGGTCCCGCCGTCAATGCCCGCCGCCTCGACGACATCGAATCCGCCGCCCTCGATGCCCGCTGCACGTTCTTCGGCCCCGTCGAGTCGACCTACCACTTCATCTGCCCCGCCCGCATCATCCGCGGCGAAACCGTCCTCATCCAGCTTGAGCTGCAATACTTGGTCAACGGCCTGCCTGTCGACGACCCGGACGGCGCAGAAGAACTACGCGTGAAGATTCTTGCCGGCGGCGGCTTCCTCGAAGCCGAAGGCGCGGTCCACTTCCGCAACGTCCCTGGACTCGGCCTCGTCATGTCGGGCAACCTCGGCACGGCCTACTTCGACGGGTGCCTGGTCGACCTCGACCTGCACGACATCACCGGCCAAGCCGTTGCCGACCTCCCGGGCACTCCGTTCGGAGTCCTGTTCACGTCTGGCGAAGCCGACATCGACGCCCAGACAGGCGCGGGCGACCCCGTCACCGGAACCGCCGGATTCGCCGGCCGCAACGCGTTCGTCGCGCTCCAGCTCTTCGGCGTCAACAGCCTCGGCGAAGTCAAGCTCGGGCAGTAGCGTACGGACGGCGATGCCCCCTCGAAAATCGCCATGATGCGATTTTCGCTAGCGGAGCGGACGACGCCGCCTGCACGCGTATGACCGCCGGCCCGAGCCGAGCCCGCGTACGCGCCGTACTGCCGCATGCCCGACCCCAAACCCGAACCCGAACCCCGACCCCAACCCCGACCCGATCCCAAGTTCATCCCGAACCCGTTCGCGTTCACGAACGACGTTCTCGTTCACGTAGCGCTTGCTGCATACGTGGGAGTCGATCACTCAAACGACGTAGTCGCGACCCGAACCCGAACCCAACCCCGATCCCGACACCCGACCCCGAACCCCCAGACGCCACGATCAACCCGACCTCCGAGCGCGCTGACTCTGAATCAGCCGGGTCAACATCGCGCCGATTCTCTGGGCGTAGGACATGAGCTCGTCTCCCGTTTCTTGGGAGATGATCTCGACGATCGTAGCCAGCTCAAGAGCCGCGGCACACTCGAAACACTCCCCCTGCGCAATGGTGTAACGGTACGCCTTGTCCGCCGGCTTCCAATGCCCCGCACCCTCGGCGATGTTGAGCACGTACCGGTTGCAGAACGCCGCAACTGATCCCTGATCGCTCCGTATCCGCGCGGAAACAAGGCGGCGGAGCGCTCGACGCCAGCGAACAGCCGAATCGCCAAACGATAGACATCAAGCCGCTGATGCGGCGCGCGGGAAGCCGCTGAGAAGTTTCGGTTGTCGGTCACAGAAGACTCCTTTCAACGGGGAGCGCCTATCGCCCCACGCAAGTGGATAGGGGCGATAGGCGCTCTCCCGACAGGAGCCCCCCGACAACCGATCCGCCCCCGAGCTCATCCCGAACCCGACCCCGTACCCCGATCCCCGGGAAGCAGCGGAGAAGTCTCGGTTGTCGGTCATGGAAGACTCCTTTCGACGGGGAGCGCCTATCGCCCCACGCAAGTGGATAGGGGCGATAGGCGCTCTCCCGACAGGAGCCCCCGACAACCGATCCGAACCCGAGCTCATCCCCGAACCCGACCCCGATCCGTTCTCGTTCACGAACGACGTTCGCGTTCACGTAGCGCTTGCAAGATTCGCGGGAGTCGATTCTCGAACGACCCGCGACGTAGTCGCGACCCGACCCCGACCCCCACCACCGCGCCCCCGCCCCCCCCGTGCGCCCCCGCCCCGGGACCGCCCCCCCCCCGCGGTCGTGTACAGGGGGGAAACCCAGCTCACCCAGGTGGTTGTGGGGGGGGTGTTGGGCGCG
>JAJFFH010000034.1 GCA_021776735.1 Planctomycetota bacterium | reverse complement strand
AGGGCCGCGTAGCGATGGAGATGCTCAATCGATCCGTTGCGTTCGTGAAGCCGAAACGGCCGTATCTCGAATGGTGCCGGGAGGACGACGACGAGGGGTTGGCGGACACGGTGTTCGAAGACATGTGCGCCGAGGCCCATGTGTACTTGCTTCCGGAATACGAAGACCCGTCGTCACGGCGTCGGGTACTGACGGCCTGGTGGCCGGCGATCTTCGCCTCCATGCTCGAGGGGTGGTCACGGGACGACGCGACATGGCCGCAGGATCGAACGAGGACGATGTTCGACAAGTGGTTCGATGTACAAATGTGCTCGGTCGTCGAGGACCTGCACATCGACGAGCCGCTGGAGCACGTCTGATGACGCCGGTCGAGTTTTCGGATAGGACGACGTTGCTTGGATCGTTGTCTGCGTCTTGATCTCGTTTCTTCTGGCCGAAGTTGCCCGTGGGCGCCGGGGCTGACGCCGTCCTATCCACATGATCAGTCGTGCGGAACTTGTTGACCTGTCGGACGTTACGACTCGTACGATAGGCGCATGGGCGTTGATCTCTACCCGCTGCGGGTGCTACTCACGACGTTGGCGGGGTGGATGAACCGGCGACGAGAACCGCGTCCTGCAGGAACAGCTCAAGGGCAAGCGGCTGCGGCTTGGAAACGAGCGGATCACGAGCCGCGCTCCGTCGGTGTCCGGTCCGAGTCGTTGTCGAGAGCGGTTGGGCGGGATGCTGAAGTACTACGAGAGGGCCGCGTAGCAGCGAGCGGCTGAGTTTTCGAACAGGACGCGGTCCGCCGCGAGAGCGCGTACCAGGGCGACAGGTGACGGACGAGGCTCATCGCCGGACGATGACGGCGTGGCCCGATTGACGCAAGCGGCGGGGCGGCGTCGCACGATCGCCTTACGCTTGTTTTGGGTCTAGTGTTTGGTAGGGACAACCGTTCGCGGTTCTACTCGTTGCGGTTGTATCGCGTCCCGAGGATGGAAAGGAACTTGACCTCTCCGTCCTCTACGGGGCCGAGCTCGAGCGCCATTGCCTTGCCCCCCTGGAAAACGGCGAGCTTGCCCTTGTCATCGCGCCCGATCGCCATCCGGCTCACCTTTCCCTGCCTCCAGGTGACATTGGCCCGGAGTTTCCCGTCCGCCATCTCGACGTCGAGGCGGTTTCCGCCCGCGTCAACGAATCGCCCGGTCAGCCGCGCCACCAGAGCGGCGTCCAGGCCCTTGGGCAATCGCACTGTGACGGGACGTCCGAATAGAATCTGCTCGAGTGCGTCCGCGACCAAGCCCACCGGAGCGTCGTCCCGGTTACACAGGACGAACACGCAGGCGTCGTCGTCCGGGTAGCGGCGCACCTCGCAAACGAATCCGCGCACGCCTCCGCCGTGGGACTGAACCCGATGACCGTCCCGCTTGCGCACGAACCAGCCGAGCGAGTAATCGCCTCTGCCCGGCTGCAAAAGGATCTCCTTCGCCTTGTCGCTGAGCAACTTCCCTTGAAGTGCGCCGTGCCAGCGCCAGAGGTCCCATACAGTCGTGACGACCCCGCCCATGCCGCGGTACTGGAATCCGTACTCGCCATAGGGATGGTCGAGCGCGGATCGCGCCGGACCACGTGCCGATTGCCCGACAGCGACTACCGCACGTTTGGGAGCGCGATCGCCGGTGAAGAATGTGCTGCGCATCTTGGCGGGCCGGAACAACGCTTTGCGGCAGAACTCCGTGTACGGGCGGCCGGAAGCACGCGCGATCACCTCGCTCGCCAGTGCGTACCCTTGATTCCAGTATTCCCAGTGGGTGCCCGGCCGGTGCTTTGGCCCCCCCTTCAAGAAGAGGGGCAAAGACGCTCGCCAGATCCGTTCCTCCGCCTTTCGAGTTGGACCCCGGGATGCCTGAGGTGTGCTGAAGAAGCTGGCGCACGGTGATCGAGCGACAGTTCTCGGGGACACCGGGGAGGTACTTCGCCATAGGGGCGTCGAGATCGAGCTTCCTCGAGTCCACCAGTCGAACGGCGGCGGAAGCCGTGAACTGCTTCGTGGCGGATGCGATCTCAAACAGGGTGGAGGGAGTGTTCGGGACCTTTCCGTGCGCGTTCCCAACACCCGTCGCGGCGACGACGCGACCTCGCCTCGCCGCGAGCACCGCTCCACTAAACCCCGCGGACTCCGCCTCGCGCACCCATGCGACGATTCGAGTACCGACTTTGCCCTTGCTGAGTGTGTGGGACTCGTCGGCCACCAGCGATCCAGCGAGGACGCCCAGAAGCAGTATCGCGCGTGCCATTCAGACAGGGTATCCCGGCTCGACTCGTTCGTGGGAGCAAATGGGTCGATGGATAGGGGGCAGTTCGCGCCCGCTGGCTGCCAACGATTGACGTCGCTAGGCCATCAGCACACGCGCTTGGCCACCGCCAGGCTGTAAACTAGCGTTTGCCCGTCCTATCCGAAAACTCACCCAAACTCGTTGGTTTTCTAGCCGACGTTACGGCTCGTATCAGAGGGGCATGAGCGTCGACTTCTACCCGCTGCGTGTCCTCCTGACGACGTTGGCGGGCCGGGTGAACTGGACGTGATCGCGTACCTCGTCGAGGAGAACCGCGTCCTGAAGGAGCAGTTCAAGGGCAAGCGGCTCCGGCTCAACGACGATCAGCGCAGGACGTTGGGTGTTGTCGGAGGACAGGGGCGGTCGGACGTGAGCCGCCAACAGCAGCACGACGTGCTCCGGTGGCTCGGCGCCCGTCCTTATCGACGAGATGCCGTCGGCCGCAGAGGACGGGAATTGAAGCCCGTAGCGACGACCTCGGGGCAGATCAGTGTCGTGGTCGCGTGGTCGAGGCGTGGCAACGCCTTGGCCGCTCGGGCGGCGCGCTTCGGCAGGGACACCCTTCTCTACAGAACTCAGTCTCGCCGCGCCCTCTGCGCGGCGAGGACTCGAGCCTGCGACCGGCTGACGGGAATCAGCCCGGATCGCGACTCAACGGAGCCGGAACGTCGAGTCGGTCGTCTTGCCGTCGCGGATGGTCACGCGGACGGGATCCTCCTGTCCGCGGATGACCACCTCCCGTGCACCGGTCTTGAGTTCGAACTCGTACACGCCGCTATCGACGTATTTTCCGTACAGGCTTCGCACGCCGCCGTTGATGGCCAACCAGAACTCGATGCCGCGCGCTGGTTGGCCCCGCGCGTCGATCACCTTGAGCCGCAACACGCCAGTCGCCACGCGGGCGAGAGCGAAGTCGATGCCTTTGGCGTTGTTCTCGAGCTCGACTTCCCTCACTTGCCGCACGAGGTCCGGGCGGGAGGAAGTGACCGCAAGGCGGTAGGTTCCGGGCGGCAGACCCACCAGGCGGTAGCGGCCCTCGTCGTCTGGTATTGCGGAGAAGTACAGCGGCGTCGCGGTGACGCGCACGTCCCGGTAGTCGAACGGCTTGCCGGTCTTCCCGTCCACGATGCGCCCTTCGATCGTAGTGTCCGGAAGACGCACGTCGTGCCGTGCCGCGCCGGCTTTGTCGACGGTCACGCGTCCACCGGGCGCGGAGAAACCGCCCCTGCCGATCACATGGACGAGTATCCGGTACGTTCCTCGCGGCACGTCGCGAATCGCGTAGTCGCCGTCGTCGTCGGTTGTCCCGCTGTACGAGGCGCGACCGCCGTCCTGGATCAGGGAGAGGCGTGCGCCGGACAGCGGCCTGCCGCCGAGCGCCAAGATGCGGCCGTGCACGGCCTTCGCCGCGGCGTGCTCCGCTGGGCCGCGGCCGGCGAGGATCGCGCGAATCGCGTCGTCGCCCCGCTCGTCGCCTTCGCGATAGCCCGAGAACGCCGCGGCGATGCGGCCTTTCGGGTCGATGATGTAGTTCATCGGAACGGTGCTCGACCTGTAGCGGTTGGTTGCGATCTGCTGGACGCGCGCGGAACCGTCGAGGATCGTCGGATACGTCGCGCCTTTCGCGCGCATGAGCGCCTCCACCTTCTCGCGGGTATCGGCCGTGTTGAACCCGAGGACCACGACTCCCTTTTGCTTGAATCCCTCGTACACCTTTTGGAGATGAACCATCTCCTCGCGGCAAGGCGGTCACCCGACGCGCCAGAAGACCAGCCAGACGATCTTGCCCCGGTAGTCGCGCAGCGTGGTCTCTTTCCCGTCGAGCAGTTTCGCGCGAAACGCGGGCGCCTTCACGCCCCGCTCCAGAACGCGTGCCGTCGGCCGGGGCCGGCGCCAGCGGCGCCAGCCCTTGGGGGGAACCCATCGGAACCTCTCGTCCGCGATGGCGGCGTCGATGCGGATGCCGGACCATGTCTCCTCGCTCACGAGCTCCCCGCGTCCCACGCGGACGATCTGTTTCAGTTTCCGGGGCAAGTGGTCGCGCTTCGCGATCCAGAAGTACTTCGATCGCTGGCGCTTCATGAAGCTGACTTCGATCCCCAAGCACTCCTCGCCCTCGATCTTCTTTGCTCCCAGGCTCCGCGCGCCGTCGAAGTAGCGGTCCATCGAGTTGGGAGCGCCGTGGAACCGGCTCGGGTTGAGGATCGCCATGCCCATGTTCGCGCCGAGCCGCGGCGTCTGGTGTGCGATCGAGTGCGCGGCCGGCGGCGTGCGCCGCTGCTCGTAGACGTTCTTGGACGATTCCTCCCACCTCGCGTAGTGCTCGTCGTTCCAGCGCGGCCGGCGGTCTGTCCAAAACGTCCACATGAACGCCCCGTCGCCGACGACGGTGCCGCCCCGGCCGTGCTGTCCCATCGCCTCGACGCGGAACTGGTTTGGCTTGCGCAGCCACGCCCTGTACCGGGAACGCTGCGACTCCCGGCCCTCGTAGAACCCTCGGTACGTGCTCTCCCACGAGAGCGTGCGCGCCCCTCGCAACGCACGCAGCATCCGGCGGTACGTGCCCTCCGCTTCGGGTTCGTTGCGGAACGGTTCCCCGTGCGCGGCGGCCGCAATCAGGATCAATCCAATCCAGCATCGTCTCATCGTTGCCTCCGAAGGCGATACGCGCGCCGAGGCGCGGCCGCTTCAGTGAACACGTCGCCGAACTGGGTTCGGGTCGCATTTCATCCGAGAATCGGACCCTCGACGTCATTGGATCGGAAGGATCGGTTGCCGATACCGTCCTATCCGAAAACTCAGCCGCCCGTCGCTCATGCCTCGCGATACACGCGAAGGAAGTGGCTGATGCCCGAGTCCTCCTCGAACCGGCCGAGCACGCCAACCACTCGCTGCCGTCGAACCCAGACGGCGTGACCGAGGGGGGACCTGTCTACCCTGTCTACAACTGCGTCAACCCGCCGTCGACGATCAGCTCGATGCCGGTGATGTAGGAGGCCTCGTCCGACGCGAGGAACGCGACGGCGTTGGCAACGTCCTCGGGCCGTCCCGCGCGTCCCAGCGGAATCGCCTGCCTGGCGTTCTCCCGGACGTCTTCGCCCGCGGCCCCCATCTTGGGGTGAATCGGCGTGTCGATCAGGCCGGGGGAGACCGAGTTTACGCGGACGCCCCGCGGGATGAGATCGGCGGAGAGTGTTCGCGCCAGCGAGCGCGCGGCAGCCTTCGACGCGGAGTAGGCCACGAGCTTCTCGAAACCCTTACGCCCCGAGATGGACGCGTTGATCACGATGGAGGCGTGTTCGCCCAGGTGAGGCAGCGCCTTCTGCACCGTCAAGAAAACGCCCTTCGCGTTCACGTTGAATAGGCGGTCGAAGTGCTCGCCGTTCGAGGCGTCCACGTCAGTGAACTCGCCAATCCCCGCGTTGGCGAAGACGACGTCCACCTTGCCCCACTTGCGCTCGACCTCGGCGTAGAAGTCGCCGAGATCCTGGGCATTCGTAACATCGCCGCGGAGCGCGATGCAGTCGGGGCCCAGTTCGGCCGCGGCCTTGTCCAGCTCCTCCTGCTTGCGCGCGAGGATGGCGACCTTGGCGCCCTCGGCGATGAATTTCGCGGCGGTGGCGAACCCGATGCCCGTCGTTCCACCTGTCACGACGGCGGTCTTGTTTTCCAGTCTCTTCATGGGCCCCACTCCACGCGCCCACGGTCCCAAAGTCAAGGGGCCGCGTGAAGGACGGCGCAGAGACGAGAAACATGTTTCCGGCGTGTGCCGTCTGCGCGACACGTTCGTCGCCGTGTGCGTCGAGTCTGGGGTAGGCATGGTCGCGATCAAGGCGTTCGTCAATCACTCGCGGCCGAGCAACCCGGACGACGTGACGGAGGGGTACCAACGGCCGTCTGAAAGCACTACGAGAGGGCCGTGTACTGCTTCCCGAGTATGAGGACACGCCGTTTCGCGTCCTTGCCGCCTGGTGGGGCGGCGATCTTCGAGTCCATGCGTCGATGGATGGTCGAGGGACGAGGTATCGTGCAGGACCGGACAAGGGCGTTGCGTTCGGCGACTGGTTCGAGGTGCAGACGTGCTCGGTGATCGAGGATCTGCACATCGAGGAGCCGCTGGAGCACGTCTGACGGCGGCCGAGTTTTCGGATAGGACAAGGGATAGGCCCAGCGTCGTGAAGGGCGCCGACAATGCGATCCACGCGCTCCCTCCGCTCGGGCGTGACGGAACGGCCGCCGCTTGGCGGCGTCACTCCTCCGAAGGTTCGTACGTCGTCTCGCCGAGGCTCGCGCCGACGGATGACGGCGCCGTGGCGTCGTACGCAAAGTACGCGACGCGAAGGTACCCCGTTCCGCCGCTGCCCCCCGACAACGCCACATAGGCCCATGCGATGGGGCCCGCGGCGTCGGCGAGCAGATACGCCCCGAGTGCCGCGTCCCAGATCATAGTGTAGCTGGAGTACAGGCTGGTCCCGCCGTTGCCTCCCGATCCGCCGCCTGCGCCGCCGCCGAGCGGGCCGAGATCACACGTACCAGCGCCGAGCACGGCGTCGTCGATCAAGTATGTGCCTTCGGGAGCCGGCTGACCGGGGACGGGAAGAGCGATAGCGGCTGCATCGAGCAGAGTGAGAGCAAGCAGAGCCAAGTTTCGCATCGAGAAGACCTCCTGTTGTTCGTTGGCGCCGTTGAGCAGTGACGGTAGCTGGGGATGGCCGCGTCCTATGTGCTTGAGTGCCGTCAGATTCGTCGACCGGAGAGCGGCCCTGCTTCGCGAGGCCAAGTCTTGCTACTCTTCAGCTTGTTCCTCGGTGGCAGCATCAACGGCGGCATGTTGGTCTGGGGGAGTCGTTGAGTCGTACAGATAGTATGTTGGGAAGGAACGCGGAGAAGCAGTGGAGTCTCTAAGGCGCATCTTGGGCGCGCTCACGCTGGATTCGAGGATTGTGAAGCTCCAAAGAGGCTCGAGGAATGAGCGAGCCCTACACGATCTACGCCGACTTCCATAACGCCGACCCGCAAGGGCGCCTTCGACTGACCTGTCGCGGCACGACCGAGGATCTCCGCGTCAAAGACCTAGAGTTGAAGCAGGGGCTTCACATTACGTTCTCAGATGGAGAGCTCAAAGTGGATGGAACCGTCGAGTTTTCCACAGAGGAAAACCGTTGGGTAGCGGTGATCGACTGGAGCGCCATCGAGCCTGTCTAGCAGCCCGTTCAAAACACCGTTGTCCCTGCCAAAAGGCTCCTGTCTCTCCGGCCCATCCTCGACGTGCCGAGGCTCCGGCGCGTCGCCGCCACGCAACTGATGGCACCGCGCCGGGTTGTAGTACGCGACGTACTTGCGAAGCATCGACCGAAGATGACCCTCGCCGAGCGCGACGACGTGGTCGGTGCACTCGCGGCGGACGCTGCCGATCCTTCAGAGTACGCCGAGGATCCGCAACGTTTCCATCGCGAGTTCCACTCGCGCGCCGAGATCCTTGCCGCGCTCGACCCGGAGACTGAGGGCGAAGAAAACGACCCGGCGATCGGTCCGGGTCTCGACCCAGCCGACGTACCAGCCCACCTTGTCCTCGAAGCGGATGCCCCAGCCCGTCTTCGCGCGCACTGTGTAGCCCGACCCCTGCTCCCGGACCATGATCTGCTTCACCGCGTCCATGGTGCGCTTGGAGAAAGGCAAGTCGCCCGCGTGGAGCCTGCGCAGAAACTCGATCTGTTGGCGCGGCGTGATGCGCAGCGCGCCGTCGAGCCAGAATCGGTCGATCGGCGCGCCCATCGTGCGGTTGCCGTAGCCGACGCGGTCGAGGTAGTGCTGCATCCGTTCGCGTCCAATGCGTCGCGCGAGCGCCTGATAGAACCAGACTACCGAGTCGCGGATGCCGCGCCGCAGGTTCGTGTCCCGATTCCAGGCTGCGATTTCGTGCTTGGTTCCGGTCCACGGCAGCATCTCGTCCACGTCGCCGATCGCGCCGGTCTCGAGGGCGACGAGCGAGTTGAAGATCTTGAAGGTCGACGCTGGAGTGTGCGCGACGAGCGTACGCTCCGGGTTGTGCGAGTACCGGAGGCCGCAGGCAGGTTCCTCCACGACGATGCATCCAGGTAGGCCGCGTCTCGCGAACAGGGCCTCGATCTGCCCGGCTTGGGCGGGGGTGGGTACGACTCGCTCGGGTTCGCGCGCGGTGCGGCAACCGGCGACGAGCGCCACCACGAACAGGATTCGAATCGACCGTTGGATCGCGAAGCGCATGGCGCCCAAGATAGCCGCTCAGCCGGGTGGTCGGCGAGCTTGCGAACGGGATCGCCAGCGCGAATCTCGTCGGGCCGGACAACGCGGGCATTGACGCCGCGCAAATGAAGCTGTTTTGCCGATCAGCGCTGCCGAAACTCGCTGCCGTACGTTCCGTCCCGATCGCGATGCAGGTAGCACGGCTCCTCGCCCGTCCTATCCAAAAACTCAGCCGTCCCGAACTCGTTGACCTGTCGGACGTTACGGCCGCGAGGCCGCGAGGGCGCGGACTAGCGCGAGCATGTGGCGGACGAGGCTCATCGCAGGACGATGCGCCCGGCCGTCATTGACGCAAGCGATGCGTCGGCGTGATGAGCGAGTTTTTCGAGACACGGATCTGGTCTTCGGTAGGGACAGGGGCGACCCCGGAGCGCGTGGCGTGGCTAGGGGCGTTGGTGACTGAATTCGGTGCAGACGCCGTCGGGGACGGGCGGGAGCCGCCTGCGGGCTGGAGGTTCTCATCATGGGCGCGGGAGGCGCATCGGCGGAATCCGGTCTGGCGTCCACAGCAGCTCTGCACAAGGCGTGGCGCCAGAGCGGGTGGGACCCCGTTACTTGATTTCCACCAGGACATCTAGGAAGCCGAATTCATGCACCGTAGGTCCGTTCTCGTCTCCTCCATGCCATCGTCCGGTCATGATCGTGTGTGGCGGACACCGGAACCAGATACCCTTCGACTCCTTGAGCCTTCCGGTGGGCATTTGATGGGGTCAGGCTCGACGGCGACAACGGGTAGGGGACGTGACGATCCCGATAGCCATAGCGTCGGAGACGGCGATGGCCCGGATGAGTGCCCTGCGATCAGGATCGCCTCGCGCGGCCTTCTCGCCCTGAGGATCGGGCGACGACCATCGCCTGTCCTCGATCGCATTCATGTACTCGCACGGTGGCTGTGCTCGACACGGGTATTGACCCGAACACGAAGCCTTCCATGCCCTTCGACGCCGCGCGACGTCGCTTCCAGAAGCCGACGGACGGCAAGATCGCGCGCGAGATCGCGCGCGAGATCGCGCGGCCGCCTCCCGCGCACACGGCGAGACTGCGCCGCGGGTCCGGTCCCGGCTTTGCTGCCCGCGCTACCGGAGGTTCACTATGCGTCGATTAATCGTAAGCGTCGTCCTGCTCGCCGCCTGCACGGGCTCTCGGGCACGGCTTCCCTTGGAGGCCGTCGAGCTGTACGACATGGGCAAGGCCGACGGCTGGATGGAGATCGAGGCCGATCGGGACGGCAACATCATCGAAATGGAAACGGACATTGAGCGGGCCGACCTGCCCGCGCGGGTCGCCGACGCCGCCCGCGCCGAGTTGCCTGGCGGGACGATCGTCGGGGCCGAGTACGAAATCGTCGGGAACGTCCGCGCCTACGAGGTCAAGATGAGGCACAAGAACCGCGCGTACGAGTTCGTGTTCTCGCCGGAGGGTGAGCTCGTTGAGAGCGAGAAGGAGCTTGCCCGTCCCGAGGCGCCCGCTGGTGTCGTGGAGGCGGCGATGGCCGAGATCGAAGGAGCGCAGTTCAAGAGCGTCGAGATCATCACGCGCAACGGCGAATCGTCGTACCACGTCAAGCTCACCCGGAACGGCGCCCGGTACAAATTCGTCGTGACGCCGGACGGCAAGGTGGTTCGCGGCGTGCGCGAGGCGAAGGCCGAGATCGAGATTCCGTTGAAGTAGCGCGGATGCGCTGCGGGGCCGCCGTTCCCGGAATACCGCGCGGCGTTTGCGTACTTGAGCGCATGGACACGTTTGATTCCATCTACGCGCGCCGCGCGGTCAGGTAGTTCGATCCCGAATGCCAGCTGACGGCCGACGAGGAAACCCGGCTCCGAACGAGGGCCCCGCGATCAGGATCGAGTAGGTCGACTCGACGCAGCGAGCCTCTCCGATACGAGAGCCTGCCCTTCTGATTTCTGTGCTTCCCAGAAGGGCTTCGAATTGCGGCCGTACTTGCGTTGCAGCGCCAGCAGCGCCACGCGCCCTCCACCCACGCGCCGTTGCCGCCCGCTCCAGTCCGATGGCAAGAGCCGCGCGAAGGTCGTCGGCATCGTCGTCCCGCCGGCGGCCCGACGCCGAGCCCATCAAGCGTGGAATCTCCTGACGAATGCAGTGCGGCCGCGGCTTGTCCAGCACTTGCGGGACCGCCAGAAGACCGTAGAAACGCGCGATACGGGTTAGACGGAGAATCGGCGCGTGACTCTAGTTTTCGGTAGGGACACCGGTCCCTTCTGTGCTGGACGACGGGTGGTCCTGAGCGGTTGCGTCTGCCGAAGGCGCGCGGGCGCCCGGAGGCGGTCACGCGACCAGCTAAGCGTGCGGGCAGCACCCGGACAAAACCAACACGACGTTTCGGCGGGGAGCCCGCCAGAGATTCCGGACGAATCATCCGGAGCCGCCTGCGGTCGCCGGCTCGAGGCGCTGGCTCCGAAGGTACAGGGCGCGCACGCGGCGCCGGAGTTCCGTCGGGCCAAACGGCTTGGCGAGGAAGTCAGAATGCATGGGATGGGCCCCCGGCGGCTCGGACACCCCGGCCGTGTTCCCCGAGATGTAGAGCACGGGTATCGTCGGGCGACCAGGGGTCACGGCCGCGACGAACTCGTAGCCAGACATCTCGGGCATCACCACGTCGGAGACGATGAGCGCCACGTCAGGCAAAGAGCGGTAGCTGGCTAGGGCATCGCGGCCGTTCTTCGCTTCGACAACCGTTAGACCTTCCATTTCGAGAGCGGCCCTCACGACGGGGCGCACTGCGTCGTCGTCCTCCGCCAACAGGCAGACTCCGCGGAGGCCGCCATCCGGCGCAGCGGAGACGCGGGGCCGGGCGGGCTTTCGCTCCGCGGGCGCGTGAACTACCGGCAGGAATATCGAGAAGTGCGTGCCACGGCCCGGTGCCGAGTTGACGGTGATGTTGCCGCCGCTTTGCCGGATGAATCCGTACACGGTGGCGAGCCCAAGTCCCGTTCCCCCTTGCCGCGTGGTGAAGAACGGTTCGAAGACCATGCTCCGCGTTTCGGTGTCCATACCGCATCCGTCGTCGACCACGTCGAGACGGATGTAGCGGCCCGGCTGCGCGAGGCCCGCGTGGTCGCACTGGTCCGGCAACACGCGGACACGCCGGACCCGAAAGCGGAGCGCGCCACCGTTAGGCATGGCGTGGCGTGCGTTCGAAGCGAGGTTCATCAGCGCACGTTCGAAACGTCCAGGGTCGATGGAGACGTAGTCCTCGGCTCCGGTCAACGAGCATTCGATTCGTATGTCAGGTCCGACGATTCCTCGCAGAATCCGCGCCAACTTGCGCACTTCGGCACCGACGCTGCGAACCTCGGGCTGCAATCTCTCGCGGCGACTGACGGCGAGCAGGCTCGTGGTGAGGCTGCGGCCAGTCTCGGCGGCCGCGAGCGCGTCGGCCATGTACGAAGCGCGCTGTTCGACCGGGAGCCGTT
>JAJFFH010000033.1 GCA_021776735.1 Planctomycetota bacterium | reverse complement strand
ACGTCGGATTCATGGCGTGGATCGCGGTGACACCGGTCTTGCTCGGTTCGATGGCTGCGTTGGTACCGGCGCTGCTGTCGATCGCGGGCGTCATCGTGCGGACCGCGCTCGAGGATCGGACGCTGCGGGCCGAACTCCCCGGTTACGCCGAGTACGCTGAGCGCGTGCGCTACCGGTTGATCCCGGGGCTTTGGTAGCGGCGAAAGTGGCACCCCGGGCAGGACTCGAGCCCCGTCCTATCCGAAAACTCAGCCGCCCCGAACTCGTTGACCTGACCGAGGTTACGGCTCACACGATAGGGTCATGAGCGTCGATCTCTACCCGCTGCGGGTGCTCCTGACGACGTTGGCGGGCTGGATGAACCGGACGTGATCGCCTACCTCGTCGAGGAGAACCGCGTCCTGAAGGAGCAGCTCAAGGGCAAACGGCTCCGGCTTGGGAACGAGCGGATCACGAACCGCGCTTCGTCGGTGTCCGGTCCGATTCGTTGCCGGGAACGGCTGGGCGGGATTCTGAAGCACTATGAGAGGGCCGCGTTGCGGTGATCGCCACCCGATGCCCGACTCGATGCACGGCCCGGACCCAGTCTGGTTACGGGTTGCGCAGGTCGAGGGCGCATTTCCATCTGCCGTACTCGCTTCTCCAGACGCACGTGTATGGCGCGCTCTCCGTGACGATGGCGCCGGACTTAGCGGTGAAGGTGCGCGTGCCGATGCCGAACGTACAGCCCGTCGTTCCGTCGGCCGACACCCACGCCTGCGCCGGTTGCCAGGTGATGGAGAACCCGGGGTCGTTTCGCCGGGCGCGTGTGATGAAGGCCCGGATCGCGTCGATGCCGACGATAGGCGGCGGGCCCTTCTGCCGCCCGATCACGGCATCGTGGGTCCAGAACGTCAGGATGCGCTCGATGTCGTCCGACGCCGCGGCCTCGGCCCACGCGCGGTCCGCCGTCATAAGCGCCACGCGGGCTTCTTCGATCTCGGGCCCCATCAACTGCGGGCGTCGGCTGCTTGCGCACGCCGCTGTGCAGGCGAAAACGAAGGTGAGCAGCCGGGTCCGGGGTCTCTTTTTGAGCATGGGTCCTGTCCCTACCGAAACTCAACCGAGCTTCGATTGTCAGTGTAGCGGCCCATTCCATCGGATCAGCGTTGTCGGTGAGATGTCGTGAGCGCCGTTGAGACAAGCAGAGAGCGTGAAGAGCCGATCTCCGGGTAGAGGGGCGCTGCGGCCGCATTCGGTTGGGGTGCGTGGCGGGCTCGGCCGTTCACGCGGCGCGCGTACACCGAGGGTGCAATCCGCCGAGGTGCGGCACGGCCACCCGATCCATCCTCAACGTTCCGAGGCTCCGGCGCGTTCCCGCCAGCGACTGGTGGCACCGCTCCGCGTTGGCGACACGGCGTGGACCAGCGCGAGCAGGTAACAAACGAAGCTCATCGCCGGACGATGACGGGTGCGAGCCGATTGACGCAAGCGGCGAAGCGGCGTAGAGTCGAGATTCGCGTGATAAGCGGAGAATCCGAGCGTGGATCTAGTTTTTGGTAGGGACAACGGTGTCTACCGGATCGTCAACACTCGCGCCCCGGTCTCCAGCTCGATCGCCAGCGTACGGTTGCCATCAACGACGTGCGCGACGTTGCGGGTCGGGTCCAGGGCGATGCTCTCGGGCGCCAGGAGAGCCGGTCCCAGGCCGCGCCCGGGGCCGGACACCGTCCGGCTCTCGCCGCTCGCCGGATCGACGGCGAGAATCGCACCACGGCCGCGGTCGAGCACCAGTACGCAGCGACCGGCCGAGTCGTACACCGCGTCCGTCGGCGCGCTCAGCTGTGGACCGACGATGTGCACTGAGGTCCGCGCTCCGGTGATCAGGTCGATGCGCTCGAGCACAGCGTCGGGACGCGCAACGTAAGCCGTGTCGCCGTCCGGGTGCAGGGCGAGCCCGCCGTTGGCACCGAACTCGAACACGCGCGGGCCGGGGGGCGCGGGAGCCACGACTTCGCGCTTCCCGGTGTCGAGATCGACCGCGACGATCGAGCCGGTAGAAGCGAACGTATCCAGAACGATGCCGCGGTAGTTCACCTCGTCTACGCGGACGGCGGCCGGCTGTTGAACCAGATCGGCGCTCACGACGTTCGCCGTACCGCCGTCGAGATCGACTCTGACGATGCCCGCGACCCGATCGAGAACGATCGCTTCCCGGGTGCCCGCGACAAGGTCGATGGACCGGGCATCCGAAACCGGGAAGTCCACGAGGCCGTCCGCGACGGCGTCGCGCCGACCCGAGTCGTAGTCGAACTCGACGATAGTCGCACTCGCGGTGTCCACGACGACTGTGCCCGCTCCGTCCGCTGCGATCGCCGGCGCCAACGCTCGCACGTCCACGCCCGTCCCGGCCGTCGCCGACAAGACCGTCTCGACGGTCCCGGAGGCCGGATCGATGCGGTGCACGAGACCTCGCCAGGACTCAGTGACAATCAGGCGGTCCCCGATCCACGCAAACGACGTCGCCCCCTCCAAGACACTCCGCTCCAGCGAAATCGTCCGTCGCGCGCCATGACGCAGATCGATCTCGACGAGGGTATGACCCGCGCCCTCGACCAACGCGGTCCGCCGGGAGGTCAGCGCGATCAGGCCGCTCGTCCCGATCGGTGCGCGCGAGCTACTCGGGGAAACGAGCTCATGAACACCCGTCGGGGTGACCGTCCAAAGCTGGTCGCCGAGGCCGTCGACGACAACGAACCGGCCCGTCGTCCGTTCCAAAGCGAACCCGCTCAGAGAGGCGATCCCCGACGAGCCCGCGCTGTAGTCGGGCAGTTGCGCGCGCCACAGGACTTCGCGCGCGCCCGTCCGCAGATCGACGCCGAACATCGCGCGGGCTACAGGTAGATAGGCATACGCTCCGTCCGTCGCGATCGGTACCCGAACAACCAGATCTCCGCCGGGCGCGTTCACGTCACTGAGCAGGGTCCGCGCGCCGGTTGCCATGTCGACCGAGACGACCCGGCAGTCCTCGATGTCGAAGACCACGGCGTGGCTCGCGTCGGGACAAAGAGCCATGAACACGGGATTCACGAACCCGATGCCGCTTCCGACGTCCGGCCCCGACACGATGTGCCCGGCGCCGCTCTCGAGGTCGTAGGCCAGAATCGAGTCGGCTTTCAAATCGAGAACGGCGATGCCTCCGGAGTAGGCGGCGGCATCCGTCGGCGCGCTCAGTTTCGTGTCGCCGCGATGGACTCGAGGCCCGGTCTCGACCAAGCGGTTGCCGTTCGACTCGACGCATTCGATCGCGATGTCGTTGAACCCGGGTTCGAGCGGCAGCTCACACACCCAGGTCTGGTAGCCGTCGTCGGACCGCGCTGGATGACCATTGACGAGCACGGCATCGACAGGACCGCCCGTGACGCGGCCGCAGACCATTGTCGCGGCGGCATCGGTGGTACTTCCCCCCGGCGGGAAGGTAACCTGCAGCGCGGCCGTTCGGCGTACGGCCGCGGGGCCGGTTCCGCCGAAGTCGCTAACCGTTCCTTCTGCACCTCCGCCACAGGCGGCCCCTCCCAATACGATCAAAATCACGCTGACGATACGCATGGCTCGCTACCTCCGTAGGGCTTCGAAACGAGTCGCCCCTGTCCCCAAGAGTGCGGGTACACGGGACGTGATGCAAGCGCTCCTGTGATTTTGTTTCATCGTAAGTAGTCGACACCATCGCACCGGCTCCGGGTATACGGCGCCTCCACGGGGGACGTCACCTTGAACCCGAAGGAGCGAGGTTCTAGTCCTGCCCCTGCCGAAGATTCAGGCGAACGGCGTGCGTGCAGGTTCAGACGGATCGGTCCTGCGGTCGTCGGTAGAGACGGGCACACGGAGGGTAGAAGCGATCGGACTGTCAACGTCGGCACGGTGAAGAAGTCGCAGGCCGCGCTCACGCGCATGTGGTTGGCGAGGAACGTTCGCCAGCTCTGTCGCGCCAGCTCGCGGTCGTCGCGCCGAACCATGTAACGCGCCACGGTCGAGGCGGCGATGTCGTGGCCGAGCAGCACGAGTTCGTCGCGGATGCGCGGTGCGCCCCAGAGTGGGTTCTCCGTCGAGATGCGTCGAATCAGGCGGATGAGCTTAATCGGGATCGGCGGTCGGCCGGGCTTGGATCGCGACCTCCAGCGCCAGTAGCACCGAAAGCCTTGGCGATGCCAGCGGACGACGGTGTCCGGCTTCACGATCACGAGGTGGTCCTTCCAGTCTCTGAGCATTCGGCGCATCAGCACCCAGAATGTCCGGTCGCTGTCCTCGAGCTTCGGCCGGGCGACGCCAAGCGTACGACACGCCCGGCGTTGGGAAATGCCCAGCTCTCGCTGCACGAAGCGCACCGCTGCGCGCTGGCGGTCTGGGCCTACCATTTTCCCTTGTTGACCTCGTTGAGAATCTGAATGTCGAGAGCCTGGTCTGCAACCAGCCTCTTGAGGCGACGATTCTCCTCTTCCAGCTCCCGGAGACGACGGATGTCGTCTCCCTCGAGCCGACCGCACTGCTTCTTCCAACGATGGTACGTCTGGGCGCTGATCTCAGAGCAGCGTGACCGCGACCCGCGCCTCGGTGCACCAACTTTAGCGAGCCAGCTCTTCGTCCTGAGTCGTGGGCGAAACCTCACAGTCGGCGGATCAGGTATTGGGGAGGACGTCTGCTCTGAGCTGACCCTCTTCCTCGTGCCCCACCAACCCGATGGAGACGAAACCAAAACAGCAAGAATACGGACTTGAGATCCAATGCCCCCTTAGAGATGGCACCGTGACTTCGCGGTCGGTGCACGCCGGGACGCCATTGCGGCCCGTCCAGCCCATGGCACAATCGGGCCATGCGGATCGGTATTGTAGTGCTTCTCGTCCTCGGCGCGGCGTTCGCCAAGCCCGCGTCGATCGACGTCACCGGTCGCATCGTGGGCGCGGGGCGCTTTGCTGTGGCCGACGCGCGCGTGCGTTTGCAGTGGCCGGACGGCCGCACCGTCGAGGCTCGATCGGCGGCCGACGGCTCGTTCCGATTCCGCGCCATCCCGGACCCGCCGCTCCGGGAGCGAAGGCCGGTTCTGCATGCGAAAAAAGCGGGGGAGTCGTTGCTCTTTCTCGTACCGCGTGGTGGTCGCTGCGGTGTGTTGCCGTTGCTGGAGTCATGGAACTGCGCTGTGAAGGTGACCGAGGATGGCGAAGTGCGCCCGGAAGCGCGTGTGCGTCTGGAGCTGTTCGTCGACGGTGCCGGGGCGTCGTGGGTCGTGGGCGCCGAGAAGAACGGCGTGGCGAACTTCGGGACCATGCCGCGCGCCAACGGGAGCGTGCACGCATGGGCACCCGGCTGTGCCGACTTTACCGAGTTCCTTCCGGCCGAGCTGCCACGGAAAGCGCTTCCCGTGCGCATGCAGGACGGCGTCGATACGGGCGTGCGGGTTCGGGACGCCGGTTCGGGCAAGCCGATCGCCGGCGCCGCGTTGCGCGTGTTCGAGGTGTGGCGCGACGAGCGCATGCATGTTCCGTCCGAGCATTTCGTGGAACGCCGTGCGGCGCCGATCCCGGCCCCGACCGATGCGGACGGCCGGACGCGCGTGCCGGGCCTCGCTCGTGACAAGGAGTACGAGTTCGTCGTTCGCAAGGACGGTATCGAGATCGCCACGGCCCGCTCGACCGCGGTCGACGAACTGGTGATTGACGTCGCGCACGTGGTGCGTTGGCGCGTAGAGGGCAAGGCACCGCCCGACGGCACGACGCTGGTCGCGCGTGTGCTGCCCGGAACCAACAGCTGGCACGCGGTGCAAGCCCGGATGCGGGACGGGCAGATCGAACTGCGGGGCGTCCCGGCCGCGGAGGCATTCGGTTGTTCCGTGGTGCACGAAAAGCGGATCGCCATTCTCTACACCGATCGGGGCGAGGCAAGTCACGCCGCCCGGTTCTTCGATCCGGCGCACGCCACCTTGCGCGTGCTGAATCCGAAGGGCGCGCCTTTGTCGAGCGGGTCGGTGCTGCTCCGCGACCGTTTCCAACGCGGCTACGGTCAGCTCGAGCTGGACGCGGAAGGGCGCGTTCGATTCGAACAGCTGCCGTTGCGCGGACAGTTCGGGGTCTACTGGATCGCGTCCGATGGCGAGCGGGTTGCGCTCGGGGACCTGCGCGTTCCGGACGTCAAGTCAAAGACGTATCGGTTGCGGCGACCGCGTTTCGCGACGCTGCGCTTTCTTGTCGACGGCAAACCCCATCTGCCGCGCCGGCTCACGGTGACCGGTTCGATCGCCGAGGATCCGGCGAAGGGCTCGGTCGGGATTCGTATGCGCGAGAACCCGGGCGCGGCGTTCGCGTATGTGCAGTGCACCGCTACCGGATACACTCCGGTCTCTTTCGAGCTGGGGGGCGAGCCCGCCGCACCCACGATCGACATCCCGTTGCGACGCGAAGCGGTGGTGCGTGTCGAGGCGGCGGAGGGGGAGCTTCTCGCCAAGCACCTGAGTCTCGTCTCGTGGCACCCGAAGTTCGAGGCGATCGGTTGGAAGCTCCTGCGTCCGGCGCACCCATGGGAGGGACCGAACCTCGCGAAGCATGAGGAGCGAGCCCTGTTGCCGGGCACCTATCGAGTCCTGGACTCGCGGTCGCGCTGGATGTCGAGGCCGTTTAAGGTCGGGCCGGGTGCGTTGCACCGTGTCCACATCCCGTCGAAGCGGCACGTGTGGGTGACGGGCCGCGTGGCGTTGCCGCCCGGCGTGCCCGCGACCGAAGTCAGCGTGCTTTTCGATCGCGACACGCTGCCGCAATACCGGTCCCATCGCGGACGCCTCGACGGCGAAGGACGATTCCGTTTGCGCGTTCCCAACGACGGCAAGACCACCTTGCGCGCTTGGCACGGGAGCTGGGTCGGAGCGCCGGTCGCGGTGGGGGAACGTCGCAACGGCATCGTGCTGCCGCTGAAGAAAGCGGATCTGCTCCGCTTCCAGCCGACCGACGCGCGGGGGGCGGCCCTCGACAATCGCGAGTTTACGGTGCGGCTATTCGAAGGCGATCCGGAAGGCAAACCGGTCTGGTCGGCGCGGTCGGAGATCCGGGCGCGCGAGGCCGCATTGCCGCACGCGCCTGCCGGCCGACACACGCTCTGGATCCACGTCGCCCCGTTCGCGCCGGTGGTCGTGTGCAACGCGGTGACGGGACGAAACCTCGGACGCATTCGCATGCCCGACGGGGCGCGCTTGCGCCTGCGATTGAAAGGGCCGCCCGGCGTACGCATGGCGCCGATCAGTGTCTACGCGCGCCCGTTGCGGGGAATCATGTTCGTGCGCGGCGGCTACCAGGATCGCGAGGACACATACGTGGTGCGTGGACTGGTGCCGGGGCCGCACGAGCTTCTCATTCGGCCGGACAACGGGCCCTTGGCGGGACGGCAGTGGACGTTTCGTGTCGATGTCGAGGAGCGGAAGGGGGGCGAGCAGATGATCGAGTTCGATCTCACGTCCCGGTAAGTGGGAGGCATCCGACTCGGCGTCGAGCGAGCCCGCCGAGTCGCGCCGCGCCGAGGCTCCGCGATGCGAACGCGCGGCCGGCGCGGCGGAGTTCTCCGACGCGCAATGGCAGCCGGAAATCGGATCGCGCCTGACCTGAGCGCGGTGTTAGTACCAGTTTCTATTCTAGTCGATCGCCGATCTCGGCAGCTCGTCCTATCCAAAAACTCGGCCGTCCAGAAGTCGTTGATCTGCCCGACGTTACGATTCGTACGATAGGCGCATGAGCGTCGATTTCTATCCGCTGCGAGTTCTGCTCACGACTCTCGCGGATTACCGCGCACGGACCTACGACGCGTCTATAGGACGGTTTCTGCAGCGAGACCCACTCGGATACGAGCCGCACGCAAACCTATATGCCTATGCGGACAGCAACCCCGCGGGATTGGTAGACCCGTCGGGATTGGACTCCACGGTGGAGCCCAAGACTAAGAAGCCCCCGCCTGCGTGGCCTCCCAAAGATATTCCGGACCCCAAACGCGATCCCACGAAGAAACCAACACCCAAGCCTCAGCCTAAGGGTGAGGGTGGTCGTGGATTCAGGGGGAAGGGGCCGGGAATGCTCCTGAGGATCTTCGGCGCCCTCTTTGCGATGTCATCGGAGGTAGGGAGAGGATCAGAGTGGCTAGGACAGTGTAGCTGTATCCTGAAGATGATCGCCCTAAGGGCGGATGGTAAGGGATACGTGCACAGGCTCATTGCTGTACAGGGTGTCGGGTGCGACAACGATGCCGAATGCTTGCAAATCTGTACGCGACTAGCCGCCGAAAGGACCAAGCGACGAAACGCGAAACCGAAGAGACTACGCCGTATGGGCCTCAAAAAAGTCCTATACGTCGTGCACCTCTACGCGTGCTTTCCCGGATAGAGTCGGCATCATGGAAGCGCTGATTACTGGACGTGTTGTTGATTCACGCGGGCTCGGGGTCTGCGATGCAAGGGTTCTTTTGACCGCCGGGCCGCAGAGCATGCAGGAGCGGGACGTGCCCGCAGCTGCGGGCACGGGCCCGACCGGCAAGTACGCGTTTACAACCGCAGATATGGGCTTCGTGGACGAGCACGACGAAACGGGGGTGTATCGCCAAGGCGGCGTATTCGCGCTTGAGTTGTCGGTCCGCGCCGTCCAGCGTCGGTATGCATCTATGGCGGTCGAGTTTCGGTGGGTCGGTGCCCCGGTCGAACTTCCGAATCTTGTTCTCGAGCCGGGCGTGATGGGGCGGATTGCGGCGTGCAAGGACGACGGCGCCCCGGCTCGCGGAGCCGCGATCGAAGTCATACTGCTCGCGGACGAACCGCCCGCGCACTTCCACTTCGAGGGGATCGCGGACGAACATGGCGAACTCGCGTTCGGGCCCGTCCCCGCTCGCGCATACTCGGTCTTGGTTGACGCTGTTTGCCCGCACGAGCCGCCGCAACGCGCGCGGTGGGACGCGCACGAGTTGCACGAAACGCTCGTCGTCACCTTGCCGGAGGGGCGTGCGGTGCGGGGGAGGGTTTTGACTTCGAAAGGCGCGCCGGCCGTGGGCTACCGAGTCGCACCGGCGGGGTTGCCTATAGGCGACCGGCTGGACCTCGACGTGGAAACCGACGACGACGGAGGGTTCGAACTCGAAGGCATGGCCTGCCATGGCGCGGTCATCGCGATCTATGGCCCACCCCCGCCATTGACATCCACTGGGGAAGATGTCGATGAGCTCGAAGACCTCTTGGAGCAGCTGGACAGCCCCCCGTTGCAGATGATCGACGTCGCCCCCGACGAAACGATGCCGCTGTCATTGATCCTGCCCTCGATCGGGACGCTCCTGGTTCACCTCGAGAACACTCGGGGTGAACGAATCCGGTCCGGCCACGCGTTCTGGTTTCACGCAGACCGCGCCCACAACGCCACGTCCTGCGCGGTCGATCCGGGGGGCGTGGTTCGTTTCGAGAACGTGGCTCTCCATCTTCCGTTCGAGATCCGGGTCTCCATCGACGATGCGCGGCAGGGGAAACTGGAGCAACGGTTCGCCATCCCGGCGGCTGATGAAGAAATCACCTTGAGAGTCTCCGGCGCAGGAACGGTGGTCCTGCGGCTGCACCCCCACGGAGCCCCGGATCGCGAGTTGCGTGTGCGCAACTGTCGGGCTCGGTTCCATCGCCGCCACACGCTTGCGCGCATGGAAGGATGGACATCAGAGCTGAGGGGGTGGACGGTGCCAAGGCACTATCCGAGTCTCGAGGTCGAAGCCCCCGGATTCCGGAAGCTGGTGGTCGAAGGCATTCACGTACACGACGACGCGCCGACGTTTCTCGATATCGAACTTGAACCCCAGTAGGCCGCGCACGGGGAGATACGGTGCCAGGTGAATCTGCTGTTGTTTTCGCGCCAGAGCGCGCCATCGGAGAGCTGTCTCTACCGAAAACTCAACCGCACCTCGACTCTGAGCGTAGCTGTTCATTCTATCGCATCGAGGTGGTCGATGGGGATGCGGTCGGCCGTGCAGGACGGACTTTGAAAGCGCGAAGGGACGGCCTCGAGGCAGACCGCTGCTGCGGTCGTGCTCGATCGGAGGCGTCGGCAACTCAGCCGCTCACGCGGCGCGCGTGTACCGATGGTGGAGCCCGTCGAGGTACGGACGCGCAGTAACGGCGCTACATGAGGGGTCGTCGGCCGGGGTTGAGTCACTAGGGTCAGCGTTTCGGCCCGGCCGGCACCTCGATGTCAACCGGTCGGCCCCAGAAACGCTCGATCCAATCCGAATGGCGCGCGTGTTCGAGCGAGGGTCGCATGATCAGTCGGATCCGCGGTGCGGCGACCACGCGCTTCCACGTCGCGTCGTCGTGCGAGACCTTTTCCGAGACCACGAAGTGGATCGTGCGTTCGCCCGATCGGCCCGCCTCAAGCGGACGGACGAATCGGCCCGTACCAATCGGCTTCGGATCGCCGGGTAGCATCACGTCCACCGCGAACGCAACGGGGATCTCGTCGGCGGGCGGGAGCCCGTAGAGAGTTCCGGTGAAGTAGTGAATTGTTCTCTTCCCGCCCGAGGATCCCCAGTTGCCCGTGAAGGCGAAGTGGCGCGGCGTTACCGAGGCCCGGATCCGCGCGTCCAGCGACGGGTCGTCGATAGTCGGCGGGTAGTTGTCGGGGAACGCGTCCACTACGTGGACCACACGGTCCTCGGTCCACGTGAACTCCGCGCCGTAGGGCTCGCCCCACGCTTCGGCCAGCTTGCCGCGGAAGCGTGGCTGGATGCGGATCTTCGCACGGTGACGGACGCGCACGGAGCGCGCGTCGGAGTTCCGGCCGAATAGAGTCTGGTGCCCGACCTGCAAGTGACCGCTGCCGTTGACGAGCGTCGTGCGCGTGAACCCGTGCTGCTGCCACGGCGACCCGTCGATCGACGATTCGAGCAGGCCGATCACCTGGACGTCGTCGGGCGGGTGATCTGGATCGCTCTCGACGTCGCCGAGAAAGATCTCGAACGTGAAGCTATTCTTCTTCAGGTCCTCCTCGCGGCGGATGTACTCACGCAGGTTGACCTGCGGCCGCACCCACGCTTCCAGCACGGCGGCACCGTCGTCCCCGAGTCGGCCCGACGCGAGCAGCGTGAGGCGCGAGGCGGTCATCGGCTGCTGCGGGTCGGGTGCCTTGTCACGCGGCCGGAACACAATCACGGCGGCGACAACGATCAGCCCGCTCGCGATCACAAGCCGCCCCGGACGCCGCCCCTTGAGCCGGGTGATCTTGGGGGGCGCGGGGGCAAGCGCGCGGTCGGACAGCAGCGCGCGCAGGTCCGCCGCGAACTCTGCCATGGTCGCGTAGCGGTCGTCGGCGGATAGTTCGAGCGCACGCAGCACGACGCGCTGGACCGGCGGCGGGATCGTGGGGTCCACCTTGCGCGGCGGCACGACGTCGCCAGCGCTCAACGCAGCGAGCACTTCCAGGGTGGACTCGCCCGCGTAGGGAGTGCGCAGCGTCAGTGTTTCGTACAGCGTGACTCCGAGCGAGTAAACGTCGGTGCGTTGGTCGAGTGGCGCCTGCTTGCGGATCGCCTGCTCGGGGCTCATGTAGAGCGGCGTGCCCAGCGTTTCGCCGCTCACAGTCAGACCCGGCGAATCGAGATCGAGCGCGAGGCCGAAGTCGGTCAGCCGCGGCGTGCCGTCCTGCTCCAGCAGGATGTTGGCGGGCTTCACGTCGCGGTGCAGGATGCCCTCACCGTGCGCGTACGACAGGGCGTCGGCGATGCGCGCGACGAGTTCGAGCACCCAGCGGCGCCACGCGTCGCCAGCGGGCGGAAGGCCGTCGTCTTCGCCGCGCGCGCGCGCCTGCAAGACGTCGGCGAGCGACCTCCCGTCGACCATCTCCATCGCGAAGAACGGCACACCGCCGGACTGTCCGACGGAATAGACGGGCACGATGTTGGGGTGGCGCAGCCGCCCCGCCGCTTCCGCCTCGCGCTGGAAACGCGCGACGACGCGCGGCTTGTCGGCCTGCACGGCGGGCAGTACTTTGAGTGCCACACGCCGGTTTAGCGATTCCTGCTGTGCTTCGTAGACGATGCCCATGCCGCCGCGCCCGATCTCCTTCACGATGCGGAACTCGCCGAGACGGCTCGGATCCGGGGCCACCGGCGCCAGCGGGCGCTCGATGTCGTCTGTCAGGGCGAAGAAACGCTTCAGAGCTTCCGCGTGCTCCGGATGGGAAGCGAGAATCGCGTCGCGGTCGACCGGTTCACCCGCGTGAAGTTTATCGAGAATGGCGTCCTGGATCTCTTCGAGCGGGTCCGGCATGTCGCGCCTCCTGCCTACGAATGGCGGTAGCCTGCTCCGAGGTCACGGTCGAATCAAGAAGTTTGTCGAGCCAATCCCGTCGCCAACCCGTCGAGCGCGCGGGATACGAGCATCTTGACGGCGCCCTCGGTCCGCTTGAGTTCCGCTGCGGTTTCGGCCACCGTTCGGCCCTCCAGGTAACGCAGGCGCACGGCGCGAGCTTGGTGGGCGGGCAGTTCGTGGATGACGTCGCGGATCTGGGCCGCACGCTCACCGCGCATGGCCCGCTGGCTCGGGCTGGTTAGCGAGCCAACCGGTTCACGGCTCATGGGGCGCGCGGCTGCCCTCTTGCCCGCGCGGATCGCGCGGCGGGCCTCCAGTACCTTGAATCGCGCGATAGCGACCAACCATCGGTAGAACGAAGCCGGACCGCGGTCTTCGAACCCCGGCACTTTCTTTGCCGCCTCCAACAGTGTTTCTTGAAGCACATCCTCCGGCTGGAAGAACAGCTGGAGGTCTTGTCCGACCGCGAAGTGCAGGAACGCGAGCAGCCGCCCCTGATGACGCCCGAGTAACTCATCGAGCGCAGCTCCGTCGCCGGCCTGGGCTGACAGCAGGATCTCTCTTGTCTCGCTCAACCCCAAGAGCGTACATCGGAACCCACAAAGAGGGTCTGAGATCGGCCCAGGCGGGCGTGAGAGCGGGTCCGTCCTATCCAAAAACTCAGCTGACCCGAACGGCTCGTACGATAGGAGCATGACCGTCGATCTTTACCCGCTGCGTGTCCTCCTGACGACGTTGGCGGGCTGGATGAGCCGGCAGCAACAGGACGTGATCGCCTACCGCGTTGAGGAGAGCCGCGCCTGACGGAGCCGTCGAAGTGCAAGCGCCCCCGACTCAACGACGACCAGCGTCGCCGGACGCCGGCCGCCGAGCGTCGTGGCAGAGATCGAGGCATGGGCAGCGACGCGAGATGCCCTAGAATCTGGCGGGGCACCGCATCCTTTCACCGTAGACCTTATTGGCGCGATAGAAGGACCTCTCATGAAGTTGAAACAGTGAAGCTCGAAGATCTGATCGAACCGATCTTAACAATGCTCAATGAGCTCGTCGTTCGCGTGAAGACCCGATTGCCGTCGGCGAGTGGCTTCGCCAAGTATGTGGAGGACATCCCGCTCCAGCCACACGCTTCGTTCCTGTCCTCGGCAAGTGCCCAATCGTTGGACCTGTGTGTCTTGCTATCGCAGGTCGGCGACAGAGGACGGTGCGAAGCTGACCTTGTGCAGGGCGGGACCGGCGTTTGCGTAGGAGAGGAGTCATGAACATTTGACCTTCCGCTGGACGCGGTCGGCGGCCAGGTCCTGATCCGTGAACTGAGCGAATTCGTCGTCTCGATGGAGGAGTGCCTCGTTCAGCAGTTGGCGAAGGAACTGGCGGAGCCGGAGGAGCCCCGTTTGTGAGACGGCGTCCCATCCGAAAACTCAGCCGTCCCGAGCCCATTGACATGTCCGACCTTGCGGTTCGTACGATACGGTCACGAGAGCCGAACGCTACCGTTGCGGGTGCTCACAGCTGCAACGGCGCCCGGTCCTTCCGGCGCGTTCCCGCCGAGCGACTGGTCGTCCAGAATGCGCGGTTGCTGCCTTCGAACTCTGGTCGCTTCGCATTGCGTCGCAGCACGTTGTCGAACACCCGGGGCGCTTCGGCGTCCCGGGTGCGCGACCCGAGCCCTGCAAGTCTTGTTGCGTGACCGCCGTGCCGGCGCCCGCGACGGCGGGCCGCGGCAACTCGCATTACAATTCGGTCGGGGCAACGGGGAGTTGCGAAGACCGACCGACCTATGCGAGCCGCACGAGAACGATCGAACCGCTCGCGCCGCGCTTGGCGTTTCGGGCTGCCGCTCTTGGCTGTCCTGTTGGCCTGGGTGGCGCTCGACGGCCGGGAATCCGTGCGCCGTGCGGAGCAGCGCGGACCGGACGTCCCTTCCGAGCGGGTCCGGGAGACGCCGCGGCGCAACGACGAGCCCAAGGACCCGGAGCCGGCCGCGGACGAGATTGTCGGGCGCCTGGTCGTCGTCGACCGCGCCGGGCTCGAACACCCGCGGGAGGACGGCCGGTTCACCCTTCTGACCTGGATCGAAGGAGAACCGGCTGCGCTCGTTCCCGTGTCGGTTTCGAAGGGCGAGTGGCGCGCGAAGACCGCGCCGGGACGCCGGGCGCGCGTGACGGACCTGACGATCGGGGGGCGGGTCGCGGTCGTCGTCGACGAGGGCGGACTTGCCGGATCGGGCGATCGCGAGGTCACGTTGCGCGCCCGGTGGAAGGCGTCGTGCGCGCTGCGCGTGCTGGACGACGCGACCGGCCGCGACCTTTCGGGCGTGGAGGTGGTTCGGCTCGTGAGCGGGGGGCGCGAGGACGAGCCGCACCCGCACGGCGCCGGGACCGCCCACGTCGTGAAGGAAGCGGTGTCGCCCGTCTCGCTGCCCCCGGCGGACCGGCTGGCGGTGTACTGGGTGCGGGCGCGGGGTTTCGCCTGGAGCCGGATCCGGATCGATCACGTGCGGGGCGGCGAACGCACGATCCGGCTGAAACGTGGGGGCGCGCTCGAAGTAACGGTCGTCGGACCGGCCGCGCGCGGGCGCTTTCTCGTCCTGCGGCGGGCGGAGGCGGATGAGCATGGCGTCCCGTACACCGAGAGTGCGCTCCCGGAGTCAGGCGTCGCGCGCGTGAACGCCATGGAGCCCGGCCGGTACGACGTTCTCGTGACCTCCGCGGAGTGGTGGCGTCGCTCGCACACGCTCGGATCGGCCGAGGTCGTCGTCCCGGCCGATGCAGTCGAGCGCGTGACGGTTCGGCTGGCGGAGCCGGCGCCGCAGGTGACCGTACCCGTCGCCGGCGTTCTCGTGGTCCCGGAGGCCTGGGGCGCGATCGACGTGTCCTTGTCGATCCGCACCGCGCGAGGCACGACGGAGGAACTGCTGCTCACCGCGCTGCAGGGCAAGGACGGCGGGGTCTCGACCGAGGTCGAGATCGATGCGGACGAGATGACCAAGGACCGGGACGGCCGTCTTCACTGGGACGCGGGCCGGATCCCACCCGGCGAGTACGTGGCCACGATCGGCCGGACCGCGTACCAGGTCGCCTTTCGCGTCGGCGCCACCGGCGACGCGAGCGTGCGCTTGGCGCTGCCGCGGCCGGCGGACGTCGTGCTGCGAACGGTGGACGACGCGACCGGGTTGCGGGTTCCGCTGCGCGAGATCCGCTGGAGCCCGGCGTGGGTCAGCTTCCTGGACGCGCGTTCGTCCGTCACCGCCCGCAGCGCGCCGGACCCCGGGACGTTTCGTTTCCGTGCTCCGATCGGCGAGATCCACCTGGACACGGCGGCCCGAGGCTGGGCCCTCGCGTCTCCGGCGAAGGTGTACTCGGTACGCCCGCACCGCAACGAGTACGACGTGCGGGTCATCCGGCTGAGCGGCCTGCGGGTCCGCTTCAGGGATGGGAACGCGGCGGTCCCGCTGGGTGCGGACAAAGTGACCCTTCAGAGCGTGGATGGTCACAAGGATCTGGAGACCTCCGCGGATCGAGGTGACCTGCTCTTCTTCGTCAGGAATCCCGGCGCGTACGAGCTGGTGTTCGAGAACATTCCGGGGTTTCAAAGGGAGAAGCCGCGCCGGGTCGAGTTGCGCCAGGGCACTACGAAGACCGTGGTCGTGGCGTTGCGCCGGAAGGGCGTCGACTGACATGCCGAGACGGAACGCCGCCCTTCGTGCCGCTGCGATCCTCGTCATGCGCGTAGTCGGCGCCTGTCCCTATCAAAGTCCGTGTCCTTGGTCACGATCGTGAACCCGTGATCCGCGGCGTCGCCCTATCCAAAAACTCGGCCGTCCAGAAGTCGTTGATCCGCCCTTACGTTACGATTCGTACGATAAGGGTATGAGCGTCGATCTCTACCCGCTGCGTGTCCTCCTGACGACGTTGGCGGGCTGGGTGAACCGGCCACAACAGGACGTGGTCGCCTACCTCGTCGAGGAGAACCGCGTCTGAAGGAGCGGCTAACGGGCAAGCGGCGCCGGCTTCGAAACGAGCGGATCACGAGCTCTGCTTCGTCGCTGTCACGAGCGAGAGTCGGACAGCGAGTAGATGACCCGCGCGCGACCGCGACCTCCGGCTGTTCGCATACACGCTGACCACTCGCACCAATAAACGTGCATCGTGTGCAGAAGCGGATCTAGATCCGCTGCGCGCGGTGCGCGCTGCTGTTTTCATGCTAGAGTCGGCGCGAGCCGCGGCTCCGGCTGGTTCCAGATCATGTCACGGAGAACTGTCATGCCGCGCTCGCTCTTTCTCGCTGCCCTGGCCGCTCCGATCGTCGTTCTCTCGTTTTGGAGCGCGGCTGCGGCCTCTCCCGCTCGAGACGGCGTCGTCGTGAATGCGCGCGGCACGCCGCTCGCCGGAGTGCGCGTGTTCGTCCATACGTCGCGCGGAATAATCTTCGACAGCAACCAACACATCTGGGATCGCAGGACGGATGCGAAGGGTCGTTATCAGCATCGATCCAAGTACCGCCATGAGGCGACCTATGCGGCCGCGCCGGGGTTCTATCCCGGGGTCGCCGATGCGAAGGGGCGCATCCTGCTGAATAAAGTCCCGGCGACCGCTCAACGAGTGTGCGACGGTTCGATCGAAGCTCGCGCCGACGGCGCGCTGTTCGGGTTCGACTTCACCTCAGGCCGGCGCGCGCCCATCGACCAGGCGGACCTGATCCCGGTCGATGTGAACATCGCCAAGCAGCGAATCGGTATGGCAGCGACGGGTAGGGGCGCGCTGGTCTTGATCCCTCGCCTCGACTCACGCCCGAGTTGGCCGCGGGCGATGTGCGCGTTTCTCAATGCGACGACGCCGCCCGGTCACGACGCCAAGGGTTGGTGCCCCCGCGTCGCCAAGTGGAACGTCGGCCCCGTCTTTCTTCGCCTCCGCGACGGCAAGCGCCACGCTAAGATCATCGCGAGCCGCAGCGAAGCAAGCGCTGACGGAACGAGCCTGGTCGTGCACTTTCGATATGTCGTCCAGGCAAAGAACGCCAAGCACGTCGGGAGCGTCTGGACCGTCGGTGACTTTGTGAAGATGCTTCCGTCAGGGACATGGCATCGTTGAGGCGTCCTGGTCGGCCGTCTCGCGAACTTTGACTGGCCCCGCGTTCTCGTGTCGATACAAGTTCCGAGCACGTTGTCGGACGACGCGGGAGCGTTCTAAGCGGAGAATTCGAGCGTAGATTCAGTTCTCGGTAGGGACAGCCTCGGAGCTAGTCGGGAAAACGCCACCAAATGCGGGCGGTCTTAAGGATACTCTTCAGGTCGCGCAGTTCCCGCTTGAGATCGGGCCCGGTCGCGGTTGTCCGAAGCGACCACTCCCAGACGTCTTCGTGCGCGAGAAACAACGCGCGCCGCACGGTTGCGCGCGGCTCCGTGCTCCCCTCATTCGACTCAAGGTGGCCGACGAGTACACCCTTGAGGCCGTCGGCTTCGACCGCGACGGGGCCGATCGCGGCTTCTTTGTCTGCACCCATCGCGGCGACAGCCGACGCAGACACGGCCGCAAGCGAGTCGAAGCCCTTCCGCCGACGAATGAGCAGTCGCGTACGCAGGGCACCGGTCTTCGAGTCCATCCGTACGAAGACAGCATCGCTGTCTTCGGGATGCGGCCCTCCGCTTTGGACGAATCCACGGGGCAATCGCGCCCCGACATAGTGTCGGCATTTGCCGAGTACACGCGTCAGCTTGACCCGGGCCCTGCGCGCGGGCTTCACCCGAGGCACGAATCGAACGGCGCGCTTGAGTTCACCGAACACGCCCGCCGCCTTGAAGGAGCGTACAAGCGGCCGACCGGTCCGAACAAACACGTTCTCACGACCGGCCCCGGCTCGGACCACGCCACTTGAGCCGAGCACCTCCCATGAGCGGAGCAGCAGGCACGCCTCTCCGATTTGGCACGCGGCCGCGACGGTCATCGTGTCCTGGCCCGACGGATGCCTGCCGACCCAACGCCAGACCACGGCGCGCAACGTGCGCCCCTTGAGTTTCAGTTTCCCCTTGTCGTTCTGCTCTGGCTGCGGCGAGACCTTGCGTCCTGACGCGACATCCGCACGATAGATCGTCTCCACGACCTTCACCAGGCTCCCCGCCTTGCTCAGGAGGCCCCACTCGATCGCGTAACCACCGGTCTCGTATTTCCGGTTGGGCGTCAGGACGATCGCCCACCCCGCGCCGCGCGGCAATACGGGCTGAAGGGTGCCGTCCGACTGATGGTTCGGCTTGCGCCAGACGCGTTCGCCAGTCTCGACCTCAACAAACACGGGCTGGCCCGCCTCCTTGGACAGGTCAAAGTGGTGCCGCGTAGATCCGTCCTCGGGTCGAGAGCCGCCGTTCGGACCAGCGAGCGCCGACGCCGCGAATGCGAGCAGAAGAGCAGACCGTTTTTGCATGGCCAAGGAAAAGACTGTGAACACTGCGTCGGCGGATGCGTGTGTTTCCAAAAAAAGGCGAGCTCGGCACGGGCGGCGCTGGCGTTTCCGAGTTGGAGTCCTCGCTCCGCCGTGCTGTTGTCGAGTACGTGGAGCACTGCCACGCCGAGCGCGCACACCAGGGTCTCGGGAACGAGTGGATCACGAAACGGGCTTCGTCGTCATGCCGTCCGATTCGTAGCCGAGAACGACTGGGCGGGATTCTCAAGCACTACGAGTGGCTGTGTAGCAAACGAGCGGCTGGTTTTCGGACAGGACGGGAGTGCCGACAGCTTTTTCGATCGCGTGACTGCCACTCGCTGGTTGTCGCCGCATGTCGCGCCCTCGCCGCCGGAAAAAAACTCGGTGTTCACCACCTACCGCAACTCGAAAGTACTCCTCGCGCCGCTCGAAGACGCCGCCGGAAAGACGCGCAACGTGAACCCGGCGGGCCGATCGGTCTCGTTGGCACGAGCCATCGGCATTGCGTTCGGTGACGAATAGTTCTACCTATCGCAGAGTGGCCACTCGCGCTCCCGTCTCCAGCTCGATTGCGAGAATGTGGTTCCCATCGACGACATGCACGATGCCGCGGACCGCGTCGATCGGTGCCACAAGCGCGTGCCGCGGCCCGCGCCAGACAACGTCGTGCCCACGCCCGTTGCCGGATCGACCGCCAGTAGTTCGCGCCGCCCCTTGTCGAGGATCAAGAGCCGATCTCCGGCCGAATCGTAGACGGCGTCTGCCGGCGCCACCAGCTGCGGGCCCACAACCGTGATCGGAGTACGGGCGCCGGAGGCAAGTTCGATTCTCTCGCATTTGATGACTCCGCGGAGCGCCGTAGTCCAAGACCTGCCGCCCGCGAACACGGAGCCGCATCCGACGGAAACAACAGCACGATGGCGACGCAGAAGCCCTGCACCGTGCGTGGCGAAGGCCTGCATCACGAACCGCCATCCGCGTTGAATCGTGCGAGAAAGATCTCGGACCGGCCTGAGGGCTCCAGCCTGGTCTCGTTCTCCTCGCCCGAAGCAAACGTGATGGCGGTGTCGAAGATTCCCGTCACGACGGCGGAACCATCGCTTCCCGCGGCAATCGCGCTGACCCTGAACGAACCGGCATCGTTGCGCTCGCCGCCGCGGCTCGCCCAGGCCAAGCTTCCGTCGTCGCGAAACCGCGCCAGGAAGAGCGAGCCCGCCCCGGAGCTGACGAGCGTCCGCTCATCCGCAGCCCCTGAACCGAGCGTCACCGACCCTGTGAAAGCGCCCGAGACGATGACCGAGCCGTCGATCGAACCCACCATCGCTGGGGCGTCCAGGAACCCGGTCTCGGCGCGCAAGAGCCGACCCCACAACAGTGATCCGAATTCGTCATAGCGCGCGACGAGCATGCCGGCGCCCGTCAGTCGAGTCTCCCGTTCTTCGCCTCCCCCAAGCGTGACGGTGCCACCGGACACCGATAACACCACGACCGAGTTGTCGCGCGACGCGATGACGCCAATCGGAAGCTCGTTGCCCGAACTGCCTATGGCCCGCACCCACTGCAGCCGTCCGGCCGGTGAATGACGGGCCACGAACCCGTCGGATGCGCCGCGGCTCACAAGCGTGCTCTCGCCGGGGTCGCCACGGCCGAACGTCGCTACATGTGTGAACCTTCCGAGTAAAACGCTCGACCCGTCGGGAAGCGTGCAGACGCCGGTAACCGTTTCAAACCCGCCGCCGCCATGGCTCACGGCCCACAGAAGAGCGCCGTCGGCCCCGTACCTCGCCAAATAGGCGTCTGTTTCCGTCGCCGATGCTCCGACGAGCAGGGTCTCATTCGGCTCACCCTCGCCAAGCAGCATCGTGCCCGTGAGCTGTCCGCCGACCGTCAACGTACCGTCGTCGACGGCTGAAACCAGCGAAAATGGAAGAGCCAGAACCTCCACGCCCAGAAGGGCACCTTCCCGGTCGAACTGGGCGCGCAACATCGTCGATCGGAACCGAGGCAGACTGATCCGTGCCTCGTCCGGGCGGCCGGAAGAAAACACGGTCGTTGAGGAAGACGCTCCGAACAGGACGGTAGTGTCGTCGTCCATCGCCCGAAGACGAACGACCAAGAAGCTGGGCGTGACAAGGCGGGCCCAGCTCAGGCGCCCGCCGGAGTCGTAGCGAGCGACAAAGG
Organism: Planctomycetota bacterium; assembly: GCA_021776735.1. GTDB lineage: Bacteria > Planctomycetota > PLA2 > PLA2 > PLA2 > JAJFFH01. The sequence continues at coordinate 17,956 of JAJFFH010000033.1, read as the reverse complement.
TACCCGCGGCGGAGAGGGTCGTTTCATTCGCCTCGCCTGCCCCCAAGACCGTCTCCGTCGTGATCACCCCAACGAGCACGGTGGCACCATCCGGAAACACTGAGACCGACTGGGACGTGGGCAGTGCGACCGGCCCTCCACGAGTCGATGCCTGCGCAAAGAAGTTGTTCGCGATGCTGATCTGCACGGGCGCTGCGGCTACCGGTTCGTTTGTTCCGTCTTCGACGCGCGCAAAAATGGTGTACTCGCCCTCCGGCAAGCCGGACGTGTCCCACAGAACTTCAGACGACTCGCCGTTCGCCTCCGTCCGCTGCGCGATCTCGATCGTGTCCGTTGCGGTTGTCGGATCACCATCGACATCCGCAAAGATCGTGGTCTGTGCGTCGTCGTCCGCATCGGCATCGGTGTACTGGATCCGCACGAGTCCGCTGCGGCTCACCGTGGCGGGGGTTGCACGGATCAAGGCAACTTGGGGCGGGGCATTCAACTGCACGGCGCCGGGAGCCACGGCGTCGGCGAAGAGCAGGCCGTTCGATATGCGCGCTCGAATCGAGTACGTTCCAGCGGGGACGCCAGCCGTTTCCCAAACGACGGACTGAACCTCACTATCCATGGAGGGCCGGTTCGCAGCGATCACGACTTCGGCGCCCGACCTCGGCACCGCGACGATCGTCGTTACAGCCGTCCCGCCCGTGTCCGAGTCGGTGTATCGGATCTGAACGGACCGGTCGCTGTTCAACGGTAGGCGCATGCCCACCGCGGGTGATGTTACGACAACCGCCAGGGACCTTCCTCCGGCATTGCTACAGCCGACCGACAACAAGACAAGAAAAAGCGCGGCGTTTCGCATCGTTGGTCTCCGAAAAATAGTCGAGTCGCTCACTGCACTGAGTGCGTTTGTTGTAGGAGATCGAGCGGATCCCGCCACAAAAAATGCGCGCGTTCGACGCGTGACCTTTTTTGCAAATCGATGACACCTGCGGCGGCGATTCGGGCATACGGACCGCGCGCGCTCAAGCTGGTATAAGCGGGTTATGCCGTCTAGATCGAACGAGGAATCCCGAGGACGCGACGGCCGATACGTAGCGCTCCACCTGGAGTACATCCTGCGCACCGCTTGCCGCTGCGCACCCGACGAGCAGACGGCCCACGACGTTGCGCAAGAGGCGGCACTTGCCATGCTCGAACAGGATCCTCGCAGTCGCTGGAACAGTCGCGGATGGCTGTTCACGGTCGTCCGCCGCATCGCCGCACGTTACCGACGCAGCGAACGACGGCGGGCGGAGCGCGAGCAAAGGGCCGCCCGGCGCGAACGCTCGGATGGCCCCGTCGCAGGGCTCATCGACGAGGAGGCCAAGCAACACGCGGCACGTCGGGTTCGCGCGGAGCTGGATCGTTTGCCCGAACCCTATCGCTCGGTCATCACACGCCGGTACATCGCCGGACGCACGCCGATTCAGATCGCGGAGGAATCGCACGTACCCCTCGCGACCGTTAAGACACGGTTGGCGCGCGGTCTACGACTCTTGCGTGAAGCGCTGGACCGGCACGACGACTCCCGAAAGCAGGCGCCGGCTCCGTGGTTTCTCGCGGCGCTCATCGGCAGAAGTGTCCGGCGTGGCGCGGTGTACTCCGCGGCCGCGATTCTTGTGGCGATGCTCCTCGTCGGCCTCCGGTACTCCACGCGATACCGGGCTATCGAGCACCGGGAACGCGCGGAACGGGAACTCCGCGCACATCGATCGATCGCCGACATCGTCGCAGCGGCGCACACGGCGCCAACGGTCGGACACTCGGCCCGGAGCATGTCGGCGCGCGTGGGAATCCAAGGGCAGGTTCTCACGTCACACGGCCCAGTGAGTGGTGCCTCGGTCGAGATTCACGTGACGTACGCGGACGGACACGCGCCCGGCCGCGTGAACTGGAGCGACCGTCCGCTTGCCCGAACAGCGACAGGCGCCGACGGCCGGTTTCAACTACGAATCGAATGGCGTCGTCGCATCACGGTCGTGGTAGTCGCCGCCGAACACGCCCCTTGCCGCAGTCTGATTACGCTCCCGGCCGTCGGTGCCCCGCGGTCGATCGAGGTCTGGCTCCGTCCGCCATGCCGTCTGGAGGGCACGGTCGCGACATCGGACGGAGCACCGGTTCCCATGGCGGCGGTCACCGTGACTCAGGGCGGCGTTGTGACCGCGCCTGCCCGGCTCACAACGCACACCGACACGCGCGGCCGGTTTGCGATGGTCATCGGCGAGCCCGACCGCGACGCGCTGACTGTATGGGAGATCCGAAGCGGGAAGATGACGGTCCACAGAAAGACAAAGACCTCACGTCTCGCGCTGGACTTCGTGCTTCCGCGCGGCGCGTGCGCGATGCGCGGAACAGTTCTCGATCCGGCCGGGTCGCCCGTACCTGGCGCAGTCGTCATGGCCACCGCGCGTCTCAGGAACGGCGATGAGATCACGATCACGGCGCTGACGAACGACACGGGCCGCTACCGAGTCGACGGGCTTCCGCGTGGACCGATCCGTGTGGCAGCACAACCGCCGCGGAGACTAGCCGACCTGCTCGCGTCGCGTCGCCTCACGCTGCGGGTCCACCCTCTGCAGGCCGCACATGCGGTTCTACGGCTGAGCCGCGCCGCCAGCATCCATGTAACCACACCCGATCACGCGGCGCGGGTGATCCTGTCCGCCCGTCGCGGCACGGTCTGGGTACCCGTTCGAGAAACAGCTACGACTCGCGGTGGGGTTCGGATCGATGGCCTGCGGCCGCAGAGATATCGCGTGCATGCCGTATCGGGGCCGCTCGCAAGCGAACCGGTCGAGTGCGTCGCGCCTGCACGGGTCACACTCGACCTGAAACCCCGCGGCCGCATCGAGGGACGCTTGTCGGGAGTCGCTTACGGAGGCGGGCGCGGCAACGCCCCGGGCGACCAGCCGTTGATCGCGATCGACCTGGTGGCCAACGGGCGGATGGCTCGGGAGTTCTTTGATGCCCGCGACATCTTCGCGTTTGATCATGTCCCCGTGGATGAACCCGTGTTCATACGCGTCGGCGACGAGCGTTTTGGTCCCTTCATCGTCCGGGCGGACGCGACGACACGGCTCGACCTGACACCGGAACCCGTCGGCACAGTCCACGGAACCATTGCAGACGCGCACGGTCAACCGGTGGCGGGAGCACTCGTCGGACTCCTGCCTGCCGGATTCGACCGGACACAGCTTGCGAAGTTGCGCCGGCGCCACTGGTATCCACGGTGGACCGTGCGCTCCAATGGCAAGGGTCGATATCGCTACGACTGCTCCGTGAAGGAGTGCGAGTCGCTCCGAGTCGGTGCGACGCTGGTTGCGGACCATCCGAACCACCCCATGGTCATTTTGGAGTCGGCGGTGACGCCGACGGCGGGAAGCGTGACGCGTCTCGACTTGCGCTTCCCGACCGGGGAGACGCTGGAGGGGCGAGCACTGGTCGCCGAAGGTACGCCTTGCAAGAACGGAGTTGTGACACTCCGGTCGCTCGATCCCGCGGCCCCGGACGCAAGGACGGGGCGTACACGAGCCAGCGGATGGTTTCGGTTTCCCGGCCTCCGTCCCGGCCTGTATCTTGTTTCCGTTGTTGGGCCCGATGGCGCGGCGACCGAAGAATTGGTCGCCTCCGGCGAACGCGGGCGGACACTGCGTGTCTTGCGTTGACTCAGATGGCTCGACCACTCACACGCAAGCGCTAGGTCAAAACTAAGATGTCGGGCTACCCCATCCTATCTTCGTTGGCCTAGCCGACCTTGCGGCTCGGCGTGTCAGCGGTCGCGAGGCGCGCGGGTTCCGCGGCGCGCGAGGTCGGCCGACTTCTCTTGGGCCGCGTCCGCGTCCCGGTGGTTGCCCTGCTTGTGCAGGACGCGGGCCAGGATCCACCAGGCGACGCGGTTCTTCCCGTCCCTGGCGATCAGGCCGCGCAGGGTGTTTTCGGCCCCGGCCAGGTCGCCGCGTGCGATCAAGGTCCGGGCCTTCATCAAACGTGCCTTAACCGGATCGATCTTGAGCTTCGTCACGAGTTCGTCGCAGCGCTTCTGCGCCGATTGCGAATCCTCATCGCGGCCCAGGGCCTGCAGCACAATGGCGAGCGAGTGCCAGGCACGCACGGGGGCCAGGCGCACGCGGATCAGGCGGCGTGCGATCGGCTCGGCGTCCTCGAACCTCTCCACCAGCATCAGAAGGCTGAGATAGCCGGACAGACGCTCTGGGTTCTCGGGGTCCTTTTCGAGTCCTTGCCGGGACAGCTGGAGGCTCCGCTTCATCGTCAGGCGAAGAAAACGCCTTGCCTCCTCGGCCTTGCCGGAAGACCGCAGCGTGTAGCACATGGAGAGGTTCAACGGCTCGTTGTCGGGCTTGAGCTTGAGTCCGGCGCGCAAGGCCTTGAGCGCGTCGTCCAGCTTGCCGGCCTTTCTCAGGATCTCGCCGATGTGCATGTACCCGTGCGCCCATGTCGGGTTCAGCCGCACGCCGGTCCGAAACGTCTCCAGAGCCTCGGCTTGCCGCTCGCCCTTTTCCAACGCCTTGCCGAGCCGATGGATGGCTTCGATACTCTCGGGGCGCAGGCCGCGGGCCGCTGCGAAGTAGCGGGCCGCTTCCAGCGGTTTCTCCCGCCGTTCGGTCAGCGTGGTGCCAAGCGCCGTGTTGACCCAGAAGTGGTCCGGGTGCTTGCGCTGCGCGGCGCGGAGCAGCGCCTCGGCCTGCTTCGTCTTCTCCTGGCTGTTCAGGGTCCAGGCCATGATCGCGAGCCGCGTCGGTGCGATGCCGTCGATCTTGTCGGGTGTCGTGACCGTCTCGTCGAGGTCGCCGATGGAGGGGTCGAGGCTTTGGGCGGTGCGATGGATCGACTCGGCGAACTGTTTTCGCCGGCGGCGCTGATAGGCCCAGTGCTGCAGTGCGCCGGCGATCCCTTTGCGATGGGGCGCGCCCTCCAGCCTCTTCGACAGGGTTTCGAGCTCAACGTCGTGCAGCTCGAGGGCGGCCTCGTACTCCGCGTCGATCTGCTTGGAAGTGAACTCCCTATCCCCGTGCTTCGAGCCGGCCTCCTCGAGCGCGGCAAGAAGGTCGCGCGCGAGCTTGTCACGCGTCTGCGTGGCCTCGCGGTCGTGGATGCGCTTGTCGAGTTCGGCGATCAGATCATCGACGTCGCCGCCGTCGCGGCGTGCTCGCTTGGCCGCGACGAGCGCCTTCCGGTCGTCCGGTTCGTTCTGCGCCTCGCGCACCGCGGTGGCGATCTTTTTCTGCTCGCGGCGGTCGTGCTCGACGCCCTTGTTGTGGATCCACAAAAACGTCAGGCCGATCAGGATCATCGCGGCCACGCCGCCGACCGACAGCATGAGCGTGAAGCGCCGGGCGCGCTGCTGCTTCTCCGCGCGCGCCTGCGACTGTGCGGCGTGGACCTGCATGCGGTGCGCGCGGCCTTCCGCCTTGCCGAGATAGTCCGCGATCGCGTTGGCGATCACCTGCGCGTCGGCGGGGCGGTCCTTCGGAAGCGGCGCAAGGGCGCGGCGGCAGAGGTCGACGAGGCTCTTGTCGGCGCCGCATCGGTCGAGGCTCGCGTCGGCCCCGTCGAGGTCGCACATCGATGCTTCCCCGATCCCCGTAAACGGCGGGGCACCGGTCAGGATCTCGCACAGGATCGCGCCGAGACTGAACACGTCACTGCGGGCGTCGAGCTCTTCGACGTGGCCGAGCGCCTGCTCCGGCGGCATGTAGGCGGGCGTGCCCATGACGCTGCCGGCCAGCGACGGGTTGGAGTCGTCGCCCGAGCGCACGGTGGCGATCATCGTGGAGAGACGCTTCGCGGCCTTGGCCAGGCGCTCATCGTCGATGCCGCCCGCGCGTAGCACCTTGGCAAAGCCCCAGTCGACGACCTGCACCTCGCCGAAGCTGCCGATCATGATGTTGGCGGGCTTCAGGTCCCGGTGGATTACGCCGCGGGCGTGGGCGTAGGCGACGGTGCGGCAGGCGTCGCGAAAGATCGCGAGCATGGTGCGGCGGCCATCGCCGGGATCGGTGCGCCTTTGCAAACGCGCGGCGAGCGTTTCGCCCTTCACCAGCTTCATGGCGAAGTACGGGCGCTGGTTCTCGAGCAGGCCGAGTTCGTAGACCGGAACGATGCCGGGGTGCTGCAGCTGCGCGCCGATCTGCGCCTCCTCGACGAAGCGGCGCACCAGCTCGGGGTTGGCCAGGTACTCCTCGCGCAACACCTTGAGAGCGACGTCGCGGCCCAGGTCGTTGTCGCGGCCGCGGTGTACGACGCCCACGCCGCCGCGGGCGAGTTCACCGACGAGTTCGTAGCGCGTCCTCGCGTCTTTGTTGCGCTCGGTGCCGCGCAAGTCCACGCGGGCGGCGGGTTGGCCCTGCTCGTGAAGGCGCAGCAGGATGCTCTTGTCGCTCACCATGTCTGCTTCCTTGCTTTGGCCAGCAGCCCGTCGAACCGCGTCCAGAACGCGGGCCAGTTTCCGGCGTCGCGCACCGACTTGGACCGCGGATCCCGGGCGGCCCTTTCGAGGACGAGCCGGACGTACATCACGTTCTTCGAATCCTCGACGTAGTCGAGCCACTCGCGAGACCAGGCCAGCGCGGTCACAAGGTCGTGGGCGTGGCTCGCGGCCCGTGCCGCGAGCCACAACTGCCCGCCCTTTGTTTTGGCCTTCTTGAACATCGCAACGGCAGCCGCCGAGTAGGTCTTCTTGTCGTCGGCAAGTCCGACGGTGGCGAGCGCGACGCCGAAGTCATAGGCCTCTGTCGCGTCCTTCGCCGTGTCCTCGCCCGCAACGATCGCCGGCAACCGCGGCACAAGCGTCGCACGACGCCGCCGGTCCTTGTCCTGCTCGTGAAGTCCGGCCGAGTCGAGCAGCGCGACGGCCTCTCCATATCGGCCGAGCCGGAACAAGGCGGCGGCTTTCCGGGTTTCCCATTCGCCTTTGATCAACGACTCCACGAACTTCGGATCGACTGCGTCGAGTTCGACCAGCGCTTCCCCGGCCCGGGCTGTCTTCGTAAAGATCATGCCGAGGACGTAGTGCGTGCGCGCCCTGGGGAACGTCAGACTCGACGTCTGCTTCGCCACCTGCAGCGCCGAGTCAAAATCGCCCATCGAGAGGTACGTCTTGAGCAACGCGAACCATGCGGACTCCGGGTAGACCGTGCGGTCCACCAGCGCGCGCAGCTTCTCGCGCACGACGTCGGGCGCGTGGTGCTTGCTCAACTCAAGTCCCAACTCCCACCAGTTGTCGTTGAGCCCGAGCTCGATCGACCTTGTCAGCGCCTCGGCGCCGTCCGGCTGCCCGGCCTCGATCCGCGCCATGCCGAGCTCACGCCACGCCCAGCGCGCTTGTTTGTCGGAGGCGTGTGCCTTAACCGTCTCGAGTACTCGGAGCTCCCTGATCGCGGCCTGCGGGTCTTTCAGTGCACGCAGGTGCCACGCAGCCTCCGACAGCGTCCGCAGGTTCTTGTTGCGGCGGTAGTATCCACGAGTGACTTGCAACGCGGTCTTGAAGTCCTCGCGGCGATGGAGCGATTCGATGTACCGCTGAACGGCCGTCCCGTTCCACGGCTCGAGTTCCACCGCTTCCTTGTTCAGGGCTTCTGCCTCTTCATGCTTGTCCTGCCCGCTCTTGAGACGCGCGAGGAAATGAAGCGCGTACACGTTGCGCTTGATTGCCAGTGCTCTTTCGATCGCTTCCTCTGCTTGCGCCAAGTCGTCTGGGGCAGCGCGTTGCTGGTGAACGGTGGCGAGCCACTGCCACCCGTTCGCGCTTTCCGAAAGACCAGTCGCGGTACGCATCGCGTCGATGGCCAGATCCAGCTGGCCGGCGTTCTTGTGCCGTCTTCCGACGGTGTACCATCCTGACGTATCCTTCGGGTGAAGCTTCAAGTACCGGCGGGCCAGATCGATCAAGGCCTGGCGGATCGTCGCATTCGCCCTTTCGCGGAACCGCCGCCACATGAGGACCCGCCTCTTCGGGTCCTCGAGCGCCGCGCAAAGGACCTCGAAGGCCGAATCCGGATCGTCCAGCACCAGGTACGCGCCGATGAGCCCGTCCCAGGTGGTGAGTTCCTTCGGGCCCAGCTCGCGCGCGCGGAGATAGTGCGGAATTGCCTGCTCATGCTCGCCATTGCAAAGGTGCGCATAGCCCACCCATGAGTATCGACCTCCGAGTTCTACGTCCGCCATCGACGGCGTCGCCGCGAGCGAGGCCCGCAGGACCCTGCGCGCCTCCGTGAGCATGGCGGCATATTGTCTTTGAGCGCTAAGAACCCTGACCAGCATGTCGCTCGTCGGGTCGGCGCGGACAGCGTTCCGGGCGATGGTCTCGGCTTCGTCGAAGCGCTTCAACTTGTTGAGCGCGCTCAAGAGGTGGCCCATGCCGTGCGCCCATCGGGGGTGGACCTCCAGCACCTCCCGCCACGCCTCCACGGCCGATTCCAGTTGTCCGGCCCTTTCCAGCGCCTGCGCGTAACCGTGCCGGATGTGCTTGATCTTCGGACGGGCCGCGACGGCCACGGTGAAGTGACGCACGGCGTCTTCGACGCGGTGAGAGCGCGCGTACATCCAGCCGAGCGCCGATTGGATCTCCGCTGATCCGGGGTGAAGCTGCGCGGCCGCACGAAACAACGTCTCCGTCTGGTCGCGCCGGCCGACGTTCCAGAGGATCCAGCCCGCGGACTTGATGAGCCGGACGGGAATCGCCTTGAGCGGTTGGGCCTGCAGCTCCTTTTGGACGGCCTCCGGATCCTTGTCGATCACGGCCTGGCGCAGGTTCAGCTGCGTGGGGTCGATTGCGAAGGCGAGACGGTGCAGCGGCTTTTTCGCTTCAGCGTCCACGTATCCGGCCCAAACCAGGAGCGACGAGGCGATGGCCGCCGCGACACTCGATCCCTCGAGGCGCCGCTCGGCACGCTTCCATGCGCTTTCGCCAGTGCCGAAGTGGGCCGCAAGGACTGCGCGGCAGTCACGGTCCAGAGTCTTCCGGATCTCGTCGGGCGGGCTGTAAAAAATCGATTCGAGGTTTCGCTGAAGTTGCTGGTTTCGAAACTCGACAAACGCAACGTGTTCCGCCTCCTTCTGTCGTCGCTTGAGACGCGCGACCGTCGCGCGCGCCTCATCGACCGCCGTCTGCTCGGTCTCGGCAATGCCGACCGCCTCCTGCGCCGCCGAGATGGCAGCGGTGCGGTCCCCCGAACGTTCCCGTTGCGCCGCCTTGGCCAACGCCGCCGCGACGCGCTGCTCCGCGCCTTTCCGGCGGGCGTCGCGTTCGCCGCGCCACCAGAGGTAGCCGCCGCCGCTGCCGAGGATGGCCACCAGAGCCAGGCTGGTTAGCGCGAGCGTCTGCTTGCGCGCGCGGCGCGAGCGGTCGGCGGCGGCCTCCGCCTCGATCGCTCTCAGTTCGGCGTTGCGCACGCGCTCCTCGACGGCGGCGAAGTGGCCGGAGACGCGGCTGGCGACGACACCGGCCTCGGCCGGGCGCTTTTTGCCGAGCGGCTGCATGCAGTCGCGCGCGAGTTGCTTCAGCTCGTCCGCAGCGTCGCAGTTGTCGAGGCGTTCGTTCGCCTCCTCCAGGCGGCACTGCGACGCGGCCAGCAACTGGTCACGCAGGTTGCCGGTGTACGGCGCCTCGCCGGTGAGGATCTCGCACAGGATCGCGCCGAGCGCAAAAACGTCGCTGCGCTCGTCGAGTTCGTCGACGTGGCCGAGCGCCTGTTCCGGCGGCATATACGCGGGCGTGCCCATCACGCTGCCGGCGATGGACTGCGAGCCCTCCGCTTCGCTGCGCACGGTCGCGATCACGGTGTTTTTCGGCGCCGTAGGCGCGGTGTCGTCGAGGCCGAGGACTTTCGCGAAGCCCCAATCGACGACCATGACCTCGCCGAACGCACCGATCATGATGTTGGCCGGCTTCAGGTCGCGGTGGATGACCCCGCGGCTGTGCGCGTACGCCATCGTTTGCGCGATGGACTCGAACACGCTCGGCAGGTCGATGCCGGCGGGGTTGCTCTCGAGCATCGCCGACAGCGTGCGCCCCTTGATCAGCTTCATCGCGAAGTACGCGCGGCCGTCGGACTGCAGGCCCATGCCGTAGATCGGGACGATGCCCGGGTGATGCAGCTGGCCGCCGACCTGCGCCTCCTCGATGAAGCGCTGCACGACGTCCGGGTTATCCGCGTGGTCGGCCTTGAGCACCTTGAGCGCGACCTCGCGGTTCAGGTCCTTGTCGCGGCCGCGGTAGATAACGCCCACGCCCCCTCGCGCGATTTCGCCGAGCACCTGGTAGCGGGAGTCATCGACCGCGGGACCGTCGTCGCGCATCAGGGCGACGGGCGTGCCGCCCTCCTCGATGTGGCGCAGCGCGACCTGGCTGCGGGCGTCCGATCCGTGCAGGCGCTCGATGGCGGCCAGGACGCTCTCGCCCGGAGCCTGGGAGTCGGGCGAGTAACCGGCCTTGAGGCCGGCTTCGAGCGGATCGCGTTGTTCCCCGTCCTTGGTCATTGCCTATGGATTCCGGGGCCCCCCCGTTTCCTCAAAAGATTTTGTCAGGAGGCCAGCAGGCCGAGCAAGCGCGCACATTCCGTCGCCGGGTCGCCGTCGGCGTCGTGCTTGCGGATCACGTCGATCAGGGCGGCATGGAACTCCTCGCGGGCGCACTTGTACTCGTACTGAACCTGGGTGGGCTTCATGTCCCAGCGGTCGGCGATGTCGCGGATGGGGAGGCCGTCGGTGAAGCGCAGGCGCAAGAGCTCCACGCGTCGCTGCGACGCCTCGCCGCCGGCGTTGGCGCGCTCCTTCTGCAGTTGGGTGGCTTGGCGCATGAGGCCCTGCGCCCACGCGCGGTCGAACGCGCGGCTGGACGGTTCCTCGGTGCCAGCGGTGTCGAAGCCGCTCGGCATGCGCGGCTCGGCAGCGCGTGTTTGCCAGCGCTCCTCCGCGCGGCGCGCGACGTTGCGCGCGACGCCGTAGAGGAACGCGCGGAAGCCGCCCTTGCGGCCGGGCTCGGCGCGGGTCAACACGCCGCCGTCCTTGAAGCACTCGATAAAGATCTCCTGCACGGCGTCCTCGATCTCGGCCCGCAGCGGGGAGCCCTTCCAGCGCGCGCCGAGGTACGCGCCGATCGCGAGGCTGTAGCGCTGAACGAACTCCTCGCGCGCCTTGACGCCGCCGCCCGCGGCGTCAAGGATCACCGTCCAGTGCGTGCTGCTGTCCCCGGTTGCCATCCAGGCGGAATTGTACCTATTCAGCCGGTTGCAGCATCAGGTCAGCTGAGGAAGCGGGGCGTTTCCGTAGCGAAGCGGAGGGCCGGCGTCCTTGGGCAAGTTGACGTGGTCCTCGCCGTCGAACGCTTCGTCTTGTCGATCAAGTCGGAGTGCCTGCGCCGCATGATCTTCTTCGGCGAGTCATCGCTCCGGTGTGCCGTCGCCGAGTTCGTGGAGCGCTACCACGAGCGGGCGCACCAGGGCATCGGGAACGAGCGGATCACGAAGTGTGCCGCGCCGTTGCGCGGTCCGATTCACTGCCGGGAACGGCTGGGCGGGATTCTGGAGCACTACGAAGGGCCGCGTAGCGATGGGACGGCTGAGTTTTCGGATAGGACGCGGTCGCCCTTTCGACGGGCGGCGCGTTCGTCAGCGACAAGCAGCGGCTGTTGCCGGCGATCGTCCTGCCGGGCGCCGACCGCGTCGAAACGCCGCGCATCCTGCGCGGAGCGTACCGGGACGCCCGCGAGTGGAAGGCGCTCGCGACCATCGGCGCCCGGGCCTATCCGTTCAAGAAGATCGCAGCCGGATACCTTGCGGGTGAGCACCCCGAAGGGCTCCGCGTCGATGCCCTGAACGTATTGGCTGCGATGGGTCCCGCCGCTCGCGACGTGCTGCCGCGCGTGGAGGCTCTCGCCGACGGCGAAGGAATCGTGGCTGCGGCCGCGAAGCGCGCGCGCGACGCGCTGAAAGGACCGTGACGGCGGAGTCGGCTATCCGCCCACGGCCGGCGCGTCCTGGCCGAACCAGCACTCGCGGGTGCCGAGTTCGAAGCCGACGCCCTTGAGGTACAAGAACAGCTGCATGTGGTACGCGGTCAGAATCAACGTCGCGTGGACGAACAGGCCTGCCGGCGTCGTCTCCACGCCTGTCCCTACCGAAAACTCAAACGCCCGTCGATGTTGAGCTCTCACGGTCGAGTCTACGGCCAACGGCGCGTAGCGAAAAGGGCGGGCGCGCTTTCGAGCGGATCGGTGCTACGGCTTGTCGGTCGAGAAGCGCACGCGAAGTCAGCCGCTCACGCGGCGCGCGTGTACGGATGGTGGAGCCCGCCAAGACACGCCGAACCATGTCGCTGGCTTTCGCCGTCCAAGCTTGACGGGCTGCTCGGCGGCGGCCCAGCGTTCCGGTGGATGGAGCATGAATCCGAACCAAGGCGTTCGGCAAGGCGGGTATCGGCAGCGTCTTTCCGCGCCAGTCCACATTGCTGTGTAAAAACACCAGTCCTTTTGCCTCGACGCGCGTCTCTATAGGCAGCGACCTCGAAGTCGCTGATGGCAAACGGCCACACGTGGCCGGGGAGGCTCCATGAACGTAGTTCGCTTCGTCTTCGCACTGCTCGTGTTCATCGCAGTTCCGGTCCACGGTCAGGACGCCGCCAAGCGGTCGTCGCCCAAACGAGCGCTCAACCACGTATTCAAGGGCCGGATCGTGAGCATCAAGAAGCGCAAAGTCACGATCCACTACGACTTCAACGATCCAAATCAGCTCAAGGACTTCGAGGACGCACGTCCTCCTCGCCTTCTCGACGCGAGCAGCAACGACGTGAGGATTGAGAGCGGCCGTCTCGTCCTCAATGGATCCACTGCGATCCGGCACAAGATGGAAGGGACCGGGAAGATTCACGCCCGGTTCACAGTCCGATTCGACAAGAAACGCAACGTCGGCGCCGTGATAACCGAGCCGATACTGAGCGACTTCTACGTCGTCTACAACCTCTTCGACTATCGCTTCAACAAGAACGGCGCCATGCACATTGGAGCGTGCGGCTTGCGCGAAGACGAGGGTGCCGAGGACAAACGCTCGGGTCTCGTCAACTTCCGCGACATCTTCAGCCGCAACCTGCCGAAGACGGTGCGGGTCCGCCGCGACGTCAAGGTCGAGGTCTGGAAGGACGGTTGGGCGGAGTCCTTCAAGGTCGGGTCCGTGAAAGGGAGAGGCTCGTCGAAAGGAAAGACGAAGAACATGCGTTCGTACAAGTTCGGCCTGTTCGTTCACAACAACCGGGCGAGCTTCGACGATCTCACGCTGACTCTCGTGCTGAGCAAGGAGTACCTCGAGTACGAGAACCTGTTGCCTGTCGTCGATCGCAAGAAATCCGGCCGGAAGACCACGACGAAGAAGGACTAGCCGACCTGTCCCTCGTCCTATCCGAAAACTCAGCCGTCCCGAACCCGTTGACCTGTCGGGCGCTACGGCCGCGACGGCGCGCACCAGCGCGAGCCGGTGTCGGACGAAGCTCATCGCCGGACGAGGCGCGCGCGACGCGATTGACGCAAGCAACTACGCGCCGTAGATTCGAATCTTGGGTGCCAAGCGGAGAATCGGCGCGTGGATCTGGTTTTCGGTAGGACAGCCCCTTCTTCAACGGGCTGCTAGGCATGGCTTTGCACCGCCTCTGCTCCGAAGCCCTTTCGGTTTGCCTGGATGAACGCCCTTGGCGATTGCGGCGCGCGGCCTCCAATGCGTTCGACAACGTCGGTCACGGCGCTGAAGACACCGCGTTTGTGGTCGTCGGCCACGGCTTGCAGGTGCGTGACCAGGAATTCGGGGTGGCCGAGGCCGAGCAAGGCCTGGCCCCAGGACTCGTTGGGGAGGTCGACGTATTCAATTGAGCGACCGAGCTCTTCACTCAACACTTTGGCGACCTCGGACAGCGTCATGTTGTGCGGGCCCGTGACGACGTAGCGCTCGCCCACATGCGAGGCGGGGCTGGCCAGGACGCCGGCCGCCACTCGGGCGATGTCGGCTGCGGCCACGGGGGCGTGTCGCTCGTCCCCATACGGCAGGTACAGCTTGCCCTCGCGCTCGACTGTTGCAGCGCCGAGGATGAGAAGCATCTCGGCGAAGAAGGTCGGGCGTAGATGCATCGCACCCACGCCCGCCCAGTCGAGGATGTTCTCGGACAGCCAGTGGTGGCGTGCGAGGGGGCTCTTCGAGTCCGGGCGCGCGGAGATTTGAGAGATGTTGACGACATTCTCGACGCCCGCGTCGCGCGTAGCCGTCGCGAGGATCGTTGTGGCCTCGACGAGGCGATCGCCTTGGGGCGGGTAGCAGAAGTAGACGCGCTGGGTGCCGTTCACGGCGGCGCGCATCGTCCGCAGGTCGTGGAAGTCGCCCAGCACGATGTCCGCGCCGAGCTCTTCGAGTCGCTTTGTGCGTTCGTCGTGTGCACGCGCCAGTGCGCGCACTGGGAACCCTCGCTCGAGCATTTCCTGGGCGACGTTCTGGCCGGTCTTGCCGGTGGCGCCGGTCACGAGAATGAGAGGTCTGTTCATCGGCTTAGTTCCTGTATTGGTTGTAGATACAACGCATTGGGTCAAAAGGTGGATGGGTAGGGTTACTGCGCCTGGCAGTTCCCGCGCGACACCAGGCGACGGAACATCATGAAGTGGGTAACCAGCAGAAGCGGCACCAGCATCGTGGGGATGAACCACACCGCTCCGAACCGCGGCGCGACATCGACGTGCCGGAGTGCGTTCAGAAGATCCGCGGTGCCGATCAGGTTGAACAGCCAGACCAGCGCCAGGGCGACCGACAACCGCAACCGCAGGGCAACGATGGCGAGCAGTGCGAGCAAGCCTGTGGCCAGGTCGCCATACGCCGCACCGTAGGCGAACCCCTCCGGCAAGGGTCGCGCCACCATGGCCGGGACCAGGAAGGACATGCCAATGTGCCGGAATGCGTGGGGCAGGCTGAGCAGCAGCAGCGCTTCGTGTTTGGTTTTTTGAGCGAGTCGGGGGCTCCAGATGAATGCGGCGGTCACGCCGTCCTGTCCGAAAACTCGGCCGTGCCGAACTCGTTGATCTATCGGACCTTACGGCCGCGAGGCCGCCGCCAGGGCGAACAGGTGCCGCACGAAGCTCATCGTCGGACGATGACGGCGCGGCCCGATTGACGCAAGCGGCGAGACGGCGTAGAGTCGAAACCGGCGTGACAAGCGGAGAATCCGGGCGTGGATCTGGGTTTCGGTAGGGACAACCGAATGCGTTGGCGTACTCACGCTACGAGCCGCTAGTATGCCTACTGCCCGGCGACGATTCCCCGAAATGCCGTTGGGTCAATCGAGGCTCTCGCACTCGACCTCACACGAACCGATGCGCCGCGTCCGCGGGAAAGCCGTATCAAAAACCTGCAACCGCGTCAGGTGTTTCAGGCGACCCACGTGCGGGAGCGCCCGTCCCGTGATTGGCGTGTCGCTCAGGATCAAGGTCTCGAGGTTCGGCGGCAGGCCGGCGAGGGACCCGTCGGTGACCTTGGTTCCCGACAGGTCCAGCTGTCGCAACGACGACAGCCCCGCCAGCCGTCGCAGTCCCGTTCCGGTCAGGGCCGTGCCTTCGAGCTTCAACCATTCGAGGTTCACGAGTGACGCTAGGTGTGCCAGTCCGGCGTCGTCCACGAGCGTGTGGGTCAGGTCGAGCTCACGCAACGTCCGCAGGCGGCGCAGGTGCCGCAGCCCTGCGGAAGTCACTTGCGTCCCGGCGATATCGACGTGGACGAGCGCGGGCAGGTGGGCGATCGATGCGAGACCCGCGTCTTCGAGCTCGGTTAGCCACAGCCGCCTCAGCGCGCGGAACCGGGACAGGTTCGGCTGCCGGATTCCACCGCCGTGCAGGGTGAGCGATTCGAGGTCCGCGGACAGGTGGTTCAGTCCCGCGTCCGTCACGCGACGGGCGCCCCCGAGCTCGAACTTCACGAGGTCCGGTAACTCGCGGCAGATCTTCATCCCGACATCCGAGATGTCGGCTTCCCAAAGGGACAACTCCGTGAGTCGGGGGAAGTGACGGAGATGGGCCATCCCCGTGTCCGTGATCTTGGATTGGTAGATCTTCAGTCGCTCCAGGTCTTTCAAATGGACCAGCCGGGCAAGCCCTTTGTCCCCTAGCCGGGCAAGGCCCTTGTCCCCTCGCTGGGCTTGGCATAGGGCGAGCGAGCGCAACCCGGCGATCCGGCCGATCTGCTCCAGCCCCTGCTCGTTGAAGCCGCCGTCCTTCTTGTCCGTGATCTGCTCGCAGGCCCAAAACTCGAGCGCCCGAAGCGCGGGCAAGCGCCGCACGTAGCCCAGCGTCTCGGGTGTAAAGTCCTTCTGGTACCGAAACTTGAGGGTCTCAAGAGTGGCGTGCCCGGAGAGCCCGATCAGGGCAGAGGAATCGGTGCTGGCGCCGCCCAACTCAAGTGCCCGCAGCTTGGGCGCCCCGACGAGATGACGAAAGCCCGAGGCAGACAGCGTCACGTCGGACAACAAGACGCATTCCAGTCGTGGAAGCGTAGCGAGATGGCGCATCGCCTCGTCGCCGACCGGGGTCTTCGTGAGATCGATCGTCTCCAATGCGGTCAGACCGCCGAGTTGGGCAACACCCGCGTCGTCGAGCGGAACGGAATGAAGGCCGATGTACCGGAGACCGGCGAGCCGTCCGATGTGCGCAAGGCCCGCGCCACCCACGTCGCGGCCGGCGCAATCCAGCCACTCAAGGTTCGGAAGCTCGGACAGCAACGCCAGGTCGGCGGTTTCGAACACGCAGCCGTCGAGCGACAACCCGCGCACGCCCGTACCGCACAGCGCCGCAACGAGATCACGCAGCGAAACGCTCTCGCGGGCCTCGACGCTCCAGACGCCGCGAACCTCGATCCCCTGTTCGCTCGGCGTCGTGCCCAGACAGTCCTCGGGGTAGTTCGCATTCGCCGGGACCGAGAAAACCCGGAGCGGAAGAGAGGATCGAAAACGTGCGTGGTTCGCTCGCTCCCGCGACGGCCGGTGTGTAGCCCGCCCAGTTCGCACGTTCGTAATCCCGGCGCGGCGCGCGCCGCGCCGCACTCGATCCGGAGCGCGCCGCGCTGCATGCATGCAGAGCACGCCCAATAGCGCCGCGACCAGAACGATACCCATCATGCGCACCCTGCAGCCTGTGCACATCGCCGACCATCCCGAGCGGTCGGCGAATTCGCGTCGCGGTGTTACCGGTTGGCCACGTCCTAATCCCCTAAGTCCGCGTTCCGTACCCTTCGCAAGGGCAACCTCATACCCGTCGCGTTGTTGGGGCCAAGTCGTGAGGGCTTCCGGGGCGGCCAGCTCGCCCTGTCCGTGGTCGTCGTCGAAAACCGCTTCTCCTATGCGTTCGCGCGGGATCTCGCGCGCAATCCGGCTGATGCGCGGGAGCGGTCTGTTTCGCCCCGGTCAGGCACGGCCTTTGCCGTCGGGTCCACCGATGTCGGCTCCCGCACAGGCCCCGATGGACGCGCCCGCGACCACCGCGTCGACCGCCCTGCGAGCGTCGTTCGCCGTCGCGGCGATGCTCGTCGTGTTCGCGTTGCTGTTGTTTGTCCCCGCTGGTCGCTGGAACTGGGCGCGAGGATGGCTCTACGTCGGCGTCGTCGCGGCCTACCTCCTCGTCAGCTGGTGGTGCTTGGCGCGTTGGAACCCGGAGCTCATCGAGGCGCGCCTGCGTGTGGGCCCGGGTACGAAGACCTGGGACAAATGGTGGGGCGGACTGTTCGCGCCGATGATGGCGGCGGTGTTCGTCGTCGCCGGCCTCGATGCGCGCGCCGGCGCCGCGGACTTCTCGACGGCCGCGTGGTGGTTCGGGCTCGCGGTGTTCGTCGCCGGGGCTGCGCTACTGCTTTGGCCGATGGTCGTGAATCCGTTTTTCGAAAAGACCGTGCGCATCCAG
>JAJFFH010000032.1 GCA_021776735.1 Planctomycetota bacterium | reverse complement strand
TAGCGGAGGTCGCCGATGGGGCGGGAGAGGAAGCGGCCGCGATAGAGCGGGCCGTCGCGGCGGCGGGTGCGGTTGAAGTAGCGCGAGTAGCGGTTCTGGATGATGCGCATCGACTTTGAGAGTTCGCCGGTGACGCTGCGGGCCAGCAGGTGGAAGTGGGTGAGCATCAGGCTGAAGGCGTGGACTTCGATGCGGCCTGAGCGGACCTCGCGGGCGATCGCGGCGAGAAAGAACCGGCGGTCCTTGTCGGTTTCGAAGAGCGTGCGGCGGGCGAGCCCGCGGTTCATGACGTGATGCCAGGTGTCGGGGGCGTCTTCTCGGGGGCGGCGGGGCATCGGGTTCTCCACCCCATAGACGCAAAAGGGGTCGCCGCAAAACGGACGGGATCGTCGCAACCGCGGCAAACGCAAGGCGTTACCGTCGCGAAAAAGAACTGGGGCGAGCCGGAACAGCCTCCGGCTGGCGCGATTTGGCGCGCAGGATTCCCCGGCACCGTACACGGCGGGCAAACAACAGCAGAAGTCCCTGGCACCGTACCCGGGCAGCAGAAATCCCTGGCACCGTACCGGCCGGTCAACCCGGCGCCCGCGATCTGCCTATCGGATCTGGAGCGCGTCGATGCGGGGTTTTAGTTTTTGGAGAGCGTCTACTTCGGTCGAAAACAGGGTTCGTTCGTCGAGCTTGTAGGGGCCGCCCTTCGCAAACGCCTTCTCAAACGGACGCATCCTTGTCTTGTGCGTCTTGATGACTTCTTCCGTGGCGCGTGCGTGCTCAAGCAGCTTGGCGGCTCGGTCTCTTAGTTCTGCTTCCGTGAAGCCTTCCGGAATCTCATCGACTCCGGCTCTTGCTGCGGCAACGGTCTGTTGGATTTCTGCCGCTTCGGACCGGTCCGCCTGGATGCTCTTGTTCAGATCGCCCAGCTCTTTGCGCAACATCGCGTAGCGATGGCGAAAGCTCTGCTCCGCCTGCGCGGTTTCCGCCCGCTCGCAGGCCTTCATCAGGTTTTGCCACCGCTTGAGCTGGTTCGCGCGCAGCCACGCTTCCACGTCCGCGCCCTTCTCGACCCGCTTTTCGATCTTCGTCAGATCCTCGGCAAGTGCGGAGACATCGCGCTGGATCACGCCGACGCCGGTCTTGGTCCGCGCGGGCGTCTTGGGCTTCTCCGCCGGCTTGTCCGGAATCGAGACCTTCGGCTTTTCGCTTTCGGCCGGTCCGCAGGCGGCAAGAACGAGGACGGCCAGCAGAATCGATCGCATGCCTTCTTATACGTTCCCGTGCGAATCCGCGGCTACTCGATCGCGCGCAGAATCCGGACGGCGGCAGGAAGCACTAGCAGATCGGCTGGCAAGGCGACCGCGCTGGCAGCGGCGCAAAACAGCCCGAACCGCGCTGTCGGCAGGAATCCGCTTGCTCCGAGGCACGCGAGACCGGCCACGAGCACGATCGTGCTCAGCACCAGAGCCCGGCCCACCGAGCCGATGGTTCGCTCCAATGCGTCCGGCTTGCCGCGCTCTGCGCGCAGCCGAAACACCACATGCAGCGTGTCATCCACCGCCAACCCCACGGCCACCGCCCCCACCGCCACGGCGGAGACATCGAGGGCAACGCCGGCGACCGAAGCGGCGCCGAACACAAGCGCGGGTGGCAGCAGGTTCGGCACCAGCGCGGCCAGGCCAAGACGCCACGAGCGCAGGGCCAGGGTGACCGTGGCGACGACCAGCGCGGCGATCAACAGCGTCCCCCAAAACAGGTCGCGCGCGAGATGGCGCAGCGTGCCCACGGCGCGGACGTACAGGCCGGTCAGCCGGGCATGCCCGGTCGTGAAAACGGCGAGGTCTTCCTGCAGCCGGTCGAGGGCTTCGGGCGGCGTGTCCTCGCGCACGCGCAGCTTGAGCCGGTAGCTGCGTGATGCTTGATCCTCGAACTTCGCGGTGATGGAGCCAAACCCCAACCGCAGAACCGCCAGCGCCCCCGTCACATTGACCGGGAACGGACTGACACGCACACCGAACGACGCCAAGGTCGCGAGGCTCAGCACGCCCTGGACAGCCGGATCCGCCTCCGCTTTTTTGGTAAACCGCGTGAGGTCGGCGATGACTTCGGCATCGGTGGTGTCGGGCCGCGCCTCGAGCACGATATCCACCGGGATCGTGGCCGTGAGGTGATCGTCGAGGAACCGGTACGTGCGCGCGATGCGCGAGTCGTCTTCAAACGCCTGGAGGATCGTGACGTGCAGCCGGCTCTGCGCGGTGGCGAAAAACCCGCCCGCGAGCAGCAAGCAGCCCGTCCAAAACACGGTACGCGGCCGCGCGCGGACCCAGCCCGCACACCGGGCCAGCGCCGTGTCCAAATGGCTGCGGTGCGTCTGGCGTGCGGGCGGACGCACGAGCGCCAGAGCCGCGGGAACGCCGAGCAGGATCACCGGCGCGGCCAGCACGAGGCCGATGGCCACGATGAGCCCGGCGCGAAACGCGGGCACGCTCGTCGCCGCCAGTGATCCAAACGCCGCAGCCGTCGTGCCCAGGCTGAGCGTGATCGGCACCGCAAGCCGACGCGCGGCGCGCGGACCCGCCGCCGACGCCGCAAGTCCGGCACGTCGCTCCTCGTGGTACGCATGCAACAGGTGCACGCTGCTCGTGATCCCGACGACAGCGAGCACGGGAAACAGTGCCGCTCCGAGTGCGGTCACCGGCACACCAAGCGCCGCCGCGCAGCCCAGCGCAAAGAGCGGCGGCAGTCCGGTCGCCAACACCGCGATCAACGTTTCGAGCAGCGAACGGCACAAGACGAACAAAACGGCGACGCTCGCCAAGAGCGCCAACAGGCCAATGCGCTTGAGATCGCGCACCGCGTACTCGCCCGCCTCCAGCGCCAGCGCCGTCACGCCCGCGACGTGGATCGACCGGCCGCGTTCCGCCTCGTGTTTTTGGGCGATCCGATAAACCGCTCGCACCGCCGCCTCGCGCTGCGCCCACGAACCCGGCTCCACGGTGCCGGCCACCGCGATCGTATCGAGGTCCGCGCTGTAGATCGTGCCCACGTACGGCGTGTCCGCGAGCGCCGCACGGACCCGCGCCCGCCCGGCCGCGGTTGCGAGGTCGTCGGACGAAACCGCACGAAGGTCGGATCCGAGGCGCACCCGCACGATCGGGCTCGCCAGGCTGTAGACCTCCTGAAGCCCCTCGACCTGCTCGAGCTCGCTCGTGATCTTTTTAAGCCGCGCAAAAGCCGCCGGTTGTGTCGCATCTCCGACCCGCCACGCGACCAGCAGAATGTCCTCGGACCCGAACCGCGCAACCAACTCCTCCTCGAGTGCGTCAGCCTCGGGGTCGGCCCGCAACAGCGCGCGCGAGTCGTGCTGGAACGTGAGTCCCGGCAGCGCCCACGCGGCAACTACGGCAGCGACAAGCAGCAGCGCGAGCAGTCCGGCAAAACGCATCCGCCGCCAAGCTAACCCGACGACCCGGGCACCCGTATGATCCGGCGCGTGAGTGTTCTGACGGCGGTCCTTTTCTTCCCGCTCCGGCCCCGGGAGGCGACGCGCGCGGTCGGCCGTCGCTTCGCCGTCGTCTTGTTCCCGCTCGGGACCGCCGCCGCCGCGGGCGCATTTTTCGGGCTGCGCGGGTGCCCGTGGCCGGACGCGGCGGTCATCGCCGGCGTGACTCTGGCCGCGTCGCTGTCCCTCGCCATTGGAGGGCTGCTCGGCACATGGCTCGCGCGCCTTGTCCTGGGCCGCGACTTTTCCTGGCCCGACCACGCCGCCGGCTGTCTCGTGTTCGCGACCTGGACGGCGCCCGTGTTTTTGGCAGTTCTCGCCGTCATGCACGCCGTCGGCGGCGGCCCCACCGCCCCCCTCGCCGCAGGTTTCGGTGTGCTGATCTGGGGCATCGTGACGGGTCTCGGCGTCATCGGTGCACCGGATCACCCGGATCAAGACGACCAGGGCCGCGGCATCGTCGCGTCGTGCCTGGGCCTCCTCATCGCGCTGCTCAGCCTCGTTGGCGTGCTCGTCCTGGTCCACACCCACCTGCTTCTCATTTGGCCCGCGCCGCTGGACGAACCGCCGGTCGCGCGCGGCGACGTGATGCTCGTTCGCGTCGAGCCCGCGCCCCCCGCGGGCGCCCTGATCCTCGCGCGCAACAGTCAAGGCATGACCGTTCTCGGGCGAATGGGGACAGCAAAAAGCATCGCCGTCCTTGGCCTACAGAGGGATTCGGATCATTCAAAAGAGGGGGTCCGGGGGCCGTGGAGCCCCGTGGGACGGGTGTTTTTCGCGTTTGGAGGCTGGGGCGGACGCCCCGTCCCCGCGAAAAAATGACTCGATTCGAGACAAACGGCGGGCTTGCGCTTGACACCGTTTGTGGCCTATAACGGACGGTGAAGAAAAGAACCGGGCCGTTTCGGCGGCCGGCACAGGTCCCGCAGGAGGCGTATAGGAGGCCCTGTGTCGCGCGACGTACCCAACGTCGTCTGGCTCCACACAAATGACGTAGGAGGGTTGGTTATGGCGCGTATTTTCGCGCTCTGTGCCGCCGTTGGTTGGATTTCTCTGGCCGGAGGGTGCCTTGCTAACGAAAGCAACGAACTTCCGATTCCGAGAGTACATTTCAACAACGCTGGGACATCCACGGTCAGTCCGCAGTTCGCCGCACTAGGCGGTGGCATTCCCGCAGGCGTTCAAGCCACCTTTATCGGTGACGTGGTCGTCGTGCGTGGGATTCACTTCCGCGAGAACATGAAGGTCTTTTTCGGCCTCAACATCGATCTCGCACGCCGGCCGGACAGTCTTTTCACCAAACCGCGGCACGAGTTGCCCGGCGAACCGTTCGTCTACGTCGACCCGGTGACGGGTCAGGAGACGACACTCGAGGTGGAGGGCAAACTCGAGTTCACCCACACGCAGGAAGTCCGTCTCACCATCCCGGCGGCCATGGCGTGCAGTCCGGCGCTGACCAACCCGGTCGTGCGGCTGTTCGCCGAGGCCGGTTCGAGTCCGCCCGAGACCGGCATCTTTCACATCGTCGGTCCGCGCTGCATCGCCATCACGCCCAACAAGGGGCTCGACGTCGGCGGCTTCGCCGTCACCGTTCATGGAGACTTCTTCTCGCCGTTCACGCAGGTCGCGTTTCGCTACACCGATCCCGCGTCCGGCACGACCGTCACCATCGGCGACACGCCCGACAACGACATCACCGAACTGTTCATCGACCGTCACACGCTCATCGTGCCCAACCTGCCCGGCGTCGTGCCCAACTCGACGCTCGGTCTCGCCGACGAGCTCGAGGTCGATGTCTTGCTGTTTGAAAACATCGACGCGATCACCGGCAGCCTGGCCCTCGAGCCCGGCCTCGACGGGGCTGCGCCGTGCGACGCGCTGCGTCCGGAGAATCCCGACGTGCCCCTGCAGCCCGGCGGCGTACGCAACTGCGCGCTCGTCGAGGGCTTCACGTTCCTGCCGACCGGCGTCACCGATTTCCCGACCATCGCCGGCATCACGCCGGAGAACGGGACCGAGATCGGCGGCAACACCGTCGTCATCCACGGCGATCAGTTCGACGCGTTCACGGCCGACGTTTCCGATCCGGAGAACCCCGGCATCGGAATCGAGTGCCCCCCGGATTCCGGCCAGTTCATCGCGCCGCTCGAGGTCATCCTCGTCGATCGGCAAACACTGGTCATCAAGATGCCGCCGTGCTCGGTGGACATCCCGGAGGCCGTCGATTTCTGCCTGCGCAACAAGTTCTCGATCGACAACGCGGGAGCCGTGCCCGGGGTCGGACCCGGCGGTGACTGCATCGTCTTCGAAGACGTCTACACGTTCATCCCCATTCCGCCGATCGCTCCACCGATCGTGACGGCGATTTTCCCGGCGACGGACGAAGTTCCGCCACGCGGCTGCGCGCACGACTTCGGGCTGGAACGCCTGATGGTCGTCGGCGACTGGTTCGACCACGAAACGACCCTGAACGGCGGCTTCGAGTTCCTGCTCCCGGGCGGCGAAATCGTCCAGAGCCAGCGCACGATCTTTCACAACCGCAACCTGATCGAGGTCTTCACCAAGCGCCTGCCGAGCAGCGTCTATCCGCTGACCGCGGATCTCTCCGCTTCGGTACGCGTGCGCAACGTCGTCGGTCATGCCGACTTCCCCGACATCGTGGTCTTCAAGGCGACCCCGGACGCAGGCGCCCCGCCCGTCCTGGGTTCGTTGTGCGGTGACACCGGGCCACTCGATGGCGGCAACCACGTACTCGTGATCGGCGAGAAGTTCGACACCAGTACGCAGGTCTTGTTCGGCGCCAACGAGGCGACCGAGGTGCAGTTCGTGAGCGCGACCCTGCTGATTGCAACCGCACCGGCCGGCGCTGGCGCCGTACCGCTGACGACAGTCGATGACGGCGATGTTTCCGCGGCACTCACCTACACGTATGTCGATAACCCGCCCAAGGCGTGTCCGGCTGTCGCGCTCCTGAGCCCGGACGCCGGCTCGGCGACCGGCGGTTACTCGATTCTGGCCTACGGCGCGGCACTCACCCCCACCACGCGGGTGGAGTTCGGCGCAGGCGACGGCAACTTCAGCCGGGACGTGTTCTTCGTGTCGGAGAACCTGCTGCGAATCGAGGTGCCGGAGGCTTTGCCCGAACAGATCGGCGCGACCGTGGACGTCGCGGCGACCGACCCCCTGGGCGGCTGCAACGACGTCCTCAAGGCGGTGCCCTTTACGTTCACGGCGGCGCAGCAGGCGGCCCCCGAGATCCTGTTTGTCGATACGACCGTCGAGGTTCCGGTCACGCCGACCGAATTCCCCGCACTCAACATCGGTGGGGGCGATCGTATGCTCGTCATCGGCCGCCACTTCGACCAGATGACGCTGTTCGACATCACCAAGTCCCCGGCCGGCGGAGCGGGCGGCGCAAAAGTCGAACCGTGTACCGGCATCGAGGTGCTGACCGCGAACATCGCCGTCATGACGTCACCGGCATCGCCCGACGACGCCGCCGGTCTCGCCGACTTGAAGGCCCACAACCCCTTCGGCGACAGCGACGGGTTCACCGTCGAGTACGTCGAGCCGGGTCCGCCCGCGATCCTGGACGTGCGCAACCTGGACGACGGCACGACCTCGTCGCCGATCGACGCCAACGACCGCCTCCTGGTGTTTGGCGACAACTTTTTTGCCCCCGTCACGGTCAAGCTCACGGGCTGCGACTTGGACGATCCCAACGCGCTCATCAGCGTCACCCTGGCCTCGCCGGACGTCACGCTGGTCGAGGACCACCTGATCGGCGTAAACATTCCGCCGGATACGTTTTGCGAGGGTCCGCTGGCTATTGAGGTCACGACGCCGTTCGGCAGTGCCGCGTTCGAGGACACCGCGGGCGACCCGGCGTTCGAGCTCATCGGTCCGCAGCCTCCGGTTGTCGAGGGCGTGTTTCCCAACCGCTTCTCGAGCCACGGCGGCGACGAGGCGATCTTTTTCGGACGCTTCTTCACCGACACCACCGAGTTTTCGGTCCGCACGGACCTGATGGCGCCGGGCGAGTTCAACAAGGTGCTGGCCAAGCGCTTCGTCTCGGAAACCGTGGCCATCGTGGTCATGCCGGCGCTGCCGGGCGGGATGCCGCCGGTTGGCGAATCCGGCGACGTGAAGGCGGAAGAAACCGACGCGGTCCTCCGGACCAAGATCGGCGGAGAGCCCTCCACGGTCACCGAGGATCTGTTTACGGTGGTCGATGACGATGCGCCGGTCCTGCTCGGGGTCTTCCCCGACCACGGCTTCATCGGCGGCGGAGAGCAGGTGCTCTTGCTCGGCGCCAACTTCCTGAGCGCCATCGGCGAGTCCAACGTGAAGGACATTCGCCTTGTCGATCCGGTGCTGGACGACGTCGGCGACTACACCGAGGCCGCTCCTGCCGATCTGCCGCTGACGTCCGACGACAAGGGCAAGTACGTCATCCTGAACGACCACGAGATCCTGCTCATCACGAACGGGCGCGCTCCGATCGCTCCTGAGGACGAGGTCGCGCCGGTCGATGTCGTGCTCGACGCGGGCGACTCGGAACTCAAGGGCGGCTACAACTACGTCAATACCCCTGCCGTCCGCACGCCGGTCCTGCTGGGCATCACGCCCAACGAGACGCGGCTTAACGGTGGCACGTCGCATCTGATCAGTGGCGGCTTTTTGACCGAGGCGACCCGGATCAAGCTGATTCGGCCGTCCGACGACGTCACGGTAACCATCGAGAAGCCGGACTTCGCACAGGTGTCGGACACCTTCCTGGTCTTCACGATGCCGGATCTCACGGCGTCGTTTGCCGCGGGCGACGTCCTCGACGTCGTGGCGGAAAAGGACCTGAACGGCGACACCCTGGTCTCCGACACCCTCAACGCGGCCGTGAATGTAACCTTCGCAGGTCCGCCGATCATCACCCCCGATGTCAGCCCGACCACCGGCTCCGCGTTCGGCGGCACCGTGGTCGAGATCACGGGCACGCTGTTCACGCCGCAGAGCCAGGTGCTCTTCGGCACCCTGCCCGCGCGCCTCGTGGTCTTCGACAGTCCGACACGCATCCTCGCGGTCGCGCCGGCACTGCCCGTGGACGCGCCGAGTCCCGGCGTAGACCTGCTCAACCTCGACACCGAGGACGGCACGGTCGATATCGCCGTATTCAACCAGGGCGGCTGGGCGGTGCTCGACGACGCGTTCGAGTTCGTGACCGATCCGCCCACGGTGGACGACTGCGCCCCGACCGACGTGCGCGAGGGCGAGACGATTCGGGTCACGCTTCGCGGCACGAACTTCCTGCCGAATCTAGAAGTCGATGCCGCCGAAGGAGTGGTCACAAACATCGCCGTCCTTGGCTTTGATCGGGCGCAGTTCGACTTCGAGGCACCCACGCGCCTCCCGGGCACGGTGGGCCCGCTCCTGATCGACCTGACGGTCTCCACCAACCACGGCACGGCGATCGACAAGTGCACGATTACCGTTCGACTCAATCCGACGATCGACTCGGTCACGACTGACTTCCCCGACAACGACCAGGCGTCGCCGGTGACCGGAGTGCACGAAGGCGAACTCGTCAAGGCGACCGTCAAGGGCGCCAATTTCATCAAGGGCGGGACGCTCACGGTTCGCACACGCACCACGGTTGATCCGGAAGTGCTCGTCGAGGTCGATGTGTTCACCAGCGGCGGCCAGTTCATGATCGAGGATGATGAGACGATCGTGTTTACGCCGCCCAACGTCTTTAACAACAACGTGCCGACGCTGCTCGACGGCAACCCCAACGTCGGTCCGGTGCAGCTCAAGTACGAGAGTCCGCTCGGCGGCGCGGCGACGCTGGAGAAGGCGTTTTTCTACACCCCGATCCTGCTCGACTTCGATGACAACATCTACACCCTGCCGACGCCGGATCTCACCGGCACCGGCGACAACATTCCGCTGCAACCCGCGGTGGGCGACATCAACGCGGATGGGGTCAACGACGTGGCGGTCTACGCTGCGCACCCGGTCGAGGCGTACATCCTGCTCGCGGACACCGCGGGCGATCAGGACCTGAACGGCGACGGCGTGACCCCCGACTGGGTAGGCACGTTTACGCGTCACGCGATCGTGAACAACACGGACGGGTTCCACGTCACGATCGACCTCGGCAACTTCCAGACCCAGGCGCGGCGGCTGCGGCTTGCACAGATGGACGACGACGACGAGCTGGAGATTCTGATCCCCGGCAGCGTCAACAAGGCCGACAGCGGCCGCATCCTGATCGTCAATACCGACGACACAGGCTTCGACGACCAGTCGTTTTACGATCCGGGCACGAAGGGCGGCATCCTGACGCTGACGGTCGGGGACTACGACGGCGACGGCCGCGACGACTTCGCGTTCATCAACACCGTCATTCCGCTTGACGACCGCCGCATCGGCATCGTGACGTCGCCGGTTGCGGCGTTCACCTTCGTCGAGACCCTGACTCCGCTCACGGCCGCGTCCGACAAGCGCGTGCCCGGCGAGTTGGTGTCAGGCGACTGGGACGGCGACGGCAAGCCCGACCTGATGTACGGCCACGCCGCTGTGCACCTGACCAGGTCGCTCAAGGACCGCACGGACTTCAAGATCATCGTGGTCGATGTGGACCCGGTCACGGCGGACGTGGTCTCGCAAAAGGCGATCACGAACTTTCAGGGCGGTCGCGTGCAGGAAATCGAGGTGCTCGACCTCGACAAGGACGGCAAGGACGACGCGGTCATCCTGACCAACGAGTTCTCGATCAGCGATGACCTGATCGGCGTGGGCGAAGAGGAAGGGCCCGGTCTTGCGGTCGTGCTCGACCCGAACGGCCTGAAGGCCGACGTGTTCATTCGCACCGGCTTTGCCGCCGACCACGGCGCGGTCGCCGACATCAACGGCGACGGCACGCCAGACGTCATTGTGACCCGCACGGAAGGCGAGTGGACTGTGTATTTCGGAGACGGAGACGGCAAGCTCGTGCCGAGTAACCGCAGCTTCCAGCTCCTGACCGGCAAAGACGGTCTCAAGATCGGCACCCCGGGCATCGACGCCGGTGACCTCAACGGCGACGGGCTGGCGGAACTGTTCATGGTCGAAAACGGGCAGGCACCGCCGAACCTGGTGCTCTGGAACAACGCCTCCCGCTAGAAAACCAAAGAAAACGTGGCTGCGAAACCACGTGGTGTGTTCAGGGGGCGCCCTCGTAGGGCGTCCCCGCTCCTTTTGTCGAACATGGATCGCTAGAATCACCGGCGCATGAACGTTCTTTGGATTGCCGTGGCCAGCGGTGCTGCGCTCTGGCTCGGATATCGGTTCTACGGTCGCTTCATCACCGGGCGCATCTTTGGTGCGGGCGATCTGCCGGACGCCGAGACGCCTGCCCACGCGCGGCGCGATGGCGTCGATTTTGTGCCCACCAGGCGCAGCGTGCTGCTGGGCCATCACTACGTGACGATTGCGGGCGCCGGACCGATCGTCGGGCCTGCCGTCGCCGTGACCTGGGGATTCTTGCCCGCTCTCCTGTGGGTCGTGCTCGGCTCGATTTTTATCGGTGCCGTGCACGATGTCGGCGCTCTCGTGGCCTCGGTGCGCAACAAGGGCCGCACGATCGGCGACCTGGCCGCCGACATCATGACGCCGCGCGTCCGGCTCCTGTTTCTCGCGTTCATCGGGCTCGCGCTCTGGGTCGTGCTGGCGGTCTTTGGATACGTGATCGGGGCGCTGTTCGCCGCTCGGCCCGAGAGCGTGCTCGCGGTCTGGATCGAGGTGCCACTCGCGCTGGGCGTCGGGTTCCTGGTCTACCGTCGCAGCGGCTCGATGGTGCGCTGGAGTCTGGTCGCGCTCGCGCTGATGTATCTGGCGATCGGGGTCGGCACGCTCGGACCGGTCAAGGAGCTGTTCACGTTCGGCGACATGTCGCACGGCATCCTGTTCTGGCTCGGGGCGCTGTTTGTCTACAGCTATGTCGCGAGCGTGCTGCCCGTCACCGATCTCCTGCAGCCGCGCGACTACATCAATTCGCACCAGCTCTTTTTGACGCTCGGCATTCTCGTGGTCGGCATGGGTGTCTCCGCGTTCGCCGCACCGGACAACCTGGCGCTCGTCGCACCGGCCATAAACCGAGACATCCCCCACGACCTCGGCGCACCGATGTTGTATCCATTCCTGTTCATCACCATCGCGTGCGGTGCCATCAGCGGCTTTCACAGCATGGTCGCGAGCGGCACCACGGCACGGCAGCTCGACACGGAACGGCACGCGCGCGCCATCGGCTACGGCTCAATGATTCTGGAAGGCGGGCTCGCGGTGATCGTGATCCTGTGCTGCTGCTCCGCGGCGGGTTTCCAAAACCTCGCGGCGTGGAACGCCAAGTACTCGACGGCGTGGGCGGGCCAAGGCTCGTTGCTGGCCAAGCTCGAGGGCTTCATCCACGGCGGCGCGGGCTACATGCACGCGACCTTGCCGTTCATCTCGCTCGAAATGCTCGCCACCGTCATCACGGTCGTGATCATCTCGTTTGCCGCGACAACGATGGACTCCGCAACCCGGATTCAGCGCTTTGTGCTCACCGAGCTCGGCGACGCCACCGGCGTGCGCGTGCTGCGCAAAAAACACGTTGCCACCGCCCTCGCGGTCCTCAGCGCGGCGGCGCTGGCGATGTTTGCCGGCAAGGGCGGCGGCGCGGGCGGCCTCGTCTTGTGGCCGGTGTTCGGGGTGATGAACCAGCTTCTCGCGTGTCTCACGTTTCTCGTCCTGAATACGTGGCTGGCCAAGCGCGGCAAGCCGGTGATCTACACCACCATCCCGATGCTGTTTTTGGTCGTGACCGTGAGTTGGGCCGGCATCGCCCTGTTCGGCAGCTTTTGGGCCAAGGGGCAGTGGCACCTGGTCACGGTGCTCGGCATCGGTCTCGTGCTCGAGGCGTGGATGATCGTCGAGGGATTCTGCGCGTGGCGGCTTTCACGCGAGATCCGCAGCCGCGGCCTCGACGGGCCGGAACTCGCATCCGCGCTCGCCGGTCCCAGCGGCAACGTCATCGGCGGCGACGGCATCATCCGCGCGCAGGACCACGCCTGATGCACCGGCTCGCGTGGGTTTTCCTGCTTGTTGCGGTCACGTACGCGGACGGAACACGCAAGCGCAACCTCGCCCCGATCGTACGCAGCGTGAATCGTCGTTTCGCGATTCAATTCCTGCGGCTCGCCACGGCCGCCGACGCCGGCAAGGCCCTCGCGACGGCACGCGACATGCGCTGGCGCGCGATCGGTCTCCAGCCCGACCACCGGCACGCCCGTGCGCTCCTGGGCTATCGCCGCAAAGCGGGACGATGGGTACGCGACGCCAAAACGGCGGCCTCGCTCAAAAAGCAAACGGACGGCGATGCTCTCGTGGCGAAAGCCATTCGCGCAACGGCAGCCGACATCGAGAGGCGGCGTGTCTCGGAGGTCGTACGCGTGTCGGTGAAGTACGGCACGTTGGCTCAACGTCGCCGGGCGCTCGAGCCCCTCTTGCGCCGCTATCCGGCGCGCGAGGATCTACACCTCGCCCTGGGTCACACCCGCGTCGGGAGCGGCTGGGTCCGCCCGGGGCTCATGGATCTGGCCAAGCGTATGCCCGCAGCGGTGAAGGCGTGGCGTGCGTACGCCGTCGCGCCCGTGAAGCTCACGCTGGGCGTGCCACCGCCGGCGTTGCCGGGACTGGCCGACCGGGCCAAGGATATCGCCGTCCTTGGCTGTGGGCAGCGACTGGTGCTCACCACACTGGCTGCGAAACATGCGGCGCCGCTCGCACGGCTGACCGAGCGAACCCAGCGGTTGATTCGGCATGTGCTCGGCCGCGGTGCGGGTTGGGATCCCTCGCCCATCGCGTTCTTGAGCGGGCCGGACTACACGAAGCTCGTACGGGCGCTGCACGATAATGACCGGACATTCAAGCTCTACGCGCGTTTCGACAACTACGACCACAAGGATTTCTACGCCATCCGCTGCCTGGGGTTCATCTCCGGCGTCGAGCGTTACGCGCACGGCGCGGGGCACTTCGTGGCGTACGAGCGCGCCGCCCCGGACAAGGACGGCGGCGGCCGTGACGATCATGCGTACATCTGGTGGCGCGAGGGGTTCGGTTACTTCGTGTCGCTGGAGCTGACCGACCGCGCGTACCTGGACTTCGTGTCGCTGTACGAGTCGACGGGCAAGCGCCGGTTCACGCGCCCGCCGCCGGCGAAGCGGACGCGCGTCGAGTGCTGGAAATGGCTGCGCGAACAAGTCGTGGCGAACCGCGCGCACACGCTGCACTCGGTGTGTGGCATGTCGCTGAACGCCCTGGACTTCTGCGCCGCGATGCAGGCGTACTCGTTCGTGCGGTTTTTGACGCTCTACGACCCGGACGCGTTCCGAAAGCTGCCCGCGGCGCTGCGCGCGAGGACGAGCGGCGCGCCGGTCCAGCGCACCGATGCCGCCCTCAGGGAGACGTACCGCGAGACCCTGGGCGAACTAGCGCCGCTGTGGCGCGCGTTTGTCGTCGAGCTGGCTCCGGTCTTTCAGTAGCCACGCGGCCTCGGACTCGGTGGTCTGAAAGCCGAGGCTCTTGTAGACAGCATGCGCGGGGGCGTTGTCTTCGCGCACCCAAAGGCGGATGGTCTGGTCCGGATCGTGCGCGTGAAGCGAGCGGACTCCGGCGGTGGTAAGCGCACGGCCCAAGCCGCGACCGCGCCATGCCGGTGCGACAACGACGGCGTTGACGCAGTTCCACTCGCCGTTCCACTCGAACCCGTGGCATAGACCGACGACCTCGCCGTCTGCTTCGGCGAACCAGAGCGCGAAATTCGGCTCCGTGCGGCGCCGGGCAAGGTCGTCCGGCGTATGGGCCGTGTAGTCCGGCCCGTCCGCGAACCCGATTTCGAGGATCGAGAGCCATGTCTCGTCGTCGGCCTCGCCGCGATCCGGGCGCAGCGTGACGCCGTTCGGAAGCGGCGCGGGTTCGGGCAGCGGGCCGACCAGATCCATGGTCAGATCCGTCTCGGCGCGCGCAAACCCGAAACGCTGCAGGAACGACTTCCCGGCGGTCCAGCAGTCGCGGCACGAGCAGCGAAGCGCCGCCCCCGGCTGATCCGCGACGGCCCGCAGCAGAGCCGTGCCGATGCCGCCCCGCCGCGCATCCGGATGCACGAAGATCCGAAACTGGCGCGCCTGCTCCCCGGGCGTGGAAAGAGCAACGCCGACGATCGCCTCGTGGCGCCGCGCGATCCGAAACTCGCGTCCGCCGTCGTTGGCCGAAGCCCCGACATAGGACGCCCAGCCCTCCTCGGTCGGCGGAATGATGGTGTCGTCGTGGTCGCAACACTCCCGAAAAAACGCGAGCACCTCCTCGGCATCCGCCGGAACGTAGCAATCAATCGAATACGGCAGCGAGGTCACCGGTCTCGAGCCCTTCCTTCGCCATTCGGAGGTGGTAGTACCCAACCGCGGGGGCGATCGCCCCGAGGGAGCCGAAAATGACACCAGAGATGTCCCCGGCCCAACTGATCACCGTTTCACTGGCGCCGAACATGGCGATGACGAAACCGACCAATCCGCCGAATACTCCGATCAACACGACCAAAAGAATGATGGCCAGGAAGACGGCGCCCCTATGCCCCGCGGTCAACTCGGCGCTGCGTTTCATGGCCGCACCGACTCCCAGTTTCTCGACGACTGCGGCGGGAACAACAACCCACCACATCATGGCGAGGATGATGCCCGGTATGAGGAGGAAGCAGCCGGCTAGGATCAAGAGACCGGTGATGAGGGCGACACCAACTACGGGAAAGAGCGACGAGAAACCGCGGCTGATGCAAGCGCCAATCCCGACCCTGTCGCCGCGCATGTGACTATAGATCGCAAAGACTAGTGTCGCTGTAAACAGCTGACCAACGACGATGCTGGCCCCCAAGAACACCAAGATGCCGGTCCATTCACCTTCGAACACTATCAGTCTTTGCATCACGATCAGGGGCGCGTTGAGTACCGCCCCGAGAATCGTGAACGGGATCAGGAACTTGATCCAGAGTGCGAAAGTGGTCCCGACGACATCGCCAGCCTGGAAAGTGCGAATTCTCTCCCTGTTTGCCATCTGAGGAGACTACCGGATTGCCAGAGGGCACCACAAGTCCCAGGCAGTAATTGCTGTCCCCTGGGCGGCAAAGCCGCCACGGCTAACATCGGCATCCGCCGGAACGCAGGAATCAATCAAACACGGCAGCGAGGTCATCGGTCTTGAGCCCTTCCTTTGCCAATCGGAGGTTGTGGTACGCAACCGCAGGCGCGATCGCGACCAGGGAGCCGAACGTGATGCGGACGATGTCGGCGCTCCAAGCGGCGATCGTCTCACTGAACAGGCCGACGATGGACAGGACCACCGAAGCAAGCCCGTTGGCCAGCATGGCGAACAGTATGGCGATCAGGACAATCGGAACTCGGTAGCCCAACGTCAGTTCAGCGCTCCGTTTCATGGCTCCGCAAACGCCCAGTTTTTCGACGACTGCGGCGGGAACGGCGACCCACCACATCGCAAAGAAAATGAACGCAGGTATCACGAGGAAACTGCCGGCAGCGATGAGCAGCCCAACGACGAGAGCCACCCCGAACACCGGAACGAGCGTTGAGACGCCACGGCGGACACAAGCGCTGACCCCGATCTTACCGCCGCGCATGTGGCCATAGAGCGCAAGAACGAATGTTGCGGTAACGAGCTGGCCGATGGCTATGAGGGCGCCGAGACAAAGGAACGTGGTGCCCGGCTCGCCTTCGATCGCGAGCAGTTCTCCTATCGCACGCAGAGGTGCGACGAGTACTACGCCAAGGATTGCGATTGGGATCAGGAACTTGATCCAGAACGCGAACGTGGTCCCAACAATGCCACCAGCCCGGGAGGTTCGAATCCTCTCCCTTGTCATCCACGGAGACTACCGGATTGTCCGAGGGGGCCGCAAGCCGCAGGCAGTAACTGGTGGCCCCCGGGCGGCAAAGCCGCACCGGGCCACGGGCTAGCGAGAGTCGCCGCAGGCGATTCTCGCAATGCGGTCGGCCAAGGGCTCCAGCGGCGCGGTCAGCAGTTCCAGGATCGACAGCGACTCCAGATCCTCGTCGCGTAGTTCCGCGTTGGTCTCCGCGACCTGGTCACGCAGGCGGGCGTAGCGGTTGCGATAGCCCGTCAGGACCACGCGCAGACTCGACGCGTCGAGCTCGTCGCGGAATCGGGTGTGCAAGAGCACGAGGCCGGTACACACTCCCTTGTCGCTCTCGGGAATCAGGACGATCGACTTGTTGTCGGTGCGTCCGACCGCGACGAGGACCGCGCGTTCGTTCGCGACGGTGTTTTTGGTGCCGCGCAGGCGCGGGTCGTCGGCGGTTCGCGACGGGAGATCCTTGCAGATGCCTCCCTGGGACACGACATGGATTGTCGCGCCGTTCGCAATGCCGTCGATCCGGTAGCGCGTGTAGCCGAGGATCTCCTCGATGGCGGGATCGAGCGCGTGCAGCATCTTGAGATCGCGGTACGCGATGCGGTCGCGCGGCACGCCCGAATCAAGCACGGCGCGGGCGAGCCGGACATCGAGCAGGGCCTCGTCGCCACGGCTGATGCCGACGGTAACCGTCTTCGCCTGGTGCTTGATCGCGTCGATCGGTCGCGCCAGCTCCTCGATGCCGTCGGTGAGCGCCGTTGTGAGTTCCTCGACGGCGGCGCCGGGCGTACCCACGCGTTCGAAGTCCTCCGCGAAGTACTCGAGCGGGACCGCGCGCATCGCGTACCGAAACAGGAGCGACAGGCGGGAGGCGGTCTTGGCCTCCATGACGCCGTTGAGCCGATCGTTGCGCAGCAACTCCGCGAACCGCCGGAACGGCTCCTGGAGCCCCGGCCGCAGCCGGTCGCGCAGGTCGCCGCCGTTTTTTTCCGCAAGGGCGCCGACCTCGATCGCAGCGCGTGCCGCGCGAAGCGGGTGCGCCAGGGCATCGATCGCCATGGCCGCGTGATAGCCGTACAGGTGCCCGACCATGGTTGTCAGGATGAACGCCAGCCCGGGCTCTTCGCGCGGCACGCGAATGACCGCGGCGGCGGCGGTCCACTCCCCCTCGTCGTCGGTCGCGACGACGACAGGGCAGGCCTTGTGGGCGTTGTAGATCTCGACCTCTTTCGCAACGTCGGAGGCGTTGCCGCCCTCGAGTCCGGCCGCGCAAACGAGGATGAGCGGCTCCGACGAAAGGTCGATGTGCTTTTTGTCCTCGGTCGCGTCGCAGGCGATCGACTTGTAGCAGAGCTCGGACAGCTTGATCCGAATCTCCTGCGCCGCGATCCGGTTGCGCCCGTTGCCTACGATCGCCCAGTGACGCCGCGGCGGCGCGGTCTCTTGCGCGGCGGCGGCGACGGTGTCCTCGCGCGCCAGGACCTCGCGCATGTTGCGCGGGAGGCGAACGAGCGCCTTCAAGAGCGCGTCGCGTCGATCGGGATCCCCTACGTCGCACGCCTGCGCCAGCGCCTCGCCGAGCAAGAGGCCCGCCGCGAACTGGCTGTAGAACGCCTTGGTCGAGGCCACCGACATCTCGACGTCGCGCCCGTCGCTGGTGTAGATCACACCATCGACGCGCTCGGTCAGGTCGCTGTGACGCCGGTTCACGATCCCGAGCACGAGCGCGCCGCGCGCACGCAGCAAATCGACGGTCCGGTTCGTGTCGGTCGTCGTGCCGCTTTGACTGATCGCGACGAACAGCGTGTCGCTCATGTCGTCGCGCAGATGAAACCCGCTGACCTCGGTCGCGGGCTGTGCATCGACGGCAACAGGCAGATCACGCAGCGCCTCGCGGATCGCTTCGCAAACGCCCTGTCCGGCCACGGCGGCCGTGCCCTGGCCGATGACGCAGATGCGCGTGATGTCGCCGGACTTCAGCCGGTCGGTCACCCGCTTGGGCAGGCTCGCCTCGCCGAGGATCACCTGGTACTGGCCGCCGACCTGGGCCACGCGGCCGCGCAGCGTCTTGCGAATCGACTCGGGCGACTCGCTGATTTCCTTCTTAAGGTAGTGGCTGTGGTCGCCGCGGTCGATGTCGCGCGTGGTGATATCGATCGACTTGACATCGTCGGCGTCCACACCGAGATCGCTGCCGTTGTAGGCCAGACGAGTGAGCCCCTCGCGGGTTCCAGCGCGGCTCGCGTCGAGAACGAGGATCTGGCCGCGGCTGGCGGGCTGATCCGCGATCGCGGGGCTCTCGCCGTCGAGCCGGACGTAGTCCGACGTCTCCTCGACGATGCCGTAGGGCTCGGACGCGACGAGAAAACTGTTCTCGGCGACGCCGACATAGAGCGCCTGGCCGCTGCCGCGCAAGGCGAGGTAGATCTTGCCGGGTTCGTCCGCGAGCTGGCAGCCGATGGCGACCGAGCCCTCGAAACGGTTCACGGTCTTGCGAAACGCGTCCGTCGGGTCCTCGCCGCGCGCGAGCAGCTTGCTCACCAGCACGGGAATGACCTTGGCGTCGGTGGTGATCTCGGCCGCGATCGACAGCTCATCCTCGCGCACGAGCGCCTGGTAGTTGTCCACATCGCCGTTCAGGGCGGCGTTGGCGTACGGAAGCGTGGCGCCGCGCGTCTGCTCCTGGTTGAGCGGATGGGCGTTCGCCTCGGAAACGACGCCGACACTGGCCCAGCGCGTGTGGCCCAGGATCTCCGCGGTCGCGCCGGGCGCGTCGAGCAGGTCCCCGAGCAACGTGTCACTCGCGATCGATGCACGCAGCGCCGCGACGTTGTCCCCGAGTTCGCCGACCTCGGCGGCAACCTTGTAGACGAAGCTGAAGACATCGCCGTCCTTGGCTTTGATCCGGCGGACCGCCTCGTGGGTGAACGCGTCGTCGCGAACCCGCTCCCCGATCTCGGCGAGCACGTCGTCGCCCAGTCCGGAAAAGTCGCCGCGGACGAGCACGTTGAGGCCGGCGGAATCGCGTCCG
Source organism: Planctomycetota bacterium (assembly GCA_021776735.1). Taxonomy (GTDB): domain Bacteria; phylum Planctomycetota; class PLA2; order PLA2; family PLA2; genus JAJFFH01. The sequence goes on along the minus strand of JAJFFH010000032.1, from coordinate 2,323 downwards.
CGCACCTCGAGCCGGTCGAGCGCGTTCAGCGCGATGTTGAGGTCGTAGCCAGCCCGCAGCCGCTGAATCGAATCCGACCCGCCGGCGAGCGCGCGCACCTTGTCGACGTTGCCCAGGCGGTCCTTCATGAGCGCGAACTGCGCGTCCTTGAGCCGCGTGAGCTGGGCGTTCAACGTCTCGACCAGGGTGCCCTCGAGCCCGGAGGCCCGCTGGTCCAGCAGTTGTTCAAAGCGCGAGAGCGCCTCGCCCAGCCGCTCCACCGGATTCTTCAACACCTCGCCGTCGGCGAACACCGCCAGCAGCCCGGTCAATCCGCGGAGCTGGCGGGCGACCTCCTCACAGGCCAAAACAGCGTCTTCGAGATCGACGGCCCCGTCATCCTCGGACGTGCCCCAAAGGCGCACGCGATCGGCGGCGGATTGCAGGCTCGCGGCGCAACCCGAAACATCGGGCAGCGACCGGGAATCCTGACTGGAGAGAACGGCGACAATCCCACACATAGTGCTTCCAGACCCTTTATCTTCCATCGGCAGAGCGACGGGCTCAATTGATCGGCTTTCGTAAGTCGGAAAGAGCCCGTTAATCTGGGTGCGCGTGCGGATTCTGCTCACGATTCTCCTCGCCACCGGCACCGCCAACGCTTGGGATCCCTTTTTGGGGCCGGATTCGCCCGTTCGCGGGCTTTTGGCGACCGAGGATCGGCTCTGGATCGCGGCGGATTCCGGCGTGTTCGTGCTCGAAAAATACCGATTGAGGCGGGTTTTTTCGGGGCCGTGCGATCTCCGCCGTTCGGGCGCCGCGGTGCTGGCCAAGACCCCGGAGGGGGTAAAGCTGACGGACGGCGATGTCTCCGGCACCCTGGCCGCGGCGTGGGAAACGGCCGCCCCCGCCCTACCTCAAGCGAGATTCCGGGGTATCTCCTACGAAACACGGGACGGCCGGCTCTTCGCGACGCGCGGCGTGACCTTTCAGGCTGCTGACGGTCCGCTCCGCCTTCACGCACTGGCCAAGGACCTCGACGGGAACCTCTGGTGCGCGACCGACGATGGAGTGTGGCGCCATGGCGGCAGGCGCGTGCGCCGCATCGGCGGGCGCAAGCTCGGGGTCGTCACGGCCTTGGCGTGCGATCGCAACGGCGCGCTGTGGATCGGCAGCGGCTCGTCGTTTCGCGGGGTATATCGCCGCAGCCGTTCCGGATCGTGGCAATCGGTGCCGGGTATCGACGCGTTCGTGCACCGGATTGCGCTCGACCGTTCCGGCGCGCTCTGGTTTGCAGGACTCGGCGACGGTGACGCGGGCGGCGGCGCCTGGGTGCGCGACAACGGAGAGTTCCGGCTCGCCGTGCCCGGTGCGCGGGTCTACGACGTTGTGGCGCGCGACCGCTCGGGCGCACTCTGGTTCGCAACCAAGAACGGCGTGGCCGTGTATCGCGGCCACGGAAACATCGAGCGGTTCAAGGACGGGCTCAAGGGCAAGCGCGTGTTCACGCTGCACGCGGCACGCGACGACAGCATCTGGATCGGCTATCAGCGCACCGCGGGTGTGTCGCGACTATCCCAGGGCCGCACCGAACACTTCCCACAGGTCAAGAGCCCGACATGGTCGATCGCCGAGGGCCCGCCGGGCGTGCTCTGGTTCGCGACCACAACCGGCGTCCTGCGCTACGACGGCCTGCGCTGGTCGGAGTTTTTGCTCGATACCCCGGTGTGGCCCCTGCTGGTCGACGGCGATCAACTCCGCATCGGCACGCTGGGCAAGGGCCTGGCGACGTTGTCGCTGACCGACCACGATGCGCCACGCACGAAGATCGAAGAGCCAAGGGTCAGCGGATATACAGCCACGGTGCAATGGCAGGGCCAAGACGCCTGGCAAGCCACGCCCGCCAGCGAACTTCACTACCGCTGGCGCATCGACAACCGGAAATGGTCCCTGCCCTCCCCGGCAAGATCGGCCACCTTGCGCGTCCCCCCGGGCAGCCACGTGTTCCAGGTCCAAGCCATCGACAGAATGGGCAACGTAGAGACCCCGCCCGCATCCACAAAACTGGAAACCACCGCCCGCACGATACCCCCGTGGCTGTGGCCGGCCTTGTTCGCAGTCCTGTCGTTGTCCGCCGTGTTCATCCTGGTGCGGCGCCGAAGCCGCCGCACGAACTAACGAAAATCGCTCCTGGCGATTTTCACCTTAGGACGGGTCAAGGAACTATCCCGGCGAGATCGTGTAATTCCATGCAGGGCAGACCTCGTGCCGCTGAAGGCCGACTCCCTTCAGCTCCTCGTCCGTGACCCTCACCCCGTTCTGGTACTGCCTCGGGTTTAGTAGC
>JAJFFH010000031.1 GCA_021776735.1 Planctomycetota bacterium | reverse complement strand
GCTCCACCTCCGCTGCTACCTCAAGGCAGGACGCTGGGACGAACTCATGCGCCGCGTCCTCTACAGGTCACACCTCGGACGACGACGACCCGAGGACTTGCAACGGGTCGCATGAACGACAACTTTCCGGGACTGCTCCCCCGCGTTCCCGCGCGCGTCGAACACCCGAAGCACGAACTTGGACGGGGCTGTTTGCGCTGGCTGCCGATCGCGCTCGGCGTCCGGAGTCCACATCAGCAGTCCCACGCATGCAACGGCGACAAGGGTGACGATCACATGTCGGCGGTCGATGTGCATCCGCTCAACAGTCTGCCATGCGCCGGCATCGCCGTCGGTTTGCTTTTTTCAAGGGTCTGCCCTGGAAAAGACAAGACCCCGAGAAAGCTGCACGACGGCGATGCCTTGGAAGCGTCGTGTCAGCGATCGAGTTTGGCGAAGTATTTTTGCGGATTGCGCTCGAAACGCTTGCGGCACGCCTCGCAGCACAAGAACACGGCTCGGCCTTCCGCTTCGACCTTGATCGGAACCCCCATGCCGCCGAGGGATTCGTCGCTGACCGGGCACGTCTTCTGGGCGTCGGCCAGTTTTTGGTCCGCCGGGCTCAGCTTTGCGGTGGTGTCTCCATCCGCGTCGTGATCGTGTCCGTTGTTGTCATGGTCATGGTCATGGTCGTGTGCCGGCGGGTTTCCTTGGGGGCATCGCCGCCGCAGCCGGCGAGCAAGGCCCAGAGCGAGGGCGAAGACGAGGGTGGGAGCGTGTCGTGTCATTTCGGGTCTCCTTGGGACTCTTGGGGTCTCAAAAAGGTCGGATCATTGATGCCGCGGCGCCACTTCCACTCCTTCACGAGGCAGTAAACGCACGGCACGATAAAGAGCGAGATCAACTCCGCGATCATGCCGCCGACGGCGGGGATCGCCATGGGTTGGGCGACGTCGCTGCCCGTGCCCGTGCTCAGCAGGATCGGCATCAGCGCGAGGATCGTCGTGAAGGTCGTCATCAGGCAAGGGCGTACGCGGCGCAGGCCCGCCTCAAGCACCCGTTCGCGGATTTCTTGGATGCCGCGCACCGGTTTCTTCTTGAAGATTTGTTCGAGGTATGTGGCCATGACGACGCCGTCGTCGGTCGCGATGCCGAGGAGTGCGATGAATCCGACCACGACTGCGACGGTGATGTGGATCGGGCCGCTGCTGGGGCGGTCGGCAAGGCCGAGCGAATGCGCGAAGTCCCACAGGTGCGGGTAGGCCCAGAGCAGGATGAGGCCACCGGCGACGACAACGGGGACCGCGGCGAACACGTTGAAGACGGCGGGCCAGCTCCGGAAGTTCAGGTAGAGGAGAAACAGGATGACGGCGAAGCAGACCGGGATGAGAACGGCAAACCGCGCGCGGGCCCGGAGTTGGGATTCGTAGCGGCCTGCCGGCTCGACCGCGACGCCGGTCGGAACGGGATCGGGGTGGCCCTTGGCCATGTGTTCTCCGCGCCACTTCTCGACCGCGGCCAGCGCGTCCTCCATGACGTGGCCCTCGTCGCGACCGCTGGCGGCGAACGTGACATGGAGCCGCAGCCGTCCGTCTTCGGTCTTGATGGCCGCCGGGCCGACGACCTGATGGAGCGTGGCGACGTCGGCCAAGGGCACCTTGATGCCGCCCGCGCCTTCGACGAGGACGGAATCGAGCGCTTGCAGCGAGTCGCGCAACTCGCGAGCGTACGCGACGCGGATGGAGTACCGTTCGCGGCCCTCGAGCGTGCGCGTGATCGTGGCGCCGCCGATGGCCGTCATGATGGTCTCCTGCACGTTGCCCAGCGTCAAGCCGTAGTGGCCGACCCGCTCGCGGTGGATCTCGAACTCGACGTACGGCTTGCTGCCGATGTTTTCGACGTTGGGTCCGGCGAGGCCCGGCACGCGGGCGATGCGATCCCGGATTTGTCCGGCGACCTCCTCGAGCCGGCGCACCGCCTTCTTGGTGGGTAGCGGCCGGCCATCTTCGCCGCGCGGGCTGCCGATGAGCTTGATCGCCAGCGGTGCACGGATACCGGAGTTGAGCATGATGACCCGGGTCTCGATGGGCTGGAGCCACGCGCCCGCGCCCTCGGTTGCGCCGGGCGTGTGCACCGCGGCCATCAGCTCTTTCTTGATCTCTTCCTTCGTGATGCCCGCCCGCCACTGGTCCTTCGGCATGAGCTGCACGATCGTCTCGAGCATCGCGACCGGCGCCGGATCGAGTGCGCTGTCTGCGCGCCCGAGTTTCCCGACCACCTTCGCGACCTCGGGGACCTTCATCATCGCGGCGTTCTGGCGCTTCATGACCCCGAGGGTTTCGGAGAGTCCCGCCTGCGGCAGGAGCGACGGCATGTACAGGAGGCTGCCCTCGTCGAGCGGTGGCATGAACTCTTGGCCCAGGCCGGGGAACCCTTCCTCGAGTGCACGGACGGCGCGCAGCTCGCGCACCCCGTCACCGAGAGCGCGCTCGGCCGGCGCCGTAAACGCACGCCCGCCAATCGTGACGAGGATGCCGAACAAGAAAATCACGGTCGGGACGACGAAGAACGCGGCCTTGTGCGCGAGAATCCAGCGCAATGTTCGTTCATATCCGCGCGCCACGCTGCGGCTGACCGGGTTTTGTTCGATCGGGCGCAACCGCTCGCGCGCGAGCCGCGTAATCACGAGCCACGCCGCGGCGAAGGCGATGACACCGGCAAGGGGAGCCGTGAGTCCGAGCCAGTTTGCCCGCGCGGCGATCCAGCCAAAACACGCCGCGAGTGCGGCCGGTCCGATGCGCTGCAGCCACGCACGTGCATCGCCGTCGGTTTGCTTTTTTCCGCTGCTGCTCCCGCCCGACTTCAGGAACAGCCGGCAAAGCACGGGGACGATCAGGACACCGGTGATTCCCGCTGCCGCGAGTGCGAACGTCTTGGTCCACGCGAGCGGTCGGAAGAGCTTGCCCTCCTGGTCGGTCAGGAACAGGATCGGCACGAAGCTGACGATCGTTGTGGCGATGGCCGTTGCGAGCGCGGGCGCGACCTCGCGCGCTGCGCCCTCGATGACGTCGGGGCGTCGTCGCCGCGCGTCGCCCTTCCCGCGATTCTCCACGAGTGCGCTGTAGATGTTCTCGGTCATCACGATGCCCATGTCGACCATCGTGCCGATCGCGATGGCGATGCCGGTCAGGCTCATGATGTTGCTGTCGACGCCGAACCACTGCATCGCGATAAACGACAGCAGGACCGCGATCGGCAGGGTCGAGGCGATGATCAGCGAGCTGCGCAGGTGCAGCAGAAAGAGCACGACGACGGCGATCGTGATCCAGAACTCCTGCAGCAGCGCGGTCTCCAGGGTCTCGACAGTCTCGTTGATGAGCTGCGTGCGGTCGTAGAACGGCACGATGCGGACGCCGTCGGGGAGCGCACCGTTCGTCGGATCGTTGAGGCTGAGCACGCGCTCGCGCACGCGCTCGATCACGTCGCGCGGGTTGGCGCCAAAACGCATGACGACGACTCCGCCGACCTGCTCGCCGCGATGGTCCGCGAGGGCTCCGCGCCGAAAGGCGGGACCGATACGCACGTCGGCGACGTCTCTGACGAGCACCGGCGCGTGCGGTCGCGCGGCTGTCCCGGGTAGTGCTGCATTCGGGCGTGAGGAACGGACGGCGATGTCTTTGGATGGGCTGCCGTTCTTGGGCATGCGCATGCCCACACCCGCGGCGGGCACGAAGCCGTTCGGCGTGGCCATGCCAACGGCCGTTTCCCCGATGTCTTTTCGGTCCTTGATGAAGCCGAGGCCGCGCACGACGTATTCCAGTCCGCCGGACTCGATCGTCTTCGCGCCCACGTCACGGTTCGATACGCGCAGCGCGCGAACGACATCCATCAGCCCGACGCCGAAGTGCTGGAGCCGGTTGGGATCGATATCGACCTGGTACTCGCGCACCATGCCGCCGACGCTGGCGACTTCCGCAACACCATCTACGGAGAGCAGCTCGTAGCGAACCGTCCAGTCCTGGATGCTGCGCAGCGTCGCCAGGTCGTACGGGCCCTCCACCGTGTACCAAAACACCTGGCCGAGGGCCGTCGCGTCCGGTCCGAGTTCGGGAGTGACGCCGTCGGGCAGGTCTTTTTGGACCGACGCGAGCTTTTCGAGAACGCGCGTGCGCGCCTCGTAGAAGTCGTCGATTAACCCGTCGGCAAAAAACCGGATCTCCTCGTCGAACACGACGTAGATCTGGCTGAACCCGAAGCCGGAGAGACCGCGGATCTCCTTGACACCCTTGACGCCGGCGAGCTTGGTCGCCAGCGGGTAGGTGATCTGGTCCTCAACGTCTTGCGGCGAACGCCCCGGCCATTCCGTGACGACCACAGTCTGGTTCTCCGAGATGTCGGGGATCGCATCGACCGTCTTGTTGGTCCACGCCGTCCAACCCCAGGCAAGGGCCAGCGCCGTGACCGCGAGGGTCAAAAACGGGTTGCGAATGCAGAAACGGATCAGATAGCCCATGGGTTTGTTCCGGCTAATGGCCTGCGTGCGGATCGCCGGCTTGTCCGCGGTTGCCCTTCGGGAACAGCAGCGACGGCTTGCCCGAAAGCTGGGCCTGCGAATCGATCAGCAGGTTGCCTTTGAGGACCACCGCGAGACCTTCGCGCAGGCGCTTGATCGAGTCCTTGTCGGGCTTCTCCGTTGCGCTGCGTGCGATGCCGAGGATGGGATAGAACCCTTCCCCGCTCGAGTCGCCGACGATGCGCACGGGCAAGCCGACGCGGACGGGTATCAACTCGTAAAAGACCGTCTTGGGGAGGTCTTGGGCGTCGATCGCATAGTCGCGCTTGCCCATGGACTCCTCGAACAACAGGTAGAGAACGTACCGGTTTCCGGTCGAGAGGACCGCGGACCTCGGCACAGCGAGGAGCGTGGGCGGGACGCCCTTTTCCGCGTCCGGAGAGAGCGGCCGGCCGTCGGCTCCGAGTTCGGACTCGATCCAGACGTCGATGCGCTGCCCGATGCGCAGGCGCCGCGTCCCGTCGCGCACCGACGGATTCTCGACTTCGATTCGGACCCGTGCGGTGCGCGTTGTGCGGCTCAGGACCGGGTCGATGAACGCCACGCGACCCGTAAATGTCTCGGTATCGCCGTCGATCCGCAGCCGTGCTGTCTGGCCGGTCATGATCCACGGCAGGTCCCGCTCGAAAACCTCGGCCTGGACCCAGACGCGACTCAGGTCCGCGATCGTGTAGAGCGTGGCGCCGGTCTTGACGGCGCTGCCTGACACGGCCCTGCGCTCTACGATGACCCCCTCGCGCGGCGCGCGCAGCACCAGTGAGTCCTCGACCACGCCGGTCTCCTCGAGTTGCGCGATCTCGGGCGCGGCGATGCCGAACAGTTCGAGCCGTCGCCGCGCGGCTCGCAGCATCGACGCACCGTCGCGTGCCGCCCCCGCCCCCCCCTCTTGCTTGCGTCGTTGAGTCTCCCGGTACGCGACGAGGTACTCCTTTTGCGCCGCGTAGAGATCCGGAGCGTAGATTTTCGCAAGCTCCTGTCCCTTCGTGACCCGCGCCCACGTCGTATCCGCCGCAACCTGCTGGAGCCAGCCGGCGACGCGGGTCGTGACGCGCGAGAGTCGGGTCTCGTCGAAGTCCACCTCGCCGACGACGCGGACGGTCCGCGCGAGGCGGAGCCGCCGGATCGTTCCGACTTCGACGCCGGCCATGCGCCGCTCCTGCGGCGTGAGCGTGTTGCGCCCGCTGACCTTGGTCATCTTCATGCCGCACACCGGGCATTTCTTGTCGTCGGGAAGCGTGTCCATCAGGACGCAGAACATCGGGCATGCGTATTGAACGTCGTCGTCGGCGTGTTTGTGCCCGTGCGGGTCCGCTGGCGCGTCACTCGGTGCGTCGTGCTGGACGAAGAGCCACGAACTCGGCAGCGCGAAGCCGAGACCGAGTCCGACCGTCAGGGCGATCACGCCGACGAGGAGCTGCTTCCGAATCGAGGTTCTGGTCTGTTCGGCCATCACTTGCCCTCCGGGTTGCGGACCACGGTCCACTTCTCTTTCAACTTCGCGAGCATGTGCGCGCGATGCTTCGGCTCGGCGTCGTCGTACACCTGAATCGCGGCGAGCGCGTCCCGCCACTTCGGAGTCGTCTTGTCCAGCGCTGCCTCCGGATCCTTGAGGAACTTCTGGTCGCACCCCGGGCAGCAAAACCCGATTCGCAGTTGCTTCCACTCGATGTACGTGGACCCATCGACGGCGGCTTCGAGCGCGGGGCACAACTCGTTGCCCAGATCGACTAGCAGCCCCTTTGCGGCCGGCGCCGGTTTCGGTTTCGGCGTGGGCTTGGATGTCGGAGCGTCATCGGACGGGGAGCGAACGGACGGCGATGCTTTTTGCCCTGCACGGAGGCCGATCGCGAGGACCAGGCCCACGACCAGACAGCCAACGACGAGCGTCAGGTTTTCTTTGAGCAGTTGGATTCGCTTCATCGTTGTGTCTCCTTGGCGGGTCGCACGCCGACGGCTTCGAGCAAGCCCGCGTGGGCGTGGGCGTGGGCGCGCCGCAGGTCGGCCTGGCGCAGTCGCCGATCGAGCAGCGCGCGCGCTCGGTCCAATAGCTCCAGGTATCCGGTCCTGTTGCTCTCGTACGCACCGCGTTCGGCCTCGAATGCCTGGCGGGCGAGCGGAACGAGTTTCGTGTCGTGGACGAGCCACCGTTTTCGGGCCGCCTCGAGCGCGACGAGCGCGCGGCGTACCCCTGTTTCGGTGGCGTCCCGAATGCCGTCAAGCGTCCGCTCGGCGGCCTCGGCCCGAGCGCGCATCTCCGCGACCTGCGCTTCGCGCACGCCGAAGTCCGCGCGGGGCATGATCATGCGTCCCGGCTCGGGAAAGATGGCACCGCGTTGCACCGATGCCTCACCGGCGCGCTCGCGCTCGAAGCGTGACGACCCGAGATCAAAGCGCGGCAGCGTCATGGTCTCGGCCAGCCGTACCGCCGAGCGCGCGCGGGACAACCGGAGCGCGGCGGCGCGTTGTTCCTGCCGCTCGCCCGCGGCGCGCTTGATCGTCTCCGCGTGTGACGGCGTGCCGGGGAGCGGCACAGGGGCCACCATGTCGAATCCGACCGGGGCAGCCTCGGGACGGCGCAGCAGGCGATTCCACCGCGCGCGGATCAGCGTCGCCTCGTCGTCCAGAACGGCACGTTCGGTGCGGAGCGCATCGAGGCGCGCGCGAAACGTGAGCAGTGCTGCCTGGCTTGCGCGGCCGGCCTCGAAGCGGGCGCGCACGACCTCGACCAGCGCTTCGTGTAGCTCCACGTCGTCGTCGAGGATTCGGCGCGCGGCCGCGAGACGGGCGGCGTCGGCATGCGCGCGCTCGGCAGCGGCGACGGTACCGCGGACCGTCTTGCGCAAGGCTTCGAACGCGATTCCGATGCTGTCGTTCACGATCTCGCCCGACAAGGCATCGACGTTGGGCGACGGCGCGATGCGGGCCGCGGCGCGACGGCTCCTTTCGGGGCCGACGCGCGTGTTCGTGTTGCGCAGGAACGCCCTGTAAACACCGACCAGATCGCGCAGATCAGCGGCTTGCGCGAGTCCTGTGCGGGCCGCCTCGACGCGCGCGCGCGCCGCCGCAACGTCGGGCGACCGCAGCCACGCGAGTGCCTCCAGATCCTCGACCGAGAACGGCTTGTTGAGCGCCGCGGTCACGAGCGCGTCGTCTCCGGCGATGCGGCGCAGCTCGACGAGTCGGGTTGGCGCGACGCGCAGCAGCCCGCGCGTTTCGGCGGTCTCTTTTGGGGTCTGTTTTGCGGTCTGTTTCATGGGCGCCCGCGCCGGTGTCTTGCCCGGGCCCTTCGACGTGTCGGGTCGAGGAGTCGGAGCCGCGGTGGGGCGGTCGAGGTAGCCTGCCGCGAACGCGGTTTCGGCGGGTTTGCGCGGGGCCGACGTCGGCGGTGCCGAACTGGCGCAACCCAGCGCGAACATCCAGAGAAAGGCGAGGGCGCTCTTCATCGGTTGTTCCTCCGTTTCAGCGCGAACGGTGTCGGCTCGAGCGGCTGTCCGACCACGGACTCCAGTTGGGCGACCGCGCGACCGTAGTCCGCACGCGCCCGCGCTGCCGCGAGCCGGAAGTTGTGCAGGATCGCCGTGGTCTCCAGTGCGCCTGCAAGCGTGCCCTTGCCGGACGCGCGCAGATCCTCGGCGGTCCGCGTCGCCTGTTCGGCGCGCGGGATCAGCACTGTTTCGTAGAGCTGTACGAGGCGGCGCGCATTGCCGACCGAGAACCACACGCGGGCGAGGCGTGCGCGCAGCCGTGTCGCCGTGTTTTGGCGGTCGAGCAACGCGGCGTCCTCGAGCCGGCGGGCGCGTCGGATGGCAGCGGCGTTCTTCGACCCCCAGACCGGCAGCGTGAAGCCCAACCAGAAGATGCGGGCGTCTTCGCCGTTGCCGGCCGGGCTACCGACCGAGGAGGGCAGGTCGTCGGTGAAGATTTGCGTGTAGCCGACCGTGAAGTCGGGCCGCCGGCTCTGGCGCGCGAGCTCGGTCCGGAGTGCGGCAGCCTCGGCCTGGATACCGGCCGCTCGCAGCTCCTGGCTGTGTTGTCGAGCTGCGGCGAGGAGCGCCTCGTATGACAGATCGACTTCGGGCACGGGATCGATCGCCGGGACTCCGACCGGCGTGCCGGCGGGGAGCGCGAGCAGCGCGCGGAGGTTCTCCTCCTCGACGGCCCGCAGCTCGGCGAGCACGACGCGGTCGTTGTCGAGTTGGGCGCGCTGGGTTTCGGCGCGAAACAACTCGCTCAGCGGCGCGCGGACACGGTCGGCGGCCGTCTGCGCAGCAGCGGCGTCCGCGGCGTACCGCTCGAGCAGCGCGCCGATATCGCTGGAGATGCGCGCGGCGCGGTCGAGGTAGGCCAACTCGTGTGCTGCCCGGACGACTTCGACGAGCACGTCGCGCACGGCGCTTTCATAGAGCAACGTCTCGCGGCCCGCGAGGACGCGGTCGATCCGCGCCCGGAGCCGCAGCTTCGTCGGGTAGGGGATTCTCTGCTGAATGCCCGCGGAAAACTCCTGCGCGCCGACGCGCGTCTGGACCGACGACTCGTACCAGCCCAGCATGATCTTCGGATCCGGCAGTGCGCCACTCACGGTCGCGTTCTCGCGTGACGCCGCCGCGCGCGCCCTCGCGGCCCCGATGCGCGGGTTGCGGTCCAGCGCAAGTCTGAGAAGTGCCGCAAGCGGAGGATGTCCGCGAAGATCCGGCGGGGGCGCGGCGTGTTCGTTCTTGGCGGAGCGACCTGCTGCGTCGGCCGAGGACGGCGATGCTCTTGAGGTTCGCGGGGTGACCGCACAGCTGGTCAGAACGAGGGCGCTGAGCAGGCACGGCAGGGCCGCCGTGATCCTTGTTCTGGTTGGATTATGGGCGTGACAAATCATGAAACCTCACCGGGGTTCGCATCGGGTTGTGGATACAACGCGAGGACCGCGCGTACGGCTGGCGTACGCGTCCGGTGAGGTTCTAGAGCAGGAGCGGGAGCACGCGGGCTGGTGGCAGAAGGCCTTGCAGCCTGTCGGTGGCGCTCTCGATCGCGAAACCGGGGTACGCCGCCCGTTGTTCGACGAACCGGTGCTCGCTGGTTGCGAGCGGCGGCTGGATGTCGCCCGCTGCGTCCGAGTCGGACGGCGCTTGCGGCGAGACGTGGTTGCAGGGGCAACCGGTCGTTCCCTGGGGGACCCGAGGGGCCGGCGTGTCGTCGATCTGCTCGTGCCCGTCGCAGCCGTTGCAGCGGCAGACGGACCTGCCGGCGCAGCAGCACGGAGTCTCCGCAGTTTCCATGTCCCTTGCCGAAGCCTGTGTTGCGCAGGTGCAGGCGCGAGCCTGCGCGACCGGCGCCGATGCCACAAGGGCGGCAAGGAGGAAACAAAGCGGGCGTAAGAACACGTCTCTACCCATCTATACGGCCCGATCGGGGCTGGCGCTACCAGATCCGCAAAAGAGCCCCATTTTCGCGCCTCCCCTCCCGCACCCACCCCAACCAATATCCAAGAGGCGCTTTTCGCCGCAACCCGCTTCGCCGCGCGCGCTTACGTTACTGAACGATGCGTACCGATCGACTCGGATTCGTGCTGCTTCTCGCGGCTGCGCTTACGCATGCAGATACGACGGCTCCCCCCCAAAACCGCGATCATCCGTGTCGAGGCGACTCGGGGGCAGATCGTGCCGCGGTCGCAGGGCAGCGGTCCGCGCACGCAACCGAACGGCAAGATGGCGGTCGGCGTCTGGTGGATCAAGATTCCGAAGCGAACGAGCAGGCAACCGGGCGGCACGGTAGCCAAGGGGCGACGCCAGCCGATCCCGCGGATCAAGAAGCGAAGTTGGACGGCAGCTGACGGACGGCGATGTTCTTAGATCGCTTCGCCGCTGTGATGGAGTGGCGACACTTGTTTTCGTCGGCCAACGCGACAAGATAGAGCGGGCTCAGGACAGGCTTGATATGCGTTCAGCGCTGGTGCTATTGGTCCTACTCATCTCCGCCGCCTGGGCGGGGCCGGAGAAGAAACGCAAGGCCGGCAAGACCGTGCCGGTGCAGCGTCCCGCCCGGCTTGAGGAACACGCGACCTACCCGCGCACGCGCGATGAGATGGATCGCACGATCGCCGCGATCCGCAAGACGCCTGCCCCGACCGACGCACAACGCGCCCTGCGGCGTCTGAAAGTGCACCGCTACATCGCCGGCGTGACGTTTTCGGATCTCGTGCTCGATCCCAAGTTCACCGAGATGGCGAAAGCCGCGGCGACCGTTCACGCGATGATCGGAGGACGGCCGTCCCACGATCCGCGCAATCCCGGTGTCGCCGAGGCGTTCTTCAGAAAGGCGCGCAAGGGCGCGGCGTTGAGCAACCTCGACTACGGCGAGCGCACGCCGGTCGAGTGCATCGACGAGTGGATGTACGACACCCTCGGCCGCAATGCGCGTCATGCCGGCCACCGAAGCTGGTGCCTCGCGATGCGGATGAACAAGACCGGTTTCGGATTCGCGAAGCGAGGGACGGATCTCTACGCCGCGATGTGGGCCCGTGGGCTTGCCCGCCGCCGTCCCGATCTCGACGCGGCGTACTTCCCGGCCCGCGGCTTCATGCCGCTCCCGTACTTTCGGCGCGATGCTCCGTGGAGCGTGCATCTGAACCCACGGCGCTTTTGGGCGCCGCGAAAGTGGGCGGTGCAAGTCAAGGTCTTCGAACTCGACGCCGCCTGCAAGAAGACACGCAAGGTGCCACTCGAGTTTATCGCGGTGCCGACGGAAGACCGCGGCCGCGCGCCGACGATCGTGTTTCGGCCGTTGCTCCCGGCTGCCGACGATCTGCCCGGCAGGCGCTATTGGGTCGAGATCAGGGGACTGCAGAGAAAGGCCTCGCCGGGCACGATCGAGGTGCAAATGAAGTACCTCGTCGAGTTCGTGGGGGAGCTGCCGAAGAAAGAGCCGGGTCGCCGAAAGTCGCAAAAAAAGCGTACGGACGGCGATATCTTCGGTTCGCAGCCCGGAGCCCGCAGGTAGCCCGACCGACATCGCCGTCCGTTCGCTTTTTGGTCTCGAGACCGTCGTCGCGCGTCGCGGTCTACAATTCCCCGGTGCCAAGCATCGTGCGACACGTGCCCAATCTGATCACGGCCGCGAGGCTCGGGCTGTTGCCTTTTTTTGCCGTGGCCGCATGGCGTGGCGATCGCACGGCGGCGATCAGTCTCCTGACGGTGATCGCTCTTTCGGACGTGGTCGATGGATGGTTGGCGCGTCGGTTTTTCCTCGCCACCCCGCTCGGAGCGTTTCTCGATCCGCTGGCGGACAAGCTCTGCCAGCTCACGGCGCTTGTCGTGCTGGGCGCGCACTGGTCGAGCACCGTCACGCGCATTCCGCCGTGGCTCGTCGGTCTCGTGCTGACGCGCGACGTGATGTTGGCCTACGGCGCGCTGCGCATGCTGCGCACCGGACGCACGCTTGAAGTCAAGCCGCGCTGGTCCGGCAAGCTCAGCACGTTGCTTGTCTTCGGGGTCATTTTCGGTTCCTTGCTGAACATGGGGCGGACAGCAATGCTCTGGGCCTCTCTGGCCACGGTGCCGTTCATCGTGACGGCGGCGGTCCAGTACACGATCGACGGACGACGGCAACTCCGGCCCCGATAGCCCCCGGTTCGTCGCGCGGCGACCCTGGTTCACGCGTCGCCATCAAGGCTTGCGAGCTTTTCGTACAGTTCCTTTTCCTCCGGCGACGGATCGTGTGGAACGGTAACGCGAACGTGCACGAGATGGTCGCCCTTGCGAACTCCTTGACCACCGAGGCGCAGCGTGGCGCCGGACGAGGTTCCCGGGGGCACGCGCAATTCGACCTCTCCGCGCAGTGTCTTGACGGTGCGTTTGCCGCCGAGCACGGCGGTCGGCGCGGGGACCGGGAGATCGGAATGGATGTCGTCGCCTTCCCGGCGCAGGCCGGGCTCGGGCCGCACGCGCACGACGAGATAGAGGTCACCCGGCGGCCCGCCCCGCTCGCCCGGGCCGCCCTGACCGCGCAGGCGGAGACGCGCGCCGTCCTCCACACCCTCGGGAATCGTGACGGCGATGCGTCGCGTGCCCGCGGTGAGGCCGCGTCCATCGCAGTCCGGGCAGAGCGCCTTGGGATCGATTCCGGTGCCGTGGCACGCCTCACACGCGCTCGAGATCGAGAAGAACTGCCCGGCACCCGGCGCGCGCTGGGTGACCAGACCGCGACCGCCGCACGCGGCGCACGGACCGGCGTCTTCGGGCGCGCCCTTGCCCTGGCAGGCGCCGCAGGTCGTGTCGCCCCGCAGTGACATCTCGACGGTTCCGCCTGTGGCCGCTGTGCGTAGGTCGATCGCGAGTTCAGCCTCGACATCGTGCCCGCGCCGTCCGGCGCCTCGCGCCTGGTGATAGGACCCGCCGAAGAGGGTCTCGAAGAGATCGCCATGACGTCCGAGGATGTCCTCGAGATCCATGTCCGCGGACTGATAGCCAGCCGGCCACTCCCCGGCCGCGGCCCGCTGGCCGCGCTGGTCGTAGTCTTCGCGCCGCTTGGTGTCGGACAGTACTTCGTAGGCGAGCGTCGCCTCCTTGAACTTCTCCTCGGCCTGCTTGTCCCCCGGATTCTTGTCGGGGTGGTACTTCAGGGCGAGGCGGCGGTAGGCACGCTTGACGTCTTCGGGAGCCGCGTCCTTGGCGACACCGAGGATTTCGTAGAAGTCACGCTCCGCCATGCCTGCATCATCCGTGATGCGCGCCGCTGCGCGCGGGCCCCGCGCGCAGCGTGAGCCGAATCTCGAGTGTGCCGGACTGAAAGGAGAATTGCCGCTTGTGGGCGTGGAACGGGCGGGGCACCGGCAACACGCACTGCACGACGGTGTCGCCGACGACCGCCCGAACGACGAGCGCATCCGGCAGCAACTCGACATCAACGTCGGGCTCGATCGCGTCCCGAAGCACGACGTACCAGCAAAGCGTGTCCCTGCTCAGCTCCCACGTAGACGGCGCCTCCCGCTCATTCTCGAGGAGCGCGCGATACCGGCGACGTAGCTCCTCGATTTCGGCAGCGACCGTCTCTCGCGGAATCGGATCCATCGAACCCAAAGCTAACGGACGGCGGTGCTTTCGAAAAGCATGAGCGGACATCGCCGTCCGTTTGCTTTCCTCGTCGCGGTTCTCCGCGCACGGTACCGTCCCGGAGAGGGTCAGTTCAATCGCTGTAACAGTTGGGCGCGCCGGTCGGTGAGATCCGTGTCCTCGGTGGGCGGCAGCTTCTTGAGGGCGGCGCGCACGCGGTCGCGGTCGAGGGGAAGCTGGTCTTGTTCAACCCGATCGAGCAGGCACTGGCAGTCAGCCAGATCCTGATCGCTCAGACGGCCCAGCTTGAAGAGCAGGAACAACGTCGGCGTCGGGCGAAAGACGCGGCCCATGGCGCCCTTGGTGGCCCCGTGGAGAAGTTCGATTTCCGTGTCCCAGCCGGGCACGCGGCGGACGAAGAAGTCCGCTGCGGAGTTCAGTGTCTCGATCGGCAAGCCGAGGTCGTCCGCCAGTTCGAGGAGCCGAAGGCGGGGATCGTCGCAGCCGGCGATTCCGATGATGTCGAGATCCTCCGTGGTGCGATCGACGTCCAGCCAGAGCGCGACCAGTCCGCCGCCGATCAAGAGCCAATCGCCGGGGAGGCGGTCGGCGATGGCTTCGACGATCGTGCGGGTGTGGTCGCGATCGAACTCGGGTTCTGCGCTCATGTAGGCACGTATTCGGCTTTCTCGCTATGATAGGCGCGTTGTCGGACGCTTGGAACCTGCTCGTGAAATGGGGGCTGCCCGATGGGCCGGCGCGCCCCGCGCCGCGCGGCTCGTTTGATCCGGCAACGGTGCGCGAGGCCGTGCTTGTCGTGGGTTGCTCGGCGCGGTTGGCGACGCCCAAGGTGGCGCCGTTGCTCGCCTGGCTGCGCGCCTGGCGGCACCACTGGGCGGCATGCTTCATAGAGACCTTCGGTGCGGCGGGCGACGAGTTGATTGGCGAGTTGCGAGCGCGCCTCGACGACCAAAACCGGTACCTGAAGCTCCGCCGCATCGCGATCCAGAATCTGGCCGGGATTCTGTAGGCTCGGACCGTCAGCCCGCATTATGAATGGTGCGGGTTGGGGCTGCCGCTAGGATGAGCGATCCATGCCGGGTGCGGTCGGTTTTTCTCAGCCCTTGCGGGGCTACGTGCATGCGCTTCCGAACCCGGAACCTCTTCCTTGTGTGGTGATCGCGCATGGGTTCAAGGGGTTCATGGGCTGGGGGATGTTTCCCTGGCTTGCGGATCAATTGGCTTTGGCCGGGTTCGCCGCCGTGCGGTTCGACTTTTCCCACAACGGGGCGGACGAGAACGGTGACTTCAGCCGGCTCGACCTGTTTGCCAAGAATACTCTTGGAAAAGAGCAGGACGACCTCGACGCGCTGCTTGACGCCATCGGTGCCGGGGCGGCGCCCTTCGGCGGCGTCTGCCGTCCGGAACGGATTGGGCTCGTCGGCCACAGCCGGGGAGGAGGCGGCGCAATCCTGTGCGCCGCGCGCCGGTCCGACGTGACAGCCGTCGTCGGCCTGGCGGCGATCGCGCGCGCGTCCCGGTTTCCTGCCAACATGCGCCGTCGGGCGGAGGAGCAGGGTTTCGTGGAGATCCCGAACGCTCGGACCGGGCAGATGATGCCGGTGGGGGCCGAGTACTTCAGGGATGCCGCCACGCGCGACATTCCGGCGGCGGCCACGGTGATGACCCAGCCGTTGCTCCTGATCCACGGCACAAGCGACGCCTCGGTTCCGATCGAGGAAGCCCGCCAACTCAAAGACGCCGCCGATGGCCGCCCCAAGGGCTCGGATCCGTCGGAGTCCGTAGTCTCGTTAGAGTCCGTGGATCCTTCGGAACCGGTGAGCTCCGTACAACTCTTGGAGTTGGAAGGCGCCGGCCACACGTTCGGCGCGGTTCACCCCTGGGCCGGCCCCACAGACGACCTGGAAGAAATCGCCGTCCGTCTGCCGACGTTCTTTGGGCACCAGTTATAGCAAAGTGGTATTACTGGGGCTCGCGTGGTCCGCAACCAGGTTAACGTGCCGTCCGCCTAGCGAGAATCTTCCCCGGCAGGCGCAACCGCCTTCTCCGAACGCTTCTCCGAACGCTTCGCCGAGCGCTTTGCCGTGGAAGAGTCACGCGAAGAGTCGCGGAAGTGGTTCACGAGCCGTCCCAGCACCTCGAAGACCTTGCCCTTGATCGCGTAGTGTCCGCCGTCGTACCAGACGATCTCGGGTCGACCGATGGCTTCCCAAAGGGCGCGCGACGTCGCGGGCGGTACGACCTCGTCGTGACGGCAGTTGATCATCAGCACGCCGTCCTTCTTGATGTGTTTCGCCCAGGCGATCGGCTCGAAGCGCGCGAGTTCTTTTTGCAGGCGCTCCTTGGTCCAGCCGCGCTTCTTGAGTTCGGCCGCGGCTTTGCGCGTGTCCTTGCTGCCGGAGAACACCGTTTCGGTGATCGAGCCGCCACCCAGAACGAACGCGCAGCGATCGAATCCGCCGTCCGCGCCCGCGGCGAGCGTGGCGGCGAAGGCGCCGAGGCTCACGCCGGTGATGCCGACGCGACCGCGGGCCACCTCCGGGCGTCCGCGGAGCCACGCCGCACCGCGCCGGACGTCGCGCACCGCCTGCACGAGGCCTTCCTTGACGTCGTTCATCTTGATGGCGCGGGGATCGAAGCCGGCGGCGGGGCGGCGCTCACCGTAGTAGGGCAGCTTGATGAAGAGCGCGGCGACACCATTTTGCGCGAGCGAGTTGGCGACGAGGCGTGCGACGTAGAACCGACCGTCGAGGATGTGCAACACGACTACGCTCGGGAACGGGCCCTTTCCTTCCGGCCGAAAGTACTCCGCGTGCACGGTGAGATTCTCGGGGAATCGACTGGGGCCCGGGGACGCGTAGGTCAGGCGCGAAAGGCGTACCTTGCCTACCTGGCGCACCGGCGCCAGAGCGTACGGAACCTCCGCCGGCTTGTGGCCGAACAGGCCGGGAATCACGCGCTCGCCCCTGATGACCCCCGTTTCGATCTTCTTATTGAGTTGCCGGCTGTTGCGTGCGACCTCGGCAGGCATCGGGTTGCCCGCGACGAGTTCCTTGAGGTCGTAGCGCAAGAACGGCTGGTTTTGCGCGCCGGCCAGCGGATCGCGTGCAGAGTCTGCCGCGTGCGATACCCAGATCGTCTTGTCGGTCGGACACATCACGGCCTGATGCAGGCAGGGATGCGTGGCGGGGTAACCGCGCAGCACCGCAATCATCGTTGCGGCGTCGATGCGGCCGCTGCGGCTGCGCACGAAGTTGCCCTGGCGCTCGTAGGCGGTCCAGGAGCTGGCCGCACTCCGGCGCGGGTCGTAGCGTCGTCGCTGTGTCGCCGCAAGCTCGGGGTCGATGAAGTGGTTGCAACGGCGCACGATGCCCTTGATGCCGAAGTGCGGCGCCGTGCCTTGCCCCTCGTCGCCCGGCGCAAAGAACCGAACGCGCGAGCGATTGGATTCGACGGCGCAGACCTCGGCCGCGTCGCAAAAGATGAAGTTGTAACCACAGGTGCGCGGCACCTCCTGCCAGATCGTCTGGGCCTGCTTGAGGGTGTGCGCGCTGTCGAGCACCATGCGCAACGCAAAGATCATCGGGACGCCGTCGTAGGTCTCGTCGCTGCTGCGCGACCCCATCTCCCCGACGCTCACGCCCGCGGTGTTGAGGCCCGTCACGCATCCGATAAACCCGGCCCAGCCAACGATTGCGTGCGGGATGCGCAGGGCTCCCGCGCCCCCGCCCCCCCCTTTTTCTGTCTCGGAGTGACCTTCCGGCGAACGATCCGGGACGGTGATGCAAAGCAGCGCGTGCGTTTGCGGCCGCACCGTCGCGCCGATGTCGAGCGCGTAGTCCAGGCTGCGCGTGTGGTAGACCTTCTTGTCCTTCGTGACGGCCGGGGTGGCGGCGACCCCGGTGCAGTGGTAGCGGCTCGGAATGGCGTGGACCAGTTGAAGGTCGTTGAGCGGCACGCCCGAACCCTCGGCGAGGCCGGCCAGTTCCTCGTGGTAGCGGCGCGGCACAAACGGCGCGACGCGGTTCCAGATGTCTTGCAGCTCCTTGCGCTTGCGGCCCATCCGGCGCAGGGCCCACTCGTCGAGAAACGCCTTGGTGACGGCCCGGACCTCGTCCTTCAGCAGCTTTCCGTGGGCGAGGCCTCTCGTCCGCGGATCGCCCCGGACGACCAGAACACGCTGTTTTCCGTAGGCATATAGGGTCCCGCCCTTGGTCGCGGCGAGTTTTTGGGGCTTGATCGTCTCCGCCCGGCTTGTCCCGGCGAGGGTCAGCGCCAGCAGGAGGCTCAAGAGGGGGAGGGGGGCCCGGGGGGAGGGGGAGAGGATTCGCACGTCTGGCAGCCGATCTTAAACTGGGGGATTGCAATAGGGACAACCCATGAAACTTCGCAACATCGCCATCATCGCCCACGTCGATCATGGCAAAACCACGCTTGTTGATCAGATGCTCCGGCAGTCCGGCGTTTTTCGGGCCAACCAGGAGATCCGCGACCTTGTCATGGATTCCGAGGATCTGGAGCGCGAGCGCGGCATCACGATTCTGGCCAAGAACACGGGCATCCACATCGGCGATACCAAGATCAACGTCGTCGATACCCCGGGGCACGCGGACTTCGGTGGCGAGGTCGAGCGGGTCATGGGCATGGTCGACGGGGTGTTGCTGCTCGTTGATGCGTTCGAGGGGCCGATGGCCCAGACGCGGTTCGTGCTGCGCAAGGCGTTCGAGCGCAAGCTGAAGCCGATCGTGGTGGTCAACAAGGTCGATCGCCGCGGGGCGCGCCCGGCCGAAGTGCTTGACGAGATCATCAGCCTGTTTTGCGATATGGACGTCGAGGATCACCAACTCGAGTTCCGTACGCTCTATGCGTCCGGGCGCGACGGCTGGGCCGATTCCACCATGTGCGGCGAACGGAAAGACCTCAGCGACCTGTTCGACGCCATTCTCAACAATGTTCCGGCGCCGACGGGGGATCCCGAGGGCAGCTTGCTGATGTCCGTTGCGGCGATCGACTACGACTCCTACGTCGGGCGCATTGCGATCGGGCGTGTGGAGCAGGGCACGCTGCGCAAGGGCGAAAAGGTTGCCCTGCTTGACCGCCACGGGGTCGAGCGCGTTCATGTTGCCGAGAAACTCATGGTTTTCGAGAAGCTCGGCAAGATGGAGGTCGATGAGGTTCCGGCGGGGGAAATCTGCGCGATTGTCGGCCTGGAACAGGTCGAGATCGGGGAGACCCTCGGGGATCCCGGGAACACGCACTTCGTGCCGGTTCCCGCCGTGGAAGAGCCCACGATTTCGGTCGTGTTCACGATCAACACCTCGCCGCTTTCGGGCCAGGAAGGACGTCACGTTCAGAGTCGCAAGCTCAAGGACCGGCTCTTCCGCGAGACTGAAAGCGACGTGGCGCTGCGCGTTGAGGAGACGGGTTCGGCGGACAGCCTGAAGGTGTCCGGGCGCGGCACGCTCCACATCGGCATCCTGGTCGAGAAGCTGCGCCGCGAGGACTACGAGTTCGCCGTCGGCCGGCCGCAGGTGATCATGCAGGGTGACGAAGAGCCGCTTGAGCGCGCCTTTGTCGATGTGCCGGAAGACTACGCCGGCACCGTGGTTTCGATGCTTGCCAAGCGCAAGGGCGAGCTCATCTCGGTCACGAACCGAAGCGGCCAAGTGCGTCAGGAATACATTGTCCCGGCGCGCGGCCTGATCGGCCTGCGCACGCGGATGCTGACCCGCACCCGAGGCGAGGCCGTGCTCCAGAGCATCTTCGAGGGCTATGGAAAGTGGCGCGGCGCGATTCCGGGCCGGGCCAACGGCGTTCAGGTGTCGATGGCACCCGGATCCGCCGTGGCCTACTCGCTGTTCAACCTGAAGGACCGTGGCCCGCACTTCGTCAAGCCCGGCGACCCCATCTATTCGGGCATGATCGTCGGCGAGCACTGCCGGCCCGGCGATATCGCCGTCAACCCCTGCAAGGGAAAGAAGCTCACCAACGTTCGGGCGTCCGGCAGCGACGACGCCGTGGCGTTGTCCCCGCCGCGAGTCTTCAGCGTCGAGGAAGCGCTGGAGTACATCGCCGAAGACGAACTCGTCGAGGTCACGCCGCAGTCCCTTCGCTTGAGAAAGCGAATCCTGGACGCCAACAAGCGCAGGAAACTCGACAAGGCTGCCAAGGCGTAGTTGGGCACCGCCGTCACGAGCGATTCCGCACGGGTGTACGGAACCGGCGCAAAAAGGCGTGCGCCGGTTATCCACCCGGCACCAAAAGCAGATTGTGGACAACTCGTACGGGAGCCGATGGCGCCAGTGGTCCGGGCGTGAACAATCTGTGGATAACTCGTGAACACCGAACAAACGCCTTTCACGGGCCCGCGTCTTGCTCTTGCTTCGTGCGTACGAAGCGATCATTGAAAAAATGTCGGTGTCGGGTGTCGGGTTCTTATCCGCTGCACCGAAGTCGATCGGACGCGGAACTCCGGTCGGGCGCTGTCGCCGTTTTCCGAAGAGGCCTCTGAAGCCGGCTAGCTGGCTTGATGCCGAGGTGAAGACATAAGCCAGGTACGGCAGGTGCCCAAAGACGCGTCGGGTTCGACAGGTGCGAAACCCCATGAGGGCAGGCAGCCTTGAGAAAGGCCAGCCGCTTTTGTCGCTCGCATAATCCCCTGGAGCCTAGACCGGAAGTGGAACGTAGGGAGCACTTCCGATCCAAGGGCATGAGGGGCTTGGACCGGGAAGCCGGTCCCAAGGCGGCGGAGGAGAAAGCCCTGGAGGGGAGAAAATTCCAGGAGGGCAAGACTTGGTCGATTGCACGCTTGCGTGTCGGCGACCGGGTCGCTTTCCGGTTGGAGTCAACCTCTGGAGTCGCGACTAGCCAGTGACAGGTCAAGACGGGCCTTTGGGTCCACCTTGATTCGGCTGACTAGGGAAACGACAGGAGAGGCGAGGCCCCGAAAGGGGTACCGCTGACCGGGAGGACCAAGGCCCTGAAGGACAAATCCCATGGGTGCCGTGGCGATCGACGGATCGTCGTCCGGTCCAGGGGGGAGCAAACCGCCGAGAGGGTAGCCAAACCCTGAGGGTGGAAGGTGTCGGGGAGTGAAATCCTCGGGTGAACCGAATCCCCTGGGCTTGTATGTGCCGTAGGGAAAAAAACCCCATGAGAGCGATTCCACGCGCCCCCGGGCGTCGTGGGCGAGGCGGGAGACCAGACACTTCAAAGACGAGCCAAGCACAGGTGTGCCGAGGACGTGCGCGGTGGCGTGCGGAAGAGCGCCCCGGAAAGACCCCAGGACGGAGCCGAAGGCTAACCACGCCAGAGGCAAAGGATCAACGGCGTCAGCCGTTGGGCCAGAAAAAACCGTGAAGGGGGAGTGCTGAATCAAATAGGTGCTACCGGCAGCGGGAGGCGCAGGAGTGCAGGCCAACGTCAAAGGAGTGCGGCGCGTCGCGCGGTGACGCGCGTCCGCCCGTTTCCCTGTTCCCCGAAGCTCTGGAGGGACGCTGCGGAGAACCCACCCCGACCCGCTTTTTCGATCGATTGTCGGCGAAGTTCCGCTTATGGAACCGTCCGCCGAATTCGATCACCAAAGACACCAACAAAGACAGCCCTCACTGTCCGACGCGGTCGTGGCGAGCCTCCTCCGACATGGCCGCGTCATTTTTTTTTGGGGCTCAACGGCTCACGCCGTTGATGCCTCTGGCTCGGTTGGACCAAGGACAGACCGGCCGCGGGCTGTTGCGTGGGTGGGCCCTGTGGCGCCGAGTGTGGGGATCCAGTCGGCTCACGCCGTTGATGCTTCTGGCTCGGTTGGACCAAGGACAGACCGGTCCGCTGGCTGTTGCGTGGGTGGGGCCCTGTGGCGCGCCTGCCCGAATGTTGGGTCCGGTCCGGTCCGTGGGGATCGCGGAGCGCTATCCGGCGTCGAGAAACACGGGTAGCAGCGCCAGCACGAACAGGCCCCAGATCCACGTTGGGATGAACCAGACCGTCGAGCACTGCGTGTCCCATGCGCGCACACCCCGCCGTCGCCGGTACAGCAGGTCGATTGTGATGATGCTGACGGTGCTTCCCAAGAGTGCCACTACGCTCGCCACCTCGTCACCGCTGCCCAGCGCCCGCAGGCCCACGCCGAGCAGGCTACACGCGACGACGCTGCCGAACAGGATTCGCGCGCCGGGCTCCCGCTGAGGAACGATCAGGAGCGGCACGGCCGTGAGAATACCCGAAATGCTCCCGTCGGCCTGCCCGCTGCGCGCGCTACTATGGCGCCATGGCTGAATCCGGCGATTTGTTGCTCGCCTATCGGGACCGGTTTCCGATTCTTCGCGACTCCACCTATCTCATCTCCAATTCGCTCGGGGCGATGCCCGCTGCTGTCGCCGAGGAGATGGCGGCCTACGCCGACATCTGGGCCACGCGGGGCGTGCGAGCGTGGAGCGAAAAATGGTGGCCACTGCCGATCGAGGTCGGAGACCAGGTTGCGCCGTTGATCGGTGCGCCGGCGGGTACGGTGTCGATGCACACGAACGTGTCGATCGCGACGGCGGTGTTCCTGAGCTGCCTGACCCCGACCCTGCGACGCAAGAAGGCCGTAACGACCGCGCTGCAGTTCCCCTCGATCCAGTACGTGCTCAAGGGCTGGGCCAAAGAACGCGAGGTCGATATCGAGGTCGTGCCCTGCGACGACGGGATCGGTTCCGACCAGCAGCAGCTTCTCGAGACCATCGACGAGGACACGTTGGTCGTCTCCGTCAGTCACGCCGAATTCAAGAGCGCGTACCTCAATGACGCCGCCGCGATTGCCGCGCGCTGCCGCGAGGTGGGCGCGAAACTCATTCTGGACACGTTTCAGTCGGCCGGCGTTGTCGAAATCGAAGCTCAGAAGTGGGGCGTGGATTCCGTCGTCGGCGGTTGCCTGAAGTGGCTCTGTGGGGGCCCCGGCAACGTTTACCTTTATGTCGATCCCGAGTTGGCGCCGACCCTTGAACCGACTCTTACGGGCTGGATGGCGCACCCCGCTCCGTTCGCCTTCGACCCGGGCCCGATGCGGTGGCGTGACGACGCGTATCGCTTCCTGAACGGGACCCCGCAGATTCCGTGTCTGTACGCGGCGGGCCCCGGACTCGACATCCACAACGAGATTGGGGTGACGGCGATCCGAGAAAAGTCGAAGCGAATGACGGCGATGCTTTTCGACAAGGCGAGCGAGCGAGGCTGGCGCGTGACGGCGCCCGCCGACCCTGACCTGCGCGGCGGCACCGTCGCCATCGACGTCGAGCACGGCGAGTTGGTCGCGCAGGAGCTGAATGCGCGAGACTTCGTCGTGGACTATCGCCCGGGCGCCGGCATCCGGCTCGCGCCGCACTTCTACAACACGCTAGACGAGTGCGCGTCCGCGCTCGACCAGATCGACGACATCCTCAGGACGCGCGCGTTCGAAAAGCACGGTTCGGTCGCGGGCGCGTCTCCGACCTAGGCCAAAAAACTATGCTGTATGACATCACGCCGCTGATCGACGAGGACATCGCCGTCTGGCCGGGCGACACGCCGTTTCAGGCGCGCGACCTGATGCGGATCGAGGACGGCGCGAGCGTGCACCTTTCGACGATCACGCTTTCGTGCCACACCGGCGCGCACGCCGACGCGCCGTGCCACTACGTACAGGACGGGCCGGCGATCCACGAGGCGCCGCTCGAGCCTTTCCTGGGGCCGTGTGTTGTGGTCGATGTTGATCTCGATCATGGCAACGACACCGATGGGAAGCCGACGGACGGCGATGCCTCCTGGGCAATCCGGCCTGCCGATCTCGACCGGGGGCTCGCCGTCCTGGGCTGTGCGCTGCAAGGCGCCGAACGAATTCTCTTTCGCACCGGCTGCACCAAGAGTCGCACCGAGTTTCCGGACCCGCTGGCGTGCTTCACTCCAGAGTTGGTCGAGCATGCCGCCGCGCACGAAATCGTGCTCATGGGCCTCGATAGTCCAAGCGTGGACCGCTTCGACTCGAAAGACCTGGCGAGCCACAAGGCGCTTTTTGCCCATCGGGTCGCACACCTGGAGAACCTGGACCTGGACGGAGTCCCGGCGGGACGCTACGAACTGATCGCCCTGCCGTTGAAGCTAAGAGACCGCGATGCCAGCCCAGTCAGAGCGGTTCTGCGAACGTTGGACTAGAACCTCTTCGCAGCCGAGCAAAGAGGTTGCAGACCCTCCTTTGGGGCTGCCGAAGTGGACTCTCGAAGACATCGCCGTCCGTTCCTGTCCGCAAGATTCCGCCGGAGCAGTCGAAGAACCCGGCTCCCGAACGTAAAATCTGGGAAGACCCACCTATGCGACGCTACGTCCTGCTCCTCGCTCTTTTCGCCTTTGTTTCTTCTCCGATCATCGCTCAGGCCGGCGACGACGACGACCCCGAACTCGAGGTCGGGGACGGAGACGGCGCTGGCGGCGCTGAGGACGACGCGGAGGAGCAAAAGCGCAAGAATCGCGGGCAGGGCCTTGGGGGCAACCAGGGATCGCGCGACGACATCGGCGCGCCCGCTTTGGCTCGCGTTACCCAAAAGAACGTGAACGCCGCGATCGCGGCCGGCGTGAAGTGGCTGAAGAAGCGTCAGGACAAGTCCGGGTCGTGGGGGCCCGTGCGGGCAAACAGGCGATACGGCGAGAAGAAAAAGAGCGGCGACTACGTGCGCGATGAACTCGCGCCGACGGCGTTTTCGGTCTACACACTTTCGAAGTGCGACGTCAAGCGGTCCAGCCCGGCGATCAAGAGGGGCCTGAAGTGGATCGAGCGGGAGACCGAATTCGTCTTCGACGTGCAGGGCGGAAAGGCTGGGAACGCGAATTCCAAACCGCAGAAGGTCTCGAAGTCCAGTCCGCGCCTGCTCACGACCTATGAGTCCGCCGCGATCGTGCTCATGATCGAGGCAGTGTTCCAGCGCAGCGAGAAGCTGACCGGCAAGCACAAGAAGCGGAAGTGGAAGACGGACAACCCGCTGAAGCGTCCGCGCAAGAGCCGGATTCCCGAACAGGCGTGGCTCCAGATGCACAACCGCATTCTGGCTCTTACGAAGGGGCGCGTCTTGACGTCGGGTGGCGGCGGTCGCGGTCGTGGTGGCGGCGGCAAGAGTTCGCGTACCACGATTCCCGGCGCGCAGGTGCGAGGCGGAAAAAACGGTGGCGGCTGGCGTTACGGTCCCGGCAAGGATGCTGACTTGTCTGCGACGCAGTTCGTGCTGCTCGCGTTGCGTGCCGCGTCCCAGTCCGGCTACCCGGTCGAGAAGACCGCACCCGACGTGTGGAAGCACGCCGCGGTGTACGTCAAGAACTGCCAGCGCAGCGACGGCGGCTTCGCCTACCAGATCGGCCAGCCGAAGGTGACCGGCTCGATGACCGCTTGCGGCATCGCGTCGCTCATCATCTGCAAGGAACAGATGCTGCTCGCGAAGCAGGAGCCGTCCGCGGACATCGATGAGCGCATCAAGAAAGGCCTGGCCTGGCTCAACGAGCATTACCAGGCGAGCCGCAACCCGAACGGGACTCACAACTACTACTACATGTACGGCGT
Source organism: Planctomycetota bacterium (assembly GCA_021776735.1). Taxonomy (GTDB): domain Bacteria; phylum Planctomycetota; class PLA2; order PLA2; family PLA2; genus JAJFFH01. Next base: position 1,424 of record JAJFFH010000031.1, on the reverse strand, counting down.
CGAGCGGGTGGGTGACTTGACCGGTCGCAAGGAGTTCGGCGGCCGGGACTGGTACGTACGCGGCGCCGCGTATTTGCTCCAGTCACAGCACAAGGGCGGCGAATGGATGGACCAAACGGCCTTTCCGCCGCGCGACGTCCTGGGCACGTGCTATGCGCTTTTGTTCCTGAAGCGAGCAACGCCCCCGACGGTCACCCTCGGCACCGGTGACCGCAAGTAGCGAAATTCCAACCACGACGGCGCGAGTCATCTGTCGTGTCGCCCGTCCGGTGTTAAGGCTGTTGGCCCGGACGGACCCCAGGGCGGCGGACCGTGGGGCGTAGAGGGCGAACCCCGCGAGGGAGCATACGGACGGCGATGTCTCCGTAGGTGCGCGTATTCGGACCTCTCAACGTCCCCGGTCTGGCTGGAGGCGTGGTCGGTCCTGACCGCGTCGGTGCCGGTCACGTCTATTGTCTATTCGTGTCCGAGCTGTGGGAATGGGGAATCCGACTCCGTCCGGAGCAATGAGCTCCCTGCTTAATGTTCCGCAGCACCGGTCACGGCGGTCCTGTTTCCATCACAGCGCTCCGAGCAGCTTCCACGCGCTTGCGAAGCGCACCACCGATAGGGCGGCGCGCGTTCGCGTACCTGCGACGGGCCGTCCGTTTTCGAGTCGGCCTCCGACTCGTGCGCCGCGGTCTCCGACGATTCGAACCGGGTGTGGTCAAACACAAACACCGGGCAGCCGGCCTCGTCGAAGTGCGAGAAGCCAAACACCCCAGCGTCCAGCAGCACATGGCAGTCGCGGCACGAGTCGGCGATATTGTCCGCCTCGTTGCTCCCGCCGTGCGCAAACGGCTTCAAGTGGGCAAATTCCACCCCCGCGCCGCGCACGGCAGAGCTCGCAGATTCCGCCCGAGCGCCGCTTCACCAGAGCTTGGACCTGCTTGGATATCGCACGCGGTCGCCCGCCGGCACGCTCCTGCCCAGCACCGTTCCGCCTCTTCGGCAGCGGCCTGAGCTTGCGGTCGTAGACCCTCGGAATCCGCTCGGCGGATTTCGCCAGCGGCACTGGTAGCGCAAGCGATAGTCCTGCACCATCCGCCCCAGGATCTCGCCAGCGGTCGGCATGACCCGCTGGCCCTTGGCCATCAGCAGTCCAACCCGTCGAAAACCATCGCGGGTCTTCTTCGTGACCCGAAAACGCATCAGAAACATCGGCGCCCCCTGCCGAGCGTCTTCGATTGCCTGCTCGGCATCATCGCGCACCTTGTTCGGGTTCTCCTCTTCAGCCCGCCGCTTCCAGTCGTCCTTTTGCTTCGGATCGAGGTCGAGTTTGCCCTCGCGCAAAACCCGCCCGATCTGTGCCGCCGTCTCCGCCGGCACTTTGCCCTCGGCGACCTTCTCTTCAAGGTCCGGCTCAGCAATCAGCGTCCGGCCCA
>JAJFFH010000004.1 GCA_021776735.1 Planctomycetota bacterium | reverse complement strand
GTGTAGAACGCGATCGCGACGGCGACGCAATGTCCCGGTAGGTCGGGCCGCGCGTAGGAGCGCACGAAAATCCGGAGCGGTTCGCGTCCCGGTGCGTCCGACCCCGCGGCCATCGCCTTGCGGATGCGCTGCCACGCCGGCCGAAACGCAGCGGGCGGCTCCTTCATCTCGGCGACGAACTCGCGGATACGCGCACCCGCAGAACTCTCGCAGATGAATCCTTCCGGGGTGTACTCCGGCACCGGCTACGTGATGCGCGGCGTGATCATTCGGCAACAGACGCGGGGCTTGAGGGGCTTGTCGTTGCAAACGCGCGTGAAGTAGAACCCGCGGGGTCGGCCAAGCGGCCGATCGGTAGCGAAAGGGGGGGCGGGGGCCGGGATTCGGGCCGTGCCAGCGGGGCCCGGCGTGGGCGTGTCGGCCCCGCGGGCATCGTCGGGCGCGCCCGAAAACACGCCGCTCACGACGGCGATGCCGCAGCCAAGGATCACGATCGCGAGCAGGCCAAGCCGAGCCATGCAGTCGTGTTACGCGCGTGCTCGACGACGGCGCTCGTGTTGTCTGGTTACCGGCAATCTCTCGATCGCGCGAGAGTCCATCCGAAAACGCGATTGCGCGTCATGCCAGGTACGCTCCCCTTGGGCACTCAGACTCGCTCCAAGAACGCGAGTAGCGCGGCGATTTCCGCAGCGGAGAGTGCGGCTGTATCGACCGTAGGCGGACCGCGGCCGACGACGATCCTTCGCGCGAAAATGATCGGGCTTCAATGATCGGGCTTCCCTGTCCCTCCCGAAAACTCAACCGCGCCTCGATTCTGAGCGTAGTTGTGCTGTCTATCGCGTCGACGTGGTCGACGGGGATGCCGTCGGCCGTACAGGACGGGCATTGGGGCGAAGAGCGACGGCCTTGAGGCAGACCGGTGCTGCAGTCGTGTTCAATCGGAGGCGTCGGCAACTCAGCCGCTCGCGCGGCGCGCGTGTACCGGCGGTGCAATCCGCCGAGATACGGCCGCGCCACGACTTCGCCCGGTCCGTCTTCGACGTGCCGAGGCTCCGGCGCGTTGCCGCGGAGCGATCGGTCGTCCAGAATGCGCGGTCGCTGCCTTGAGCTTCGGGCGCTTCGCGGTGCGTCGCAGGACGTTGAGCTGTTGGCGGAGAACGACGTTCTCCAGGCCGAGGCGGGCACGGTTGGCGGCGAGTGAGCGGACCAGGGTGAGCAGGTGCCGGACGAGGCTAATCGCCGGACGATGACGGCGCGGCCCGATTGACGCAAGCAGCGAGGCAGCGTAGAGTCGAAACTGGCGTGATAAGCGGAGAATCCGGGGCGCGGATCTTCGGTAGGGACAGCCGAACACTAGCACGTCTTCTCGCGCGCTACCTGAGTGTCCGGACCGGCATTGGCACCGCTTTCGGGAACGTGCGTGTCCGTGTTTGGTTCAGCGGCGCATCGGGATCGCCTTGGCGGCGCCGATCGGGGTCACGGCCCGCTCGAAAGGGGAGGTGTCAGTCATCGGGTCGGGGCCGTCGAAGTTGAGCAGCAGAAGGGTGATGTCGTCCTGCTCCGGGTGCGCGGCGGGTTTGAATTTGTTCTCTTGGTAGCGCACGCCGCGGCTGACGCGCACGCCGTCGATCTCGCCCTTGAAGGGGATGTACAGTTTGCCGTTGCGGTTGCCGTACTCGGCGCCGATGAGCAGCGGCCGGTTGGCGATCCAGCGTTCGCTGACGGTTTCTTCTCCCGCGAGCTTTCCGTTCACGTAGAGGCGCATGCGCTTCTTGTCGACGGTGAGGGCGAGGTGAACCCATGCCCGCGCGCGCGGCGACTTGTGTGGGGCCGCCGTCGCCGGCTTCTTGCCCACACGGAAGGTGACGCCGCACGGGAGCTGCGTCGCATCGGGCCAGCGGCGCCAGTAGAGGCCGAACCCGGAGTTCTCGACGTCCGCGTCCTGCGTCTCGCTCGGCTTGAAGTACATCCGCATTGCGTTCGCAACGAGCGTCCGGCCGTACACGGTCTCCTTGCGGGAAATGCTCGCCGGTCGCGCCCAGCACTCGACGGTGATCGCCTGCGGGAGCGGCGGGATCGCGGCGCTGACCGCGCTCTTGCCGTCGAGCCGCAGCACCCGGTTCTTCACGATCACCGGCAGGCGGACCCGGCTCTTGTTCCCCGCGTAGTCGAACGCGTCGAGCGAGATCTCCTTCTGGCCCTCCTTGAGTTCCACCGGGATGACAACCGATCTCCCGCGCACGACGAACAGGCGCCGTCCGACCAGGAGATGTGACGTGTCGTCGCTCACCTTCAGCAGGACTCGCTTTCTGCCCGGACCGAGGTGCGGGTTGGTCTCCATCGTCACGGTCGGGGGCACCGTGTCCGGCTCGATCTCGACGGTCGCGGTTTCGGTTCGCTTCCCCAGCGTCGCGACGATGCGCAACGTGCGCGCCGGCGCAGCGTCCACTTCGATGCGGAACCAGCCGTCCGCATCCGGCTCGACGGGGTTTCCGCCGACGTCGATGCGCGCGCCGGCCACGATGCGCCCCACGATCTGCGCCTTGCCCTCGAGGATTCTGGGCCGCGAGCCCTCGAGGCGCAGGAGGTCTTCCGTTCGCGCGGCCGCGGGCGACTGCTCGCGCTTCTCCGGACGCAGCGGCGCCGTGACCCTCGTTTGCTCCAGCGGCTTCAGCTCCACATCGATCGTGCGCAACTTGCCCTTGCCGATCGAGACGGTGGCTCGCGCCAGGAAGAGGATCGCGTAGGCGGTGTCGATGTCGGGACCCCAGCCCGTCCGGTCGAGCAGCCAGGTCGCCTGTCGCGTTCCCCACGATCCGTCCGGCGCCTGCGCGGACAGGAGCCGGATGGCGCCCTGCCGGTACCAATCGATCCTTCTCTTCCCGGCGAGGAAGTCGCGGACGTTGGCGAGCACGCCTGCGCGCTCGACACTGTACAGCGCGTAGAGCGACTCGCGCGCGTACTCGTCGAGAAAGAGCAGCCGCCCCAGCCCGTGCAGGCCCGCCTGGATCGTCTCGTCGGAGTCGATCTTCTCGCGCGCCTTCCCCGGTTCGAGGGCCTCGAGGCAGATCGCGAGGGAGGCGACACCGGCCGCCGTCATGGAGATGCGGCGCATCGGGTCCCACGCAACACCAGGTGAATAGGGCCAGCCTTGGTGTTCGTTGATCCGGTCGCGCCAGTACGCGGCGGCCTTTTCCCACAATTCGTCCTGCACGGTGACACCCGCCCGCCGGAGCGCGCGCAACCCGAGCACCGCGTACTGGGTGTTGGACGCGTCTCCCGTGAGCCACGACTTGCCCGTGCCGTAGCCGGCGAGGTAGGTCCAGCCGCCGTTCCGCATCTGGCCGCGTGCGAGTCGGGAGCCCAGCGTGTCGAGCACGAGCTTGAAGCGCTCCCGGTCGAGTTCGGCGAGCAGCATGGCGAGCAGCGCGGCAGTATAGGTTTCCGTGGCGCTCGGCAGCTTGCGCAGCGCCGGACGTTTTGCCTTGTCGAAGAGGAGCAGCGTCTTCTCGAGCGTGCTCTCGATCACGGGGTCGTTGCGCTTCATGCCCGATTTGCGCAACGCGAGAAGCGCGAGCGCGGTCGCGCCCATCTTCGAACGATCCGAGTCCCAGTTGTCCGCGCAGTAGCCGTTTCGCAGGAGCCGCGTGCGCAGGAATTCGCGGCCGCGCAGAATCGCCGCCGCGACCGCGCCCTCGGACGGCTCCGCTGGCGGCTCGAAGCTGTTGCGCTTGGCCGCAACCCAGGACTTCCAGATCAGCGGGTCGGCCGCGAGTCTCTTGCCCGAGGCAGCCATGAGCAGCGCGTGTGCGCCCACGCGGACGGAGCGATCCTCGTTCTTCAGCAGCGCCGCCGCCGCCGCGAGCAGGTCGAAGTCGGGCGCGGAGCGCAGAAACCGCGCGCACGCCGCCGCGTCGAGCCCGAGCAGCGCCGCTTCGCGGCCCGCGGCGGAAGGCGTGCGAACGTCGGGCGCGTCCTCGCGCTGCCGGATACGCCCGAGCGCCACGAGCGCGACATCGGGATAGCCGAGACACTCGACGAGCACCGACGTGGGAGCACCGGCGGCGTCGAGCGCGAACACGACCGCCGCGCCGCGCGCGCCGCCCTTCTTCAGGTGCTCCTGCACCAGGGTGGCGCGCGCGGGATAGAAACTCGCGAGCCCGACCGCGATCTCGCCGCGGATCTCCGGCGACTTCACGCGCTTGTAGAGCCGGGCCAGCCGGTCCGCCCGCACGGGCGCTGCGCCGTCGGCGAGTTGCCGGATCAGCCGGCGAGCCACCTCGGGATCGCTCGGCGCGAAGTGGAGCACGAGGGAAGCGAGCTGGTCCCAGCCCTTCGCGCCGCCGCGCGCGAGCATTTCCGCGGCCGCCTCGGCGGCGGCGCCGCGCGGCTCGAACCGGATCGCTTTGGCCAGGTTGGTGGGAGTGAGATCGTCTTTCGCGAGTGCGCCCGCTCCGAGCAGAAGCAACGTCGTCCCAATCCTCCAGGCTCCTATCATGCCGCAGATCGTAACCGCAAGGCTGCCCCCGGCCGTCGGTCGGGCTTGACAATCATGGCGTGGTATTTCTGGTCTATGAGCATGCGCTGTATCATCAGCAAAGTTCAGGTCGCTGTCCCGCTTGTCGCCTGCGGGTGCGAGGCGATTGACGCAAGCACCGAAGAGACGTAGGGTCGAAACTGGTGTGCTAAGGCGGAAAGGAAGATGAGCCAGCTGCACTTCGTCCGACGGTTCGCCGGACGGTCCAGCGCCAGCCGCTTGCTCGTCGTCGGAGAGCCGTAATGCGAAACTGGTTCTACAAGCAGGCAGGGCGTCAGCAAGTCGGGCCTGTTACGGGCGAGCAGATTCGGCAGATCCTGGAAGCGGGCGCGCTTCGCGATGACGACCTCGTGCGCCTCGAGTCCGACCGCCAATGGAGTGCGGTCTCTGAAGTGCGTGCCGGCTTGATGGCAACAGAAGTGTCGAGCGACGAGCGACGTGCGTCTTCCCGAGGGCGCATCATGTCGGGCCGCCGGTCGGTGGCAATTGCCGCCGGCATCGTGACCCTGATCGTCGCCGCAGCCGCGGTTCTGATCTTCGTCGAACGCGGGTCCGATGAGCAACAAACGGAAGCGAGCAATGCCGGAGCCTCGGGCCGGAGCGAGGCGAACGCCCCCGTCCCGAGTCGGTTGCCGAAACATCCTGCGGCTGCAACCAACTCCGCTTCGGTGGAGCCCGGCGAGATCAATCGAAAACCGGCGCGGCGGCGGATTCGCAGCGTGCAGCCCGCGGTCCGGCAATCGCCTTCGGCGGTTCCGGACCGCGATCAAGCGGACGCGGAAGCTCTGGCGAAACTCCGCGGCGAGTTCTTGAGGTTGGCCGGCGAGATCCAGTCCGGGAGCGAGGTGACGATCGATCCGTTCAGGCTTCTGGAGTCGACCACCAAGCTCTCGAAGGACCTCATGGCGATTCGATCGACGTTGACGAATCCAGATCTTCGGAAGGCGGCCGAGATCGCGGCAAATGTGTGGGGCGCCATGCCGACGGAACTTCCGATGGTCCCGGGGGACGGATTTGCAGGACTCCTGTTGGAGTTCGGGCAGCACCTCGCATGGGACCACCTGCTGCACCTTCTCAGCACGGGGCTCGACGACGTGGCGGCGAAGTGCTGGGCCAGAATGTTGCCGGTCGCCGAGCGGTGCTGGGCCGGAGTCGAGCCGGTACCCGGCATGGTCCGGGCAGACGTGCGTGCGATGAGTTCCTCGGTACGAGGCAGTCCGCGCGTCGCGGTCTGGCTACGCAACGTTTCCGGCCGCACTCTCCACAACACAACCATTCGCGTGCGGTTCGAGTGCCTGGGCGCGAAGGACTTCGCGATGTTCTTCTTCGACAAGGTCTTGCCGGCGGAGCACGTGATCGACCTCTCCCGCATGCCCCGGATCACGTACAGAGGCCACGCGATCGTTGCGTCGGCGGTGTCGGTGTGGAGCGACGAGGGACGGCAGCCCGTGGATCGCCGGGTGTATCCCGAGCGACGGCAACGGATCGAAGCAGCGCTCGAGAAGGCACGTCGGCAACGTGAGGAGCGCATCCGAAAACAGCGGGAGATGACCCGTCTGCGCGGAATGTTCGCCAACGCAGGCCGCTTAGAGGGGCGATGGCGTTTCAGTCGGTTCGAAGCCCCGATCGGCATCGAAGCCGCCGGAACGCAGGGCGACACGCTCGAGATGCGTCTGTACGACACGGAGAACCCGGCCGTTCTAAAGCTGTTCCGGGGCCGTGCGCGCATCGGTGCCGACGGCAGACCCGTGCTGGTCCTGACGTCCGCTCGCGGCGGCGTCGACGACGGGGACAACCGTCGTCCAAACCTCGCGAACCTGCTCAGTCGCCGGGATCGCCGCACGATAACGCTACGGATCGACGGTGCGTACTTCCGCGGTGAGTGCGACCGCGGCAGCGAATTTGTACTCGCGAAGGGTGGACTGCCGAAAAGCGAGGATGTGCCCTGGCTGGGACTTGCCCTTTCGCGGCTCCGTCTCGATCCGTTGCCGGGGCACGTGCTCGAGCATGTGACCGTGAACTCGAGTCCTGCGACGGAGGGCTCCCCCGGCGAGATCCGGCGCTGGGACTGCCTGCGCCGGAAGAGAGGGAGTCGGCAGTCAATCGAGAAGCTCGAGGTCATGCGGGACGGGCGCATCGTCTACCTGCACGACCGCAGCTTGTTCCGCTTCAGCCCGAAGTCCCGCAAGGGCGACATCTACGTGAAGCGGACGCGAGCCTTCTACCTGGCTCCGGACCGGCGATCGCTCGTACTGTCCCCCCGAGGCGACGACTTCATCATCGTGAGCACGAGCACTGGCCGCCGCACGGGCGCTTCGGGTCGAAACGTCCGGGTGTCCGCGATGGCACCGCTCCGCAACGGTCAGCTCGCTACCGGGGAACGGGACGGGACACTCCGAATCTGGACGCGCATCGGGCGTCCGAAGGCCAGCTGGAAACAGAGCGGAAGTGTGTCGGGACTGCGGGCGACCGACGACGGGCGATGGCTGTTCAGCGAAGCCGCGGGCCGAAACGTCAACCTCTGGCGCGTCCAGGACCGGAAGTTCACGGGGCAGCTGCGCGGCATCCACGGGCTCCGGGATGCCCGCGTGTCGCCGGACGGACGTATGGCGCTTACGGTCGCCATCGCACGCGGTGGCGCGTCGATCGCCGTATGGGACCTCGGCCGTTTCGCATCGCGCACGTCAATCGAACCGACGCACACATGCCGCCTGCCGCCGGACACCCGAACCGTGGCCGTCTCGGAGGATTGGCGCCGGGCGCTCGTTGCGGAGGACTCCGGACGCATCGGCGTCTGGGACTTGGGAACGGGCCGGCAGATCGCCATCCTGGCGGGCCACAGTTCGCGGGCGCTCTCGATCCGGTTCGAGGACGCGGGGCGCACCGCCCTGAGCGGCGGATCGGACGGCTGGATCATTCGTTGGCGGCTGCCGTGATGGACCGTCGCCGGTCCCTCCCTCGCTGGCGACTTGGCGCGTTCCCATACGCGCCCTGGCGCGACCGGCTTGGATGCCGGAGGTGCCTTGGTCCGGCAGGCTTCCGGAACTGCTGATGCGCATCTGAAATTCACCACTCACGATACCCCTCCTGGGCCATTCTGGACATGGGTGCGTGGGGGGCGCGTTCGGAGGTACTCAAGTTCGTCGGCTCCGACGGTGAGGACCCATCGGCGCCCGCGGCCGTAGAG
>JAJFFH010000030.1 GCA_021776735.1 Planctomycetota bacterium | reverse complement strand
CAAGGTTGCGACGAGCACGATCGCGAAGGTGCTCAAAGACAACGGCGTGAGGCCGGCACCGGAGCGTCCAACCTCGTGGCGCACGTTCCTAAAGGCTCACTGGGGCGAGATCGCCGGCATGGACTTCTTCACGACCGAGGTTTGGACCCCCAAGGGGCTTCGGACGTACTACGTCCTGTTCGTCATCCAGCTGAAGTCGCGTCGGGTCCACATCGCGGGGATCACGCCGCATCCGGACGGCGCTTTCATGGCGCAGGTTGCGCGCAACCTGACGGACGCGATCGACGGCTTTCTCCAGGGACAGCAGTTCGTGATCTGCGATCGCGACTCGTGCTTCACGCGGCAGTTTCGCCGCATCCTCCAGGACGCGGGGACGCGAGTCATCCGGACTCCGATCCAGGCGCCCAACTGCAACGCCCACGCCGAGCGATTCGTCTTGTCGATCAAGTCGGAGTGCCTACGTCGCATGATCTTCTTCGGCGAGTCATCGCTCCGGCGAGCCGTTGCCGAGTATGTGGAGCACTACCACACCGAGCGTGCGCATCAGGGCATCGGCAACGAGCGGATCGAGAAGTGCGCGGCGCCGTCGCTCGGGCCGATTCGCTGCCGGGAACGGCTGGGCGGGATTCTGAAACACTACGAGAGGGCCGCGTAGCGATGGGGCGGCCGAGTTTTCGGACAGGACGCTGTCAGACATCGGGTATTCAGAAGGCGCGACGGCTCTCTGGCGGACGGGAACGAAGTGGCGTCAGGTTCCCGGAGCGCCCGTCCTGTTCGAACCCTCGGGCTGATCGTACCGAAGCCGTAGGGCAAGGCTGGCAAGCACTTCGTGCAGCGGACCTACGCTGGGGTTGTCCCTACCGAAGACTCAACCGCGCGCCTCGATTCTGAGCGTAGCGGTCAATTTTATCGCGTCGACGTGGTCGATGGAGATGCCGTCGGCCTACAGGATGGACTTTGAAGCGAAGAGACAGGCCGCTGCTGCGGTCGTGCTCGATCGGAGGCGTCGGCAACTCGGCCGCTCACGCGGCGCGCGTATACCGATGGTGCAGCCGGCCGAGATACGGTCGCGCGATGACCGCGCCCGTGTCCCTACCGAAAACTCAGGCGTCAGTCGATTCTGAGCATTCACGGTCGAGTCGAACGGTCGAGGGAACAACCCGTTCCGGAACGTCGAACGTGACCAGCTTCAGCGAACACGCCGATGCCAACTGTTCCACTCGTCCGGCGTGAGGTTCGGCCGGCCGTTCAGGATGCGCGGTTGGCCCTTCCGGCTTGCGCGTGGCGGCCTGACGCCCGCGGGCGCCGAGTCGATAACGCGCCACCACAAGGCGTGGAGTCCGGTTGTTCCTGCTCCGGCCGGCAGCGGCGTCGGCGGCCGGTCGATGATCTTGAAGGTCCACCACGCCTTGTGGCGCTCCGGGTCGTAGGTTCGCTGCCGTTTCCCCTTGCCTTCGGCTTCGATCGCTGCCTTCGTCGCACGCAGAATGGACTTTCCTGTGGCCTTCCGGGTTGACTCGGGAAGGTTGAACAGGGCGATGAGCGTCGCTTCGAGGACCGGCGCCGGCGTGTCCTCCAGTTGCGCTAGCAACACCGGAACCGCTGCCGGGTCGCCGGCTTTGCCGAGGGCCGCGATCAGTTGGAGGCGCCGTTCGGCGGCAACCGAGCCGCGCTTCTTCAGCCAGGCGAGAATCTCGGCTCGCGCTGGACGGTTCGGTGCCTGGGCGAGGGCGATCAAGAGCATGTCCACCTCCGCGCCCTTCGCGTCCCGCAAGGTCTCGCGCACGGTCTTGCGGAGCGTCCCGACGATCGAGGTCGAGGTGTCGTTGAGGTCTTTCGCCGCAAGCGCCGCTGCACCTGCCGTCAGCGCGGCTCCCAGCGCAGCGTGTCCGGCCTTACCTTGCCTCCGCAGATCGGAGGAGTATTTCCAAAGCCAGGTAAGAGCGGTCACGGAGCGGGACTCACGCACGGCGTCCGCCAGCGCGGCCGCGCTGTTGTGGCTCGCGAGTCCTCGGGCCAGGAGCGCGACGCCCCCCGGATGACACGCTGCTGCTGCGACGCGCCAGAGCTTCGCGCGGTGCTCCGCGCCGGGGCGTCGCTCGATCTCCTGGAGGACCGCGATCAAGGCCGTGACTTCTTCTCGGGATCCCGAGCGGCCGCGTTTTGCAACCAGTTCGGTCCAGGTGCGGTCGAGAGCGACCAGCAGCGCCTCCGTCCCGGACTCGCTCGCTGCCAGCTTGAGGTCCGCTGTGGTCTGCGCGATCCAGGAGCTAGGGTCCCCTAGGGCGATTCCGCCTGAGTACAGCAAGAGAGCCGCGACCCGCCACATACCTGATTGATAACGCAGGAGCCCCACGATCCGCAAGATTAGGTGCAAGAACCCGGATCTCGCGGGTGACGACGCCAAGGCACGCGCGACCTGGAAGGCCACGATCAAGGACCGGCCGCACTCCGTGGGCTTGAGCATGTCCCGCGCTGGAGCATGCGCGGCAAATGAGGGTTCAGGCAGGCACGCTTCCGCGCTGCTCACGACTCTCGCGGGCTGGATGAACCGGCAACAACAGGACGTGGTCGCCTACCTCGTCGAGGAGAACCGCGTCTGAAGGAGCGGCTC
>JAJFFH010000029.1 GCA_021776735.1 Planctomycetota bacterium | reverse complement strand
GATAAAAGGTACTCCGGGGATAACAGGCTGATCTCTCCCAAGAGTTCACATCGACGGGGAGGTTTGGCACCTCGATGTCGGCTCATCACATCCTGGGGCTGAAGGAGGTCCCAAGGGTTTGGCTGTTCGCCAATTAAAGTGGTACGCGAGCTGGGTTCAGACCGGCGTGAGCCAGGTCGGTCCCTATCTTCTGTGGGTGTAGGAGACTTGAGAAGGCTTATCTTTAGTACGAGAGGATTAGGATGGACGAACCGCTGGTGTACCTGTTGTTCCGCTAGGGGCATCGCAGGGTAGCTAAGTTCGGAACGGATAAGCGCTGAAAGCATATAAGCGCGAAGCCCTCTTCAAGACTAGGTCTCCCATGAGGCACGTTCAAGACCAGGACGTTGATAGGCCGGTCGTGTAAGCACAGCAATGTGTTCAGCGAACCGGTACTAATCTGCCGATCGGCTTGACCACTTTTCTTTCCTCCTCTTCATGGAATAGTCCCCCAACGGGCTGTCGTGCGGAGGAAGGGTCGCACAGCGTCGGGATGCAGCCGGCGCGCATGTTCATCTCACAGAGTGCATCACAAGATGCCTCACAAAGATGCGACACAAGGACCGCGCAGGCGACTGCGCAAGTAACTGTTTGAGTTCAAGAATTTCCGCGCCTGGATGCGAAATCCGCAATCCAACTGGAGCTGCGGAACCTCTGTCCTTCATAATTACACGAAAAAAAATTTCGTGGTGGCCATAGTGCGGGGGATACACTCGTCCCCATTCCGAACACGGTCGTTAAGCCCTGCACGCCGATGATACTGCCAAAAGCGGGAAAGTAGGTCACCGCCACGTTTCAAAGCGCTTGGCCCGGTTCGCTGGGTCAGGCGCTCTTTTTTTTCACTTGCGATCTGCGAGTCTCGGGGCAGGAGGCTTGCTCGGGAGCGCACGTGTTGTTTCCACCCGCCGGCCCCTTTTCGCCGGATCTGCGCGAGACATCTAGAGCGGTTGCGTCGTTCGGTGGAGTCGTGACAGGCTGCTGGCAAGGGCTGGACCGGCCGATATACTCTGCGAGACGATCGGAAGCCAAGACGCGCGCGTAGCTCAGCTGGTTAGAGCGTTCGCCTGATAAGCGAGAGGTCGGTGGTTCGAGTCCACCCGTGCGCACCATTCCGGTTCCGTTGTCGGATGGGCCTGTACCGAGCCGGGGGCGTAGCTCAGTTGGGAGAGCGTCGGCTTTGCAAGCCGAAGGTCAGGGGTTCGAGTCCCCTCGCCTCCACCAGGTTCGGCCCGCGGTGCGCCGGTTCGTCGTCCCTCCGGGGGGCTTCGAATTGCCGCGCCCACACAGGGCAAATCGAGGCCCGCGCGCGCCGCGATGGCGATCTGCCGTTCGGGTTTTGGGGCGTGAACCGCGGCTTAGGTGCGTATTTGGGGCAGCATGGGAGTTGTTCGATTCCCTTGGAGGTCAAACAAAGATGAATTCTGCGCTCGCGACGATTCTCGCCACGGCGGCACTGCTGGGCGTCGGTGGCCTATACCTGAAAGTCGATCGATTGGCCGACGACCTTGGCAAGACTCGGACGACCCCTGGCGAACGGGCTGGCGCAGGGGACAGCGTGCTGGCGTCGGGTTCGCGGTCGGCCCGGCCCCGAACCGTACAGCGCGAGCTTGCCGATCCCGGCGGGCGCCCCGAAGTAGTTGAGCCCATGGGCGGGGATTCCAGCGACGAGTCCCTAACCGAGCGGATCACGCGCCTTGAGGTGGCCGAGCGCAAGCGATCGGAGAGGCGGCGGTCCTCCCCGGGGCCGGGCATGCGGCTTCCGCGTTTCGTGCGATCGGTGGACCAACTCGCGCGCCAACTCAAGCTGACTCCGACCCAAAAGGACCGAGTCAAGGACTCCGTCGAGCGCGGCAAGCGCCGAGGGGAAGAAATCCTGAAGATTCCGGACGAAACGGGGACCAGCCCGTTCGAGCGCCGGCAAGAGCGCCAAAAAAAGATCAAGGAAGCGATTACGAAGGGCGAGCACGGCAACATGCTGCGATTCGTGCAGGATCAGATGGCGGTCTACAACCGCAAGATTCCGGGACGCGACGCGACTTACGGAGAGGAGTTGAAGCGCATCCGGAAAGAGACTCGCGACGAGATCGATGCAAGCCTGAACGCCCAGCAGCGCAAGGAACTCGAAGGAACCAATATTGATGGCCTGGTCGGCGGGCCCGGCGGCGGGGTTCCGATGGCGATCTCGGTGTTTCGATCCGAGAGCGATGGCGACAGGGGCGGGGGGATGTTTGTCAGCACCGGCGTGACGGAGATCGCCGTTGAGAGCGGCGACGGCAAAGCGAAGGAGGGGGGCGGGGGCAGCGATACGGAGAGCGACGAGGATTCCGACCGCTAGGCTCCAAGCCCGAAGGGCGTAGCGGCAGGCGGCGGCGAGCGGCATCTTGGAGGGTTCGTGCTCCGAACCGGCCGTTTTTGAATACATCGCCGTCCGTACGCGTCCAATCGGGGTCTGCGCCCGGGCCGTAGGCGCGCGACGCGTCGTAGGACCGCGGCTATAATCGAAGGAGCCTCCTTATGCGAAGCCGACACCCTGCGCGAAGCCTGCGGTTGCGAGCCTTTTCGATCGCGATCGCCCTTCTCTCGTTCGTGCTATGCGGCGCGCCGCGTGCCGCCGCCGATGGCGGTACAACCCCACTCTACAACGTTGAGATTGTCGATGCCGAGGGCCTGCGCACCCGCGTGGTCGGGTTTCATCGGTCCACGGGCGAGAACATGTTTCGCGGATTCGTCGGTGCGGCGGATGTCGAGGTGCCCTATGGCCGGGTTCGCGCCGTCCGGGTGCAGGCGCCCAAGCGTCCCGGTGGTCGCCCGCGTGCGTTGTTGATGCTGCGCTCCGGGCGCGAGATCACCGCGACCTTCGACCAGCGGGAGGCGGAACAACTATTCCAGGGGTTCACGACCTTCGGGCGGGTGCGCGTGTTCTTTCGTGACATTCGCTCGCTCCGATTCCTGGGCCGGACCAAGCGCACGGACCTACCGAAGTTCGGTCGCCCGACCGGCAGCGTTGATGCGCTCGTGCGCGACAGCCACGGCGTCGAAGTCGAGGTCTTGGGGTTTCGCCGGGCCGCGTCCGAAAACGTGCTCCCCGGCGTGCGCGGTTCGATGAGAGTCGATATTCCGCTGCGCATCATCAAAACCATTGAGCTGCGTCGGCGCAGCAAGCGGCCCGGATTGACTGGGACCGCTCGGCTGCGATCGGGCGAGTCGGTGGCGTTCGAACTCCCGGTCTACAACGAGGAAATCGCGTTCCGTGGCGAGGCCGAGTTCGGTTCTTATCGCATTCGCCTCGGCAAGGTGCGGCGCCTGACCGTGCATCGATCCACGCCGATTCTGCGCGAGTTGGATCCGCGGGCAGCAGCCGCTGGCCAAAAAGTCAAGGAGGGCGCGGGAACCCGTGACGCCCCAGGGGCATCGACGGACGACACCCGGTCTGACTCCGAGCGCGGTTCCAACGGCTCCGCGGGGGAGTCCGAGTCGGGAGCCAAGCGCGACCCCGATCCCAAGGCCCCTGATCCCGCGGCCGGGAGGGATTCCGGGGCGGGTTCCGAGCGCGAGGTGGGTGATCCTGAGCGCGCGGCCGGGAGTGGCAGCAGACAAGAGGGCGATTGACGAGCCCGGCGGGTCGCGGAAACCGTGCGGTCGCCTCCGAGAGGTATCTCGTTGGCTTCGATACGCGCGACCTGCCGCGCTATTCCACGGACATTCTTGTCGTAGGTGGGGGCGTGGCGGGACTGAGTGCCGCCCTCGCTGCCGCCAAGTCGATGAACGTGCTCGTGCTGCACAAGGACGTGCCGGCGCTTTCGAATACGTCTTGGGCCCAGGGCGGGATCGCTGCGGCGGTCGCTCCGGACGATGATCCGGACGCGCACGCGGACGATACGTTGCGCACGGGCTGCGGTCTGTGCGACACCGAGTTGGTACGAGAGATCGCCGCGGCAGCGCCCACGGCGGTGCGACAGCTTGCCGACTCGGGAGCTCGTTTCGATCGCGCTGCGGACGGAGCCACGTTTGCGTTAGGGCGCGAGGGCGGTCACGGAGCCGCTCGCATCCTGCATGCGGGCGACACAACCGGTGCGGAGTGTTCCCGCACGCTGATCACCCGGGTTCGGGAGCACGCGCGCATCAGCGAAAAGGAAAACGCGTACGTCATCGATCTGATCACGGCGGACGCCGGCGTCGGCGGCACGGACATGAACGGCTGTGTTGGCGCGCTCGTGCAGGGGCCCAGCGGTCGCTACGCGGTTTTTGCGCGGGCCGTGGTACTCGCGACCGGGGGGGCCGGGCAGCTGTTTCGCGAGACGAGCAACGTGCCGGGCGCGACGGGCGACGGTATCGCCGCCGCCTACCGTGCCGGGGTGTCGTTGCGAGACATGGAATTCGTGCAGTTTCACCCGACGACACTGTATCTCGCCGGCGTCGAGCGCGTTCTCGTCACGGAAGCCGTTCGTGGCGACGGGGCGCTGCTGATCGACAACCACGGTGATCGCTTTCTCAAGGACGTGCATCCGGATGCCGAGCTGGCACCGCGCGACATTGTCTCGCGAGCGTTGCTGGCCCATCTCGCCCGGCCAGGCGTGTTCGGCATTTTTCTCGACATGCGCCACTGGCCCAAGGGCCATGTTGCGGGGCGCTTCCCGGGGCTGGCCCGAACATGCGCGCACTACGGCCTCGATCCGGAGCGCGATCCGATCCCGGTGCGTCCCGCCGCCCACTACACGATCGGAGGAGTCAGGTGCGACCACGATGGCGCGACCGACTTGCCCGGGCTGTTCGCCTGCGGCGAAGCGGCCTGCAGCGGCCTGCACGGTGCCAACCGCTTGGCCTCGAACTCCCTGCTGGAGGGCCTCGTCCTCGGTCCGCGTGTGGGCGCGGCGGCGGCGCGGGCGGCCGCGGTGCGAGGGCGCTTCTTGGGTGACGTATGCGCGCCCGCCATCGGACGGCGGCGCGGTTCGGCGGACTTCGCCGACCTGCGACGATCGCTCATCAGCCGCATGTGGCGCTCCGCGGGCGTCACGCGAGACGCCGAAGATCTCGGGGTTACCGCTGCAGCTATCGCAGAATGGCGTGGCTTCATGGGCGGCGTGGTGCTCGAGGATCGGAGCGGATTCGAGGTGGCGAACCTCCTACTCCTGGGCGGACTGATGGTCGCGGCTGCCACAGCCCGCGAAGAGAGCCGGGGCACGCACGATCGCAAGGACTATCCGGAGCGGGATGACGCCCGCTTCTTGGGATCGTTTTGCTGGCGCCGTGGGGCCCCCGCACGGTTTGTCGGCATCGACCGAACCGGTGGTGGTGCAGACGGTATTCTCTCAAGGCGTGCGACGCCGAAACAGCATGGGTGACCTCCGGCACAATCAACGCCCAGAACGCCGCAGCACGGCGAAATCACATCGGAGACCAACGACAATCGGAGACCAGAGACCGTGGTAGAGAAGGAAAAACGGGAAAGCAGTCGAGCCGCCGACGAGCGCGCGATCTTGATCGGCGCCCACTTGGCGAGGACACCGGAGACGGTGGAGGGCCCGCTTGACGAACTCGCTCGACTGGCGGAGACGGCGGGCGCGCTTGTGGTTGGTCGGCTGATGCAGAACCTGGCGCGCCCGAACGCCTCCACCTACATCGGGAAGGGCAAGGCGATCGAGGTCGGCGAACTGGCCAGCGCCGAAGACGCCGACGTCGTCCTGGCCGACTTCGATCTGACGCCGGCCCAACTGCGCAATCTCGAGCGCCGCATCGACGTGCGCGTCGTGGACCGGACGGAGTTGATCCTCGACATCTTCGCCAAGCATGCGCGCACGCACCAGTCCAAGCTCCAGGTCGAGCTGGCGCAGGCGCAGTACCTGCTGCCACGCCTGCGCCGGATGTGGACTCACTTGAACCGGGAAGGCGGCACCGGCCAGTCGGCGGCGATCGGTACGCGCGGTCCGGGCGAGAAGCAGATCGAGATCGATCGGCGTCTGCTGCGCCGTCGCGTGCTGGAATTGAAGCGCGAACTGAAGGCGATCGAGGGGCGGCGCGAGAGGATGGCCCAAAGCCGCGAGGCGTACTTCACGATCAGCCTCGTCGGCTACACGAATGCGGGCAAGTCGACCCTGCTGCGCTGCCTGACGGGCGCGGAGACACTGGTGGCCGACCAACTCTTCGCGACTCTCGACACCAAGACTCGCGCGTGGACCCTACCGAGCGCCAAGAATGTCTTTTTGTCCGACACCGTCGGGTTCATCCGCAACCTGCCGCACGGGCTGGTGGCGTCGTTTCACGCCACGCTCGAGGAAGTGCGGGCCGCGGACCTCGTGCTCCTGCTCGTCGATGCTTCCCATCCCGATGCCCTCCTGCAGCTTGAAGCCGTGCGCCAGGTCCTGGAGGAGATCGGCGCGCTCAAAACCCCGCGCGTCTTGGTACTCAACAAGATCGACGCGGTCCCGGACCGGCTGGCGCTGCGCCTGCTCGGCAACGGCGGCGTCGATCCGACGGTCGCCATCTCGGCGCGCACGGGCGAAGGTCTCGATCGCCTCGCCGAGGAGGTCGAGCGCCAAATCACCCAGCGGCAGACCGAGGCGGAGTTCCGAATCCCGGCGGGTGCGGGCAAGCTCCTCGCGTTCCTCGCGGAGCGCGGCACGATCCTGACCCGTGAATACGACGAGGGGATGGTCGATTTGCGCGTACGACTGACGCGGTCCGACCTCGCTCGTGCCGGACGCATGGTGGACAGTCTCAAGTCGTGATCTGGCTCAAGTAGCGGCGGAACCGGGCGGCAGCAAACGGACGGCGATGTTTCCAAGTCCCCGGCCATGCGGGGACTCGGAGCGAGGAAGGCGTCCCGTTATCCGAGCTAGCGGGGGGGCAGCCGTAGCACCGTGCCCGCTTTCACGCGCGCGGTGTACAGCCCGTTCAGGTCCATGATGCGCGAGACGCGTGCGCCTTGGCCCGCCTGCCCGTACAGACGGCGACAGATCTTGTAGAGATCCTCGCCGGACTTGACGGTGTAGGTCGTCGGCGCGGTTCCGCCGGAACGTTTCGCAGTCTTGGCTCGTTTGCCTGCGGGCCGGCGCGATGCATGGCCGGGTACTCCGGACAGTTCCTTGCGCGCCGGGATGATCAGTTCTTGTTTCTCGAAGATTCGGTCGGGGTTGGACAGCCGGTTGGCCGTGACAATCCACGCGACGCCGCGGCGGGTGCCGTAGTACTTGATCGCGATCTTTTCGAGGTTCTCGTTGGCCCGCACGATGTGCGTGCGTGCGGGCACGTTTCGAGCAGGCTCCGTTCGAGCGCCGCGTTTCGGCTCCGTGCGCGATTCCGGATTCCGTTCGATCGGGGCTGCTCGATTCCGATTGCCGTCGCGGTTGGAGCCCGGACCCTCGTCAAAGCGCCGATCGCCCCGGTTCCCGCCGCCCAGTTCCCCGTTACGCGGGTCCCCGTTACCGTAGCCGTTGGCTACGCTTGCTCGTTTCGCCTCGTCGGCGCCCAATCCAACGTTCAACGCCGGACTGTCACCGCTTCCGGGATTCCGGCGATCACGGTTGTCGGTATCTGGACCCGGCACGTCGGAGAGGACGTTCATGGGCTCGCCGTCGCCGTGATCGGAGCACCCGTCTCGTTTTGCGGTCTGATCCGCGTCCGGGATGTCCGTCGGCGTCGTGTTCCAACTGTCGTAGGCGATCACCGCCGCGACGACAAGAAAGAGAAGTCCGAGGACGAAGTACTTGACTCGGTCCGCCATCTACCTGACCTCCGCATACAGCATACTGTAAGAATACGAGGGTAAACCTACCATATCTAGCGGTCGCGGTTCGTTTTGCTGGTTTGCGGGCAAAAAAAATCGCCGCCCGTCCCGGAGGACGAACGGCGTAGTCGTTTGAGTGCGGGCGCCGGCTGCCGGCGCCCCGGAGTGTCGCCGCGCCGGCTAGGCCGGCTGGGCGTCGGTTTGAGGCTCCTCCTCTTGCCGGACAAAGCGGACGAAGTTCCACAGGAACATGGCCAGCACGCCGGCCGGAATCGCGAGCAGGATATCGGCTAGGATCTCCCGGCTGGGATCCGCCTTGCTCAGCGTACCGCGGATTCCATCCACCGCGAGCAGCATGACGATGGTTCCGACGCACCACGGGATGCAGCGCTTCAGGAACGGTTTCACGGCACTCCCGCTCTGCTCCCACAGCCACGGAATGTAGAGCAGTGTCGGGCTGGCGATGAAGATCGACGAGTAGGTGCCGACGAGCACGCCGAGCATCAGGATGAAGGCGAAGCCTTCCAGCGGCGATCCCGCGTTGAAGTTCATGACGAGCAGCGTCATAACCACGACCCACGTCGTGCCGGTTGTTCGGATCGTGCGCGAGAAGGTCTGGTTGATGGAGCGGTTGATGATCCCGCGCAGGCGGCTCTTGCCGACGCCGCGGTTTTCTCGAATACGGTCGAACACGACGATCGTGTCGTTGATCGAGTAGCCGATGACGGTCAGGAACGCCGCGACCGTCACGAGGTTGAGTCGCGCATCGACCAGGCCGAGCCAGTCGACGAGACCGACGAGGCCGAGCACGATCAGCACGTCGTGAAGAAGGGCGACAACCGCCGCGAACCCGAACGACCATGAGCGGAAGCGGAACGCAACGTAGAGAATGATGCCGAGAATCGACAGCGCGATGGCCTTCACCGCGGCATCGCGGTGCTCCTTGGCGGTACTGGGATCGATCCGGTCCGCAAGCGGGAACGGGTCCGCCATGGCGAACCATGTTGGGCCGACGTCGTCCGTGATCTTTTCAAGAGCCACGCGGTCCGCCTTGGCCGCGTCCTGCTCCGACGGCTTCTTCGTCGGGTCGTTCTCCAGCACCTTCAGGGCCTTGATCGCCTTCGGAAGGGTGAAGCGGATGAACGCGTTGCGCACGTTGAGCGCGATTCGGCTGGCATTTTCCGGCGAGTTCTTGACGCTGATCCGGAACGCCTTCTTGGTGCCCGGGGGCGGAGTCTTGATTTCCTCGACGCGCGGGTCCGAGAGTCGTCCCGTGTCCTCGGCGTACAGGCGGAGCGCCTGCCGCAGCGCGGTAGTGGTGACCCGGTCGTTGAGGAAGTAAACCTCGCCGAGGGCTCGTCCACCGCCGCCGTCCTTGATCGTCGTGCTGAACGGCCCGGGTAGGAGCCGGCCCACGAAAACGCGGCGCAGATCCGCGCGGAACTGGTTGATGTCGTCTTCGGTGGCGATGTCTTGCGAGCGCAGTTCGAAGCCGCGCCCCTTGTCGTCCGATACCGCGGCGCCGATACCCTCGGCCGACACGCGCGCGGTGATATCCTCGTAGTTCGAGTTCTTGAGCGCGAGCTTCTCGATGGCCCCGCGCACGGAGTCAAGTGTCTGATCCTCCGCGAAGCGCATGATGAGCTTCGAACCCTTGGTGAAGTCGAGGTCGTACTTGGCCTTTTCGGGCACGGCCTCCCACAGGACGACGCCGAGCGCCATGGCGATCGCCGACGCGGTTACCGTGGTACGCATCTTGCCGGTCCAGTCGATGTTGCGAGGCGTGAACTCGCCGCGCATGCGCGCCTCGGTCACGATGCCCTTCTTGATGCACCAGGCGAACACTGTGCGGGTTACGTACAGGGCGGTGAACATCGACGCGATAATGCCGATGGCGAGTGTGATGCCGAATCCCCGTACCGGGCCCGAACCGATCTGGAACAGGAAGTACGCGGTGATGAGCGTCGTGAGGTTGGCGTCGATAATCGTGACGAGGGCGCGGTCGTAACCCGTGCGGATCGCCTGCACGGTGGTGCGGCCCTTCGCTTTCTCCTCCTTGATCCGTTCGAACACGAGGATGTTCGCGTCGACCGCCATGCCGACCGTCAAGACGACACCGGCGATGCCGGGCAGGGTCAGTGTCGCGCCGAACCAGGTCAGGACTCCGACCAGCAGCACGAGGTTGAGGACCAGCGCGAGGTTCGCGAGCAGTCCCGGCCCCCGGTACATGTAGACCATCATCAGGAGGACGATCAGGAAGCCGACCAGCGTGGACAGGATGCCCCGCTGGCGGGCGTCGCCGGCGAGGTCGGGAGCGATCGTGCGCTCCGAGATCAGCGTGGGCTTTTTCTTGAGCGCGCCCGATTGGAGAACTGCGGCCAGCGAACGCGCTTCGTTTTCGTCAAAGCTTCCGCTGATCTCGCCGTTGGAGGTGAGCTGGCTGTTCAGCACCGGGGCCGAGTCCACCTGGCCGTTGAGCGTGATGGCCATGTGCGTGCCCTCGGTCTTCGTGAGCGCCCCCATGTTCTTTTGGTCAAGTTTGTTCACGCGGAAACTGACCTTCCAGCCCCCGCCGACCTTTTGCTGGTCCGGCAGGAACAGCACGTTGTCGAGCGACTTGCCGGTCACGCCGAATTGGTCCATGCGGACCAGAACCCAGGGTTGCCATTTCCCGGCAGTCCAGGGCGTCCGCTTGACTTGCGGACTCTTCCAGTGGCCCTCTTTTTTTGCGCGGTCCGAAAGCTCGTACCACCGGAGCCCAAACGAGTACCGGTCGCGGTCTTCGGCCTTGAGTTCCTCGGCGGTGATCGTCCGCGCGTCTTCCCTGGTGACGTTTTTTTTCTTGAGGTCGTCCTGGTAGAGCGTCCAGTAGGCGTCGTAGTTCGCGCTTTCAGTCGGTTCCAGCGTGAGATGAAACTCGAGGAGACCGAGATCGGTGACGAGATCCTTGACCGCGTTGACCTGTTCCGCGTCCTTCGCGCTGATCTGAACGGAGAAGCGGTCGTCGCCGATGGGCTGCAACGTGACGTCTTTCAGGCCGTACGCATCGACACGTTGCTGGATGACGCGGAGCGCCGTCGCTAGCAGGTCGCCCTTGGCGTCCGTTTCTTTCAGTTCGAACTTGAAGAGGAGTTCAGAGCCGCCCTTGAGGTCGACGCCGAGCTCGAGTCCGCCGTTCAGGCCGCGCATCGCGAAGTACCCGGCGAAGAGCACCACGAACGCGATCAGCGTGAAGCGGCTACCTAGATTCTTAATCATCGTTTTGTTGCCTTTTCCTGCCGTGGAGCGATCCGGGACCGGTGCCGGCACGCGTCGGCTCCAACCGGTCGGGATCAGCAGGCTCGTTCCAGGAAGCCGGGAGTTCTCGAACCGAGAGTTCGGCGAGCATTCTCCGAAGGCGTGGCCAGCGCTCGAGTTCCAAGCGCACAGTCAGGCCGGGCGGTTTCTTAGACCGAGCCGGGCGTTGCCGGGGGCGGCAAGTCGAGGAGACCGGCGCACACAAGAGTGCGGCCAAGAGTGCGCCCTGCCGGGTAGACGGCGCGCGAGGCGCAGTCGTGATTTGTTCTTGTCGGTGTCGCAACCCGCCAAGGCGAACAGCGCTGGAACCGGATCGCCGCCCACGAGTCGCGGCCCGCGGGGCCACCGGGCCCGATCGAATCAGCGCTTTGGGCGACATCGCGCGTGAAGTCGTCGTCGTCGTCCGTTTCGCCATCCCACCCGGCATCGAACTCCCACTCGTGGAGCCGACTGCGCCGGGCGACCGGCTTCATGACGACGCGAAGGACGGCGACGTATTGCGGTGCGTTTTCTTTTTGGTTCGGGGCGGTCTGTCGGTTCTCCGATCCGACCGGCGTGTCGGTTTCGGCACCTTGGCCCGCGGTCGGCGCGGCGGTCGCGTCAGTCGGGCGACGCTCGATCTCGACAGTGATTCGCAGCGCGGGCGCCAACGCGAGGTGCGCGCCGAGCAAACCGAGAAGCAACCACCGGGCTGTCATCGGATGAACTCTACCGGTCAGCTCTTGGCGGCTGCCTTGGTGCCTTCTTGGGCCGGCTTTGGGTCGGTCTTTTCGTAATCGAAGATTGAGGAACGGCGGAACTTCACGCGCACGTCCCGGGCGATTTCGAGGGTGACGTTTTTTTCGTCCAGGTTCACGACCGTGCCGAGCATGCCGCCCGTGGTGATAATGCGGTCGTGCTTCTTGACATCCTGGAGCCGCTTTTGTCGCGCCCGATCCTTCTTACCGCCGAGCACGGTGGTCAAGACCATCACGACCAAAAAGATCAGGATGATCGGCATCATGGAGCCGAGCCCGCCGCCGCCGCCTCCGCCGCCATCGGGCGCGGGGGTATCGGCGGGCGGGAGGGCGAGCAGGAAAGCGAGCAATTGCATGGAGAGTTTGCCTGGGAGCTGAAGAGGCGAAACCGGGGATTATAATGGGACGTTCGCCACATGAAGCTCTTTGTAGCGATGTCGGGCGGCGTCGATTCCTGCGTTGCCGCCCTCCTCCTGGTCCAAGAGGGCCACGAACCGATCGGAATCCACCTCCGTACCGGGGTGACGGCGGGGCCGACTGCACCCGGTGCCCGACCGCGTTGCTGCGGGACGGACGAGGCGGCCGACGCCCGGCGGGTCTGTGGCCGGCTGTCGATCCCGTACTACGTCCAGAACGCGGAACGGGACTTCGCCCGGATCATCGACGGGTTTGCCGATGCATACGCTGCCGGAGAGACTCCGAATCCGTGCATCGCCTGCAATACGGACGTCAAATTCGGCGCGTTGCTCAAGCGCGCGCGGGGTCTTGGCGCCACCGCCGTGGCCACGGGCCATTACGCCCGCCGGGTCCGTTATCGCGGCCGGTGGGCGATCGCCAAGGCGCGGGATCGCGACAAGGACCAGTCCTATGTCCTGTTCGGCCTCACCCAGGACGAGATCGAAGCGGCCCGCTTTCCGCTCGGCGATCTCGTGAAAGCCGATGTTCGCGCGCGGGCGCGCGCAGCGGGTTTTTCGGTGGCGGACAAGCCCGAAAGTCAGGAAATCTGCTTCGTGCCGACCGGTGACTACCGGGATCTGGTGCGGGAGCGGCGTCCGGATGCGTTTACCCCCGGCGAGATCGTGGACGAAACCGGCCGCGTGCTGGGCTGGCACGAGGGAGTTGGCGCGTTTACCGTCGGCCAGCGCCGCGGTCTGGGCCTGGCCGCCCAAGAACCGCTTTACGTCGTCCGTCTTGAGTCGGCGACCCGGCGCGTGGTGGTGGCGCCGCGGGCGTCGCTGGGGGTGATGACGATGGCGGTCCACGACATCGTCTGGACGGCGATCGAGCCGCCGTGCGAACCGATTCGCGCCGAAGTCATGCTGCGCTACCGCGCCCGGCCGGCTTGGGCACAAATTCACAACCAACACGACGGCACGGCCGCGGTTTCATTCGACGAGGCTGCCTGGCCCGTGACGCCGGGTCAGGCTGCGGTTTTTTACGACGGTGACGTCGTGTTGGGGGGAGGGCGGATCAGATCTTGCTCTTGAGATCCTGGCCCGGCTTGAACCCCACGGTTCGACTCGCCGGAATCTGCATCGGCTGCTTCGTCTGGGGGTTGATCCCCATCCGGGCCTTGCGGTCCTTGCGCAGGAACGTGCCGAAGCCCTGGATCTGGACTTTGCCGTCGTTCTGGAGTCCTTCCGTGATCTTGCCAAAGACGGTCTCGACCATCTTTTGTGAATCAACCCGGGAAAGCTCAAGTTCGCGAGCGACGTGCTCGACGAGTTCGGTCTTGGTCACAGGCGACTCCTTCCAACATGCGGCTGATCGCCACACACTCGTAACGAAACTTCGCGCGGCGCGCTGCCGCATTTTTGAGACTAGCAGCGGTCGGAAAGTCCGTCAATGAAGCGGGTTTTCGTTCTTCCGATCACAGCGGCCCTTATTTTGACCTTGGGGGGGGCCATGAATTGGGGTCCGCGCTGGGGTCGGGAGAATCCGCATGTGATCGTGGACCGGTCCGACTCGTGTGCTGCGCCCGATGTCGCCGGGACTCAAATCCGGGACAGCCGACTCGGAGCCGCCCTCGCCTGGGCGCGCCAGGCCGGGTCCCGGCACGTCGTGCTGTATACGGACGGGTGCGATCCGGACGGCCTGGTTGCCGTCCCGCCCGACTTGCGGGTGGATGTCGTTTTGTGCCCCCGGCGCGACGACATCGGTGTGAAAGACCTCGCCGTTCCGCGCCGGATTCCGCCTGGAGCCGACTTTGCCGTGGAGATCGAACTTCGTCGCACGCGGGTCTTGGGGGCGGATCCCGTTGAGATCGGGGTGCGTCTGCTCCGCGACGGAGCGGAGGTCGGCGGTGTGCGGCGCGTCGTGCTGGCATCGGGCCAGAGCCGCCGAATCCGGGTTCCGGACCGCGTCGATACCGATGGCGTCGTTCGCTACCGCGCGGAGCTCGTGGGCCAGGCCGGGGCGCCCGCGAATGACGCGCGGGAGGCGGTTGCCGTCGTGGGGACGCGGCCGCGGATCTTGTCGCTGGCCGGTCCGGTGGCGGCCCCCGACCTCGATGTGACGGTGCGGAAGAGGATTTCGGATCCCACGGCGTACGACGCGGTCCTGCTCGATAAGCCGCCGACAGCCGGCCAGCAGCGCGCGCTTCTCGATGCGGTCCGCGTCGGCACCGGACTCGTCGTCCTGGGTGGCGCCGGTTACGCGGGCGATCCGCTCGACTCCGTTCTACCGCTGACCGACCGCCCGCCCGGCGGTCGCGCCACGGTCGTATTGCTCGATTTCTCCGGCAGCATGACCCCCCGCAAGAAGGCGTTGGTGGACGGCGTCCGACAGCTTCTGCTGGCCATGGCTCCCGACGATCGAGTTGCCGCCGTCGTGTTCAACGACGACGTTCGCTCGGTGTACACCTGGACCGAGGTCCGCACCGCCGACTGGGACTTTTCGCCGCGGCCGCAGGGGGCCACCTACTTGGTGCCGGCGCTCAAGGCCGCCGCGCGCCTGTTTCGCGAAGCGGGGTCCGTGCGCACGCGCCGCCTTTTTGTTGTCACCGACGGAGAGTGGAAGGACGCCCCTGATATCCCGGC
The DNA here is from genome assembly GCA_021776735.1 of Planctomycetota bacterium. Lineage (GTDB taxonomy): Bacteria > Planctomycetota > PLA2 > PLA2 > PLA2 > JAJFFH01. Next base: position 134,841 of record JAJFFH010000029.1, on the reverse strand, counting down.
GGCGCTGGTTCCGCTGGTGGGCGCGACGCGCGTCGCGCTTTTCGTGAAGGCCCCCGCGCCCCCCTTGGCCCACCGTCTGTTTCCGCGCGCTCTAGACGCGGGCAGCGATCTGGCCGCGGAATTGCGCCAGCTCGAGGATCTGGCCACCGAGCGCGTGAAGGGCGACGGGGTCGTCGCCGAGCAGGGCGAGATTCCGGATTGGTTGGCAGGCGCCGTGCCCCCGGCGGGGCGGTTCCCCGGTGGCTTTTCCCGGCTCTACGCGAAGGGGCGCGGAGAGGCCGTCGCGCTGGCCGCCGGCGACATCCCGCTGCTCGGCGCGGAACGGCGCGGCGGGAAGGTCGTGGTCGCGGCGACGGGCGGCGATCCTGCGGCGCTGCTGCGCGCGTGCGTGCGGGAGAACGGCGGGGTTCGGATCCGGACACGGCGCGAGGGGCGTGCGCTGCGGATCGACGTGTACGGCATTGGTGCGGCGGCGGGCGAAACGCGCGTTCTGGTCGGTGACCGACCCCTCACGCTGCGCCTCGTGACGCCGGACCACGCCGAAGCGGTCCTCGATCCGGCCCCGCCGGAACCCGTGGTGGTGCGGGTGGGGCCGGCGGCCGTCCTTGCTCCGGCCGCCGGTTCGAGTGAACTCGACGGCACGGGGCCCAACGAGGCTCTCGCCGCCGCGATTGCCCGTGCGTCGGGCGGTAAGCTCTACCATTCGCCCGAGGCGCCCGCCGCCCGCGCCCGGCCGCAGGCGGCGATCACGCTGCTGCTGGCCGCAGTTCTGATCGTCGTGGGCGCCGCGTTCAGGAGAAGCTCATGAGACGTATCCGGTTCTTGACCTTGCCTCTGTCCTTGTTGGTAGGGCTTTCGAGTTGTGTTGGGGGGGGGGCGGGGGCCGGCTCCGGCGACGAGGCGGGCAAGTCCCCCAAGACCGCTCGCGGCAAGAAAAACGGGAACGCGAAGGGCGGGGCGAAACAAAAGCCGCGCTTGCCGGACGGCTTTTTCGTGAAGGGCCGGGCGAAAGTCGTCAAACGGCGCCTCCCGCCCGCGGCCGCCTGGCGCTGGCTGGAATCCTTGGCCCGCAACCAGTTGCTCCGGGCACACAGCGAAGCGGAGGATCGCCTGCTGACGCTTGAGGCCGGGGCTGTTTCGGTGACCGACCGCCAGGGCGCGAGGACGGTTTGGCCTCTGCCGGACGGGCTGCGGCTTCAGGGCGGCCCCATCCATCTGATCCTCAAAAAGGAACTCGAGGTCGCCGTCTGGAAGCCCGATGGGATCCGGATTCCGGCGGCTCCCGAGATCACCGTGGCGCGGGCCCAACTCGGCCAGGGACCGGAAAGTTCCCTTGTCGTTAAAGAGGGGCGGGGGTTCCAGACGATCAACTCCGGGTAGGGCCTCTTTTCGGGCCCGTCCCCCGGAGATAGTGATGACCCGTCGTTTCGCCGTCCTTTGCCTGGTCGCTCTTGCCGTTTCCTGCTCATCGTCGGGCCAGAAGTCGGCGAAGGCCTCCGACGATGCCAATGCGGAGTTCGTCGAGCCGAGCAACCCGCTCGTGAAGGCGCGCCTCCAGGCTCGCGTCGAAAACATCAAGTACCAGCGAGGCGTGACCCTCGTCACGAACCTGGAGCGCATCGCCGCGTACGGCGAGACCGCGATCCCGGTGTGCCTGCGCGGCATCGAGAGTTCGGACGCCATGACCCGCATGGGTTGCGCGTGGGTGCTCGGTCGCGTCGGGAGCCCGAAGACCGTCCCCGCCCTGGAGTCGCTGCTGCAGGACAAGGTGGCCTTCGTGCGCTTCGAGGCCGCGAGCCAGCTCGGCACCCTGGGCGCGCGCAGCGGCTACCGCACGCTCGTCGAAGGGCTCAAGAGCGAGAAGCTCGAGTACCGCTTCAAGTGTCACGAGGCTCTGCGCGAGCTGACCAAGCAGAACTTCGGCTTCAGCCACAACGGCTCGGCGGAGTCGCGCGCGGTCGCCGCCAAGCGCTGGGAAGCCTGGATCGACAAGCTCGAGTCCGAAGACCTCTAGGCTCTGTTCGAAAACTCGGCTGGCTGCGGCCGGCTGCGGCTCCGGCCGGGCCGCGGTTTTTTCGTGCCGCGCCCCCGCGCCCCCGCGCCCCTGAATCTGCGCCGCGCTCAACCGTTTCGGCGGCGCTCTAGGTCCTCGATGATGGCCTGGTATCCGGGCTCTTCCCGCAGCGAATCGAGGTCGTGGTCCTTCTTGATGAGATTGAGGTCGTCGAATCCGAGTTCGACGGCTTCCCGGAGCACCGCAAGGGCCGCCTCGATCTTGCCGCTCAGGGCGTTGCTGCACGCGAGGTTGTAGCGCGCGCGCGGGTCGGTCGGGAGCAGCGCGACGAGGCGCTGGTCCGCGGACAGGCCGTCTTCTGTCCGACCGGCCAGCGTGTAGGCATGGGCCAAAAAGCGCAGCGCTTCCGTGTTGGACGGGTTGTCCTGCAGCGCCTCCTCGAAGATCCCGATCTGGAAGCGAATGCCGGCCATCTCCAGCTCATCATGCTCCTGCACCATTGCGACCAGGGATTGTACCGATAGCCCGCATTACTCGTGGCGCGTAGTAGTTGGTTTTGGACGGCACCGGCGCCGACGAAGGTGTCCGGTCTCTTGTTCCGGTCGAGGACCGGCCAGAACCCGCGTGGCGACGAGTACCGAGGGCTAGGATGGGGTATCGGTCGAACTGTCTGGTATCCCGTCTTGCTGGCGCTTTGGGCGCCGGCGGCGTGCACGACGATGCCGCGGTCGGACTACGTCCCGCAGGGCGACGGGCTGTCCGCGTCGTCGCGCGCGTCCTACCGCACGGCGCGCCAACTGGAGCGGGACGGAGAGGGGGCAGCGGCGCTCGCGGTCTTTCACAAGCTGTGCGGCGCGCACCCCGAGCGACTTGCGTTTCACCTCCACCGGCTCCAACTCGCCCGCGCGCTGAAGGGCACGGACTACGCGGCGGGTCTGTACGTCAAGCCGCCGCCGGGCGTCACCGACGAGCGGGCCGAAACGCTGCGCGAACTCGCGGTCCTCCCCGAGGACAATGTGGCGGGGCGCAAGGGGGTGCTCGAGGTGGCGTTGGCTCACGAGCCTGACGAGCCGTTTTGGCACCTGGGACTGGCGGATGTCGAGGCGAGTGCGCTGGAGTACGCCGTCGAGCGCGCCGAGCGCGAACGGGCGCTTGGCCGCGTGCAGGCTTCGGAAGCGGCGCGTGCGGAAGCCCTGCGGCTGCTTGAATCCGCGCGCACGCACGCGCAGACCGCGCTCGATCTCGCCCCGGATCTCGTCGAGGCGCGCTTGATGCTCGGCTACCTCTGCGCGCGCCGCGGCGAGCTTGTCGTATCGCCGGACGGGCGGCACCTGTGCCTCGAAAACTCTCAACGGCATCTTCGGGCGGCGGTCGCGGGCGACCCAGCCAGCGTGGCGGCGCACGTGAACCTGGCCGAGATCGAAATCCAACTCGGCAACTTCGGCGCGGCGCGGCGCAGCCTGAAGGCAGCCCGGCTCCTGGCGTCGGAGAATCCGCTGGTCTGGAACAACCTCGGTTACCTCTACTACCGTACCGGACGCGAGAGCCGCGCGGTGGAGTGCTACGAGACGTCGCTGGAGCTCGAACCCGGCCAGGCGCGCACGCGGGCGGCCCTCGGCGACGGACTGCGCGCCGTCGGTCGATTCGACGACGCCGTGCGCGAACTGCGCCGCGCGCGCGACGACGCCGCCGAGGACCGCGAGCTACGAGCCGAAATCGCGTTCAAGCTCGGCGCGATCTTCGAGTTCCAGCGCGAGTACCGCGAAGCGATCCGCGCGTACAAGGAGCACGTGCAACTACGCGGCGCGGATTCATCGAAGGCCGAGTCGCGGATTCGGTGGATCTACGGGCACGCATATGAGTAGTGGCTGACGGACGGCGATGCTCTGCGAAAATCGCCTGCGGCGCTTTTCGATGGCCCGGGCCCTGTCGGCTGCTTCACAGCCCCAGGGGGCCCACATGAAGTATGAGTATGAGTGCTCGGGTGCGGCGGGCCGTGGCGGATCCGCGCGTGGCCTCTCTGTTGTCGCTTTCCAGCGAGAGCAGTTGGTCGTTTTCGTTAGTTTTTGGGGGGGCGGTAGACCGCGCCTCGGCGGCGGCCCACTCGGTGGAGCAGGCCGCGGTCGACCAGTTTTTGGAGTTCGCGCAAGGCGGTTCTTGAGCTGACGTCTTCTTCGCGCACGACATCGCCATTGGAGACCCCGCCGTTGCGGCGGGCGAAGGCCAGCACTCTCTCTTGGCGCGGCGTGAGCCCCTCGATGTGCACCGGCGTTTCGGCCTGCTTTTTTTGGCCGGATTCGTTCTTGAGCGTCAGTTCCGGGAGCTGCACGGTGGCGCCGGAGGCCATGAGCATGGAGCGTTCGATGACGTTTTTCAACTCTCGCACGTTGCCCGGCCACGCGTGGCGGTACAGGGAGTCCAGGGCGTCCGGCGCGAACGCCTCGATGCTCGTCTGGTGCTCGCGGTTGATCTGTTGGCGGAAGTGTTCGACGAGGCCCGGGATGTCCTCGCGCCGCTCGCGCAGCGACGGCACGCTCAATTCGATGACGTGCAATCGGTGGTAGAGGTCCTCGCGAAAGTCGCCGCGCTCCACCATCGACAGGAGACGCTGGTTCGTGGCGGTGATGATCCGGACGTCGATCGGGACCGGTGCCGTGCCGCCCAGGCGGTGGATGCATCGCTCCTGAAGCACGCGCAGTAGCTTGACCTGAAGCGACTTCGGTACGTCGCCGATCTCGTCGAGAAAGAGCGTGCCCTGGTGCGCTTCCTCGAAGCGGCCGATGCGGCGGCGCTCGGCGCCGGTGAACGCGCCCTTCTCGTGGCCGAAGAGTTCGGTCTCGAGCAGCGTTTCCGGAATGGCCGCGCAGTTGACTTTGACATACGGACCGTCGCGCCGGTCGCTGTTGGCCTGGATCAGGTCGGCCATGACCTCCTTGCCGGCGCCGGTCTCGCCCGAAACGAGGACGGTCGCGCTCGTCGGCGCGACCCGCGTAACGACGTCCAACGCGGAGCGCATCGACGGACTGCGTCCGAGTACGGCGCCGAGTTCGGCCGGGATCGTCAGCATCGGCGCGATCATGTCGGTCGACGTGTCTTCCCAGCTCTCGGTCAGATCGAAGAGGGTATCGAGCAGGACGTCGGCGGACGATCCGTCGCGAGGGTAGGTCACGCTGCGGAAAGAAAAGCGGGGGCGCTCGTCGTCCGCGGTGCCGAAATCGTGGCGTGCGAGGGCGGCGATGATGCGTTCGAGATGGCGCCGGGCGGCGTTCGCATCGCTTTCAACGAGCAGGGCGAGCAGTTCGCCGGGCCGCCGGTGGCCGAGGAAGTTGCGGCGCGGCAAGACGGCCTCGATCACGGAGGCAGTGCCGGCGATCAGCTTGGCGGCTGCGGCGGCGCCGTGAGAGCGGGCAAAGCGGCGGAAGTCCTGGATGACAAGGCGCAGGACGGAAAGCGGCCGTTCGGTCGCTGCCGCGCGATCGACTTCCTCCTTGAGGCGGCGTACGAAAAACACCTGGGTGTAAAGCCCGGTCAGTTCGTCGGTGACGGCGGCGTGGTACAGGCGCGCGTTCTCGAGCGCGATCCCGATCTGGCGTCCGGTCGCGTCGAGGAACGCCCGGTCGAGCTGGCCGGCTTCGCCCACCGGCGAGCAGAGCGCGAGTCCGACCGCTCGTCCCGCCGCGACCAGCGGCAAGAAGACCGCGCCTTCCCGCACGACGGTGCGTCGCAGTTCGATCGCGTCGCGCGCCGGCCCGCTCTCCGGCAGTCGGCGGCCGAGCGGCGCGCCGTCGCCACGCCGGTGCAGCGTCTCGAGTCGGTCCGACACCTGGTCAGTCGCACATACGAGCACGTACGAAGCCCCGGTGGCGCGCTCGAGCAGTTCCGCCGCCACGCGCGCAACCTGTTCGCGATCGAGTGCAGCGGTCAGTTCGTGAAGGCCGCGCTGCAACTCGGTGAGTTGGTGGACCCGTTCGTCGAGCGCGTCCGCCATCGCGTTGAAGGAAGCAGCGAGACGCGCGACCTCGTCGGCCTGTTCGACCGGTACGCGGGACGACAGATCGCCGGTGGCAAGGGCGCGGGCGGCGCGCGTGACGCGGCGTAGGCGGTCAGTGACGCGTTCCACGAGAGTTCCGCCCGCGATCACCACCAAAAGTAGTGCGGCGAGCGAAGACAAGAATATCGTGCGAAACGTCGCTTCTTTCGCGGCCTCGGTTTCGGCGCGCGAGCGGTAAACGCCAACGAGGCCGACCAAGCGTCCGCCATCGCGCAAGAGCGCGTGCGCGGCAGCGACCGAATGCCCGCGCAAGGCCGCTCGGGCGACGTAGGAAGCGCTGCCCTGCTTTTCGATCCGGCGTACGAGGTCGCCGTGTGCGGCCCGCGCGCCGCGGGACTCGAGTGCGGGCGGGAGGCCGCGTGGGGCGGCCTGCGGTTCGCCGCCGGGTCCGAACAGCACCAGATCGACATCGCCGCGCGCGCCGGCGAGCGCGGGCGCGCGCAGTCCGACGATGCACGCGTGTCGCCGCGATGTGCGGGCGAGGCCGACGGCGAGCAGACCGTCCCAGGGCGAGTAGTAGAGTCCGGAGCGTTGGGTCGAGTCGATGAACGACGCGTTGCCGAGCGGCGCGGGCAAAGCCGCGTCGAGTCCGGGCACGCGCAAGAAACCGCCTTGGGCTTCGATGTCGGCGCGGACCCGCGCGAGTAACGGGACGAGCCGCTCGGGTTGCGGCGCTTCTTGCGCCGCAACGAGGTCCAGCGTGTCCCGCGCTCCGTACGCAAGATCGCGGGCGCGCGCCTTGGCCGCCTCGACCCGCTCAATCACCGTGCGCAGGTCGGCTCGCGTGGCCTCCTCGAGGTCGCGCTCGGCCCGGTCGTTGAGTGTCCGGGTCAGCGATGCGACCAGGAACACGAGAGGCACGACGGTCGCCGCGCCGAGAGCGACCAGCATCTTGATGCGGAGGTGGCGTGCGCGCCGCAGCGCGGCCGCGCCGGCGATCACCCCGGCAAAGGCGCCGAGCAGCGTCGCCAGTCCGAACACGATGGCCCGGTTGCGTTGCAGCAGGGCGGCGAACGGGCCCGGCGGAAGCCACAGCTCGAGCGTCCCGGCGCCGGCATCGCGAAACGGCAGTTCGACGGACGTGCGCACCCCCGACTGCGCGCCATGCACGGCGGTCGCCCCGTTCGGCGCACGGACCGCCAGTCCGGTGCCGCGCCAGCGCTCGCGCACCCGATCCGGCAGTGTCAGGAGGTCGCCGTCGATCTTGACCCGGGAAGAGCCCGGTGGCGTCGTGGCCGTTCGGCGCCCCAGGGTCAGCGCCGCGATTGAAAGGCGTGACAGGATGCCCAGATCCTGAACGACCACAGCGGTCACCACGCGGTTCTTGTCGAGCGGAAGGGCGTGCAGGGTGTAGTGCTCGGGCAGGCCGGGCGGCTTGACCCATTGCATGGCTACGCGGCCGCGGACCGCGAGCTGCATCGCGTCGGCGAGGTCGCGACCGTTGGCCAGGCGAATCTCGGGCGACGTGCCGCCGTCCTCGTAGGCGACGCGCAAGACGGCGACATCTTCTCCGTACGGCGTCACCGGGTAGGCGCCGTCGGTCCACAGGGCGAGCCACAGCCGGTCGGCGCGGCCCCTCACCGGAATCAGGACCTCGGTCTTTTTTGGGATCGTCAGGATGTGGCCGGCTGGACGCCGGCGCCAGATGTCGAGCGGCACACCGTTGGGTGTCGTTGTGGCGAGGGGCAGGGGACGCCAATCGGGCGGTTGGTCCTGGCCATAAAGCGCGTTCACGGCCAGTGCGGGATAGCGCAGCAGGTTGCGCACATGGATCGCGCGCAGCGGCTCGCGCACGCGCGATCCGGTCTCGATGAGCCCCGCCGCCGCGTTCTTGCGATCGAGCCGCTTGACGATCGCCGGCCCGGCTGCGAACTCGACGCGCACCTCGGCCACCGCCGTGTCTTCGCGCTGCCGCTGCCGCGCCTCGGGCACGGCCAGGTCGATCCGGATGTGTTGTGGCGCCAAGATGCCCGGCAGCGGAAACGTTCGGGTTTGGCCGGCGCCGACTTCGATTCCATACCGGGTCGGCCCGGGCGACCGCGCGTCCGGCGGCCCGCGGCGCGCCGCGTCCGTGACGGGAACGCACTCGTAGTCGAAGCGCGGTCCGACGCGGACGCGGCCGTCCCGAAGCAACGCGAGCACATGGCGCGCGCGCGCTTCCTGACCTTCCGTGTCCATGTCGAGGCACGCGATCGCGGCCGCTTCCGCACGGTCCAGGCCTCCCTGCCAGCGGTCCCGCGTGCGATTTTCGTCCACGGCCGAGACGATGGCCGGCAAGAAAGCCAGCAGGACGCCGGCACCCGCGAATGCCGCGCACAAGATCATCGCCCGCGGGCGCGTGCTGCGCGCAATCCGGTTGCTGATCCGGCGCGCGGCGAACGCGAGTACGACGAGCGCCGCGAGTCCGATGGAGAGTCCGGTCCAATCCGCACCTGTGGCCGGGACCGTCGCGATGGGGGACGCTTCGGCGACAGGGCCGAGCTCGAGGGTGCCGAACTTGCCCGGGCTCTTGTACAGATCGAAGCGGCCGGAGAACGTCAGGTAGGTCTCTGTCGTTTGCGCCCCGGGCGTATCGACATCGTTGAGCGCGATGTCGAATCCGATGCGACCCTGGGCGTCGGGCCGTAGCGGCGCCAGGTTCCAAAGCGGCAGGCGCACTTCGAGGACGTAGCCACCCTCGACCCGGGTGCGTTCCACCTCGAGGCCCGATAGGCCTCCGGTGGGATACGGCTTGTCCGGACCGCGGGCGACCACGCCCCAGCGCAACTCCTCGTGGAACGGCAGCAAGAACAGCTGAAAGTCGTCGTTCGAAAACCCGCCGCTTCCGTCGTCGGTCCGATCGGTGTCGAAAAACAACTCGATCGAATCCCCGTTCCACCACTGGTTGCCGATCTTGTGGATCAGCACGTCGTCGCGCACCTCAAAGGCGAGGTACAAAGCGTCGCCCGCCAGCAGCGCCCGCACCCGGCATGACAGGTCCGCGGTGCCGGACCACGACTCGCGGTAGCCTTCGTGAACGTGCTCCAACGTCCCGAACGAGGAGACCGGCGTGCGCTGCCAAGCCTCCTCCGTCAGGCGCCCATCGACCCGCGGCGCGCGCTCCACGCGCGTGACGGCGACGTTTGGCTCGGCCCGCAGGGCCACGACCAAAAAGACAATGCTGCAGAGAATCCGCACGGCTGTGGCCGCTAAGTATGCTCAGCGTAAGGAGATATGACAAGCGGCGGAATCTGGCGGATTGCGCGAAATGAGACATCCATGCTGGCGCGCCCGCTTCGGCTCCGGACAGATTTCCCTGCTGGTAGGATTGCCGCCCATGCGCACCCTAGGCCGTGCTCTCCAGGCTCTTGGCCTCATTTTGCCGATCCTGGGCCTGCTTTTCGGCCTTGAGCGGACCGCGAACGCGATGCCGCTGGAACTGGGCCTCCTGGCTGGAGGCGCAGCGGTCTTCCTCATCGGCTGGCAGCTTCAACAAAAAGCCGAGGGGTGAGGGAAATCTGTCCGGGTGAAAGCCGCGGGCTGGGTCCGGGTGCCCACTGGCCGGACATGTTTCCCTAGCATGAAGAAGGGTTGGAGGGTGCGGGGGGAAGGGCCTACGCGCCGACCGGGGCCCTATGCGCCGACGGGGGCGCGCTGGGCGCTCTTTTTGGGTTCCAGGTAGTGCAGCTCGATCGCGTCCTTGATGCAAACGCTGGTGCACAGATGGTCGCAGCCTTGGCAGGCGTCCTGATGGACGATCGCGACCATGTTGACCCCGGGAACCGAGTCGTAATCGACCATCGACAGGGCGTCATAGGGGCAGACATCGACGCAGAAGACGCAGCCGGTGCACAGGTCGGGATCGACCTTCGCCTTCGGCGTTTCCTTGGGCTTGAGGCGTGTGGCGACCTCGTCTCGATCGTCGAGGATCGCGTTCACCGGGCAGACGTAACCACACAGGCCGCAGTCCACGCACAGCGTGGGATCGATCAGGTGCAGTTCCTTGCGCGTGCCCGCGATGCATTCCACCGGGCATTTTTTTGCACAGGCTGTGCAGCCGATGCAGGTGTCGATGATCGTGTAGGCCATACCCGGTCGAAGCTGTAGAATTCTAGCCGCAAGTCCGCATCTGACAAGGATTTCCGTGTCTCAGACAGCCGCTTCCCTCGCCCTCGCCGCCCTGCTTTTCGGCATGGCAGTCTACTTCTTTATCGTCCCGCCGCCCGGCTTTGACGAGGGCCTCATGAACCGGATCGTCCTGCCGCTGCTGCTGGTCGCGACGGCATTCGGGGTGATGGAAAACCTCCGCACGCGCACCCACATGGGCCAGTTGATCGGCGCGATCCGGGGGCTGATGGGCCAAAAAGGCAAGCCCGCCACACCCGAAGTGAAGCGGGAAGCCGTCGATATGCTCATCAAGACCCTGCGCAGCGACAACGCGCGTGCCCGCGAGGCCGCCCTGACCCAACTTCAGCGAATCACCTCCGAGGATTTCGGCGAGAACCCGGACGCGTGGGATCGCTGGTGGTCCAAAAACCGCGAAAAGCTCGTGTAGCGCCCCGATTCCGCGCTCCCGCGGCCCTCAAGTCGCGACTCTCGTCCCGTCGATAGGACGGTGGCCTTTCGTGCCGTGAGGAGTTAAACGGGGATGTCGGACGAATCCACGACCACGCCGCCCCAAAGCGGGTCTGGCGACCAGAGCGGATCTGGAGACCAGAGCGGATCCTTGAGACCGGGCGCGTCTTCGAATCTGAAGCTGGCGTCGGTGACGCTGCTGGCTGGCGCGGCGATGTTTGCTGTGTTGGCCGGCGTCCAGGTCTTTTCGAAGGTTGCCGGTTCCGGCACGGCACGGCATCCCATGCTCGGTTTCGGTCTTACGCTGGCCACGCTTGTGGCCTCCGCCTTGGTCTTTTGGCGCATGAAGGGCGGCCAGGCGACCGCGCGTTCGACCGGCGTCGTGATGGTGCAAGCCGTGGCGAGCATCTGGCTGGTCGCGGGCCTGTGCGTCCCGGACGCGGGCAGCGCGTTCTTCTTGCTCCTCGCGATCCTGTGCGCGGCCGGCTACGTCTTCACGGCCTACGCCATGGCGAAGACCCATCTGGCCGGCGCAAGGGATCCGGCGACGCTTTCGGGCGACCAGATTCGCCGGTTGGGCCACGGTGCGAAGGCCACGATCGGCCTGCTCGGCGTCGAGACGATCATCTGGGGCATCGGTCTGGCACGCCACGCCGGCGAAATGGGCATGCCCGCGGTCGTCAACTTCGTGTTCATGCAACTCGCGATCCTGGTCATCGGGACCTGGGTCGTCCGCATGACCCGCGCCGGCCGCCACCTGATGAGCTGCACGCTGCTCATCGGTCTGTTCTGCCTGACCTCGATGGTCGCGACGCTGTTCGCGGTTCTCGGTGGCGCCGGCTCGCTCGGCGGCGCGTTCTGGGCGCTGAGCGTCGGCCTGCTCGTGCTGGTCTCGCTCGTGACCTTCTCGATGATCGTGCGGGCGCTCTTCTCGGTTCACCCCGACACCAGCAATCCGAGTTGGTTCGCCGACGCGCTGTAGAAAAGGCATCGCCGTCCGTTTGCTGCGTCTGATTCGGACCAAAGCGTACGAACGGCGATGTTCTCGCCTCGCCCCCTGACGTGCGCTACGATCCGCGCATGTCGGCTGGCACCAAAGACCCCCTTGGGGCGCAAGATCCCCTTGGGGCGCTGTATCGTCCGATCGCGGCGGATCTTTCGAAGGTCGAAGACGAGATCGCGCGCATGACGACCTCGCGGTCCGCACCCTTGCAGGCGCTGCTCGACCACGTCGGTCGATTTGCGGGCAAGCGGCTGCGGCCCGCGCTGACGCTTTTGGCCGGGCGGATGTGCGGCGGCGTGCGGCCCGCGCATCACACCGTCGGCGCGATCGTCGAGCTGATTCATACGGCGACGCTGGTGCATGACGACATTTTGGACGAGTCGCGCATGCGGCGGCGCGTCGAGACGGTCAATCACGGCGTCGGCACCGAGACCGCGGTGCTTTTGGGCGACTATCTGTTCGCCACGACGTTCAAGGAAGCGGCGGCGCTCGAGGATCGGTTTTCGTCGCGTTATCTCGCCGAGATCGTGGGCATCGTCTGCAGCGGCGAGATCCTGCAGGTGCATCACCGTCACGATCTCTTGATGGAAGAGGCGACCTACTTCCGGATCATCGAGGCCAAGACCGCGTCGCTGTATGCGGCGGCGCTGCGCTGCGGCGCGCAATGCGCGGGTGGGGATCGTGCGACGGGCGAAGCGCTGGCTTCGTTCGGCCGGCAGGTGGGCAGCGCCTTTCAGATTCGCGACGACGTGCTGGACCTGACGGGTTCGGAAGACGCGGTCGGCAAGTCACTGGGCACCGACCTCGAAAAGGCGAAGTTCACGTTGCCGCTGCTGCGGCTGCGCGACCGCGCCAGCGCGACGGACCGGCGAAGCTTCGACAAGATTCTGCTGAGTGACGACCCCGAAGAGCGGCGCACAATTCTCGCGATGCTCGAAGAGTACGGCGCGATCGAGTCGGCCTTGAAGACAGCCAGCGCCCTCGTCGCCTCCGCCCGCGCAGAACTGGGTCGGTTACCGGAGAGCCCGGAACGAGCGTTACTAGCCGAGACCGCAACCTACATGCTGTCCCGCAACCGGTAGGCAGAGTTCCTTCACCGCTTCGCGGTTCATCCGCGAAACGGGTTGGCCGCCCGCCACCACCAGCTCGGCGGCGTTCAGCCGCCGAGCCAGAAGACACTTGCCCCTCCCGCATTGTTCCTCGGTTAGCGGTTCCTCCGCCAACCGAGCCCTCCCGCCCGTTCCCGTAGAATCCAGAAACGGAATTCAATCTCGGACGCCGAAGCATGATCGAGTGGGCGGAAACCGACCCGGAAGCAGAAGCCAGGGACGGCGATGTCCTGGCGGAATTCACGCCCTCGCAGGACAAGTTCCTGGTGGAAGCGCCGATTGGTAAGGGCGGTATGGGGGAGGTTTTCCTCGTCACCGACAAGGACCTTCGGCGGCAGGTGGCGATGAAGATCCAGCGGCGGGACTAGGCCCAGGGTCGCGAGCAACTGCTGCACTTCATCGCCGAGGCGCAGGCGACCTCGCAGCTCGAGCATCCGGGGATACCGCCGGTCCACGACATCGGGATCACCAAGGACGGCAAGCTCTACTTCACGATGAAGCTCGTGCGCGGCCGGACGCTGCGCGAAGTGCTGCACGACCTGACGCTGCGCCGAAGAGAGATCGCGCGGGAGTTCAACCTGCACAAGCTCGCGACGGTGCTCGAGCGGATATGTGAGGCGATGCATTTCGCCCACGAAAAGGGCGTGATCCACCGAGACCTCAAGCCGGACAACATCATGCTGGGCGACTACGCGAGGTGCACGTCATGGACTGGGGCCTCGCGCGGGTCGCCAGCACCACCGACCGATATGGCGACGACTACGACGACGAGATGGACATCGAAGCGGTGGAGACCGCGCGGACCAGCGCGGGTCTTGAGACCCAGGCGGGCTCGATCAAGGGCACCTTGCCCTACATGAGCCCGGAGCAGCTGTTGGCCCGCGAGCTGGACCGTCGCAGCGACATCTACGCGCTGGGCTGCCTGCTGTACGAGATGCTGTGCCTGCTGCCGGCGTTCGATCCGTCGGACGGCGACCTGATCGTCAAAAAACAGACCGGCGACATCGCGGACGTGCGCACGCGCAACGCGCGACGCAAGGTGCCGGAGCCGTTGGCGACGATCTGCGAAAAGGCGCTTCAGGCCGATCCTGAGCAGCGCTACCAGATGGCGGACGAGTTGGCGGACGACCTGCGCCGCTGGCTGGACGGTCGCTCCGAGAGGCAGCGGCGCCACGAGGAGGCAGAGCGTCTTGCGGCCGAAGGCAAGCAGGCCACGCAGCGCTACTTGGAACTGCGCGACGAGATCAAGCGCGCCGAGGACGCCGCCGACGCGGAGGTGAAAGAGTACAAGCCGTACCAGCCGGTTTCAGAAAAGCGCCCGATGATCGAGGCGCGCGAGAGAGTCGAGCAACTCAAGGTGGATCTGGCGCTGGCGTTCGCGGAGTGCCAGAAGCTGCTGGACGCGGCGCTCTTGCGGGAGTCCGACAACAAGTCCGCGCGGGCGGAGCTGGCACACATTTGGGCGGACCGCCTGACCGATGCGGAGCGGCGCCGGCACCGGGTGGACACGGCCTACGCCAAGGTGATGATCGAGCGTTATGTGGACGAACCGCTTGTCGAAGAGGGCCGTCTCACAGTGACCTCGAACGCCCCCGCCGAGGTGACGATCGCGCGCTACGAGGAGATCGACGGCGTGCAGACGCCGGTGAACGAGCGATTCTTGGGCACGACACCGGTCGAGGCGTCGCTGCCGAGCGGGAGCTACCTGTGCGTCCTGAAAGCCGACGGCAAGCGCGACACGCGCTACCCGGTGCTGATCGAGCGCGGACAGACGTGGCGGGGCGAGGTGGGCCTCAAGAGCGACGAAGAGATCGGGGACGGCTTCGTGCATGTGCCGGCGGGGAAGTTCATCTACGGAAAGGGCAAAGAGACGACCACGAAGGAGCTGCCGGACTTCGCGATGGCGAAGTACCCGGTGACGTTCGGCGAGTACTTGGAATTCTTGTCGATCCTGGATGAAGAGGAGGCCGAGCGCCGCAAACCGCAGACGCCGGGAGACGGCCCGTGCGTGGAGAAGGTGGACGGCGTGTGGCGAGTGCTGCCGATTCTCGTCGAAGGACCGGCGCGCGAATGGTGCGAGAAGCACCACGGTGAAGGCTTTGACCTGCGTTGCCCAGTGATCGGCATCGACTACGACGACGCCGAGGCGTTTTGCAACTGGAAAGGAGAGGCCACAGGGCAGGAGTGGCGCCTGCCGACCGAGGAGGAGCGGGAGAAGGCGGGGCGTGGCGTGGACGGCCGCCGCTTCGCGTGGGGCGATCTGGAGGATGCGTCGCTGGGCAAGTGCCGTGAGTCGCGAGAGGTACCGACGCAGCCGGAGCCGGTGGGCGCCTTCGCAACCGCAGAATCGGTCTACGGTATGGGGGACGCCTCGGGCGGTGCCTGGGACTGGACCTCGAGCTGGGAAGATGAGCGCCGTTCGTCGCGTGTTCTGCGCGGCGGGTCGTGGAACGCTCAACCGTCGTTCTTGCGTTGCGCGGTCCGCACCACGTACCTCCCGCGAGCTCGGAGCACAGATGTGGGTGTTCGTTGCGCCAGGGGCCTCCCCCCTTCGCACGCCTGACGGCGCGCTGCCGCCGTCGCCAAGGCCATGGTGGCCAAGCTGGCACTCTGAATCTCTAACCTGTGCCTCTGTCGCCCGCGAGCCGGTACACTTCACCGCTTCGCGGTTCCTCCGCGAAGCGGGTACGCCGCCCGCAAGCGAGGCTCTCAACGGCGTCAGCCGTTGAAGCCAAAAGACCCGTTGAAGCCAAAAGACACTGCCGAACGGCCCGCCCCCCGATTCATCTTCACCGGTTCGCGGTTCCCCGCGAAGCGGGAGAGCCACCCGCTCTCAACGGCGTCAGCCGTTGAAGCCAACAACCCGCCGTCTATCTCCGCGAACGTCGCCGTCCGTTTGCTTTTTTTGTGGGTCTTTCCGCAGGGGCCTTTTGGCCCGCGGCGCGCCAGGTTTTCGGGGGGGCTTCGCCTTTTAACTCGTACAGGAAGCGCGAGGGCATTCGTTCTGCGCGTCGGCCGAACTTGGCGCGGCTCTTGGCAAATGTAATCGTCAGGTTGTCTTGGGCACGCGTGATGCCGACGTACATCAGCCGGCGTTCTTCTTCGACCTGGTCGGTGGCGACCGATTTGTCGTGGGGGAGGAGGCCCTCTTCGCAGCCGACCAGATAGACGTGGGGGAATTCGAGGCCCTTCGCCGCGTGCAGGGTCATGAGAGTGAGGGCGTCGCCGTCTTTTTGGTCGTCGTCTTTCTCGTCGTCGGTGGCGGTGAGCGCGAGGCGTTCGAGGAATTCCGTCAGCGTGGGCCCGCGCGAGCGGCGGACGTAGTTCTCCGCGAAGTTCACGACCTCCTCGACCGCGTTCCAGCGCTGCTCGCGAACCTGTTCGTCGGCGTAGCAGCGGACGAGCTCGACGCGGTAGTCGATGGCATCCAGCAGTGCGCGGATCGTGTTGACGAGTCGCGGACCCGGATCCTTTTCGCCGAGGCGCGCCAGCGTGGCTTTCAGCTCGGCGGCCGCGGCTTTCGCCTTTGCGGGGATCTCGGAGTTCTCGAACGCGGCAGCGGCGCCAAGGCCGTGTTCGGTCGCGTACGCCAGCACCTTGTCGATCGTGCTCTTGCCGATACCGCGCGGCGGACAGTTGACGATCCGCAGGAACGAGACTTCGTCGGTCGGGTTGGCCAGCAGCTTCAAGTAGGCCAGAACGTCGCGCACTTCCTTGCGATCGAAAAACGACGGTCCGCCGACGAGCCGGTACGGAATCGCGCGGGCCCGCAACGCCGCCTCCAGCGCGCGCGATTGCGCCGCCGCGCGAAAGAGAACGGCCATGTCCTTGAGCGGGCTGGTGGTTTTCCTGCCCTCGATATCCGTGACCACGTTGCGCGCTTCCCGTTCCTCGTCATCGACCCCGAACACGCGGACGGGACTGCCCTCGCCGCGCGCCGCGCGCAGGGTCTTGCCATGCCGCGCGGGGTTGTTCCCGATGACCTTGTTCGCGGCGGCGAGGATCGGTTCTTTCGAGCGGTAGTTCGTCTCGAGACGGATCACCGTCGCACCGGGGAACTGCCGCTCGAAGCCCAGGATGTTCTTGACGTCCGCGCCGCGCCAACCGTAGATCGACTGGTCGTCGTCGCCGACCACGCACAGGTTGCGGCGCTCGCCGGCCAGCCGGCGCACGATCTCGAACTGCGGACCGTTCGTGTCCTGGTACTCGTCGACCATGAGATAGCGAAATCGATCCGTGAGATTGCGGGCAGTCGGTTCGTGTTCGCGCAACAGATCGAGGGTACGCAGCAAGAGATCGTCGAAGTCGAGCACGCCCGCGCGACGCAGGTGCTCGCCGTAGCGCCGGTAGGCCAGTGCGACAAGATGATCGCGATCATCGACAGCCGACTCACCGGCTGCTTCCGGATTCACGAGGCTGTTCTTGAGCAGCGACACCTCGGCGACCAGTTGCCGCGGATGGATTGTCGCCTCGGGGACGTGCAGATCGCGCAGCACCGCCTTGTGCGCCGCCAGCTGATCTGACGCATCGCAGATCGTGAATCCCGGCGGCACGCCGATCGGCGCCCCGTGCTTGCGCAGCAACCGCGCGCAAAACGCGTGAAATGTCCCGACGGTCAGCCCGACCGCGGCGTGCTTGCCGACGAGTCCGACGATGCGCGCCTTCATCTCGCGCGCGGCCTTGTTGGTGAACGTGACGGCCAAAATACTCTCGGCCGGATTGCCCTGATCGAGCAGGTATGCCGCACGCACGGTGATCACGCGCGTCTTGCCGGTACCCGCCCCCGCAAGGACGAGCAGCGGCCCGTCGGTTGTCGTGACGGCACGCCGTTGCTCCGGATTGAGTCGCGCCAAAAGCTGTCGCAAGGGCCGGGGAGTCTACGCGACCCTACCGACGCCGGACAAGATTGCCGCGCCACCATTCGACGCCCCACGGACCGTGCGGAACGCCCGAAAGACGTGACAACGCGTCCTCCACATCGTGGCCTTCCACGAGTGCATCGAACAGACGCGTACGGACGGCGATGTCTCCGGAGAACGCGAGGCCGTGCGCGGCTTCGGCCGGGGCGAGCGCCAGCGCGTCGAGCAGCGCATCGCGTGCCCACACGGTCTTGGTCTTGCCGACCAGTCGGCAGATCGTTTTGAGATTCCTGGCGCCGCCGCGCAAGTGCGGCAAGACCACGCGGCGCACAAACGCGGGGCTCGGCCGGAGGTCTTCGATCCGGTCCATGGGCGGCTCGGGCCACAGGGCCAGCGCTTCGAGCAGGCCGGCCTCCTTGAGCAAGGGCACGGCACCGCGAAAGCTGTCGATTCCGGCAAGGGTGGCGGGCGTGAGCGTACGGACAAAACGCTGCGCGTGCGCGTGCCGGATGCGAGCGTAGCGACGATGCTCCCAATCGGCTGCCCACCGCTCGAATGCCGCGCGGTCGTTGAACCGCCAGAACACGACCTCCTCGAGCATTTCAAGCGCGTCGTTGCGTACGTCGGAGTCGCTGTCGCGCACGCCGAGCGCCAGAACATGCACCGTGTCGGGATGGGCCCGCACACCGGTGAACGTGATCAGCGCACGCGTCTTCCAGAACGCGTCGAGGTTCGCCCACAGGCTGCGCAGGTAGGCGAGCGCGTCGGGTCGCTCGGCCCAACCCGCGGCGATCTCGACGGCCTTGTTGAGGTCCGGGTGGGGATGGAGCCGCTTCCAGAGATCGGGCGCCACCGCCGGAGGTCGTGGCGTCGGGTTGGACGCGGGCGGTCGCGAGCCGCTCCAGAATTCGAACTCTTCCGGGGCCTCGTCGCCCATGTCGTCGAGCACCTCGTGGAGGCCGAATGCGTCCAGCTGCTTCTTGAGCACGAAGAGCGATGAGCCGCGCCGCCCGGTGAAGGGAATCAACTCCAGACGTCCGATCGCCGTGATGGCAGCTGGCACCTGGGCCTCGAGGAGTGGCCGCAGTTCGTCGTGGCGGTGGCGGTCGAGCCACGCGAGCGTCTCGTCCGGAGTCATGCGCCGTACGACGTGGGACGATGTGTCCGCAAGGGCCATGCATCGGACGGAGGCATCGTCGTCGTGCGCAGCGAGCCAAAGAACCTCGAGTGTGTGGCGGTGGTTGCGTCGCACGCCGAGCAGCTTGAGGATCTGCTGTTTGGCGAACGGCGACTTCATAGCCGCGAAGACACGCGGCAGGAGATCGGGGTCGCCGTCGACGAGCCGTACGGCCTCCGGCATGACGATCAGGTAGTCGTGGGCGAGCGCGTCGAAGCGTTGCGCGCGGGCGGCAATCTCGTCTACGGCGGGTTTCGTTGCGGTGAGGCCGCCTGCCGGAGCCGAGCCACGCCGCCGCACGACGAGTGCGTGGGCCGTGCTCGCCGGGCGTGTCTGAACCCGATGGGCGTCCGACTCGGCCCTGGCGAAGACGAGCACGCACACCGCGATCGCGGCGGCCGTTGCGGCGACCACGGCCCCCGCGCCCCCCCAAACCCGCCGTGGACGTTTCGCCAACAGCAACAACGCGGCGCACCACGCGCGCCGATCGCCGCTCATGTCGTGGTCCAGTCTGGCGCGCAGTTGCTCCAGTGCGCGCTGGAGCCGGGTGTACACCGTCTTGCGCGGCACTTTCATGCGGCGTGCGATTTCTGCGGGCGCAAGCTGTTCGAAGAATCGATGGACGATCGTGGCGCGGTACGGTTCGTCGAGTTCGCGCACGGCGTGGACGAGCCGGGACTCCCAGTCGAGTCGCGCGACGATGTCCGCTGTGGCGCCGACCGCTTCCGGCCGCGCGGTGCGCTCCTCGCGTTGTTGGCGGCGTGCTTCGCGGCGGTGGCCCAGCAAGACGACGTTGCGGGCCACGCGCGCGAGCCAGGCGCGCAGGTTGCCGTTTTTTTGGGGCGGCCGTTCCAGCGCGATGCGAAACGTCTCCTGGGCAACGTCGTCGGCTCGGTGGGCGTCGCGCACCAGCGAACGCGCCAACGCGCGAACAAAATCGCCGTGCTCGAGCAGGCGCCGGGAGAAATCCATGGGCTAGGGAACCCCAAGCGTCAGCGAGGCTGAAAACATCGCCGTCCAGTCGCTTTTTTCATGGGCGAGTTCAAACAAGGTGAAGATGTCGCGCGTCACCTTGCCGCGAAACAGTTCCTTTCCGTTCCATTGCACCACGATCGGGCGATCGAGGTCGGCCATTTCGTCCGAGAAACAGAGCGTGACCTTCTTCACGCGTGTGGACCAGAGGCGAAACGTCTGGCCGTCGCGTTCGGCGTCGATCGCCGCGGTGGGGGCGTCCTGCGCGCGTCCCTGGCTGTCCTTTTGAATGGCGTCGATGCGCAGCCACGAGCACCAGCCGTCGTGCGTGGTGCCGAGGCTCTTGGAGATGCGGGCGGGGTAGCGAACGCGCGCGGTTTTCTTGAGGTGCTCCAACGCGCGCGGGAGCGTGCTCCAGACCGAGCCGTCGTGGCCCGCACCGGCGAGTTCGAGGTAGCGCACCGGGACGCCGTGGCGCGCGAGGACGGGCAGGACCGCGCGCACCGGGGCGACGCGACAGATGGGGTCTTTTTCGCCGTGGAGGACGAAGACCGGCAGGTTGATGAAGTTCGTCGGGTAGCGCTGCACTTCCCAGACGACCGCGCCCATCGGCGCGATGCCGGCGAACCGATCGGCGCGTGCGCGGCCGAGCATCCACGTCCAGAACCCGGTCTGGGAGAGCCCGGTGCAATAGATGCGGTCCGGATCGATGTGAAAGCGTGTCGCGAGGTCGCGAAACATCTCCTGAAACACACGCGCGCCGTACTCCTCCGGCTTGTTTTTGGCGTCCGCGCCGATGTCCTCGACGATGTGCGTGCGCACGAGCAGCCAATCGGCGCAGCCCGCCTGGTCGAGCATGCGGCGGAAGAAAACAAGAGCTTCCGCCTTCTCCTTGTCGGACTTGCTGCGGATGCCCGCGTGGCCCGGGTCGAGCAGTACCGGTGTCGGCTTGTTCGGATCGTAGCCCTTCGGCACGTCGACGGCGTAGATATATTTCTCTCCGTCGTACGAAAACGAGTAGCCGACCGTAGTGTTGCCGACCGTCGTGAGCTTCTCGCCGCGCCGCTTCTTGCGCGCGTTGCCCGGCAGCTTCGGGCCGTGACGCATCGCGGTGGCGATCTTGCGCAGGGAGCCGGCGTCGCGCAGCGGCGCCACAAGTGCCCGACGTTTGTTGGCACTCGGCTCGGCGAGCACCTTCGCCAGCACCTCGCGCACCCGCGTGGTCAGGTCGTCCGCGCGGGCCGCGGTCGCCAAGAGGAGGATCGCGAGCAAACGCATTACTTCTCCTCCAGCGTGACGTCGTCGAACCAGACGCTGCCCGACCCCGCGATTTCCAGGGACACGGTCACGGTTTCGGCCCACGCGGGGAGCGTGAGGGGGAGTTCCCCTTGAACAAAGCCGACGGACGGCGATGTTTCTCGGTGCGCCGAGGCCACCAGGTCGCCGCGTCCACCAAACGCCAGAAGCGTCACCACGGCGCGCGCGCCGTCGCTCGCGCGAACCTGGTAGCGCAAGACGAGCTTGGTCACGCCGCCCGTGGGCGTGGATTGGCTGACGCCGGCTTGGGGGAACAACCGTTGGTGCCGGCGCCGAAGGCGCAGGGCGCCCTTGCCCGCGTTCTTGACAGTGCGATCGACGCTCGCGCGCGCCCGTCCTGCGGTGGACGGTAGCGTGATCCATCCCTTCAGTTTCTCTTCGAATCCACCGTTTCTGATCCCCGACGATGTCTGCTCGCCTGCGCCCGGTTTGTGGACGACCCTAATGTCGTCCAGCCAAAGCTCCTCGCCCATGTAGAGGTTGAGCAGAACCCGTCCTCGCACAGCGGATTTCGGCACCGCAAAGCGTTTTTCGTGCCGGGTCCACTTGAACGTCCCGCGAAGCTGTGGCAGATCGACGTCGCGGTTCAACGTCTGGCCGGCAGCGTCGTACAGGTAGCAGCGAAGCCAGGCGTTCCCGAGCTTTTTGCCTTTCGCGCGCAGGCTCACCACGACGTGCCCGTTGCGCCTCGATCTGGGAATCTCAAAGTCGGCGAACAGCGCTTCTCCATGCGAGAACGCCCGCGGCTTGCGCGCATGCAGGCACCACTTGCCCTTGACCTTGCCTTTTTTCGTCGCGGTGTACGTCGCGACCCTGGCCTGTACGGTCCAGCCCTGGAGCTTGTCCTCGAACCCACCGTTGGCAAGCAGGTTGTCGGTTTCGCCGGCCCGCGTCTGGCCGGCGAAAAGGGCGATCACGATCAGGAGCGTTCGCATGGTCCCTCCGAACAAAGAATGCCAGAAGGCCCGTTTGTTCTTCAACCGATAGTTCACCGCCCCGCCCGACCTGTTTCACCGGTTAGCGGTTCCTCCGCCAACCGGAAGGGCCACCGGCCCGCAAGGCTCTCAACGGCGTCAGCCGTTGAAGCCAAGAGACACTGGGCCCGTCCGACCCCGATTCACCGGTTAGCGAATCCTGCGCTAACCGGAAGGCACGCCCTTTTTCGCCGCCCGCAGCGTGTTCTGCAGCAGCATCGCGATCGTCATCGGGCCGACGCCGCCGGGAACCGGGGTGATCTTGCCCGCGCGTTCCTTGGCCGCGTCGAAGTCGACATCGCCGACCAAGCGCTTGCCGCTCTTGCGCGACGGGTCGTCGATGACGTTCGTGCCGACATCAATGACGGTGGCGCCTTGCTTGATCCAGTCGCCCTTCACGAAGTGCGCGCGACCGATCGCGGCAATGAGAATGTCGGCCTCGCGGATCAGGTCCGGGGTGTTTTTGGTGCGCGAGTGGCAGATCGTGACGGTCGCGTTCTGCTCGACCAGCATCAGCGCGACCGGCATGCCGACGATGTTGGAGCGGCCGAGAACGACGGCGTTGGCGCCGCTGATCTCGGTGCCCGATCGCTTGAGCAGCTCGATGCAGCCGTGCGGCGTGCAGGGGCGGAACTCGGGGTCGCGACCCTTCATCGCGAGCGCACCGATGTTGAGCGGGTGAAATCCATCGACGTCCTTGCTGAGCGGCACGGCGTCGAGGACCGTCTTTTCATCGACCTGCTTCGGCAGCGGAAGCTGTACGAGGATGCCGTGGACGCGGTCGTCGGCGCCGAGGTCGCGCACGAGTCCGAGCACCTGATCCTGCGTGGCATCCGCGCCGAGTTGGTGGTGAAAACTCTCGATCCCGGCTTCCGCGCACGCCTTGCGCTTCATCGACACGTACTTGTGCGATGCGGGATCGTCGCCCACCAAGACGGTTGCGAGCCCGACCGTAATGCCGTGCTCGGCCTTGAGCGCCGCGACGCCCTTCTTGACCTCGGCGCGGACGTCCGCCGCGATCGCCTTGCCATCGATGAGAGTAGCGAGAGTTGCCATAGGGCGACATGCTACACGATGAGCGAAGCCCGACGCTGCACGGACATCGCCGTCCGTTTGCTGTGTCGGGGGACCTCCGATGTATCTCTTGAGGGGGCGCGGGCCGGCCGCTTAACCGTGGGTGATCGTGCCGGGGGCGAGACGGCTGCGCAACTGCTGGCGCGCGGCGGATAGACGCTGCGACAAGACGGTTGCGAACCGATGCAGGACGCGGACGCCGAGCACCGGCATGGCCTCGCAGAGCGTGAGCAGACGCGCCGCGTCGACTTCGATGACTTCGCAGTCCTCGAGTGCGACGGCGCTGTGCGGATAGATCGCGTCCTGCCCGACGATGGAGCCGATGCCGAAGATGTCGCCGTCCCGGGCGGCGCCGAACGCGGACTCCTCGTCGCGAAACGACACGAGTCCGGAGACGAGCACTCGCAACGCGCGCGGCTCCTCGCCGAGGCCGAAGATGACATCGCCGGCACGGTAGCGCCGGCGCGTTGAGAGCGGCGACAGCAGCGACCGCTCGTTGGCCTTCAACCGACCAAAAAAGGGAATCTCGGACAGAGTCTCGCTGGGAACCATTTTGCACCTTTTCCGTAAGACCTGCGGCGGAATGCACGCGGTGTGCCGAAGGCGCACGATCTACGTGGGGCGCGTGTTTTGGGGAAGCGTACGGACGGCGATGTCTATCAAGATCCGCTTTGCGGATCTTGATTAGTAGGAGGAATGAGCCCATGAGAGCCGAGGGTGGCTTGAATTCGCTTGCTGAGCACCGGGCCGATGCCGTGGACCTGGACCAGGTCGCGTGACGTGGCTTGGGCGATGGCTCGCATCGAGCCGAAGTGGTTGAGCAGATCGTTCGCGGCCCGGGGACCGAGGCCCTCGATGCAGCAGAGCATGCTCTGGGCCGGGCTCATTTGGCGGCGCGGCGCGCGGGGCGGTCCCAGCCACTTTTCACGGTTGTCGGCGAACCATTGCCGGCCGATGGTGACGAGGATGTCTGCACCCTCGTCGGCGCTGAGAGCCCACAGGACCGGGAGATACCACATCACGGACAATGAAACGAGCGCGCCGCGAACGCCTTGATACATCGAGGCCGCGACATGCGAGAGTCCGGCCCCCTCGATCAGAAAGAGCGGGCGTGGCGCATTCGCCTTGAGGAACGCCGCTTGCCGAAAGAGGCGGCCATCACCCAGCGTGCCGCGAAAGTCGTTGACGGTTTTCCGTTCGATCGTGACCCGGTCCTCAACCAGATAGTCGCCCGCGTCAAGCGTCCCAATCGAGAGCGCGACATCATCGCGAACAGTCAGCGCGCGATAGAGCGCACCGCTCTGCTCGCGCCGATCAACAAGGATCCGAACCGGCTCGAAGTTCACACTTCAAAGTATCCGGCGCCCTCCGACACGGGGCGCGTTGGATCTCGTCACCGTTTCCTAGAAGAGCCAATCCCAGAGCGCGCTGCAAGCCCCCACGCCCATCGCGACGATCCAGAGAAACACTGCGGCTCCGATTCCGAAGTGGACGAGCCCCGCCGCGTTTGCGGAGAGGGTCCAGCCAAGGTGATTGTGGGCCAGCGACACCAAGAACGGCGCGAGGAGTACCGCGGCGGCCTTGCCCGCAAAGTAGGCACCGGTGGGAATGCCGAGGATGCCGACGACAACAAAGGTGACTTGTCCAAAGCGTTCGGGGGTCATGGGGCTACTCGCTTTCTGTTTTCGTGGTGTGGCCGCTGCGGCCTCTGGCTACGAAGTGCGACTGTTCGGCCGGTCGGCCCGCTCTTCACAGGGTCAACGCGCGAGCGCAGTGTTCTTGGGAAACTCGGATGGAGAATTCAAGTTTCAAGACCAGGCCGTTGCCGGTCGCGAGCGCGATCGATGGCACGAGATCTTCGATCGGGTCGGGGTTTCACCCCGCGAAGCATTCGGGCCTTTCGACAAGGCGGCCGCATGTGCGATCAAGCAGGGACGTGGGGGATCGTGCAGTGCGGGGGGCGCGGGCTATCCGCGCTGCCTGCCATCCAGGATCTCTTGGATCTTTGCGGCGATGCGTTTCGGATCCGGGATCCCTTCCACGACGATCTCCACATCGGCTTGGCCCGAACTCGAAAAGCCCACGATTCCGCAGTTCATGAGTCGCTGGAGAATCGTCTGCTTGACATAGATGTTTTGGACGTTTTCGTGCCGCATCTGCACCATGTACCGTGCGAGGATTCCCTCGTGCCGAACGATCTGCTTGGTGGTCACGACTAAGCGCGTCGTGGCGGACCGGATCCACCAAACCAGGAGCTTGAGCGCCGCGAGGCCGGCGATCAAGAGGCCGGGGATCGGAAGGGCCTCCTCTGGGATTCCGATCTTCCAGGAGGCGTTCAGCTGGTCGCGCTCAAGGTAGATGTAGATTCCGAGCACAACGGCCGCAAGAATCAGGCTGAACCGGAGCGGGTGGTTTCGGAACATCGACGGGCTCACTGTCAGCAGCTTTGTTTCGTTGTCCATGTCCTCTCCTGGGTGAGTCTGGCGTGAATTGTTCTCTTGGTCTCATCGGAAGAACGCGTAAGCGATGGCCGCGATGATGATCCAAACCCAACACCCGATGGCGTCTGATGTTCCGGACGCCGCAGGCTTCGCGCGTTGATCCGGTTCCGAGTCGAGCCGCGCAATCCGCTTCTCTTCCGTTCCAGACTCTGGCAGCCGAGATACAGCAAGCTGGCCCTCCGGCGCGAGCCACGGTTTGACATCCCAGACGCGGGCGGTGCGGTCTTTGGAGATCGTGATCAATCGCGACACGCCACGGATGGATGTCGCCTTCAAGTCGATCACCTCCCCCCGATGTCCGGTCAGGCGCTCAAGGAATCGTCCTTCGACGAGATCGAACAGGTAGATGTCCTTGTCAAGGTAGACGCGGCACGCGGCCCGGCGACCATCGTCGAATGTGACGACATCGCGTAGTCCGTAGAATTGTTGACTCGGACGGGCGCTCTCCGGCAACAGAATCGGATCGCCGACCGGAGCACCTTGCACGAAGTCGATGACGCGGAGCGACCCGTCGTCGTGCGCAACGACGACATGGCGATTGTCCGGCAGGGTCGCGAGCCCACCGATTGGACGAGAGTCGTCACAGGGACCGACGGGCGAAAGTCTAAGGTCATGAATCAGCCCCAGATCGTTTGCGCGCCAGACCCGAACATGGTCGCGGCATGCGCTGATAACCCTAGTCTCGTCCGGTGAGAGAGCTAGTATGACCCTGGGTTCGCCGCCAGGTCGCCCATTCGGGCAGAGGTGCACCGGCTTGCCGACCTGACGCCCCTGGTCGATATCCCACAGCCGCAGATAGTGATGGCAGGCGGTCGCGAGACGGCCCGATCTCCTCAACGCGGTTGCTGTAAGGACTGGGACTCCCTGACCAAATGACGTGCTCTTGAGCGTACCTGTTCCGATGTCCATGATCCCGAGCGGGCTGCCGACGATGATCGCTTGGCGCTCGTCGAGTATCGACAGGTGACCATCGTATGGACACGCGGCTGTGACCGGGCTGCCGAGCGGTTCCTCGCGCTCCAGATCCCAAATCTGATGCTGATATCGCGAAAGCGTCACGACCGCCCTTGTCGTATGCCCAAGCACCTCAACTGCGATCGGCGCGGAGTCGTGTTGGCCGAGGTGACCGACTTTGTTCGGCTCGCTGAGCGATCGACCGCAGTCGAGATCCCAGACCTTCAGCGTGCCGTCCAGCGACGCGGTCAACGCGTGACGGTCGTCGAGCTCGACCATGTCGGTGATCTCGACATCGTGGGCGCAGAAGACAGGACGACCGCGTGGCTGACCAAGTTCCAGATCCCATCGTTGAAGCGTTCTCGCGTGGCTCGCTGTGAGAAGCCGACGCCCGTCGTCGGAGACGACGGCGAGATTCCCGTAGCATCTGATCACCGGTGAGGCGGAGTCGGAGACGAAGTCGAACCCAAAGTCGGGGGCGAGCGGTGCCCCGCGGGGTGTGCAAGTGCTGACATCCCAAACTTCGATGCGACCTCCAAAGGACAAGAGCTTGCGGAAGCCGTCAAAGGACTGTAGCGCTCCGATTCCACAGTCGGACTGGACCGTCCCTTCGCGAATTCTCTTTCCCGTGCGAGTATCCCACAGGTCGATCCGCGTATCGACGAACAGTCCGTATTGGTTGCGCGTAGCCACCGCGACGAGGTCCCGGCCGACCGGTGCAATCGCTCCGACCGCTCGATCCTTGTATTGCTTCGGCGCCCGGTGCTTCCGGCCCACGTACAACGGCTCCGTCATGCGGCGGTCCTCGCGCAAGCACCAGAGCCAGACATGGCCTCCGTGAAGGCAGATGATCGAGTCCTTGTCGGACGACAGTTGGGCAGTGGTAATGGCACTGCCCGGAACGAAACCGTGACCCGGTTCGCGTGTGGCAAGGAGCGAAGCGGGCGTGCCGATCCGGCGAAGGGTTGGAAGATGCCACCGCGTGACGAGTCCCTTCTCGCAGACGGTCACCAACTGATCGTCGGCGATACGTTCCAGTGTGATGATTGCGCCTTCAGGGCCCTCTGTTGCCTCCTCAACGAGCTTCCCTGTGTGGAGATCGAGCGCGGCCAATGATCCGGTTGTGCCGGCAACCACTCGCGTGTCGTCTAGACGCAGCAGCTTGAGGACGGTCCGAGGACATTCGATTTCCTGAGCCCAACGCGTGACTGGCGCGCGATCTCGGTGTGCTTTCGCCAGGATGTTTGGCGCGCGCAGAACAGCGTTCCTCGAGGTCTCCAAAAGGGTCTGCACGGGACTCGGTGAGAGGGGCAACGGTTCTACATCGCGGGCGGGATGAATGAGGCTATTGACGATTTCGGTTGCGAATGCCGAATCGACGTTCGCGGACGCTAGCGCAGCAAGCCAAGCATGCGCGCGCTGATCCTTCGGGTCGCAGACGGGATCGTTGCCCACAGGCCGTCCCGTGAACATCTGATAAATGACCGCGGCGGCACCGCGGAGATCGTATCGGCCGTCGTCCGGCGCAAGCCGAGCCCCTCCTTGCACGGCGTGACTCGACGCAGGGCGCTCTGCGGGGCCCGACCGGACCGTCTGCACGACGCTCGCGGAGCCGAAGTCCAGAATCGTGATGCCGGCGGCGCTGTCCCAGTAGACGTTGCTGCAGCTGAGATCACGATGGAGGATGTCGATCCGGTGAAGCGTCGCGACGGCGGAAAGAAACTGTGTGGCGATAGCCAACGAGTCGTCACGCTGATCGGCTGCCACAACGTGCAATGGGCGACCGCAAGCCTTGTCCATGACAAGAAACGGCTGGCCGTCGTCTGTCGATTCCGGCAGCGACACGAATTCGTAGGCGGGGGCCAGGCCTTTGGGCATACGCGTCGAGTGGAGAATCTTGGCTTCGTGGTCGGCGCGACGCACTGTTCCGGGATCTTGGCGTTTGTAGATCTTGGCGACCGCGATCCCGCCGGTGCGTTGATCGGTCACCTCGTGGATGACCGCCTGTCCTCCATTGGCGAGTTCGTCGCCGAGCTGATATCCGGCCTCGATGATGCGCCGGAGCGTGGCGTCGTGGAGTTTCGTGCCCGGCGCCTCCCATCCATGGCCGATCGGCTCCGGACGATTCGATTCAGGCGTCGATTTGTCGCTCACGACTTGCCTCCTCCGAGGCGCCGCCGAAGGTACTCCTTGGCTTCCCGGAGCAGTTCGTCGTGCAACTCCAGCGGGATCTGCATCACAGCAGCGGCCTCGGAGCGGTCGTAGTAGCCGCCCACGAACCGGAGTTCGAACACGAGTGCCCGTTGAGCGGGTCGTCCGCCCTTGGCGGTCCATTCATTAAGGATGGGGGCGACATCCACGAGGAGCAAGTCCGGGCACTCCGTGGCAAGCCGTGCCTGGCGCCGCCGTACGAATTCCGCGAGGTGGCCGTCCTCCCGGCTGAGTTCCGAGCGCTGTGTCGCTTTTCGGAAGCGATCCACGATCATCCGGCCGATCACCTTCGACGTCCAAAGGATGAGTTCCCTGGAGGTGCTGGCCTTCCAGAACGGATCGTGGGCGGGGCCGCG
Organism: Planctomycetota bacterium; assembly: GCA_021776735.1. GTDB lineage: Bacteria > Planctomycetota > PLA2 > PLA2 > PLA2 > JAJFFH01. The sequence continues at coordinate 105,715 of JAJFFH010000029.1, read as the reverse complement.
CTGCAGAACGCGGGCAAAGAACTCGTTGGCCAGCTCCGAGGGCCGGAAACTATGCTCGAGGTTCCCGCCGGTCTGGACCGGCGTGGTCCCGCGCCGCACGGCGGAGAATCGAGGCAGAACTTCCCGTCGAATCACTGGATCCGCAATCGCGATGATCTCCCGGTCGATCTCGCCGGTTGGCTCTCCGCTGTCCGTTAGCTCCCGCCGCTGCGCCAGAAGACCGATGAGTCTTTGTTCGTCGTCCATGCCGTGTCTCCTTCGTGTCTCTGCGTCCTACAAAGACCACGGGAACCGCATGCACTCTTGGGAAAAAAGACTGGGCGCGTCAGATCCCGCTCCCGTGCGTGCGAACAGCCCGGGGCCACCCGGGCGCTGGAACCTAACGAAAAGCGCCGCAGGCGGTTTTTGCTAAAAGAGCCCGATCACCCGCCCTGTAGCCGTATCAATGTCCACGTTCTCAAACGCCGGCTTTGACGGCAGCCCCGGCATCGTGCGCATCGTGCCGCACAGCGGGTAGAGAAAGCCCGCGCCCACGCTCGCGCGGATTTCGCGGATGGGCAAGCGCCAGTTCTTGGGAACGTTTTTCAGCTTCGGGGAGTGCGACAGCGAGAGGTGGGTCTTGGCCATGCAGATCGGCAGGTTCGAGTAGCCGAGCTCGTCGTACAGCTTGATCTGCCTGTTGGCCTTCGCGTCGTAGTCGACGCCGTCCGCGCCGTAGACCTTGGTGGCGATGATCTCGATCTTGTCCTTGATCGGCACGTCGAGGTCGTAGAGGAACTTGAAGTTCTTGTCCTGCTCGCACGCGGCGGCGACCGCCTTGGCGAGATCGACCGCACCCGCGCCGCCGTCGGCCCAGTGGTTGGTCATGACCGCGGCTTCCGCGCCCGCTTCCATGGAAATGCGCTCGAGCAGTTCGACCTCGCGGTCGGTGTCGTTGGTGAAGCGGTTCACGGCGACGACAACCGGAACGCCGAAGAGCTTCGCGATGCGGATGTGGGCGACGAGGTTGGCCGCGCCTTCCTCCAGCGCCGCGAGGTTCTCCTCGGTGAGCTCGGGCGGCAGCGGCTTGCCGGCGACGACCTTGCCCGCGCCGCCATGCATCTTGAGCGCGCGGATCGTGGCGACCAGCACCACGCAGTCGGGCGTGAGCCCGCTCGCGCGGCACTTGATGTCCATGAACTTTTCCATCCCGATGTCGGCGCCGAAGCCCGACTCGGTGACGACGTAGTCGCCCAGGCGCAGCGCGATCTGGTCGGCGATCACGCTCGAGTTGCCGTGCGCGATATTTGCGAACGGTCCCGCGTGTACGAGCGCCGGGGTGTGCTCCAGGGTCTGGAGCAGCGTCGGCATCAGCGCGTCCTTCAGCAGTGCGGCCATCGCGCCCGCAACCTTGAGATCCTCGGCGGTCACCGACTGGCCGGCGCGGTTCGTGCCGATGCTGATGCGGCCGAGTCGTTCGCGCAGATCCCTGAGGTCGTTCGCGAGGGCCAGAATCGCCATGACCTCGGACGCTACGGTGATGTCGAACCCGTTTTGCCGCGGGTAGCCGTTGATTTTGCCGCCGAGACCGATCACGGTGTCGCGCAGGGCGCGGTCGTTGAGATCGACCACGCGCGGCCAGGTGATCGAGAACGGGTTGATGTCGAGCTTGTTGCCGTGGTGGATGTGGTTGTCGATCGCTGCGCCGAGCAGGTTGTGCGCGACCCCGATCGCATGGATGTCGCCCGTGAGATGGAGGTTGAACTCGTCCATCGGGATGACCTGGCTGTAGCCGCCGCCGGCGGCGCCACCCTTGATCCCGAAGGTCGGGCCCATGCTCGGCTGCCGAATGCAGGTGAACACGGTGTGCCCCAGGCGTCCGAGCCCCTGCGCCAGACCAATCGTCGTGGTGGTCTTGCCTTCGCCGAGAGGCGTCGGGGTGATCGCGGCGACGTCGATGTACTTGCCCAGCGGGCGGTCCTTGAATCTCTCGCGGACATCCAGGTGGACCTTGGCCTTGTACTTCCCGTGCAGATCCAGGTCGTCCATCGAAAGCCCGATCCGCTCGGCCACGGCCAGGATCGGATCGATTTCCGCCTCCTGCGCGATGTCGAGATCGCTGGGGACAGGCCGCTTCGGCTCGGGATATCTCGCGCGGTTCACTTAGATGCCTCCTCTTGAAGCGCGGAAGTGTAGCAGGAAAAATCAGGGGGGCCGGGGGGCGGGAACGGCGCGGTATACTCCCGCCATGGCGCTTGTGGCCGACGCCCTTTTCTCCGCCGAGGACATCGCCGTCCGTGTGCTTTTTTTGGGGCAGTCCGTCCGCGCACGCTGGCCGAAAGAGCGCGTGACCCTGCTCGGGATCCTGAAGGGCGCCGCCGTCTTTCTGGCCGATTTGGGGCGCGTTGTCGGGGAGCCCGCGGCGCTCTCGTTTGTTCGGGCGCGTTCGTACGAAGGGCAGTCGTCGACCGGGCGCGTGAAGCTTGGCGCGCTCGAGGAAGCCGATGTGGTCGGGCGCGTCGTGGTCGTGGTCGATACGATTCTCGATACGGGGCACACGCTGGCTGCCGTGCTGGAGGAGTTGAGGGGGCGGGGAGCGGAGGAGGTCGCGTCGTGCGTCCTGCTCGACAATCCGTCGCGGCGCGAGGTCGCGATCGACGCCGACTTCGTCGGGTTCACCGTGCCGGACCGTTTCCTCGTCGGGTACGGGCTCGACCATGACGGGGAGTACCGGACGCTGCCGTATCTCGGGGTGCTCGATGGGTGATCGCGACTACTTCCGCCACGACTTCGGCGACAGCGGCGGCCTGCGGCCGTCGTTTTTTGCGACGATCCCGGCGACCAAGATCCTGATCATCACGCTGGTCACGATCCACGTCGTTGTGACCGTGATCCGGGGGATGTCGCCCGCCGCGGGACGCACGATCGACGACGTGTTTGCGCTCCAGCGGGAGTCCGCTCTCGGCCGGTTTTGGCTGTGGCAATTCGTCACCAGCGGCCTGTTGCATGCACGCGGAGTCTCTCACCTCCTTTGGAACTGCGTCGGGATCTACTTCTTTGGGTCGATGGTGGAGGAGCGGCTGGGCCAGCGCCGCTTCTGGTTCTTCTGCCTCGCCGCGCAGATCGTCTCGGTGGCGGTTTATCTCACCGAGTCCGTGATCATCGACAACATGGCGCAGTTGGTTGGTGCGAGCGGATACGAATTCGGACTCATCGTTCTCGCGGCGCTCTGGTACCCGCACCGCGAGGTTCTCCTGTTCTTCGTCCTGCGCATCAAGCTTTGGCTTCTTGCCGTTGTGATCGTTCTGGCCGACTTCCTGCTCATGTTCGAGCAGACCGCCGACCGCGTGGCGCACTCGGCGCACCTTGGCGGTGCGCTCTACGCGTGGATCTACTTCAAGACCGGCGGCGCCGAACGCCTCGTGCACGCTGCGGATAACTTTGCGGAAAAGCGCCAGCGAAAGCGTGAACACAAGGATGCGGAGAAGGCGTCCGAGCTTCGCGCCGAGGTCGATCGGATTCTCGACAAGGTGAACCGCGAAGGCATGACCGCGCTGACCGAAGAGGAAAAGCGCTTCTTGAAGCGCGCGTCGGGCCGCCTGGGCAAATGACGGCGCTGTATCGGGCCGCCTTCCTGCTGGTCCCGTTTGCGGTGATCATTGTCGCTTTGCGCGCCTGCCGGGTGGGCGAGGCCTCGCGCTGGGTCGATCGCGTCCACGAGTTCGACAAGAACATCGACGTCGTTGTCGACGAGGACGACCTGATCGTGCTGGCGCCGACGCAGAAAGCCGGTTTCGGTGCTGCGTACGAGGTCCGGCGGTTTCGCGAAAGCGTTGAGAAAAACTGGGGCGACCTGCTCGGCGTGCCGACCGAGCGCCGCATGGTCGTCGTCCTGTTTTCATCGGCGGACATGGTTCGCGCGTACGCCGGCCGCCGGATGCAACACGACCCCGGCCGGTTCGCGAACATGGTCGGCTACACCGACCCGCGCCACGGCGCGATTTTTCTCCCGGCCCACGCTACGTCGGTGGCCACGCTGCGCCATGAGACCGTGCACTGGATCATGGGCACGGCGGCGGGGGACCAGGTGCGCTTCAGCCCGTGGCTGATGGAGGGGCTGGCGCAGGCGTTCGAGTACGACCCGAACCGGCCGGGCATCGGCCCGGAACGCGCCGGATTCATCCGCACGATCATGGGCGGCGGGCTCGACATCGAGCGGCTGTTGGATCTGCAGGAGTACCCCGAGTTCGTGGGCGCGAAGGCGCATCGCAACTACGCGGAGGCGCTGGTGCTCGCGTCCTTCCTGCTCCGGCGCCGCGACCCGAAACTTCTGCGCCGATACATCCGTGCCGAGCGCGCCTCCGATGGCGACCGCGTGCGACAGTTCGATCGCATCTATGACTACCGCGGGAATACGTTTCGCGCAGACCTGCGCGCGTACCTCGCATCTATCGGAACGGGATAACGGGCCGAGTCGACGGGCGACAGCAAACGGACGGCGATGTTTCGCGCGTGGCTCAGGCCGGCGTCACGCCAACGATTGCGGCCAGCTCGGGATTGAGCGGATAGGGACGTTCCCTTGGCACGAAAGCCACGTCGCGTGTCATCCTGACCTGTTCGGCGAGTTCCGAGACATCCTCGATCGACACGATCCAATCATCGACGTAGTGCCGAACCGCATCGCCGGACAGGCCGATCTGAATGGATCGGTACGGCAGCTTCTCGAGTTCGATCGTGCGCTCGGGATCCCACTGGACCCGAACCGGCTTCGACTTGTCGAGCGACGGGCCGTGGCTGGGACTGGAGTTTCGCAAGGCCCATTCGAAGCCCGTTCGCTGGATGTCCACGGCGAGCATGCGCTTTTGGCTCTCATCCTTTTGGCCCCATCCAGCGCGGTACATCATCCACAGAAAGGACGGCTTGATCCACGTCATCCGGGTCATGCTGAACGGCGAGACGAAGGTCCCGGCTGCCAGCGCGGCGTTCGCGATGGGATCGCTGTACGCCTGGTACACGCGGATCGTCTCGTAATCGTAGACCGCGCGAATCTCGTGGATCACTTGGTGCCGTTGGCGTCCGTGAGCGGGCGGCGTGCGGTGAACCACATCACGTCGCTGACCGGAACATGGTCGAGCCAGCGGTTGCGCGCCGTGACGAGACCGGCGGCGTGCGCGGCGCGTTCGAGTGTGTGCGGCGTGAAGTAGTAGAGGTGTTGCGGAAAAAAGTAGCCGGACCAGCCGGACCCGAGGACGCGGCGGTTCCAACATCCGTAGTTGGGCACCTTGATGAACGCGTAGCCGCCCGGGCGCAGGACGCGCGCGACCTCGCGAAGTGCATCGACCGGACGATGTTCGTGTTCCAGGACGCTCATCAGCAAGACCGCGTCAAACGAGGCGTCGGCGAAGTCTGCGTCGTGGATCGTCCCGTGCCGGATGTTTTGGATGCCGGCGCGGACTGCGGCTTCGACGGCTGGGCTCGACACGTCGATTCCGTGCGCGTCGTAGCCGTGCTCGGCCATCCACCGAACCATCGCGGCGTCGCCGCAGCCGATATCGAGAAACCGTCCGGAGGAAACGAAGCGACGAATCCGGTCGAGGACAACGTCCTCCCGCCGCCGTCGCAGGAGGCCCCTGCAGCGCCGCGCCAGCCGCCGCGCAGGGCCTTGGCGCGTGCGCCGGATACACATTTGCGCGCTCCCGTGTTCGAACCACTCAAACGAGCCGTGCATGTCGCCCGGAGACGGTCGCGGGGTCAAGAACACGAGGTCGCAGCCGTCACAGCGAACGAGACGCCACGGATCCTCGCAGAGCACGTCCCTGCGCGCCGGAGCTTGTGCCTGGGATGCGCACAGCGGGCACGCGACATCTTCCGATGCTGCGGGCGTCTGCGGGCTGGTTTGGGTGATCGGGGCCAAGGTGCGTTACGGCTCTCGGGCAACAAACAGGATGTCGCCGGCGGCGTGCGGATTGTTCGCCTCGCCCGCCAGGTCGGTCAGTCGTCGGCCTAGGTCGTGTTCGAAAGTGCGGCGTCCCAGATAAACGGCGGCGGGGGCATAGCCGAGCGCCTCGAGCCGGGCGAGGAGTCCACTCGGCGAGGAGCCTGCCCGATCGACGCCCCAGGGCCAGAACTCGAGCAGGATCGCCGGTCGTGACCGTCGCAACAACTGCTCCGCGCCGATCAGGACGAGGTCGTCCGCGCCCTGCGCGTCGATCTTGATCAGATCGACCGTGTCGTCGCCAAACACGGTGTCGAGACGTACGACATTCGTGGTGCAGTGGTCGCCGTTGCGGCTTACGTTGCACTCGTAGAGCGAGTGGCCCCCCGAGTTGCCCGCATCCCGATACAGCTCCGCGGGGCCGTCGGTGTCTCCAACCGCGGCGGGATGGATGGTGACGTTGGAGAACTCGTTGAGCGCGACGTTGCGCCGCAAGCGTTCGCCTGCACCCGGGTCCGGCTCGAACGCGACCACACGCCCGGTGCCGGCGAGGCGCGCCGCCGCCGTGAGCGTGTAGTGCCCGACGTTGGCGCCGACATCGACGACCGTGATCGCCGGTTTGACTTGCGCGCGGAACCCCGCCGTGGCGGCCGATTCGATCCCGCCGCGATGCAGCAGCGAGCGGCCATAAAACCGCGGATTGGTCTCGATCTCGACGCGATAGTCGGCCAGGTCCATGACGACCCGCTCCGGGCGCACAATCTCAAGCGCGGTGCGCCAGATACCCCGGGCGACGCGCGACCGCGCGATGGACGCCGTCGGATAGACGTTCGCGAACCGTTGAAACAGCGACGTACGCCAGCCCATGCCCTCCATCGTAACGGTTTGACTTACGAAGGGCTTAGGCTGATTGCAGTTCCGCGCGGCCTGCAAGAAAAGCAGCCGAAAAAAAACAGCCGGCAAAACCGGCTGTTTCCTGGTGGGCGGCAAGGGACTCGAACCCCCGACCTCACGGGTGTGATCCGTGCGCTCTAACCAACTGAGCTAGCCGCCCTTCGAGACGGCAATTCTAGTGTGCGAATCGGTTCTCGCAAGGGAAACTGGGCTCATGAGCGAAGCCGACTCCATTCGCGATCTGCCCAAGCCCGCCACGGTCGCCACCCTGGCGTGCGACCTGCGCACTCTGGGCGTTTCGCCGGGCCAAGTTGTGCTCGTGCATTCGTCGTTGTCCGCGCTCGGCTGGGTCTGCGGTGGCGCCCACGCCGTCGTGCTCGCCCTCGAGGAGGTCGTCGGCAACACCGGTACCGTCGTCATGCCTGCGTTTTCGGCGCACCTCTCGGATCCCGCCGCGTGGAGCAATCCCCCGGTGCCCGAGGGGTGGTGGCCGACGATCCGCGCCGCGATGCCGCCGTTTGATCCCAGTCGCACAGCCACCCGCACGATGGGCCGGATCGTCGATTGCTTTCGCGGCCATCCCGACGTGCGCCGCAGCGATCACCCGCAGTATTCCTTCGTTGCCCGCGGCCCGCACGCCGCGAAAGTTATCGATGGCCACGCCCTGGCCGACGGCCTCGGCGAGTCGTCGCCGCTCGCACGCCTGTACGAACTCGACGCGCAGGTGCTGTTGCTTGGCGTCGGCCACGAGCGCAACTCGTCGCTGCATCTCGCGGAATGCCGTACGGCGTGGAAGGGCAAGGTCGCAGAAAAGACCGGTGCGCCGTCCGCTTCCGGATGGAGGGAATTCGAACAGCAGCATACGGACGGCGATGACTTCGCGGAACTCGGCGCCGCGTTCGCCAACCAGACGATCGGCCGCGTGGCGCAAGCGAAAGCGCGTTTGTTCTCACAGCGCGCCGCCGTCGATTTCGCGATCGCGTGGCTCCCGCGTCACCGCTGAAGTTTCTTGAGGATCTTGCTAGCGATCGCCGCGACCTTTGGATCGGTGTCCCTGGTCGCGCGCACGAGCACGGCCTCCGCGGGCTTGGCCGCCGCGCCGAGAGTGAACAGTGTGGCCGCCGCGTGGCGCCGCACGACCGGGTCCGGACTATCGAGACCCGCCGCGATCGCGGGGACGGCGTCTTTGGCTTCGCCGGTGATCAGCCAGACCGCGCGGCCGGCTTCGAGGCGAACACGAGGATCGGCGTGCGACAGCGCCTTGCGCAGCGCCGGCAAAGCGGCATCCGCACGCAGATCGGCCAACACCGCCGCGGCGCGGGCCGCGACCGCGGCGTCGTCGTCGCCGAGTAGCGGCAGGAGTCGCCGGGACGCCGGCTCGCGCATCGTCTGGCAGGCGTGGCCGACCTCGCGTGCGCAGTCGGCGGCGCGCAGGGCCTCGACGAGGGCCGGCAGCGCGGGCTCGCCGATGCGTCCCAGCGCGCCCGCCGCGGCGCGGCGCACATGGGTTTGCGAGACCAGTTCCCGGATCAGTGCGGCCATGGCCGGTGCGGCTTTCGGACCCAAAGCGCCCAGAGCGCGGCAGGCCCGCCAGCGAACCGGCGCGGCTTCATGCTGTAGCGCGAGCGCAAGCGTCACGGCGGGAAAGCGCTCCTTGTGGTCGAGCGCGAGCGTCGCCTCTTCGACGGTGCCGCTCGTGAGCGCCTTCTTGAGAATCGTGCGCGCCTTCTCGTGGTTGGGCTCAAGCGCTAGGATGGCAAACGCGGCGAACACGGAAACATCGCCGTCCCGCCCTCGCCCTTCCGGGCTACGGCGCGGCAAGCCCGTATGGTCGGTCAGGGCCATCTGCTTGGTGAGATCCGGGAGGGCGGGGCGCGCCGCTTCGCCGAGACCGGCGAGGGCGCGTGCGACCGCGGCGTTGGGGGCCTCGTTCCACGCTGCATGGACCGCCTTCGCGGCGGGAGGGCCGAGGGCGGTGATGGCCTTGATGGCGAGGCGCCGGGTGCGCGGATCGGGACTGAGCAGGCGCGTGGCCACGGGGCCCGCGGCGCGGGCGTCGCCGATCGGGCCGAGCGCGAGCAGGGCCGCGCCGCGGACGAGCGCATTGGGATCGTCGAGGCTCGCAATCAGGGCCGGCACCGCGGCGGCGGCTTTTTTGCCCATCGCGCCCAGAGCCTTGGCGGCCTCGCGGCGCGTGCGCGCGTTCGGTGACTTCAGCGCCTCGATTTCGGCTTCCTGCGCCGTGGCGATTGTCGCGAGCAGTCCCAGCAGTCCGATGAGGCGGGTCATCGCCAACCTGCTTCCGTGAACAGTTCTTCGACGGCAGCCGGAACGACCGCTTCCTCGCGTTCGAACGTGAACACCGTGCCGGTCAGGTAATTCTTGCGCATGAAGACTCGCTCGGCCGGCCGCATCCTGCGCCAGTCCGGCCCGATCAGCCTGCGGTAATGCTTCTGGGCGGCGTCCTGATTCAGGCTGGACGGCTGTGCGTTGACGGCCGCGCGGCCCATCCACGCGGCTTTGCCCGGGCTGACCGTGACCATCGTCTTCTCGATCAGCGCGAGCGGAAAATAGTACGTTCGCTGCTTGCCGTCCTTGGTCTCCTTGGCGGCGACGGCGGCGTAGGTGCCGGGCTCGGCGTTGAGCAGGTAGCAGACCGTGCCGCGAACGAAGTTGGAAGAGATCACGGACGATGCGCCGGCGAGGCTTCCCTCGTCGCCGCCGGCCTGGCCTTCGTGGCCCTCGGGAAGGCGCACGAAGTAGACCGTGGTGGTCCGGCCGAGAAAGCCACGCCGGGGCCTGATCCGGCGGACATCCGTGGCGAGGGCGACGCCGTTGTTTTGGCGCGGGGGCGGCGGCGTGGAGGTGCAGGCGCAGAGGCCGGCGACCGCGACCGCCGCGGCAAGAAACAGCCGTTGCATGCGGCCCAAGATATCAGCCGGTGAAAGGGCGTTTGCCCAGTTGGGGAAAGCGGAATGGAGTCGCGGACGGCGGTACACTTTCCGGCATGTACACGCCGGGCGATCTCAAGCGGGGCCTGATCATCGAAGTGGACGGCGCCCCGTGCGCCATCGAGTCCGTCACCGTTTCCACGCCGACCGCGCGCGCCGGGAACACGATCACCCGCGTGCGGATGCGCAACCTGCGCACCAAGCACAAGCTCGACAAGAGCTATCGCGGCAACGAGACGTTCGCGGTGCCCGACATCGAGAAAAAACCGGTGCAGTTTCTGTACTCCGACGCGCAGGCCTGCCACTTCATGGATGAGGCCTCGTACGAGCAGTTCGGACTCGACCTCGACGCCCTGGAATGGGAGCGCAACTTCCTCGTGGACGGCATCGAGGGCGTGCGCGCCCTGTTCTGGAACAGCACCGCGCTCGCGCTCGAGCTGCCGAACAACGTCGTCCTGGCGATCAAGGAAACATCCCCGGCCGTGAAGGGCAACTCGGCCACGGGCCGCACCAAACCCGCGACGCTCGAGACCGGGTTCACACTCCAGGTTCCCGAGCACATCGACCCCGGGGTCAAGATCAACGTCGATACCCGCACCGGTGATTTCCAGGGCCGCGCGAAGGACTGATCGGCCGTCTTGGAACCGCGGGCACCCGAACGCCGGGCGATCCTCGCGCTGCTCGCCGGCGCCGTCGGCATCGCGTTCGCACCGATCTTCGTGCGCTGGTGTATCGCCGCCGGCGTCGGGCCAACCGCCTCCGCGTTCTGGCGCCTCGTCCTCGCTGCACCGCTGCTGGCCCTGCTCGCGCGCCGCCGCGCCTCCAAAAACGGCGGCCCCCGCTCCCCCCTAAACCTGCGCCTGATCCTCCCCGGCGTGTTCTTCGCCGCGGATCTCGGGGTCTGGCACTGGTCGATCCACTACACGACCGTCGCCAACGCCACGCTGCTGGCCAACTTCGCGCCGGTGTTCGTGACCCTGTTCGGCTGGCTACTTTGGCGGCGTCGCATCACCAAGGTATTTACTATCGGCATGATATTGGCGTTGGTTGGAGCCGTTCTGCTCGTGGGGGAGAGCGCCACATTCGGAGGAAAGCGTACGGACGGCGATCTCTTGGGCCTGTTGACCGCGGTGTTTTACGGCTCCTACATCCTGTCGATCGCCCGCGCGCGCGAAACCGGCGTCCCCGTCGCGCGCCTGATGGCGTGGACCTCCGCGGTCGCCGCGATCGCCCTCTTGCCCATCGCCTTGCTGTCGCCCGAACCGTTCTGGCCGCCGGACGCGCACGCCTGGGCGATGGTTGCCGGCCTCGCCCTGGTCGCACAGATCGTCGGCCAGGGTCTCGTTGCGTACGCCCTGGCACACCTGCCCGCGTCGTTTTCGTCGGTCACGCTGCTGTTACAACCGGCCTGCGTCGCGCTCCTCGGCTGGCTCCTGTTGGGCGAAGCGCTTGGCCCTTGGCAGGCCGCCGGCGGAGCCGTCATCCTGTTCGGAATCCTGCTGGCCCGCCGCGGCTCGCGGTCATGACATCTCTGGACAGTGCTGCGTCATCCGGGCTTCGCGACCTCGCAGGGTTCATGGGCTCGCAAGCTCAATCGCGGAACCGGTCGGTGATCATCACTTCGTCGAGGGATAGCTGGCCTGGCTTCGGCCATGTGTCCTTGGATCGCTTGCCGATCGCGATCATCGGGCCGATGCAGTGGTCTTTCGGCAGATGGATGAGTTCGGCCACCTTGTCGAATTCGAACCCGATCATCGGGCACGAGTCGTAGCCCATGTCACGGGCGGCGAGCATGATCGTCTGCATGGCCATGCCGATGGAGCGCTGCGCCTCGTCGCGTTGGAGTTGGGGGTTGCCCTCGTGGAACGGGCCCATCCAGTTCACCAGGAGGTCGGCGACCTCGGTGGGAGCGTTGCGCCAATAGCGCTTGGGCCTTTCTTCCAAGCATCGATGTCCGCGGTCATCACGACGAGGAGCGACGCATCGGTCATCTGGGCCTGGTCGTTGCCGGCGGCGCGGATTTGTTGGCGCAGCTCGGGATCGCGAACGACGACGAATCGCCAGTGCTGGATGTTGAACGAAGTGGGCGACTGCATCGCGGCTTCGATCAGCTTTGTGACCTCGGCGTCGTCCATGACGTGGGCCGGGTCGAAGTGCTTGACGGCGCGGCGGGAGTAGATGGCTTCGAGGGTGTCCATGAGAGTCCTAGGATGGGTTCTGAAGTCGTGGCAGCGCAGAACCTATCAGACCGAGGGCGCATCCGGCTTACAGCCGCTTGTCGACCGCGGCCAGGAAGTCGTGTTCGATCCGGGACAGGATGCGGTCTGTCCAGCGACGGGACAGGATTGCGGGCAGGGTTGTCAGCAGGAGACGAGCGCCCGAGTGGCGAGCGCCCCACGTGGTACGGCCGGCTCGTATGGCGCAGCCGCGGTAGTAGCGGTCGGTAAACAGCAGCATCAAGAGCGCGGACGCGCGCGCCAGGCTGATTCGTCGCCGGGTCACGTGTGCGACCAGCCGGCGGTAGGCCGGAACGTGACCCAGAGCCAGGTCCATGAGTTCGGCGCGGACGCTGCGGATGCGCTCGATTTGTTCGGGCTCGCCGGTCGGCGCTGCGCCGAGGTCGGCTTGCAACGACGGGTGGTAGGCGATACCGCGGGCGAAGTCTTTTTCGATGTCGCGGGTCACGTTCGCGAGCTGGATCATCTCGCCGACCGCGATCGCGTCGGCTTCGACTGATTTCGGCAGTGTGGATTCGCGGGATTCGTGCCATCCAAGCAGCCGAGCGGAAAACAGCACCGGCTCGCCGAGGACGTGGCGGCAGTAACGGGTGAGTTGCTCCTCGCTGTTGAGGATCCCGCCTTGCGCGGTGAACGTGCTCGAGGACCAGCGCATGCCCTCCGCCATCGCGGCGACCAAAGTGCGGACGAGCGACTGGACTGCGGTCGGCAGATCCGCGTACGCCCGATCGACGAGTTCGCAGCGCCTTACGAGCAGCAGATGGGCCTCGTCGCGTCGGTCGCGCGCGAGGTCGGTGACGATCGGCGGCGCCGCGTCGCCCGTTTTCAGGCGGTTCGCGAAGAGCCCAAGCGCTCGATCGCGTTCTTGCGGACAGGCGACGAGGTCCTCGTAGGTGTCCAGCATCCGGCAGTACAGGTAGCCCACGGCCGCGGCTTCGGCGATAGGGCCCGGCAGCAGCGCGATCGGGGAAGAAAACGTCCGCGCGGCGTGGGGGAGGATCGCCCAGACAAATTGCCGCGGGTCGTCGATAGCGCCGAGCCGCTCGAGATCGGGCCGCTTGCGGTTCACGAACAGATCGCGGACCAGCAGCAACGGACGGCGCAGCGCGAAGGCGAGGCTCATCGTCGTTTTTTGCCTGTGGCGTTCTGGCCGGCGCCGAAACCGCGGCCATCGTTCACGCTACTCTCTTCTCGCTCCATCCGTCTTTGGTGCGTTCGTGACAACCAGCGTTGTGCGCGGTGCCCGCCTCGCGCGCTGCCTCGACCACACGGGCCGCGCACGGAGCAGCTCATCGGCGTCACCATACCCGGCGGTACTCGCGACCGCTGCCCCCGCTCCCCCTTTGACTGTTTGAGGCTATTCACGCCGTCGGGTGAGTTTCAGCTTCTGGATGCGATACGCCAGCGTCGTCGGCTTGACGCCCATGAGTTCGGCGGCGCCTCCCGGGCCGGAGACTTTCCAGCCGGTGGACTCGAGTGCGGCGATCAGGTTTTGCCGCTCGCGCCGGCGCATCTCCGCGTCGGTGGCGACCTCCCCGGCGGTCTCGGCATGCGGCGCTGGCTCGTGCAACGGCGCGCTCCGCTCTCCGAGGTCGAACCGCAGTGTTTGGCCGCGTGACGTGATCAGGGCGCGTTCCATCGCGTTTTGCAGTTCGCGCACGTTGCCCGGCCACGCGTAAGTCTGGAGTTGCGCCACATGGCCCTTCGTGAGCCGTGGGCGCGTCCGGTGCATCCGCTGCGCCAGCTCTTCGAGGAAGTGTTCGGCGAGAAGCGGGATATCTTCTTGGCGCTTGCGCAGCGGCGCGACGTCGAGCCCGAACACGTTGAGGCGGTAGTACAGGTCGCGACGGAAGCGACCCGACTCGACGTCGTGGAGGAGATCGCGGTTGGTCGCCGCCAGGATGCGGACATCGACATCGCGCGTGCGCTCCTCGCCGACGCGTTCGTATTGCCGTTCCTGCAAGACGCGCAGCAGCTTGCCCTGCAGGTCGAGCGGGATCTCGCCGACCTCGTCGAGAAACAGTGTGCCGCCATCGGCGGCCGCGAAACGACCTGCGCGGTCGCGCAGTGCGCCGGTGAACGCTCCTTTCACATGGCCGAAGAATTCACTCTCGAACAGTTCGCGCGGTATGGACGCGCAGTTCACCTTGATCATGGGTTGGGGGGCGCGGGGGCTGCGCTGGTGGATCTCGCGGGCCACAAGCTCCTTGCCGGTACCGGACTCGCCGGTGATCAGGACCGTCGCGTCGGTGGGCGCCACCAACTCGATCTGCTCGAGGACGTTGCGCAGGGCGGGACTCGCGCCGACCATGCTGCCAAACGATGCGGAGACCTCCTCGCGCAGGTATGTGTTTTCCAGCTCGACTCTTTGACGCAGCCGTTCGATCTCTTCGAACGCGCGGGCGTTCGCGAGGGCGCCGGCCGCGTGGTCCGCGATCATGCGCAGCCATTCGAACGCGTCGTGCTGCATCGGCACGCGGGTGAACACGGCGAGTACGCCCAGCACGTCGTCGCGATGCTGGAGCGGTTGGCCGCCGAATCCGTGGATGCCCTCCGCCGCGGCCCAGTCGGGGCGCGCGAGCCAACGACTCTGCTCCGCGACATCGGCGATCTCGATTGCCTCGCCCGTCGCCGCGACGTGACCGACCTTGCGCACGCCCATCGGAAAGCGCCGAAAAAATCCGTTCAGAAACGACCAGTCCTCGCCCTTCGCCGCAACCGGTCGGCCCGCACTCGCGACGAGGTGCAGGCACTCCTTTTGATCGGTACAGACATCGGCCATGTGGCACTCGCCGCAGATGTCGCCCGGGGCTTTGAGCCAGATGCGGGCCAGGGCGACATTCGGGCGCTCAAGGAGACGCGCGACGATCAGGTCCAGCAGTGGCCCGACCGACCGTTGCCCGGCCATAGCGAGCAGGAGCTTCTTGAAGGCCCGGTCCCGTCCCCCCGACATTCCTGTAGATTACGAGAATTCGTTACGTAAAAGCAAAAATTCGTGATTGCCAAAAAATCGTTGTTCGAACAAATGACATAAAGTCTTGATCAGAAGTAAGTTAAGGGGGTTCGATGGATTTGGCCCGGGCTATGCAATAGCGGGCTGCATGAGCTACCATCCCAGCGAACTCGCCTTCACGCCGGCGGTCAAGGCCGTCCAGGAGCGCCTCGGCTCGCGCGAGACCTATAGCGGCGTCGCGAACCACATCGGCTGGCGCACAAAGGTCAATGCCGAGCTCGCCGCGTTTGTCGCGGAACGCGACTCGTTTTATCTCGCCACCGCCAGCAAGGATGGCCAGCCCTACATTCAGCACCGTGGCGGACCCAAGGGATTTCTCAAGGTCATCGACGACACCACGCTTGGCTTTGCGGACTACGCGGGCAACCGCCAGTACATCTCGACCGGCAACCTCGTCGAAAACGACCGCGCGTTCCTGTTCCTGATGGACTACCCGACGCGGCGCCGCATCAAGATCTGGGGTCGAGCCGAAGTCGTGGAGGGAGATCCGGAACTGCTCGCCAAGGTCCGCGATCCCGAGTACGACGCCGAGCCGCAGCGCGTCTTCCTGTTCCACATCGAAACGTACGACCGCAACTGCCCGCAACACATCCCCCAGCGCTACACCGTCGAGGAATTCCAACCGCACATCCAGGAGCTGAACGACCGCATCGCGGAACTCGAGGGCAAGAACGCGCAATCGTAAGAGAAAGAATCGAGTTGCCGCCTGCTCGATACCGGCCACCTCGCACGGGAGGAGGACGGTGCCAGAATCGAGAGGCTCATCCGCCGCGTCTTGACCCGCGAGGCCAGGCGCTCGGTCGCGGCAGCAAGTGCATCAGATGAACCCATCGTCGCGCCGGCTCGAGGCGCGCGACAAAGGAGAACGAAAATGAGCAACATACTTCTGATCCACGGCGCCTGGGGCGGAGCGTGGGAATTCGAGGACATCGTCAAGATCCTGAACGAGCGCGGGCATCAAGCCCGTGCGATCGATCTGCCCGGTCACGGCCACGCCGTCGCGCCGATTGCGGAGGTCACGATGGACGCGTACGTCGCGCGCGTGGCCGAGGAGGTCAGTGCGATCGATGGCAAGGTCGTCCTCGTCGGGCACTCGCTCGCGGGATCGATTGTTTCGCAGGTCGCGGAGCTGGCGCCGGAGAAGATCGAGCGCCTCGTGTACGTCTGCGCGATCCTTCCTCGGAACGGCGAAACGCCGCTCGGGTTGATGCAAAGCGACGAGGCCGGCGAGTTGCTGTCCAGGATCGTCTTCTCGGACGACGGGTCCTGCGCCACTCTCAGGGAGGATGACGTCAGGGCTATTCTCTTGCACGATGTCAGGGAGGCCGGACGCGTCGATGAGTTCGCACCGCTGTTTGCGGTCAAACAGGCGGTTGAGCCGTTCACGGTTCCGGCGAGGTTGACCCGCGCCGCGTTCGGCTCCGTCCCGAAGTCCTATCTGCGCTGCTCGCTCGACAAGGTCCTGTCCCCCGCGCTGCAGGACAGGATGGTGTCCGGCACGGACGTCGACCGGATCCTGACGCTCGAGTCGGGGCACTTCCCGCTGATGTCGATTCCGGAGCGTCTCGTCGAGGCGCTCGCCGAAGCGGCGAGCGGCACCCTCGTGAGCATGTAGCTGCGGGAATCCCCCCTCACCGATCAAGCAAATGGCCCGCAGGCCACAGGCCGACAGAAAAGGAAACGACGATGCCTCTCACGCTGACATTCACGGAAGGCGTCCTTCCGCGCGACAAGGTCAAGGACGCGATTCAACGGCTGACCGAGTCCATGCTCAAGTGGCACGGGCTCACCGGCAATTCGGTCATGACTCCCAACGTCACCGCCAACGTCCACATCGTGCCGAAGGGACTCAGCTTCTCCGGAGGCGACGAGTTCGACGGCGCGTGGGTCGAGTGGAAGGTGCCTTCCTTCGCTTTCGCATCGCGCGAGGTCCAAAGCGGTTTCGGGCAGGAGGCGACGGACATTGTTCGGGAACTCTCGAATGGACGGCAGCCCAGGGACAACATCTACTTCAATGTCGTTCATACCGTGGACGGGGCGTGGAACCTCGATGGGCAGGCGATGAGCGACCACGAACTCGGACAGGCCATCGCGAGGGGGTAGCTTGCCGCGCTCCCCTCCGACCCCGCGCGCCATCGGGCTTCGGGATCCGATCCCTTGGCCCGGCGGTCAGCCCATTAGCCCGGGTCCAAGGGAGGGGCGGCAGCCCGCCGTCTATCGCGGAGCGCCGGTCGCTCGGATTCTCTCGCGCAACTTCGCGCGCGCCTTTTTTTCTCGGAGGTGGTTGCGGAGCCCGCCCAGGCGACCGGACGCCTGCAACACTGCGTGCAGCTGCTCCGGCACCTGATCGTGGTGGGTCGCGATCCGTGCGACGGCGTCGCGGACCTCGTCCTCGGTGACGACGATGCGCTCTGCGTCGACGATCTGATCGAGAATGAGGTAGGCCATGAGCTGTTTTGCGGACTCCCCGGCGTCGCGATTGCGAATGTCGATGATTGTCTTGGCGACATCGTCGGCAGAGTCGCCGCGTATCTGCGCGCCGTATGCTCCGCGTCGCGCGGTCTCGTCGGTTTCCTTTTCGACCAGGGACGCCGGTAGCTCGATGCCGACTTGCCGGACGAGCTGCGCGAGTGCGGCGTCTTCGACGAGGCGTTCGCGATCCCGTGCGAGCCGGTTGGTGACGTCCTTGCGGACGGCCTCGCGGAGTCCCTCTTGGCTGTCGAAGTCGAGCTCCTTGGCAAAGTTGTCGTCGATGCTCGGCAACTCGGGCCGCTTCACGTCGATGAGCTCCACCTTGAGACCGACGTCCTGGCCCGCCAGCGGGTTTTGGACGGCGTGCGGGGAAACGTAACCGGTCGTCCTGACCGTGGCACCGGGCTCCTTGCCGACGAGCGTGGCATCAAGATCCTCGGTGATCAGCTCGCCGAGATGTCGAGAGCCGATCTCGTATGCCATCTCGGAACCGTCGAGCGCGCCGGTATCGGCGGACATCGCCGCTACCTTGAGCGTGACCACGTCCCCGTGCTCGACCGCACCGTGATCGAGCGGACGCAGCGTCGCCTTGTGTCTCTGGAGTTTCTTGAGCGCGTGTGCGAGTTCGTCGTCGGAAACATCGACGGCCGGAACCGAGACCTCGATGCCGCCGAGATCCGGAAGATCGAACTCCGGCCGCACGGTGACGACGAACTTGAAGTCGATGGGCTGGCCGGCGACGACTTCGACGGTATCGAAGTCGAGTTCCGGATCGGCGATGGGCGCCAGCTCGTTTGCTTCGAGGGCCTCGTCGAACGCGTTGTCAATCAGCGTGCGCTTTACTTCGATCGCGATGTCCTTGCCGAACCTCTTCTCGACGAGGGCGCGCGGCGCTTTGCCGGGCCGGAACCCCCGGATGGGGGACGAATTCGACCACTGGGTGAACGACCGTTTGAACTGCTCGCTGACGAGCTTGGTCGGGATACTCACAGTGACGCGCTTGCGACAAGGGCCAGCGTCTTCAACCGAGAATTCCATCGTTTCGCTGCGTGTCATGCGGCGCAGTGTAGGTTCGGGGGAGAGGTGGTCAAGCGGGGCGGATGTGGAAACGACTTGGCGCACCGACTTGATCACCGTACGCTATCGAATTGCCGCCCCCGAATATGCAACCAATAGACGAGGTCGTACTCATCGAGCGTTTGCGCGCGGGCGACGATGCCGCCTACGAGGCCGTGGTCCGGCAGCACGTGGGCGCGATGCTCGCGGTCGCCCGTCGCATTCTTGGCCAGGATGCGGATGCAGAGGATGCCGTTCAGGAAGCGTTCGTCCAGTCGTTTCGCAAGATCGATTCGTTCCGCGGCCAGTCCCGTCTGAAGACGTGGCTCCACCGGATCACGGTGAACGTGGCGCTCATGATGCTTCGCTCGAACCGCGCGTGCCCCGCAGTCTCGATCGAGGAGTACCTGCCGCAGTGGCTCGATGACGGCCATCGCGCCAGCGCCAACTTGGGATGGTGCGACCCCGGGCTGGTTTCGGTGGAGAAGGAAGAGACGCGGGCGATTGTTCGCGAGATGATCGATTCCCTGCCGGACGACTATCGCGAGGTCGTTGTCTTGCGGGATGTTCAACAGCTTGACACGAAGGAGACCGCGATCGTGCTCGGAGTCGGCGTGGCGGTCGTGAAGACGAGGCTTCACCGCGCGCGTGCGGCACTGCGCGGGCTCATCTCGACTCGTTTTGGGGGGTTCGCCGGATGCTGACCTGTCGTGAGCTGTTCGAGTTTCTCGCCGATTACGCGGACGGCGAGTTGGAACCGGCCGAGCGCGAGCGTTTCGAGGAACACATGGCCGTTTGCCCGCACTGCGTCGAGTACCTCGACACCTATCGCAAGACGATCGAACTTGCCGCCGCGTCCCGGCAGCCGCAGGATTCGATTCCCGACGATGTCCCCGAGGACTTGATCCGGGCGATTCTGGCGTCCCGCGGCCCAAAGGCGGGACCGGACTGATCCCTGGCCGGGGTCGTGGGCAGCGGAATCCGAACGGGTTGGTAACCTCAGGCGACCCCGCAACATCCAACAGGTGAGGAATCCCATGAACCGAACGTTACGAACCCGCGCCTTGCTCTTCTTTGGTCTCGCTCTCTTCGTTGGACTGGCCGCATCCTTGGCCTGGGCCGCCGGAGACGTCGAGAAGGGCCGCAAGATCTTCATGGGGACCGGCGAGGACCTCGACTATCCGTCGTGCGCCCATTGCCACGCAACGGTGTCGGCGAAGGACGAGCTCGAAAAGACCAAGCAGATCCGTCCCGCTTTCCCGGTCTTCAACACCGCGCACCGCGGTGCGTGGAAAAACAAGAAGAAGGGCAAGCTCAAGACCGCCGGGGACGCCGGCAACATCTGCGTGAAGGCGTTTCAAAAGCGCAAGAAGGGTCTCACCGCCATCGAAGTCGAGCACCTCAATGCGTTTCTGGCGTCGGTTTCGCCGGGCAAGGACGCAAAGCAGCGCAAGATCAAGTACGCGCCCAAGCTGCCGAAGAGCCTCGATGGCGGCGACAAGAAGAAGGGCCAAAAGATCGTCGCGCAGATGTGCATCGTGTGCCACGGCCCCAGCGACGACCATCTGCAGAGCGAGCTCAAGCCGGGTCGTCGCAGCAAGATGAAGGTGGCGATGAAGGTGCGCGGCTGGATCCGCGACAAGAAGACGAAGAAGCTCAAGTTCAAGGCCAACAACGGCCAGATGGGCTTCATCGCGGAGAATCGCCTGTCCGACGCGCAGCTTCTCGACGTCCTCGCTTACCTCGGGAAGTAGCCGCATGGACTTTCGCTGGCGCTGCCCGGTCTGTGGGTACATCCACGAGGGATCGACGGAGCCCGACTTCGCCGTCTGTCCCGTCTGCGCGACTCCGGCGGACGCGTTCGTCAAGGAGAACGCGACCGCCGAGCACTTCGGGCTCTGGACCCATCAGTCGCGCCAGGAGGTCGAAACGATGGCGCGTACCGGGGAGTACGCGATCCACGCGAAAGGCTCGACGCGACCATTCCTGCATTTGGACGGGCTGATGATCCTGCCTTCGGTGATCGTGCGACCACCACTGCTCGACAACGAAGAGGTCGATCTCGCGTTCACGCTCGGGCCGCGCGCGAAACAGCCCATGCGCTGCTCGATGCCCGTCATGATCTCAGGCATGAGCCTCGGTGCGCTCAGCCCCGAGGCGAAGGTTGCGCTGGCGAAGGGTTCCGCGCTCGCGGGTACGGCGACCAACTCGGGCGAGGGCGGGTTCTACGGTCCCGAACGCAAGGCCGCGAAAAACTTCGTCTTCCAGGTAGCGACCGGGCGCTTCGGCGTGACCGAGGAAAACCTCAAGCGCGCCGATGCGTTGGAGATCAAGCTGTCACAGGGTGCGAAGCCCGGCATGGGCGGACTGCTGCCCGGTGCCAAGGTGACGGAGCTGATCGCCAAGCTGCGCGGCGTGAAGCCGGGCGAGACCGTGCATAGCCCGTCGCGGCACCCTGATATCGCTTCGCCCGCCGATCTCGTACGCAAGATCGAGGAGCTGCGCGGAGTTTCGGGCGGCCGGCCCATCGGTATCAAGATGGCGGCGGGCCATATTGTGCGCGACCTCGAGGCGCTGTTCGATGCCGGCGGCAAGCCCGACTACATCGTTGTCGATGGTGCGCAGGGCGGCACCGGTGCGAGTCCCGTATTCACGAAGGACCACGTCGCGCTGCCGCTCGTGTACGGCCTGCCCAAGGTCGCGCGGTTCCTGGAAGACCGCGGCGTTCGCGACGACATCAGCCTGATCGCCACGGGCGGCCTGCGGTCCGCGATCGACTTCGTCAAGGCGCTTTGTCTCGGAGCGGACGCGGTCTACAGCGCCGGGGCGATGAAGATGGCGCTCGGTTGCACGTACCTGCGGCGTTGTCACCTCGGCGACTGTCCGTACGGAATCGCGACGATGGATCCGGAGTTGCGCACGCGCCTCGACATCGAGAAGCGCGCGCGCAACGTGGCGAACCTGCTCGAGGCCAGCGCGAAGCTGATCGCGTCCGTCTGCCGCATCACCGGACGGCACAAGGCGAGCGACCTGTGCCTCGACGATCTCGCGGCCCTCGACCCCGAAACGGCCCGCGTGACGGGTGCGGAGCTGGCGTGATGAACCCTTCGGTCAGTGCGATCCTCGCCTTGGTCTGGCTCGCGGTCGGCGGCACCGCCGTCGCGTTGATGCTCAAGATCTATGGCCGCAACGTCCCGACAAGCGGGCGCAACAAGGTGGCCAGGGTCCACCGGGCGCTCGGCTGGATCTACGTCGGAATCTACGGCGTGTTCCTGTTCGTGATGGTGCAAAAGATCCTGGGCTACGCCGAATTCAACTCGCTCCAGGTCATGCACCTGACCCTGGGTGTCTCGATCGCGCCGTTGCTGGCGATCAAGATCCTGATTGTTCGCCGCTACCCGAAGCTGCACTCGATGCTGCCGGTGCTCGGCCTGACCGTGTACACGCTGTCGTTTGTGCTCGTCCTGCTCGGTGCCGGACCGTTCCTGATCAATAAGCTCAACGCACCCGACACCGAGGGCAAGACCGACGTCGAGATCATCGCCCTGGGGGGCCAGCTCCTGGAGCAGCGATGCCAGAAGTGCCATGACCTTGACCGCGTCTACGATCAAAAGGGCAAGAAGTCGGAGGAGCTGTGGACCTCGACGATGGACCGCATGGTCAAGCTCGAGCCGCCGCTGGCTGACGTGCGCCTCCCGATCCTCAAGTTTCTCCACGCCGAGTTTGCGGCCGCGAACACCCCGGAAGGCGTGATGCTCACCGGTGCTGCGCTGGTCGAGGCGCGCTGCCAGAAGTGCCATACGCTGGACCGCGTGTTTCAGTACACGAAGACGCACGAGCAATGGCGTGCGACCGTGCGACGCTACGCGGAGTTGTTGCCGGACCACATCCGCAAGGACGAGATCGAGCCGATCACGCAGTTCCTGTTCGAAAAGCGCGGCCAGCCCGAGTCGGAAGAGGACAAGAAGCGCAAGGTGTTCGAGGCGCGCTGCGCGACCTGCCACAACCTGAGCCGCGCGCTCGATCACGCCCACAACAACGAGCTGAGCCCGCGCCGCTGGCGCCGCATCGTCAAGCGCATGAAGGGCCTCGCCGAGGAACGCGAAATCGAGGCCTGGAGCGACGAGGACCGCGACACGATCGCCGAGTACCTGTCGGCACAGTTCCAGGACGAAGCAACGACCGAAGACGACTGACGTCGCGACGTTGGGCCCGGGTCAGGAGACTACGGGCGCCTACGGACCTTCCATACGTGTTCATAGGGCCACCGCTTGCCCCACTCGGCCGGGCTCTGGAACGGGGTTCCCTCCATCGACGCGGGGGCGCGCAGCTCAAGGTAGTCAAGGATCTCGAAGCCCGTGCGGCGAAACAACGCGACCCACTCCGAGATCGGCGGAATGAATTCGACGCCTCCGGGATCGACCTCGGCTTGAGTCCAGTCGAGCTTGTACATGCCGAAGTAGTCGCGATGAAGGTATCGCTCGCTCATCGAGCCGTCGAGCGGCATCGTGATGGTGGCGAGCGGGGTCGTTGCGAGGAAGACGAGTTCGCCGCCCGGGCGAAGCAAGCGATGGGCCTCCGGGATCCATGAGCGTGGATCGCACCAGATTGCGGCTCCGTATTCGCTGATGGCAAAGTCGAACGAGGAGTCCGGATACGGGACCGATTCGGCATTGCCATGCAGCAACTCGATTGCGACGCCGTGCTCGCCGGAGAGTTCGCGGGCGGTGTCGAGTTGACGCGCGGAGTTATCGATGCCGACGGCGCGAGCTCCGCGGCGCACCATCCAACCCGATACGTATCCGGTTCCGCAACCGAGTTCGATCGTGTCGAGGCCGGACATGTCGGCGGGGAGCAGCCCCAGATCCGACTCAGGAAGCCCCCAGACCCCCCAATAGGGCTCCTGGGCGGACCACGCACGCTTGGCGGCGGGGATCCACAGCTTGGCCATGCCGTCCCAATGGGCCCGGTTCGTCAGCACGTGGTCGGGTAGCTCCGGCGCGTCGTTGCTCTCCATGCCGCGCAGTATGCACGAGACCCGCAAGACGACCACGTTGAGCAGAATCAGAACGGCAAGAAACCAGCGCCGTTACGTGATGCTGTTCGGATGGACTATGTCGCGGCCACTGTCGACTCTTCCGGGGGCGGCGGCTTTCGCAGTTCCTCAAGCAGCGCGGCTTCCGGCGTGTTCGGTTCGGGTTCGGCCTGGTACTCCCAGCGTACGCGTGGCGGCAGGCTCATCAGAATCGATTCGGTGCGGCCGTTTGTCTTCAGGCCGAACAGCGTACCGCGGTCAAAGACCAGGTTGAATTCGACGTAGCGACCGCGGCGCAGCTCCTGCCAATGGCGCTGCTCCGGCGTGACCGGCGTGTCCGCGCGGCGTTTCACGATCGGTACGTAGGCGTCCAGGAAACAGCTGCCCGCGTCGCGCACGAACGCGTGGATCGAGTCGAAGTCGTCGTGCGCGAACAGGTAGTCGAAGAAGATGCCGCCGACACCCCGCCGTTCGCCGCGGTGGGGGAGATAGAAGTAGCGGTCGCACCGGTCGCGAAACCTCTCGAAGTCGGCGACGCACTCGTGCCGCCCGCAGGCGTCTCGCCACGCGCCGTGAAAGTGCGCCTTGTCCTCCTCGTGAAAGTAGTACGGCGTAAGATCGGCACCACCGCCGAACCAGCATTTCTCGCCGTGCTCCAGATAGCGGAAGTTCGCGTGCACCGTCGGGATGTGCGGACTGTTCGGGTGCAGCACGAGCGACACCCCGGTCGCAAAAAACGACGTGCCGTCCCCCGGCAACGTGCGTGCGAAGTCGTCGGGAAACTCTCCGTGCACGCGCGAGACGTTCACCCCGCCCTTTTCGAAGATCTCGCCGTCGGAGATGACGCGAGTCAGGCCGCCGCCGCCGCCGGGCCGCTCCCATGCATCCCGCCCGAACCGCGCGCGCGGTTCCAACGCCTCCAATCCAACACAGATCGATTCCTGCAGCTCATTCATGAGCGCCGCGGCACGTTCTCGCCGGTCCACAACTCGCATTATGCATGGCCGCGTGGCGCATTGGTCCGATGCTTCCGAGTGGGAGTGGATTCTTGGCCGGCACAGGTGGTGGCCATGGGTTCTTCGGTTTGTCTTGGGCGAGGACAGATCGTCGAGGTCGAGAAACGACGAAGAGATCGGCGATATGGGCCGGCCAGAACCCGCGTGGCCATGGATAGTGCGGGTTGCTAGCGTAGATGGGCTATGCAGTTGATCAAGGTCAGTTGCGGCCGGCGGTTGCGAAAGTCGATCATGGTCACGCCGGTGTTGCCGCGCAGCGAGAGGTGATGGATGTGTTGCGGAGCAAGGCCGATCACGTGGGCGATGAGGGTGCGCAGCGCGCCGCCGTGGCTGACGACCGCGACTGTCTGGCCCGCGTGCGCCGCGACAATGCGCTTGAGCGCAGCGACGAGCCGTCCCTGAAGAGCGTCAAACGTCTCCGCACCCGGCGCGAGCGGCCCGGACAAAAACGTCGTCGTGACCGCCTCGCCGGAGGTCGCGACCTGCGATGCGGGCACACCCTCCAGCTCGCCGAGGGCGATCTCGCGCCAGCCCGGATCGAGGACGGGTTCGATCTTGTGATGCGCCCCGATCTGCCGCGCGGTCTCCGCCGCCCGGATCAGGTCGCTCGCGTAGATCGCATCGAGCGGCTCGTTGCGCAGCCGCTCGGCGACGGCCGCAGCCTGCGCCAGGCCCGTTTCATTGAGCGCCACGTCGCTCCAGCCCTGCCAGCGCCGGTCGCGATTCCAGTCGGTCTGTCCATGGCGGATCAGTAGCAGGCGGGCAAGCATCGGAAATGGGGTGAGGGGGCGGCGGGGGCGGGGGGAAAGGGGGTGCGGGGGCAGGGGGAGACGTTCGCGAGAATCGCCGTCCGTTTGCTACTTCGGAAATGGGCGGGTCAAGAATGGTACCTTCCCGCGCCATGACTGAATCGCAATCTGCCCGACTCGGTGCGCTGCGCCATGTGCCCTACATGGGGGTCATCTTCGTGGTCGCCGAAGCGCACAAGCGCGGCTTTTGGAACGGCAATCCCGATTGGTGCAACCTGGGGCAGGGCCAGCCGGAAGTTGGGGAGATGGAGGGCGCGCCGCCGCGGCTCGGGTCGGTCGAGATCGCGCCGGAGGACCACGCGTACGGGCCGCTCGAGGGGACCGACGCCTTGCGCGAAGCGGTGGCGGCGCACTACAACCGGCTGTACCGGCAAGGCAAGGCGTCGCAGTACACGGCGGCGAACGTGTCGGTGGCGAGCGGCGGACGTCTGGCGCTTACGCGTGCCCTCGCGGCGCTCGGGGCGGTGCATTGCGGGTATCAGCTTCCCGACTACACGGCGTACGAGGACATGTTCAACGCCCACCTCGCGCGGTTGTCGGCGGTTTCGGTGCGCACGCGCGAGGCGGACGGGTTCCTGCTCACGCCGGAGCGGTTTCAGGCGGCGGTGGACGAACACGGCTTGTCGGCGTTCGTCGTCTCCAACCCGTGCAACCCGACCGGGAACGTCATCGCGGGCGACGCGCTGCGCGCGATCGTCGATAGCGCGCGGGCGCGGGACGTAACGCTGCTCATGGACGAGTTCTATAGCCACTTCATCTATTCGCGCTTCATCTACTCTGGGGATGGTCCGGTATCGTCGGCGCGCTACGTCGAGGACGTGAACGAGGAGCCGGTCCTGATCTTCGATGGCCTGACGAAATGCTTTCGCTATCCGGGTTGGCGCGTGGGCTGGGTCGTCGGACCGCCGCCGCTCGTCGAGGCCATGGCGCGCACGGCAAGTGCGATCGACGGCGGACCTTCGCGGCTCGCCCAGCGCGCGGCACTGGCGATTCTGGAGCCGGCGCGGGCGGATCAGGAAACGACGGCGTTGCGCACCGTGTTCCGCAAGAAGCGCGACGTGATGGTGAAACGGCTCAAGGAGATGGGCATTCGCTTTGCGCGCGAACCCGAATCGACGTTTTACTGCTGGGCCAGCGTCGCCGATCTCAAGCCGCCGTTCAACGACGCCATGGAGTTTTTCTGGCGCGCGCTGGACAAAAAGGTGATGACGGTCCCGGGCAAGTTCTTCGACGTGAACCCGGGCGGCTACCGGCGCGGCGAATCCCCGTACCGGCAGTGGATGCGCTTTTCGTTCGGTCCGCCGCTCGACAACCTCGAGCTGGGCCTCGATCGTCTCGCCGAGATGCTCGGCTAAAACCCGTATTCGGCCCAGCGCGAACGGACCTTCGTCCTGGTCGCGTCGTCCATCGTGAGCAGCGGGGGGAAGTCGCGCACCGGTTGGCCGTTGCGGGTCTCGCCCGGTTTCTTGGGCGTCGCGTCAAAGCCCACGCGGTGGTCGCGCCAGTGCGTGTCGCGCCCCGGGTCGAAGTTCGCGCACCAGTGAAACAGCACCGCGTCGGCGTCGCTCAGATCAACCGACTCATCGACAGCGATCACGAAATCGGCACCCGCGTCGAAGCCGCGCTGCACGTCACCGTGCACGAACGCGCATCTCCCTTGGCCGAAGTCCGGGCCGGAGCAAACGGACGGCGATGTCTCCCGCGTTTGGCCCGGCGTCGGTAGCAGATCGTGCGCGATGCCGTGGACCTCTTCGCCGGGGATCTTTTTCGTGGCGTCGATGCCCAGCTTGTGGCCCGCGCCCAGCCGCGGCGCGGCGTGGTCCAGGATGTCGAGCGGGCCGTTGACCATTTCCAGGTCGCGTCCGAAGTGGCAGTTCTCAAAGACCGCGCGCCAGACGGCGTGCTCGTCGTGCACGTTCACGTCGTCGTCGATGACCACGATCACCTTGGTCCAGGCCATCTGGCCCGCGCCCCAGATGCTGCTCATCACGCGGCGCGCCTGGAGCGGGTATTCCTTCTTGATAGAGATGAACGCGCAGTTGTGAAAACAGCCGAACAGGGGCAGGTGGTAGTCGGCGATGTCGTGCACGATCGTCTTCAGGAGCGGCAAGAAGACGCGCTCGGTCGCCTTGCCGAGGTAGTAGTCCTCCTGCGGCGGCAGACCGACGATAATGGTCGGATAAATCGCGTCGCGCCGGTGCGTGATCGCGGTCACCTCGACGATCGGGTAGCGGTCGGGCAGCGAGTAGAAGCCGGTGTGGTCGCCAAACGGCCCCTCGAACACCGCGCCCGCACCTAAATCGCCCGCCGTCGCCCCTGCGGAGCCATGGGGCGGCGAGCCGTCCGTTTGCTGTTTCGCGCTCGGGACAAAGCCGGGTTCCCCGCACTCGGTGGAAACGAATCCTTCGATGACGATTTCCGCGTTCGCGGGGACCCACAGCGGGACGGTCTTCGCTTGGGTCATGCGGATGCCCTTGCCGTGGAGGAATCCGGCCATGAGCAGTTCGCTGATGCCCGGCGGCAGCGGCGCCGTGGCCGCATACGGCATCACGGATTCGCCGCCAAGGCTGATGGCGACCGGCATTTTCTGGCCCGCTTTTTTCCAGGCGCGCCAGTGCGCGGCGCCGTCGTGGTGCATGTGCCAGTGCATCGCGAGGCGGTTTTTGTCGATGAGCTGCAGCCGGTACATGCCGACGTTGTGGCTCGGCGGTTTTTTCTTGCCGATGTCGCGCGGGTGGATCGTGTGGATGCCGCCGAAGGTGATGTAGCGACCGCCACCCGCCGCGGTGCCCGCGCGTTCCGCGTCCCACGGCGAGCCGACGGCGGCGGGGTCGCCGTCGAGCGGCCAGCACTTAAGCAACGGCAGGCGTGTCAGATCGACGTCGCCGCCTTCGTGGACGACTTCCTGGCACGGGCCGCTGCGGACGCGCTTGGGCGGCACGCGCAGGAGCGGCAGGAATTCGCGCGCTTTTCTGAGTATGTCGCCGAGCGATTTCGGCGGCTCCGGCTTGGTGAGCGACGCGAGCCGGGCGGCGATGGCCTCAAAGCCGCCCTCGACGCAGCGCAGCGCCATCTCGGTGCGCCGGTACGAGCCGTACGCGTTGATCAGGACCGGGAAGTCGCTGCCTTCGACGTTGTCAAACAGCAGCGCCTTGCCCCCGCGGTCCGCGAACCGCGGGTCGAACGCGCGTGCGTGCTCGCTGGCGGTGGGGCACGGCGCCTTGCACTGCCGGTCGGTGATCTCGGAGATTTCGAGCAGCGGCGATACCGGGGCGGTGACCCGGTGCAGCTCCCCGGCGCGTTCAAGGGCATCGACGAATTGGCGAACTGAGGAGTACACGCCGGGCAGGATAGAGCGGCCGCGCGGCGGTCCCTAGGTTCGGCGGTCTACTGTGGTTTAGTCTACTGGGGCTTGCTCGGGGCACTCATACCGACCCAGCAGTCGTACGTTGACAGCTCCGCGTTGCCCGACTGCTTGGCGTACAGAAAGAGCTGCATGCGGTACGCGACCATTGCCTTGAGGATCATGTCCACCGACGCCTGCGACTTCTTGATCGGAACCCCCCAGGGCTGGGTGTGATCCGCGGTGCGGAGCGTGGCCTCGTCCCAGCCCGCGAAGAGCTCGCCGATGTGTGCGAGTTGCCGGTCCATCGCGTCGCCGAAACTGTCCTGCGTTACGGAAGCCGCTTCCTTCGACATCTCCTCCGCGTGGTCCCAGTTGGCGGTGTTGATGTTGGTCGCCGGGATGCTGGACATCACCGTCATGTACTGGAGGAGTTCGAGGTTGGAGCGCTGGCCCGGCGTCGGACGCCAGTCCATCTTGTCCGCCGGCACCTGCTTGGCGAGGTGCTTGATGGTCTCGGTCTCGTGGCGGATCGACGCGAACAGTTCTTCCTTTGTCAGCATGGGGCGATTGTAGACGGCGAGCTACTTCCACGCGCGAATGCGTTCGCGGAGGCGCCCGAAGCCGAGCCGGTCAAAGAGGGCCTCGACCGCAGCACGGTCCGCACCGTCGTAGCGCAACTCCTCGCGTGTCGCCGTGACGGGCGCGTCCGTGGCCATCACGGCGAGGCGTTTGGACAAGAACGCGTTGTCGCGGTCGGCTTCCAGTTTTTTTCGCAACGATCGAGCCCCCCGGACCCCCAATATCTCGACCTCCTCGAGGCGTTCGTAAATCTCCTCGACGTGCCCGAAAGCCTCGAGCAGCGCGATCGCGCTTTTCTTCCCCACACCCTTCACGCCCGGGATGTTGTCCACGCTGTCGCCGGCGAGGGCGAGGAAGTCCACGACCTGGTCGGGGCGGACGCCGAGTTTTTGGCGGACGGCGGCGGGGTCGAGCAGGAGATCCTTGGCGAAGTCAAGGACGGCGATGTTTTCGGTCACGAGCTGAGCGAAGTCCTTGTCGCCGGACACGACCACGGCGGGGCCGCCGACCTGCGCGAGCAGGGTCGCGATGAGATCGTCGGCTTCGTAGTGCTGGCGGGAAAACGTTGCGGCGCCGAGGGCTTCGGCGACGGCCCGGCAGTCGGCGAGTTGGGCCGTAAGCTCGGCCGGGGGCGGCTCGCGCTGGGCCTTGTAGGCGGGAAAAAAATCGTTGCGAAAGCTGGTTGTGAGGCTCTCGTCGAACGCCACGGCGAGATGGGAAACGTCGCGCTCGGCCAAAAGGCGCAGCAGGAACGCCGCGAATCCGTGGACGGCGTTGACCGGCCGCCCGCCCGGGTCGGTGATCGACGCGGGCACGGCGAAGTAGGCGCGAAAGATGTATGGGCTGGCATCGACAAAGTGAAGCATCGCGAGAGCGCCGAATCCTATAGAATCGCGCGCCATGTCGCGCCTCGCGCTCCTCGCCCTCGCCGGATTCCTCACCGCCTGCGGCGGCGATCTCCAGGCCGCGGGCCAAAAGACGCTGCGGATCCCGATTCCCACCGACGGTCCGAAGAACCTGGATCCCGTTCGCGGGTCCACCATGTACGAGAACCAGGTCTGCTCCGTCATCTTCGAGGGGCTGCTCCAGTACAAGTACCTCAAGCGGCCGTATGAGCTGGAGCCCGCGTTGCTGGCCGAAATGCCCAAGGTTTCGGGTGACGGGAAGACCTACAGCTTCCGGCTCAAGAAGGGTGTGCGTTTCCAGGACAACGCGTGTTTTCCCGAGGGCAAGGGCCGCGAGGTCGTCGCCAAGGATGTCTTTTATTCCTGGAAGCGCATCGCGAACAAGGGCAATGACCCAAAATCCTGGTGGCTGCTGGACGGGCAGATCAAGGGGTTCAACGAGTACCGCGACGAGCAGAACAAGGCGGTCGAGAACGGCGGGAAGTTCGATTACGACGCAGCCGTCTCCGGCATGCGGCTGTTCGCCGATGATCCGTACCGGTTCGAGCTGATCCTCGTCGAGCCCAACCCCACGTTCCAGTACAAGCTCGCGATGTTTCAGCTCTTCGTCGTGCCGCGCGAAGCGGTGGAGCACTACGGCGTTCGGTTCACGCGCAATCCCGTGGGGAACGGTCCGTTCATGCTTCGCAAGCAGGACCACTGGACGACGGCGAAGAGCATCTGGCTCTACAAGAACCCCACGTACCGGCAGGAGACCTATCCCGACGAGTACGGCGACGATGACAAGAAGGCCGGCCGGCACAAGGCCGCCGGAAAGCGACTGCCGTTTCTCGACAAGATCGAGATCACGTTTTTCGTCGAGTCGCAGCCCATGTGGCTCGAGTTCATGTCCAACAATCTCGACTACACGACCGTCCCCGCCGAGAACTTCGCGGAGCCCTTTGTTCGCCGCTCACGGAAGCTCAGAAGCCGTTGGCGGAAACGCGGCGCAACGGGCTACGCGGTTCCCCTGCTCGACTTCATTTTCCGTGGATTCAACATGGAGGACGAGCTGGTCGGCGGATACACCAAGAAAAGGGCACATCTGCGCCGTGCGCTTCAACTGGCGATGGACCAGCGCGAGATCAACGATGCTTTCTACAACGGCATCAATACGATCTACGACGGGCCCATCCCGCCCGGCCTCGCAGGGTATCCGCCGAACGGAAAAGCGCCGGACAGTCTGCGGGGACCCAGCATTGAACGCGCGCGTGCCGAGCTGGCGAAGGCCGGCTATCCTGGTGGCAAGGGGCTTCCCAAGCTCGATTTCTGGACGGGTCAGGCCAGCCAGGCGAAGGAACAGACCGAGATGCTCCAGCGCCAGATGCGCCGGATCGGAGTGGAGCTGAACATCCACCTCGTGGACTTTTCGACCCTGATCGAGAAGGTCCACAAGAAACAGGCGCAGATGTTTTCGTTTGCGTGGGGCAGCGACTATCCGGATCCCGAGAACAACCTGGCACTGTTTTACGGGCCGAACGAAGCGCCGGGGTCGAACAGCTTCAACTACAAGCGTCCGGAATACGACAAGATGTACCTGCGCATGCGGGCGATGAGCTCCGGGCCGGAGCGGGAGAAGCTGGCGATCAAGATGCGGGACATGGTCCTGAGCGACGTGCCGTACATGGGCTCGATGGCGCGGACCCGCTTTTACGTCGTGCGGCCGTGGCTGCTCAACTGCAAGCCGGCCGAGGTCTTTGCCGGCTGGTGGAAGTACCTCGACATCGACGAGTCGAAGAGATAGCCGATGCTTGCCTTCGCGATTCGCCGGCTGCTGCTCAACATTCCGATCTATCTCGGAATCCTGCTCCTGGTCATGGGGGCGTTGCGGGTCAACGACCCGATCCACTTTCGTCTCTCGAAGAACGCGACCCCGGAGGAGTACCAGGCCGTAAAGGAAAGCCTGGGCTTGGACAAGTCGCTTCTCGTTCAGTACTGGCGCTTTCTGACAACACTCGACCTCGACACGGAGAGTTGGGACACGCCCGGCATCACGGTGGGCGAGAAGCTCGGCGATGCCGTCTGGCCGAGTCTGGCCATCACGCTGCCGGCTCTGATTCTCACGTCGCTTCTTTCCGTGGTGATCGGTCTTGTCTCCGCGTTTCGGCGGGGAACCTCGATCGACCGAGGACTCGTGTTTTTTGCCGTGGTCGGGATGAGCGTGAGTTTCCTCGTCTATATCGTGATCCTGCAGTACTTCGCGGCGTTCAGGCTCAACGAGTGGATGGGGAAGACACTCTTCGCGATCCAGGGCTACGATCCAACGCAGCCCGGCTGGTGGATCAAGTTCTGCATGTTGCCGGTAGCGATCAGCACGATCGTGGCCATGGGCTATGACACGCGCTACTACCGGACGGTGATGGTGGAGGAGACCACCAAGGACTACATCCGGACGGCGCGCTCGAAGGGTCTGCCGGAGCGGACGGTCTTGTTCAAGCATATGCTGCGCAACGCGATGGTCTCGGTCGTGACGCGCATCATGATCACGCTGCCGTTCCTCGTCACGGGCTCGTTTCTGCTTGAGGTCTACTTCAACATCCCGGGGATGGGCAAGGTGCTCATCAGCGCGATTACGGCCAAGGACTTCCCGGTGATTCAGGGCTTCACGGCGGTGTTTGCCCTGCTGTTCATTGCGACAAACATCCTGACCGACATCCTCTATGCGGTCGTCGATCCCCGGGTGAGGCTGTCATGATGGGCGCGATCTGGAAGTCCCGCGGATTTCGAAAGTTCCGCAAGTCCAAGTTGGCCGTCGGTTCGGCACTCGTGATTCTGTCCTACATCGTGCTCGCGATCGCGGTCCTGTGTGGCGCGATTTCCAGCGACGATATCCAGTCGCGGGTCGGGGCCCGCAACGTGAACGGCTTCGGCGTCCAACAGAAACCGGAAAAGCGCTGGGACGACGCGGAGTTCTACGTTGCCGAGGTCAACCGGGCCTTGACGACGCCCGGTCCGGAGGCGGCGCTCAAGGAGATACGGTACGGCAGGATCGTGGTCGCCGACCGTTCGGTCGCGGAGCTGCAGGGGATCGTCGCGGACGCCAACGCGCGCATGGACCGGCTCGCCAACGAGGCCGAGGACATCAACGAACAACCCGAGTTTTGGGGCCAGCTGGACGAGCTCGACGCCGTGATCGCCAAACTGTTTCGCGCACCGACCGGGTGGGACGGCTTCGTGCAGACGATGTCGCTGAGCTGCGGCACGGATCGGCAGGGACGGTCGATCCTCGCCCGCGGTCTGTACTCGGCCATGATCGCCGTTGCGATCGGCATCGTTGTCGCCGTGGTCTCGGTCGTCATCGGGGGCCTGCTCGGCGCCGCGGCGGCGTTCTACGGCGGCTGGGTCGACTACGTCGTTATCTGGCTCTACTCCAGCCTGAGTTCGATTCCCAGCCTCGTGCTGCTCGGCGTGATCGTGTTCATGTTCGCCGGGAGCAGCAGCGAAAACACTCTGTTGCCGGTCTACGCCGCACTCTGCCTGACGTTTTGGGTGGGTCCCTGCCGCGTGGTCCGCGGCGAGACGTTGCGGCTCAAGGAACTCGACTACATCCAGGCCGCGACCGCGATCGGACAGAGCCGCTTCATGATCCTGCTGAAGCACGTCGTGCCCAACGTCTCGTACCTGCTGTTCATCAACTTCTCGCTCCTGTTCGTGGCCGCCGTCAAGTCGGAAGTGATCCTGACGTTTCTCGGCCTCGGCGTGAAGGACGGCGCGAGCTGGGGGCTGATGATCAGCGCAGCCAAGCCCGAGGTCGTGAACGCGTTTTTCTGGCAGATCGGAACCGCGACCGCGCTCATGTTCGTGCTCGTGCTCGCGTTCAACCTGTTCACGGACGCACTTCAGGACGCGCTCGACCCCAAGCACATCGCGTAGCAGGATTGCCCTACTCCGCGCGCAACGGACGCAGCTCTTCGACAGGACTGTCGGCGCCTGGCGCGACGGGAGTGTCGACCGCGAGATCCCAGTCGTCGATCTTGTCGCGGAACTTCGCGACTCCGCCGGTCAAGCCGACGACGTAGCCGCCCTGATGGTGGTCGTCCGAGTCGTCCGCGATCAGCACGACCGGCGACGGCAGCCCCTTGCCCACGCGAAACTCGCGCACGTCGAACGCCCGCCCGGCGTATGACGTCAGGCACCCGAGCCCACCGTGCGCGAGATCGAGATCCCGGTACGCCTCAACGCCGCCCGCATCCTCAAACGACTCGATCGCGTCGCCGGGACAAAAGAGCTGGCTGAGCGAGTCGCGCCCGGCGACCTCGCCGCGCTGCACGAGGTACAACAGCAACTCGGGCCCACCGTACTTCGGATATCGCGTCTCCGAGGCGTTTTCGATCAGCAGCGCGAGATCGCGCACGTGACTCTGGCACTGCATGACCATCGACCGCCGCTGCGCACTCATGGCCGCGATGCTGATCAATCCGGCCAGCGTGCTCATGATCGTGATGACAATGAGAATCTCGATGAGGGTAAAGCCATTGCGTTTCATGGCGGCCTCTTCGCAGATCGTGTTCCGAACGCAAAACGGCCCAAAACCGCGCTAGCTGTCGGTTCTGAGCCGGTAACGGAGTTCCCGGTGGTGTAAGGGGGGAATCCCTCAGAAAGCACACCCTCAGGAAACACACCTGAGAAAAGCAAACGGACGGCGATATACATCGCCGTCCGTTTCTGTCTCGCTAGTTCTTGCGGGCGTAGGTGAAGCGGATGAGGACCTTGCCGTTTTCGCCGATGCTCATGTCGAAGATCTCGACCGTAAAGTGATCTTCGTCCTGTTGCTTTGTTACGACCTTGACGATCTTGTCGTGCTCGCCGGTGAGGTACTCGTCGAGCGTGTGCCAGACGACCTGGACCTTGTGCGTCGGATCGACGACCCCGCCCTCGAAGTGGTGGAGCCCGGTGCTCACGTTGTTCACGACGCAGCCGACGTGCTTTTTTTTGTAGTTGTCCCACCCGAGGATCAGGTGCGCTTCGTAGGGGATCGGGCCGAAGTTGCCCTTGAGCGTTTCGTGCAGGAAGCGACCCTCGATCAGCCATTCGGTCTTCGCGGTGCCCGTGCCCTTCATCGGCGCCATGCCCGGCGATCGCAGTTCGAGGGTCACGTCCCACTCGCCCAGCTGCTTCGCGAGGCGCTTGTGGTTTTCGCCTGGCGTCGTGTACTTCGCCATGAGCTCCATGGCTTTCACCTTGTCGAGTATTTCTTCCGACGACACGACCCCGGCCAGAAGCAGGCCGACGACGGCGAGGGACAGCGGTCGGATGATACGGGGGATGGACATGGGTTCTCCTTGAAGGCGGACGCGGGGCCTCGCCTAGTCTTGTGAGTTCTTGAGTGCGAGGTAGCGCCGGACGGCCATCTGCTTTTCGATGGAGCCGTAGGCGCCGGGGTTTTTTAGGACGCGATCGACCGCCGCCGCCGCGGCTTCCAGTTCGCTTGGTGCGCGCAATGTTCTGGTGACGGCAGGTGCCATCGGCAGTACCGTGGTCGCGAGCATCAGGATCAGCACCGCGGTGACGGCGCGCCGGGCGCCGGGATGCCGCCAACTGCCACGCTCGAGGGCGGAGAGCCGTGCGAGCAGCGTGCTGGCGCCGGGCAGGAACGCGGCGGAACCGGGAACGATGAGGCCGTGGCGGCGCGCGGCGTAATGCAGGAGCGTACGACGGTACGCGGGGGCACCTTCGCCCAGCGCGGCGGCGACCGTCGCGTCGCAGCAGAGTTCGCGTGCGGCGTGGGCACGGCGCCGGGCGAGCCAGACGCCGGGGTGAAACCAGTACAGCAGGTTCAAGAGCCCGAACGCGGCCTGGATCCAGAGGTCACGGCGGCGGACGTGGGCGAGCTCGTGCATCAGGACGTGCTCGAGTTCCGCCTCTTCCAGCGTCTCGTCGGCCGGGAGCACGATCGTTGGGCGCCACAGACCAACCACGGCGGGGCCCGGCGCGGACGCCAGGATGGCGAGGCGCGGCAGGCGTCGATTGTTCACGCCCAGTTTCCGGGCGGCTCGCCGCAGAGCCAGAACCTGATTCGGCGTTGTGCTCGTGTGGAGACCTCGGAGCATCCGGCGTGCGCGAAGCACGCGGATGATCAACAGGGCGCCGAAGCCGAGAACGCCGGCTGCCCACGCGACGAACAGCATGGTCGGCCACAGCGTGGGTGGCGGAGCTGTCGGCATCGCGGTGGGGATCGGCCGCGTCGCAAGGCCGACGACGCCGACCGGCGACGTGAGAGTCGGAGGCAGGACGAGCTTGGCCGCGACCAGGAGCCAGAGAGCGTGCCGCAGGTGCGGCCAGGCCAGCCGGCGCAAGAACGCGTCGAGTACCAAGGCGACCCCAACGAGCGCGGCGGCTTGCCAGGCCATCGCGGCCATCCAGTCCGCCCATCCCGCAATCACGTCGTGGAGCACCGCGTGGCTCCTCTCATTGACCGGAGCCCGTCCGACGCCGGTCGTGATCCTCTTGCAGGAGGCGCTTGAGCTCGCGCCGTTCCTTGGCCGTGAGGCCGCGGCCCTCCAGCAGCATGTGCGCCATCGGGCCGAACGCGCCGCCAAAAGCCCTCTCGGCCAGCGAGCGCATCGCAGAGCGCCGGGCCTTTTCGCGCGTCACCGCCGGGCGGTACACGACTGCTGCCGAGGACCGTCGCGCCTTGAGCGCGCCCTTGTCCACCAACCGATCCATCATGGTCTTGACGGTGGTGTAGGCCCACGCCGTTTCATCGACGACGGCGTCCAGCACGTCGCGCGCGGTCGCGGGCTCACGGTCCCACACGGCGTTCATGACCGTCCATTCGGCATCGCTCAGTCGCACGGCAGGCATGATACTACAGATGTAGAAGCATTGTCCAGGAAAACCGTCACGCGTTCGCCGATTCCGCCTCGGCGAGCGCTTCAGTGATACGAGACGCGCGTACGATCACCGGCCAGTTCCGTCAGGGTGTACGTCACAACCATGCCCTCGTCCTTTTGGAGCTTCATGGAGCCGCCCCAAAGCCGAATCCGCATCTCGCGCGGCCGGTCGAAGTGCTCGAGTTCGCCATCCATCTCCGTGATGCGTCGTCCTTCCTTGATCCTCATCCGAAACGCCGCGCCGACCCGGCCATGCTCGCCGCTGGTGAGTTCGTTGCCGACCAGCCCCTTCATCCATTGTTTTTGCCGCTCCGGCTCGTCGAGCCAGATCCACACCACGCTCGGCGGGCAGTCGATCTCGATTTGATGCTCCAGCTTCATTCACCGAGCCTACTACAAATGTAAAACTATCGCGCCGGGAGTGAGGGGGCGGGGGCAGGGGGAAGGCGGGGACGCCCGGAACCGAAGAGACGGGGAACGGGATAGCCGGGGGCCCGGCGGCTCCGACTCAGGGAACGGCTCTCGGCGGT
This sequence comes from Planctomycetota bacterium, assembly GCA_021776735.1. Classification (GTDB taxonomy): domain Bacteria; phylum Planctomycetota; class PLA2; order PLA2; family PLA2; genus JAJFFH01. The sequence continues at coordinate 68,086 of JAJFFH010000029.1, read as the reverse complement.
CGATAGGCGCGTATGCGATCGCCGGGTTTGGCGTCCTTGTTGGGCGTTGTGTTCTTGACGATGGCGGTCGCGAAGTTGTTCGCCCCGAACTATCTCTGCGCCAACCCGTTCGACGCGGCCAACCACCTGATGATGATCGTGGAGTTCATCGCCGGCCTCGGGCTCCTGCATCGCGACAGGCGGCGCTTTTCGGCCATCCTGCTCGCGGCGCTGATGGTGGGGGCGATGGGGTTCTTGACGTTTGCTCGCTCGCGCGGCTACGACCCTCGAATGTGCGGCTGCTTTGGACCACTGAAGATGCCGTTTGCGGCACACCTGGTCGTCGCTGCGGTGCTCGCGGTTGCCTGCGCCGTCGTGTTTGCCGCGGAAGAGCGCCGTCTCCGGGCTCGCACGAGTGCTAGCGCGGGGTGAAGGACTCGACCTTCCACTCGATGCTGCGTTTTTGGCCGTGGACGTGGCGCAGGAACACGCGCGGATACCCGTACTTCTTGTCGAAGTCCGCGTTCAGGGTGACGTCGTCGGGACCGGTCACGCCGTAGACGCGCTGGGCCTGCGCCTGGTTGTTCAGCTCAAGACCGATGGTCTCGAACATCCCGCTCACCGTCCAGGTGCCGAGCAGGCGGACCGCGACCTCGCGACCGTCGGTCGTGCGCGATACCACACGGCGACCGCGAACCTTGATCTCGTGGCGGGCCGGGCGCGCGCCCTTGGTCACGACCACCAGATCGTAATCGTCCGGCCGATTGTCGTTCCAGCGCATCTTCGCGGCATCGAGCTCGTTGCCGCCGAAGGCATCGCCGTCGGAGCGGTTCCACAGCACGAGGGTGACCGCGGCGGCAGTGAGTCCGACGAACAGGCCGATGCTGCGCGGCGACATGACACCACGATACCGCTCCGGTCCAGCCGCCAGCAGAGCCGGGGCGCGGCTAGGCCTCGTGCGATTCGGAAGACGCCGTCGCCTCCTTGGGCGGGCCCGGGCGGAGGCAGAGCGCGAAGGCGATCGCGCCGGCGAGCGCGAACAGTGCGGGAAGCGCGAACCGGCCCAGCGTGGACTCGAGACGCACACGGCGCGGGTGCGCGGGGTCGTACAAGACGACGACGCTCTCGCCCTCGCGAAACAGCGGCGATTCGGTGCCGTCCTCGACCGCCGCGACGACCGGACGGCCGTCACGATCCTCGAACCGGACGACCGGATGGATCAGTTGCGCCGTCGCCGCCGAGCCGCGCGACTCGTGCCGCACGACCGTGGCCAGTGTCCGCTCCGCGCCGGCGCGGAAGTCGGCATCGTCGTGGTAGACGGTCACGCCCACGGTTGCAAAAATCATGAAGGCGGCCAATCCGCTGGCCGCCCGCGCCCACATCTGATGATTCCGGTTCATTCCGCATCCGTTATCGGTGCCGCGGAGCACGGCTGAAGCGCGCCCGGAAAAATCGCCGTCCGTATGCTGTTTTCCGATGCGCTTCGACTTGACGGGTTTGCGGCACGAACGCGACGTAGCTGCACGACGGCGATGTTTCGAGGCTGCGGGGGCGTACACTGGCGCCCGTGGCACTCGCGCGCGAAATCGACTTGCACCTGCGGTCCCGAACCACGCTCATCGTGGTCGAGACCGTGGACGAGCATCGGGTCCTCGACGATCTGACCGAGCTTTGCAAGGGGTCGGAACGGACGCTGCTCGTCTGGGATCACGCCGACCACTTTCGTTTGCTGGCGGGCAAGGCGTCGCCGCCGCGGGCGCGCGAGCCGCTGGCGCTGCTCGACGAGATCGAGAAACTGCCGGGTTCCAACGTCGTGGTGCTGCTCGACTTTCACCAGTGCTGGGACCGGCAGCCGCGGGTCATCCGCAAGCTGCGCAACCTTGCGCACCGGCTCAAGTACAAGAAGACGTCGATCATCGTCACGATGCCGGCGGGAGAGGTTCCCGCGGAGCTCAAGGACGCGGCGGTGCGGGTCGATGTCTCGCCGCCGGACGTCGAGGAGCTGGAGGAGATCCTCGACGATCTGCTCAAGACCCCCGGCGTGCGGCACGATCTCGATACGGATGCCAAGCAACGCATCTTGCGCGCGGCGCTCGGGCTGAGCAGCAATCAGGCGCAACGCGTGTTTGCGCGGGCCATCGTGACCGACGGGGTGCTGGACGAGCGCGATGTCGATCTGATCGCTGCTCAGAAAAAACAGATCATCCGCTCGTCGGGGGCGCTCGAGTACTACACGCCGCGCGAGACGATGGCGGATGTCGGCGGGCTCGGTCTGCTCAAGGAATGGCTCGGCCAGCGCGGGCGTGCGTTCGGCAAGGAGGCGCGCGCCTACGGATTGCCGGCGCCCAAGGGCATCGCGCTGATCGGCATTCCGGGGACGGGCAAGTCGCTGACCGCAAAGACCGTGGCCTCGCTCTGGCGGCTGCCGCTGATTCGCATGGACATCGGTGCGCTGTTCGGGAGTCTGGTCGGCCAGTCCGAGGAAAACGTGCGCAAGGCCCTCGCACTCGCCGAGACCGTGGCCCCGTGCGTGCTCTGGATCGACGAGATCGAGAAGGGGCTCGCGACCGGCGATGGCGACGGCGGCACGTCCATGCGCGTGCTCGGCACGATCCTGTCCTGGATGCAGGAAAAGACCAAGCCGGTCTTCACCGTCGCCACCGCGAACAACATCGCCATGCTGCCGCCCGAGTTGCTGCGGCGCGGTCGGTTCGACGAGGTCTTTTTTCTCGACCTGCCGACGCCTGCGGAACGCGAAGAGATCTTCCAGGTGCATCTGCGGCGCAACGGTCGCGATCCCGCGAACTACGATCTCGGGCCCATGGTTCAGGCCAGCGACGGCTACGTGGGCGCGGAGATCGCGCAGGCGGTGATCGACGCCATGTATCTCGCGTTCAACGACGGCATTCGCGAATTCACCACCATCGACATCGTCACCGCCCTGCACAGGCTCGTGCCGATGTGTCGATCGCAGCGCGAGAACATTACCGTCCTGCGCGCGTGGCTTCACGAGGGGCGGGCACAGTCGGCTTCGTTTGCCGGTACCGAAGAGGCCGAGGGCCGCTTTGTGTCCATACCCATCAGGCCCGAGCAGGAGTAGCGGGTCCGAGGAGAGGAGAGAAACAGATGTCGCACTACACCACGCTCGATACGCGGATCGTCTCCGCCAAACATCTTGCTCGCGCGCTCCGGGAGCTGTTCGCCAAGGTCGAGGTGCACGCCGAGGCGCAGCCGCTGGCCGGGTTCATGGGCAACACGTCGCTTGGTGTGGCCCATGTGATCGTGCGCAAGGCACACCTTCCGTCCGGTACGCAGGCAGATCTGGGCTTTCGCCTCGGTTCCGCTGGTCGGTTCGAGGCGGTGATCGAAAAGATGGACCGGGGCCGGTTCACGCAGTTGTGGCTCGACTCGCTTACGCAGCGGTACGCCTACGGCGTGGCGCGCGACCTGCTCGAGGAGCAGGGCTTCGACCTCGCCGAGGAGGAGCAGGAGGAAGACGGTTCGATCCACCTCACGCTGCGGAGGGCTGTCTGACTTGGCGCGCAGCAGGCGGGAGATTCGCGACGCGGCCCACCGGATCGTCGATCCGTTCGTCAAGACGCACGACCGCCGCATGAGCGGCTGTTTCGGGGTGACGGCGATCACGACCGTCGGCATCACGGCGTACGCCTGGACGGCTCTCGACAAGGACTTTTGGGACTCGCTTGGGGGAGCGTTCGGGATCGCGATCGGCGTCGGCATGCTGTTTTTCTTCGTGATCTGTCGCACGGACGGTCTCGCGAAGCGGACCGCGCGCCGGTTCAAGCAGGCGTTTCGCGACCGGGCCGAGTACCGCGTCGCGCTGCGTGCGCTCGGCCGATATGACACCTCGACAGGCACCGCCGTCGCCGATTTGCTGGAGAAGCTGGGCGACAAGATTCCCGAGAGCGATGCCCGGCCGGCCGACGGCGTGGTCAGGAGCGTGATCGACAATCTGAGTGCGGGCTCCGGTGGGGGCATTCCCATCGAAGATGATCCGGCGCCTCGTCGCGAGCCTCGCTCCAAGCCCAAGAGTCCCAAGCGGCCGCGACCGCTCGATCTGGAGTTGCCGCGCTTCATGCCACTCGAGCCCGAGGAGGACGACGAATGAGCTTGCAGGAAATCCAGGTCACGATCAGCCCGGAGGGCGAAGTCATCGTCAAGGTGCTCGGCGTCAAGGGCTCCAGGTGCCGCGAACTCACGGAGAAGATGGAGCAGTATCTCGGCGCGCAGGTCGTTTCCCGCGACCTTACCCACGAGTATCGCGAGACCGAGCAACAGGAACACGAAGAACGGCAGGACATCGGGCGGGACGGAGGTGGCTGACTCTCTCCAGGCGACGCCGGGCCTGCGGATTCACGCGGTCGTTTCGCACAGCCGGGCCAACGGGCCGGGGCGGCGCTTCGTCGTCTGGGTTCAGGGCTGTTCGCTCGGGTGTCCGGGATGTTTCAACCCCGGGACGCACGATCCGCGCGCGGGCGAATCCATCGAGATCGCGCAACTGGCCGCGCGCATCCACGCGACCGGCGGCATCGAGGGCGTCACGCTGACCGGCGGTGAACCGCTCGAACAGGCGCCGGCGGTGGCGTCGCTTCTCGAGTCCCTGGACGCGCGGCTTTCGGTCGTCTTGTTCTCCGGATACTCGCTGGCGGAAATCGAGAACGTCGGGGACGGACGGCGATGTCTGTCGCGGACCGATGTCTTGATCGCCGGACGCTACGTTGCGGCGCAACAGCTCGGACACGGGTTGCGAGGTTCCGCCAACCAGCGCGTGCATCTGCTGACGAGGCGCTACGCCGCCCGCGATCTGGACGCCGCGCCGGCGGCCGAGGTGCGCATCGCGCCGGACGGGTCGGTCATGCTCAGCGGGATTTCACCCGTCGAGTTTCACCGAGGCCAAGAGGGACTCGAGGGCCTCGGACGCGCCCTTGGCGGTTGATTGCAGCTCGAAGCGGAACAGCGCAACGTCTGTGCGTACAAGCACGCGCGTGCCGCTGGTCTTGACCTGGCGGAGTGCCGGCTTGCCGCCGATCTCGATGCGTTCGCCGGGCCCGTACTTTTTCCAGTCGAACCGCGGCGGACGGTCGTGCGCGTAGATCCTGATGAGGATTCCGCCGTCGCCGACGATCTCCGCGATCTTCGCCGACAACGTGCGGCGTTTCTTGAGTGCCCGAAATGCGAACGCGCCGGGCTTCCTGAATGAAATGCCCCAGTCGCTGTGCGTGAAGACATCGCCGTCCGTTTGCGTTTCTTGTTGTGCAGGCCGGATCGTCTTGCCCGCGCGGTCCGCTTCGATGATCTCGATGTCCAGGTTGCCGAGGGCGTGGGTGAGCTTGATGAACTCCGCACCGAAGTCCGCGTCGTTCAGGGTCATCGAGCTCAGCGTGAGGTGGAGGCCATCGACGAAGCCGTAGCCATTGGTCGCGTCGAGCGGATACCACTTGCCGTCGATCCAGACCTCGTTCCACGCGTGGCCGCCCCAGACGCCGCCGATGTATTCGAGTCCCATGCACACGCGCGCCGGGATGCCGGAGGCACGGCAGACCGCGGCGAGCAGCACCGCATGCTCCGAGCAGTCGCCTTCGCGGTTCTTGCACACCTCCAGTGCCGTCGCGAGGCCGATGTCGAGGCTCTTTTTCTTGATGTAACCGTGGACCCAGGCCTCCAGGGTCTGTGCGGCGCGCCAGGCGTCGTTGATTTTTCCGGCCACTTCGTTGGCGAGCGCAACGATCTCAGGGGCGTCCGACTGGATCATCGAGTTCGCGGCGAGGCTCGGCTTGAGCTCCTCGGGGACATCTTGTAGTGGGCGCCTTCCGCCCGTCTTGGGGACGACCTTCCGGATCGTGACCAGGGTCTCGCCGCTCGCGTTGTCTTGGACCGTTTGGAAACGACGGTGCGACAGGTCGGGCATGTCGCGGCGGGCGCTGACCTTGAGCACGGCGCGATCGACGCGGCGCGGTGCGGCCACGCCGTGGGGGGCGATGACGAGGGTGTCCTTGAACACGTCGGGCTTGAGTTCCTCGACCTCGCCCTTCAGCGCCTCGTCCTTCGGGCACGGCGTGACCTCGAGTCGCAGACCGCCCATGATGACGAGCGTGCGAGCGAGCTCGCCGGATTCGCGATACCAGTTCGTCGGTGTGAACGGGATGCCGGCAAACTCCATCTCGACCTTGACGAAGCCGTCTTCGCGTCCCGCGACGCTCGCGGTGACCCTCTTGGCGCCGCCGAGATCCGGCAGGAACACGGTGCACCCCAACGAGGCGCCGGTCTTGAGGCCGGTCGCATGGATCTGTTTCTCCAGCCAGAACGGTCCGACTGCTTCGGGAGGACAGCGCAGCTTGGACTTCCGCGCCTTGCCCATAACCGTGGTCGTCATGTGCGCCCAACCGTCGCGGAAGGTGAACTCGCGAAGCGTGCGCTGGCGTGCCATCTTCTGGTCGATCCGCAGTCCGACGAGCGCGCCGTCCGAGACGCGTTCGCGCGTGGTCTCCACGTTCTCGATCTTTACGGTTGCGCCCATCCGCTTCATCTCCATGAGCGTGAACACGTGCATTTCGACAACCCCGCCGTGCTTTGGATCCTTGAGCCTGCGAATCCGGGTGTAGACGTGGCCCGCACGCTGCCCGCTGATACGCAAGGCGGCCCACGTCTCGGTTTCCTGCGCCTCCTTCTTGGCCGGGACGGGGGCGCCGGGCTTGGTCTTGGCCGGGGTCTCCTCGCATGCGGCGAGCGGGAGAAGCACGAGGAGAGCGAGGAACGAGCGGGTCAGATGGCGAGGAAGCAGGTCCATGGAGCCCATCGTACGGCCGGCGGACCGTCCAGACGCGCGCCGGGCCCCTGCAGATCGGAAAAGACGCGGTGGAAGCGGAGAAGTGGGCGGCGCCGCACGAAACGTCAGGCTCGGAATCCGCTCTGTGTACGATGAGTGGCTGGGGGGTTCGCCTTGGACCGGGAAAAACCGATAAGCACCGCGTGGAGTTCTCGAAGTCGGATCGGCCCCCGGAGTTGGGGGAGCAGCGGGGTGGGGCGATCTTGACCGCGGAATCGGTTCCCGAGACCACGGCATCGCCGGTGCGACGGCGGATTCTGTTTCTCGCCCGGCGGGTTCCCTTTCCGCCGGACCGCGGCGACAAGATCGCGACGTATCACATCCTCCGCCACTTGGCGGCGCGGCATGACGTCGAGGTCGCGTGTCTCGCCGACGGCGCATCCGATCTGGCCAACCTGCCGGAGGTCGAGCAGTTCGGCGTCCGCGCCTTCGGGGTCCCGGTCTCGAAGTGGGCGGCGCGGCGGCGGGCAGCGCTCGCGCTGATGACCGGGCGGCCGCTGTCTGTCGCGGCCCTCGACACCGGCCGCCTGCGGCGTTGGATTCGCCAGCGTCACGCGGCGCAGCCCTTCGATGCGGTGTTCGTCTACAGCGGCAACATGGCGCAGTTCGCCGACTCGCTCGGAGACATTCCGCGCATCCTGCACTTTTCCGACCTCGACTCGCGCAAGTGGGCGCAGTACGCACGCCGCGCCGGGTTCTTCCAACGCTGGATCTACGCGCTCGAGGCCGGCCGTCTGGCACGGTACGAAGCACGTGTCGCCCGCGCGTTCACGCATAGCCTGCTCTGCACCCCGAACGAACTCGAGGATCTGCTTGAGATGGTGCCCGGCGCGCCCGCGTCCTGCCTCAAGAACGGCGTCGACCTCGAACTCTTCCAGCCGCTGACGACGGCCGACAAGCAGCCCGGCAACATCGTCTTCACCGGCGTGATGGACTACTTTCCCAACGTCGACGGCGTCATCTGGTTTGCCGAGCACGTCCTGCCGCTCGTGCGCGAGCGCGTGCCCGGCGCGACGTTTACGATCGTCGGCACGCGTCCGACCGCTGCGGTGAGAGCGCTATCGACGCGCGAAGGCGTCGAGGTGACGGGACGTATTCCGGACGTGCGACCGTACCTCGCCCGCGCCGAGATAGCGGTTGTACCCCTGCGCATGGCCCGCGGAATTCAAAACAAGCTGCTGGAGGCGATGGCGATGGGCCTGCCCTGCGTGGCGGCGACGCCGGCGTTCACGGGCGCCGATGTCGAGTGCGGACGAGACGTCCTGGTTGCCGACGAGGTGGCGGAGTTCGCAGACCACTGTGTCGCGCTCCTTCAAGACGAGCAGCGCAGGACCGAGCTGGGTCGAAACGCGCGCGAAGCCGTCGAACGCAACTACCAGTGGTCCGATCAGCTCCGGCCGCTGGACGATCTCCTCGCCAAGCTCGTAACGAGCTGACCGATTCATCCCGAGTCGGGCCAGCGCGTCCGGGTCCGATGCGTCGATGTGTCCCGGACTTGCTAGGGTGCGTCGATGGCGTTTATCGAGTACGGGACCGGCCTCGCCGGGGACAACGACAACATCCTGCGCATCCACGGGGTCGCGCCGAAGACGCAGCGCGCGCACCTCGCGCTCTACCGCGAGGTCATGCACGGCGACGGTCCGTTGACCCGCGTGCAGCGTGAGATCATCGCGATCACGGTGTCGCAGGCCAACGGATGCCCGTACTGAATCGTCCACCACGGCGCGGGGCTCCGCGTCCTTCTGCAGACGGCCGGTCATCCGGATCCGGACGGATATGTCCACGGGCTACAGGAACGGACGGCGATGCTTTCGGGCGCGGATCAGGCGCTTGTCGACTACGCGCTCAAGCTCACGCATGATCCGGGCGCCATGACGTGCGCCGACACCGAGGCCCTGCGTGCGCACGGATTCGACGATCGCGCGATCCATGACGCCTGTGCCGTGACCGCGTACTTCGCGTTCGTCAACCGCATCGCCGACGGCCTCGGCGTTGAACTGGAATCGGAGGCCTGATCAGCGGCGGCGCAGATCCGGGTGGGGACGGCCCATGTAGCCGATGCGGCCCAATGCCGAGTTCGAGTTCTGACCGCTGCTCATCATCACGACGCCGCGACCGCGCTTTTGCTGGCTGGCGCAGACCGCCCAGTCCGCGCGGTAGATCCAACGATCCTGCTGGTGCGCGGCGATGAGCGCCTTCCATACCTTGAGCGCGGCCTTCTTCCGGTCCTGGTGAAACAGGGCCAAGCCGTGGTGATACGCCGCCTCGGTCGCGCGGTTCGAGTCCTTCGGAAACGACGCGAGCGCCTGCTCGAGTTTCTTGTACGCCTTGCCGCTCCAGTGGCGGTATGCGCGCTCCATCAAGATGTCGTCCCAGAGCGACTTGTCCTTGACCTTCGCCGTGTGGGCGTCCATGGCGTCAAAATCGCCCTTCCAGCGGGCGATCCGGCCGCGCAGGTAGTGCGCGCGCGCCGAGTCGGTCTTGCCGAGCGCCTTGAGCGCGCCGGCGTCGTCCAACAGATCGATCAGGTACTCGGCACGATCCTCGGCGGTGAGTTTTTTTTCCACCGCGGCCGCCTGCGCAAACTTCGCGTTCTGTTTGAGGGCCCGGCGGAGCACGGCAAGCAACTGCTCGGTGCTCGCATAGTTCGAGGCCTTGGCGACGACCTTGCCCTCCGGGGTCATGAGCAGTACTTCCGGGGTCGCGACCGAGCCCCCGCCGTAGTCCGGCCGCGCCTTGACGACGAAGTCGCGACCGGCACGATCGGCCAGGAATCCGCGGCTCGACAGGTCGAAGGCGAACGGCACAAAGCGGCGGTTGATCAATCGGCAAACACGTTCGTCTGAGAGCGGACCCGCCCTCAACACTTCGGCGGCGGGTCACCAGCACCCGCTCTTGCCGGTGCCGAACGCGATCGGCTTGACGAGCAGGAGTCGTCGCGACTCCTTGGCGACCTTGAGCGCCTGATCGAACGGAGCGACCCAGTGCAGGCCGGTCTTGTCCATCAGCAGGCGCGGTTCGGACTTCGGCGCCGGAGCGGCCTCTTCGGCTTGTGCGTGAAAGGCGAACAGGAAGAGAAGGGCGGCGATACGCATGGCTACTTGTTTGTACGCGTCGCTGCGACGACCGCGCCCTTTTTTTGAAGGAAACGCTTCCAAGAGGGACGGACGGCGATACCGATCAGGCTCGGCCAACCCACGTCCGGATGCCGCTGCACGAAAGCGAGCATGTCGCGCTGGCGCGGTGACAGCCAACGGACTCCGTCCTTGACTCGTCCGCCACCCTTCAACGCCGCATTGATGCGCGTGGCCTGAATCCGTGTCAGCGGCAGATGGCGAAGCAGCGTGCGGCTGAGGTAGTACTTGTCGTCCTTGACCCAGCGGATGGCGGTGTCGTCGCGCCGCGCGATCTTGCCCACGATCTTGCTGGCGATGTCTTGCTGCGCGCCGTTGCGCGTGACGACCGGCCGTGCGCAGCTTCTCTTGGCCGCGTGTTTCACGAGCTCGGCGTACGACACTACTTTGGGGTCGAAGCGCACGCGCACGACCTCGGTTTTCTTGATCCAGCCCGGACGGGTTGCCACGACGCCGCGTAGGAGGCCGAACTCGGCCTCGCCTACCCAGTATCACGTCATCCCGAAAACCGCGGTCTCGATGCCGCGCCCGCGGGCGCCGTTCTCTTCCAGAAGGGTCTGGAGGTATCGCGGCACCGGCCGCTTGCGATGTGCGAGCGCATCGACAAGTTGTTGCGCGACGGCCGTCACGGTCCAGCCCGCGCCGTTGCGTCGGACGACATCTTTTTTCAAAACATCGACGATGCGGACGACGGGGTTGTTCCACTCCCTCTCGCGATAGGCGGCGAGGGTGCGCGCGTCCGCGCCTTTCCTGTTGTTGAAAACGCAAAGCGGCACGAACAGTTCCTCGATCGCATCGACCAGCAGCGGGTCGCCCAGAACCTGGGCGCCGAAGTTCTTGCAGTTGCTTCAGCCGGGAACTTCCTGGAACAGGATGAGGACGTCGCGGTCGAGCTTGCGCGCGGCGGCGAACGCGGCGTCGTGGTCGCGATGCCAGCGCACCTTGCCGAGCTCCGTCGGGTTATCGATGCGTTTGGTGCGCGACGGCGGCGCGGCCTGCACGAGGCCGAGAAGGAGTGCGAGGGCGAGCAGAGGGCGGACGAAACGGGCCATATCGTCATCGTACGCGCGGCAGGCCGCTGGCGTCATGTCCCAGATGGGGCGGAAACATCGCCGTCCGTCGGCTTTTTGCAGATGGATTCACCTCTCCCATGGTCAATTCGTACGATTGCGAGGGACTGCGTGCACGGGTTGCGTGTACCCCACAGCCGCTGGAGGTTGCCATGAGACTGTTTGCCGCTCTTCTTGCCCTTGTCGCCGTGGTCGCGGCCCAGGAAACGCCGTGGGCAGGCACCTGGGATACGACCTACGGTCGGATGGCCCTGAAACAGGCCGGGAAAAAAGTCAGCGGGACGTATTCGGGTGCGACGATTGAGGGCGCGGTCGAGGGGACGAAGTTCGTGTTTCGCTACGCCGAGGCGCAGGTGAAGGGGCAGGGCTGGTTTGTTCTCGCCGCGGACGGGCGGTCGTTCGAGGGACAGTGGAAAGAGGACGGGAAAGAGGCGTGGGGCGCGTGGAAGGGAACGCGCGCTTCGGCGGGGACCGTGTTCACCGGGGTGTTCAAGACCTCGCATGGACCGCTTCGATTCAACAGCTCGGGTGGCCGTGTTCGCGCGGAGTACCTCTACGACAATGCGCCCGGGCGACTCGAAGGGAGCGCAAAGGGCAACCGGCTCACGTTCGTTTGGCACGAGGGCGCATCGACCGGCGACGGCTGGTATGAACTCAGCGCGGACAAGCGCACGTTCAAGGGCGCGTGGCGGATGAAGGGGACGGACAAGTGGACCGATTGGACGGGCGAGCGCGTTGCGCCACGGCCCGGCGTCAGTTGGCTGATCGTCGTCGAGGCGCGGTGGGAGAAGAAGCTGAGCGATCAGGAGTACTCGTTCGGCGCGATGCTGTACTCGTATCTGCGTCGCTTTCCCAACGTGCAGGTGCGGCACCGGCGTTTCGGCGACGCGGGTGACTTGCAGCGGGCCATCGCGCCCATCCGTTTCCTTGCCGAGCCGACGGTCGTTGTGCTCGCGGGACATGGCAAGGACGGCAAGCTGCAGGCGGGCAAGGACCAGGTCAGCGCCGAGACGATCGGCAAGTCGTTTCGTGGCGCGTCGAATGTCACGCTGCTGCATTTTTCGGCATGCTCGATGATGCACGCCGGCGTGGCCGAGACGATTCAGAAGGAGGCGGGCGTTGCGATCCCCATCTCCGGTTACGCCGTGGACGTGGACTGGTGCGCAAGCGCGGTCCTCGAGATGCTCTACCTCGATCTCGTCCTGGGCCGCGGTATTGCACCGGTGAAGGCGGCTGAACTCGTCCGCAAGGAACTTGCGTTTTCGGGCGACAAGGGGGTCGTGGGCTCTCCGCTCGGCGCGAACAAGTTTCGCTTTCAGCCGGGGCGTCCGGGGCGTTGACCCGAGTCCAGGGAAGCCCTGGGACGGCGATGTTATCGTTGCGCACATGGTTGCGCTGCGAATCGTGGAACTGCTCGGGGACGGCATCGGAGACGAATTGCGGGAGGCCACGCATGTGGTAGCCGCCGCCCTGCCGATTGAGATCGAGTTCCTGCCGATCGACCTGTCCCTGGAGAACCGCGAAAAACGCGGTCGGATGCTCTACGACCAGGCGATCGCGGCGATGCGCGATACCCGGCTTGCGATCAAGTACCCGACCATCACGCACAACGAGAGCCCGAACGCGGTTCTGCGGCGCGGGCTCGCGTTTTCCGTCATCCACCGCCCGGTGTTTTCGATTCCCGGCGTCGAGAGTCCGATCGATGCCTCCGTGAACCTGCAGATCGTGCGGGTCGCGACCGGAGGCACGTACGAGGACCCCGGCCGAATGATTGGCGACGACGCGGCCGTGTCGCTGCGGATCGTCGAGCGGCGTCCCGTGACGCATGCCGCCCGTTTCGCGTTTCGCCTGGCCCAAAAAACCGGGCTCACGGTGACGTCGACGTCCAAGCACACGATCCAGCGCATCACGGACGGCCTGTTCGAGGCGGTCGCCCAGACCGTCGCGCAGGAATTCCCCGATACTCGCCATCAGGTCGAGCTCTTCGACGCCCTGCTCGCAAAGATCGTCTTGTGCCCCGGCAACTTCCAGGTCGTGTTGTGCCTGAACGAGTACGGTGATTTCTTGTCCGACATGGCGTGCGGACTCGTGGGCAGCATGGGCCTCGGCGCGAGTGCGAGCTATAGCTTCACGCCCGAGAGCAAGCCGGACATCGCGATGTTCGATCCCGCCGGAGGCACGGCCCCCGACATCGCCGGCCAAAACAAGTGCAACCCCAGCGCGTCGCTGCTCGCGCTCGCGATGCTGCTGGACCACACCGAGCGCGACGACCTCGCGACGGCCCTACGCGACTCGATCCTGCGGGGGATCAGCAGCGGCGAATGCACGGCAGACCTCGGCGGATCGCTGAGCACCTCGGACTTTTCTGCGGCGGTAGCGGAAGACGTCGCCAGCCGCGTGCGCGCCTGAACGGGCGACCGCGCTCGTTCTATACTGGTCCCCGTGCGACGCCTCGCATTCGGGATCGGTGTTCTCGCGGTCGCCGCCGTGTTAACGGTCGCGTGGCAGCGGCGAACACCTTCGGCGCACGCTGTCCCTCCTGTCGGCGAACGCGCCGACCGGCTGCCCGCAGACTGTTGGCTCGGCGTTCACATCGATATGGCGGCGCTGCGCAACACCGAACTCTCTGACGCCATCGCGAAGCCGGCCTTCGACGAGTACTCGATCCTGCGACATCTCTTCCTGCCGAACCTCGATCTCGCGCTCGCGGCGACCGGACTCAAGCTGGAAGAGATCTCCTCGATCACTTGGGGCGCGGCCGGCCCGATCGGGCACTCCGGTTTTCGAAAGACCTACGCCGTGATCCGCGGCTCGTTCGATCGCAGCCGGTGGATCGAGTTCATCGAGGTCATGGAACGGAAGGAAGACACCGAGATACAGCGAACGGACGGCGATGTCTTTGTCGATAGCCTTGGCGGATCAAGGTGGGGTCTGTTGGGGGATGGACGCTTGGTGTTCGCCGATCTCGGTTCGATGGAGAATTCGATGGAGAAGCTGTTGGCCTCGTTGCGTGAGAAAGGGCCCGCTAGTTCCGTCACACGCGAGTTGCGCGCGTCACAGGGGGCAGTCCTGACCTGTTCGATCGCTCCGCCTGCGGAGATCCTCAAGATGGTTACCGGAATCGAGCCGTCCTTCGAAGGACTCGTACGGGCGACGCTGGAGTTTCGTGTGGATCGAGAAGTGCGCGGAACAGCCGTGCTGCGGACTGATACTGAGCCGCATGCGCGCGCGCTGCTGGCCGGATTGCGCGCGGGTGACGGGATGCTTTTGTACTTCCCGCTCCCGTATGAATGGACACGGACGGGCGATCGCGTCGAGGGCCGCGCGTCGGTATCGATCAAGTCGGTCGTGGCGCGGTTGCGTCCGTTCGTGCCGGACCTGCCGTCCGGTCCGCCGCTTGAAGGTCAAGGTCGGCTTGACCTCTATTTCGAACGTGCTCATCTCGACCACGATCGCAAACAGGCCATCTGCCGGTTCGATGTTTCGCCCGACGACGACTACGTCTTGATCCGGCAGCAGTCGGGGGTGGTTGAGGTTCGTTCGGAGGACAGCGATGAACGCAGGCCGCGGCGAGGTCTCGCGGACGGTCCCGCCTGTTTCACGGGCGACAACCGCGGTGTCGTTGTGTGGCGACCGGGACACCTTGCCATCAGCCATCGCATGGGGTTCAAGCCCACCAATATCGTGAAAACTCCGCCGGACGTCGCGCCGGGCCACTTGGCTCCGATCCTGGGAACGTCGCGCGTGGTGGCGGTTTCCGGCGACCGGCTGTGGACCGCCGATTTGCGCACCGGCAAGTGGCGCGGACCGGTCCGGCTACGCACGTCCGGCGCGGATTCGATCGCCGTGGATGCGAAGTCGAACGCAGTGGCGGTGCTTCAGCGACCGCGTCGAGTTGAGGTCGTCGATCTCGAAGCCATGCGTTCAAGGCACATCGTCGAAATCAAGGACGGCAAGCTCACCTCGCGCATCGTGGCGGGCGCCGGAGTCGCCTTTGTCGGCACGGACCAAGGCGTGGTCCACACGATTCGGTTGCGTAGCGGGGGAACACTGCGCGGTGGCGGAGTCGGCGATCCGGTGCGCATTGCTCCGCGAGGATCGGTCCTGGTGGCTCTCGATAGCGGCGGATCTCACCTTGCGGCGTTAGCTGTGGATCCGGGGGGCACCGCCGCGGGCGGCGCGCTCGCCCAAAAGACGAGCCGCGTCCACCTCCGGGTCTTTTCCGTGAGTACAGGTTCGACCGGGGAGGTGGACGCGAAGCTGACCCCGATCGGCAGCGCTACGTATTCGAGTACTACCGATGCGGGGAGCTGGGTTGAGGACATCGCGATCCTCGGATCACGCGTCCTTGTGGGCGGTGTAACGCCTCTGGTCTGGCGCTACAGGTAGCTGTCGAACAGATAACGCTTCGACGGCGTTAGCTGTCGAGCAGACAACCTAGTAGCCGCCGCGACCGCCGCCGCCGCCGCCGTAGCCGCCGCCACCGCCGCCACGACCACCGCCGCCGCCGCCGCCGTAGCCGCCGCCACCGCCGCCGCCACGACCACGACCACCGCCGCCACCGTCACCGCCACGGGGCTTGTCGTGCGCCTCGTTGACGCGCAGCGCGCGACCGTGGAATTCCTGGCCATCGAGCGCGGAGATCGCGGTCGATGCGTCGGCATCCGAGCCCATCTCGACGAACGCGAAGCCACGCGAACGACCGGTTTCGCGGTCAGTCACGATGCTGACGCGCTCAACCTCGCGGCCATCGGCCCCGAAGAGATCCGACAGCTCGGCCTCGGTGGCCTGGAACGGAATGTTACCGACAAAAATCTTCTTACCCATCTGGGTGTCCTCTTCTTCGTTCCTCAGGCAACGGACCTTTTCACTTCTAACAAGAACGGAAAGGACACGGGCAGGGGAACACAATCAAATCTTGCCGGGAAGTCAGGAACGGGCCCACCCCGTCGAGGCCTGCCTCCCGCCATCGACCAATGTACAGGCTTTCGTGCAAACGCGAATTTTCTCGACAAAAAAGCAAAAAAGTCCTCGCCAAACCCCAGAGGGCAGCCGACGGACGGCGATGTCTCGCCCCGCGGTCTCCAAGGTATCGCCGTCCGTCCGCGTTTTTCGGGGGATGCACGGGATCATCCCTTGGCCGGGGTCCAGACGACCCGGTAGAGAACACGGTCGCGGCGGGCGCCGAAGATCACCGCCTTGCCGTCCCACCGGGGCGGTCCCACGTCGTCGTAGGCCGGGCTCTGGGCGGCTCCGGCCACGATGCGCCAGCGGCCTGCCTCGCGGGCGCCATAGGCCACGCGCCGCCCGTCGGCCGAAAAAGTGGCGTGGCGGGCCGCGTCGTGGGCCGGGCCGCGGGTTCGCTTGCGCCCGCGCGCGCTGCGGACGACCAGGTGGAATTGACCGCCCGCCACCTGCCGGTCGCTACCGCGCTTCAGGGCGAACGCCCCGACCATGCTGCCGCCCGTGTTGCCGATGAAGGCGATGCGTTTTCCGTCCGGCGAGAACACCGGCGTCGTGACGAAGTCGAACGCGGGCTTCAGGTTCTTGTCCTTGCCGGTGGCCACGTCCATCCGCCCATCGCGCTGGATCTTGAAGGCGATCGCGCGGCCGCGCGGGCCGATGACAGCGCATCCGGCGCTACCGAGCTTTTCGCCGAGCGTCTTCTTGCCCCAGACGACGACACTGCGCGAGCCCGGCATGCCCGGCGGCGCGTTGCCGACCGTCGCCGTGAACGCGACGCTCTTGCCGCGTGGCGCGAACACGGGATCACCGATCATCGAATGGCCCTCGCCGACCAGGCGCTCCTTTTGCTTGCGCCCGCCGAGGACGAGCACATAGGCGCGCCCATCCTTGCGGACCACGGTCGCAACCTTGGCTCCGTCGGCTGAAAACACCGGCGCGGTGAGTGCTTCGGCGTCCTCGTACGTCTGGCTGCGTCGGAGTTGCCATTTGCCGGCGGCGCGCCGGGCGACGACCAAGACCATGCTCTTGCGCGCGTACGAGCCGTCCGCCACGATGCTTGCGCCGGGTTGTGTCCAATAAGCCGCCTGCTCGCCGTCCGTACTCAGGGCCGGCATTCCGATCCAATCCTCGGGCGGCAGGAGCGTGTCGTCGATCCGCACCCACCAGCGTTCGACGCGGTCTGAGAGCCGCTTGCCCAACCGAAAAGCAAAGCGCGTCGCTGATGCGGCCGGCGGTGCGGCGAACAGATAGGACGGGCCGGCCTTGTCACCGATGACCGGCACCGATCGGCCGCCGCGAAACGCCAGGTATGCGACGCGGCGCCGGTCGAGCGTAAACACGGGCTCGCAGCGGCTCCGATAGGTCTTGCCGTCGGGCCCGGTGACCGCGGTCCCTTCCAGGGCCAGGTCCTTCGGAATGGTGGCGAGTTTTTCTTCTTTCGTCTCCGCTGCGACAACGCCGCAGCAGACCATGCAAAAGACCGCTGCGCGGGCTCTTGCTAATCCGGCCGGCTTGCGGCTTCGCCGCGGCCCGGCCCATATGAGTATGAGTATGAGTATGAGCATGAGCCGGGATGAGCTACCTCCGTCGATTGTATGACTGCCAACCGACGTGCGCGCTTGCGCGGTCGTGGCGGTCCTATACTGGCGGGATGTCCGACAGCGCCCGACCGGTTGATCCGCGCGCGGTCCGATTGCGTCCGGCCACCAATGCCGATCTGGAGTTCTTGTGCCGGGTGCATCACGCCGCGATGCGGGCCCATGTCGAGGCGACGTGGGGCGCTTGGGACGCGCAGCGCCAGCGTGATCTGTTCTTGTCTTCGACCGATCCGACGACCCACGAGGTCATCGAGTTGGATGGGCGCCCGATCGGGTGCCGGTGGGTTCGGCTGCATCCCGCGGCCGACGAGCTTGTGCGCCTGTACCTCTTGCCGGAGGCCCAGCGCCGTGGCATCGGTACGGTCATTGTCCGGCGCCTCCTCGCCGAGACGCATGCCGAGGGGCGCTCCGTGCGCCTGCGTGTGATGAAGCGCAATCCGGCCCGGCGGCTATACGAACGCCTCGGGTTCCGCGTCGTGTCCGAGACCGAGACCCACTTTGCGATGGAGGCGATCAAGCGCGTCAACGCGGGTACGGACTAAAAACCCGCCGCGGGTTTTCTTGGCCAGCGGCTCTGCCGCATGGCATCGCCGTCCGTCTGCTTACGTTCGCCTGGCTTCTCGCTGATCGAATAGCCCTGGTTATTGATGCGCTTTGCGCAAGTGCGGCGACGCCCACTTCTCGCGGGATACCGTTTTCGTGTGCCCTGTTCGGCACCCCAGGAGGTATCTCGTGAATCGTCTCTCTTCTTCTCTTCGTCTGGCTGCGTGTGCGATCGTTTTCGTGGGCGCCGGGTGCATGTCCACCGGGCAGCGCCAGATGCGCAGCAGCACGCTGGACTTTCTGTATCCCCAAGAGGCGCCGCCCGCGACGCCCGCGCAGGACGTTCGCCTGCGATTGCCTGCTCGCGTGGGGATCGCGTTCGCACCGCCGCCGAAACAGCAGTACCGCGCGCTCAGCGCCTCGGTGCGGCACGAACTCCTCGAGCGGGTCGCGGCGTCGTTTCGCAGCCAGCGGCTCATCGGCACGGTCGAGGTGGTTCCGGCCAGCTACCTGAACCCCGGCGGTGGCTTTCAAAACGTGGACCGCGTGGCCAAGGCGTTCGGTTTCGATGTCTTTGTGCTGGTCTCGTACGACCAGGTGCAGGTCAGCGAGACGACGACGGCGTCGCTGGCGTACTGGACGCTGATCGGTGCGTACTTCATTCCGGCCGAGCGCAGTGAAACACATACGCTGCTCGAGGCCGTGGTCTACGATGTCTCATCCCGCGTGCTTCTCTTTCATGCGGCGGGGAGCAGCGACGGGCGGGAGTGGTCGACGCCGGTCACCCTCGAACGCGAACGGCGCGAGGCCAGCGACGAGGGCTTCAACCACGCGACCGACGAGCTCATCAAGAGCATCGATGGCGCGCTCGGAGGGTTTGCGCGCCAGGCGGACACCGGCACAGTGCGGGGTCGCGGCACACCGGGGATCAGCTTCGTGGACGACCAGGGCAAATCGGTCAAGGCGGGGGGCGCGTTTTCGGGCGCAATGCCTCTGCTGCTCGCGGGAATTCTCGCGTGGGCGGGCCGCCGCCGCCGGAACCGGCGCCTATCGTGACGACACTCTTCTTGGTGGCGGTCGCCTGGCTTGCGTCGAGTACCCCGGGTCTGGCGCCCGCACTCCAGTACGAGCGAGCTGCCGTCGACGCCGGCCAGACATGGCGCGTGCTGACCGGTCAACTGGTCCACTGGACGCCGCAGATGACGTGCGCCGACCTCGGCGTCCTGGCCCTCGCGGGCCTGTGGCTGGAATGGCGGGCGCCTCGTGTCGCGGCGGCCACGATCGTCGCCGGGCTGCTCGCGGTCGGATGCGCCGTGCACGCAGCCGGCCCCGGGAGCATCGACATCTTTCGCGGCAGCTCCGGAGTCGGGACGGCGGTATTTGCCGCGGCGGCGGTCGTCCTTGGTCGGACACAGCCGCGAACGGCATGGACACTGCTGGCGCTGCTGGTCGGAAAACTCGCGGCAGAAACCGTACGGGGGGGGGCGGGGGCCGCGTTACTGGCGGACACTCTGCCTCCGGACGTCATCGTGGCGACCAGAGCGCATGTGGCGGGCGCCGCAGCCGGCGCGATAGCCGCGATCGGGCTGCCGTTCTTGGCCCGGCGGGACAATCGGGCGCATTCGTACGAGGAACTGGTTCGCACTCGCGCTGGCGGCAGCGTTGGCGATCGTACTGGCGACGGTTGCGCCGGGGGCGTGGCCAACCGGTCCGGGACGCCTCGTCGTGGCTGCGGGCGATACGATCCTGCTCGAAGCGCCGGTCACGCTCGGCGACACGACGCCGCGCACGTTCCCGGCCACGACACGGCGTAGCTTCGAAGTCGTCTTGCCCGGGGGTATCCCCGTCGATTCGCCCGTGCGCGTGGAGATCATGCGCCGCGACGCGGCCGGGGCGGTCGCGGAGGAATGGGACACGTCGGGTTTGCGTGTGCGTCTTGTTCTGGCGGGGTCGGGGTCGGGTTCGGAGTCGGGATCGGGTTCGGGATCGGAAGACATACCGGTCTTGTCCGTCGGTCCGGACCGTGCCGTCGCTGTCAGGCGGCCGCCGGTTCGGGTTGCGGTCGTGCTTGCGTTGCTCGGGTTTGTGATCGTGTTCTGGATCCTCGAGGTCGTGCCGCTGTTTGTTACCTCGCTCGCCATTCCGGTTGTCCTGGCGGTTTCAGGCGTCGCGTCGGCTCCGGCATCGCTCGCGCCGTTCTTCGATCCGATCATCGTCCTGTTTTTTGCCGGATTCCTGATGGCCGAGGCGATGCGGCGTGTCGCGTTGGACCACTGGGCGGCCGTCACGATCGTGGCCAAGCTGGGAACGAGCCCCGTGCGGCTGTACCTCGCGCTGATCGGGGTCTCCGCGTTCTTGTCGATGTGGATGTCGAACACCGCGGCGGTCACGGTGCTCATTCCGGTGGCCCTGGCCGTCACCGCGCCGCTGCAGAGCGTCGCGTACCGCAAAGCGGCGATTTTAGGCATCGCCTACGCCGCGACGATCGGCGGCGTCGGCAGCGCGATCGGTACGCCGGCGAACCAGCTTGCGATCCGTTTCGTGCACGGTCTTACAGGACGCGAGATATCGTTTGTCGAGTGGTTCGGCTTCGGACTGCCGCTCGTCGTCCTGTTCTTGCCGTTGATGGCGTTTTATCTCTGGAAAGTCAGCGGCGTCCGCGTCGATCGCGAACGGTTCTCGGCCATGCGCACCGAGGCGAAGTCGCAGCGGGCCGCGCTGGGCGCATTCACGCGTGAGCAGACCACCGTGCTGGTCGTTTTTGCGTTCGTCGTGGCCGGATGGCTGACGCAGCAGTGGCACCACGTGAGCTCGGGCATCGTTGCGCTCGCCGGCGCCGTGTCGATGTTTGTCTTGCGCCGCCTCAAGCCGGGCGACCTCGGCCGAATCTCGTGGACCACGCTGCTCACGTTCGGCGGCGGCCTCGCCCTCGGCGATGCGATGGTCCAATCGGGTACGGCGGACTGGCTGATCACCCGGCTGGGCGCGCTGCGGGATGTCCCACAGTTTTGGGGCATCGCCGCCGTCGCCGCGTTCGCGCTCTTGATGACCACCGTCGCCTCCAACACGGCCGCGGCCGCAACCCTGGTCCCGCTCGCCATCCCGCTGGCGGGGGTGCTCGGCGTGTCGCCGGTCGTTCTCGCGGTCATGGTGGCGGCCGCATCGTCGATCGACTTTGCGCTCGTGATCGGTACCCCGCCGACCATGCTCGCGTATGACACCGGGCTGTTCACGGCGCGCGAGATTCTGAAAAAAGGCGCGCTGCTCGACGTGCTCGGCCTGTTGGTTCTCGTGACGGCGGTTGCGGGCCTGTGGCGGTTGTTCGGACTCGTGTAGCGGGCCCGCGACCGGTCGCGCGCTCGAATCGATACACCGGATACAATCGCTCCGTGCGCCAACTCCATCTCCTTTTTCTCGCCCTGCCTCCGCTGCTCCTTGCGTGTACTTCGACCCAGGTCGTCGATGAAACGCCGGATGGCCGGGCGATCCTGATCCGCGGCGCCTTGCCGGATGCACAGTCGCTCAAGAATCTGCACACGCTGCACGGCCTCAAGACGATCGTCAACCTTCGCGGCGAGCAGCCCAACAAGAGCTGGTACCGCGACGAGGCCCGCGGCGCGGAGGCCATCGGTGCGCGGATTGTCAACCTGCGCGTCGGAGGCCGGGACGCGCCACCGCCCGAAGCCGTCGCTTCGTTCTTCGACCTCGTGGAGGACGACAGCAACTGGCCGATCCTCGTGCACTGTCAGGCGGGCATGCATCGGACCGGCCTCGTCGTGGCGCTGTACCGCATGCAGTACGACGGATGGACGCCGGAACAGGCCATTCGCGAAATGGAGCAGCACGGTTTCGACCTGACCCGGGCCGATCGAAGCAAGGTCAAGACGTACCTGCGCGGCTACCGGCCCGATCCGGCCAGAAAGCTCCCGTGAACCTCGCGCTCTTCGATATCGACGGCACGCTGTCGGACACCGCGGGCCACTACGACGACGTGTATGTCTCCGTCGTCGCGAAGCACTTGGGGGTCACGATCGACACCGACTGGGGTGCCTACCCGCACGCGTCGGACTCCGCCGTCGTGTCCGAGCTGTTTCGCCGTCACCGCGGCCGTGATCCCGTTGCGGAGGAGGCGCGCGCCGTGCACGACGAGTACGTCGCCCGGCTCCGGCAGGCCAGCGTGGAGGGACGCGCCGTGCGCGGTGCGCGAGACGCCCTGCGGCGCCTCGACTCGACCGACGGCTGGTTTGTCGCCATCGCCACCGGAAACTGGGAGGCACCCGGCCAGCTCAAACTGCGCGACGCCGGCTTCCCCGACGACTACCCGATCGGCTCCGCCGACGACCACGAGTCCCGCGAGGGCCTGATGGAACGGGGCGTCGAGAAGGCTGCCGCACACTACGGCGTGTCCGCCTTTGACCGCGTCGTATACGTCGGCGACGCGTACTGGGACATCGTCGCCACGCGCAACCTTGGACTGCCGTTTGTCGGTGTGGCCGTGGACGGCGACGTCGCCCGGTTGCAGCGCCTCGGCGCGAGCCATGTACTCGAACACTTCGAGGACTACCCCGGGTTTCTCGACGCGCTGCAGAGCGCCACCCCGCCGCTGACCATTTCCTGACATCGCGCGCTCGATTTGCCCTACGCTGGCTCCCGTGCGTTGGTCTGCCGCGGCGCTGCTCGTCCCGCTGTTCCTGTTGCCGCTCGTCGCGGCCGGCGTTCTCGCCGCTTGGGCGCGAGCCGTTCACCACGATGCGCTCGACCGCATGCAGGTCGGCGGCGCGGCGGCGTGGTTCGACAAGTCCCCGGAACTCGCCGCCGCCGCCCGCGCGGCATTCGACAAGAGCGACCGCGCGGGTCCGCACGCAATCCCAATCACGATCGCCGGACGCGCTTATCTGGTCGAACCCTCGGGGGAGGCGAGAGCATCGGGTGGGTCAGGGGGTGCGGGGTCAGGGGAACTCGGGCGCGAGCCGTGGACGTTTGCGCGCCGTTATCCTGCGGCGTTTCGTCTCGACCATCTTGTCCGGAATCGGCTGGCCGCCGAGACGGGCCGCGCGGAGCGACCGGCAGCAGCCCAGGCGTTTGTCGAACTGCGCGCGCGTCTCGACCGCAAGCGCCTGCGCACCGCGCCGTTGCCCGCGGGCACCAAGCTGTACCTCGCACGCCGCGGCGGCTGGACCGACGTGCTGCCGTTCCTGGAAGCGGTACGCGCGCTTCCCGACAACGAAAACCCCGAGGGGCTGGCCCCGGGTCGCCACGGCAACCTCTCGGTCCCCATCCGCCCCCGCGCCCCCCTGATTCTGCATCTTCGTGCGCCACCGTCCTTGCCTGTGGGCACCTCGACCGACGGTCGGTTTCGACTTCACTTCGGCTCCCGTTCCGGCGCGCTCTGGATCGGGCATCTCGAAGCGCCGCTGGCCGGGCCGTGGTCGATCGAGTCCGTGCATGGCGACCGGTGGTGGGCCGTGCCTGTCGTGCGCCGTTGGGTCGGCCCCGCGCTGGCGTTGTTTGCCGCCTACCTTGTCTTGCCGATTGCGCTGGCGTTCGAGCTGCGCCGCCGCCGGCGCGCCGCCGAGGCGCGTGCGCGTCTGCTCAACGAGTTGGCCCACGACCTGCGGACACCGCTCGCGGCCGTGCGGCTGCACGCCGAGCTCTTGTCCAGCCGCCGCGTGCCGGACGTGCGCCGTGACAAGTCGATCGATGTCGTGGCCCGCGAGGCTGCGCGGCTGTCCAACCTGCTGGCCAATCTGCTCGACCTGTCGCGTCTGGAACGGGGCACGCGGCTGTTCGACGTGGGAGCGGTCGACGTGGCCGCGCTCGTCGACGAGGCGGTCTGCGACTTCTTGGCCGTGCACCCGGAGCGTCGCAGCGACCTTCATGTGTCTGTTCCGGGAGCCGCACGCGCGCCGGCGGATCGTACCGCTCTCGCAAGGGTGCTCGCGAACCTGCTCGACAACGCGGGCAAATTCACCGAACCCGGGACCGCGATCCGCATTGCGTGGGCAAACGGCGAGCTCACGATCGAGGACGATGGCTGCGGTGTGACGAACGAAGATCGACCGGCGCTCTTTCGTCGTTACGCGCGCGGCAAAGCGGCGATCGCCGCTGCGGTCCCCGGCACCGGCATGGGCTTGGCCTTGGTGCGCGACCTGATGGGCGGCATGGGCGGCTCGGTTCGCTATGAACCGACGGCGCGCTTTGTTGTGGGGTTTGCGCATGAGTGACGCGAACCACACGATCCTGATCGTCGAAGACGAACCCGCGCTGCGCGAAGGGCTGCGCGACGCCCTCGAGTCCGAGGGGTACGAGGTGCTCGACGCGCCCGACGGAGTGAAGGGACTGCACCTCGGCCTGACGACCGATCCGGACCTGATCATCCTCGACCTCATGCTGCCCGGCTTGGACGGTTTCGGCGTGTTGCGGCGTCTGCGCGCCGACGCCGTCGAAACACCGGTACTGATCCTGACCGCGCGCGGACTCGAGACCGACAAGGTCAAGGGGCTCGAACTCGGTGCGGACGACTATCTCGTCAAGCCGTTCGGGCTCGCCGAACTCCTCGCGCGCGTCGCATCCCGCCTGCGCGCGTGGGACCGCGAGCGCGGTCGAGCCCCGCGCGAGCGGCTACGCCTCGGCCCCGTCACGGTCGATTTCGCGGCACGGACGGTGCGCCGAACCATGAAAGAGCAAACGGGCCCCGCCCGCGCCGAAGCTCCGCAGGAGCGCAGGCGGGACGGCGATGTCTGCGGACTTACGCAGCAAGAAGTCGCGCTCCTGCGTTTTCTGCTCGCGCACGAAGGCCGCGCCGTGTCGCGCGCGGATCTGCTGGCCGGGGTCTGGAGCAACGGCGAAGCTCCTGCGAGTCGAGTCATCGACAATGCCGTATTCAACCTCCGGCGCAAGATCGAATCGGATCCCGCCGCGCCGCGCCACCTCGTGTCCGTCCGCGGTGTCGGCTACCGCTTCTCGCGCTGACACGGACTCATGCTGACACAGCACCGACAATCCGACGACCAACCCCTGACCCGCACGCGCGCGCTCGCGCGATAAAAACACCATGCTGAAACCTGCCGTCTTGCTCTTGGTTCTCACCGGCGCCGTCTGGGCGCAGGACTTCGAGGACCAGTACCACGAGGCCTATGCGCTCGAGGTGATCGACAACAAGCCCGCCGACGCCGCGCGTCGGTACCTCGCGCTCTTGCGCCAGAAGAAACTACCGGACCGCCTCAAGGCGCAGTGCGAGTTTCGCTTCGCCGTCACCTGCGTCATCCTGGGCCGGGCCGACGAGGCGCGCGCCCGCCTCGCCGCGATCGCCGCCGATCCGAAGACACCGGCAGCGCTGAAGCCCCAGATCGAGGAGTACCGCCGCTCGCTGCGCGACGTGGCCCCGGGCCGCGAGTTGGACAAGCGACTGGACAAACTCAAGTACGACCTGGCCAAGTTCGCGGCGCAGTACCGGGCCGAGCACGCTCAGGTTGTCGGCGTTGTTCGCGAATTCCAGATCATCGGGAAGCCGGCGATTCCGTTCCTGGTGGGACTACTCGACCACTCCGACAGCCTCCTGCGCGATGACGCGTTCATGGTCCTGTCCTCAATGGACGCGCCGAAACTCTGGGAACGCTGGCGCCCGGAATTCCGGAGGAGTACGAAAGAGTATCTTCGCTATCTCCATCGTGACCAAGACCGGTTGAACGCGTTCGCCCTCAAGCTGCTGGAGCTGAAGGACCCGGTGTTCCTGCGCCACGCCCCGACCTTCGCGATTGCCACCACGATGCCGGAGGAGTTCCTCAGGCGGCTTGCGCGCCTGTCTCCGAAGGTGGCGGTCGAGGTGCACAAGAAGCTGCCTGCCGACGATGCCGCCCGAAAAAGACTCGATGCCTGGATGCGCCAACAGGGCCCGATCGCGCCGATGGCGGCGGAACTCTACCGACGGTTTGCGGCGGGCAACAAGGCGTGGGTTACGGACGAGACGTTTCGCGTGGCCGCGGCGCACGTACCCGCAACCGCGAATTCACGCGCGACCTACGGACTCAAGGCCATGGCCCGCCATCTTTCGACGAACACCGTGCTGGCGATTCTCGAAAGCGCCACGCCGGATCAGCTGCGCGGCTCCTGGGCCCACGCCGTAGCGGGCGGGCTCCGCCATCGGAAGCTCGATGCCGCGCGATACGAGAAGATCCTCCGGCGCTGGTGGGGCGTCGCACGCAAGAAACAGGAACTCTACGGAAACGAGTTCTCGCAACGACTGCTCACGCTTGTCCGTGCCGGCTCGGGGCAGGAGTGGCTCGTGTCACTGTTTGCCGAGGCGCCCGCGCGCCACGTCGCGACGATTGCCGACGTGCTGCAGTACGACGACGCGCGCAACGCAAGATTGGTCCGTGCCGCTTGGAAGCGCAAGGAGGCGCGTCCGGTCATCACCGAGCTGCTGGTGGACAACAGCGAGGAAATCGTGGAGCCCGCGATGGCGCGGGAGGCCGCACGCTTTCTGCCGGACCTTGTCGCGGAGCTGGGTGGCAGGAAAGTCGCCGGAGCCGTCGCGCGCCTGGCTCGCCTCGCGCACCATCTGAAGCCGGACGAGGCGCGCACGATTGCAAACCGAATCGCCGACGCACACGAGCACGCCCTGCCGCTCCTGTTCGCCTGCGAAGAGGAGCGCTTCGACGGCGGAACGTTCTACTTCGGTCAAGTTGTCCCGGCGCTTCGCGATCGGATCGCCGGACTGTCGTCGGAGTCGCGTACGGCCGTCGCGCGGTCCTCGATCGTCATTCTGGCCACCTTCAACGATCTTCCGGCGGCGGCTCAAGACGCCTACCGCTCGATTGCCCTTGCGGATCTTCATGCCGTCGAGGATGTCACCGACCACCTGGCGGCCCTCCAGAAGACGATTCCGCCATACCAGTGGGTGCCCAGGGTCGCGGGCGTGCGCTGGGCCGCGTCGGACTACGCCGACTGGCTTCGCGGCGAGAGTGCGCAGCCGACCGTTGATGCGCTCCTCGCCCGGCCGCAGTCGATCAATGACAGTGCCCTGCGGTTCATCGCCGAGCGGGCGACGGTTCCGACCGATGCGTTACGGGATCTGCTCCGCCGCGCCGACGCACGCCTGCTGCCGCTGCTTGTGGGATATCTCGATACGCCGACCTTTCCCAAAAACGACATCCTCGCCGCCGTTGCGCGCCTGGCATCCGACAAGACCGTTCCCGACACGGCGTTGGCGCAGCTGGCCAAGCGGGCACCACTGTCCAACAGGTTGCTCTCGGCCTACCGCCGCCTTCTCGCATCCGCGGATACGGATGTCGCGTACGAGGCGGTCGGCCTCGCGGGCAAGCTCGGAACGCGTGAACTCCTCCCGGATCTCGCGCGACTTGTCGATTCGCTCGATCCCGACGTGCGCGAACTAGCGGAGCACGTAATCGAAAAAATCCTCACGCTCGACCGGCGCCGGCGCGCGCTGCGGGTGCAACTGGCCGCCCTGGAGCGCGAGGATCAGGCGAATGCGGCCAAGGCTAAGGCTTCTGAAGCAACGAAGTCCGGCGGATCAGGTCGATAAGCGCTGGCTCAGTTTCGGCGACGAGGAGGACGGTCCGAAATCCACGGGCCGTCCCCTCGGCTTCCAGGACCTTGCCTGCCTTCAACGCTTCCTGAAGCCTTGCCCACGGTACAGGTAACAGGTCGCGCATCGCGGCGGGGGGCGTCTCCGATCGATCGCCACGAAACATCAGGATCAGGGTGTCGCCCTTTTGGCTCCGCTTGAGCATTGCGTCGTAACCACCGCGACCGTGCTCGTAGCCCGCCACGCCGCGTCCGTGCACCGCGTGCATGTGTCGGTTCAACGCCTTGTACAGCGTCATCCCGCGGCCCATTCCGAAAAACCACGGCCCCCGCGCCCCCCCAATCAACTTCGTCTTCTTGATCAGCTCCCGCAAACGCGCCACTGTCGGCGCCGCGAGCAGCACGATGCGCAGCTTGCGCGCGCGCCCGGTCTCCTCAACGACGTGCCCGGCCTGCAGCTCCGCTTCGATCTCGGCCCACGGCTTGGGCAAGAGGTCGGCAAAGCCCTCCGGCACGTTCTTGTCCGGATGGTCGAGCGCAAACATCAGCACGAATGTCTTCCCCGGCCGCGCCTGCGCGAGGATCTTTTTGTAGTGGTTCGCCGAGTGGTTGAACGAGTGCAGGCTGACGCGCTTGCCGAGTATCTTCCAGCCTGGACCGGAACTGTAGTGTGAGGGGGCCCGGGGGCGGGAGCGTTTCGCCGTGCGGGCGCCGTCCAGGGCTACGACGGCTCTCCAGATGTCGAGCGCGCGCGGCAGGAATGTCTCGAGCGTCTCGTCGCCGTCGAGCGCTTCGGCGAGCAGCGGTTGCAGGGCGAGTCCGTAGCGGCGAAAGCGCACGTACGGATCCTTGAACGGCTTGTTTTGGGCAAAATCGCGTCCGACCTGCTCGTGCAGCGGCGTGCCCGAATGGATCAGCCCCGGCGAGAGCGCGTAGGCAATGCCCTCGTTCAGCGTCGTGTAGTCGAGATCCTTGGCGCTGTTTGCGGCCGCCTTCAGCCGCTCGCGTTCGCGGTTCACGAAGGCGTGCATGAGCTCGTGCAAAAATGTCGGGAAAACGTCCGCGACGCGCGCTACCTCGACGGTAAGCCGGCCGCCGTTGTAGCCGCCGCCCCAGTTGTTGTCGGACGGATTCGCGATGAGGTACACGGGCACGCGGGCCTTGTGGCCGTGGCAGAACCGCGAGATCTTCCGGCACCAGCCGGCGAGCTCGGGCAGGCGCTCCTTGATCCGCGTGCGAAACGCCACCAGACGCTGCTGCTCTTGTTTGAACAGTCCGTCCGCGCGCGCCGCGAAGTGCCGCAGAATCAGTGCCTCGCGGTCGGCTTCCGCCTTCGTGAGGTGGCCCGCGGCCACACCCGTCTTGAGGGCGTCGTCGAGGCTCGCCATCGTGTAAAACGTCTGCTCCAGGCCGCCGCCCCAGCCCTTCTTGCGCCGGATTCCCGCGTGCTGGCGAAGCAGCGATTGATCCTCGTCGGAGAGACCGCGGAAGTGGCGCCGGTACTGCGCATGCGCGTACCGGTCCCAGTTCGAGAGGTTGTCCACGACGTGAAACAGGTTGGCGGTGCGCGAGACGTGCACCTCAAGCGTGAGCGGACCGGCCTGCCACTCTTCGGCGAGCAGCGGAGTCGCAATCAGGGCGACGATCAAGAGCTTCATCGTGAAACCTCCAGGGTGACATCGACCACGCCCGGCACTCGGGCGCGCAAAAACAAGGGGCGGTAGCCGGGATGGCGGATCTCGAGAATGTGCCAGCCCGCTCGAAGCGACGCGACGAAGGCCCGGCCCTCGCCGAACAGGCGGGACCGCCGCGCGCTGTCGCGCACAAATGTCAGGGGCTGTCCGTCGGCTCGAACCACGGCCGCCAACGGTTGACCGTGGCCTCCGCGTGCGACGACACGCAAGGCGTCATGCGGCGGCTTTGGATCGCAGCGCGCGGCGGGGCGCCCTTCATCCATCCCACCCACGAGTTCGACACGGCGCCCGAACCACTGGAGCCGGAACCGACCGAGCACCATCGGCGCCCCTTCGTCGCCGGAGTCGGGTTGTGCCGGCCCAAGATGCAGGCCGTGGTAGCGCCCGCCGGTGTCGTACAAAAACGCGGCATCGCCCCCGGGTGCGATCGCTACCAGAACCCGATCGAAGCCGGCCGGAGTCCGCAGGTCGAACCCGCCCTCCGAATCCGTGCGCACCGTATCGCTCGGGACGGGCGCCGGCCGGTCCGCCTCGACCGGGAACACGCCGACCAACACATCCGCACGGGGGCGGGCGTCGTGTCCCAGGACCTGCCCGCCGACGCGCGCGGCCTTGCGCACGGTGAGCGAAACCGGTCCATCGCCGGGCCACCAACGCCGCGCGATCGGCACCGCGTGCGGATGGTCGTACGACACCTCGAGCGCGCCGGTCAAGTCCGTGACATCGAACACAAACCGACCGTCCTTGTCGGCGCGCACGGTGAGAGGTCCGGCGCGCATCGTCCCGTCGTGCGGTACTCCAGAGAGCCGCCCGTCCAGAAGATATCGCCGTCCGTTTGCTTTCTCATGGTGAGCGACAGCTTGCGTGGGGACCACGTGCACGGACGTGCGGTCGGGAGTGGTGCGGGCGAGTTGGCGTGACTCCGAAGACAGCTGCACGACGGCGATGCCCGCGACCACAAGAACGGCCGCGGCGGCGACGGTCTTTTTCCCGGTCGAACGAAACGATAGCCAGAACAGAGGTGCGACCGAAGGTGCGCGGTGCCGCAGGAGCGCACCGAGTTTCTCGAGGCCGCGGCGCAGGCGTGTGCGTACGGTTTCGACCGGTGCGTTCAAGCGAGCGGCGATCTCGCGCGGGGGCAGGTCTTCGTAGTAGCGCATGACGAGGGCGGTGCGATACGGCTCGGGCAGGCGGCAGAGCGCGTGGGCGACCCGCTCGCGTTCGCGCGCGTCGTCCTGCGTGGCCGGGACCGCTTGCGGGCGTTCGCGTTCGCGGCGCGTGCGGCGGGCGTCGCCACGCAGGAGTTTGCGTGCGACGTTGCGGACCACGCTCGCGAGCCAGGCGCGCACGTTCTTGTTGTGGCGCGGCGGGCTGCGGCGTGCGGCGAGCCACGTCTCTTGCACGGCGTCTTCCGCGAGGTGGGGGTCTCTGAGGACCTCGCGCGCGAGGCGACGCAGAAACGGCGCATGGTGGAGGAATTCGTCGGGAGCCATGGATCAAGAAACAAGTCCCGAGCCGCCCGGAATCGGTTCATTCTTTCTTCGGGGCCGGCTCGTTTTGGGCGAGTTGATCGACGAACCATGACAGGCGCGTTTCGATCCTGCCGACCCGCGCGCTGGGCTCGGTCTCGAACAGGCCGACCAGATAGAGCGGAGCCGAACGCCCGTCCGCCAGCCGCACTTGGAGCCGATCCTCGGCCGCGCGCTCGACCTTGCAGTCAGCGACGCGCGCTTCGAGCAGTTCGCCGACGATCTCCGCCAACCGATCGAGCGTGAGCTCGGAAGATGAAGCGTCGCTGTGCCAAGCGGGTACGGGGTCATCGCACGCAGCGACCAGGAGTCCAGCGAATCCAAGCAGGAGGCCACGGCAACGCACGAAACCAGAGTAGCCGAGACCGGTGTCGGACTGCACGGGATCAAGGCACAGTGTCTCGATGCGATCGGGCGTTCTCGTGGCTGCGTTGGTTCTTGCGTTGGCATGCGACGATGCGCCCGTCAAGCCGGTCCGGCAGGGGGCGCGCGATCCGCGTCCGGAGTGGGTACAGCAGAACTTCATGACGCAGCCGGCCGCGGAGCTCACGCGCTCTGAGCGTGGAATCCTGCACTGGATCGATCTGTGGGGGGCGCGGCGTTTTCGGCTGACGCCGGCCGTCACGCGTGTCGCCGTTGGCGACCCGGGCACGTGGATCGCGGCGGTCGGCGGCGCCGGCCGGGTGGGGGTCTGGGACGCTCGCACCGGCAAGGAGATCCGCCGCGTGCAATTGCCGAACGATGCCTGGTTCCTGGCTCGCGGCCCGGCCAACACGCTGGTCACGACGGACGCCGAAGGTCGCTTCGCCGTGACGGATCCCGCGAACGGCACCACCCTGCACAGGTGGCGAGCGGCCTACACCGGCTGGATCGCGGTTTCGCGTGACGGGTCGCGTCTTGTGACCGCGGACAGCGATGGCGTCGTGGTCCTGGACACGCGGACGGGGGAACGCCTGGCGGTGTGCTCGGACGAGGATACGGGTCTGATCGAGGCCGTCGCGTTCACGCGGGACAATTCCCAGCTCATCACCGCTGGGTACCAGCTCGAACTCTGGAACATTGCGGATCAAAAACTCGTTCGAAGGCTGACGCATCCGGATTTGGATGTCGAGGACTTCGGGAACATCGCCGTCCGTTCTTGTGGTCAAGAGATCGCCATTGCAGCCGGAAACAAGGTTTTGCGCTGGCGGCTCGATACCGGTGTTCAGATCGGCGCGGGCCACGAGTTTCAAAATCCCGTCAGCCAGGTCGGCTACGGCGCGGACGGGTTGCTCGTCGCGACTCGCGTCGGGAAGCTGTACGTGTGGGATCCGGCCAAAGATTCCCATCGCCTGCTGCTTGACGTGACACCGCACTGGTCGGGTCGGTTCTCGCGGGACGGGCGCTGGTTCGTGGCGGGCGAGGAATCTGACGAGGGAGCCGTGCGCGTATGGGACTGCCTCGGGCGGCGTGAACATCCCGGTGTGTGCGCTGTGCGCGGTCAGGTGTTCAGGGTTGCCGTCCATCGACAGACCGGTCAAGTCGCGATGGAGATCGACAACGCTGTAGCCCGTTGGGATGTGGCGATTCGTTCCTCCACGCCGTGGGATATCGCGGCCGATGGCGAGCCGGAGCCGGTCGTCGTGACGCGGAAGGGCAGAAGAATTATCCTCGGGCATGTGAGCAGTACCGAGCTTGGCGCTTGGCAGGCCGGCACACGAGAACTGATTCGAACGTTCAGGGGGAACAGGAAGCAGATGATCTTTCGGTTTGTGGCGGCTCCGGCCGGCGAATGGATCGCGGCGTGTGGCCGTCGTCTGGATGTCTGGTCGCTCGATAGCGGCAAACTGCTTCGCGTCAGTGACGCGCACGACGACGCGATTTACTGCATGAATGTTTCGCCGGACGGAACCGTGTTGGCCACGGGCGACTCCGAAGGCGTTCTCCGGATCTGGGACATGCCGGGCTTGTCGGAGCGGCAGGTCGAGGTGCCGCACGAGAGCGCCATCTGGAATGCCGTGTTCTCCCCGGACGGGATGCGGCTACTGACGGCGGACGAGAACGGGCACTACGTCGTGTGGGAGGGCACTGCCGGGCGGCGCTGGAAGGCCAGGTTCCGGCTTGAGGCGCAACGCGCGTGCGCTCCGGCGTGGAGCAGCGACAGCCAGCGGATCTACACGGCCGGTCAGCGGCTGAGGGTTTGGTCGGCGACAACGGGCAGCGAGCTGGACTCGATAGCGCTCGACGTCGAACCCACATGCCTGGACGTGGATGGCGTGCGCATCTACGTCGGCTGCTCCGGTGCGGTGCAGGTCTACGAGGAGACCGTCGCCGCGCGCGAATCGAGCGGTTGATTGGGCGGCTCGGTTGCGACTACCGCCAGTTGTGCGCGCACGCACCGCAGGTGTGTTGCGGCTTCGAGCGACCTATGGGAAAACCGATGAACACGATCGTCAGCCACGAGAACCGGGTGCCGGAGCGATGGACGGAGATTTGGTCGGAGCCGCACCGCGGACAGAGATTAGCGTCCGCGTCCGACTCGGCGGTTGAGGCCGCGTCCGGCTCCCGCGGCTTGGATCGTTCTGAAGCCACGTGTTCGAGAATCGCGTGGGCTGCCGCCGCGTCTTCGCGAGAGACCTCGACTTTGATCCCGCCGACGGCGTAGCCAAGCAGCGGATCCATCGTCACCAGGTGCTCGTCGGACACGATGGAGCGAATGCCCTCGGCCTCGAGTTTGACTCTCGCCATGTGAGCCTCGAACGGCTTGTCAAAACTCGCGACGGTCACGATGTCGTTCCCCATGGGTGCGCCTACTCCGGTCGCCGTTGCACTATTCGAAGACATCCTCGTCCACGAACGGATAGTCTTCCCAGCGCGGAAGGCTGCAGCTCCACGCCTTGAACCGAACAAGAACCCCTGAGACGAGAATGGCGATCACGATCGCGACGAAAGTGTGCCACGACACGTCGTACCAGAGCAGCGCGACGACGCTGACGAGGAAGCCGAACCACAGCGCGAGTACTAGGCAATAGTGGGAGAAGGGCATGAAGTGTGGCGGCGGAATCTTCACCCCCAGGCGCCATAAGCCCCGCCACAGTGGCGGGGCTATGGACCAGCGACCGGCGACGCGCCGCGAGCGCAACTCGCGTACTGCCTGATCGATCTTCTTGAGAAACCGCTCTCGGTCCGCCCTTGTCGCCACGCGTCCATCATAACGAGTCACGACCGCGGGGAGATCGGACGAGCCTTCACCGGGCGGGCTTGCCCGCGCGAAAGCGGTGTCCGCGCACTTTCGCTCTTACCGCGTACACCGACGTGCGCGCCGTCACGTAGAGCGTTCGGCCGTCCTTGCCGCCGAACGTCACGTTCGCGGGAGTCTCGGGGATCGCGATGACGCCGCGCGCCTTGCCCTTGGCCGAAAACACCTGCAGGCCGAGCCGCGTCGTGATGTAGAGCGTGCCCTCCTTGTCCACCGTCAAGCCGTCGCCGCCGCGGCCGGTCTGGCCCTGCGGCTGCTTGAGCCGGCAGAACTCGCGCCGCTTGCCGAGCGTGCCCGGCTTCTCGACCGGGAACGCCCACACGATCTCGCTGCCGCTCTGCACGACGTACAGCGTTTTCTCGTCCGGCGACAACATGATTCCGTTGGGCAGTTTGAAGTCGTCCGCCACCCGAGAAACATCGCCGTCCGTTCCTGACGCCCGATAGTAGACCGCCCACACGCCCTGCGGCAGGCTCTTGCGATCCCGTCCGAACTTCGGATCGGTGAAGTAGACCCCGCCGGCGCGATCGATCACGAGATCGTTGGGCGCGTTGAACCGCTTGCCCTTGTACGACGCCGCGACGACCCGACGCTTCTTGCCGTCGAGCGAGTACGCCGCGACGACGCCGGTGCCGCCCTCGCACGCATACAGCTCGCCGCGTCCGCGATGCAGAAACAGCCCGTTCGCCCGCCCGCTCTTCTCGCGAAACACGGTGAGCTTGCCGTCCGGCGTGAGCTTGTGGATGCGCGCGTTCGGAATGTCGGAGAAGTACAGGTTGCCCGCGCCGTCGAACGCCGGACCCTCCACGAACCGAAATCCGGTCCGGAGTTTTTTGACGGGCGGCGTGTCCGGCTTGCCGTCTGCGAGGGCTCCGACGATGAATAAGCCAAGGACGGCGATGCTTGTTCGTTGGCGTGCCCTCATCGATCGACTCTCCATGCGCCGCCGCGGTAGCGGGCGCCGACGGCGTCGTAGTGGTGGTAGCGGAGCCGACCGTCAACCGCTTCGATCGTGTAGTTTCCCGGCGAGTCCTCGTGCACGACCAGTCCACCCGTGAGCGCGTTTTGTTGGCCGCTCCAAAACGCCGCGGCTTCCCGTCGCGCCTTTGCGAGCGAGCCGGCGTCCTGCGCATCGACCCGTGCGGCGATGTCCTTGTGCCGCGCGGTGCTGGATTCGAGCGATTCTTTCGGCAGGATCTCGACCCTTTCGAGCGCCACGTATAGCGAACCGCCCGTGAGTGCGCCGAGCGCCACGGCGACCAGCCATGCTCGCCGCAGACGACGCCAGGCGAGTGCCCTGCCGGCGCCGGAGGCCCCTCGCTGCCAGCTGTCCCGGGCGGTTGTGATCACCCAGAAAACGGCGAGGACGATCACCGTGATCCAGAGCCCCGCAGTCCATGAATAGGCGCGTGCGCTGGGCTCCGAATAGAGCTTGCGCCCGGCTTCCAACGGTGCCGTGAAGCCGAACGAGAGGTCTTCGCGCATGTCCGCAGGCGAGAGCGTGCCGCTCAGCCGGGTAATCGTCTTGGCCTTGCCGGCGAAAGATCGGAGTCCCGCGTGGCCGATCCTCCCGGGCCATCCGAGCGGCATGTATCCGTGCGAAGACCAGCTCGACCGCGTTGGCGCGCACAAGATCGTCTCAAGCTGCGAGCAGGTCGCGCGCTGGTCGGCGAAGAAATACACTTCGACCGCGAGCGGCTTCGTGGCGCCCGCACCGGTCAGGCGCAGCGGATAGACCGGCTCCTTGCCGGAAAACTCGAACAGCAGCGGGTGTGGGCGGCCGGCTTGCGCCTGGTCCGGAGCCAAGGTCGCGACGCTGAACACCCAGCCGGCGCGCACGTACTCGCCGAGGACGCGCTCGGTCTCCTCGCCGACCTTGAAGCCACGCGTCCGCAGCCACGGCGCGAGTTTGTCCGGCGTGTCCGCCGCGACCGTCGCCACGTCGTACGCGCCCGCGCGCTGGCGCGACAGGACGGAGACGCCGCCGCCCGCCTTCGCCGTGAACGAGGAGATCCACAGCAAAAGGAACCCGAGTCCGAACATGAGGTAGGCGAACGTGTGCACCCTCCAAGCGGTGCGCGTGACAGCAATCTCCAGGCTTCCCAAGACGGTTGCGGCCACCAACAAAAACACCGCGAACACTACGGGATCCCAGTCCGGGCCTTCCACGGGTTCCGCGAACGCGATCTCTGCGGTGCGAAACATTCCAGCGGTCGCCGCGGTCACCTTCGGTGGGGCGGGTAACGGCACGACCCAAACATAGCGATCGGAGCCGTCGGGCTCGTAGCGCGTCTCGATAGCGAGTTTTTGACGCCCCGCGTCCCAGTGGATCAGGATCGTCTGGTCAACCGTTTCTGCTCCCGCGGCACGCGCGGAGATCACCTTGCCGTCGGCGAAGGTCATCGCTGCAAACAGCCCTAAGACGGCGATGCAGCTGGCTGCCGGTCTCAGCAAACCCTCAGCGGACCTTCTCCGCGCGGCCGTCTTTTTCGTGGATGCGGAGGTGCTGGTTCACCGCGATGTCCGCAAGCTCGGTGATCTTGCCGGAGGGCCAGTGCACGACAAGCTTATCGATGGTCTTGATCTTGGCCGGGTCGCCGAGACCGAAGCGGACCAACGCGCCCTGTTGCGCGACGAAGTTGTTGTTCGCCCAGAGCTGGCGCGCGAGACGCCGCCCTCCGGACTCTCCGGACCCGCCGAACTCGATCGACACGAGTCCTCCGAGGCCGCGCCGGTTTGATTTGCTTCCGACCAGCTCGATCTGCAGGCGTGCGGCTCGGGGGAATGCGTTGCGAAAGACCTTGAGCGGGCCGCCGCCGGAATGGCGCACGACCAACTCCGGCGCGAGGTCGTCGTCGAGGTCGAGCACCAGCACACCGCGCCCGTCGCCCGTGTCGCCCGCTCCGCTGACCGACGAGATGTCCCAGAACTCCGCACGCCCTCGGCCGCGATTGAGCAGCACCCGGTTGGGTTCGAACGCGGACAGGTTCTTGTCCCGCGGATAGCTCCAGGGGCTCTCGACCCAGAATTCGCCGCGCGAGGCATCGACGTCGCCGTAGGCCGCAACTTTTCCGAATCGACTCGTGGGCCGCGACACGGCGGCCCGCCACACACACGTTCACCCGTCGGGACCGTGTGGATCGACACTCTGGTAGCCCACGGGACAGTACACGTCGAGCCAGCCGTCGCCATCCAGATCGACCATGGCGGGTCCGTACGCCCAGCCCGCGGTGTCGCGCCCGACGACCTGAAATCCGCTCTTGTCGTTGCGCAGGATTTCGTTGCCGTCGATCCAGCCGACCAGCAACGCATGAACGCCCGGCGGGTACGCTTCCTTGCCGAGGTTGTGCATGATCCGCCGGCCGGCGCGGCTCGACATGTTGGCCACGTAGAAGTCGGGATCGAGATCGCCGTCGAGGTCGCCGGTGGCGACGCCCATCGAAAACCCGCCGAACGGATCGGCAAACGGTCGTTCCGAGAACACCCCCGTGCCGTCGTTGACCAAAACGAGGTTCTCGCCCATGTGGTTGACGAGCACGAGGTCGGCGTCGCCGTCCGGTTCCAGATCGACCGCGTTCGCACCCAGGATTTCACGGTGGCCGCCCG
The DNA here is from genome assembly GCA_021776735.1 of Planctomycetota bacterium. GTDB lineage: Bacteria > Planctomycetota > PLA2 > PLA2 > PLA2 > JAJFFH01. Next base: position 30,337 of record JAJFFH010000029.1, on the reverse strand, counting down.
ACGCGCGCGAGCGCTCCGTGACGTCTTGAAACGAGAATCCCCCGCGCCCCCTGAACAGCAATCCGGCCGGACCCGTCCGGTCCCCGATCCATCGCGCCTTCTGATCGCGGCCCTCGACCGCGGCGCCGGAGTTCGGCAAATACAGATCGAGCAACCCGTCGCCATCGTAGTCGGCCACGCATCCGCCGCCGGCCGCCACCGCGGGTAGATCCGTTGCCGTCTTCTTGAAGTGACCGCCGTCGTTGCGATACGCCGCGGGTCGACCGTACATTTCGGGGCCGAGGTCGAACAGCAGGTCGTCGTCGCCGTCGTTGTCAAAATCGCCGACGGTCGCGAGCCGAAAGTGCTTGCCGCGCGGCGGCGCGATCAGCCCCGCCTCGAGCGTACGGTCCTCAAACGTGCCGTCGCCCCTGTTGCGGTACAAAAAACACTTGCGCCCGGGTCGGCGAGCGGTGATCTCGCTGACCCGGTCGAGTACCAGCACGTCCAATCGCCCATCGCCGTCGTAGTCCAGCGCGTAGGTCGTGAAAAACGTGGCCCCCGCGTTGTGAGCCCTCGCATCAAACAGCTCACGGACGGCGATTCCGCTCGAAGCGGTGATGTCGGGCAGCAGCTCGTGGGCCGCGGTGCGGCGTTGTTCGAAAACCGTGCGCACGGCTTGAATCCAACCTTCTTCTTGCGCGGGCCGCATGCCGATCCGGGCGTAGTCCACCTCGACCTTGGCCAGGTACTCCGAGTTTTTCTTGTGCAGACGAACGGTCCATGTGCCGGTCCAGCCGGCGCCGTTTTTTTTGGGTGACAGCAGGTCGATATGAAACGCGACGAGTGACGGACCGGCGCGCGGCGGGTCGCCTTGCTGCTTGAGATAGGCGAACCAGGACGCGGCATCGAGCGTGCGCGACTTGTCCGTCTTTCCGACCGCGACCGTGACGGGTCCGTGGGTGTGGGTTTCGTGCGCCGCAGGTACCGTCGCCGTGAAATCGGCAGCAAGAAAGGGCGGGAAAGCATCGCCGTCCCAGGCTGTAATCAGCTTCGGGACGACCTCCATCTGCAGGCGATGCACGACCGTCTCGATCTCCCAGACCCGCCGCGCAACCTCCGGAGCGAGCCGGAACTCGTCCTCTTGAATGTCGAAGGGCGGCGCGACGGCCGCCGGCTCCGGAGACGCGTCTTGCCGTGGATGTCTCGCACACCAAACGACAGCGACGCCAGCCAGAAGAGAGACAAGAAGAACGATCCGGAGCATGGGACGGCCCCGTTGTACTACAGACGGCCCGCTCACCTCGCAAGGCGGTGTTACGCTCATGGTCGGCTGGCACAAGCGCCGGCCCCGGAGGGAACCGCTCGACTTGCCGCAAGACACCGAGGGTATGCTGTCCGCGTACCTTGCGGCGAAGGATCCGAAGGCGCGCCATTTTGCGCTCGAGCGGCTGGTCCGTGCTGCTCCGACGCGATTCAAACTGAAGGCGTGGGCGACCAAGGCCGAGTTCGCGGCGTTGGCCGAGAGCAAGACGGCGCCTAAGCTCAAGCCGGCCAAGGCGCTGCTCAAGCCTGAGAAGGGTGACGCCGCCGCCGGCCACTCGTTGCGCGAGTACGGCAGCGACGACTTCGACCTCGCGACGTGGGCGCGCGGTCGACTGGCCAAGCTCTTCGCGATCAAGGCCAAGGAGATGAAACGGCTGCTCGCCGCGGGACACTATCGCGTGGCGCTCGATGCGCTGTTGCATCGCAAGGCGTCCGGCAGCGTGTTCAAGACCGCGGCCAAGGACCAGCAGTTTGCCGCGTTCTGTCGGAAGGGGTTCGAGGCGGAAGCCGGACTCGCCAAAAAGGCGATCATGGGACACGGCTGGGTTTTCGCGAACCGGATTCCCAACGATCAAAAAGGGCTTTGGGGGGAGCTGAGCGTCAGCGGAGTATCGACGACGAAGGATCGCACACGCGTCGTGGGCCTCCTGATCGGCGGCGGATCGGTCACGGTCGATTCGGCGGACGGGTTCATCGACAGCTCGCTCATGAAGCACTTCGTGATGCGGGCGATCGCTGGCGGCGACAAGATGAGTACCAAGCGAGCCGCTCGATCCGCGAAAAAGGAGCGCGCGCGGATCCTCTCGTCCCTCAAGGCGAAGTACGGGTGGCCAGACCCGATTCAGCGCAAGTAGCCGAGTTCATTGTGGGGGGCCGGGGGCCGGCTGCCCCCGCGCCCCCTTTTTGACTCCTACGTGTCCGCCTGTAGCTCTTGCGCGGACTCGGGGTCGGCGATGTCGCTGTGGCAGTTGGCCTTGCCTGCCTCGTCGGTGCCGACCTTGGCCATCAGCTTGTGGATCTCTTCGGCCGGCAGCACGCCGCGCTGCGTAAGGATTGTGCGTTGCTCGTCCGTGAGGCCCGGGCTCTTCCTGACCCGTGCCACGGCGTACTCCGGGTCGTTGCCGGAGGCGAAGTCCTGGATCTCTTTCGAGATTCTGACGCTGCACCAGTCGTGGCCGCACATCGCGCAAAAATCGGTATCCACGTCGAGATCCTCGTCGTGGAACGCGCGGGCGAGGTCGGGGTCGAACGACAGCTCGAAGTGCTTTTCCCAGTTCAGCGCCGCGCGGGCCTTGGTCAGCTCGTCGTCGCGGTCGCGCGCGCCCGGGATGCCCAACGCCACGTCGGCGGCATGCGCGGCGATCTTGTAGGCGACGCAGCCCTGCTTGACATCGTCTTTCTTCGGCAGACCCAGGTGCTCCTTCGGCGTCACGTAGCACAGCATCGCGGCGCCGTGGTAGGCGGCGGCCGTCGCGCCGATGCAGCTCGTGATGTGGTCGTAGCCCGGGAAGATGTCGGTGACGAGCGGGCCGAGGACATAAAACGGCGCGCCGTGGCAGACGCGGCGCTGAATCTTCATGTTGTATTCGATCTGGTCGAACGGTATGTGGCCGGGCCCCTCGACCATGACCTGGCAGCCCTTCGCCCACGCGCGCTCGGTGAGCTCAGCCAGCGTTTCGAGCTCGCGGAGCTGCGCCTCGTCGGTGGCGTCCGCCAGGCCGCCGGGACGGAGTCCGTCGCCGAGCGAAAACGAGATGTCGTACTCGCGCATGATGTCGCAGATGTCGTCGAACAGCTCGTACATCGGGTTTTGCTTGCCGTGCACGAGCATCCACTTCGCCAGCAGCGACCCGCCGCGCGACACGATGCCGATGAGCCGGTTCTTGACGAGCGGCAGATGCTCTCTCAGCACGCCGGCGTGGATTGTGAAGTAGTCCACGCCCTGCTGCGCCTGATGCCGCAGCTCGTTCAGGATCACCTCGTGGCTCAGGTCCTCGAGGCCTCGTCCGGCAATCATCGCGTAGATTGGCACCGTCCCGATCGGCACGGTCGAGTTCTGGAGGATCGCCTCGCGGCAGGCGTTGAGGTCACCGCCGGTCGAAAGATCCATGACGGTGTCCGCGCCCCAGCGCTCCGCCCAACGCAGTTTCTCGAGCTCCTCGTCGGTGCCGCTGCTGACGGGCGACGCGCCCATGTTCGCGTTGATCTTCGTCTTGGTCCCGCGCCCGATCGCCATCGCATCGAGCCGGTAGGACAGATGCACGCGGTTGGCCGGAATGATCAGCCGCCCGGCGGCCACCTCGGAGCACACCTGCTCCACCGTGAGGTGCGGCTCGCGCTCGGCCACGCGCCGCATTTCCGGCGTCACGATCCCGTGCCGCGCCTTCTCGAGCTGCGTCACGGCGTCGCCCGCGGAACGCGGTGCCGGGTTGAAGTCGTGCGCCGTCTTGTCGGACGGCGGCGGCATCCCCGGCGTGTCCGGCGACGAGAACATTCGCGCAGCGCCGAGCTCCGGCTTCAGCGCGAAACTGCCGGGGGTCGTCCCCTGGGCATCGGACGACGGATTGGACGCGCCATGAAGCGGAAGCGGAAACCGCTGGCCGGTATTGAGCATGGAGGCACTGTACCTACCGGCGGCGTCGCGCCCGAGACTTCGCACGCTCGAGCACGTCCCCGAGCACCCCGCCCGTGCCGCCCTTGTCGGTGGGGGAGGTCTTCGGGGCGGCAGGAACGGACGGCGATGTTCTTGGCTTGCCCGCGACCGCGGGGGACGCGGGCGCGTGCGCCGGACGGGTCCGATGTACCTGCCGCGGCAGGCGCCGCCAGGCGATTTCGATCAAGAGCAGCACCAGCGCGAGCCACATGCACGCCTCGTCCAGCGGGCGGCGTTCGGTTCCCGTGCGCGGGCCGTGCCAAACGGCGTCCGGCGCCGGGTCGATCGTGCCTCCCGTGATCCTGGCCAGGCGCCCGAGGATCTGTCCGCCTGCTGCTTGGCTTGATCGCGGCTCGAACTCCGGCGAATACGGCAAGCGCACCGGTGCGAGGCGCAACACGCCGCCGTTGCCCGGCGGTCGCACGACGGCGCGAAAGATCTCGTCGCCCCGCAGCGGGATGCGGGCTTCCATGCGGCGTGCATCCATGCGCCGCAGCAGGAGCTCGGTCGGGCCGTCCGGGCGAAGACGGAACGCGCGCACGTTCGTCAGCAGCGATTCGTCCCCGCGGGCGACCTCGACCGTCACGACCGCTTCGTGGCCCTCCCGCGTACACGTCGCAAAGACCGGCCCGGCCACTTCCGTTGCCTTGAGCCAACGCGCCAAGGTGACCAAGAGGTCACCCGCCGGATCCCAACTGCGCCATGCGCCGGTGTGGACGCCATCGACTTCAACTAAAAACGCGGCGCATCGTCCCAGTCCCACGTTCCAAAACGAGAGCAGCGGGATCGCGTCCGCGTCCCAGGTCTGCAACGCGACTTGTGCCTTCGGCCGCAAGTGGGCGGCGTTGAACCCGTCGAGCGGCGGGGGCGTGAACTCTCCGACGCCGCCGAAGTCACCGAGCGCGCGCAGAGCGGGCTGCGCCAGTACCTTCACGCGACCGGGCACAAAAGCGGAGCGCGACACCTCGATCGTCTCTTGGGCGAACACGCGCGGCAGATCCGCCGCCTGCTCGACAAAGACCGCGCGCCCACCGCCGAGTTCCGCCAGCCGCTGGAGCAGCGGGCCGTCGGAGTCGGTCTTGCGACCGAGCCCGATGACCGACAACGTGACACCCTTTTTTCTGAGCGCGGGCACGACGGCTTCGAAGTTTCCGGGCCGTTCCGCGTCGTTGGCGTCGGCGAACAGCACGATGTGACGCCGTTTTTGTTTGGCCTGTCGGAGCTGCGCGAAGGCCGCTTCGAGTGCGACGCTGACAAAGATGCCGCCGCCCAGCGACTCGATGCGACGAATCCGGTCACGCGCCTCGGTCATCGGACCCACCTGCTGAAGAGGGACGACGAGGTGCGAGGACGAGTCGACGGCGATCACTGCGATCGAATCCAGAGGCGCCAAGAGATCGAGGGCCGCCAGCGCGCCGAGGTTGGCCAGGTTCATCTTCGTCTCGCCCGACGTGACCGGCATCGCCATCGAGCCCGAGCGGTCGAGCACCAACGCCATGGCCACGCCGAACTTGCGCAGCTCCTTTTTGAGTTCTAGCGAAACCGGCAGGATCGGATCGAGCGGGGACTTGTGGTAGCCGCCCACGCCGAACGAGGCCTCTCCTCCGGTGAGCAACAGTCCGCCGCCTTCGTCGCGCACAAACGACGCCAGCGCGCTGAGGCCACGCCGTCCGATCAGCCCCGCCGGGACGTTTTCCAAGATCACCGCGGCGTAGCTGTCGAGGCCCGGCGGCAGCCAGTTCGTTTCCGCGGCCGACTTGACATCGATCGCCACACCGGCATGACGAAGCGAACGGGTCAGCCGATCTTGCCGCCCTTGTGGGGTCACACAGAGCACACGGCGGGGCGCGACGGCGCGGACGAACGCGCGGGCCACGTTGTTTTCCGGTGCTCGATCGCCGGCGGCGACAACCTCGAGTTCGTAACGTGCCACGCCGGGGCGGTCCAGCCGGTCGCGCAGCACGACGCGCGTCGTGCCGTAGTTCAGGTCGCGCACGCCTTCGGCAATGACCTTGCCGTCGCGCTTGAGGCGAACCTCGGCCGGGCACGCACGATCGGACCGGATCCAGGCCGCGAACCGAAACGGCTCGTGCGCGGCCACCTCGCCGGGCACCCCGAGCGAGGCGATGGCGACATCGACGATCCCGCGGCGGCGCACGGGAATGGCGTCGACCCGCACGCCACGGCGCAGGGCCTCGCGCGCGGCCGCGGTCGGATCCGCGCCGGTCGCCTCGCCGTCGCTGATCAGGAGAATCGATGCAGGCCGGTCCGGCCGCACGAGCGCGAGTGCCGTTCGAATCGCGCTCGCGATGTCGGAGCCTTCGCCGCGCAGCTTGCGCGTCGCCCCACCGGGCAGTGCCACCCCCCGCTCCCCCCGCGCCCCCTCACCCCCGTTTTCAGTGGTGTCCTCGCCCTGCTTCAGGGGCTGCTCCATTGGCTGCTCAACTGGGAGCGCGCGTTCGGCGAACACCACCCGGCGCACGCGGTCCGATTCGCGTTGGTGCCGTTGCAGGAGTGCAGCCCATTCGCGCGCGGTTGCGGTTGCGTCTTCGGGCATGGATCGCGAGTGGTCGATCACCAGCACGATGTCGCGGCCCGGCTCGCCGCCGCGCAGGATTGGTCGGGCGAAGAGTGCAGCGAGCAGCAGCAGGAGTCCGAGGCGCAGTGCGACGACGACGCGCGACGGATGCAGGAGGCGCCGTCGCAGCGCGAGCACGACGACCGGCACGAGCAGGAAGGCTTCGGGAGAGACGAACTCGATCATGCCGGCCCCGGTGCTCTCCTTCGGGTGCGGGTCCGAGCCGAGCGGCCGAGCCACCACCAGTCGGCGCAAACGCACGCGAGCAGGACCAGCGCGAGCCAGAAGCGTTCTCCGGCGGCGGAGGCGTGGGCCGACGGGCGGGGTGCCGTCGCGGCATCGCGTTCCCCCGACGCGGCGCGGGTCAGGTCGGACTCGCGCGGATCCAAAAACAGGACCGAAAACTCCGCGAGGTCCTTGTCGCCGCGCACGACGCGCCAACGTCCGGGCGCGATCGCGGACCACGACACTTCCGCGCCGCCGTATCCCTCGCGCCGCCGTCCGTCCGGGCCGATGACATGCACGGGCGCGCGGATGTCACGCCGGTACCGCAGCGTGCCGCCAACCAACACGTTGCGCGCGACCGTCCCCGGCAGGTCCGCGCGCACGTGATCGACGACGTTCGCCAGAAAAATCGGCCAGTCCGACGACGCCGCCAGCGTGCTCTGCGCCGGGTCAAGGTTGAGATGCAGCCGCCGTCCCTGACGCGACAACAAGACGCGTTGGCCCGCCTGCACGAGCGGCTCGCCCGGTGGATTCGTGCGGCCCGCCGCCCATGCGACGCCCTGCAGCGTTACACCGTCGAGCAACGATTCCGGTCGCGCGAGCAGGAACGGCGCGACAAAAAAGTCACGCGGGCCGTCGCCGGTGGCCAAGCGCAGCTCCCAACGTCCAGGAACCGGACGCGCAGGGGCTCTGCCGACCACGAGACGAGCCTGAGGCAGCGGACGGACGGCGATGTTTTCGACTGCGTGAAGCGCGGCGTCGATGCGCAGTGCCTCCGCGTCGGCCTTCGACAGGGTGTGCGCCACGCCCACGCTCCGCGTCGGGTCGGGCAGCAGCGTCCACTCGTTATCGAGCTTCAGCGCATCGTCGGAGAGTCGCAACGACAACGAGCGGTCCGGCGCCGGGTCGGGCAGGCGCACGCGCACGACGCGGCCGGGCGCCAACGTGAGAGTGCGCGATTCCCGACCGACCGTAAGCGTGGTACGGACCGGGGCGCTCGCCCATGCGCGGACGCTCACGAACACGTGGCCCTCGCTGCGCCGTGCGTCGGTCAGGGCAGCGTTGGACGCGGGCTGGCCGAAGGCGTTGACTTCGCAGCGCGGCGGCACGTGTTGCGGGATACGGTCGGTCAGGAATACGACGCGACCGGCAGGGCCCGCCCATTCCGCCGCGAGCGCGAGTGCGGGCACGACATCGTGGGCGGGCTGGCCCGGCTGCCAGTCGTCAATCGAAGCGAGGCGCCGCGGTTGCATGCCGGTCGCAAGGAACACGGCGGTCGCGGGCCATGCGTCGCACGCTTTCTCGATCCGTGCCCGCATGCCCGCGGCGGCCATCGACGCCGAGTCGTCGAGCACGATGACAACGCCTTGCGGATCGGTTACTCCGAATGCCGGTTGCGCGAGCCAGAGGGCGAACAGCAGCGCGGCGGCGAGTTCCAGCCAGAGCGAGGGGGTGCGGAGCAAACGCGTGCGGCGCGGCCCCTCGGGACTTGCGACACGGCCCGGATCGAACAGGAACAGCGCGGCGACGCGGCGCTCGGTCACATGGCGGCGCAACAGGTGGAGCGCGAGGACGACCGGAATGGCGAGCAGCGCCCAAAGACCGGTGGGCGCCAGCAAGGTCACGACCCGGGCTCCAACAGGCCGCTCGCGGTCAGGTCCCGGGCCATCTCGGCCACGCTTCCGGCGGTCAGGGAAACGAAACGGCCCCCGGCGGCGGCGGCGGCACGGCGTACTTCGGCCTGGAGCCGCTCAAGCCGTTTGCGGTAGCGTGCCACGGCGTCCTCGTCGAGGGCCAACTCGCACTGTGTGTTCGTTTCGCAGTCGATGAGCCGCACGTCGCCGCCCGGTTCGGGGTCGCGCTCCCACGGGTCCAGCAACTGGATCATGTCCAACTGCGCGGCTCCGGTCGCGATCTCGCGCACGCGCGCGGCGGGATCGTCGTTCCACAACGCGTCCGTGATCCACACGCGCCATCCCCGCGGCCGCAGCGGCACCGTGGGGCACCCCCGATCCGCGCCGCCAAAGCGCATCTCGAACGGCTCGGGTACATCGCCTCCGCCCGCCTGCAGGAGCCGTCCGTGGCCGCCGGCAGCGCCCGCCCACATGCGGACCGCCACGGCGAGCTCGCGGCAGGCGTGTTCTTTTTGGGGCGTTGCGGCCATCGATGCGGAGAGATCGACGATGATGTCGACGAACGGCGCGATTTCCTCGCGATAGAGCCGCACCTGGAGCTGATCGGTTCGGGCGTAGCCGCGCCAGTCGATGCGGCGCAGGTCGTCGCCCGGTTGATAGCCGCGATAGTCCATGAACTCGAGCGACGATCCGGGCCCGCCACCCGGATGGTCTCCCGCGCGACCGCGCACCGGACGCCCGGGCGGCACAAGGCGGTACGGCACGGCCTGGCGCGCTACCGTTGTGTACCCACAAGCCTCGCCGTCCGTTCCTGTACTCAAGGGCTCATCCTTCCTGTCTGATCTGGCGCGCGCGTGACGCCCACAGTATCTCGCGCACGCCGCGGACCAGCGCGCGGGTGTTGAGCAGCAACATCACGAAGGCGAGCACGGCGACGGTGACGAGGATGCCGTACGGCGGTTCGTGCAGATGCGCGACGCGGTCCGCGGTCCAAAACGGGTTGAAGAGGTGTCCGGAGTGCCAGCGATCGTAGCCGCCGTCCGTGAGCACATCGACGATGATCGGGATCAGGCAGCCGATGCCGAGGAGTGCCGGGACGATGCCGCGACACAGCCACGTGCCGCGCGGACCCGCGGGCAGGATCGAGCGTAGCAGGCGCGCAAGGCCCGCAAAAAACAGGGCGTACGACCACGCGAGAAACGCGACCCGCATCATGCGTGGTTCGGCCGGCGACCCGCTGAGATGAACGATCACGGCGCTGCCCAGCCAGGCCGCGACCGCGAACAGCATTGTGAACCATAGGCCCCGCCCGCCGCCGGGCAAAAACGGCACCAGCAGCGCCGCTGCCAGCCGGTTCTTCGGGACCAGCGTGCGCACGCGGGGCGAGAGGTTTTCTTCCTCGGTCGCGGCGAAGAGCCAGAACAAGAAGAACAACGGGACGGTGAGCGCGGTGAGCAACGGCCCGACAAACTCTCCGCTTGCGTAGTTCTGGAGGTGGCAAAACCACCACCCGGTTCCGACCGACGCCAACAGGGCGTAGACCCGAAATGCGGTCGAGCGGTTCTCGAAGGGGTGGGCTAGGAAACTGGCGGCGACCATGGCACCCAGCACGGCGAGTGCGGCAGCGGGCCAGCCGAGGCCGACGAGCAGGAGCGACACTTCGTCGTGGCGGATGGCGCGTGCGATGGTCTGCAGGGCATCCGGTATTCCGATGAGCACGCCGAGTGTGAGCGCGCCGAGGCCGAGCGCCGCGAGACCGAAGGGCAACGACTTCATGTGCCCGAACGCCGACGCCGCGCCCTGCGCCACCGCGAGACATGTCGCCATGACGGACAAGACGAGCGCGCAGGACAGCACGATGAGGATCGTGGGGAGATCGACGCCGCGCAGGAGAAACGTCAGTGCGGCGAGGGGCGCGAACACCGCGAGATACACCGTGAACTGCACGAGCGCGGCCATTACCTTGCCGAGCACGATCCGCGCGGGCGACAGTCGTGTCAGCAGCAGGTGCTCGGCCGTGCCGCCGCTGACTTCGTGGCGGGTGGACAAGAACCCTGCGAACGGTACGACGAACAAGACGACGGGGGTCATCGCCATGAGCGTCGCAATAAACACGTGGCGGCCGGTGCCTACGGCGTTGGCGTTGCCCGCCGCGGCCATGGCCGTGAGCACGACCGCGGTGAGCGCGACCGCCAGGGTCACGACGAACGCGCGGCCGTGAAACGACTGCTGAATCTCGCGAACGAGGATCGGATTGAGCCGGTCGCCGATGCGTGCGCGCCACGGAAGACGCGCCGGTGCCTCCGCCGCGTCTCCCTTTCCCGGCGCCCTCTCCCTCTGACTCACGCTCATTGCAGCCGGCCCCGTGTGGTGCGCAGGAAGATGTCTTCCAGGTTGGTTTCGGTGGTTCCGAATTCGACGACGCGTAGCCCCGCCGCCAGCGCGCGCTCCAGAAGTCCGGCCATGTCGTCTTCGGTGCCCGCATAGTCGAAGGCGACCGACGATCCGTTGGCGACGACCGCCGAGACGAGTGGCTGCGTCAGGATGAAGCGCTCGGCGGCATCCGGGTCGGACAAGACGCGCACTGTCACGGCGTGGTGTTCGCGTACCGTGCGACGGATTTCGTCAAGGGAGCCCGCCACGACTTTTCTGCCGCGCTCGATGACGACGACGCCGTCGCAGTTTTCCGAGAGTTCGGCGAGGATGTGGCTGGAGATCAGGATGCCTTTGCCGGCGGCTGCCAGTTCGCCGAGGAGCGCGCGGAATTCGATGCGTGCGTGCGGATCGAGGCCGGCGGCGGGTTCGTCGAGAATCAGCAGGGCGGGGTCATGCAGCAGCGTTTTGGCCAGGTGCAGCCTTTGGCCCATGCCCTTGGACAGGGCCGTGGCGGGGCGGTCGGCGAATTCCACGAGGCCGCAGAACGAGGCGACCGAGCGGATCGTGCGGCGGCGCTCGCGACCGACGAGTCCGTAGGCGCGCGCGAAGAACTCGAGAAATCGCATCACGTCGAGGTTCGGGTAGGCGACAAAGCGGTCCGCCATGAAGCCGACGCTCATGCGCACGCGGCGCGGATCGACGAGAACCGAGCAGCCATTGACGACCGCGTCGCCGGCGTCCGGCACGTCGAGTGTGGCCAGGACCCGCATCGTCGTTGTCTTGCCCGCACCGTTCGGTCCGATGAAGCCGAACACCTGCCCGCGGTCGAGGGCAAACGTCAGGTCGTCCACGGCCTTGAGCCGTCCGAACCGGCGTTCGAGTCCGGTGACTTCCAGCAGCGGGCCTGTCCGAAGAGCGGGGCTACTCGCGGCGCTACTCAATGACGTCCTCCGGGGCGAGACGGCCGACCACGAGGTGCTCGCGGGCGACGTAGTTCACGTCGAGATCGAGGTCGTCGAACGACGGCAGGCTCTTGAGGCGCGCGACGTAGGAACCGGGCACCGCGGCGGCGTTGACAACCGCCCCGAGCCAGCTCGGAAAGTCGTCCTCCAGACTGACCGCCGCACCGGTCGGGAGTCTCTTGAGGAGCGGAGCGCGCAGGGCTGCGAGGGCCTCGTCGGGTGAACCCTGAAGACGTTCGAGGAGGCCCCCGCGCGCCGTGCGCCACCACTGCCCCGCAAAGTCGCGAAACAGCAGCGCACCGGGCCACGGTGTGAAGCCGTCCTCGGACAGGACTTCGAATCCGTCGCCGTGGCGCCGGAAGCGTAGCCGTTCGCGCGCACGGCCGTGCGTCAGCGTCGTGAGCGGCGTCGGGATCCGCGACGGAAGCAGTGCTCCGTCGATGCGATGGCCCTCTTGCGACAAGGCGTGGGGGACTCGATCATCCGATCCGCGGCCCTGGAGGACCGGGCAAGACAAGAACGTGTCGGCGGACAGCGTGAGCGACGCCGGGCTCAGCCCCGCGTAGAGCGTGCGCGACGCCGCGGTCGTGGCGATGTGCGTGCGTTGGTCGAGCAGCGTGATCGAGCCGACCGCGCCCTTGATCCCGAAGCCTTCCGAGAAGAGCCCGAACAAGAGGATGGCGGCCGTGAGCGTAAAGCCGGCGACGGGCACGACCGCGACCATGAGCGTGAGTTGTTTTCGGCGGCGCAGCCAGAGGTAGGCCACCGGACCAACCATGATCGCGAAGCTGAGGATCAGGAGAAAGAACGTGCGCACCGGGACCGCGCCGACACCCGGAATTCGCATGGGCTTGAGCCATGGAGCTGGAAGCCAGCGCGCCGCGGATCGCGAGTCGATGATGCGGCCCTGAAACGGTGCGTATAGCCAAGCGCGCATGGCGAGAAACGAGCGGCTCCGTGCCGACTTGCGGCGCCGGAGTTCGACACCATCGAAGTCGAGCGCCAGATAGGCACCCAATCCGTGGTATCCCGAGTCGAGTCCGTCGTCGGCCGACTCGGTGTCGCGGAGGACAAGGCGGCGAAGCGGTCCGTCGGCGAGTTCTCGTGCGCGAAACACGATGACGCGCGCGCCCGCATGCATGGCCGCGATGAACATTGCCTGGACCTTGGGCGTCAGCCCCGGGTCTTCACCGCCCAGGACGATCATCCGAAAGCCCGTCAGCAGGCGCCAGTCGTCGGGGAGCCGGGAGGTCTCCACGGCTCGCCAGCCCGGCGTGTAGCGCCTCGATCCAGCGCTGGATCCGAGCACGGATTTGATCGCGATCCAGCGGCGCTCCGCGATGTTTCTCGGTGCGACACTGAGCGCGAGACCGGTCACGATTTCGTGCCCATAGACCGTCGGCAGGGCGTACGAATCGGTCGTTCCGCCAACGTGCAGTTGCAACGCGCGCGGGCCGAGATCACCCGGCAAGGGAAGAAAGGCGATCGTTTCGCTCCCGCCCGCCACACGAACGGTCCGCTCGATTGCGATGCGGCTCCAGCTCCGCTCCGCGCTCTTGACAACCATGCGCACGCGTTGATCGACGCTGCTCTCGTTGCGGATCGCCACGCGCATGAAGCCGGATGCCCCAGGTCTGGGGACGCCGGACACCGGCAAGAACCGAACCTCAAGGCGCGCGGCCGGCGGACCGATCCGAACAGTCTGCTCTTCGGCGACAGCCATCGCTGTGAGAAGAACCAACGCCGCCGCGGTCTGCCGTGTCATGGCGCCCTACTTCAGATCACGCGGGAGGACATCGCCCACGGCGTCCGTGGCGTTTAGGACGAGGGCGACGACGTCGCGCGCCGCAACGCCCTCGAGGCGCGCGGCGTGATCGAGCACCAGACGGTGTCCGAGGGCGGCGGCGGCGAGTCGGTCCACGTCGGAAAAATCGACGTTCGGACGTCCGTCCGCAAGGGCAGCCGCACGGCCCGCCTCGGCCAGCGCGATTGCTGCACGCGGCGACGCGCCCCAGCGGATGAACGCCCGCGCAGGCTCCGGACACGTCGTGGCCCGCTTCGGATGCGTGGCCTCCACGAGCCGGGCGATGTAGGACGCGACGGGCTGCGGCAGGAACACGCGCCCGACAAGTTCAAACACCTCGCCGAGTTCGGCGTGATCGAGGACCGCTTCGAGCGCGGGCGGTGCGCCGTGGCGACGCGTGTTGAGAATCTGTTCCATCGTCTCCGCGCCGATCGGCGGAACCTCGGCCTTGAACAGGAACCGGTCGAGCTGCGCCTCCGGCAGGGGATAGGTGCCCTCGAGTTCGATCGGGTTTTGCGTCGCCAGGACCAAAAAAGGCGTGGGCAATTCGTGGGTCTCGCCGAGCACGGTGACCCTTTGCTCCTGCATCGCCTCCAGCAGTGCGGATTGCGTTTTTGGCGACGCCCGGTTGATCTCGTCGGCGAGGACGAGGTTCGCGAACACCGGCCCCTTGCGAAAAACAAAGTCGCGTTGTCCGTCGCGTTCTTCGAGCACCGGACCGCCCGTGATGTCGGACGGCAGCAGGTCCGGCGTGAACTGCAGGCGCGCGAACGAGATGTCCAGCAGGCGCGCGAGCGTCTTCACGAGTTCGGTCTTGCCCAGTCCGGGAAGACCTTCGAGGAGCACATGCCCGCGAGCGGCGAGGGCTACCACGGTCAGGTCGAGGAGTTCGTCTTGGCCGAGCAGAGCGCGGCCCAGCCCATCGCGCACGCGCGCGAGAAGTTCACGACCCCGCTCGACCTCCGTGGGCGCCAGGAGTTCGTTCACCGAGTCACCTGTGCAAGCTCCGCGCGTTCCATGGTCATGTCAGCGGGCGTGGTAGCGCTTGACCACGTCGCGATGCCGGGGCCGAATCACGCGCCGGCCGGTCGCCTTGCCGGTCGCGGCCGCCCCCGCGCCCCCCGAACCCCGATCCGGATTCGGCTTGGTCTCCGGCGCCTCGGTGCGCAAGTCAACGCGCCGCGACACACCGGGAGCGGGCGCGTGGTCGGGCAGCCGCGTCGCCTTGAACCGTCCCGGATCACCCTTCGTGTCGTTGAGAAATCCAAGACGCGCATCGCCGCGCCCGCGCGTCACGCCCCCCTTGCCGGGGATGCCGCCGCGCCGTTCCCCGGGTCGAAGGCCTTGCCGTCCGTCCGCTTTTTTCCCGCCCTCACGACCCGACCCGCGCTCACCCGCGCCTTGTCCCGTGTCTCCTGCACGCACCGCGTCGGCGACGGCCTGCGCGAGTCTGGCTTGCGCTTGTGCCGCGGCAGGACGCGGCGTCAGCATGGCGCCGGTCGCGGGATCGACCCCGAGTTGTCGAAGCTGCGCGGGCGACACCTTGGCGAGAAGCCCGGCGTCGGCCGCCTGTCGCAGGGCGTCGCGCAGCGGGGACTCGCCGGCGGCGGCGGAAGACAGCGCCTCGTGCGCGGCGGCGCGACGCGGGGCGGATGTCTCGCGTTCGACCGCGAGCCGCTGCGCGAGGGCGTCGATCTCGGTCCACGCCGGCCGGCCGTCGCGCTCGCCCAATTCCGCCAGGCGCTCGCGCAGCTTCTCCTCCGTCGCGGGATCGAGTTCGCCTGCAACCGCGGCGGCGTCGAGCTCGCCCGCAAGATCCAGCAACGCGCTCGCCACGAGACGGCCCCGGGGCGCCGGCGCGCGGTCCGGCAAGAACGCGATCAGCGCGAGGAGCACAAGCGGCGGAAGGGCGCGGGCCAGCAGCCGGCGCGTGCGCAGCCGAGGCATGGGGGTGCGGTGTTTCAGGTGATCCGCCCACGCCGCGCCCCCGTCGCTGGCCGCGAGGCTGGCGAGCAGCAACCCGCGGTGTCCGCCCGCGCGGTCGAGCCAGGCCGCCAGATTTCGCGGCGGGGGCGCGCGCCACGCCCATAAACCCCAGACGAGGGCCGCGAGGGCTGCAAGGGAGAGCACGATAAAAAAAAGCGGACGGACGGCGATGCCTTGCAGGCGCAAGACGAGCGCGATCAGGGCTGCGAGCAGGCCAGCCACGAAAAACGCATCCGCGCACGCGCCCCAAAACCGGGCCCGGCGGACGGTTCGCGTGAGGCGTTCCAAATCCCCGCGATGATTCGCTGCCATCGCATGGCATCGTATCACCCGATGCCGCTGCAAGGGTTCAGCCCGCCGCTGCGCGACTGGTTCGCCCGAGAGATCGGTGTGCCCACCGATATCCAGCGTCGCGTTTGGCCGCTCGTGGCGGCGGGAGAACACGTCCTGGCGACGGCGCCGACCGGCAGCGGCAAGACCCTGGCCGCGTTTTTCTGGGCGCTGGATCGTCTCGCTACCGGCGCATGGCCGCGCGGGGCGACGCGGGTGGTCTACATCTCGCCGCTCAAGGCACTCAACAACGACGTGCGCCAGAACCTGCTTAGGCCGCTGCGGGCCATCGGCGGACCGCTCCACGACGTGAACGTGTTTGTGCGCAGCGGCGACACGCCGTCCGCGGCTCGGCAGCGCATGATCCGCCGCCCACCGGAAATCCTGGTCACGACCCCGGAGAGCCTCCATCTTCTCCTGTCGTCGCCCCGGGCTCGC
This sequence comes from Planctomycetota bacterium, assembly GCA_021776735.1. Lineage (GTDB taxonomy): Bacteria > Planctomycetota > PLA2 > PLA2 > PLA2 > JAJFFH01. Next base: position 14,046 of record JAJFFH010000029.1, on the reverse strand, counting down.
GGGGTTCTGCGCGGTGTGCAGTCCGTGGTGCTCGACGAAATCCACGCCGTCGCGGGCAGCAAGCGCGGCACGCTGCTCATGACCGCGGTGGAGCGCCTGACCGAACTCGCCGGCGAGTTTCAGCGCATCGCCCTGTCGGCCACCGTCAAGCCACTCGACACCGTCGCCGCGTTTGTCGGCGGCGATCGGCCCGTTCGCATCGCCGTGTCGAGCGCCGCCAAGAAACTGCGCATGACGGTCCACGGCACGGACCGCGACGGCGCGGAGTCGGTCTGGCCGGACGTGGTCCGCGAACTCCGCAAAATCATCGCCGTCAACCGCTCCACGCTGGTGTTCGTCAACAACCGCGCGTTGTCCGAAAAGCTCGTCCGCTGGCTCAACGAACCCGAAGACGAGCCGATCGCCTACGCGCACCACGGCTCGCTGTCGCACGAGCTGCGCACACTCGTCGAGAGCAAGCTAAAGCGCGGCGAGCTCAAGGCGCTGGTCGCAACGAGTTCGTTGGAACTCGGCATCGATATCGGCGATCTCGACGAGGTCGTCCTGGTGCAGGCGCCGCCGGGTTTTTCGTCGGCGGTCCAAAGGGTAGGGCGCGCGGGCCACGGCGTCGGCCAGGAAAGCCGCGGGCGGCTGTTTGCGACCCATCCACGCGACGTGCTCGATGCCGCGGTGCTGGCCCCGGCCGTGGAGGCGCGCGTGTGCGAGCCCGTGCGCCCGCCGCGCAGCCCGCTCGACGTGCTCGCGCAGGTCCTTGTGGCGATGTGCGCGGTGGAAGACCGCGACCTGGACGAGACGTACAACCTGCTGCGCCGCTCCGCCCCGTACCGCGACCTGTCGCGCGCCGCGTTCGACCGCGTCATCGCCATGCTGCGCGGCCGTTATGAGCAAACCCGCATCCGCGAGCTGCGACCGCGGCTGCTGATTGATCCGGCGACCGGCCACGCACGAGGCGCCCCCGGCACGCGCCCGCTGGTCTACCGCTCCGGCGGCGTCATCCCCGACCGCGGCTACTTCACCTTGCGCATCGAGGGCAGCGGCCAACGCCTCGGCGAACTGGACGAAGAGTTCGTGTGGGAGCGCCGCCTCGGCCACGAGTTCACCCTGGGCGCCCAAATCTGGAGGATCGTTGCGATCACGAAAGAGGACGTCGTCGTCTCGCCCGGCCGCGGGGAACGTGCCAGTGCCGCGTTTTGGAAAGGCGAGCGGCCCGCCCGCGACGGCGGATTCTGCAACGCCCTCGGCGAGTTTCTGGAGAACGCGGAAGAGCAGTGCAAGGCCGAGGGGGCGGGAGCGACAGGCGGGGCGGGGGCCGCGTTCGAAGAGCGTCTGCGCACCCATCATCGACTCGACCAGCCGGCGGTCGATCTCTTGCGCGACATGCTCGTCCGCCAGCGTGCAGTCACCGGCGTCGCGCTGCCGCACCGGCATCACGTCGTCATCGAGGAAAGCGAGGACGGCGCGCGAGGCAATACGCGCCGCGTCGTTTTGCATGCGATGTGGGGAGCGCGTGCGACCCAGCCGTGGGCCATCGCGCTCGCCGCCGCGTGGGAAGATGAGACCGGCGTCGCCCTCGACGTGTTCGCCAACGACGACGGCGTGTTCGTGCACCTGCCGCCCGACTTCGATCCGGAGCGCCTGTTCGAGCTGGTTACGCCGGAAAACTTGGAGTCGCGACTGCGCGGGCGTCTGGAACAGACCGGCTTCTTCGGCACGCGCTTTCGCGAAAACGCCCAAAGAGCGCTCCTGTTGCCGCGCCAGGGCATGCGCCGCCGCGTTCCGCTCTGGCTCAACCGCCTGCGTGCGGGCAAGCTCCTGCAAGCCGCCCGGCGTCACGGCGATTTTCCCATCCTCGCCGAAACCTGGCGCGCGTGCCTTGAAGACGAGTTCGATCTGCAACACCTGCGCGAGCGGCTGGACGAGCTGCGCTCCGGAGTCATCGCCGTCTCGCGCGTCGTCACGAAGACCCCGTCGCCGTTCGCCCGCGATCTCGTGTGGCGCGGCACGAACGAGACGATGTACGACCAGATCGAGCGCGTCCGCGCGCCCGGTGGAGCCAGCGTCTCGGAGCAGGCGCTGCGCGAAGCACTGACCGACGCGACCCTGCGCCCGCGGCTCGATCCGAGTCTCGTGCGCGGGTTCGAAGCGAAGCTGCAACGCACTGCATCGGGCTACGAACCCCGCGACGACGCCGAACGCGTGGACCGCGTCGACGAATGCCTGCTGGTCTCCCCATGGGAGGGCGATCTTCCGCGCGGAGTTGTCCGCTGGCAGCAGTGGATCGTTCCCGCAGGTCAGGCGGCTCGTTTCGAACACGCCCGGACCGGCGACGACGACGCGTTGCGCGACGTGGTGGGGCGCTGGCTCGCGACCCAGGGCCCGGTCACGGTTCCGACCGCGGCGAAGGCGTGGAGTGTCACACCGGAACGCATGACGGACATCCTCGAACGGATGGTCAAGGACGGCGATGTTTTTGCCGACCGCTTCACGCGCGCTGTGCGAGCCACTGCGCAAGCCGATGCGCAAGGACTCGAGTATGTCGATCGGGAGAATCTGGAGCGTCTGCTTCGGCTGACGCGCGCGGCGGGGCGTCCGCAGGTTGTCGCGCGGCCGCTCGCGGAACTTCCGTGGCACCTCGCGCGGCATCAGGGCGTGGTTGCTCGCGAGTCGCCGCGCTCCACCGCGGACGCGCTGCGCGCATGCCTTGAAACGCTGTTTGGCTTTTCTGCCCCCGCCCCCCTCTTTGAAAACGCTATCCTGCCCGCCCGGGTACCCGATTACGCACCTGCGGAACTCGACGCGCTGTTTGCGCAGAGCGATCTCGTCTGGTTCGGCACGGGCCACGAGCGCATCGGTTTTACGTTCGAAGGCGATCTCTCGCTGTTTGTTAAGCCCGCCCCCGCGCCCCCCTGGATTGCGTCGGGTCGTCGCGACTTTTTCGCGCTGCAAAAGGCGAGCGGTCTGGACTCCCGGGCGTTGACCAACACGTTGTGGCAGGCTGCGTGGGACGGTGCGGTTTTGCATGATTCGTTCGCGGGCCTGCGACGCTGTTTGGCGACCGGCTTTTCGCCGGCCCCGGCGTCTTCGGGACGCCGCGGTTTGCGCCGCTGGCAGTCATCGCGGCCGCTTGCGGGCACGTGGCGCGCGATCGATCGGGACGCGGGCACGGACGACGCGTTTGCGCGCGGCGAGGACGATCGGGCACGCGCCCGCCAGCTCTTGCGGCGTTACGGCATCGTGTTTCGCGACCTGTTGTCGCATGAGTTGCCGGCGTTGCGGTGGGGGCGGCTGTTCAAGGCGTTTCGATTGTTGGAGCTCGCGGGCGAGTGCGTCGCCGGCAGTTTCTATGCGGAACTCGACGGCGTGCAGTTCGCCGCGCCGACGATCGCCCGCCGTTGGACCGACCCCGTCGGCGACGATGTGTATTGGCTGAATGCGTGCGACCCGGCGTCGCCGTGCGGGGTGTTGAAGGGACTGCCGCCACGTGTCCCGTCGACGTGGCTGATCTATTGCGGCAAAGAGCTGGTGTGCACGGCACGCCGCAACGCCCGCCATCTGGAAGGCGAGGAGATGCCCCCGGAAGCGTTCTGGATCCACCTCCAAAAATCCGTCCGAATCCTGACCGTGGAATCGATCAACGGCCAGCCTGCGGAGTCATGTTCCGAGGCCAGCAAGCTACGCCAGATGGGCTTTGAATCGGACGGCCCGCGGCTGGTGCGGTACCGGAGCATGTAGGTTCCATCGCCACAGCCCGCCCCCGCCCCCGCACTCGCCCCCGACTCCGATCCCGGCCCCGACACCGCCGCCAGGCCGAGCGACCCCCGCGCGATCAAGGGCGAAAAAAAACACGGAGGGCCACGGAGAACCACGGAGGGATGAGCTTGAGGGAGCGCACGGACGGCGATGATTGTTGCCCCCGGCCCCCTGACCTGCTTGTTGTAGGATGCTTCGCTCCTCGGTATTCCATGGCAGCTCGTCGTCCTTCGATCTTTATCAGCGCTACCAGTGCGGACTTGCGCACTAGTCGTGCTCTGATTCGGGATGCGCTGCTCACGATCGGGTGTGTGCCGGTTGAACAGACGAGCTTTCCGCCGGACGGTTCGAAGGTGTGCGAGATGTTGCGGGCGCGGATCGAGGCGTGCGATGCGCTGATTCACGTTGTGGGGCTGAGCTACGGATTTGAGCCGGTTGGGCGGGATTCGTCGGAGGCCCGCCGCAGCTACACGCAGCTCGAGTACGAGCTGGCGCGCGAGTTGAGCAAGCCGGTGTACGTGTTTGTTTGCGCGGAGGGGTTTGCGTACGACGAGCATCCGCCGGTCGAGCACGAGGAGCTCCAGCGCGCGCATCGAACGCGCGTCACGTCCGGTGACGAGATTTTTGAGGAGGTCGAATCGCCGCAGGCGCTTGCGGCGCGGGTCCATGCGCTGCAGGCGCGTGTGGACAAGCTCGCGGAGGAGCTGCGGCGGGCGCGCTCGTGGCTTGGGCGTGGTGTCGTTGTCGGCTTGGTGGTGCTCGCGCTCTTGGGCGGTGGTCTTTGGTGGGTGACCCGCCAGACCGGAAAGACGGCGGCGCGCCTGGCCGAGGTCGAGACGGAGCTGGATCAGCAGCGCCGCTACATTCGACGGGTCGCGGACGTCTACACCGAGCAAAAAACGCAACTCGCGGAGCTGAAGCTCACCGATGCCGAGCTCTTTGATCGCGCGTTGGGGGTTGCGGCCGAACGCGAGGGGATCGCGCTGGCCGAGCTGCGCTCGGGCGTGAATTTGTTTGTGGCGGCGGTGCACGCCGACCCGAAGGCCGGCTTCCTGGACAGGGCGCTCGCCGACTTCGCGGAACAAGACTTCTCCGGTGCAGCCGAGAACGCGGGCCATGCCGCGGACCTCGCCCGCAAGAAACGACTGGCCGCCGAGGCGCGCGTGCGTCGCGCCACCGATGACGCACGCCGCGCCCGTGAGCGCGAACGAGAGGCCCGCACGCTCCAGGGACGTTCGCTGCTCGCAGCCGGGCGAGCCGGCGAGGCGGTTGCGGCCCTTTCGCAGGCGCTTGAAGTCTCCCCGCGTGCGGACATGCCCGAGAAATGGGCAGCGTTGACCGTCTTGTTGGGGGATGCGTTGAACGGGTGGGCGAAGGTCGCCGTCGGGGACGCGATCACTCAGCACCGTGTAGGTGCCATTGCCGCCTACCGTCGCGCCATCGAGGTGTACTCGCGCGCGGCGTTTCCGAAGGAATGGGCGATGACCCAGCACAACCTCGCCAACGCGCTCCGCGCTCAGGCGGAAGCGTCGGAGGACAGGATGCGGGCGCGCCTGTTGGGAGAAGCGGTCGCGGCCTGCCGGCTGGCGCTTGAGGTCCGGACGCGCGAGGCGTTTCCGCAGGACTGGGCTTGGACCCAGAATAACCTCGCCAACGCGCTCTCGGCTCAGGCGAGGGCGTCGGAGGGCGGGACGCGGGCGCGCCTTTTGGGAGAAGCGGTCGCGGCCCTTCGGCTGGCGCTTGAGGTCCGAACGCGCGAGGCGCTACCGCAGGGCTGGGCTTGGACCCAGAATAACCTCGCTTTCGCGCTCCATACACAGGCCGCCGGTGCTGTGACGGAGCAACGCCTGCTCCTGCTGAAGGAAGCGGTTGTTGCCATGCGGAGCGCCTTGCAGGTTTGGACGGCGCGGGCATCGCCGGGTCGCCATGCCCCGAGGGTCAAGTGGATCAAGTCTGTGGAACGAAAGATCCGCAAGCTCGAGTCTCGCTGAGATTTTGCGTCGGCGCGCTCGGATCGTTCGCGCTCACGAAGGACGTTCGCGGCGCACTTGCTGTTGACGGTGCGCGCGGGCAGACGGGCTCGGCCGCGCCGTGATTCGCGACCTGAAGTGAAACACGAAGGGCCACGGAGAATCATGAGAAGGAGGTGCTAAAACACTGGGACTTTGAGTCCGAGCGGGGACATCCTCCGGGGGGGAGGCCCGCTTACAACATCACGAAGGATGAAGGAAGAGGATGAGGAAGAACAACGCGCGCGGTACGATCCCGATCCGAACATGGAAGAGTTGCCGCCGCGGGGCGTGACGCCCGTTCATGGGGTGATGGTCCTCGACAAGGCCGCGGGAGTGTCGAGCGCCAAAGCACTCGTTCCGCTCAAGCGCGAGCTGCCGCGCAAGACCAAGGTCGGGCACGCGGGCACACTCGATCCGTTTGCGACCGGGGTCTTGCTGGCGCTCGTGGGCGATGCGACGCGGCTCTCGGACCTGGCCATGGCGTTGCCGAAGACCTACATCGCGACCGTGAAGTTCGGGGTGGAGACCGACACTCTCGATCCCGAGGGGCAGGTTGTGGCCGAAGCCGATCCGGGGGAGGTGCCCTCGACGTGGCCGCTGGAGCAGTTCCTCGGTGAGATCGAGCAGGTTCCGCCGGTGTTTTCCGCGCTCAAGGTAGATGGCAAGCGCGCGTACAAGCTTGCGCGGGCTGGGGAAGCGCCGGCCATGAAGTCGCGGCGGGTGCGTATCGATGAGCTGCGCATCGTGGAGGAGCGCTGGCCCGAAGTCGTTTTCGAAGTCAGGTGCGGTCGCGGCACCTACATCCGTTCGCTCGCGCGCGATCTCGGGGCGGCACTTGGTCTTCCGGCCTCCCTGACCGCGCTGCGCCGCACGGCGATCGGGCCGTTTTTGGCCGACGAATCCGGGGTTTTGCATGCGCCGATCACCATGACCCGCGCGGCCGGTTTGCCGCCGATCGAGCTTGACCTCGCCCAGGCCCGCGCGATCGCGGAGGGCCGCATGTTGCCCGTCAAACACGAAGACGGCCCCGTCGCTGTCGTGTGGGACGACCTGCTGCTTGGTTTGGGCGAGGTGCGTCGCGGGCGGCTGCACGCGCGCACGATCCTGAGTGCCGCCCGCGTCCGTGTTGGCGAACGCGGATCGCGCGAGTAATCTCGGGCCCACAGGATGCCGTGCTTTCTGTTTGTCTGCGTCGAGAATTCCTGCCGGAGCCAGATCGCCGAGGCGTTCGCCCGGATGGCGGGCGTCGAGGCCCATAGCTGCGGTTCGGAGCCGTCGGGCCGGGTCAACCCGAAGGCGATCGCGACCATGCGCGAACTCGGGTACGACCTCGGCACACACTCCTCGAAGTCGTCTGGTGACGTGCCGGCGATCGACTACGACGCCGTCATTTCGCTGTGCGGCGACCGATGCCCGGCCATCCCGGCAATGCGTCGGCTGAACTGGTCGGTGCCGGATCCGAAGGATATGTCTCCGGACGAGTTCCGGGCCATCCGGGACGACATCGCCGAACGCGTCCGCAACCTTGTCGCAGGCCATTCCGCGTGAGCAAGTCCGAACCGGTCTGCCGGCTTTGCCCGCGCCTTGTCGCTCATCGCGAAAAGATCGCGCAAGAAAAAAAGGCGGCCTTTCGGGAGGAAGAGTATTGGGGGCGCCCGGTTCCGATCTTTGGCCCGCAGAGCGCCCGACTCCTGGTCATCGGTCTCGCTCCGGGTGCGCACGGCGCCAACCGGACCGGCCGCCCGTTTACCGGTGACACCTCGGGGGTGTGGCTGTACGAAGCGCTCCACGAGTTCGGGTTCGCGACCCGCGCCACATCGACAAGCCGGCGCGATGGCCTGCGCCTGATCGATTGCCGGATCACGAACGCGGTGCGCTGCGTGCCGCCGGACAACCGCCCGACCGCCGCCGAACGCAAGCGCTGCCGGCCGTTTTTGGCCGAAGGCATCGCCGTCGTGCAGCTGCCGTCCGTGATCATCACCCTGGGCCGAGTCGCGTTCGAGGAGTGCCTCAAGGCGTGGGACGGTCCGGCGTTCGCGCCCCAAGAACCGGCGTTCGCGCATGGCGCAGAGTGCCGCGGCGGTGACACCGTCCTGCTCGCGAGCTACCATCCCAGTCCGCTGAACACCCGCACGGGCCGCCTGACGCGCGGGCAGTTCGACGCGGTGTTTCGGCGGGCGCGAGAACTGCTTTGACCGAACCCATCACGGTCCGTCTTCTCGATCTGTTTCGCATCGGGCTCGGGCCGAGCTCCAGCCACACCGTCGGCCCCATGCGGGCGGCGCGATTGTTTCGCGAGGCGTGTCTCGCGCGGGGTGTTCTGCCGGCGCGGGTCGAGGTGTTGCTCAAGGGGTCGCTCGCCGCCACCGGGCGCGGACACGGCACGCTGACCGCGATTCTCGCCGGACTGCACGGCTGGGAGCCCGAAACGTGCGACGTCGATGCGGTCCACGCGCTGCCGGAAAGCCTGGCTGCAACGCCGGACGTTTCGTGGGGGAGCGGGCAAACGAGATTGACGGCGGACGCCGTGCGTTTTTTGAGCTACGCGGAATACAAGGACGACGTGCTCCCGCATCCGAACACCATGGTGTTTACAGGAACGGACGGCGATGTCTGTGCGTTCGAGCAGACCTGGTGTTCGGTGGGCGGCGGCTTCGTGCGTGAGGCCTCTGAAGCCGACGAGGGCATTCGGCAGGAGACGGCCGTGCCGCCGGTGCATGCGTTCCACGATGCGGAGTCGCTCGTGGCGCACGCGACGACGTGGGGCGGCACGTTCGGGTCGGTCATCCTGGCGAACGAAGCCGGTTGGGAGAGCCGTCCCGGCGAAGTGCGGGAAGGCCTCGACCGAGTGTGGGATGCGTTTCGCCGCTGCATCGCGCGCGGGCTTGAGCGGCGCGGCGAGCTCCCCGGCGGCCTGCACGTCATGCGCCGCGCGGCGGACATGCTCAACAAGGTCGAGACCGGGCAGGTCGGCGAGGCTTACGCACATATCGCGCGCGCGCAGGCGTACGCGTTCGCGGTGAACGAGGAAAACGCCGCGGGCGGACGCGTGGTGACGGCGCCGACCAACGGCGCCGCCGGCATTCTCCCCGGGGTGCTCGTCGAGGTGTCGGAACGCAAAAAACTCGACCACGCCGTGATCCTCGACGCCATCGCGACCGCGGGCGCGATCGGCATGCTCGTTAAGACGCACGCGAGCATCTCGGGCGCGGAAGTCGGCTGCCAGGGCGAGGTCGGCACGGCCACGGCGATGGCTGCAAGCGCCTTGTGCCAGATCCTGGGCGGCGCCCCGAAACAGGTCGAAACAGCGGCGGAAATCGCCATCGAACACAACCTCGGTCTGACCTGCGATCCGATCCGCGGTCTCGTGCAGGCCCCCTGCATCGAACGCAACGCCATGGGGGTGGCGAAGGCCTGGAGTGCCGCCCAACTCGCCCTGCATTCGGTGGTCAGCAACGTCGTCAGCCTGGACCGCGTCATCAAGGTGATGAAGCGAACAGGCGACGACATGCGCCGCGAATACAAGGAAACGAGCGAGGGCGGCTTGGCGGTGAGCTTGCCGGAGTGCTAGCGCCGCCGGAGGCCGATCGGCCCCGGCTCACGGGAAACTCTGCCACAGCCGATTCCCATGGGTGTAGAGTTCTACGTGGACCGAAGCGATGCTCAAGAGTCTGAGAATCAAGAACTTCCGCACGTTCAGGGACATTACGCTTCCGACTCTCGGAAACGTGAACCTCGTCGTCGGCAAGAACAACACCGGCAAGACCATGCTGCTCGAGGCGTTGCGCCTGTATGCGGCGAAGGGGTGGTTCCCCACGATGCGGGAACTCCTTGTCGAAAGAGACGAGTACGAACGGGGTGCCCGGGCTGATCTCCACGACAATGATGCTCGGCTCGACATCGAGGCCCTGTTTTGCGGGCGGCGTCCCACCCGCGACGAGGCCATTTCCATTGGTCCGAAGCGTGGTCAAGCGCTGACGATTCGACTGGTCCTTGTCCACGACGACTCGAAGGATTCGCGTCAAGCTACGTTATGGCAGGCCGTGGAGGAGAGTGGACCGAATGGCACACCCGATTTGATCGAGGGGCTCGATATCAAGTTCGGCGAGGATTCCATCTACGTAGGACCGATCGCGCCCCTCAAGAACGAGGCTCTCTACGGGCGCCGCTACATGCGCTCTGTGCCACCGGGCGCGGTGCCGCCGCCATTCGTGCCTGCGGTCGGCCTGCGATCTGCGGCCGTTGCCGCGTGGTGGGATGCGGTTTCGCTCACTGACGCGGAAGAACGCGTTGTCGAGTGTCTCCAGATCGTTGCGCCCGCCGTGTCGCGAATTAGCCTCGTCAATCATCCTCGTGATCATTCGCGCGAACGCTCCCCGCGCATTCCGATGCTTCGAATGGACGGGCACGCGGATCCGATTCCCCTGAAATCCCTCGGCGATGGCATGGCACGCATGTTTCAGATTGCGCTCGCCATGGAGGATGCCAGAGAGCATGGACTCCTGTTGATCGACGAGATCGAGAACGGTATCCACTACACGGTGTTGCCGCGGCTTTGGAACTTTGTCTTTCAGGCCGCGAAGCGAAACAACGTTCAGGTGTTCGCGACGAGTCACTCGTGGGATTGCGTCGAGGCCTTCCAGCGGGCGGGAGCAGACCGTGAGGATTCCGAGGCGGTCCTGATCCGTCTCGAAAAGAAGAACGGGGATGTCAAGCCGATCGTGTTCTCGGAGAGCGAACTCGCAATCGCTGCGCGCGATGAGATCGAGGTTCGGTAGGCGTGAACCTCAACGTTTTGCTTGTCGAAGGGAAGGACGACCTGCATGTGTGCAAGGCTCTCTTTCAGGCCAACGAGACGCCGGAGACGTTTCAGATCGAGGAGGCGGGTGGCGTGGAACCGCTTCTCGAGAGCATCCCGGTTCGCTTGAAGGGGAGCGAGTTGGAGCGCCTTGGCGTCGTTCTCGATGCCGACACGGATCTGGACGCCCGGTGGGATCAACTGCGGGCAATCATCAAGACATCGACTGGACTTGTGCCGCCCAAACAGCCCGATCCGGGAGGAACCGTCATCACTTTGCCCGGTGAAATCGAGTTTGGTGCGTGGCTCATGCCCAACAACCAGATCCCCGGAATACTCGAGGATTTCCTCGCCTTTCTCGTTCCCCAGGGTGACGTGCTTCTGCCCCGTGTCGATCGCTTTCTCGAGTCAATCCCGGCGGGCGAGCGCCGGTTCAGCGAGAGCCGCGATGCAAAGGCTCGTCTCCACGCGTGGCTGGCGATCCAAGAACACCCTGGCCGTCCGCTGGGGCTAGCAATCACGAGCCGCTATTTTTCCGGCGATTCTGAGGCTGCGGCGCCGTTCTTGACGTGGATCACACGGCTGTTTCCGGGTTGATCGGCAGGGACGGGAGCGCCTTGCCGCTTGACTATGCACCATCGCGTTGTAACATCGTCCTTACGATGATTAAGTCGCTGCAAAAGCATGGGAACAGCCACGCGCTGGTGATTGACAAGGCGTTGATGGAGGCGCTGGGAATCGACGAGAACACGCCTCTGCAGGTCACGGTGAGCGGGACGACACTTGTCGTGAGCCCCGTCGAAGTGGGGCTCGGTAAGGATGAGGTCCGCGACGCCATCGCCAATCTGCGGCCGAAGTACGCGGGGATGCTCAAGCGCCTTGCCGAGTAGACCCACTCGGTATCTCAGCACAGCGGACGTGCTGCAAATCCATCGGGACACGATCGAACACGAAGGCGGTATCGACGGCGTGCGCGATCTGGGACTGCTTGAGTCTGCCGTTGCCACGCCGCGACAGCAACTATTTGGGGTCGAGATGCATCTCGGCTTGGCGGCCAAGGCTGCTGCGTATCTCTATCACATTGCGATGAACCACGCGTTCTTCGACGGAAACAAGCGCGCGGCCGCGATGGCGGCGCTCGTCTTCTTGCAGGTGAACGGCGCGCCGAAGCTACCGGAGCCGGACGAGCTCGAACAGGTCACGCTATCGGTTGCGGCCGGCGAGATCTCGAAAGCGGAACTGACCGCGTGGATGCGCGCGCGTACGTGAGGCTCGGATCCGTGATCAGGTTTCGTGCTACGAGCCAAGGGCGGCGGAGCCGGTCTTGGCTCGAAACATCGCCGTCCGTACGCTTCCCGCCTACTGATGCTTCAGCATCTCTTGCAGGTCGCGGACCAGCTCGTCGCTCATCTTGTCGAGGGTGTACTCGGCTTTCCAGCCCCAGTCATCGTTGGCGTTTTGGTCGTTGACCGCTCTCGGCCACGAGTCCAGGATCGCTTGGCGTACCGGGTCTGCCTTGAAGGTGATCTCCACGCCGGGGACGCGCGCGCGGACGGCGTGGGCGAAGTCTTCGGCGGTGGGGGAGAACGCGCCGATGTTGTAGATGCTGCGCCTCAGGTTCTTGCGCGGCGCGGCGCTCAGTTCGGTGAGGGCGCGCAGGGCGTCAGGCATGTACATCATCGGGATGGCGGAATTCTCGCCGACGAAGCACTCGTACCTGCCGTAGCGGATGCCGTCGATGTACATGAGCAGGGCGTAGTCGCTCGTGCCGCCGCCCGGGATGCCCGCGTTGATCAGGCCGGGAAAACGGACGCCGCGAAAATCGAGACCCCACTTCTTTTGGTAGTACGCGCCGAGGAGCTCGCCGGCGACCTTGGTCACGCCGTACATCGTCGTTGGCTGGAGCGGCACGTCATCGCCGACGCCGTGTTCGGGCTCGGGGGTCGGCAGGTTGTTTCCGAACACGGCGATGGTGCTGGCGAAGACCACCTGCGGCGTCGTCTTGGCGAGGCGTGCGGCCTCGAGCACGTTGCGCGTGCCGTGCATGTTCACGGTGTAGCAGCCGTGCGGGCGCTTCTCGCCGGTCGCACTCAGCAGCGCGGCGAAGTGGTAGATGACCTCCGGGGCGAACTCGAAGACGCAGTCGAACACCTCGGCGGGGTTCACGACATCGCCGCGAATCCACTCCACGTCGTCGGGGACACCGGGCGTCCGGCGCACGAGATCGAAACAGCGCACAGCATGCCCGTCGGCGTGCAGCCGTTTTAGAAGGTCGGTACCGACCTGCCCGGCGCCGCCGGTCACAAGAATCCGCATAGACCGTCATCTTGCCGCGCCGCGCCCCCGCGCGCAACATGTTGCCGCGAGCCCGCATGATTCATGGCCACGCCCCGCATGATTCATGGACACGCATCGAGAAGACCCACCCTGTAGAATCCGCGCTCCATGTTTTCGCGCCTCGTCCCCGGCCCGCTCGTTCGCTGGTTCGCCCGCCCGTACGTCGCGGGTGACAGCCTCGACGCGGCGCTGGAACTCGCGGACAAAAACCGGCGCGAACGCGGCGTCCGAACCACGCTGGACCTGCTCGGCGAAGGAGTCCTCGAACCCCACCAGGTCGAGGCCACTCTCAAAACCTACCGCGACATGATCGCGCGCCTCTCGACCGATCCGCGATTCACCGACGAGCGTCCGACGATCTCGGTCAAGCCCTCGGCGTTCACGACCACGGCGCAGGACGAGGCCCGTCCGCGCCTGCTCGAAATCGCGCAGGCCGCGCACGACGCCGGCGTCGCCCTCACGATCGACATGGAAGACCGCCCGTGGACGGACTTCACCCTCGACCTCTGCACCGAACTGTTCGCCCAGGGCTTCGACGTCGGCATCGTCCTCCAGTCGCGCCTGCACCGCACGCAACAAGACCTCGCCCGCATCCCCGCCGGCATGCGCTGCCGCCTCGTCATCGGCATCTACCCCGAACCCGCCGAGGTCGCGCTGACCGACAAGCACGCGATGAAAGAACGCATGCTCGACTACGCCGCCGAACTCCTCACTCGCGGAGTGTTCGTGGAGTTCGCGACGCACGACATCGCGTTCGTCGAGCGGTTCGCGCGCGATGTCGCGCCGACCGCCCCCGACCGGTGCGAAGTCCAGATGCTGCTCGGGGTACCCCGAAGAGAATTTCAAAAAAAGCTGACGGACGGCGATTTCGGCCCGAAGCTGCCGGTTCGGCTCTATGTGCCGTTTGCGACAAGTTGGGACGACGCCACGGCGTACCTGCGGCGGCGGATGAAAGAAAGCCCCAGCGTGATGTGGCTGGTCCTGCGCAACTTCCTGTCGCGCAAGAAGCGCTAAGACGGCGTCAGGAAACTACTCCGGGATCCTGACGCCGCTGCCGACCTGAAGGGTATGAGCGCGCAACTTCCTCCGTGGCTCGCCGACACTGAGTGGCGCGAGCAGGCCGAACGGTTCTTGGACCAACTCCCCGAG
>JAJFFH010000028.1 GCA_021776735.1 Planctomycetota bacterium | reverse complement strand
CCAACCCCCCCCCCCCCCCCCCCCCGCCGCCCCCCCCCCCCCCCCCCCCCCCGCGGGGGGGGGGTGGTACGCCCGGGAGGACTCGAACCCCCAACCTCCTGGTCCGTAGCCAGACGCTCTATCCAATTGAGCTACGGGCGCATCTAGGCGCGCAGTTTACGCTCGGTTCACGCCGTGTCAACGTCGGTCGGAACATCGCCGTCCGTACGCTTTTTTTCCATCAGGACGATCCCGGCGATGAGCACCATGGCAGCGATCGCTGCGGTTCCGCCGCCGAAGCCTTCGAGCGTGCGGGCCCACGCGGGCCAGAGTACGTCCAAGGCAATCGTGCCGTTATAGGCGGCGTGAAACAGGATCGTGGTCACGAGCGAACCGCTTCGGATCAGCAGGTAGCCCATGACGAGGCCCGCCGCGCAGGTCGCGGGGAAACGGTAGAGGTCCAGGTGCAGGGCGCCGAAGAGGATCGCGGAAACGACGACGGCGCCCACGGTGCCGAACCGGGCCCGAAACGAGGACAGAAGGAATCCGCGGCAGAGGATTTCCTCGCAAATCGGCGGCAGTACCGCGAGCAGCGCGAAGAACAACCACGGCGACACGTCTTGCTGGAGTTGCACGATCATCTGTTCGAAGGGGCCGGCGTCGCGCGCGGGGAGGTAAGCGGAGGCCCAACCGATAACCAGCACCGTGGCGACGCCCAGGACCGGCGCGAGGGCGACGTGGAGTCGGCGCGGGCGGTGCAGCGACAGGGTGCGGCGCCAGTGGAACTTGCCGCGCCACAAAAAGAGCATCGTCGGCGCGAGAATGGCGACGAGCTGGGTCAGCAAGAACGCGTAAACAACGTCGGCGCCGCTATCGATCTGGCCGGACAGGTAAAACATCAGCGCCAGGACGACGCCGAAGAGCAGGAATCCGACGGATTCGGTCGGCAGCCCCAGTCGTTGCGCGCGCAGCGTAGCGGGGTCGTAGCCCTTGCCGGAGCCGGTGCGGAACAGCACGCTCTCGCGCTTGAAGAGCGACACCGAAAGCGCGAGCGCGCCGATGGCGTAGACGACCGTGGCCCCGGTCGCCAGGATCGCGGGTCCGTACGCTTCGCCGCCGAGCAGCATCGCCTTCACCATCAAGACGACGTTGGAGATGGGCACAAGCGCGAGGCCGTACGACAGCTCGACGTTGGGCAGCATGGCCACCATCGCGAGCGGCATCGCCACGAGGAACAGCGGCGACATGTAGTGCTGCCCCTCCTTGTACGAGGTCGCGAGCGACGAGAGGGCGAGGGCCACGGCGGAAAACAGCGCCGAGGTCGGGATCAGGATGATCGTGACGGCGACGGCAGCCTGCCACGGCAGCGAAAAGGCGATCTTGCCGCCCATCATGCCGCCGAGCTTGCTGAACGTGACCCCCATCACGGCGAGATTCAGGAGAGCAGTAGCTACAGCGATGACCCAGATCGCCACGAACTTGCCCATCACGATCTCGGTGCGGGTCACCGGCGCGACCAGCAGCGTCTCCAGGGTTCCGCGCTCCTTTTCGCCCGCGACGAGATCGACCGCGGGGTAGAACGCGCCGGTCAGCGCCATGATCACGATGAGCATGCCGAGCAGCGGCGCAAACGAGTACGCGCCTTTCTGCTCCCGCGACGCGAGCTCCATCTCGCGGCGCACGACGGGCTGCTCGGCGAACAGAAGTCGGTCCCTGTCCTCGGAAAACGCTTCCCGCAGGCCCTCGCGCCGCTGCCCCGCGTAGACCTTCAGCGCTTCGCGCACCTTGTCGCGCGCCGTCCGGCTCACGTCGTCGGTCGGATCAAACAGCAGACGCGCCAGCCCCTGCCGCCACGACGCGACATCGTCGGCGAAGCCGGGCTGGAACAGGACCGCCCCGGCGACCTCGTGCTCGTCGAGCAGCCGGCGCAACTCGGCGCGCCCCTCGCTGGTCGCCTCGGCTTCGTACTCGGCCGCCTGTTCGCGCAGCGTCGCGCCCTCCGGCACTACCGGCGTGAGGCCGTGTTCTTCCAACAGCGCCGCAACGCCGCCGGTCGGAGACACGCCGTCGACGATGATGCGCTGGTTCTCGCGCTGTAGGTTGCGCTGCGTCGCCCCGATGATCTGGGTCAGCCCGAGCAGCAGCGCGGGATAGAGCAGCAGCGGCAACACGAGCGCGACGAACAGCGTGCGCCGGTCGCGCAGCGTGTCGAGCAGCTCCTTGCGCGCGATCAGTCCGAGGCTCTTGCCGCGCATTCGTCGATCCGCCTGAAGAAAAGATCCTCGACCGAGTCCACGCCGGCCTCCGCCAGCACGTCGTCTTTCGCTCCCTGGAGCAGAATCCGCCCCTCATGGAGAATCGCCAGGTCGTCGCACAGTTTCTCCACCTCGGACATGATGTGCGTGGAGAGGATCACGGTCCGTCCCTCGGTGCGGCACTGCGCGATGAACTCGGTCACGGTGCGCGCCACCAGGATGTCGAGGCTGGTCGTCGGCTCATCGAACACGAGCACCGGCGGCTCATGCACGATCGTGCGCGCCAGCGACACCTTTTGCCGGTTGCCCGCGGACAACTTGCCGCAAGCGACGTCGGCATACGACTGCAACCCGAACAGATCGAGGATCGCCTCGACCCGCGCGTCGAGCACGTCGCCGTCCATGCCGTACAGCCGTCCGAAATACTGAATCATCTCGCGCGGTGACAAGCGCTCGTAGATGCCGGTTGTACCTGTACAAAACCCGAGCCGCTCACGCGCCTTCGCGGGCCGCTCGGACACATCGATCCCGTCGATCCGCGCCATCCCCGCCGTGGGTACGAGGCTGGTCGAGAGCATCCGCAACGTCGTCGACTTGCCGGCCCCGTTGGGCCCGAGCAGACCGAAGATCCGCCCCGGTTGGCAAGTGAAACTTACACCATCGACGGCACGAAACTCCCCGCCCCGCTTGGGGTCGAAAAAGATCTTGGTCAGTCCGTCCGCTTCAATCAAGGCGCAGCCCCGGTTCCTCCCCCCGCTATCGGCATTTGGGAGCGCAAATCCCAACGAGGAAGCGTACGGACGGCGATGTTTTCGGGCAGGCGCTTTTCGTGCTACTTTTGGCGGCTCGTCATGGAAAGCGATCCCTATGGCCGCGGCCGCACTCGCCTTCTCCGGAGGTCTCGACACCTCCTACGCCGTCCTGGCGCTTTCGCGCGCCGGGCGTGACGTCGTCACCGTCACGGTCGATACCGGCGGATTCAGCCCCGAGGAGCGCCAGACGATCGCCGCCCGGGCCCGCGCGCTCGGCGCCCAGGCGCACGTCGAAATCGATGGTCGCCAAGCGGTCTACGACCGGTTTTTCTCCTACCTGATCCGCGGCAACGTTCTGCGCGGCGGGGTGTATCCGGTCGCCGTGGGTGCGGAACGCGTCGTACAGGCCGAAGGGCTCGTGCAGGCAGCGCGCGACCACGGCTGCGATGCCGTGGCCCACGGCTGCACCGCCGCTGGCAACGACCAGATCCGCTTCGACGTGGCACTGCACGCGCTCGCCCCGGACCTGGAGGTCCTGGCGCCAATCCGCGACCACCAGGTTTCGCGCGAGGAGTCCACGGGCGTGCTTGCGGAAGCCGGCGTCGCGATCCCGCCGAAACAGACGCGCTACAGCATCAACGCGGGGCTGGTCGGCGCCACCGTCGGCGGCGGCGCCACCCACGATCCGTGGGCCGAGATTCCGGAGGAAGCATTCCTCGAAGCCGGTTCGGTCGTGGACCCGAACGCCTCTGAAAGCATCGCCGTCCTTGGCTTTACTCAGGGTCTTCCGGTTTCCCTCGATGGCGACGAGCTCGCGCCGCTGGACTTGATCGCACGCCTGGATGCGCGCACACGCCCGCTCGGTATCGGCCGCGGCACGCATCTGGGCGACACGATCCTGGGCATCAAGGGCCGCATCGGATTCGTGGCGCCTGCGGCGACCGTGCTCATCGCGGCGCACCGCGAACTCGAAAAACTCGTGCTGACCAAGCGGCAGCTCGAAGTGAAAGATACGGCAGGTGCGCGCTACGGCGACCTGTTGCACGAAGCGCTGTACCTCGATCCGGTGTGCCGCGACCTCGAGGCGCTGCTCGA
Source organism: Planctomycetota bacterium (assembly GCA_021776735.1). GTDB lineage: Bacteria > Planctomycetota > PLA2 > PLA2 > PLA2 > JAJFFH01. The sequence continues at coordinate 129,938 of JAJFFH010000028.1, read as the reverse complement.
TTCTTCGCAGGCGCACGTCGCCGGCGAGGTGCGGATTCGGTTGCGGCGATTCGGCGTCGATGTGCTCGGCGTGCGTTCGCCGTTTGCGCTCGTGCAGTCCGGCGCGCGTTATGGCGAGGAATCCGCGCTCTGGGACGGGCGCGACGCCGCCGGCTTCGCTCGCATTTATGGCATCACGTCGCGGCTGGCGGAACAGAGCGCGACGGGGCGGGAGGAGAACCGGTGAAGACGCACGTCCATAAGCTGGGCTCGGTGACCTACCGGCTCGATCTCGGTCATGACGTTTCGATTGCGCGCATCGTGGAGCCCGTGTCGGGGCAGGTGCTGATCGTCCGCGCGCTCGAGGAAAAACGCGTCTACGACGTGCTGGAGCTCGCCTCGGGACGCATGGCTCACATTTCGAAGGGCGATGTCCTGGCCGGTGCGCTGGGGGCGCGCTCCGCGCTGCGCGGCTTTGTCGGGCGCATCCCCGAGTCGATCCGCGCGGGCGATACGATTCACGTGCTCAACCTCGGCGGCGTGCTCGGCCAATGCACGTCGACCAACCGCGACGTCGGCAAACCGCTCGCGGTCGAGGTCCTCGGCATGGCCGTGCGCGGCGGCAAGCCGGTCAACATCCGCGATGCCGCTCTGCCCACGTCGGACGAGCTCAAGATCGACGCGCCGTTGGTCCTGATCAACGGGACGTGCATGGACAGCGGCAAGACCCGCGCGGCGGTCGAGATCATCGGCCACCTGTGCCAGCGCGGCTATCGCGTCGGCGCCGCAAAACTCACCGGCGTCGCGGCGCTGCGCGATCCGCTCAACATGATGGATCATGGCGCGGTGCAGGCGTACTCGTTTGTCGATTGCGGCGAGCCGAGTACCTCCGGGCTAGAGACCATACCCGCTGTCGCCAAGGGGGTGCTCAACGCACTCCAGGCCCACGAGGTCGATGTGATCGTCGCCGAGACGGGCGACGGCATCATCGGCGAGTACGGCGTGCGCCGGCTGCTTGAAGACGAACAGATTCGCGCGGCGACGAAGTGCCACGTCCTCACGGCCAACGATCTTGTCGCCGCGTGGGGCGGCGCGCAGGTGATGGAGAACGACCTCGGCCTGAAGATCGGGGTCATGGCGGGCCCGGCAACCGACAACGAGGTCGGGTCGCGTTACGTTGAAAACGAGCTGCACATCCCCGCCGCCAACGCGCGTACGCACGGCGAAAAACTCGCGGATCACGTCGAGGAACGGACCTTTTCGCGATGACCGACATCGCCATTTTTGGCGCGTCGGGCTACGGCGGCCAGGAGCTGCTGCGCTACCTCGCGACCCATCCGCAAATACGGGTCGCCGCCGCGGTGAGCGGACGCTGGGCGGGTCGCACGGTCGCCGAAGCGCTCCCGCATCTCGAGGGCTTTCACGAGGGTCTCCGGTTCACGGCCCCCGATCAGCCCCTGCCGTCGTCGTGCGCCGGCGTGTTCTTGGCGGTGCCGCACGGAACCGCGCGCGACATGGTGCCGCGGGTCGAAGGCCTCAAGATCGTCGATCTCAGCATGGATTTTCGCGACGAGTCCGACGGCTTTGTCTACGGGCTGACCGAATCGAATCGAAACCGCATTCGCGAGGCCGACCGCGTGGCCAACCCGGGCTGCTTCGCGACGGGCGCACTGCTCGCGCTCGCGCCGCTGGCATCCATCGGCGCCCTCGCGGGCGACGTTGTCTTATCCCAGACCACCGGCTCGTCCGGCTCGGGTGCGCACGCCAAGGCGGGCACCCACCATCCCGAACGCGCCCAGGACATGCGCGCGTACAAGGTGCTCTCGCACCAGCATCGCGCCGAAATCGAAGACGACGTCGGACGCATGGGCGCCGGCCCGTGTGCCGTCTCCATGGTCCCGCAGAGCGGACCGTTCGCGCGCGGCATCTTCACCGCCGCGCACGTACGCCTTGATCCGCGCCTCGATTCAGAGACCGATTCGGACACCGATCCTGAATTCGATCCGTTCGCGATCTTCGCGAAGCACTACGCGGACGAACCGTTCGTGCGGATGCGTCCGGACACGCCCACGCTGCGCCGCGTCGCCCGCACGAACTACGCCGAGGTGAGCTTGCATGTCGCGGACGGCCGCGCCGTGATCCTGAGCACGATCGACAACCTCGGCAAGGGCATGGCGGGCCAGGCGATCCAGAACATGAATCTGCTGCTCGGTCTCGACGAAACGATGGGCCTCAAAACGCCGGGAGCCAACGCATGAACCGCGAAGCGATCCAGGCCACCGCCAAGCGGTTCGAAATGCCGTCGTACAACCGCATCGACATCGTCGCCGAGAAGGGCGAGGGCGCGTGGATCATCGACATGGACGGCACGCGCTACCTCGACCTGTACGGCGGCCACGCGGTCGCGCTGCTCGGCCACGCGCCGCCCGCCGTCGCCGACGCCATCGCCCGCCAGGCGCGCGAGCTGCTGTTTTATAGCAACGCCGTACACGTCCCCTCCCGCGCCCAGGCGACCATCACCCTCGCGCGGATCGCACCGTGGATTGACTCGCGCGTGTTCTTCGTGAACTCGGGCGCCGAGGCCAACGAAACCGCGGTCAAGATCGCGCGCAAGGCGACCGGACGCGACCGGGTCGTGTCGTTTTCGGGCTCGTTTCACGGCCGCACGCTGGGCGCACTGGCGCTGTGCGGGGTCAATGACTACCGCGCGATGGCCGCGCCGTGGGTCGACCCCAGCGGCATGGTGCGCATGCTCGACTGGGACGCGGACGAACTCACGGGCATCGACGAAACGTGCGCGGCGGTCATCGTCGAACCGATCCAGTCGATGGGCGGCATGCGCGTGCTGGGCCGCGACCGCGCCCACGCGCTGCGAAAACGCTGCGACGAGGTCGGCGCGATGCTGATCTTCGACGAAATCCAGACCGCTCCGGCGCGGACCGGCTACTGGTTTGCCGGCGAGCGGTGGGAAGTGGCGCCGGATCTCGCCACCACGGCCAAGGCGGTCGCCGCGGGCTTTCCGGCGGGCGTGGTCCTGGCGCGTGGCGACATCGGCGCGACCGTCGAGCCCGGCGATCAGGGGACGACGTTCGGCGGCGGGCCGCTTGCCTGCGCCGCCATCGACGCCGCCCTTGCCGAGATGCAGCGTATCGAGGCGCCGCAGCGCGCCCGCGAAATCGAAGCGTTCGTGCGCGACCGCCTCAACGGGCACGACGTGCTCGGCCACGGCGCGATGCTCGGCGTGCGTACGAGCAATCCCAAGAGCATCGCCGTCCTGCGGCTGTCTCATCGTGTGTTGGCCGGCGGATGCCCCGGCGACCCGACGGTCCTGCGGCTGTTCCCGCCGGTCAACATCGACTGGGACGATCTCGCGACCGGTATCGACGCGGTCCGCGAGGTGGTGTCGTGAAGGGCCGCTCGCTGCTCGACCTCGCGGACTATTCGCTCGAGGAAATCACGCACCTGCTCGATCTCGCGGAGCGCTTTCGCAGCGAGGGCATTCCACGCGCGCACGCCGACAAGTTCTTTTGCGCGCTCTTTTTCAACCCGTCGCTGCGCACCCGCACGTCGGTGGAGATCGCGTGCTCGCGCCTCGGCATCCACCCGATCGTGCACAACGTCGGCGCCGGGGTCTGGAAGCTCGAAACGCGCGACGGTGTGCGCATGGACGGCGACGCGGCCGAACACGTGCGCGACGCGGTCGGGCACTTTCTGAACCGCACGGTGCACGGCCTCGGCGTGCGCTGTTTCGCCGATCCGAACGCATCGTGGGAGGAGAATCGCCGCGACCAGGTCCTGCGCGCGATCGCTGCCGTGTCCGACGTGCCCGTCGTGAATCTCGAGTCGGCCACCGGCCATCCGATGCAGGGTCTCGCCGATCTGATGACCCTGCGCCGCAAGCTCGACGGGCCGCCCGAGAAGAGAACGGTCGCGGTCACGTGGGCCTACCACCCGCGCGCGCTCCCCACCGCTGTCGCCGACACCGCGCTCGTGGCATTCGCCCGCGCAGGCTACGGCGTGCGCCTGATTCATCCGCCCGGCTTCGAGCTCGACGACGAAGTCATGCTTGCGGCGCGGCGCGCCTCGCAGGGCCGCTTCTCGATTCACCACGATCTCGACGACGGGCTCTACGGCGTGGATGCGATCTATGCGAAGTCTTGGGGGGGGCGGGGGCGCGGCGGCGGGGCGCCTGCACCCGACGCCTACCGCGACTGGATCATCGACTCCCGACGCCAGGCGCTCGGTGCGCCCGCCGGTTTCATGCACTGCCTGCCGGTGCGCCGCAACGTGGTCGTGACCGACGACGTGATCGACGGCCCGCTGTCGTGGGTCGCTGAACAGGCCGAAGCGCGCATGTGGACCCAAGCCGCCGTTTTGCACGAACTGCTGTAGGCGCGAGACGATCATGAACGGATCCGACATCGGTACTCTCTTGCAGGCGCTGCCCTACATCCGGCGGCACAAGGGCGCGACCGTCGTTGTGAAGTGCGGCGGCGAGATCGCGCGCGATCGCTTGGCCCTCGGTCTCTTGGCCGAGGACGCAGCGCTGTGCGCGCACGTCGGGCTGCGCATGGTGGTCGTGCACGGCGGCGGCCCGCAGGCCACCGAGATGGCTCGCCGGCTCGGGCACGAGGCGGTCGTGATCGACGGCCGGCGCGTCACGGACGACGAGACCCTGGAAATCGCCAAGATGGTGTTTCGCGGCCAGATCAACACCAACATCCTCGGCGCGTTGCGCCGCCACGGCCTGCGTCCGGTCGGCCTCAGCGGCGTGGACGGCGGGATGGTCCACGCCGTGCGCCGGCCCGAGACCGAGATGCGCGATCCCAAAACCGGCAAGACGCGTCGAGTGGACTTCGGACACGTCGGCGACATCGTGCGGGTCGAGTCGGCACTCCTTTCGACGCTGCTCGACGAGGGCTACACACCGGTCGTGGCGTCGCTGGGCGCCGACGATCGCGGCAACATCTACAACATCAACGCCGACACGGTCGCCGCGCGCCTCGCCACGAGTCTGAACGCGGACAAGCTGGTACTGCTTACCGACGCCCCGGGCCTGCTCGCGGACCCGGACGACCGCGAAAGCCTGATCTCGCACATCAGCGCGGCACGCGCGGAGAAGATGCTCGACACCGGCGCGATTCGCGGCGGGATGGTCCCGAAGCTGACCACGCTCATCGAAGCGGTGCGGGGCGGGGTGGCGCGCGGCCACATTCTCGACGGCAAACAGGAGCACGCGCTTCTCCTTGAGCTGTTCACCAAAGACGGCACGGGCACGATGGTGACGACCCGCGACGAGGAGAAGCGCTACCTCGACGAGTAGCGTGGGGTAACCCCGTACCGATGAACGTCGTCGAACTCACCCGCAACCTCGTCCGCATCCCGTCGGTCTCGGGCAGCGAACAGGGCTGTGTCGATCTGCTCGCCGGACTTTTTCCTGACGCCGTGATTTCTGGCCGCAACATCTTTGCGGTGCGGGGCGACGGGCCCAAAACGCTGTTGCTGAATTCGCACACCGACACCGTCCCGACTTCGCCGGAGTGGACGAACGACCCGCACGCAGGCGAGCTGCGCGACGGCAAGATTCACGGGCTCGGGGCGAACGACGCCAAGGGGCCGCTCGCCGCTCTGGTGTGCGCTTTTTTGGCGGCCGACGTGCCCGCGCACGCGCGTCTCGTTTTGGCCGCGACGTGCGACGAGGAAATCGGCGGCGACGGGCTCGGCGTGCTGCGCCCCGAACTGCCGCGGCTCGATGCGGCGATCATCGGCGAGCCCACGACGCTGAAGGTCTGCTCGTGCCAGCGCGGCCTGCTGCGTCTGCGGCTGCACGCCCACGGCAAGCGCGCGCACGCCGCGCGACCGTGGCAGGGCGAGAACGCGATCGAGAAGGCGGCGCGCGACATCACGCGGCTGGCGGAACTCGAACTGCCCACGCACCCACTGCTCGGACCGGCCACGCTTCAGGTCACTATGGTTCAGGGCGGCATCAAGACCAACGTCGTACCGCCCGCCTGCGTGATGGAGATCGACGCGCGAACGATCCCGGCGCTGAACAACCAGACCCTGACCGCGCGCGTGCGCGAAATCCTCGAGAGCGAAGTCGAACTCGTGAGCGACCGGTTCGTGCCGGTGGATACCGCCACCGACGAACCGATCGTGCAGACCGCGCTGGCCGCCACCGGCAACGACGAGCCGCAAGCGTTCGGCGGCGTGTCCGATTTTTTTCATGTGCGCGATGTCCCGGCCGTCGTAATGGGCCCGGGCCGTCCCGAGCAGAGCCATGCGGCGGACGAGTGGGTCGAGATCGATCAGCTCGAACGAGGCGTCGCCGCGTACGGCGAAACGATCAAGAGGTACTTCGCATGAGTTCGAAACGACTCTGGGGCGGACGGTTCAAAGGCTCGCTCGATCCGCGCATCGACCGTCTCAACCGCTCGTTCGACTTCGACCGGCGGCTGTTTTTCGTCGATATCGGCGGCTCGCACGCGTGGGCCGCTGCGCTGCAGCGAGCGGGCCTGCTCACGAAGAAAGAGCTGCGCGCGATCGCGGGCGGACTCGGCAGGATCATGGGCGAGTTTTCGCAAGACACCTTCAAGCCCCTCCCGACGGACGAGGACATTCATACGGCGGTGGAACGGCGCCTGATTGAACTCGTCGGCGAACCGGGCAAAAAACTGCACACCGGCCGCAGCCGCAACGACCAGGTCGCCACGGACCTGCACCTGTGGCTCAGATTGCGCTGCGAACAACTCCGCAGAGACATCGCCGTCCTTGCGCTTACGCTCGCCGGTGCCGCCGAACGCGCCGGCGAAATCGCCATCCCGGCGTACACCCACCTGCAGCGGGCGCAGCCGGTTCTCTTGGCCCACCACCTCCTCGCGTACGTCGAGATGCTCGACCGCGACGGCACCCGTTTTCTCGTCGCCGCGAGAGCAGCCGACGAGATGCCGCTCGGCTGCGGCGCCGCGGTCGGCACCGGGTTTCCGATCGACCGCAAGGCGCTGGCGAAAGACCTCGGGTTCAAACGCGTCGCGCGCAACAGCCTCGACGCGGTCGGTTCACGCGACGCCGCGCTCGATTTCTTGCACGCGTGCAACGTGCTCGCGATTCACCTCTCGCGTCTCGGCGAAGAGATCATCCTGTGGGCCTCGGCGGAGTTCGGTTTCGTCCGCCTGTCCGACACCATCGCCACGGGCTCGAGCCTGCTCCCGCAAAAGCGCAACCCCGACGGCGCGGAACTCGCGCGCGGCAAGGCGGGCCGCGTCCTCGGCAACCTCGTGACCCTGGCAACGGCGCTCAAGGGCCTGCCGCTCGCCTACAACAAGGACCTGCAGGAAGACAAGGAAGCGGTGTTCGACGCCGACGACACGGTCACCGGAATCCTGGCCGCCATGACCGCGACGCTCGAGGGCCTCGAGTTCGACGAGAAACGCTGCGCCGCCGCGCTCAAGGGCGGCCACCTGCTCGCGACCGAAATCGCCGACTACCTCGTGCGCAAAGGCGTGCCGTTCCGCACCGCCCACGAAAAGGCAGGCACGCTTGTCGCGCGCGCGGAAAAAGAAGGCGTGGACGTCGCCGAACTGTCTCCGGCAGTCATGGCGGAAGAGGTCGAAGAGATCGGCCCCGACATCACCCGCGCGCTGTCGATCAAGGCCGCCCTGAAAGCCAAGCGCGCGCTGGGCGGAACCGCCCCGAACCGCGTGAGAGCGGAGATTCGACGGCGGCAGAGCAAGCCCGCCGCCCCCACGCCGCCCAGGAAACGCCGCCCGAAATCGTAGATTCGTTCCGGTAGAATGGCACCGGAGAAACGCATGAAACGCATCGGATTCGCTGCCACGCTCGCCGTGGTGCTCAGCCTCACATCCGCCGGCAGCGCGGAGTGGAAGAGTCTCGTCGGACGGGACGCGGCCAACTTCAAGGTCTCGCAGTGGTTCAACCCCTCGGAGGGCTCCACGGTCTCGGACTTCCGCGGCAAGGCGATCCTCCTTGAGTTCTGGGCCACTTGGTGAGGACCCTGCGTAAGTGCGGTTCCGCACTTGAACGAGCTCCGTGCGAGCTACGAGAAAAAGGGCCTGCGCATTCTCGCCATCACGAGCGAAAAGGAAGATGTCGTCGCGTCGTTCATGGCCGAGCGCGGCATCACCTACACGGTCGGACTCAGCGCCGACGCCGCGGGCGGATACGGCAGCGGCGGCATCCCGCACGCGTACCTGATCAACCCCAAGGGCAAGATCGTCTGGGAGGGCAATCCCCACAGCCTCTCGAACGGAACGATCGAGGACGCCATGCGGGGCGCCAAGCCGTACTACCTCCGCAAGGTCGCACCGGTACTCAAGGCCGCGGCGGGCGCCTTCAAGCGCGGCAAGCTCGGCGAGGCACGCCAAAAGGCCGAGGCTGTGAAAGAAGCAGGCACGGCCACGGAAGACGCTGACTACATCATCGGCCAAGTCCAGCGGACCCTCGACGCCTGGCAGAGCGGCGTGAAAACCGCGGTGCGCGTGGGCCTGTACAAAGACGCGTTCGACGGCTTGGCCAAGATCAAGAAGCACTTCGCGGGCACGCGCGCCGCGGATGCCGCCGAAGACGAACTGAAATCGCTCAAGGTCGACAAGCAGGTCAAGAAAGAACTGAAGGCGACGAAGAAGCTCGTCCGCCTCTATGAAGCCAAGTCCGACGCCGGGCGGAGCGCCAAGAAGCTGAAGGCGGTTCGCAAAAAGATCGAGAAGTTCATCGCAAAGAACACGGGACTCAAGGCCGCCAAGCGCGCGGACGCACTGCTCAAGTCGATCGACAAAGCGATGAAGCACGCGCGGTAGCGCACAAACACCTGCAGTAGGTACGGACGGCGATGTAGCCCGGCCACGTGTATCGCCGTCCGTCTGCTTTTTCAAGGGTCGGTCCGGACTTGCGAAACCTGAGCGGCTCCGTCGGGTTTGATGGTTCATGCGCTATCTCGCCCTGCTCTTCGCCTTGTTTCTTGGACTGCCCGCTTTCGCGCAGGGCGGTGGAGGCGGCGGGGATCGCGCCGCGCGGATGTGGAAGCGCCTCAGCCGCAACGACGCCAACGGCGACGGCAAGGTGACGCGCGAGGAGTTCCAGGGGCCTGCGCGGATGTTTGATCGCCTCGACGGCGACGGCGACGGCACGGTGACCGAGGATGAGGTCAAGAAGACGGCCGCCGGGATGCGCGGGCGTGGGCGCGGTGCCGAGCGTGGCGGACGCGGGCAGTCCAGCGGACGCATGCTGAAGCGTTTTGATGCGAACAGCGACGGCAAGGTCGATAAGGACGAGTGGGGTGCCTTTTTTGAGACGGCCGACAAGAACGGCGACGGGGTGCTCGACGGCGACGAGATGACCGCGGCGCTTTCGGGGCGATCGCTTCGCGATCCCGCGCCCAAGAAGGGTGCGGACGCGCCGGCGGTGAAGGCGAAGGACGCGAAAACGGGCAAGATGGTCAATCTGCGGCGGATCACGCGGCCGACCGTGCTTGTGTTCGGGTCGTGGACATGAGGCCCGTTCACGCGGCAGGCCGGGCGCCTGCAAGAGGTCTACGAGACCTACAAGAACAAGGCGGATTTCTATTGGATCTATCCGCGCGAGGCGCATGCCACCGACAGCGCGCGGCCCGCGCGGCACAAGAAACTCGCGCACCACAGGACCATTGAGGAGCGCCTCCAAGTGGCGCAGGCCTGCTCGTCCGAGCTGAAGCTGCACCTGCCCCTCCTGGTCGATGACATGAAAAACACCGTGGCGACGGCCTATCACGGGATGCCGGACCGGTTGTTCATCCTCGGTGCGGACGCGAAGATCGCGTATCGGGGCGATCGCGGGCCGCGCGGTTTCAAGGTCGACGAGATGGAGCAGGCGTTGAAGACGATCCTCGCGAGCGGCGCTGCCGAGGCTTCCGCGGAGCCCGCCTCCAAAGAGGACTCGAAGTAGGCGCCGGAACGGGCTCGGAAAGGCCCCCGAAAGGGATCCCGGAAGAGACCGCCGAAGAGGATTCGGAACACGGCGAACAAGGCCCGGAAACGCCCGAGAACACGACCGCAATAAGCGGTAGAATGTCGGCGGGCTCAGTTCGGCTAACCTGTTGGATTCTCTTTCTTTCCGTTTCCCGTCCCTTGTTGCTCGCGTCAGCTTCGCTCTGACCGCAGTCGTCTTCGTCGCCACGCTCGGCGCCTGCGGCGGCGGCGGTTCCAACGGGGGCGGCGGCGGCCCGGTTGTCACCTTCCAGGTGACCCAGGTCACCCCCAACGATCTTTCCCAGGACATCGCGCTCACGACCGAGATAAACGTCGTGTTCTCCGACGAGATCGATCCGGCAACGCTGACGCCCGACACGTTCCAGGTCATCGCCGAGAGCGGCGACCGCGTGTTCGGGTCGCGGTCGATTCCGTTTCTCAACCGGTCGATCGCGCGCTTTTTGCCGCAGCCCGGGTACTTCCCGTTTGCGGTGCACACGATCCGCGTGACCCGAGGGGTTCTCGACCTCAACGGACGTCCGCTGGACCGCGACTACGAGTTCAAGTTCCAGACGGAGGAGGAGGGGCCGGTCCTTCCCGGGGCGGACGACATCACGCAACTTCCGGGCGGTCTGCTCCTCGGCCGGTGGCTGCACCGCATGACGTTGCTGCCCAACGGGCGCTTCATCGTGACCGGCGGTTATCGTACGTCCAACGGCGTGACCGACCAGGCCGAGAACCTGGTCGTGTTCTCGCGCCAGAGCTTCGTGATCCAAAACCGGATGCGCCGGGCGCGCGCGGCGCACGTTCAGATCACGCTCGCGAACGGACGCATCCTGATCGCGGGCGGCGAGGTCTCGAACGACCCGTTCCTGCCGATCTCCGGGTGCGAGATCTTTGATCCGACGACGTTTACGTTTAACTCCGCCGCCTCGATGAACGAGCGGCGCTCGTTCGCGCACGCCACGCTGCTCCCCGGGGGCCGCGTACTCGTCACCGGCGGGCAGGACCTCGACGCGGGTGGCAACCTGATCTTTCGCGACGACGCCGAGATCTACGATCCGAACACCGACACCTGGACGCCGGTCGCCAACACGATGGAGCAGGGCCGCGCGACACACTTCTCGGTCACCCTGGCCGGAGGCGACGCCGTCATCGTCGGCGGAACATCCTCGGCACCGAGCGGCGCACGCTTCACCTTGGCCACCGAATCGTTCGCGGACAACTTCACGCCGCCGAGTTTCGTGCACTTTCTGGCCGCCGGCACGGTCCTCGACGACGGCCGCCTGCTGGTCGCGGGCGGCGTCGGGAGCCTCGGTGTTTCGGTCTACGACCCGGGCTTCGGCTTCGTCGGCTCGATCAATACGATGCGCAACCAGCGCGCGTTCGCCACCGCGACGGCATTCGAAGACGGCCGCGTCCTGATCGTCGGCGGCACAGACTTCAGCAAGTCGCCGGCGCTGCTGCAAACCACGATGGACGTGTGGTTCCCGATCGGCCAATCAGGCAAGCTGTTCCGCGTCCCGGACACAACCCTGACAAATCCGACCAGCCACCACGCGGCCAAGCGCGGCCCCAACGGCGCCATCTGGATCACAGGCGGCCTCCCCCTCGACGCCAGCATCGGCCACCGCCAAGTCATCATCGTCGAACCCGGCGACGACGAGTAGGGCGCTGGCCGCAGCTGGCGCCGGCCCGACGCAAAGAAAGCAAACGGACGGCGATGCTTCGTGCTCCGCCGTTGGCCCTACCCCGCATCCCCGATGAGCACGAACGCCGCCCAGTGGGCAGGATGGACGAAGGCATCCTTGGGCACATTGGAGTACTCGTCCTGGGCACCAGCGTCCGCCAGGATCCCCATGATGTTGTCCCGCGACAATTCACGCAACCACTGTTGCGCCTCGCGCAGGGCCCCGTGCATCGGCAGTGCAACAACATCGCGCGAGACCGCGGTCTCGTCACCGTGCGCGATCCCGAGCAGATTCTCGTAAAACCGCCGCATGAGCAGCCAGGTCGCAAGGTCGGGCACTTTCCACAGGCTTGCGAGCACGCACCGCGCCCCGGCGTGAAACAGTCCCAGGGGCAGCGCCATCAGACTGCCGCCGACCGCCACCCCCCGGCTGGTCCGGCACGCCGACAGCGTCACCAGTTCGCAGCCCGCAAGCCGGTCGCCCCAGTCCCCCAAAAGATCGGACAGGCGCAAGCACCCGTCGTTCCGCCCAACGCGACCCTCGGGCCGACCGGACGGCGCCGCGGGAGCCAGCACCACCGCCGAGTCCATCGGCTGGTCGGAGCCCGCGAGCAGACCGTGCGCGGCAAGATGGAGATACCGCTTTCCGGCGGTGTGCTCGCGCACCGCGGCCACCGTCGCCTCGGCGCCGAGCAGCGTCCGGGCCTTGTGTCCGCAGCGCTCGAACAGGCCGGCGATGTCTTCCACCTCGTCGCGGGTGCGCGGCAGCGGAGCCACCACTCCACCTGAATAGCCCAGGTTCCAGGGTGCCACCTCGGCCAACGAGCGCTCGGCGCCGCCGTCCCCGGGCTGCGGATAGGCCGGATCCCCCGCGAGGGTCGCGCCGCTCGTGTCCGCGCCCGTGCGCGCTTTGGCCCGCTGCAACGCAAGGACCGTCCCGGACGGCACGTAGGTGATCGGCTTGCCCGCTAGCTCCGCGACGCCGGCCATTTCCACCAGCAGTTCGAGCGGAAGCCGCTGCAGCGGACCCGACGGAACCACGTCGAGCCGTTGCGCCTTGGCCAGCTCCGCCCGCAGGTCCGCAGGCAGGATGATGTCCAGCAGTGCACGCGCCAAGACCCCGAGCGTTTCCCAAGGGAGCGTCGGCACGGCAAGGAGCTTGGCCTCGGGCCCCCTGCCAAAGACCGCGTCGTAGTTGGCCCGCAGCCGCGCGACCCGATCGCGACAGTCCGCCAAGGCGTCGGCCGTGAGCAGGCTCTCCACCTGGGCCAGCGCCGCCTCGAGCCGCGGGGCCTGGTGAGACTCGGGCTCGATCCCCATCGTTACAAGTTGCGTCAGGGCCTCGCCCCTCGCGAGTTCATCGCGGTCCTCGCTGAGCAGGTGCGTCGTGTCAGTTGCGCCGTGGGCGTCTTCCGACACGACGGCGGCGACGGCGGCCACCCAGCTCCAACCGAACACGACGAGCCGCTCGCCCGCACAGAGCGCACCTCGAATTCTCTCGAGCCCCAGCGGCTGTGCCGCCGAGAAGACCTTCCGTTCGAACCCGAAGCAACGTCCGCCCGCTTCACGTAAGTCCGAACGCGCCTGCGCAAGATCGTCCGACAACCGCTTCCTGTCCTGCTCCGAATCCGGCACCGTTCGAAACTTGAACTTGAACTCGGCAACGCTCCGTTCGAATCGGCGAACATCACGCAAAGCGTTCCCGTACGCCAGTAAATCCGACTGATCCAGACGGTTCTGCGCAAGAATGAGCGGGTCGAGCCCACCTCGGCTGAGAACATCCAGGGTCGTCCGCCCGCTCCCGCGCTCCAAAGCCTCCACAACGTCCACAGACGTTTTCTTCCTGCGGACCAGGACGCCCGCCAACACTACGCTGATGACATCCGTGTGGAATGCGCCAGACAGCCGCGCCCGTTCAAGTACCCCGCCCACTTGGCCGCGGAGGTGCTCAACACCATCGAGCGACTCGGCCAGCAGATCCTCCGCGCCCGCAAGGTCGCCCCGCGCCTTCAACGTCCGTGCCAGGTTGCCCATGGCGGTCAGCGTGTCCGGGTGCTCCGCGCCCAGCACATGGCGAAGCGCCTCCAGCACCGTTCGCTGCTGCTCCTCCGCGCTCGCAAGGTCGCCCCGCGCCTTCAACGTCACCGCCAAGTTGCCCCTAGCGGTCAGCGTGTTCGGGTGCTCAGCGCCCAGCAGCCGGAGCCGCGCCTACAGCACCGTCCGCTGCTGCCCCTCCGCACCCGCAAGGTCGCCCCGCGCCATCAGCGTCAGCGCCAGGTTGCTCATGCTGGTCAACGTGTCCGGGTGCTCCGCGCCCAGCACGCGGCGCCGCGACTCCAGCACCGTCCGCTGCACGCCCTCCGCACCCGCGAGATCCCCACGCGCCTTGAGCGTCCCCGAGAGATTGTTCATGCTGGTCAACGTGTCCGGGTGCTCCGCGCCCAGCACGCGGCGCCGCGACTCCAGCACCGTCCGCTGCTGCTCCTCCGCGCCCGCAAGATCACCCCGTGCCCGCAGCGTCTCTGCCAGGTTGTTCATGGCGATCAGGGTGGCCACGTGCTCCGTGCCCTGCAGCCGGCGCCGCAACTCCAGCACCGTCCGTTGCTGCCCCTCCGCGCCCGCAAGATCACCCCGCGTCATCAGCGTCAGCGCCAGGTTGTTCATGCTGGTCAGCGTTTCCGGGTGCTCCGCGCCCAGCACGCGGCGCCGCGACTCCAGCACTGTCCTCTGCTGCCCCTCCGCACCCGCAAGGTCACCCCGCGCCAAGAGAGTCGCCGCCAGGTTGTTCATGCTGGTCAACGTGTCCGGGTGCTCCGCGCCCAGCACGCGGCGCCGCGACTCCAGCACCGTCCTCTGCTGCCCCTCCGCACCCGCAAGGTCACCCCGCGCCAAGAGAGTCGTCGCCAGGCTGTCCATGGTGGTCAGCGTGTCCGGGTGCTCGGGGTCGCGGAGGTTTGTCGCGAGCCTACCCGCTGCGGCAAAAGACCGGGTAGCTGGCTCGTATTCGGCCTTCTGGTAGGCCTGCACACCTGCGGCCATCATCTGCTGTAGCGTCGCCTCGTTCCGCGGCGTCTCTGCAAGTTGGCGGTCAATTCGCGCCCAGAACGTATCGGTCAGTATGGTTGACTTCTCCGGCTTCTCCATCACTTGCCCTTTCGATCGCTGGTGCGGCGGCGGCACTCTGCCCTCCCTCGCCAAAGCACGAACAACAGGATCACGACAACAGCAGCAACCGACGCCCCCAGTACGGTGCGGGGGGTTCGCCAACTCGGCCACCCGTTCTCGGGGAGAATCTGAGTCAGGCCGACTAGCAGGGAAGCCAGGCCGACTATGAGTCCGAGCCAAAAGGCCTGATCCGTGTTCCGGCGGGTCGCGCGCGCGTCGATGATCTGCGCGCGTACATGCAGGGCCGTGATCGTACGGTCCCCGTCGGAAAGGGTCGCTGCACCATAGCTGAGGTCGATTTCGATCTGTTCGGCCAGGTGCCGCAAGTCTCGCGTCAGAGACCGGGTTAGATGCGTCAAAGGCAGCTCGTCGGCGTCTTCGGGGACTCCCGTTTCCCTCGGCTTAGGCGCCTCAAGCGCAACGTACTCCACGTTGGCGAGGCTGGTTCTGGTCGCGATCAGGATCCGCTCTTGATCCGCCAGTGCTGTCGAAAACTCGTTCATGAACTTGGAGACGTTCTGGGTCGCCTTTTCGATCGCGGTCAAGGAGATGTCGGACAGCGCCTCCGGGTCGAGCGACCGGATCGTTTTCGGCTCCTTTTTCCGGACTTCATGTCGCGTCGCGGCATAGGCCTCGTGGAGCCTGACGAGCTTGTTTTGGAGCAGCACAAGATCGCCCACGATCCGTTGGAGGAAGTGGATGGCCCTTTCGTCGCAGCCCTTCCGATAAACCACAATGGACGGCGGAATCGGTGCCTCCTCGTCCCGCAGGCCCAGCCACCCGAACTCGACCGGAATCCACTTCAAAGAAGTCGTCGCATCATGGCCGATCGACGACGCGGCCGTGGCCCGGAGGGTCGGATCACCTTTCCATTTCGCAGCGTCACCCGAAAACTCGACACAGACACAGGTCGCCCCCTCGTAATGTGGGGTCCGCCCATCGAAGACAGACTCGAACAGTTCGTGGGCCTCCTGCTTGATGGACCCAACGGCTTGTTGATCGGCCGGCCCTCCTTGCTCCACCCGACAGGAGAGGTAGCCGATACTGCCTTCGGGAGCCTCCTCGAACCGGGCCTGCCAAATGGGATGCCCGCTCCCATCGTTCGCGCTCCGCAGGGACCACCTTTTGACCCGGCGAAACGGATTGCCCGGCTGCTGCTGCGATCGCTCGATCTCATCAACGGTGCTCGATGCGGCGCGGCGGATCAACTCGGCACGCAGTTCTTGTGCAAGTCCTTGTTCCCATTCCACATGGCGGGCTTTCGCGGGGGGATCGTCCGTCCGGAGCAACGGAAACACCCAGCAAAAAACCGCCGGATCCCGAAACTCTGTCGCCGAGGTGGTCAAGAATCCGACCGTTCGCCTGTGGAGTCTTCGCGCGCTTCATCCGCGGAGTTTTTGGGCTTTCCTTCGGGGTTGGCGAGGCGTGTCAGCCAAGCTATGAGCTCGTGATTGTGCAGTTGCCCGCGACCGGTCTCGTCGGGAACATCCGCGAGCGAGCCAAACGCCCGCGTCGCTTCGTCCTGCGATACCGAACTGTCAGGGACGGACAGCCCGAAGACCTCCATGACCACCCGCACGGCCAACTTGTACGTGCCCGGTCGCTCCTTCGCCGCCTCGGTCCCACCGAGATCCGCCAGCCCGTCAGCCAATGCGCGCAGCACTTTCTCTCTCCGATTCACGTCGTCTTGCTTCATGTCGTTTCTCCCTACCCGCTCGGCCAGACCGGTATTCGCTGTCCGCCTCGCACTGGACCGGACCTACTCCCGGCACCAAGGCCATACCTGGAACGGTTTTCCACGATACACGAGCAGGACCGGGCACGGCGCATGGACCCTCATGCATCTTCTTCGTGGTCCTCGCTCGCCGTCCGCGTTTTCGTCTTGCTCCTCGCTGATTCCGCGGTCGTTCGATCCTGCCAACAGGCGCGGGAACAACAAGCCGGCGCGTGAGTCCGCCCGGCCGGCGCTCGCAAGCATGGGCGTTCGGCCGACCCGCCACCGTGGTCGCGCTGATGCGTCCGCCGTGCGGACGAAACAGTTCATCGTCCAGTTGCCGGCGGCATCGACGACGTATTGCAGGGCTTACCTGGTCGGAGTCGGGGTGAAGGGGCAGGGCGTGTGTCCTTCGAACGCGCGGGCTTCGGGCGCGGCGTGAGTCCGTAGCGCGCGAAGGTCATGCGGCGGCGTTCCGCGACGTGCGCCTTTTGGGGGCGGGTTCTGAGTGGCTCGGGCCACCTGCCAAACGGCGTCGATGTCCGACTGGTGCAAGTCCGGACCGAGGTACGGCTTGTGCACGAGTAGCCGGTAGCCCGGGTGGGCTAGTCATGAAAATCGAGGCCGATCGCCGCTCCCGTGATGTCGAGCCTGCGCCGGACGCCGAGCGCGGTTCGAACATTCGGGGTTCGATGGCTCGGGGCCGAGTCTCCGGGGACACCGGGGCCCAACTCAGGAGCCGACGGCGGCGCTGCCGGCGCATCCGAGGTGCGCGAGCGCGCGCCGCCCTATCGCCGTCGCGCGGCACGTTCGCATGGGAGTGGGCGTGCTATGACCATAATGGCCGGGGGCCGCCCTGATCCACTCCCGCTGCCATGGAAGACAGCCACGATGGCGCCATGCAGTGGTCGTTCTCGGCGTAGTTCCAAGGCGGGCTTGTGGCGAGCGTGCGGCTTGTGTCCGCACGGAGGACACGATCGAGGCCGCCACACACGCACGTGGCTTCGAATTGCGCCGCAGCAGCGTACCCGCGCTGCTGCAGAGGCAGGGCCTGTGGCTGCGTTGTCCGAGACGGCTAGACCTGGCGAACGGCTACAGGAACCGCGCTACGTCCGCGACGCCCTTTCGTACGGCCTCGGCCGACACATCGAGCGCTGCTTTCTCGTCGGCCGAGAGTTCCAACTCGATGATGTCCTTGATGCCGCCCTTGCCCAGCCTCACCGGAACGCCGAGATGGAACCCCTCGTAGCCGTACTCACCCTGGAGGAACGCGCATGCGGGCACGATGTGGCCGGTGTCGCGGAGGATCGCTTCGACCATGACCGCAGCCGAGCCGGCCGGGGCATAGAACGCACTGCCGGTCTTGAGTAGCTTCACGATCTCGCCGCCACCGGTGCGGGTGCGATCGACGAGCGCCTGGATCCGGTCGGCCGGGATCAGCTCGGTGATCGGAACGCCGTTGACCGTGGAGAAGCGCGGCAGCGGAACCATCTGGGGGCCGTGGCCGCCGAGCACCATCGCGGCGACGTCGCGCACGGAGCAGTTCAGTTCCCACGCGATGAAGCGGCGATAACGGGCGGCGTCGAGAACCCCGGCCATCCCCATGACGCGCTCGCGCGGAAAACCGGTTTCCTGGAGCGCAACGTAGGCCATGATGTCGAGCGGATTCGTAATGACGATGACGATCGCGCCGGGGGCGTGCTCCTTGATCGCCGCCGAGACCTCCTTGAGGATGCCCGTGTTCGTCTTGAGCAGGTCCATCCGATCCATGCCCGGCTTGCGCGGAATGCCCGACGTGACGACGACGACATCGCTGCCCGCAACACCCTTCAGGTCATTGCTGCCTTCGATACTGCCGTCGAAGTCAAAAATCGCCCCGCACTGGGCCATGTCGAGCGCCTTGCCCTGCGGCATGCCATCGACGATATCGATCATCGTCACGTTCGCGATGTTGCGATCAGCGAGTTGGTAGGCACACGTCGCACCGACGTTGCCCGCCCCGATTACGGTCACCTTGTGCATGGCTCAATTGTCTCTTCCGATTCAAGTCTTCAAGGGCACCGGCAGCGCGAGTGCGCCACCGCTCGAAACAACGGATCGCCCGGACTGTGAAAAGGGCGAACGGACGGCGATGTTGACGGACGACGCTCAAGGAGTCGCCCAAGCGATCGTAATGTTCCTGGCCGGAGGTTCAGGTTGCCGCCGCGTGCAGAACCGACGGCCAAGCTGCCCGATCTCGCCATCCGTGGTTCGCATCCCGCGAGCCGTCGCTCGCCACGCCAGCAACCCCGAACCAGACGAGAATGGGCCAACGGCACGCGCCATCCCCGAAACTCGCCGCCCCTGAGCCTTAGCAAGGGCGCCGCAGGCAATCTTACGTGCCTACTTGGTCTTCTCCTTCAAGAGCTCCACGAGCCTCTTCTCGCGCCCGTCGTAGTCTTCGAGGGACCGCGCAAGGCGGCGCATCACGTCGTCGATCTGGTCTTGTCGCTTCGGATCCTTGAGCGCGTCGAGGCGCCGCAGCGTGTCGATCTCACCCACGAGCTTGCCGATCGACTCCGCCGACTCGACGTAGAGCCGTGCTGCGTTGAACAGCGCCAGCGCCGTGGCCTCGGCCTCGGACCCCTTGCGCACGAGCTTCCAGGGTGCGGTCTTGAGGTCTTCCGTCGTCGCCTTGATGTTTGCGAGCGCCTTCTCGGCATGCGTGAGCGTCCGGATGATCTTCGGCCGCGCCTCGTACACGGTGTCGCGCAGCTCGGATGCCAGCGTCTCGAGTTTCACCAGGGCGGGGCCGATCCGGAACGACGCGTCCTTGATGTTTTGCATCAGCGTCTTTGCCGGCTCGCGGTTCTCCTCGATGATCCCCTTCACGTTGGTCGTCGCGGCACGGGTGTCGTCGAGAATCCCATGCACTTTGGGCTTCATCCCGCGCCAGTCCCCGCGAAGATCCTTCACGAACCCGTCAGCCTCGGCCGCTCCACTGCGAATGCTCGCCAGCGTCTCACGAACCGGCTCGCGTGCGTCCGCAATGATGGCGCGCGCGTCGCCGACGCCTCCCCGTGTTTCGTCGAGAATGGCTTCGACCTTGCTCTGGATGCGTCCGAGATCGATCTTTGCAACCTCATCCTTGATCAGGAGGACGACCTCATCCGCGTGGCCGACCACGCCATCAACGTGCTGGACAACCTGACGCACATCCGCCATGAGCTTCGAGGCGTTGTGGATCGCGTCCTCGAACGAGTCCAGCTTTTCGCCGGGCAACTCGGTCTTGTCGTTCGCGAGATCGGGCGACGTGCCGGAAGCGATATCGAGCGTCGTCGTGCCGGTCACCGTCTTCGATACGGTGATCTTCGAATCGACAGGAACCTCTTCGCTGGCCAGGATGATGATCTTGACGGCCACATAGCGAATCGTGCCCTCCTCGGACGAAACGACCTTGCGGCCCACGTCATCGACCTTGCCGACCTTGCGGCCGTCGAGGCGTACGACATCTCCGTCGTCGATCCCGCCGCCATGCCGGAACAGGACCATATAGGTCGTCTTGTCCTCGAACTGCGCCTTGCCGCCGCTCACCCAGTAGAAGAACACGCCGAGTACGACCAGCCCGGCCAGTACGACCAGCCCAGCCTGAACCTCGACACCGCGTTTGCCCTTGGCCATGGATCAACCTCCCAAAAGGTCTTCGGCGAAATCGCGGCTGGAGAGCCGCAGAGGGATCGGTCCCTCCGCCTTTCCGTTGATGAACTGCTGCAGCACCGGGTCGTCCGACGCGCGGATTTCCTCGGGCGTGCCCTCCGCCAGGATGTTGCCGCCGTGCATCAGGAGCATTCGGTCGGCAATTCGGAACGCGGACTGCATCTCGTGGGTCACGACGATGGACGCTACTCCGAGCTTGTCGCTCAACCCCGTGATGAGTTCGTCGATCACGGCGAGCATGACCGGGTCGAGACCCGCTCCCGGCTCGTCGTAGAAGATGATCTCGGGGTCGAGCGCGATCGAGCGCGCCAAGCCGACGCGCTTTCTCATGCCGCCGGAGAGCTGCGACGGCACGAGATCCTCAAAATCCCTCAGGCCAACCAGCTCCAGCTTGAGCTTGACGATGATGCTGATGATCTTTTCGTCGAGATCGGTGTGCTCGCGCAGCGGCAGCGCAATGTTCTCGCCCACGGTCATGGAGGCGAACAACGCGCCATGCTGGAACAGCACGCCGAATCGTTTCTTGAGCGGATACATCTCCTGCTCGGCGAGGCCGGTGATCTCCTTGCCAAACAGCTCGATCGTCCCGCTGTCGGGAAGTTCCGCGCCGATCATGAGCCGCAGCATCGTGCTCTTGCCGTGCCCGGATCCGCCCATGATGATCACGGTCTCGCCCTTGCGAACATCGAAGCTGATCCCGTGGAGAATCTCGCGGTCGCCGTAACTCTTCTTGATGTTGCGCACGCGAATGATGACGTCGCCCTTCTGGAAGGCGGCGTCGCGATCCGCACCGGGCCCAGGTTCAGAACCGGGGCTCGGGGAGGCCGTGGAAGCGGGAGGCGGCTGCTGTTCGCTCATGTCAGAACGCCTCTCAAAAATAGAGCGCGATGGTCAGCGCGCAGTCCGTCCCGATGATGAGGATGATCGAATACACCACGGCGTTGGTCGTCGCCCGTCCCACACCCTCGGCACCACCACGCACCGAAAATCCCTGAACCAGGCCGACAAGGCCCACGATGGTGCCGAAGATCCCCGCCTTCATGCAGCCCACCCAGATGTCTTTGTAGGCCATCGCCTCGACCATCTTGTCGTAGTACGCCTTCGGACTGAAGTCCAGGAGCGCCGTGAATACGATGTAGCCGCCAAAGATGCCGAACGCCGATCCCAGCAGCGTGAGGACAGGGACCATCACAAGGATCGCCACCAGTCGCGGCACGCACAGGTAACGCACGGGGTTGAGGGCCATCGCCTCGAGCGCCATCAGTTCCTCGTTCACCTTCATCGTGCCGAGTTCCGCGGCCAGCGACGCGCCCGCGAAACCGGCCATGACGATGCCCGTGAGCAGCGGCGCCAACTCGCGCCAAAAACCCACACCCATTACGGCACCCGTGAACTCGGGCGCGCCAAAGATGTTGAGGATGTCGGCAACCGTCACCGCCAACGTCACGCCGACGAAGAAATTGACCAGAAACACGATCGGGACCGCGTTGACCCCGATCCGGACGGACTGGCGCAAGATCTCGCCGACCCGCAGCTTGTAGCCCTTGAACGGGCCAACCAGCAGCCAGTAGGCGGCTTCCCCGAGCAGTCGCACGCACCCGACGATGAACCCGATGATCTCGAGTCCCGAACGCCCAAGGCTCGCAAGCGCCGCTGTCATCGGGTTCGCACCGACTCACGAAGCATCGCCGTCCGTCCGTTCACCGTTCGCTGTTCTTCAGGAACCGAGCGCCGCGTCGCGGTTGTCGGCAATGGTGAAGATGTTGTCGAGATTGGCGAGTTGAAACACGCCGAGCACATTCTCGGACAGGCTGCACAGCACGAGACGCCCGTCATACCCGTTGACGCGTTGCAACGCCTCGATCAGCGTCGCCAGTCCGGACGAATCGACAAACGACACCCCGCCCATGTCGACGACCAACGGCGCGGCCTTCTTGTCGAGGCCTGCCTTCAGGGCGCCCCGCAGTTCGGGAGAACTGTAGATATCGACGCTTCCCTGGATAGACACGACATACGCGTCGCCGATCTCTTCGCGCTTGAGCTCGATCGCCATGATGCTCCTCCGGACCCGTTTCGGGCCTCTGTCTCCTAGCTCCTAGAACTCCGAAGAGTCGTGCTCCCCCTGCTCACACTGCGGCGGCTGATCGGGCACGCGCTTGCGCAGTGTCAGGGTCGTCCCGCCGGCCTCGTTTTTCTCGTACTTGACCTCGTCCATCACCGTTTGCATGAGATGGACGCCGAGGCCTCCCGGACGGACATCCTCGAGATCGCGGCTCTTGATGGTTATTGGATCCACGAACTCTCCGTAGTCCTTGAGTTGAATCTCGAACTCGTGGTCGTCGAATGTCACCCAGACATCGATTCGCTCGTGCGGCTGATCCTTGTAGCAGTGGCGGATGACGTTCGCGAGCCCCTCTTGGACCGCGAGCACAACCTTCTCGACATCGCCCTGTTCCAATCCCACGATCGTAGCGGACTCGCGCACCAGCGCCCGCACCGGCGCGAGGTAGCGCTTATCCGAGATGAGCGACAACTTGATGCCCTGCCAGCCGCTCACGGACGCTCCTTGTTGTTGCGTTCCCCGCCGCGCGCCGCCAACCAGAACGCGCGCCAGCGAGCCGTGATCCCGGCCCGGTCACGCAAGGGGAGATGCGCACGGTAGCCGAAGTCCCGGCCGCCCGGCGTCAGTTCCCGCAGCACGTCTGCCGCGATCGCCCGGATATGTGCCTGGTCGTCCATGAGCAACCGAAAAGCACCCGGCAACCGCGCCTCGTCACCTCGCTCGGCGAACTCACGGACGGCCCTGGACCGCTTCACGTAGTTCGGATGCATCAGGTCATCGGGATACGAGTACGCCGTGGTCGTACCGGCACACCCCACCAGAATCGCGGCCAGAATCACGGCAGGCAAGGCCACGACGAACCGGGCCGCGACAAAAAAGGCCGCGACCGCGAGCAGACCGAGACGCTGACGGATCATCCGACCCGCATGATAGCGGACCGGGGGCCCGGGGTCTCGCGGTCGCGTCGGCCCTTTGCCGCGCCGGTGCACGTCCCCGGGATCGGCCGGTGTCCCGGTGCGTAGTATCATGGAATGGTGCGCGTCCGCATCGTCCCGCTCCTCGTCACCATGGCAGTCACCGCTGCCACGACCGACGCCATCGGTGCCCCCGCCGACGACTACTTCGAAGTCGGAATCGACTACCTGAAGAAGGGCTTTTTCTCGGCATCCCGGGCCGCGTTCTCCGAGAGCCTCGTGCGGGCTCCCCGTCAACCCGTCCCCCTCGCGCTCCTGGCACTCGCATCCGCAGCCGAGGATCGCCCCGGCAAAGAGACCGCCGAACTGCTCCGGGCCGCCCACCGTGCGCTGCCGAAGGGACGTCACTTCCGCTTCGATCTCGCGAAGCTGCTGCCCGGCAAGAAGGCCCTCCGCCTGCTCTCGGCCGACCTCACGCGCCGCGCGAAAAAAACCAAGGGTTCAGCTCACCTGGACGCCCTCGCGATCCTGGGCTTTCTCCAGCACCACGACAAGACCAAAGACGCCCCCGCCTGGGAAAAACTCAAGAAGCTCTCCCCCAAGGATCCGGTGCTGCGCGGCTGGACCCCCAAGCCGAAGAAGCCCTCAAAGAGCCCGGCGAAAAAAAAGACGAAGCCCAAGAAGGACGAGCCGAAACCGTAGGGGAAGCTGACGGACGGCGATGCTATGGGCCGTCCTCCGACCGCGAGCCGGGCTAGTTCTGGTGGCCCGGCACTTCTGGCCTAGTTCGGCAGAAGCTTTTTCTGGTTCTTCTCCCACCACGCTTCCCACTGGCCCTGCACCTTCTTGCGCGCGCGCGCGCTCAGCGTGGGGTCGAAGTTGAACGTGACCGCCTGGCCGAGGACGGCCTTCGTGATGTCGCCAAGGGCGCGCTCGCACATGTAGCCGACGTATTCCTGCTTGCCGCCGATCTGCGCGATGATGCGCGGGATTGCCCGAACCGACAGCTTGCCGAGATTGCCGAGCGACCACGAGCACGCACGGCGCACGAGATCGTTCTTGTCGTTCTCCAGGGCGTCCGCGAGCGCCTCGACCGCTTCGGGATAGCGCAGGTCGCCGAGTTGGACCGCGGCGTTGTATCGCGTTTGATCCGTCGCACGCTTGTCCGTGAGCTTGGCGATGTACTCCGTGAGCAGCCGCTCGTTGTCGAGATCCTGCTTCGACTTCTTCGGGGTCGGTGGCGCCCCCGCCCCCCCTTTTTTGGGATTCGGACTTTGCGCGCCCCCTCCCTTTCTGGCCACATTGTCGATCCGGCCACCGAGTTCGCGCAGCTCGCTGAGCACGGACTCCATACCCCCCTTGAGGCCGACCGTGCGCTCGGCGAGATCCAAAATGACCTTGCCGAGTTCGTCCGCGCGAGAATCGACACGGTGGGCGAGGTTCTTGTCGGCCTTGACCAGCTCGACAACGCGCCCGTCGAGCGCTGCGATGTTTCTGCTTTGCTCGCCGTCGTTGGTCTCGAGATCGCCGAGCGCCACCCGAAAATCGTGGTTGAGGCTGCCGATCTTTCGATCGACTTCTTCCACATGCTCGATCTTCGCGACCGACCGCAGGTCGATCTTCGGCTGCTCGCGCCGCATCTCGCGGACCAGCAGGAACGTGGTCACACCGACCACATAGAGGAGCGCGAACGTGGTCAGGATCCGCGTGCCGGTCTCCTTGGCGGGCGGCGGCGCCGCCGGGGCCGGGGGCTGGTTGAACTTGATCGGGCAGCGCTCGGGCGCCGCCAAAAAGGCGCATTGATCAGGTTGCGGACGGGCCAACCCGGTGTCGATCGCCGACTGTGGAATCGACACGCCGCACGCCTGGCAGAAGTGAAGCTCGATGTCGGACTCGGGGCGCGTATCGGTCATACTTGAGATTATAAACGCGTCCGGAGCGCCCGCTGCCGAGAACGCCCTCTGATACACCTGCCGCCGAGGGCGGTCGTGAATCGGTCTCGCTCTGGCTCCAGCCCGCTGGCGGGCCTTCGGGCGCGCCAACTCCTACTCGGGAAATGTGTTCGGCCCCACGGCCCCGGACAACTTCGGGACTCTCGACCCGGACAGATTTCCCCTAGTCGCAGACACGCTCCTTCATCAGCCGACCGACCTTGAACTTCACGACCTTTTTGGCCGGAACGTCCACCTTCTCCAGGGTTCGCGGATTCTGGGCCTTGCGCGCCGCGCGCTCCTTAATCTCGAACACCCCGAATTCCCGGAACTCCAGGCGGTTGCCGAGGGCCAATTCCGTGATGATCTGGTCCAAAAACATCTGAATGATGTCCTTGGTCACCACCTTGGTCTGGCCCGTCTCCTCCGCGATCCGGCTGACCAGTTCTTTCTTGGTCACCGTTCGCGGCTCAGACGAGTTCCCGAAACCGCCGGGGGTTGAAGTCGCGGTCGTCTGACCGAGAAAGTCGAGTTCCTTGTCCTCGCCGATCATGGTCATGTCCTTTCGCTGGGTCCGAAGAGCCGATCGTCTTATTCCCTTTGTACATCGGCTCTTACGACACCGAATCTAGAATCGGTTGGCACGCCGTCAACCGCTTTTTTTGGCCGAACCCCCTTTGCCGCAAGCGTTTACGACCGTTTCGACCCTCAAAACCCGCGCCGGAAGCGAGTTTTGGGCGTAACCGGAGCAGTATCAATCGGTTACGCGAATTCACGCCGTTTCGCTAGCGGGACCGGATAAACTCGCGCCATGGCGCTGCCCGACACGCTCGAACTCCGCGAAATCAAGTACGGCGAGAAGACCACGAACGAACTCCGCGTGACGACCGGTGAGCTCTTTCTCAGGGAAGGGCGACTCGCGGAGGCCCTGGAACTGTTCATCCTCGCCGACGACCAAAACAGCATCGCCCGCATGCGCGAACTGGCCCAAAAAAACGGCCTCCCGTGGCTCCTGGTCTCACTACGGCGCGATGGCCACGAGGTCACGCCGGACCATTGGCTCCGCGCGGGCGAAGCCGCCGAAGCCGCGGGCCGTTGGCGCGACGGGTTCCGCGCGTACACGGAAGCCGAGGACGAGGACGCCCTGGCCCGGGTACGGGAGAAGATCCCGGGCTATGACTTCTATGTGCCGCAGGGCAAGTAGCACCTACTCGGCGTCGCGCAGCATTCGCTTGAGGTAGCGCGCGTAGTCCTTTTGGAGCTTCTCCCATTGCGCCGCATCGTTTAGGCCGAAGATGTCCTGGAACGCGTCGAACGGGTTGATCCAGCGGTCGCGCGGCCTCTTGGCGTACTTTTCGGGCTTGTACTTTCCGCGGAGCGCCGTTTTGACGAACGCGAGAAACTGCTCGCGGTACTTGCCGTCCTTGCCCTCGTGGAGGAAGTGGACCAGATACCAGGAGTGCGCGTAAAAGCACTTGCGGGTCCCCCCGCGCAACCCGTTGAGCCAAGTCACCGTCGCTTCACCGATGTCATCGTCGCCGCGGAGCGTGCCGGCCCAAGTCGCGTAGAAGCTGCCCCAATCCTCAAGACTGTTGAGTTGCACGATGTCGCGGATCGGCATCAGCGGTACACCGTTGTCCTTCATCTGACGCAGGAACTCGATCCTCCGTTTTGCGTATCCCGTGAACGTCGCCTTGCCGCTTGCGGCGTCGAGTTGCACGCCGCCCCCCAGCCATTCCGCGAGCCCTTCGTTGAGCCACTTCGTGTTCCACTCGTCGAACCAGTTCTCATACTTGTCCTTCGGATCCTGCGAGTGGTACTGCTGGAGTTGGTGGATGGCCACATGCGCCAGATCCTGCGCAACATACGGCTTGAGCGCTTCGTCGTCGATCGCGGACGCGCCCGCCCACTTCGTGTCGTGGCGGAAGAAACCGACAAGCTCGGGTCCGATTTGGCCGCCGGCAGCCGTGTCCTCGGCGCGACGATTACGTAGATAGGTCGCGAGACCGGCCGGCGTCTCGCAGAGCAGCACCTTGAAGTAGTAGTCCTTCCTGAAAGCGGGAAGGCCCAGCGGCTTGGCGATTTTTGCGGTCCACTGCGCGAGAGCGACGGGCAGCACGGCGGCGACCTTCGCGGCGTGAGCGGACTTGTCCTTGCGCAGTGTCGCGGTGCCATCCGCGCCCGCCGGATCCGCGTCGAAAGGAGTCAGGAGGATCCACGGGCCGGCGACGGCATGGGCGAACTCCTTGCCTCGAAAGAGCTGCTTGGCCGCCGCGATGGCCTTGGTTACGAACCGCCCCGCCGGGTTTGCGTCGCGCTTCTTCTTCCACGCCGCGAACTCGCCGAGCAGTCCTTGCGCCGCTTCGAACCGCCCCGTGGAGAGCCACACCTTCTTCTTGCGATCGACCTTGGAGGTGTACCGGTCCACGAACTTCTTGAACTTGTCGGGTGCGTCGGCATACGCATCGTTCATCTGCTCAAAGATCCTCGCGAATCCCGGCACATCGGTGTTCAGGCATTTGCGGCCCCGCTCGCGGTTCGCCAGCTCGTGGGAGGGGTCGGCCGCAAACAGGGCGTCCATCACGTCCTTGCGCTTCGGCGCCCACCACGCCGCGTCCTGGTCGTACCCCTCGGTCTTGGCTTCGGCCAAAATCTCCTCAAGCCGGCCCTTCTCGCCCCCCCGGATCATGCCGACGTTCATCCACCAGCGATTGGCGCGCTGGGCCTTGGTCTCTTTCGCAGGGCCGCTACCCATCGACGAAATCGCGATGATGGCCCCGACCACGGCGACCACGCCGATCCCGATAAGCAGCGGCAGCTTGGACTTGCCCCCCGCCTCGGCGCGCTCCCGGGAACGACCGCGACCGGTGTGCTCGCCGGAATCTCCGGCGCCAGCCGCCGTGCCTCCGGTGCCGCCCGTGCCGGCAGCGCGGCGGCGGCGACTCGTTACCTGGGGCGCCGGCGCATCGCCGTCCTGGGACTTCCGCTGGAATCCGGTCCCCTCTTTCAAGGAGCGCTTCACGGCGACGGCCGCACCCACGACGAGGATCGCGCCGCAGTTCGAGCACGCGAATCTCGCCTCCTTCTCGAGGTTCGAAACATCGAGCATCGTCCCGCACTGACTGCACTGTTGTCGTCGCATCGTGATCTACCTTTGGCCGAAGTCCCGGGATATCCCGGAGTCTGTTCTGGACTGGAGTCTGTTGTCGAGCCGAAATCTATCCGCGGACCAAAAAAAACCTACCGGAGACCCGCGTACACGCCGTTCTCGAACCTGCCCCAGCCGGCTTTGCCGATCCCAAAGCACTCCTCGAACCAGGCGATCCCGCGTTTGCCCCCGCCGGTCTGGGACTCGAGAAACCGCAGAAGAGCGTCTTTCTTGTGCTCGTGGAGCCACCGCACGACATGGCAAGCGAGATCGGTGTAACCGCCGCCGGGAAGCGTCCGCCCGTCCCACGCGTCGCCTTGCCGCTGCAACAACGCGCTGCGATCCAGTCGGCTGCGTCGTTGGATGACATCACGAAGAGGAGGCAACGTCCACTTCGTCTGAAAGACACGGCCTACGATCGGTGTTTTCATCTGCCGCGTGGCGATGTAGGCGGGCCAGCCCTCCTTGAGCCAATAGGCCCGCGAGCGGTCGAGGCGGTTCATCGTCCGATCGTTCGGGTCGTCCCCCCAATGGCGCAGAAGCTGGGTCGCGGCCAGGTACGCGGCGGACTCGCGGCGGACCTCGGCCGCGTCCGCACGGCCGTCTTTGTCACCGGCCGCCTCCGGGTCGTAGAGGTACGCCCAGCCCGTCCCGCCGTGATAGAAGCCGCACCGGTACGGTGCCTCGGCCCCGTCCTTGCGCACCCGCTCCGCAAACGAGACGTACCACTCGCGCTCGCCGAAGACCCATTGGCAAAAGAGGTCGCCCTTGCCCGGCCGCCGCTGCTTCCAGAGTTGGGGATACGCCTTGGCCAGATCCGCGACGAGTTCGGAATACACCCCCACCCACTTCTCGAGACTCTTGCGATAGAACGCGCGCCGCGCCGTGAGCCGCTGCCGCTCCAGCGCCTCGTCCTCGCCGGAAATCATCTGCAGATCCCGCGCGGTAAAAAAGACGAGGAACGGGCCGCTCTTCACATAGACGAACGGATAGTCCGACACCGCACCCCGGCGAACCTGGCGCAGGGCGCGGCGCAGGGCCACATATTCGGGGTCCGCCGCCACCCGCTCCAGATGCGTTTGGGCCTTGCGAAACCGCTGCGTAAGGAGCGCAAACTCCTGCTCATCGAGATACACCGCCCGGCCGGCAGTCACCTGGACTTCGTAGTCGTCGAGCAACTCCGAAATCTCCTCGGTCGGATCCGCCGCCAACATCTTTTCCCAGATCTCGCGAAAGCCCGGAATCTCCTGGAGCGTCTTGTTGCCGACCCCGGCATTCGCGTCGGGATCCTCGGGGTCCACTTCGAGGATGCGCGCATGCGCCCACGCGACGTGCTTGCTCCACCAGTCCGCGTCGCGGTCAAAACCACGGTTCCGCCCCTCGTCGAGGAGTGCGCGGAGTTCCCGCGGCGCCAGCACGCGCTCGCGGCCCGACGCCCGCACGGTCGCCGCCTTCCACCATTCCCCGGGGTTCGCGGGAACGTTCGTGGGGTTTACGCTCGACGAAACCGCCGGAGAGTCGGTCGGCGGCGTGGGGCCGCTCTCCGAGCAGGCCGCCACCCCGAAGAGCAACGCCAGGCCAAAGAGCGGTGATCGCCCCAAGAAAACGGATCGCAGAAGAGGCAGGAGCAAGAACCCTCGCACGGCGGCCATGGTAGCCGAGGACCGGCAGCGCCGCGCGTCCCCCGGACCAGCTTCAATCAATCTTGTTGGGCCGGGTCACCGGACCGAAATCGCAAACGGGCGGCGATGCAGGTTCGCGACGGCGAGGGCTACCACTCGATGCCGTGCTTCTTGCCCTCGGTCTCCGCCCACGCCTTCGCTTCCGATTTCTCGTCGAAGGTCTCGCCCGGGACCATCTGGGCCAGGGCCCACCGGGTCCATTTCACGTTCTTGTTCCAGGCGTGCCAACGTTCCTTCCAATACGAGGCGGGCGGGTTGTTGGGGTCGTTGGGGTTGGCCGGTCTGGGCTCGTCGAGCTGCTCGGCGAGCAACCGAAAGACCGGCTTGTACTTGATGTAGCCGAAATACCGCGTCGCCGCCTTGTGCAGCTCCCGCCAGTCCTTGCGGAACAGCTTCTTCGCCTCCTTGACGGCGGCCTTCTTGTCGCATCCGAGCCAGCCGAGTCCGAGCATTGCGGCGCAGACAACGTTCGTCCGCTTTTCGCGCCGCAGCACCCCCAAGACGGCCTTGGCCGCCTTTTTCTTGACCGATAACTGGCGCGCGCAAACCACGACCGCGGCGGTGGCGATATTGTGGTCCTTGTGCTTGGTGTGTCTTTGGGCCGCCTTTAAGACCTCGCCGTGGTCCCACTTCCCGAGACGCTCGAGTGCCTTGAGTCGGTCCTGATTGCTCTTGGCTTCCTTCCACTCCTTCTGGAAGCGAGCGACCTGCCGTCGGGCGGACGACGAGTCCTCGATTGCGGTGGCCGGCTCACCCGGTTCGATCCCCCCAGGGGTGATTTTCTCGGGAGCCTTCTCCGCGTCCTCCTTGTTTTCTTTGGAGTCCTCCTTGGGGGCCTCCGTGGGATCCTCCGCGACGGCGGGTGCCGGGAACAGGGCGACACCGAGGGCCAAAACGAGCA
This sequence comes from Planctomycetota bacterium, assembly GCA_021776735.1. Taxonomy (GTDB): domain Bacteria; phylum Planctomycetota; class PLA2; order PLA2; family PLA2; genus JAJFFH01. Next base: position 99,094 of record JAJFFH010000028.1, on the reverse strand, counting down.
GTTTCTTCATGCGTCACCTCCCGCTGCGTCGGACCGTGCGTACTCGTCGGAAGCACGCGAAATACGCTGGCCGAGGCGATACAGGAGCAGCAGCAGGATACCAAGAATGACGACCCCCAGGGCCTTGAACCACCACTCGCCCTGGACGCGTTCGAAATACGGCCGGAGTTGCTCGGCAAACGCTGCCATCATGCCGCAGCCCAGCGCCGAACCGACCGCGATGCCGATCAGGGTGGTCCGCGGCCGGAGCCCGACCAGGCGCCCGAGGATCGTGCCGCCGGGTGCGCCCGTGCCGGTGAGCGGGAACAGGACGAACAGCGCGACGCCGGTGAACGCCCACCGCTTCATCCAGGGGTTGCGCACGATCCAGAAACGGCAGTAGTTCTGGAGGCGTTCCAGCCACGGACCGAGCCGGGGGATGCGGTAGATGTGGTGCAGGTTGTAGCCAACGGTGTAGGCCACCCACAGATCCAGGAAAAAGACCATGACCGCGAATTGGAGCGTCGTCATTTCGAACGGGTTGTCGATACCCCCGTTCAGGATGATGAGCTTCCCCAGGAAGAAGAACGCCGTCACTGCCGCCGCACCGACCCGCGCTGCCGCGCCCGACACGATCAGTACGGCAATCACTCCGATCAGGACCGCGCACGGCAGCACCAGGTGAAAGGCCGCCATCGCCGGGTTGGAACGGCGAAGCCGCTCGCCCTCCTCGATCATGGAGCGGAGATCGGATTTAGACATGGGTCTCTCGGTGCGGCGCGCACCTCAATCGTAGCCCCGGGGGCCAACGCCGGACGCCGCATCCGCAGAGTCCGCTTTGGATCACGAGTAGTGTATGCGGATGCCGCCGAAGCTCTTGGCCGACCTGGACTCGCTCGACTTGGAGCATGTGCAGTTCGGACCCGACGAGATCCAAAAGCACAATCCCCACCGCCACGAATTCGCACTGCTTCACGGCGTGTTCTTCCGGCACCCCGAGAACGGACTCATCGCCGGATTTCACGACGCCAAGGACGACGGGTTTTGGGCCCGCGGCCACATCCCCGGACGCCCGCTCTTTCCCGGCGTCCTGATGGTCGAGACGGCAGCGCAACTCTGCAGCTTCTACTGGCGGGTGCAGTTCCCGAACGAAGAGCGCTTCTTCGGGTTCGGCGGCATTAACGATACGAAGTTTCGCGGCACCGTCGTTCCGGGCGACCGGCTGGTCATCGTCGGCAAGATGACATCGCTCAAGCCGCGCCGGGCCATCTTCTCCTGCCAGGGCTTCGTCCGCGGGACGATGGTGTTTGAAAGCACGATCATCGGCATGGTCGTGTGATCCGACACGGATCGTCAGATGTCAGGCCAGACAGCACTGCCGCGCAGCGGACCCCGGGGCGCGAGCCGCAGGCGAGCGACATGGCGCAGCCGACCGAAGCCGACCGGATTCTCAAACCGAGCCTGAAGCAAACGGACGGGCGGTTGCTGCCCCCGGGCCCCCTTCAATCACGTCGGAGATCGCAGTCGGAGTTCACGGTCAGAATTTGCCCAGAACGCCGACGATGCAGGCGGTGAGTTGACAGGCCAAGGCGCCGCCGACCATCGCGCGTACGGCGAGGCTTGAAAAGACGGACCGCTTCCGGGGCGCGAGCTGCGACAAGCCGCCGATCTGGATGCCGATCGACATGAAGTTCGCGAAGCCGCAGAGTGCATAGGTCGATAAGATCGCGGCGCGCGGGGAGAGCGCGTCGGCCGCGATTGCGCCGGTCAGGTGGATGTAGGCCAGGAATTCGTTGAAGATCGTCTTCGTGCCGAGGTGCATGCCCACCGCGACGCACTCATCCCACGGCACACCCATCAGGAACGCGAACGGCGCGAAGACGCAAGCGTAGATCGTGCGAAAATTGACGTCCGGGCGCCCGAAGATGGCATCGCAAGCCCAGGAGACCGATGTGTCGAGCATCTTGGTCAGGGCGACGAACACGAGCAGCATCGCCATGACGTTGACCGCGAGCTTGAGACCGGCGGTCACGCCGCTGGTCAGCGCGTCGAGCGCGTTGGACCCCACGGCGTCGCGGGGCATGCTGGCGCCCTGCGCCGTTTGGGAGGTCTCCGTTTCCGGTACGAACAGCTTGGCAAACACGAACGCAGCCGGCGCGCTCATCACCGAGGCGGAGATCAGATGCGTCGCCCCGACCGCGAGACCCGCCCGCTCGAACATCGCGATGTAGGCTCCAAGAACACTGCCCGCAATCGTCGCGAACCCGCCGGTCATGAGCGCCATGACTTCGCTGCGCGTCATGGAGGCAAGATAGGGACGAATCACGAGTGGCGCCTCGGTCTGCCCCACGAAGACGTTGCTCGCGGCGGCCAGCGACTCGGCGCCACTCACGCCCAGAGACCGGTGCATCACGCGCGCCATCAACCCGACGAGCCACGGGATGATCCCCACGTAGTAGAGCAGCGACATCAGGCCGCCGAACAAGATGATGATCGCGCCGACGTTTATCGCGAAGACAAACCCACTGCCCGCGATGTGCCCGAAGACGAACTCGGTCCCTTCGCCCGTGAATCCAATCACCCATTTCACGCCCGTGCCGACGCCCGAGATGCCGCGGAACACGAAGTCGTGCGGCAGGCTCCAGAGCCATAGCGCCCCGAGCACGCCGAGGTTGCCCGCGATGCCTGCGGCGTGACGCAGGCGACCACGCAGAAACGGCAGCGGAACGAGGAGCAGGAGCCACCACCCGGATGCCTGGGTCGCCAGGTTTACGATGGTCGTGAACAGGCCGAGCAGCCCCAGGCCCACGGCGGCGCCGACCGCCCCGGGGGGTAGCTTTCGCACCAGAGCGCCGACCGACAGCAAGGCGCAGATTCCCGCGGCGAGGGTGAGCACGATGGGGACGGTCTCCGGACGGACAATGAACAGGGCCAGGTAGACCTGGAGCGCGATCCCGACGACGACGATGCGCCAAGGGATGGCACGGCGAGCGGTCGAGAACGCGTACCCGATGCCGAGCAGGGCGAAGATGCCGAAGAGCGAGGCCAGCCGTTCCATGGAACCGCGGCACCTTACGGCACGGACGGCGGCGGGGGCAAGCCTGCTCGCTGACACGCCTCGCGCCAATACTTGGCCGCCCGCCAGGCCGCCTGGGCCCGCTCGTCGGGCGTCACGTCGCGGATGACGCGCGCCGGAACCCCTGCCACGAGCACGTTGGGCGGCACTTCGGTCCGCTCCCGCACGACCGCCCCGGCGGCCACGATGGCGCCGGCCCCGATCGTGGTTCCCGCCAGAACGATCGCCCCGATTCCGATCAACGCCTCGTCCCCGACCTCGCGCCCATGCAGTACGGCGTGGTGGCCGATCGTGACCCGAGCCCCGATCGCCATCGGCTCGCCCACGTCGGGGTGGATCATCACCAGATCCTGGACGTTGGTCTGAACCCCTATCACCAGCGGGGAATCGTCGCCCCGCAGGACGGAGTTCCACCAGACGCTGACCATCGGTCCCAGTGTGACGTCAGCCTCGACTACCGCCGTGGACGCCACCAAGGCTTCCCCGGCGCGCTCCATCGCTCGTTTGGGCATGACGGATCATAGTCCCTTGCGGACCCGATTGAGGGGGCGCCCGCCTGGAAGGCGTGGATTCCGTCACGATCAACCTCGAGCTGCGCCGCGCCCGCGTCGTAGCCGTCGGCGGCAAGAAGATCGACCTCGACTTCGTGAACGGTTCGTTCCGGCGCGCGAGGGTGCCCTTCCGCGACACCGCCCTGCGCGAAGCGGACTTCTAGGTCGGACTCGGCCCCTGACCCCGCTAGGAGGGCGACAGGACGAGTAGCTGGCCGATCGTGAGCGCGTTAAACGCGATGTGTCCCACGATGCACGGCACGACCGAGCCCGTTCGGTCGCGAACCATGCCGATCGCGTAGCCGAACGCGAACATCGGCGCCTTGGCAGCGTGCTCGTGGATCAGGGCGAACGCCAGCGCGGAGACGACGCACGCCGCGTGCGGGGTCCAGAACTGGCGCAACGATGCCTGCAGGAATCCGCGGAAGACGAGTTCCTCAAAGACTGGCGCGACAAGCACAGCGGTAAACACGATCCGGATCCACCCGGTATCCCTTGAGTGGATCGTCTCGACCGCCGCCTGGACCGGCAGGTCCGGACGAATGATCGCGATCACGGTGGCGATTCCGTAGATCACCGGCAGTGCCGCCCACAGCCCGACAAGACCGGCCAGAAGCCGCCAACTGCGCGTGCCGCGGGGACGCTCGTGACGCGACAGGAGCGAGAGACCACCGACGGCGACGATCGCGGCGGTCAGAAAACCGAGGCCGCGAATGAGGGCCGCTCCGTGGAAGATCGCAAGTCCGACGGCAGCATAGGCGACGAAGAACCCGACAGCGAAGGCAAGGCCGATCTCCGGCGGCTCGAACCCGATCGACGAGAACGCGGGCTTGCGCCAGCGCGCAAAGTATACCAGCGGCACGATGCCGGTCACCGCGAGTACAAACGTGACCGGCGCCTGCTGCCACGCCTCGAGAATCGCACCGAGAATCGCGCTCGCGATCAACTCGTGAAGCGTCCTTGCACGGGACTGCTCGGACTCGCGGGTGCATGGACCATGCGGCCCGCCATGCGCCCGGCCAAAAACGCCTCGCGGCCGGCCAGGCACGCGTGCTTCATCGCCCGCGCCATCCGGACGGGGTCTTGCGCCAGCGCGATGCCGGTGTTGAGCAGCACCGCGTCCACGCCGAGCTCCATCGCAGCAGCGACGTGGCTGGCCGTTCCGACACCCGCATCCACGACGATCGGCACCTTCGCGCGATCGAGGATGATGCGGATGTTGGTCGGGTTGAGAATCCCGAGTCCGGAGCCAATGGGCGCCCCCAGCGGCATCACCGCCGCGGCACCAGCCTCTTCGAGGGCGCGCGCCGCGACGGGGTCGTCGTTGGTGTAGGCGAGCACGGTGAAGCCCTCGGCTGCCAGGGTCCGCGTCGCCGAAATCGTTGCGCCGGTGTCGGGCAGGAGTGTCTGCTCGTCGGCGATCACCTCGAGTTTCACGAGATCACCGAGTCCGAGCTCGCGCGCAAGCCGAGCCGTGCGCAGCGCGTCATCCTCGGTGTAGCACCCGGCGGTGTTCGGCAAAATCGTGTAGCGCTCCGCATCGATCACGTCGAGCAGGTTCTTCTCCGCCTTCGCGGGGTTCAGATCCACCCGGCGCAGCGCGACGGTGACGCAGTCCGTCCCCGACGCCTCGAGCGCCGCCGCAGTCTGTTCGTGGCTCGCATACTTGCCGGTGCCCACAAAGAGTCGGCTCGCAAACACGTGGTCGCGAATGCGGAGGACATCGTCCGTCCGGTTCAGGCCTGCCACCATCACGATCTCCTCTTTGACTACCGGGCTTAGCCGCCGCCCACGAGCGTGACGACTTCCAAGACATCGCCGTCCGTCAGCTCTGTCTGATTCCATGCGGCCCGCGGGACAATCGCCCGGTTCTGTTCCACGGCCACGCGCGAACTGTCTTCGACGACGCGCTCCACGGCCCCAGCCACAGTCGCACCCGCCTCGAACTCCACGTTGGAGCCGTTCAGGCAAACAATCACCGCTTCTCCCATTTGTACAGATCGGCGACCTGCGCCAGGGTGGAGCCCGCCTTGATTTCCTTGCGCACGCGGTTTTCCATTTCCATGCGGTCCATCGCCCGGTTGGCGATTTCGACTGCGTGGCGCCTGGGCAGGCGGATTACGCCGTCATCGTCGCCGACGATCCAGTCGCCGGGTTCGATGGACTGGCCGCCGATTTCGATGGGCACGCCGATCTCTCCGAAGCCCTTCGGCTCGCCCGCGCGCGCCGTGACGTGGCGGGCAAACGCGGGGAAACCGAGGGCGCGGATTTCGGGAGTGTCGCGAATCGCGCCCCAGATGATGACCCCGGCGAGTTTTTTCTGCACCGCGCTGTGCGTCGCCAGCTCGCCCCAGATCGCCGGCGGCACGCCGCCCGCATCGATCACGATGACGTCACCCTCGCCCGCCTGATCGATCGCCTCGACGGGTTTCGCCCAGTCGCCCGGGTAGGTGCGCACCGTGACCGCGCGGCCGACCAGCTTCTGGCCCGCTACGATCGGGATCAGGTCGGGAATCGGCGGCATGTGGTGGTAGCCGTCGGAAACGTTCGGCACGGACGGCCGCGCCAGCAGCTCCCGCAGGTCGGCCTCACCGCCCCGCCGAAACAGCTCGGTGTGCTCGGCGACGCCCGACTCCATCACGCGCCGTAGCTGCTGCACGGCCGCGCAGGCGTCCTCGGCTTTGGTGATCGCGCCCCCCACGACGACGACGGACGCACCCGCGGCGACGGCCAGGCCCGCCGTCTCGCTGTTGATGCCGCCAGCGACCGACACCGAAATGTCCACGGCCTCCGCGACGGCGCGCAGGGTCGCGAACGGGTCCTTGCCCTTCATCTGCTCATCGATGGGACAATGCACGCCGACGACCGCGGCGCCCCACTCGGCCGCCTGGCGCGCGCGCGCCACCGGGTCTTGCACCGAGACGAGATCGACCGCCACCTTGATCCCGTAGTTCCGGCCGGCCTCGATGCACTCGCGAACCGTCGCGTCGGACGCGGCGCCGAGCACGGTCGCCACGTCGGCCCCGGCCTTCGCGGCTGCCTCCATCTCGGTCCGTCCCGCGTCCATCGTCTTGGTGTCGCAGACAACCGTCAGCCCCGGACACTCCTTGCGCACCGCGCGAACCGCATCGAGCCCCTCCGCCTTGAGCAGCGGCGTCCCGATCTCGACCCAGTCCACGCCACCACGCAGCGCCTCGCGCAAGACCCCGAGGGCACGGTGAAGATCCACGAAGTCGAGGGCGAGCTGCAGCGACGGCATGCCCGATCATTATGCCCTCCGAGAATCCGCATAGCGGGTTTTCGTTGGCCGGGGTCGGGTGTCGGCGCTTCGCCGCGCCCCGCGGCCCACATGGAGCAGGAACATAGCGCGAGCGAGATGCACGCACGCGAACGTTCGACTCATGTTCCTTTGGGGCCGGCCGGGCGGCCCAAGCCACCACCCCGGCACGCGCTGACGAAAACCCGCCCTGCGGATTCTCGCGTCAGGAACTCGCCCGCATGGAAGCCGTATCAATGCCGAACTTGTCGATTCTGTACTGCAGGGTCCGACGGGTCATGCCGAGCATCCGGGCGGCGCGCGACTGGTTGCCGCGGTTGCGCTCAAGCGCGCGGACCAGCAGCTCCCGCTCGAACTCCTCGAACCCGATCTTGGACTGCATGAGTTCGCGGATGAGAGCCGCGTCCGCATCGGTTACCGGTCCCGAGCCATTGGTGCTTCCGGCGACAAGCGCCGGGCCGATCGACAGGTGGCCCTCGGTGAGAGTGCTCCCGCTTCCCATGATGACGGCGCGCTCGACGACATTGCGCAACTCACGCACGTTGCCGGGCCACGAGTGGTTCCGCAGCGACGTGAGGGCAACCGGGGCCAGGGCCTCGATCGGACGACCGTTGCGGGCACCGGCTTCCCGCGCGAAGTGGCGGGCGAGCAGAACGATGTCGTCGCCGCGGGCACGTAGCGGGGGTACCTGGATGGGCACGACGTTTATGCGGTAGTAGAGATCCTCGCGGAACTTTCCCTCACGCACGTGCGCCTCGAGATCCCGGTTCGTGGCACACACGATCCGCACGTCGGCTTCGATCGATTCGCTGCCGCCAAGGCGTTCGAACTTTCGTTCCTGGAGCAGACGCAGCAGCTTCACCTGCAGGCCCAGCGGAAGCTCCCCGATCTCGTCGAGAAACAGCGTGCCCCCGTGGGCGAGTTCGAAGCGTCCCTGGCGCCGTTGGCTCGCACCGGTGTACGCGCCACGCTCGTGGCCAAACAGCTCATCCTCGAGCAGGTTCTCGGGAATGGCCGCACAGTTCAGCTTGACGTGCGGTCCATCGGCGCGAGCGGATCCGTAGTGGATCGCGTCCGCCACGAGTTCCTTGCCGACCCCGGACTCGCCGAGAATCAGCACCGTGGCTTCGGTACGCGCCACGCGCCGGATCTCTTCGCGCTGCCGCGACATCACGTCGCTTGCACCGAGCATCGCGTCGCCCCGGTCACGGTGCAGCAGGCGCTTCTTGAGCTCCGCGTTCTCGGTCTGGAGCGCTCGCTCGCGCAAGACCTTCTCGAATCGGTGCATGAGCTCTTCGGCGTACACCGGCTTTTGGAGGAAGTCGGCCACGCCCGCGCGCACCGCCTCGATCGCGGTTTCGATCGTGCCGTGCGCGGTGATAATCAGCACCGGTAATTCCGGATGTGCCTCATGGACCTTGCGGAACAGCTCAAGACCGTCCATCCCGGGCATCTTGAAGTCGGTGAGCACGAGATCGAACACCCCAACCGCAAGTTCGCCGAGTGCCTCGCGGCCACTCTCGGCGACGACGGCCTCGTACCCCTCCAGCCGGAGCACGCGCGCAAGGGTCTCGGCCTGCGTCCGGTCGTCATCGACGATGAGGATCTTTTGCTTGGGCTTGATCTGTGTTTCGCGGCTCATTGTTGTTTCTCTCTCACTGGGATTCTGAAGACACGGGGGTCTTGAGGGCTTCTCCCTTCAACACCAGCCACTCGCCCTTGAGGCGGCCATCGAGATCGCCGCCGTGCGCCTGAAATACGGCGCGCGCAAGCGCCAGTCCGCGGCCGATGTCGCGCGGACGGGGCCGCACGTACGGATCGAACAGCCGATCCACGGCAAGTTCCGGGTCGCTCGGACGCCCTCGCACGACCACGGTCCAGCGGTCGCGCCGACCGGTCAGCGTGACCTCAACCGGTCCGGACCAGATCGGGCCAAGGATTGCTGCGAGCGCGTCGCGCATCTTGTCCACGTCGATACGAACGCGCGCATCGCCATCAATGGATACCGGACCATCGCCTCCGGCAGCCTCGCGGCCGTTGCACGCCGCGACCTGTTCGCGCAGCGAGACTTCCCGCGTGTCGAGCCGAGACACGCGGGTAAAACGTACGAACTCGTCGAGCGTTTCGCCGATACGAATGGCCTCCCGCTCGGCGGAGGCAACAACCTCGCGGGTCTCGGGGTCATCATGACGCCGAGCGAGGTATTGAAGGGAAAGCCCCACGGTGTTGAGGGGGTTCTTGATCTCGTGGTTGATCCCGGCCGCCAGTGCACCGAGAGCCTGGACGCGCCCGGCCGACTCGGCGCGGCGACGCCAGCGCTGGGCTGCACGCGCCGCGCAAAACAAAAGCCCGGCGAGCAGGAGGTAAAACGCCGCGAACAGCGGCGCGAGTCGGCGGGTCGTGGCCATGAGCCAGCGCTGGGCTCGTGCGCCCTCCATCCGCCAGTCCCGGACGGCGTGGAACAAGACGACTCCGGAGGAATCGTCAGCCAGCTTGACGGGCAGCATCGTGCAGGCGACCGGTGCGGTCTCCAACTCGCCCGCCGAGTGCTCATGACGAACGGCCGCGCCGGCGGGTCGGACGGGGAGGCACGGGAGCCGGCCGGCGTCCCGGGGATAGCGCGCCACGATCCGGCGGGCGTCGTCCGCGATGACCAGATCGCGAATGGCGGGATGAACTTCGGCCGCCCGAACCAGTCGGGAGCCGAGATCCGCGAGTGACTCGGACTTGACCGAGTAGCGCTCGATGAGGGCCTCAATGTGGTCCTCCACGGCCCGGCCCTGTTCGGCCAGTGCATCCTCGACAAGCTCACGTTGGAGAGTCATCGTGCCCCAGTAAGTGCCGATGCCGAGCACGAGTAGCCCGATACCGACCGCCCCGACGACCCGACCCGGGGCAGCCGCCCAAGAATCCGCACGATATCGTGCAGTTTTGGCACGGTTCTCCTGCTGCTTTTGAGGAGGAGGCATGGCGGAATCGGTCACAAACTACTGGGAAAAAACGAGTTCCGTCGCCTCGGACGCGATACCGCAGCGCGGCGACTCCCAGGGCGTGATACGAATTGCGGGCCAGCCGGCCTTTGACAGAAACGCGATCCCGAATAGCATGTAGCCTCGCGCGAGACTGCCTTCACACCGTAGCCCTTCGCATTTCGGCCCCCCGTGGGGTTGTCATGCTCGGGGGTGCTCCCATCGGGAAGCACAGATGGCGTGTTGGCCGGCGAGCGCAGCCTGGCAGCTTCGAGGTGGGCACCGCGGCCCACTTCTTTTTTTGAAAAAACCAAAGGAGTCCCGATGGAGGGTGCCGAACTGCTTCGGATCGTTGACATGATCCACCGCGAAAAGGACATCGACAAGGAGGCCCTGTTCGACGGGATCGAGCAGGCCCTGTTGACGGCCGCGCGCAAGCAGTACGGGACCACCGGGGATCTGAACGTCCAGATCGACAGGACAACCGGCGGTATTCGCTGCTACGAGGAAACCCCGGACGGTCAGGTCACGGTCCCGCTTGATCTGGGCCGCATTGCGGCACAGACGGCGAAGCAGGTGATCATCCAGCGCATTCGGGAGGCCGAGCGCGATGTGATCTACGACGAGTACGACCATCATCTCGGCCAGATCCTGACCGGTACGGTGCAGCGTTTCGAGGGCGGCACGATTATCGTCAACCTCGGCCGCACCGAAGCGATCCTTCCCAAGTCCGAACAGATGCGCGGCGAGGACTACCGGATCGGCGACCGCGTGCGCGGCTTTGTCCAAGAGGTCAAGAAGGCCGGCCAAAAGGTGAAGATCATCTTGAGCCGGACCCACCCCGACTTCGTGCAGAAGCTGTTCGAACTCGAGGTTCCGGAGCTGGCGGAGCGATTCATCGAAGTGCGCGGCCTCGTGCGCGAGGCAGGCTACAAGACCAAGATGGCCGTGCAGTCGATGGACGGCAAGATCGACGCGATCGGAGCCTGTGTCGGCGTGCGTGGCACGCGAATCAAGAACGTTCTCGACGAGCTCAAGGGCGAGAAGGTCGATGTGATCCGCTGGAGCGACAGCACCGAGGATTTCATCGGCAACGCCCTCAAGCCCGCCCAGGTTCGCTGGATCACACTCGACTCGGAAAACATGCGCGCGAAGGTCGTGGTCGAGGACGACCAGCTCTCGCTCGCAATCGGCCGCCGCGGCCAGAACGTGCGTCTGGCGGCCAAGCTCTGCAAGTGGGACATCAGCATCCTGACGGACGAGGAAGCCGAGACCGACGGCGGGGAACTCGAGGAGTCCCCGGACCGCATCGGCCGCTTTGACGACGACATGGAGCTCGGTGGCGCGGGCCTCACGGGTGCGCAGGACTTCACGGATGACCCGGAGGCTCGCGACAAGCCCCGCTAGCGGACAACCCGCAGGGATTCCAGCACAGGACCTCAGAAGGAACGGAACAGAAAACGAACATGGCAATCCGGCTCTATCACCTCGCGTCTGAACTCGATGTCGCGAGCAGCGAGCTGCTCACGTTGCTGGGCAACCGCGGCATGAAAATCCCCTCCGTCATGTCCGTCATGGACGACTCGGAGACGGAGAAGGCGCGCCAGGTCGCGACCGGTCGTCTGGAGATCGCGGCCAAGCCCGCCCCGGGCATGAGCGAACTCAAGCTCCCGCCGCCCGTCGTTCCCGCTCCGGCACGGCCCATCCATCCGGTCTCGCGGCCCGGTGCGCGCCCCAGCGGTCCCGGTGCTCCCGGCCAGCGGCGGTATCCGGGCGGGCAGCAACGCCAGCCCCAGCGGCGCGGCATCAAGATCTTCCGCCAAAAAGAGGCCCGTCAGAAGTCTCGTGACGACAAGCTGCGCGCCGAAGAACTCCTTACCAACCGGACGATTCCGATCACTGTGCCCCTCTCCCTGAAGGAGTTCAGCCAGGAAATCGGAGTCAAGACGAGCCGGCTTCAGCTTCACCTGATGCGGGAAGGGGTCATGACGAACCCCAACACCAGTCTCGACGAAGAGATGGTGCTGGTGCTCGCGGAGGCGTTCAACCGCACGGTCGAGATCGAGGCCGCGCTGACCATCGAGGACAAGCTCGACGAACTCCTGGATACGCACGACGAGGTCGACGAGTCCAACAAGTCCTCGCGTCCGCCGGTCGTCGCGGTGCTGGGCCACGTGGACCACGGCAAGACGTCGCTGCTCGACTACATCCGCAAGGCGCGCGTTGCAGCCGGCGAAGCCGGCGGCATCACGCAGCACATCGGCGCCTACCAGGTGACCTTGGGCGGAAAGAAGAGCAAGCGCAAGATCACCTTCCTCGACACCCCGGGCCATGAGGCGTTCACGGCCATGCGCGCGCGCGGCGCGCAACTCACGGACATCGTGATCCTGATTGTCGCCGTCGAGGACGGCGTCATGCCCCAGACCTTGGAAGCACTGGCTCACGCGAAGGCGGCGGGCTGCCCCATCGTCGTTGCGATCAACAAGTGCGACCGGCCGAATTCGGATCCGGAGAGAGTCAAACACCAGCTCGCCACCGCCGATCTCGCTCCCGAGGAATGGGGCGGCACGACGGCGATGATCCCGATCTCCGCCATCACCGGAATGGGCATCGACGACCTGCTCGAGCGTATCGCGCTGGAGGCGGAACTGCTCGACCTGAAGGCGACACCCGACCGTCCCGCCGAGGGCTTCGTAGTCGAAGCGCGCAAGCAGACCGGCCGAGGCGTGGTGGCCACGATGCTTGTCAAAGACGGCACGCTCAAGAAGGGCGACTTCCTCTTGAGCGGCGCGTGCCAGGGCAAGATCAAGTCGCTCACGGACCATACCGGCAAGCGTGTCGATACGGCCCCGCCGGCGACACCGGTCGAGGTCACCGGCCTCGACGTGGTGCCCGAAGCAGGTGGGCGTTTCCAGGTCATCCTCGACAAGGGTCTCGCGAAAAAGGTCGCCGCCGACCGATCGCACCGCCAGCGCGAAAAGGAAATCGCCAGCAAGCAGAGCACATCGTTCGAGCGGCTCATGCACCGGATCGGCGAGACCGACATGCGGGAACTTCGTGTCGTCCTGAAGGCCGACGTGAAGGGCTCGATCGAGGCGCTCCGCGCCAAGCTCGACGAGATCGGCAACGAAGAGGTCCGGGTCAAGCTGCTCCACGCGGGCGTGGGCGGCATCACCGAGTCGGACGTGCTGCTCGCCCAGGCGTCCGAAGCGGTCGTGCTCGGGTTCCACGTTGTCGCCGGCGCCAAGGCGCGCGCGGTCGCGGACGAAGCCCGCGTTGAAATCCGCACCTACCAGATCATCTACAAGCTCCTCGAGGACATGACCCTGCTGGCCGAGGGCATGCTTCCGAGCGACACCGAAGAGGTCGTCATCGGCCACTTCGAGATCCGCACGCTCTTCAAGCACAAGAAGCGCAACATCGGTGGCGGCATGGTGACGGACGGGATGGCGCGCAAGGACGCACACGTGCGCCTGATTCGCGACAGCCGGGTCATCATCGACAACGGTGAACTGGAGTCCCTGCGCCGCTTCAAGGACGACGCAAAGGAAGTCAAGGAGGGCTTCGAGTGCGGCGTCATGATCGCCAGTTACGGAGACATCAAGGAGGGCGATATCCTCGAGTTCTACATCCTTGAGGAGCGCAAGCGGACCCTGTAGTGGGCTCCCGCAAGCACGTACTTGAGGGCCCAGCGGCCCAAGCGAACGGAATCGTGCACGTCGGCGTACTCCAGGTGGACCTCGCGATCGACAAGGCGCGATCGCTCAAGGAGAAGCGCCAGACGGTCCGATCCGTCCTCGCGCGGGTCCGTGCCGGTTTCAACGTGAGTGCTGCCGAGGTCGGCGACCTCGACAAGTGGCAGCGCGCGGGCCTCGGCTTCGCGGCCGTGAGCGGCGACGCCGACTATGTGCGGGGCCAGCTCCAGCAAGTCCTGAACCACCTGAAACTGCACCCCGTCGCCCGCGTCATCGACCACCAGTTGGAGATTTTGTAAATGGCCGACGCACGCCGCATCAAGCGCCTCGAAAAAGCCATCTACCAGGCGATCGCGCCGCTCGTCTCGCAGCGCCTGGCCGATCCGCGTCTCCAGATGATCACGGTGACGCGCATCCGCCTGAGCCGCGATCTCGCCATCGCCCGAGTCAACTGGTCGATGATCGGGACGCCGGCGGACCGCAGCAAGGCCGCGCACGCGCTCGAGGACGCACGCGGTCTCCTCCAGGCGGCCGTCGCCGGATCGACCCAGACGCGCACGACACCGCATCTCGTGTTTCACTTCGACGAGTCAGTGGCCGGCGCCGCCCGGATTCACGAAATCCTGGGTCAGATTTCCGACGAACGGCGAGCCAGTGAGGACTCCGAAGTCGATGAAGCCGGAGATTCTGACACAGGCGAGTCCGAGAGCGGGGAGCACGCCGCAAGGGAGCAGACGGACGGCGATGCCTCCGAGGACGAGGGTGTATCGCCGTCGTAAAGCTGTCCTTTTGGTTCGTTCAAGCGTGCTCAGACTGAGCCAAAAAGAGAGCGGAATCCGGCAGAACCGGATTCCGCTTGGGGTGAGTGACCGGATTTGAACCGGCGACCCCCAGAACCACAATCTGGTGCTCTAACCAACTGAGCTACACCCACCGACGAGATACAAGCCGCGATCACAGAAGGTAGCCCACGCGACCAAAAAGGCAAGGAGCCGCCAAGGGGGAAGGGTGACGCTAGAATGATCGTCGAATCCACATGAAGCGTCATCTGCCGATCCTCCTTCCGACCCTCGTCGTCGCGTTCGCACTCGGATGCGGGGGCGGCAACATCGGGGATCTCTTCTCGGCCTTTCCGCCCGAGGCGTTCGAGGGAGGGGGCGGAGGCGGCGGAGGCGGAGGCGGAGACAACTTCGTTGCGGGCGAGGTCGCAGCCGTCGCGGGCAGCCAGGGCGTGGACGGCGATGTCAAAAACATCGCCCTGGCCCAACTCGCCGACGATCGCACCATCGCCTTCTTGGCGGCCGGGACCAGCGGCGTCCATGTCGTCGATGTCTCCAGCCCCGAACTCCTGACGCAAACCGACGTCATCACGACGCTCGACGCTGGCGTGCTCACCGCTCCGGCGGCGATCGCCGGCGGGCGGGTCGATGCCGTGACGGTCGTCGACAACCGTTTCCTCGTCTGCGTCGCCATCGGCAGCGGTGCGGTCAACGCGGTCACGGTCTTCGACATCGACATCCTGATCGAGGACGCGGTCAGCACCACGGCCGACGTGTCACGCGCCTTCATTCCGCCCGCGGCCGGCTCCGCTATTCCCGCGCCCGGCAACGCCCGCGGCAATGGCGGCGGCGTGTCCGGCGCCAACCTCGTCTTTTTCGTCGCTGGCGGCGGTCCGACGCTGTTTGCCGCCGACATCGATCCGGTCGCGGCGGAATGGAGCGCGCGAGCCGCCGCTCTCCCCCTGACCGCGACGACAGCCGACACGATCAACGTCGTCGTGAACCAGCAGATCGCGATCTACGTGTCCGTCGAGACAACGACGGGCGGCTTCGCCGTGGTGGCTCTCGGCCATCCCGACTTCGTCCCCGCGCCGCCGGTCTCGCTTCCGATCAGCGGTCAGTTCGATCGGCTCCTCGAGCAGGTCGTGGTCGGGCCGGGCAACATGCCGCTCGACTTGACCCTGGACGGTCTCTCCCTCTATGTGACCGGGGAGGACTCCATCTTCGTCTTCGCGGTCACCAACCCGGTCGGCCCCACGCTGCTGAACGAGATCGAGAACACGGGCGAGGACACGATCGGCATCGCCGCAAGCGGCCAGACGATTGCCGCCGCGGTTGGCGACGCCGCCCAGCTCTTTTCCGGATTCGGCGGTCAGTTCCAGCGGGCCAACGCCTTCAGCTTTCCCGGCACGTTCGTCGTCCGCAGCCTCGTTTTCCACTCCACCGTACGCGGGCAGTTTCTCCTGGTCTGCGCCGGCGACCGGGGCGGCTTGCGCGTGATCCAACTCACCAACATCGCACCGTGATTCGACCTCTCTCCATCGCCATCTCCCTCTTGGCCCTCTTGCTCGGCGCGTTCCCCGCGGACGCGGGCGACAGCAAGACCGACAAGTACGTTCAACTCCTGAGCCAGGGGCGCAAGCTGCTCAACGCGCGAAAGTGGTCGGAGGCGGCCGAGATATTCCGGCGGGCGCGTGAACTCGTGCCCACCGACTGGCGGGGCCATGCCTTTCAGGCTGTAGCTCACATTCAGGACGCCGTCGAGGAAACCGAGCCGGACCGGCGCATGGGGTTGTTGCAACAGGCCGGGCGGATCGCGTCCGACCTGCCGAAACGCGCGGGAACGCGGATGACCGATCCGATGTACCTGTATCTGCGCGGCGTGATCATGAGCGCCAAGAGCCGGGACGAGCAGGCCTATCGCACGCTGAGTCGGGTGATGAAAGCGCCGCGGCCAATGTTGGCCCGCTATCAGGATCTGCAGCTCGCGGACAACGCCAAGATGGCCTTCGCCCAGGCCTCGTTGCGCCTGGCCGGCCGCATGATGACGAACGGCGAATTCGCGAAGTCGCTGCCGGTGCTCCAGAAGGCGAACCAGGGGCTCGACAAGCTCCAGGGATCGCGCTCGATTCGTGCGCTGCTTGAACGGCGGCTCGGCGTCGCCTGCGAGCAGATCGCGAACTACGACAATGCAATCAAGCACCTCAAGAAGTGCATCGAGCTCAACGACGATCGTGCCCTCACCGAGGAACTAACGGCATCGATCGCGCTGATCCTGTTCAACCTCGAACGCATGGATGAGGGCCGCAAGATCCTGCATGAACTGGGCCGGGAAACGACGCATCCCGAGGTCACCGCCGCGCGCTGCATGATGCGCTACAAGCTCGCCATGCGCGCGCCCGACGGTCGCGTCATGGACGACGCGCTGCGCTACATCCGCGAGGCGATGAAGAAGTTCCCGGAGCGGGATCGCTACTTCCTCGCCAAGCTGCTCGCGGACCTCGCCCTCGAAAAGGTCCAGCCCGCGGACGCGGCGAACCACCGCCCGCTCCTCCTGGAGATGGTGCAGACCCTCAAGACCGAGGCGGATCACCGGCCCGAATGCCCGGGGGTGTACTACCGCCTGCGCCGTTTGCTGCAACTCCTGGGGGATCACAAGCAGGAGCTCTATTACGACCGCCTGTTCGCAGCCAAGAAGCGCGACTTCGACCAGAAGCAGAAGTACGACCATCAGGGGAGACCCCGGTGTCGCTGAAACGCCCGACGAAAATCCGCTTTGCGGATTTCGCTACTCGTACTTGAGCTCTACGGTCTGGCGCAGATTGGTGATCTTGTAGGTTCGCTTTTGACCGTTCGGCCAGATCACTTCGACATCGATTGGGCCCTTGTGCCGGCCGAGTCCGACATGGACGCGCGGATCGCCGCAGCCCAGGAATCCCTCGCCGCGGTGCGTCTCGAAGAGCTGTGACTTGTTGCCGGCGGTCACGGTGACGCGGCTGCCGATGCCCTCGATATTGACTTTCTTTCGGGGATCGCCGGTCAGCCGCAACTTCACCCACGCGCCCTCCCGGGCCCCGCGGTGGTTCACGAGGAGGTCCGGCGTGTTGTTCAGGTTGATGACGACGATGTCGAGGTCGCCATCGTTGTCAAAATCGATCACCGACGCGCCGCGTGAGCACTTGCGGACAGATAGCCCCGGCCCCGCGTCGCGCTGCTCCTTGTAGCGGAGGCGCCGCCGGCCGTTGGTGTCGGTCGAGTCGTTGCGGAACAGGATGTTGAGCTGCTCGAAACTCGTGTTGAGTCCGGCGGCGGCGGGCGTGTCCACCTCGGGGTAGACGTGACCGTTCGCGTAGTAGATGTCGCGGTCGCCGTCGTTGTCGTAGTCGAACGAGAGTACCCCCCACCCGAGCGCGGTGTAGACCGCGGCTCGCAGGCCGGTGCGCTCCGACGAGTCGCCGTACACGATCCGGCCGTCGGGCAGCCGGGCCGACAGGTAGAGGTTGTTGGTCTGAAGACTGAAGTTGGTCTTGAGCAGGTCCGGGTAGCCGTCGCCGTTCATATCGACGGTCGTCGCCCCCATGCCCGCCTGATCGTCGCCGTTGCGCCCGACCGCGACCCCATACGCGCCACCGCGCTCCTCGAACGTGCCATCGCCGCGGCTCTCGAACAGGAACGACTCGACGGAATCGTTCGCAACATAGATGTCGAGCCAGCCGTCGAGGTTGACATCCGTGAACAGGACCTGGAATCCATACTTCGGTCCACCATCGTCCTCGGGCCGGTGAATTCCGGTTCGTTGAGAGACGTCCTCGAACCGAATCGCCGCGTTTTCGCCGCCCTTGCCGCGAAACAGGTGATCTTGCTGCGCGGGCAGGCCGAGCGGGCCGCAGTACACCTTGAGCCGCTGCCAGTCACAAACGCGCGCCTGAATGATCCGCCCCTGGTCGTCGCGCTTGATCTTCTCGTATTCCCGCATCCACTTGAACATGTCCGCGTAGTTGGCGATGTAGAGGTCGAGAACCCCGTCGCGATCGAAGTCGGCAACAGCAATGCCCGTCGACCACTGCCACTTCCCGCGCTCAGATGGCCCCGCCACACCCGCCGCGACGGCTACGTCGGCAAACCGGCCCTTTCCGTCGTTGATGTAGAGCCGGTTCGGACCGAGGTTCGAAACGACCAGATCCTGGTCGCCGTCCGCGTCGAGGTCGGCCGCCACCGCACCAAACCCCCACGCATCGTCATCGACCCCGCGCTCCTTCGCCTCGTTGCGAAAGGTCCCGTCCGCCTGCTGAATGTAGAGCGCGTTGCGTGGCCGGTCGTCACCTCCGTAAAACTCGGTCCGACGGTCGCCGACCAGCCAGTTCCCGTTTGGGATGTAAACGTCGAGCCGACCGTCCCCGTTGGCGTCGAACACCGCGGCCCCGGGCCCCACCGCCCCCAGAATGAACTCCTTCCGGCCCGGCTTCCCGGTACGGTTCAAGAGGTCGACCCCGCGCTTTTTCGCCTCGTTCACAAACCAGGGACCGCCGCTCTCCACGGGACCGTCCGCCCGATCATCGCGCTGGGGCAATTCTTTTTTTTTCGGGGCAGGATCAGGACCGCCGCACGCCCAAAGGAGCAGGGCGAAAGACGCTGCCACAAAAAGCCCACGGACGGCGATGTTTTGCATGAAGTTCCGCATTCTAGCTCGCCTTGTTCGGGCCCCAAGGACCCCACAGATAGCCCTCCGAGAGCCTCGCGTGGGAATACGCACGGGAGCCTCCAGCGTGCCGTTCCAAATCCTGTCGGACCGTCTTTGCACAATGCCCAGCCGCTCTAGTGGGTAGCAGATATTGCGCTTTCGTCCGATAGACACCACTAGATGTTGTGGTTTCAGGTTCTTTGGGTTCCGCGCCTCGGCGATGCTGTGCCGGGGGCTTCGTTCTGTACAAGACAGTGTCGGACACGTCGTGTCGGACACGTCGTGTCGGGCACGCGTGTGCTGGACGCACGTTGGGCCAGTGCGCGACTGCGCTGGCGGCTGGGAGTCGTGAATGAAAATCGAGCGCCGTTTCACCACCGCTGGTAGTCGTCCCCATGATGGGACTCGCGCCTATGACGGGATTCGCTTTGTGGAGCGCTCGTCGAAGATCGTCGAGCCCGATGGTCGCGTCATCTTTTCTTGTGATGGGATCGTGGTTCCCGAGGCTTGGAGCCAGGTCGCGACGGACGTGCTTGCCCAGAAGTACTACCGCAAGGCGGGGGTGCCGGCGGCGTTGAAACGCGTGCGCGAGAAAGGCGTGCCGGAGTGGCTCTGGCGCGCCGTGCCCGACGAAACGGCACTGGCCCAACTCCCGCCCGAAGAGCGGTACGGGATGGAAAAGGACTGCCGGCAGGTTTTTCACCGGATGGCCGGCTGCTGGACCTACTGGGGCTTCAAGGAAGGCCTCTTCGACTCTGAAGAGGACGCACGCGCCTACTACGACGAGATGTGCGCGATGCTCGTCCGCCAGATGGCCGCGCCCAACAGCCCGCAGTGGTTCAACACGGGCCTCCATTGGGCCTACGGGATCAACGGCCCGGCCCAGGGCCATTATTTCGTGGAGTCGCGGGGCGCCAAGGCCGGCCGGGTCTACAAGAGCAAGGACGCCTACTCCCGGCCGCAGCCGCACGCCTGCTTTATTTCCAGCGTCAAGGACGACCTGGTCGGTGACGGCGGCATCATGGACCTGTGGGTCCGCGAGGCGCGCCTGTTCAAGTACGGCTCGGGCACGGGCACGAACTTCTCGTCGATCCGCGGCGAAAACGAGCCGCTCTCGGGCGGGGGCCGCAGCAGCGGCCTGATGAGCTTCCTCAAGATCGGCGACCGGGCCGCGGGGGCGATCAAGTCGGGCGGCACGACCCGCCGCGCAGCCAAGATGGTCATCTGCGACATCGACCACCCCGATGTCCGCAAGTTCATCAACTGGAAGGTCCGCGAGGAGCAAAAGGTTCTGGCCCTCGTCGCCGGCTCACGGCTCGCCGAAAAACACCTGAACGCCATCATGAAGGCGTGCGCGCCGTCCGAGGACTTCTCGGCCGAAGACGAGCAGCGTTTTTCGGCTCGCCACAACTCCCCGCTGGCCGCAGCAATCACGGCGGCCCGGGGCGCGGAGGTTTCGGAGAACTACATCCGCCGGGTGGCGCAGTTGGCGCGTCAGGGCTACACCTCGATCGAGTTCCCGACCTACGACACCGACTGGACCTCCGAGGCGTACCTGACGGTATCGGGCCAAAACTCGAACAACTCGGTTCGTCTCACGAATGCCTTTCTCAAGGCAGTCGAGCGCGACGACGACTGGTCCTTGACCCGGCGCACGGACGGCCAGGTCCAGGAAACCGTTCCCGCCCGCGAACTCTGGGAAGAGATCGCCCACGCCGCATGGTCGTGCGCCGATCCCGGCCTCCAGTTCGACACGACGATCAACGAATGGCACACCTGCCCGACCGACGGTCGCATCCGCGCCAGCAACCCGTGCAGCGAGTACATGTTCCTCGACGACACGGCGTGCAACCTGGCGTCGCTTAACCTGATGCGGTTCGCCGATCCCGAGACGGCACGCTTCGACGTCGACTCGTTCCGCCACGCCTGCCGTCTCTGGACGATCACGCTCGAGGCGGCGGTGGCGATGGCGCAGTTTCCGAGCCGCGAAATCGCGCGTCTCTCGTATGAGTTCCGCACCCTCGGCCTCGGTTACGCCAACCTCGGCACGTTCCTCATGGTGGCTGGCATCCCGTACGACTCCGAGCAGGGCCGCGCGATCTGCGGTTCCATCACGGCGCTGCTCACCGGCACGAGCTACGCGACGAGCGCGGAAATCGCCGCGCAGGCCGGTCCGTTTCCGGGCTATGCGCGTAACCGCGACCACATGCTGCGGGTCATCCGCAACCACCGGCGCGCCGCATACGGCACCCAGCCGGACGAGTACGAGGGTCTCTCCGTGCTTCCGGTCGCGATCGACGAACGGCACACGCCCAACTACCTGCTCGAGGCCGCCCGCGGCGCCTGGGACGAAGCGCTCGCGCTCGGCAAAAAACACGGCTATCGAAACGCGCAGACGACCGTCATCGCCCCGACCGGCACGATCGGGCTCGTCATGGACTGCGATACCACCGGCATCGAGCCGGACTTCGCGCTCGTCAAGTTCAAGAAGCTCGCGGGCGGCGGCTACTTCAAGATCATCAACGAGTCGATCCCGCCGGCGCTGCGGCGTCTGGGCTACACTCCCGAGCAAATCGAGGAAATCGTGCGCTACGGCCGTGGCGCGGGATCCTTGGACGGCGCACCGCATGTCAACCCCGGCTCGCTGCGCGCCAAGGGCTTCACCGACGAGAAACTCGCCCTGGTGGAGAGCGCGCTTGGCACCGCGTTCGACCTGTCGTTCGTGCTCAACACAGGCACTCTGGGCGATGAGTTCGTACGTGACACGCTGGGTGTTTCCGACAGCCAGCTCGAACAGGCGCGTCACAACCTGTTGGTCGCGCTCGGCTTCACCGGGGAGGAAATCCGCGAGGCGTCGGAATACTGCCTCGGGACGATGATGCTCGAGGGCGCGCCGCACCTGAAAGAGGAGCACTATCCCATCTTCGACTGCGCCAACCGCTGCGGTCGCGACGGGCAGCGCTTCTTGTCGGTCGAGTCACACATCCGGATGATGGCCTCGGCACAGCCGTTTATCTCCGGCGCCATCAGCAAGACGATCAACATGCCCGGCGACGCCACCGTCGAAGATGTCCAGGCGGCGTACCAGCTCTCGTGGATGCTGGGCACCAAGGCCAACGCGCTCTACCGCGACGGCTCCAAGCTTAGCCAGCCGCTCAACGTCACGGCGGAGGACGAGGACTTCTCCGTCTTCGAGACCGACGAGCCCGCGGTCATGGAGCGAGTCGTCGAGCGGATCGTCTACCGCTATCTCGCGAAGCGGCGGCGCATGCCGCAACGCCGCGTGGGCTACACCCAAAAGGCCGTCGTCGGCGGGCACAAGGTCTACCTCCGCACGGGCGAGTACCGGGACGGAACCCTCGGCGAGATTTTCATCGACATGCACAAGGAGGGCGCCGCCTTCCGCAGCCTGATGAACTGCTTCGCGATCTCGGTCTCGCTCGGACTCCAGTACGGCGTACCGCTGGAGGAGTACATCGACGCGTTCGTCTTCAGCCGCTTCGAGCCCAACGGCCCGGTGAGCGGCAACGAGCGCATCAAGATGGCCACCTCGATCATCGACTACATTTTCCGCGAGCTCGCCATCACCTATCTTGGCCGCAACGACCTGGGCCAAGTGACCCCGGAAGATCTTCGCCCCGAGGCAATGGGCGGAAAGAGCCCGGACGACTCGGGCGGCGTCACTCCGGAGTATGTCGAGGAGGAGATCGTCGATGACGGCACCATGCCGACCCGCACAACCTCGATTGCGGTCGCCAGTAAGAACGGAAATCCGCAACACAACGACGGCCACGGTAGAAATGACGGTGAAGATGACCGTAGAGAGAACCGTGGGGATGGAGCGGGAAACGGGGGCTACGGGAAGCAAGCCGCGGCAAGAACCGCTCCCGCTGGATCCAGGGGATCCGGCTCCAAGGGATCCGCGGTGGAGGCCGGCTTCGCCGTCTCGGAAGCTGTGCCGGGCCCGTCAAGCGGTCGGACCGCCCAGGCAGTGCGGCAGCCAGCGATCGGGCGGACCTCCATCAAGCGAGGCGGCGCGGCAACGGAGACGGCCAACCGCATCCGACACGCCCGCTTGATGGGCTACGAAGGTGACCCCTGCGGCGACTGCGGCCAATTCACGCAGGTCCGCAACGGCACATGCCTGAAATGCATGACCTGCGGCGCCACGAGCGGCTGCTCGTAGCAGGCTGCTCGCAAACGGGAAGCCTTGATCGCTCTTCACCCGCCGGCGTCCGCGCCGGCGGGCTTGTACATCTTGGCCGACGCAGGTCAGCGCCCACGAGACACCGAGGCAATCGCGCCGGCTACTTCCGGCTCGAAGACATCGCCGTCCGTTCGCTCTGGCCCGAGTGGCCCGAGTTGGCCCGACATGCGACAGGGTGACGCAGGCGACCGAAGATCGATCGGGCCGACATGCGAGTCGCCCTGGGCTCGTCTGGTTGACCGCACCCGGGACTTCCCGGACGCGGAGGTTTGGTGCCCCCCCTTGGACTTGAACCAAGAACCTCCGGATTAAGAATCCGCTGCTCTACCGATTGAGCTAGGAGGGCGTCGTAAGGGCGCTATTCAACCCCAATTCCGCGCCGTGTCAAACCGTGGCGCCCCCGCCGCCGGTCGGTACCATGCCGCCGTGGCCGGTCTGACGAACAAGGCGCTCGCCGGGGTGTTCAAGGAGATCGAGATCCTGATGCAGGTTCTCGGCGAGCCGAGGGGCCGTGCAATCGCCTACGGACGCATTTCGCGAATCCTGGAGACCCTCGGCCCGTCCGCCGCCGACCTCGCCGCCCATGGCCAACTGACCAAGATCAAGGGCCTCGGCGAAAAAGTCCAAAAAGCGATCCAGGAAATCGTTGTCACGGGCGACTGCGAGGTTCACGCACAACTCGTGGCCCGGCTGCCCGCAGGAACCCGCGACGTCCTCCGCGTCCCCGGCCTCGGCCCGCGCCGGGTCCACACGGTCCTCAAGGAGCTTGGGGTCCACACCCTTGACGGGCTCGAAGAAGCTGCGGGCGACGGACGGCTGGCCGCACTCAAGGGGTTTGGGCAAAAGACCGCGGGCAAGGTGCGGGAAGGCATCGCGTTCCTGCGCACCCTGCACGGCCGCGCCCGCCTGCACGACGCATGGGCCGCCGCACAGGCCGTCATCGAGCGGCTCGGCCTGAAGGACGCGGTGATTGCCGGCGATCTGCGCCGCGGCGAGCCGACGGTATCCGGCATTTCCATCGTGGCCGCCGGCGAACCCGCGCTGATCGAGGAGCCCGCGACCGAAACATCGCCGTCCGTACGCGTCCGCCTGGAAAGATCCGACAAGTTCGCCCGGGCCCTGTTCGAGGAGACCGGGCCGGCCGATCACGTCGCAGCTGTCCTCGCAAAGACAGGAACGGACGGCGATGAACTTGAGATCTACCGGTCGCGCGGACTCTCTTTCGTGCCGCCGGAGCGCCGCCACGCTTGCGACGGATCCGAGGCGGTTCCGCGTCTGATCGAGCGCGCGGACCTGAAAGGACTCGTTCACGCGCACACGACGTGGTCGGACGGCACGGCCTCGATCGAGGAGATGGCGGCCGCCGCGGGCGAGCGCGGGTTTTCGTACCTTGTCGTGACCGACCACAGCCCGCTTGCGGTCTACGCCAACGGCTTGTCCGTCGAGCGGTTGCTCGAGCAGGGTGCGGCCATCCGCGCGTTCAACGAGCGCGGCGGGCCCGTGCGTGTCTTGTGCGGCACCGAGGTCGATATCCTGCACGACGGCGCGATCGACTATCCCGACGAGGTCCTCGCCGAACTCGACCTCGTGATCGCGTCGATCCACTCGGTGCACGACCAGGACGAGGAGACGATGACGGCGCGCATAGTGCGCGCGGTGAACGATCCGCACGTCGATGTCCTGGGCCACCTCACGGGACAACTGCGCCTGCGGCGCGAGCCGTCCGCCGTGGATGTGGAGCGCGTGTTGGGCGCGTGCGCTGCGTCGAACACGTTGGTCGAGCTGAACGCGAGTCCCTGGCGCCTCGACCTCGATCCCGCTTGGCACGCGCGTGCCGTCGAACTCGGGATCGGGGTGCCGATCAATCCGGACGCACACTCGTGCGAAGGCATGGACGACGTTCACTGGGGTGTCTTGGCCGCGCGCCACGGCGGTCTGCGTGCCGAGGACGTGCCCAACACCGGATCATGGGAGGAGTTCTTGCGATGACCCCGGCTCACCAAAAGCGAACGTCCCAACAGCCGACATCCCAGAAACCGGAAGCGGAACCGGCAAAAAGAAACTGGGCGCGCACGGTCGTGCGGCGCCTGCGCAAGGCGTACCCCGACGCGGAGTGCGCGCTGTTGCACAAGAGCGCCTACGAACTCACCGTCGCGACGATTCTCTCTGCCCAGTGCACCGACGAGATGGTGAACAAAGTGACGCCCGCCCTGTTTCGGCGCTACCCGACGCCGCAAAAACTCGCCCGCGGCCGGCGCAGCACCGTCGAGCGGCTCGTCCACTCGACCGGGTTTTATCGCAACAAGGCCAAAAACATCCAGGGCATGGCCCAGCGGGTCGTCGAGGAGTTCGGGGGCCAGGTTCCGAACACGATGGACGAGCTCCTGACCCTGCCGGGGGTCGCGCGCAAGACCGCGAACGTGGTCCTCGGAGTCTGGTTCGGCATCGCCGTGGGCGTGGTGGTCGATACCCACGTCGGACGCATCACCGGCCGACTCGGCCTCGTCGGCGCCACCGACCCCAAGAAAATCGAGCGCGAACTGGTCGCGCTCTTGCCCCAAAAAGACTGGATCGACGTGTCGCACCTGCTGATCTGGCACGGACGCAAGGTCTGCAACGCACGCAAGCCGCTGTGCGCGGGATGCGTGTTCGAGGACCAATGCCCGGCACGCACGGGGTAACGCGCGCACCATGACCACGATTCTGTCGGTTTTTCTCACGCGCCTGGTCGGTGGCTACGGCCTGCTGCTCGGTCTCGTTGGCCCGCAGGTCGTCACGGGAACGTGGCGCCGCGTGAGCCTGTTCACGATCGCCGCGCTGTCAGTCGTCGCGCTCGCAACCGACGCACCGACGGTTCCGTGTATCGCGACCGCGGTCGTCGCGTTGCTCGTCGAGCGCCTCTTGGCCTTCGATGTAAAGATCCCGGGCTCGGCGGTTTGGCTCGCGACACCGTGCGCGGTCTGGCTCGCGGCGGCCAACGAATGGCCCCCCGGTTTTTCCGCGGGAGCGAGCGCCATCGCGCTCGGTGGCACGTTGGGCGCGATGCTCCTGGGCCACAGCTATCTGATCGCGCGCGGACTATCGTTCGAGCCGCTCAAGCGCATGGCGTGGATCCTCTTTGTGATCCTGCTGGCGCGCGCGATCACGGTGGTACCCGTGTTCTTCGAACCCATGGCGATGATGGACATGGTGTTTTTGTCCATGCGGTTCGCGCTCGGCCTGTTCCTGCCCCTCGTGCTGGGCTGGATGGTGTTGCAGTGCGTGAAGATCGAATCCAACCAATCCGCGACCGGCATCCTGTACGCGATGACCGTCCTGGTCTTCGTGTTCGGCGAGCTGATCGCGGTCTACCTGCGTCTGGAGCGCGGCATCGCGGCATGAGTGAATCCATCAAGACTTCCGTGGAGTTCGGCTGCTCGAAGTGCGGCCGCGCCATCGAGGGCGCACCGGGCGAAACGCTCACGTGCCGTCACTGCGATGCCGAGACTCCGGTACCCGAGGCGGGCAACGACCTCGAAAAATGCCTCGCCTGCGGCTGCGAACACATCTACCGCCATCGGGACTTCAACCAGAAGATGGGCCTGCTCCTGATCGCCGTCGGCGCCGGTCTGTGTTTCGTGTGGCCCTACTGGCCCCTCGGCGTCGCCGCCCTCATCGACCTTGTGCTTTACGTCACCCTGCCCGACGTCGGCATCTGCCACCGCTGCAAGGCGCACCACCGCGGGTTCGACAACATCGGTCGACTGCCTGCCTTCGACCTGGAACGCCACGAGCACTACCGGTTCGAAAAGGCCAAGGAAGAGGGCCGCATCGCGTCCCCCGACGCGCCGGATCTACCCGAGCCACCCCAAAAGCTCAGGCCGCCGCAGTAGCCACGGCATGCGGGCCGCACGGACATCGCCGTCCGTACGCTGCCTCCGCCCTGATCCCCTAACCCGACGGGGGACGCGAAAGCTCGAAGACGAACTTCGTCTGGCGGTGCCGGTACAGCCCGGAATCGAGCTGCTCGGCGTCAAAGCGCACGAGATCGATCTCCCGGCGCGCGGGCGGAGCCTCGGTCTTGGTACCCTCCGTTTGCGGCATGCAGGGTTTATCGGAAACCACGGAGATTGCTTGAAGGGAAACCCGATTCACCGGGTACGAAACATCATGCGCTCCCCTCTTTCCCTCGCCCTGGCACTCCTCGTCGGCATCGCCGGCTTTTTTCTCGGCTGGGGAGTGGGCCGGTCGGCGAGAGCCGAACCGGCGCGCGCCGCGGCGTCCCGGAATGACACGGTTCCGCGCGCGCACGTCGAACAATTGCGCAAGGAACTCGGGCGGGAGAAGGAAAAACTCGGCAAGCTCCAGACGAAACTGGACGCGGCATTGGCGGCGATCGAAAAGCACAACGAAGAGCCCCCGCAAGAAAAGCCGACGGACGGCGATGTCCCCGAGGCGCCGGCGGTCGATCCCAGGAAGCCGACGTTTGTCTATGAAGGCATGGAGGAGGCTCTGGCCGCGATCGACTGGAACAGCGTCGGCCAGTCCGTGGACCACCTGCCGCCGCTCCTCGTGAAACTGGCCGAGGCGCTCTTGGCGGGCAAGCCGTACCCGCCGGAGGCCGGCGAGATCCAGCGCTGGAACGGCCCGCTCGTGACGCAGGCGCTCACGGCGATGCAGGCCGGCGTCAAGGGCACGGGCGTCAACGGTTCGTTCAGCCATCCAGCCATGACAGTCAACCTCGTCGCGTCCGCGCTGCGCCAGTCCGACGTGCCGTTGAGCGAGAACCAAGACGCGGCCCTGGAGGAGTTGGGCCGGCGTTTCACGGTCGAGGAAAAGGCGCGCCAGGAGGGATACGCGGACGACGTCCCGGCACTCGAACGCGTGATGGAGGAAGCGGCGCTCAAGGCGCGGCTTGTCGATGATCTGGAAAAGGTTCTAGGCACGGGTCAGGTGAACAAGCTGCGGCCGAAGGAGCTCCGCGGCTACGCGATGATCGACATCGTCTCCGACGGCGTCATGCTCGGTCCGCTCGCGCGCCCGGTCCCGTTCAAGACCCGCGCCGATCTACAAAAAAACACGACCGCCCGATTCGCTAAGGCGCTGGGCCTCGGCGACGACGCCCGACCGGCACTCGAGAACGCGGTGCGCGTTTGGGCCCAGCGTTTCGACGACGAGTTCCTCGCCGTCAAGCAAAAGGCGTTTCACCGCACCGACCGCATCCGACAGGCCGGCGCGAACCAGATCGAACTCCAGCGCGCGATCCTGGCGACGGTGCCGCTCACGGACGCGCAGAAAAAGACGTTGCGCGCGAGCTCCGGCATTCTGGTGCCGTACCGGCGGTGAGCGTTGCTCGACGTCAGCGGCGCGGTGGTCCGTATCGCCCGCCCGTATGACGACGTTCCACTATGCCCTGCCGAATCGGCAGGACGATGAACAGCGCCAGGATGGCGACGACAAAGAGAACCGCCAGCGATAGTGCGACTAGTTTGACCATGGACCCGACTCCTGGCGTTCATGCTAGGCGGGAACAACGCCCGACGGGTACCCTTGTTTTCGGACCGTGAGACGGAATTCCGATGTCATGTCGCAAAAACTCTACATTGCTTTCCGAAACCCGCGTGCAGCGAAGGGTTCCCCCGCCGCGATATCGGAGTCGCGCTGAAGGGAATCGCACGCCCGCGGGTACGACAAGACATGCTGCCGCCGCGAATCAATCCCGAAGCGCTCTTTGAACACGTCGGGTTCTTGCGCGGATTGGCCCGCAGCCTTCTATTCGACGATGCCGAGGCCGACGACGTGGTGCAAGACACCCTCGCGGTCGCGCTGGTCCAACCGCCCCGCCACCCCTCGCGCCTGCGCGCGTTCCTGGCCGGGGTGACCCGCAACCTCGCCTACAAGACGCGGCGTAGCGAGAGTCGGCGGCGGCAACGGGAGCGCGCCGCCGCCCTCCCCGAGTCTCTCGCCTCGACCGCATCCGTCGCGGAACGCATCGAGGTGCAACGGCGCGTGGTGAACGCGGTCGATCAGCTCCCCGAGCCCTATCGGACGACGATCGTCCATCGATTCTTCGACGATCGGCCGCCGCGCGAGATCGCGCGCGTCATGGACGTGCCGGTCAAGACCGTCGACACGCGGCTCCGCCGCGCCCTGCAAAAACTCCGGCTCGCGCTTGACGATGCCTATCGCGAAGATCCCCGTACGTGGCGCTTCGGCCTGCTCGCACTTGCAGGCTCCACGACCGGTTCGGCTCTGCCCGTGGCGGCCACGCTCGCCATCGCGCTGACCGCGTTTGGCGCCGGCTATTCGCTCGCGACCGCGCCCGATGCACCGGCAAGCACCGAACTCGCGACCGCACCGCATGCAGGCGTGACGGGTGAACTCGAAGACGCGCGCGCCCGCAGCAGGGAAATCGCCCGAAGGCTCGCCGCCCTCGTACCGCGCACCAGGGAGGAGGGTTCCAGAATTGCGCAACAAGATCCGCGCCGTCCGACGTTTCTGTTCGCGCCGCACGAGGATGCGTTGCGCGCCATCGACTGGGATCTCGCCGCTCGTGCAATCCTGATCCTGCGGCCGCTCCTCGCCGATCTCGTCGGTGCCGGGGATGGCACGTTCCCGGTGCCCGAAACAGCCGGGCTCGCCCAGCGCTGGAACGGCGAGTTGGTCAAGGCGGCCCTTACGCTTTCTCATCGAGGCATTCCGGGCGAGACACCGAACGAGGTGCTGCTGCATCCGCTCGTCGTCGCCAACCTCGCCGGCGCGGTGCTACGGCGCGCGGGCGCCCCACTCTCGCCGGCGCAAGGCATCGCCGTCCGTACGCTCTTGCGCGACTGGAACCCACAACCACTCGCCGCGGACGGACCGATCCTGGCTCGCGTGCACGCCTCGCTCCAAAACCGCACCCGTTTCCTGGCGCGGCTCGAGCGACATCTCACGGCGAAGCAGCGCAACATCCTGAGGCCGCAGACGTATCGCGGCCAGGGCATTACAGACCTGTTCGGGCCGGGCCTGGTGTGGGGTGCGCGCGCACGCGCCCTCCCGTACGACGCGGCAACCGGACCGGCCCGCGCGGTCCTCGCGCACCTTGTCGGAGTTCTCGAACTCGATACGGATCAGACCGCGCGCGCCCGGCCTCTCGTTGCCGCGTGGGCCGCGGCGTTGCCCCGGCCGGGCCCCGACCCAAAACACGGCGTGCGACTCATGCCGACGAAACACCTCAAGGATCTCGCCGTCCGTCAGCTTTCCCTGAGCGCTGCTCTCACCGCGGGACTGGCGCTAACCGACGCCCAACGCGCGCGCCTCGATGCGATCGGGTACGTCATCGTTCCGGTCGCGGTCAACCGGTGACGACCTTCGCCTTCAGAAGTACCCTTCCGTCCTCGGAGTAGCCGATGGCGCCGAGGGGTTGCCGCACGCGGCTGCCGGGGCCGAGCGGACGCATCGTGCGGCGATCGACGAGCGCGCCGGGCTCGATGACGCCGATGCGGGCGATGGTCTGGTCCATCACGCGGCGGCCGACGAGGGCGTCCTGCGCCGCGTGGAGTTCCGTGGGAGCCACACCGAGCGCGCCCTCGAGTTGGTAGAGCGCCTTGAGGCGCCGCTCGGGTTCTGCGAGCTGTTGGCCTTCGAGCGCAGCGAGAAGTTCGCCGATCGTGCGGTACGGGTCGTGGACTTCGCGGTGCGGGACCGGCAGCGCGCGGACACCTTGGGCGTCGGCGGCCCAGACGCGGTCCGCGTCGCGGGCCTCTTGAGGCAGCGTCGGGACGGCGATGTCTTCGGCGCGCCACCGATCCCAGAGCAGGAGCGCGCCGGCGAACAGGCCCGCGGCGAAGAGCAGTGCCAGCGAGCTCACGGCCGGCCCAGGACCCGGTCCAGCAGGCCCGGCTCCGCTTCCCGAGCATCGATGCGTGCCCGCAGCGTGCCGAGATCGCGCTCGAGTTCCTGCACGCGCACGCGCAGCTTTGCCTCGCGACCGCGCGCCGTCGCGCCCTGGACCACATCGACAAGCCCGAACAGGGTCGCCGCCCCCGCGAGCACGACGACCCCCAGCAGGAGTTGGCGGTTGGTCAGGCTACGCATCGCGATGCCAGGCCTCACGGTTCTTCAGGACGATCCGGCGCAGGAAGCCATCGGGCTCGCCGTCGATCCGGCCGGTGTCGTGGAAGTTATCGACCACGATGTCGTTGCCGCCCGGCACCCACTCCGAACACACGACGTCTTCGTGGGACGGCATCTGGATCGAGTAGTCGTCCAGGACATCAAGCGACACCTTGTGCGCCTTCGTGTGCGAATGGTTCGACAGGTTCGCCACGACCTGCGCGGTCCCGTCCTCGCGGAACGCGTGGCCGATGCGGATGTCGCGCGCGGGCGGCACCTCGACGTCGATCGTGCGCGGGCACGAGTCGCCAGGACGGATCAGCACGCGGTTGAGCTTGAGACCGGTCGGCGTCTCGCGCACGGTGCCGATGTAGCGATTGAAAATCGGCGCGTCCGCGAGCGCGGAAAACCGGATGTGATCGCCGAAGCGGAACCGTTGCGCCCCGCAGACCACGGCGAGCTTGTCCATGTTCTCGTGGCCCTGGAGTTTCAGCGAGTCGGGCAGGATGTCGGCGAGCGTGCGAACGCGATGCGGCGGCAGCCCCAGCCGGCGCGCGGCCATGGTGCGGATAAACGGCAGTCGTGTCGAGCGACCGGACAAGACGACAAGGTGCGGGTCGCGGTTTTTCTCGCGCAGGCTTTGGCGCAGCTCTTCAAGATAGAAGAAGATGTCCATGAAGCCCGGTTCGCCGTTGGTCTCGAGCGACTGGCGGTCATGTTCGACCCACTCCTGGAACGTCGCACGGTCCAGCGAGAAACGCGGCCCGCGTCGGACGCGATCCTCCAGGTTGCCGGGAGTCCCGGCGTTCCCGGTGTCGTCGAGCAGGGGCTCGAAGCAGTGGAGCAGGTCCAATTCGTCCGCAGGCTCGAGCGTCCAGGTCCCGTCGCTGCTGGAAAGCGCCGCCTTCGCGTGCTCTGCCAGCTCCGCGATCCGGCTCACGGCGAGCCGCTTGTACCCGCGCGTGAACGCCGGGTTGCGGGACTCGATCCGGAAGTCGAGCGACTCGGTAAGGCCGTACTTGAGCGCGAGATGTTCGCGGAGCGCGGCGGCGAGAAGATGCGAGAGCCGGTCACCCGCCCGGTTGAACCGCATGGACTCGAGCAGCTTGAAGGTCACGTCGACCGAGTCGTCGAACTGCTGCACGTTCCAGCCGATGTCCACACAGGCAATGTCGGTGGATCCGCCGCCGATATCAACGACCAGCATGCGCAGTTCATTCGTGCCCTTCGTGTTGCCGAGGGTGCTCGCCGCCAAGGCGAGGTTCTTGGTGCCGAAGTGGAAAAACGTCTCCCACAGGACGAACGCGGCGACGGCGACCGGCTCGGAACAGATCAGTTCGACCTTGAACTGCTCGCGCACGTGGTCTTCGTGAACGAGCAGCCGGCTCGCCACGTCCTCCATCATCTCCTGAAAGAGCCGGCGGTCCGACTCACGCCACGTCAGCGGATAGGTGCACATCAAGCGCGCCACCTGCGGATAGAACTCCGGTTCGTCCGACGTGCCGTGCGGGTTGGCGAGCGACGCCAGCACGTGCTGCATCATCTCGTCGAGCGTGTGCCGCACGAAATGAAGCATCGGGTGCAATCCGTCGCGCTGCCCGAGGATGCCCCGGAACTTCATCGTCGGTTCGGGTGCACGGAGGTGGTCCGGCCAGTGGCGTACGTATTTTTTGGGCGCGTACAGGTAGGTCGATAGCGGATGGTCGCGGATCAGCTCTTCCGAACGCTTGCCGAGAACGATCCACGGCGCCTCTTCCGTGCGTGGTCCGACGCGCAGGACGATCATGTTGGACTTGAGGATGTTGCGCTCGGTCTCCGACCGTTCGTTGTAGCGCGGATCGAACGGGTTGGTGGGCTGCACGACATGCGCCTGCAGCGGTCCGGCGCCGTTGCGCGAAAACACAAACGAGCTGCCGCTGTTGCCGAAGTCCATGATCAGCGTGCCGATCTCGTTGCGCGCGCTCTCGTGGCGTTCGACAAAGATGTCGGCGAGGCGCGTGCGGCGGCGGAACAGGCCGTTGCCGACCTGCACCGGGATCTTGTTGCCGAGTTGCGCGCCGGCTCCGTTGCGTGTGTCCACGACAAGATCGAGATGGACCTCGGCACCCGCGCGGGTCATGCGCCAGAATACGAACTCGTTCGTGTCGCACGCGACCCACCCGCTTGCCTCGAGCTCCCGGTTGCAGGCGACGTGCTCGCGGACGAGCCGCACGACTTCGTGGCTCTCGAATTCCTGCGCCGCCCGATTCGCGGCCTTGAAGAGCTCGTCGATCGAGCGCTGGGCGTCCGGCGTGACGGGAAACCCGCGGCAAATCTGGATGCCGGTGTTCGGCAGCACGATGAACTGGTAAACGCCGGCTTTCGCGGGCTGCTTGGTGGCACGCATCGGATCAGACCCCCACTCCGTATTCGGCGCACGCGGCGGCGGCGCGGCGCCTCGCATGCTCCAGGATTCTCAAGACCTCATCGACCTGTTCGCGATCGTCGTCGCCCTGCTCCACTCCGGCCACGCGCTCCTCGACCAGGAGCAGATACAAGACATCGCGGGCGTGGAGCCGGAGGCAGTGCGTGACGAGATCCGCCGAGTTCGCGAATCCCTTGTCGGGCGGCGCCAACTGCGCGTCGGCGTAACCCCAGTCCTGGGCCCACGTCCGGGCCTGGCCGTCGAAGTAGCGGGCAAACGAGCCCTGGACGTCGGGCGCGGCCTCGCCGTGGAACAGAACGTTCTCCTTGATGAGGTCGCATAGAGCAAAGAAACTCTCCTGGACCCAGCCATCGGGCGGGTCGCGCCGCGGCACGATCTCCTCGATCCGAGAGTCGAGATGGTCGCGCGCGAAGCGCTCGACGCCATCGAGATCGTTGCGGTCCAAAAAGGCGAGACAAGCCCCAAGTGCCTGCTGCGTGGCCTCCCGCGTCATGCGGCCCTCGTCGTCGTAGTACGAGGAGAGGATTTCCTGAAGTCCCTCGAGGCCCCGCAAAAGTCCGGTCTTGCAAAGGTGTTTCTTGAGCAGCAGCGCCGGCCCCTGCTCCTCGACGACCTGCTGAAGCTGTCGGACAAGATGGCCTTGCCCGCGGTCCTCGGGGTCGCAGAGCGGATCGACGTTGTCACGGAACGACTCGAGAAGGTCGAGCTCCTTGAGTGTCGTATGGCCGACGCCGCCGGGCTCCAGCCAGCGCTCCATGATCGGACGGTACTTTTGGTACGCGTCGGCGTACTGGCCGGTCGTCAGGGTCTCGACGATCGACGCCGAATCGAGAAAACAGACGCGCGCGGGCCGCACGCGACCCCGCGGGCTCATTTTCTGCAGGACGTTGTCGAGGAGCGTCGTCGCGAAATGGTCGCCCTCGCGGCGCGCGGTCTCCGGATCCTCGTATTTCTTCTTGAGGTCGCGGTTGGTGAAGTAGATGTTCATCCCGTTGACCGCGACGATCATGCGGTCTTGCAGGTCGGCGAGTTCCGCCGGCCCGCACTCGCACTCGATTGCTTTCCAGAGCTCGGCGAAGTCGGACTGGCGGCCGCACAAGACGAGATGCACGATGAAGTCGAGTTCGTCGTCTTTCCAGAGTTGCAGCGCGATCTGACTGCTCTTTTTTTCAAGGCAGTGGCGCAGCACCTCGTCCTTCGCGCTGCCCTGCACGGCCAGCCCGGGCGTATCGACGAACGTCAGCCGCGCG
This sequence comes from Planctomycetota bacterium, assembly GCA_021776735.1. Taxonomy (GTDB): domain Bacteria; phylum Planctomycetota; class PLA2; order PLA2; family PLA2; genus JAJFFH01. The sequence continues at coordinate 64,129 of JAJFFH010000028.1, read as the reverse complement.
ACCTCCTCGTCGGGCCGGCCGCTCCAGCGGCGAATGTTCTCGAACCGATCGCGCAACCGCACATCCTTGACGACCGCGCGCAACTGCAGCGCATCGTAGGTCTCTCCGCCCTGCTTGAGCACGGGCCCCGCCGACAGGGCGGAAGACTGCTCCTTGACAGTGAGCGCGCGAATGAACGCGCGCTCCGAAGAGCGCTCGGCGGGCACGGAAAACGGCTCGGAAAACGGCTGCAGACGCAGACGGCGCGGAAACCGGAACTGACCCAGGTCGGCATCGGAAAAGCGCGCCTCGGTTCCATCGACGATGACCGCGTCTTCCAGGTAGCTGACGCGAATGTTGTCGTTTCGGTTTTGCTCTTCCACCGCGGGAAGATGCAGCAGTTCCTTGATCTGCTCGACATCCCACGAACGCACCTCGACCTCCTCGAGCGCGGGCGATCCGTCCGGTGCGTACTCGATACGCAGCGACTGCGAGGTCGTGTCCGTCACGTCCGTCACGAGCCAACCGCGTTCGGAGAGCCCCGGAAACATCTCGTCGAGAATCGTCGTCTTGCCGTGGCCGCTCGAGCCGATCACGGCAACCGTGACGCGCCCGTCGCAGGGCCGCTTCAGATGACGGTGCTCCATGACGGCGAGGATTTCACGCACGGCGGCGGGCAGCGTGGACGACGTGCCCATCAGCGACCGGAAGCTGGCGATCTCCGGCAGTTTCCCGGTCGCCTCCATGTAGGCGGCGCGAATGTCGTTGAGTGTGTTGACGAGATCGCTAGGAATCATTGGGTCCGAACCTTCCGTGGAGCGCCTCGGCGAGCGCCGCCAGGTTTTTTTCGTGTCCATCGACCGGGCGCGCCTCGCCGTCCTTCCCGAACAGGCGCGGCGTCAGCGCGTTGCCGACGATGCCCACGCCCGCAAAACGCGCGAGCAGGCTGTCCTTGTCCGCCAGCATCTGCTGGATCGACGAGTCCTGCGCATCGGTCAGGATCAGGAGCGTTGTCGGCCGGCCGTGCTGGGCGACCTGGCGCGCGGCCTCCTCGAGTCCGGCGCGCAGGTTTGTGCCGCCGCCAGCTCGAAGCCGGGACAGGAACTGGGCCAACTGCTTCTCGCAGTCCGCATCGACCGCACGCAACCCGGGCAGGGCGGGATGCGCGTGTTGGTCGTACGCGATCACGTTGCAAAAATGTGCGGCATCCGCCCCGGCCATGCTCGTCAGAACGCGGCGCGCCTCGCCCTGCACGGCGCCAAAATGCGTGCCCATGCTCGACGACTTGTCGAGCAGGATGACAAGGCTCCTGGTCTCGATCGCAACGCCAAAAAAGCGCTCCGGTCGGACCAGATCCGGCTTCCAGAGCGGAATCAGCAGGAGCAGCAGCGGCAAGAGCCAGAGCCACCAGCGGCGACGGCGGCGCAACCTCACCTGCCCCGCCCACGTCTCGAGTCCGGCAAGGCCCGTCTCGGAATCAAAGCGCCGCGGGTGCTCCACGACCAGCCCCGACCTGCTGACGGCGCGGCGAATGCGGCGATGGCACGCCCGCGCGGCAACGGCCGAGTCCTCCCCGGTGGATCCCGTGTCTTGCAGCCCGAACCGGATGCGGTGAAGAGTATCGCCGTCCGTTTGCCTACGCCTGAGCATGCGCGACGACAAGACAAGGCCGCTTCCGCCCTCGATCCCGCGCGCCTTGCGCAGGGTCGCAACCAGATTCACGAGGTCGGTGCGGACCTGTCCCTCGGGGACGAGATCCTCGCCCCGCGGATCGGCGGGACGCAGCCGGACACCGGTGATGTCCGTGCGGGTCTCGCCTCGTTCGCCGCGCCGGACGATCCAGCGGCCGTCCTTCCAATCGGAGTTGCCGATGGGAAAAAACAGCTCCGCTGACATGTCCGACCGCATCATTCGTTCCCGGAACCGTTGGTCCCATGCGGTCCGACTCAACACAGTTCTCCTCAGGTCAGCATGACGCGGCGCTAAGGAGTAGATCGGCCGGGGCGGGGAGATTCCCCACCCCGGGGCTTGTTATTGACGGTGGCTATTCAGGCAGGCAGCTACTTTTGGCGCAGGCGCTCTTCCAGCTCGGCGATCCGACGCTCCAGCTTTTCGACACGGTGCAGCGTGCGCTCGAGGAGCTGCAGCATCTCGCCACGCGCCGCGCCGTGCTTTTTCTTGCCCTTCGCGTTCTTGGGGCCGCGCTTCTTGTGCCAGCGTTGCCCGAAGTGCTTGCCAAGCTCAAGACACATCGCAGCACGTTTCTTATGGCCCCACTTCTTCCAAAGGGCCGCCGCCGCATGCAGCAACTCGGCCTGCGCGCCCAGGTTCGGACCCTTGCGCATGATCTCGCGGGCCTCTTCGTCGCGCCGCCCGGCGAGCTGGAGTTCACGCACATGGATCGCATGCTCCATGAGCTCCGCCCAGTCGCCCTTCTTCGCCTCGCGAAACGCGTGAAACGCGAGGCGCATGATCTCGACGTGGTGCTCGGCCATCCGCCGCTCGCGCGACTTCGCCATGTCTTTCTTGAGATCGCGCGCCAACTTGGCCACCTGCTCGGCCGCCTCGCGACGCCCGGCGGCCTGCAACGACTCGATCGCCTGGCCCAACGCACGCAGGGCGCGCTGCTCCTTGTCCGGTCCCGCATGCCGGTCATCGTCACGCCGCTCCCGCATCGCCCTGAATCTCGCCGCCAGCTTTTGAGTCTTCTGGCGCAGGGCACGCGCGTGGTCGTGTTTGCCCGCGGCCTCAAGCTTTGCTGCCTCGTCCTGCAGTCGTTCGAGCTTCGCCTCGAATTCCGCTCCGCGATTCTTCCCGGGGGGCTCCTCGGCCCAAACAGCGCCCATAAGTGCCAAAACAAGTCCTGCCGTTCGCATGGTTTCCTCCGCCCCCATCATAGCGGGTTTCATCGTGAGACGCCGGGCGGTCAATTCGAGCTTCAGTCTTCCGATAACCAACACGTCATGGGGAACATTCGCACAATCCTAGGCTGTATTCTGCTCGTCGGCTGCGCCACAACCACGCCGCCCTGGGAACAATCGGAAGAGGAGGCCGCCAACGCCCCCGCGCCCGATGTCGCCGCCTCGGCCGAGAACGAAGCGGAAGACGCCGAGGACGTCACCTGGGAAGAGGGTTTTTTGCCGGAGGATTCCGGAGAAAAGCAGACGGACGGCGATGTTTCCGACTCCGTCGAGGCGTCCGCGAACAGCGACGATGGCGGCGACCCTGCGCCCGTCTCCGATCCGAATCCGGAAAGCGAGTCCGACCGGGCAGCACGCGAAGCCGCTGAAGCCGCCGCACGTTCGGCGCTTCGCGACGTCGTGAAGGACTGGTCGGCCCGGGGCCGCGCGGCAGAAGGCGGGGACGACGAGAACTACGCGCAGTTGCGCCGGACCTACGAGTCGTATCTGGAGTCCGTCGTCGCGAACGAGAGTTCGCTGCGCCTACGCTTGCAGGTGAGCCTGCTCGCGCGCAACCTGACCAAGCCGCACGCCGAGCGCAACCTCGCCCACGCGATGCTGCGCCGTTTCACGGCAGCACTCCAAAACGACAAGACCCCGGTCGCGGGGCGCGACCCGGCCAGGATCGAGGCCGACGCCGAAGCAGCACTCCAAGCCAACGCGGACAAGCGCGCTGCGGCCCGCCGAGCGTTTCACAAGGACTTCGACCGCGACCTCAAGAAGTCAATGCTCTGGGAGGACGCCCGCCGCCGAATCTCGCTCTTCCGCCAGAAGTGAGTCGAACGGCTCGCGGCATCTCCACCGTAAAGGCCGGAAACTCCCGGGCGGCCGGCGGCAGGATCCCTCGTACGTAGCGGGTTCCAGTCCTTTGCCCCACGGAATCCGACCATCAGCTTCTGGCAAGAACCGCCCCAAACCGGGCGGCCGAGAATCGCGTGCGACTCTTTCTCCGATGTCTTAGACTGATACAGTCTATCTGAGACAGTAGGAGAGAGTTTTCATGAGAATCGGTTTTTGCCTAGTGGTATGCGCGGCCTTGGTGGCCGCCGATACGTTTTCTGTTACGGGCCAGTTGCTCGGCGATGATCGCCCGGGCAACCCGGACAACCTCATCGTTGATGTCACCGTCAACGTGGTCGATGATGTTGCGTCGTGGGTCGTGGACATCAACTCGCCCTTGCACCCGAGTATCAAGCTCGACATTTTCGCCTTCAATCTCGATATCGGAGCCTTTGCGGCGGCATTCTCGGACTTCCTGCCGGATAACGCGGGCAAGATGTGGACCCCGGTCTCGGGCACGAACGTCGCCGGTTCGGGCAGCGCCGACTTCGACCTTGCGGTCTCGCAGACCGGCGGCGGCAGCCCCAACCCGAACCAGGTCAACAACGCGACGGACCTCACGTTCGACCTGACGCTGTCCGGCGGCAACTTCTGGACGGAAGCGATGTTCACCGGCGCCGGCCTTTCGACGGGCGGCGGTATTCCGGCCCCGGGCTCGCAAATGGGCGCCCACCTCCAATCGCTGGTCGCGGCGGCCGGCGAATCCGACAGCGGATTTGCCTCCGGGAACTTCACTGGTCCTGGTCCTGGTCCTGGTCCTGGTCCTGGTCCTGGTCCTGGTCCTGGTCCTGGTCCTGGTCCTGGTCCTGGTCCTGGTCCTGGTCCTGGTCCTGGTCCTGGTCCCGTACCCGAGCCCGGCACGCTCGTCCTTTGCGCGCTGGCCCTCGGTGCAGCCGTCTTGCGCAAGCATCTCTCGTAGGCTTCGAAAAGGCATGATGCCCCCGCCGACGGACGGGGCATCATGCCAAGCTTGCAGGCGAGGCTCAGCGCGGGATCTCCACCGTTGCGCCCGCACGCACCGTGATTTTGTGTTCGCCGATGCGGGCGATTCCCACGGGAACCACTACGCGTGCGATGCGCTCCGCATCCGGGACGAGGCTGATCGTCGCGCGGGCGTTCGCGCCCCCGCCCTCCCATGTCAAACGATCATCGTTTTTGACGCCGTGAACCACCACGGTGCCGGACTTCAACGAGCGCTCCCAAGTCGCACCCTCTCGTTCTAGGTCGATCCGTTCGGTGTAGCGCAACGCTCCGACGATGACGGTAATCCAATACCGGCCCACCCGCGGGACGCGGATCCGAAAACGGCCGGCGGAATCCAGCGTCCCACGCGGGGCCTTGTCACGCAGCGTTCGGCCCTCAGCCTGAAGCAGCACGGTCGCGCCGCGCACATCGACGCCGGCCAAGGCGAACATGCCGCGCACAGAAAGGCCCGACGGACGTGTCGTGTCGAGGTCGAAGCGCGTCACGACTCCGTCGCGGACCCGGCAACTCCAGCGCGGCGTCGGCGGCTTGCCCCCCAAGATCACGGTGTGTTGCGACAGCCCATCCACGCGACGAACGATCCACGGACCGGGCGTGAGGCGCCCGAACCGAAAGTGGCCGTCGGCGCCGACTTCTTGTTTTTGTGGATGCCCGTCACCGCGCGAGACGGCAACGAGGATCCCAGCCGCGCTGCGGCCCGCGCTCGTAATCACACGGCCCTCCAGCACGCCGCCCCTCGTGAGGTCCGCGTCGCGGCCGGACGAGCCTCTTTCAGGATCGTTCTTGAAAGGGCCGACATCGACCGGCGCGAAGTCGCCGTGTTCGATCCGGATCACATATCGGTCGCGCTCACGGCCGGTGAGCCGGTAGCTCCCGTCCGCAGGCGTGCGCACCACCTCCTTCGGCTTCGGATGATAGCGGCATGAGAATCCGGCATGGCGGCAGTGCCGGTCAAGCGGGATCACGCGGTGCAAGCTGACCCGCGCACCCGCGAGCGGCCGTCCGCCAACGCGCACGACGCCGCGTATGCCCGCGAGCTTCGCCAGAACCAGGCGCAGCGACCGAGCAAGTGCGCCCGGATCGAGGACTTCGGATTCGGCCTTCGCGTACCCGTCCGCCGTCGCGATGAGACGAAAAGGCACGCCGGGAACTGCGACGCGTCCGGCGGGGTCGCGCACCGCGGGCGTGTCGATCCCGGTTGCTGGGTCGCGCACCATCAAGACGACCTTCGGCATCGGGCGACCGCCGCGGTCACGTACATCAATCGGCAACCAGCGCGGCACCTGCAGGCGAAGCACAACCTCGTCCCCGGGCTTCGCCTGCACCGGCTTCGATCCCCGCCAGCGCCCACTCGGATCCGTAGCCGCAAACCGGTACCTCGCGGGAATCATGACCGGGAATGAGAACGTCCCGTCTGACTTCGCAGGCGCCGACCCCGAGCCGGAGGTTCCGTTCGACTCAAACGAGTACCGCACCACCGCTCCCCCGACCGGGGCGCCGAGAGGATCGACAACCACGCCCGTGAACCGGTCGGTGCTCGCGGATGCGACAAGCTCGATCGTCACGTTCACGGTCCGCTCATGCCGCCGGACCGCGACGCCGCTGCGCACCGCCACGCGATAGCCCTGTCGTCCAGCTCCGATCCGGCAGGTGCCCACAGGGACGCCGCGCAACTCGAATGCGCCGTCTGCGTTGCTGCGGGTGCGTGCTCCGGCAAGCAGAAACTCGATCGGTATCGGCCCCAGGCCACCGAATCGATCCTCGGCATGAGCCACTCCGACGACTGCCCCGGGAATCGGCTGGCCGCGTGAATCGACCACTTTTCCGGCCACCACGCCACCCGAGCCCAAGACCAGATCGCCGACATCGCGCGTCCCGGGCTTGAGTTCGATCTTGCGCAGGGCCTCGGCGTGGCCGGACGCGACCGCGACCACGGTCGTCTGAGACCGTCCGCCCGGGGGAGGCACGACATCGACGACGAACCGACCGTCCGGACCCGTCGTCGCGGGCCGCGCTCTTACGATGCCCCGCAATCGCACGGTCGCGGAGGGGATTGGCGCGCCTTGCCCATCAAGCACACGGCCGAGCAACCGAGCTGTCGCGCGCGGCGGGGTAGTCGGGCCGCCGGTTGTCTCTCCGTGCCTGTCTTCCGGTGCGCCGCGAGCCGGCGCCGCCTCGGTGTTCCGCCCCGCTGCGGTGTGGCCCGTCGGGGTCCCTGCCGCGCGCTCGGAGCCTGCGGTCGCCCGGGTTCGATCCGACGAGCGCGCGTTCCATGTAACCAGCACGGCCAGCGCAACCAACGCCGCGACCCCGGCGACCCCTTTCGAAAAGCTGCTCATCAACGATCCTCCCGTGGCAAGTAGCGGTACGAACGCGGGCGCCCACGCCCGACGCGTCCCAAATCGGTCGTCGAGACGCACCCGGAGCAAGTCGAGCGCATGCTTGAGCCTCCAACGTACGGTCCCGGCCGGAATCCCCAACCGCACCGCGATGTCGCGTGGCGCAAGATCCTCATGAAACCGCAGCAAGACGGTCGTACGATAGGGCTCGGCAAGTTCCGCCACAGCCCGGGCCAATGCCCGCTGCGCCTCGAAGCGCGAAATGATCGCGTCCGGCGACTCTGACGAACCCGTAGAAGCGGAAGAACCCGCGGCCGCCAACCGGACCGCTTCCGCCTGACGGCGCCCCCGCCGAGCCTCGGAGCGCCGCCCGAACCGCGCCAAGTTTTGCAGCACCCCGCGCAACCACGGACGCACGGGCCGATCCCCGCGCGGGGGACGCGCGAGCGCTACGGCGTAGGCGTCCTGCACGAGATCGTCCGCCGCCGAGGGGTCACGCACGAGACGCGTCGCCAACGCGCGTGCCCACCCGGCGTGGGCCAACAAGTCATCGATGCTGACAGCGGGGGCAGAGGGGTCCACGCGCCCGGATTCAGAAGAAGAAGTTCCCATGACTCGTCTGCTTCTTGCCGCCCCCCCGGTTCCCGTTGGAAAAAACCCGGGAAGTCACCGACCATCGTAGACATCTCTCCCCACGCCCTCCCGGCCCGTTTCGAATCCTTGAGCAGGAAAGCGTACTCGCGGCGTTCTACCGGTAGCGATGACTCCTGATCCGGGTGAAACACTCCGTCCGACGGCTCGTGCGTTGCTTGAGCACACCGAGTTCTTGCGCGCGTTGGCCCGCAGTCTCGTGCGCGATGCGGCGACGGCTGACGATGTCGTGCAGGACACGATGGTGCGCGCACTGGAACGTCCGCCGCGACATCGTGACAACCTGCGCGGCTGGCTCGGCCGTGTCGTGCGCAATCTCTCGCTGGGCGGACACCGTACGGCACACCGACGGCGGGCGCGCGAACACGCCGCAGCGCGTCCCGACCGGATCGACCCCACCGCGGATGCCGCGGCACGCGCCGAAGTGCAAAGTGTGGTCGCACGCGCCGTGCGTGAACTCGACGAGACCGATCGCACGGTGATCGTCCTGCGTTTCTTCGACGGCCTCATGCCGCGAGAGATCGCACGGCGCCTCGACGTACCGGTCTCGACGGTTCACACCCGCCTGCAACGCGCGCTCGCACGTCTCCGCGCCCGTCTCGACCGTTCGCACGGCCGGCGAGCGTGGACCGGGGCCCTCGCTCCTCTTCTCATCCCAAAAGGAGCACTCCTCATGTTCAGCAAGACCCTCATCGTGGCCACTGTCCTCGCGGTCGCCGCCAGCACCCTCGGATGGCGCCTTCTCCACGACCGCACCGAGAAGGGCGATCGCACGGTGTCCCTCGCACGCGAACACCAGCAGCCGCCGATCCAAGGCGCCCCGAGCACTCCACAGCAGACGAACGACGATGTCTTGTCGTCGCCAAAAACACCCGCTGTCGAAGCGCCGGACGAACCGGCCGTCCCGGGTGTCCGCGCCGCCCTCGTCCTGCTCGACGAAGCAACCGGTCATCCGATTGCGGGAGCGCATGTCCATGTGCTCTACGCCGGACCAAGAGACAACCCCGCACGAAATCGCGCGCTCGAGCCGGTCCTGGAACGCGAGCCGGAACGCGGACCGATTCTCTCGCTGATCACGATGCTGGACCGCCAGGATCTCGCGGTGCTGGCACGCAAGGACTCAAACACCTTCCGACTGAAAACGCGCGTGAGCGACGACGGCGGCCACGTCCTGATCGACGGACTGCCGGCCGGGGTGTTTCACGCGATCGTGCTGAGTCCGCAGCATGTTCCCCATCGCCTGCGCGCCGTACCGACCGGCGACGCGCCGAAAACGATCCGGCTCAAGCCGGGCGGCGGGTTGCTCGTTCGCGCCAAGACCCTCGGCGGGCAGCCGACCGACGGCCTTGTCTGCGAAGTGCTCGGCGGCGGACTCGGCGCACGTCCCGTCGCGCGCGCAGTTTTTTCGGCCACCGGCGAACTGTCCTTCCCGCATCTCGCACCGGGACGCTATCGAGTGGCCCTCTCCGGGGCCCAGACCGAGAACCGGCCGCGCTTTCGGACGGCGGAACGCAGCGTGACGATCGCGGCCGGGAACATCGCCGTCCTCGACTTCGGCGCGACGAAAACCGCAACCCTCGAGGGCCGTTTTACACGAAGAGGAGAGCCGGTCCGCGCGGGTCTCGTCTATCTGTATGACCTCGACCGCGAGCACCGTCCCGGGCTCGAAGCCCAACTCGACGAGGACGCAAGGTTTCGCTTCGACGCCCTCGAACCGGGGCGGTACGAACTGACCGTGGCGAACGAAACGGGCACGCTGATCAGCAAGAGCGTCACCATCCGCCCGGACGAGCCGCGCCAAACGGTCGAAGTTGCGATGCCGCTGGGCGTGCTTGAGGGCACGGTTCTGGACGCCGAGGGAAAGCCGTTGGCGGAGGCCGACATCACTATCGAACGGAGTCCGGCGGATCGGGCCCTGGTGGGACAGGCCGGCGAACGCGTGTTCCTGCGCGGGCTCACGGCTCGTACTGGCGCCGACGCGCAGGGCCGCTTCACCGTGACGGGGCTCGACGCCGGAAAGTATCGCGTCCTCTACGGCACGGGCGGCGCGTTCGCGGCTGTGTCGCTGACGCTCGCCGACGCCGAAACGAAGTCCGTTTCGTGGCGTTTCGATCCGCGCGCTCTGGCGGCGCTTTCGGTGCGTGCGGTCGATCCGGACGGCCGACCCGTCAAGGCGGCGTTCTTGCTCCGGGGCGAAGACGGCAACATCGCCGAACTCTACGCCAGCGAAAGCCGGCCTTTCGCCACCGCCGAGTTCACGGCACGGCTGCCGCGCGGGCGCTATCGCGTGTGGGTCGCCGCGGCGGGGTTTGCTGATCGTGCGTCGTACCTGATCGAAGTTGCGGGCGACGGACCGATTACGGTGCCGCTCGTGCGCGGCGTCACCGTGCGACTCCGGTTTCTGCGCAACGAGCTGCCGCGCGTCGGCGCGATCGTCGAGATCGTCGACGAAGACGGCGTGCGCGCCGGATCCACGCGCAACGCGTTCGAATTGATGACGACGCCGCGCCTGTGGCGCACGGACAAGGCCGGAAACATCGCCGTCCGTACGCTTGCGCCCGGTTCCTACGCCGTCTCGATCAACGGAGAGGCGGCCGGCGAGCTGATCGTGGCGGATCAGCCCATCGACCGTGTGTTTTTTGCCGACGGGTAACCCTGTCCGTCACCCTCCTCCTATGCGGGTCCGTATCCGGCCCATGTTGCGTTCTGTTTCCGCGATCTGCGCGGACATGGTTCTGATCAGCCGCTTGAGGTGCGCGGGCAGTTGGCCGGCCGCGTCCAGCGTTTCGAGAATCGTCTTCGCCCGCTGCGCGTCCGCGCGCGAACGCTGCAGAAAGCCGAGTGAGGCGCGTGCGTCGCTGTTGAAGATCGACCGGAACGTGAACAGGTGCGACCGGCGCTGGAAGACCGAAAACTCCTTGAGGACCGCGTCGACCGACGCCGGCTCGCGCTGCTGGAGCGCCTTCGCGAGCTTCTCGGCCCGCGCGAACAGCTCTTGTGCCTCTCGCCACGCCTGCACCTTGACAAGAGTCGTGGCGAGACCCGTGACGCCGTCCTGCAACCCGTACAGGCGCTGGATGTTGGCCGGATCCCGGCGCGCCAGCTCCTCGTATGTCGCCAGCTCCTCGCGCGCGTATGCGACCGCGCGCCGATAGTGCTCGAGGGCGCGCTTTTTCTTGGGGTCGTCCCCGAGTGCGTCCTTGTGCAACGGATGCTTGTGAAGCATCAGCCCCTGGACACTGTGCGTCATTCCGACACGTGAAAGTGACGCGCCGAGGTTGTCACGCGCGCGCCGGTCGCGCGGCTCGCGCTTGACGAGCGCACGGAGATGCGCGACGCCCTTTTCGTACTCCACCTGGGCAGCGGCATAGCGTCTCTGAAAAAAGTGCAAGTCGCCCAGGTAGTACTGCAACAGCGAGCGCGGTCCGTCGAGCGCGGCGGGCGGCAGTCGATCCGCCACGGCGTCGATCGACGCAACGGCCTCCTTCAGGGTTTTTTGGGCAGCGGCATAGTCCCGTTGCCGAATCAGGCGCTGGCCCAGGAGCCCCTGCGCGCGACTCAGCATCAGGTGATGAACCGCGCGATCCGGCGCGGCGGCCACCAGGGAACGACCGTACGCGACCGCGCGGTGCGAAGCCGCAATCGCCTCCTTGCCCTTACTGAGCTTGTCGAGCCGGAGTCCGCTGTTGACGTCGAGCAAGACGAGGTTGCGCAGCACAAGCGGATCGCGCTTGTCAGCGGCCTCCAGTACGTCGCGCGCCTGTCCCTCGAGCTTTGCCGCCCGTTCGAGATCGCCGGAACGAAAGACGAGATCGGCCGCGCGCGCCCGTGCGATCGCCAGGTCGATCCCGCCCCCGGAGTCAAGCAACGTGATCGCACGTTCGGTCGCCTCCAGCGCCTCCTTGGTATTGCCGAGATTCGGCAGGCCGTGCTGGCCATGGATTTCGCCGAGGCGCACAAAGCGCCGCGCCGCGACGAGGCGTAGCGCCGGGTCGTCGCCGACGTGTTTCGACAAGCGATCGAGCGCCCCCTTCAGCCACTCCGCCAGATACTCGCGCGCCCCGAGCGACCCCGGCAGATAGGCGATACGATCGAACAGCTCACCCGCGACCGTGTTGGTTACGCGCTGCGACTCCAGCCAGAGCGCGCGTGCCCGCGCCGCCTCGCGCACGGCCGTTTCCCGCGCTGTTTTGGCCCGCTCCGTTTCGCGCACCGCGGTTCGCTCCGCGGTCTGGGCACGCTGCGTTTCCCGTTCCGCATGCCGCGCCTCGTCCCGCGCCCGCGACGCCATCATCAGACTGACGACTGCGCCTGAAAACAGCCCCACGACGGCGATGATCCCGGCCGCGACAACGGCCTTGTGCCGCTTCGTGAACAGCCGCAATTGATAGCCGACGCTCGGGGGTCGTGCCTCGATCGGTTGGCCCGCGAGCACGCGTGCCAGATCGTCGCGCAGCGCCGCCGCCGACGCGTAGCGGCGCGCCGGATCCTTCGCCAGCGCCTTGCCGAGCACGACATCGAGATCGCCGCCGACGGCGGGAAAGCGCGGCGGGCGCCGGGCGATGACCTGCGCCACCCCAAGGAGGTCCTTGCCGTCGAGGCTGTACGGCAGGCGTCCGGCGAGCAGTTCGTACAAGACGACGCCGAGTGAGTACACGTCTGAGCGCGCGTCGATTCCACTCGGGTCGCCCGCGAGCTGTTCGGGGCTCAGGTATTGCAGCGTGCCGAAGATTTCGCCCGTGCGCGTCAACGCCTTGGTTTGTGCGAGATCGGGATCGGTGATCTTGGCAATGCCGAAGTCGATGATCTTGGGCTGCCCGTCCCTGCCGACCAGAATGTTGTCGGGTTTCAGGTCGCGGTGGACCACGCCCTTTACGTGCCCAAAATGCACGGCCTCGCACACGGACAAGAACAGCTTCACACGGGCATCGCCGTCGGTACGCTTTTCTTCAACGTACTCCGTCAGCGAGCGCGCGTCCGCCACGTACTCCATCACGAAGTACGGCAGCGCGTCGGACTCGTGCGTACCCGCCGCGAAGACTTGCGCGATGCCGGGGTGGGTCAGGCTGCCGAGCGCGCGCACCTCGTGGCGAAAGCGGGTGCGCATGTCGTCGCCGAACAGCGCGGAGCGCATCAGCTTGACCGCGACCGTCCGCTTCGGTTCGTCCTGTTCCGCCAGATACACGACCCCCATGCCCCCGCTCGCAAGGTGGCGCACGAGCGTGCAGTTTCCGACGCGCTTGCCGACGAGGGCGTCGGCACGCTGTAGCCACGAGCCGAGCTCCTCGTTGGTCGGCGGACGCAGTCGATCGGCGCGCGCGTCCGCCCGCAACATCGCTTCGACTTCGGCCCGCAGTTCCGCGTCGCCTCCGCAAGCCTTGTCGAGATACGTGGCACGCTCACTTGAGGGAAGCTCACGGACGGCGAGGAAAGTTGCGTCGATCGTTTTTTTATCCGGAGGCATCAGTCGTCGTCCATGTAGCGCATCAGCCACGCGCGCGCGGCGGCCCAGTCGCGTTCCACGGTGGCGCGCGACGTGCCGATCGCTTCCCCCACCGCGGCGTTGTCGAGGCCCGCGAAAAAACGGAGCTCGACGACCTGACGCTGGCGCGCATCTTCGGCGCCGAGACGCGTCAGGGCCTCGTCGAGGGAGAGCAGGTCGATGTTGTTCTCCGTAAACCACGCAATCGCCTCGTGCAGAGGCTCACGCGACCGGTCTCCACCGCGCTTTTCGGACTGCCGTCGGCGCGCATGGTCGACCAGGACGGATCGCATCGCCTTGGCGGCGAAGCACAGAAAATGCCCGCGGCTCTTCCATGAATCACCGGCCGAGCGCCCCATGAGCCGCAGATAAGCCTCGTTGACCAGACCGGTGGGCTGGAGAGTCTGCGCCCCCGCCCGCCGCCGAAGTTGTGCCCCGGCGATGTTGCGCAGTTCGTCGTACAGCAGCGCCAGCACGTTGTCCGCCGCCTGCCGGTCTCCGCCGTGGGCACGATTCAGCAGTTCGGTGATGTCGCCTGCCATGCCCCCGGAGCATACCGAATCGCCCGCGCGGGCAGCCCCGGTAACGCGGAGACCGGTCGCGCTTCAGTACCGGAGCCGGGATCAAAAGGATGATCTTGGAGAGCCGTCGGTCACAAACCGCTTGCAGGCATGAAGTTAGGCCGTGTGCCGCTGACGCGTCGTCGGTCATGACCGCGCCTTGCGGCGACCAGAGATTGTCAAAACCATCCATATGATCCCGGCTCGGTATGGGTCGCAGGGCAAATTGGCCACTACCTTGGCGGTTCCGGTCGCTCCGGCGCTCTGGTCGATGAACCCCGGGGCGCTGGGGCGGGTCGATAGACTGCGGGCATGTATCGGTACTCCCTGACCGGCACCGCGGCTCTCACCGCCGTCTTTGCCCTTGGCATCACCCTGCTCGCGGGCTGCGAGGGCCAAAAAAGCGAGAACCAGCCGGAGAACCCTGCGAAGCGGGCCAACAAAGTCGAGCCGCAACACATCACCGTCGATCACATCCTGATCGGGGTGCGGGGCGCGGGAGTGGACTCTCTGCTCACGGTCAAGGAGGCGCGCGACCTCGCGTACGACCTTCTCAAGAAGCTCGAGAAGAACCCGTCGCTTTGGCCCTCGCTCAAGAGCAGGCACTCCAAGGACCCGGGTGGCAAAACGTACGGAATGGCGAACCACGATGTTCGCCCGGCACGGGGCGAACTACCCCGCCGCGGCATGGTGTCAGCGTTCGGTGACGTCGGCTTCAAACTGGAGGTCGGGGAGATCGGGATGGCGGACTACAACCGGACCACCAGCCCGTACGGCTTCCACATCATCAAGCGCGTCCGGTAGGACTCGTCCCCCGCCGTCTCGAATCGAGAATCGGACACTTCGCACGCTTCCGCGGCACGGCCGATAGGAAAGACATGTACCTGCTCACCACGGCACTCCTGTGCCTGTTCCTCGCCGCTCCCGGGGACGACCCCGCGGCCCCCGCGCCCCCCCAAAAGCCCGACGCATCCGCTGGCAAGGAAGCCGCGGCGGAGCCTGCGAAGGAAGACAAGAAGGACGACGCCGGTGTGCGCACTGCCCTCGCGGCGCTGGAAACCACGCTCAAGAAGGGCGAGTTCCTGAAGGCGTTCGACGGTCTGTCGGATAACGGCCGAAAGCTTGTCGGCTCGATCGTGTCGAAGGCAGCGCCGATGCTCGGCCTCAATCCGCGGACGGCGACGACGCGCGAGATCGTCGCCGCGTTCGAGAAACAGGCGGGTGCCGAACAGCAGAAGTTCCAGCAGATGGCCGGCGCGATCAAGGTCACCGTTGTTGCGGTGAAGCTCAAGGGCAAAGACACGGCGCACGTCAAGGTGGCCATCGAGCGGCTGCCGGGCCGGTCCAACAAACTGGACCTGAAGCTGGTGCGCGAGAACGGCGCCTGGAAGGTCGATCACGCCGCACCGAACCGGAAGGCCCGGCGCGGCGCCAACGAGACGGCGACGATCGCGACCCTGCGCAACATCCTCTCGGCGCAGGCGCAGTTCCAGGCGACCGCGCGTGCGGATGTCGACAAGGACGGCGTGGGCGAGTTCGGGTTCTTCGGCGAGCTGTCCGGCGGGGTCGGCGTCCGCGGCGGCGCGAACATGAATCCCCCGGTGCTCTCGGGCGCGTTTCGCGCGGTCAACCACGGCACCGTGACCCGCAACGGATACCACTACCGCATCTACCTGCCGGGCAAGAACGCACAGGGCCTCGTCGAGCCGGCGAAGCCCGACGTGATCGACGCGCAACGTGCCGAGACGAGTTTTTGCGTCTACGCGTGGCCCGTCGAGCACGGCAAGACCGGCACGCGCACGTTCTTTGTCAACGTGCAGGGCGACATCCTCGCGACCGACGCCAAGAAGTACAGCGGCGCGAACGGTCCCAGCGCGAGCGCGGCGTACAAACACGGCGACGCGGGGCCCAAGGACACGATGGAAGGTCCGGTCGCCAGCGGCGAAAAGGGCAACGACGGCGAGACCTGGAAACAGGTCGGGTAGCCACACCGGAAGACACCCTTGCAGACACGCGCGCTGGGCTACCGCTTCTCTAGCGTGACCTGCTGGGTCTCGCCGGCTTCTCCGAGCGTGAACTCGATGGTCCTGGTCTTGCCGTCGGCGTGTTTCACGCGGACTTGGACCTTCGAACCCGCCGGCAGCGGCGGCAGCATGTAGACGCCGTCTTCGGACTGGAGCGTCTCAAAGCGCGGGGTCACCAGCGTCACACGTGCGTCCGCAAGATCCTTGTCGCCGCCGGCGAGGCGGACGCGGATACCGAGACGGGTCATGCCCTTTCTGGTCGTGGTCTTCTTCTTGCGGACGTACTTGACCCGGCTGAGGTTACTCGGCTCGTCGGTGACGCGGTAGACGTGCTTGTCGCGCAGGTAGAACCGGCGCCGTTCGGCGAGGTTGAGCGGCCGCGAGCCGAGGCGGCCGTAGACCGAAACCTGGTTGCCGCTCTCGTCCACGCCGCGGTCGCGCGCGAGCCCTTCCGAGATGGCGATCGCGGGCGTCTTGGTGCGATAGGACGCGAGGAGTTGCGGCATCGGGGGCGGCGAGTATCCGTCGATCCCGGGGTACCGATGCGGCGCCCAGAGTTCGACGACGCGGAGTCCGTTCTTGCCGTCGGCGACGAACAGGAAAAAGCTCGAATAGGCCAACCCGGCCGTGACCGCGTGGGCGTCGTTGATCTTGCCGCCGGCCGAAAACATCTGCTTCAGCTTCGGACGCCGGAAGCGCTTGACGTCGATGATCGCGACGCCTTCCTTGCCCGCCGCGACGTAGGCATACGTGCGCGCGATCTGCACGTGACGCGCGTCGGCCAGCGGGATCGTCGCCTTCTTCATAAGACGCGGGCGGCTCAGATCCGTGATGTCGAGCACCTTGAACCCGTCCTTGTCCACCAGCGCGGCGTAACGGAACTGGAGATCGACCGCTCTCGGGACATTGAGGCCGTCGCCTAGTTCGTGGACCAAGCGCGGCTTGTCCGGGGTGTCGATATCGACAACCGCGACGCCGCGCGGGGTCAGCACATACAGGTAGTGCCCCGCGACGACTCCGCCGCGCGCGCCATCGAGGCGGCCCTTCGGGTTGTAGGTTGCGGCACGCTTCAGGTAGTTGTTCTCGGGGTTGCCATCGACCAGCGTGTTGATATCGACGCAGATCAGCCCCTCCTCGCTGTCGGTGATGAACGCGTAGCCGAACAGCGGATGGACCGGATCCTCGAGGCTCGCCGGATCCTGTACGCGGCGCGGGTCGAGCGGCACGCTGGACGGAACCAGCACCGCCGTGGCGTTCCTCGACTCGATGTGTGTGTCGTGGCCCAGCGGGCTGAACGGCGCCGTCACGATGCGTTGGGCGACATCCTTGTTGGCGACATTGGCGATGTCGAACGCGCGAAAGCCACCCGGCCCATCGGCGACGAGCATGTACTCGCCGTGGATCTGGAGACTCTGTGCGTGGCGCGAACCGTGACGCTGCTCCTCGACGAGTGTGCGATCGTTTTCCACGTGGGCGGCGTGCAACTTCGGGAAACGCAAGCGGTGGTAGTTGGACCCTATCACCGGCTGCGGCTCCCAACCGTCGGTGACGCGCACCGCGCTGATGCCACCCGCACCCGTGGCGAGCCAGGCATACGGCCCCACGAGATCCGTGGCCTGCGTGCCGAGGTTGAACAGCACGGCAAGCCGCGCGTTGTTGTCCTCCTCCTTCGAGATGTGGCAGTCGCTGCACTGCCTGGTTTCCGTGACGCGCACCGTGTGCGGAACGAACGGGGAAAAGGCCATGCCGCTATGCCCGCTGGCGGCAATTGTGGGCTGCTGGACCGTGACGATCGCGCGGTTCGCGTTCTCTGTACTCGCCGTGACCGCCGACGCGGATCGCACCGGGCCGATGCGATACTTCTGAGTCCTGCCGTGCTTGCCCAGCATGAACAGGTCCTGGCGCAGCCCCTGCGAAAAGTAGCCGACGTCGTTTTGCGTGTACTCGCCCCAAAAGTGACCGAACTTCGTGCGCGCGTTGGCCTTGTTGGCGAGATGACAGCCGCTACAACTGGTCGACCACGACGTGTGGCAAGCGTAGCAGGTCATCTCGTCGTTTTCGTGGGCCAGGTTCTTCGCGCACGGGTCACCGAACTTCTCGCCGCTCTTCTGGATCGTCTTTGCGATCGCAGCCTTGCGGTTGTACGACTCGTGGTCGGGGTCGATCATGTTCACGATCTGCGGCACGTCCCAAGACAGACCCTCGGTGACCTTGGAATGCTGGATGATCTTGCCGTCGAGCCGCTCAAACCAGGGCTTGTCGAACGGTGTCAGGGCCTCCGCGAGGTCGTTGCCGCCGGACGGGTTGGACGTGACCAGGCTCGCTTCTTCCTTGACGGTCCCGTGGCAATCGATGCAGGCGATCTCGACAACGTCGATCATCTGGCCATAGAGCTTGCCGTCGCCGTGCACATCCTGCCGGGTGTGGCAGTCGATGCAGTGCATCCCGGCGTCGAAGTGCGCGTCCGTCAGGTGTACGGCCTTCTCGTACCACTTCGGATCGTCCCACGAGACGATCTTGCCCTCCGCGTCGAGCAGGCCGCCCGATTCGTTGCGCTTGTAGATCTTGCGGAACGACCAGGACGAACGGTGCAGCGCGCTAAACTGCGAGATCTTGCTCTTGGGATTGACGACCTTGTCGATGTCGTGCAGCTTCTTGCCGGTCTTGAGGCTCCCGTCCTTGTTGTAAAACCACTCCGCGTCCGTTTCGCCGTCCCACCACATGATGCCGGCGTAGTTTCCCAGGGCGCCGTTGCCCTGGTGCAGATGGCAGGTCATGCACTGGCTGTTGGGAATCGACCGGGTGAACGCATGCCGGATCGGGTGCCCCGAGGTCTTTTTATCGACCGTCGGATCGTCGCTGTGCGACCGACCGCGCCGTCCGAACTTCGCCCACGGTCCGGAGCTCTCGCTGTCGTCGTTGGCGTACATCACATGGCACGCCGTACAGCCGCTCGATCGATAGTCCGCGGCGTAATCGTTGTTACCCAAGAACCAGAGTGTCGGGTCGTTGAGGCGCGTCTTGGTGACCACCACAACGGCGGCATCGACCTTGGCTTCGGTGCCCAAACCACGCAGGTTGTCGGCGTTGCCACGCTCGAGGGTGCGGAAGATGTTGCCCGGTTGGCTGATCTCGAAACGGGGGTAGGGATACAGCGCCGGCAGAACGCCGCGCGCCAACTCTTCCTTGGTGGGCGGCGGGTCGGTGATGGCAGCCGCTGCCCGTCCGTCGGGCATGTAGAACTCGCCGAGGATGTAGTTCTTGTAGGGAAGGACCCCGTTGGCGTAGGTGCCCGCGCCCGGCACCATCGCGCTGTGCGCCATGATGCTGGTTCTGGCCTGATCCACCTCGTTGGGGTGGCAGCCGCCACATGTAACGTCCGCCACGCGCAGGTCGCCGGGGTTGATGAAGCGCACAAACTCGAGGCGCTCGCGGTTCAGCAGGGCGTACGACGTCTTCGGGTTGGCTGCGCCGTGCCACTCTTCGGGGAACGCCGGCGCGACGTGGGCGCGCTCTTGCGCCGCCGCGTAGCCACGGTCCCCCTTGTCCGTTCCCGACGGCTTCTTGACCGTCGCGTCCCCGCCGTGACACTGGGTGCAGCCGATCTTGACGACCTGAAAGGCGTGCATCGACGGTGACTCGATGCCGGCGTGGCAGGTGACGCAGCCCTTGGAGCTGCCCTTGGTTTCGACGGTCGAACCGTGAGGCCCATCCGCACCGCGTCGCCCCACGGCGCGCGACTCGTCGTGCCGGAACGGAATCAGCGTGCAGCCCAACACGAGGGCCCAGAGGAGGAGGAGGCAGTAGTAGGGACGCCGCATGGTCCTTCTCAATACAGAATCGTGATCCCGACGAAAGCCGCGACGACGGTCTCGTCGCCGAAGATCTGCTCGAATCCGCCGGAGGGAAACAGGGCCGCAACGCCACCGGTCACCACAAGGTTGTCGATCCCGAGCGGCCGATACACGGCACCGAGGCTTACGTCCACGCCGAGGCCCTTGCTCAGGTTCGGCACGCCGAAGACCGCCTCCAGCGACTCGGTGGCGACAAAACGCATGTAGCTCGCGTTGGCGAACAAGAAGAGCTGGTTCGACACCTGCACGTCCACGCCGAGATGCAGGAGCAGCAGGCCCGGATTGACGGAGTTGGGCGCCGCGAACGCCTTGGCGCGCAGGTTCGGGTAGAGGCTGAACGCGTTGGCCAGCCGCGTCCCGGCGCGCACGAGGTTTTGCCGGTGGTAGAACCCGAGTCCGGCGTCGGCAAACCGGGGGTTGTCGAATATACCGTCGAACCCGCGACCCTTGCTGTCCGTCGGGTCCGAATCGCCGGAAGCGAAGAGCAGGCTCAGGCGCGGTGTGTACCAGTCCCGCGGCCAGGCGATCTCGAAGGCGACCAACTGGCTGGAGATATCGGTATCCACGCCGCTGACCGGGTTGGCGTCATCGTTGCCGAAGCTCACGTAGATCGCGTGTCCGACCTCGAAGGGGCCGATCACGCCATCCCCCAAAAAGCCGAGGTAGAACACGTCCACGTGCTGGGCGAGGGTGTCGTGGAGGTATTGGGCGGTGAACTGGAGCGTGTAGCCGGGCGGCGCGTCCTGCAAGAAGAAGTTCGCGGCCACGACGACCTGATCGCGCCGCAAATCGAGACGGTTCAGGTTGCTGAACGGGTCCTTCTGGACCATGTTGAACACCGCGAGGTCGTACTGGATTCGCTTCGACTGCGCGGTGCCAAAGAATCGAACCCCATCGTTCACGTCGTTGAAGATGAATCCGAAGAAATCGCTGATGAACGCCTGGCGGCCGACTCGCACCGATACAAAGTCGAAATGCGGGTCGAACTCGGCCAGCAGGAACTCGACAAACGCCTCCTGCAGGGCGCCGTCGCCGTTCGTCTGATCCTTGGTCGCCAGGTCGCCGTGCCGGATATCCGCGGCGCCGGTGACCTTGACGCGCCAGGACGGCGGCCGAAAGACGGTGTTGCCGTAGAACAGGTCAAAAGACGTGAACAGCGTCGACTTGACGTCGATCTCGTTTCCGCCCCCCGCGATTTCACGCATCTCGGCCACGGTGTTGGAGACCGCGTCGATGCGCAGGAACAGGTGCTCACCGGAAATCGGCCGGTCGCCCTTGAGAATATTGGTGTTGTACGAGTCCCACAGGCTCGTCGTCTTGATCCAGGGGTACTCGCCGCTCCCGGCATAGAGCAGCAGACTGTCGATCGCCCGGCGCAGGCCGTAGCGGTCGTAGTCGGGCAGCGGGACGTCGTAGCGGCTGTCGAACGGTGTGTACCGAACGTTGGTAGCGCGCGATTCCTGCTGCGGCGGCCTCTCAGCGGCATCCCCCGGCGGCTCGGAATCTTCCGCGGACACAACGGTGGACGCCGCAAGAAGTGCGACAAAAAAGAGAACAGATCCCGGCCTCGACACTTCGCGCACCTTATACCAGAATGGGCACCCGTCCGGGGGCGCGGTTGACTACGCGTCGAACAATTGTCAGGATCGCGCGTGTTGACCGAGGTTCAAAAGAAACTCCTCCTCTTCGGGCTGGCCTTGGCGCTCTGGAGTCTGGCCCTGACGACCGCGCAGGCGCAGGATCCGGCAAGAGCGCCCAGCAAGGCCCCGGCGTTCCCCCACCGCCCGCATCTGGCGGCTGACTTCGCGTCCCCGGGCCGCGAAAAGGACTGCCGCACCTGCCACACGTTCAAGAGCAAGGGCTTCGACGCCTACAAGGAACCCTACAAGACGTGCACCGAGTGCCATCAGGACAGCGCCCACGTCAGCTTTCCGAAGCCGGCGTTCGGGAAGCGCGGAAAGAATCGTCCGTTTTTCGACCACAACCAGCACAAGGCCACGTCGTGCGTGGAGTGCCACGAGCCGCAGCTGTCGCGCGGCTCCGGTACGAGCGACCTTACGTTTGACGTTTCCCGCAGCCTCGAGTCTTGCCAGCAGTGCCACGCCGATCACGATCCGGCCCGACCGATCATGAGCGAGACCGGTCGCGGCGAGAGCTGCAACCAGTGCCACCTGCGCAAGAAGCTGCGCCCGGTGCAACGCACGGACCGCGCGTTCTCCCACAAAAACCACTTCGATCCCAAGACCGCGACCGCCAAGGACTGCCTGACCTGCCACGCCGGCATCCGCAAGAGCACGCGGGTCAGCGACGACCTGCACCACTTCGCGGCCGGGGACTGCAAGCAGTGCCACAACGACGGCGACGGCAAGCAGGCGGGACTCAAACTGGAAAAGGTGGCGCGCCCGCCGACCCGATTCGACCGATTCGATCACTCGGTTCACATCACGAAAGTGGGCCAGGGGGGCGCGGGGGCTGTTTCCTGCACCCCGTGCCACACTTTCGACGGCGCAGGCGAACTCAAGGCCGATTACACGAACGGCTACGAGAGCTGCGTCCAGTGCCACACCGAGTGGAAGGTGGACAACCACGGGGCGGGCATTGCCTGCTGGCGCTGCCACGTCCGGGACGAGGACTTTTCCACGGGCAAGATGGCCGTCGCCAAGGTCACACGTTGGCGGCCCGGCAGCTTCTCGTTCGGCGAGGCGGCGCACCCGGAAGTCACGCGGGCCGGCGCGAAGATCGAAGATGCCGACTGCGCAGCGTGCCACCGGGCCAAGCCGTCAACGCTCGATCGACGCGCCTTCAGGAAATTCACGCACCGCTCGCATGTACCTGGGGATGCGTCCGGGGAAGACTGCGCCAAGTGCCACGCGTCGATCCTTCAGAGCGGCCACTCGGCGGCGACGACGTCGTACGAAGACACCGACCGCGCCGGCGGCAAGAGCTGTGTCAGCTGCCACAAGGGCGGCCACACCAAGGATCGGGGAAAAAAGACGACCGTGGTCGTGGCCGAATTCGATCACGCCGCGCACATGCGGTCCGACCAGATCAAGAACTGCGCGGTCTGCCACGAGACAGGTCGGGACGGCACACTGGCCGTCCCCGGCCCCGAAAGCTGCAAGAAGTGCCACAACCACGGGACGGACAAGGGCAAGCAGGACTACAGCGCGCGCACCGGCAAGCTGGGCACGCCGCGTGAGCTGAAGAGCTGCGCCCGTTGCCACGGCAAGGACATCAACACGCGGTCATCCCGCAAACCCATGTTCCGCGTTCACGCGACGATCGTGTCCGGTCAGCAGTTCCACGACAAGACCGGCGCGTGCAGCGCCTGCCACGGCTTCGAAGTGCCCCCGACAACCCGCATCGTGCCGTTTCTCGAGTCGGTCCGGCACAAGAGCATTCACCGCGATCAGGCATTCCGCGATGCGCCTTTCAACCGTCCCGAGTCGGAGGGCAACAGCTGCGCGAGTTGCCATCGCAAGCGGCCGCGCTCGCTGCCAAGCGGGGGACGTTAACCCGTGGCGAACCGATATCCCGCGCGCTTGGGTGGACGCTGGCAGTTCTGGGCCCTATTGCTGCTGCCGATGGCCCTCATGCTGCTCGCGTCGGTTTGGTATGCACGCCCCGCACGCGGCGATCCGGGCCAGCAGCACTCCTGGTTCATCTGGTCGGGCATCGTCTTGGCGCTACTGTTCCTGGCGGCGTTCGTGTTCTCGCTGCGGAAATGGTCGGTCAAGCTGCGCTGGGTACGCCACCTCGGCATCGAGGAGAACGCCCATCCGCAGACGCTGTCGCGGCGACTGCGTGAGATGGAATCCGAACTCGACACCGGGGACGGGGCCAGCCCGCGAAAGCTCCTGGCCGAGGCCAACCGGATCCTGAAAGAGACGAACATGGCCGGCGTGCGCGAAGCGGTCATCGAGTACCAGGCGACGGGACGCGGTCTGGCGAAGCGTCCGCAGCTCAAGATCCGGCGCCGTGAACGTTTCGGCCGCATGAACAAGTGGCTCGAGGTCCACGTTGCTCTGGGCACGGTCGCATGCATCGGCGCGATCGTGCATGCCGATTGGGTCGTGCGCTCGGTGCTCGGGCTCTGCATGGCCGCTCTCAGCGCTATCGTTCTCGTGACCGGCGTATTCGGCTGGTGGATGACGCGCGCCGCGCCGCGCCTCCTGGTCGAGCAGAAGCTGGGAATGCCGATCGAGGTCGTCGGTCGGGTTGCGGATCACCTGCGACGTTGCGCCGAGGCCCTGCTCAGTCTGATGGAGCCGGAACCGCGCAACCACGTCGCAGCGCTCGTGACCGGCCAGCCGTCCGCCCAGACCGTGGCGCAGGTCATGAAGCGCGTCGAGGGCGACGAGACCGCCCGCGACGTGCTCGTGCTTGCCGGTACACGCCGCGCGCTGCTCAAGTCCGCCGCGCCGTCCTTTCGCATCGCCTTTTACCTGCGGCTCTGGCGCTGGATTCACATCCCCAGCGCGCTGCTGCTGCTGTTTCTGATCCTGATCCACATCTGGACGGTGATCTACTTCTAATGGCAAACCTCGAGACGTTGTCCGCTGAGCAACTCGCCGAAGAGCCCCTGTTTGGGGACGTGCCGGCGCCGTCGCTCAAAAAAATGCTGGGCGAGAGCGAGGTCAAGACCCACCCGAACGGCGAGCAGCTCTGTCTGCAGGAAGACCTCACGACCGAGTTCTTCCTGATCCTTCAGGGACAGGTGGCAGTCTTCGACGAGAAGCCCGGCGGTCGCGAAGAGTTGACGCGCGTCGATGCCCACGACTGGGTCGGCGAGATGAGCGCGCTGAGTTGCGCACCACGTAGTGCGACGCTGGAGGCGGTCGGCCCCACGACCGTACTCACGGTTCCGCAACACGCGTTTCGCATCTTGTACGCCGACAAGAAAGCCGCGCCGTTCAAGGACCGCATCGACGAGCGCTACCGCGAGCGGGCACTGGCCAACCACCTCGGCAAGGCGAAGCTGTTCCGCGGTCTGCCGCCCGAAGCGCTGGACCGCCTGGCGGACGTATCGACCCTGGCGTTCTTCGAGGAGAACGAGGTCCTGTTCCAGGAGGGCGACGCGGGCGACGACTTCTTTCTCGTACGGTCGGGCCAGCTCAAGACGACCAAGCGCGGTCCCGACGGACGCCCCCTTCTGCTCGCGTACAACGCCGAGAACTCGTTTTTCGGGGAGGTTGCGCTGGTACGCGATCAGCCGCGAAGCGCCACCGTGACCGCGATCACGCGTTGCGACGTGGTACGCATTCCTCGCGACGCGTTTCGGTCGGTGCTGAAGGACTGGCCCGCGATCGAAGAGCGCATCCACCGCCACCTTGCCGACCTCGACCGCGGCCACGGCATGCCCACGCAAAAGGACGTGGGCCTGATGGTCCACAGCAAGCTGTCCAAGGCCGGCGAGGCGCTGGTGATCAACCTGGATCGCTGCACGCACTGCAACATGTGCGTGGAGGCGTGCATCGAATCGCACGACGACCGCACGCCGCGCATCTCGAAGCGCGGTGTCTCGTTCGACGGCGGGACCATGCTGCTCGCGTCGAGTTGCTACAACTGCAACATGCCGGACTGCATGCTCTCTTGCCGGTTCGGCGCGATCCTGCGCAAGGCGCAAGGGCTCGTCGTGATCGACGCGCAGGCGTGCACCGGCTGCTCCAAATGCGAAAAAGCGTGCCCTTACGGCGCGATCCAGATGCAGTCGCTCGTGGGGATCACCCAGCACGAAGAGGGATTCCTCGCCAAGCTGCCCGTGATCGGACGCCTGTTTCGGCGCGCCAAGGAAGAGGCCGCGGAGGTTTCCGGCGCCAAGGGTCGCCCCGCGCCGAAGGCGCTCGCCGTCAAGTGCGATCTCTGCGCCGAGCGCGGCGACATGGCCTGCATCTACTACTGTCCATACAGCGCGATCGAGCGCGTCAACCCCCAGGAGCTCGTTACGTGAGCCTGTTTCGTGTGACCTGGTTCCTGAAAGGCCGCCCCAACCGGCACCGCCCCGCAGTCGAATTGGAGCGCGCCGCGATCCGCGTCGGAACCGGTCCCGACGACGACGTCCGGCTCATCGACCCGTTTGTTGCGGCACAAGCACTGGTCCTGCAATCGGTGGAGCCGGGCGTGCTGCGCATCGATCCCCAGGATCTCCTGGCCGGTGCATTCGTCAACGGCTGCCCCATCGACGGCGAGACCGTCTACCGACCCGGCGACGTACTCCAGGTCGGACAGGCGCTCATCGAGTTCAAGGTGGACGGCGAACTGTTCGCGCTCGACGTAAAGGAGGACCACCTCGGCCACACGGTCTTCGAATCGTCCAAGCGAAAACTGAAGCTGGAAATGACGACGTGGGGCGAGGCGGACTGGGGCCGCTCGCGCACCGTGCGCGCGATGTACGTCGCCGTCGCCCTCATCGGCGTCATGCTGCTCGCCGCCTCCCTTGTCAGCTCGGAACCGGAGCTGTTGAGTCGCGGTCCGCTCTCCTCGGTGCACAAGGCCGCGGGAGTTTCGTGCAAGTCCTGCCATTCCGCGTTCAGCGGGCAGGACGACGCTCTCTGCATTTCGTGCCACGAAGGATTCGAGGGCAAGGAGACCCATCCGTACGGCGCCCAAAAGAGCTGCGCGAGTTGCCACACCGAACACCGCGGCAACGAACCGCTCAGCCCGTTGATCGAGTTCGATCCGCACGCAGCGCTGGACGGATCGCTCAAGCCGTCGGCCCAGTGCTTGGCCTGCCACACGAACGGGCTCCCGACCACGACCGCGCCGAAGGTACGCGACCAGTCGATCGACACCCCGTTCCTCCTCGCGTTCAACGCGTTCTCGCACAAGGACCACCTGCAGCGGCGCTTTGACGGCAAGCCGCTTGACTGCGCGATGTGCCACAAGGCAGGTGCCACAGCTACCGATGCCGCCGACGACGATCACGAATTCGCGCCGATCACGTACGAAACGTGTCTCGACTGCCACGCGACATGGCGCGTGCGTGATCACGGCCGCGGCGAGAGCTGCAACGCCTGCCACGCCGACTCCGGCGCAGGAACGCTGAAGGAGACGACGCTCAAGGGCGGCGGCGGCCTGTACCAGTTCCTGCCGCGCGACCACGACGTCTCTCCGGCGTCCTGCCGCACCTGCCACGTCAGCGGCGAGATCCAGCGCAACCCCCGTTTCGCCCCGCGCGCCTTCCGCCACGACCATCACCTGGCGCACAGCGCGCAAAGCGGAAAGGTCGACATCGCCAAGGCACAGGCCCAGTGCGCGAGCTGCCATCCGGGCATCGCCAAATCGACGACCCTCGACCGCCTCGAGGTCGACGTGAGCAACTGCGCCGAGTGCCACGGCAAGGGGAGCACGCCGTTGCGCACCGAAGCGCCCGGCTTCAAGCCGCGCCGCGCGCGCGACATCGTGCACCGCGCCCACGTCTTCAGCGACGGCCGCACACCTCCGGCAACCCTGGAGATGGGCTGCCTGAGCTGCCACACCGTGACCGCCGGCGGCGCCGAGCCGATGCGCCTGCGCGAGGGAGTCGACAACTGCTCGGCGTGCCACACCGGGCACGACAATCTCGGGCACAACAACACCTGCGCACGCTGCCACAAGGACCCCGACGCACCCGCGACAAGCCACCGCCTTGAACCGAGCATCTTCTCCAAGCAAAAGCGCGTCGAAGTCGTGTGGCCCAAGACCGAACGCTTCGAGCACACTTCGCTCGGCCACAACGGCGTCGATTGCGCGACCTGTCACGAAGGCCTGAAGAACGCCGCAGAGCGCAAGCAGATCGGCTTGCCCAAGGCCACCGACGCGTCCTGCCAAAAGTGCCATAACGTGTCCCGCTTCCACCGGTAGTGTTTCCGGAGGGAACACCAACGGACCCGCAGCGAACGGACGGCGATGTCTGTGCCCCGCAAGAGACGCTACATCGCGCCGGCGTAGGCCTCGAACATGTCGAGAAACGCAACGTCGTAGGGCGCATCGACATGATTCGAGTTCCACAAGCCGGACTCACGCACCGTGGCCTTGTGGCTGTGCTGTCCCAACCAGTCCTGAGAGGGCGTCCAAGGACAGTGACCGGGCGTACATCGAGCGCAACGCGATTGCGCTGCTCAGCAATCGGAATCGGCCGGTACTCGATGCGCGCCTCGTCATCGATACCGATCCAGAGATACGGCATCGCGTGCAGCCGTTCGCTCACCAGCACTTCCAGACCAGCTTCACCGCCGCGGGCCGCTCGTGATTCCGGGTCCTTGTGACCCCAAGACGGATAGACAAGCCCATCCCGCTCGATCAGGGCCCGCCCCAACAGCAGCCGAAACACGGAGCTGCGATGATTTGGTCCGCGGTGGTTCGCCAGACGCCCCCACAGCCTCGATTTCGATCCGGCCTGCACGGCATGAGTCCCGACCCGCACGACGCGCGGGCCATCGCCGCTCTCGGATCGCGTCTCGCCAAGCTCGAAGAAGAAGTACACGCCCCGCGCCTCTCGCGGCATGGCGCCACGCCCGTCAGCAAGAACCAACCTTCCGGAGAAACGGTCGGCGAGGTCTTCCAGCACCGAATAAAAGCGCCGCAGATGAAATCGCCGTCCGTTCCTGACGTTGCCCATCTCAGCTCTTGAACACATTCTCGTTGTGCCACGCGAGAAGATTCTCGGCGGGGCGTTCTTCGACGTGCTGCGGTACCCGGACTCGTGCGCCGTGCAGGCGATAGTAGACGACACCGTTGTCCCATTCGTCCTTCAGGCGACGGCTGACTTCGAACCGATGATCGGGTGACACGGTCACGTAGCCGCGGTCGAAAAGGCGATGGATGTCGGTGCGCAACAACAGTCCGTTGGCCACGGCATGCTGGCCACCGTTCGCGTAGCTCTGGATGTGCGCGGCCTCCAGAACCGGCAGCGAGTGTTCGTTGGTCACGGCGCACGCGCGTTCGTACGCATCGGTTACGGCGACCCGAAAGGCGCCCTGTCCGAGGCGCGGGCGAACGGGCACGGACGCTCCAAACCGCGGCGCGCCCTCGGCCACGAGGAGCTCTTGCCGCATGCGCTGCGTTCGCTCAAGGCTCGCCTCCCACAGTCGAAGCCCTTCACCGACCGCGACGTCGTAACCCTTGCCTTGCACGATGTTGGGCTTCCAGTCCGCGGGCTGCGCGATCCAGTCTGCCTCGTCGAAGAACACCGGCTCGGTAACCATCAGGCAGCCGACCTGGTATTCGCCGGTCGCCGAGCGGCGTTTCCTGGCCATGTACCTCTCGATCCGGGCGCGCATCGACGCGTAGTCCGGCGCCCCGTTCGACGGGCCGAACGCGTCCCAGGCCAGCCAGTCGGGCAGGACCGAATGCCGCGCGAACAGACCGAAGCCCGCGATCGCGTTGTGCGGCGCGTGCAGCTTGAAGAAAAACGGCTCGCCCGGCTGGATCGCGCGAAACCCGCGTCCGCCGGAAGGCTGCCAGAAGTTGACCTCATCGAGCGGCGAGCGCTCCTTCAGGAAGCGGTACCACCCAAGGTCGGTCACTCCGACGTAGCCACGCACGAACGTGTTGTACCGGATCTACCCGGCCCTGCGGGCGGGCGGACGAAAAACCTGGCGGGTGTGCCAGGCAGTGTGCTCGGAGGCGGGGACGGCCAATCCTGGCTGCGGCCGGCGAGCCCGTCGCCGGAAGTATGCGAAGACAGGAACGGACGGCGATACCTGTTCGCCAAAGACATCGCCGTCCGTTTGCGTTGGTCCTCGTGCTGCGGCCCGCTACGGTACCTCGATCGAGACTTCGGTCGTGCCGCCGGAGACGATTTGAGCGGTCTTTGCCTGTTCGCCGAGAGTGGTGGTCAGCAACACTTCGATCGGGCCCGGGGGCAAGTCCCGGAATTCGAAGTCCATGGTTCCCTTGATGCGGCGACGCGGGGGCTGCCAGTCCACGTCGTGCCGGGCTTGCGTACATGCCAAGACCATGCGCGCACGCGGACATTCGACGGATCCGCGCGACGCACCCGCACGATCACCTTGCCGCCCTTGTGCATGCGCACGACGAACTGGGCGGACTCGACGAGTACGCCGACGGTTCCGTACGCCGGTTTTCTTGCGGACACCATTCCCACCGTGCCCCGGGTGCAAGACCGTCGCGGCCCGCGTATCTAAGATGATGCTTCACTGCCGGGTGCTCATGTTCCTCCTCGCGACCGCTCTTGTTCGTGGGGCGGATGACGCGGACTACCCGCTGTCGGGTCCCCAACAGGTCGTCTTGCGCCTGGCGGTGGCCGATCTTGGCGGCAAGCCGCGGCCGCAGGTCGAGGTTCTGGGCGACGGACGCGTGCGCGAGCGGGGCAATGTGCTGGCCACGAAACTGACCGCCCGTGAGTTGCAGGACCTGCTCCGGTTCGCGATCAAGAAGCACCGCTTTTTCGAGCACGATGGCAAGGCGCTCAAGCGAACGCTGGCGGACCGCGAGCGCGGCGGCGGGTTTTGCGGGACCGGATTCACGACAACACACATTCACGTCGCGGTGCGCGGCAAAAAGCGCAAGCTCGACATGGCCATGCTCTCGACGCGGGTATCCATGCACCCGGGCCTCCCCGCGCTCGCCGATCTGCTGGCAATCCAACGCCGGCTTCTCCTTGAAGCACGTCTTGCGAATGCGGGAGGCCGCCAAAAAGTCTTGACGTACCTGAAGGCCGCGAACGCGCGCCTCAAGCAGCGCTTCCCGAAACGCAAGCCGCTGACCATCGGCGACTTCCAGCGCGTCACGAAACTCCCGATACCGGCGAAGATGTTTCTCCCCCAAGGTGCCGATCCCCACGCGGTCAAGATCAGCGGCGCGTGCGCGATCTTTCGCCGCACGCGCCCGCCCAAGTCCGTGACCGCCACCGTCAAAACGGACCCGAAGGCCAAGCCCCGCACCGCGGTCAACGCGCAGGGGTAGCGTGCATCGCCGTCCGTCCCTGACGTCGGGTTGCATTTCGAAACGCCCCTCGCACGGCAGCATACGGACGGCGATGACCGCGCAGCGGCGTGGCGATCGAATCGCTCGGCTTATTGACTTGAACAGCGGAATCGACTTCGCATCCGGGCGCCTGGATTGCAAGATGTCTGCGTGGAGACGGACGACCGCAACAACGACGCTCTGCTGAAGCTGCTCACGCGGCATCTGGTCGCCGGAACGCTCGACCGCGAGTCCGCACTCGAAGCGTTGCGGGTAGCACTCGGCGATCACGCCGAGCAGCCGAGCCTCCTCGAGCTCGCCGATCGGCTCGATGGCGCCGTCGAGCCCGAGTTGGCCGCGTTGCGACGCCGAACCGAGCGGCAACTCCTCGCGCTGGCGCGGCGCGCCCGCGACCTGCGTCTTCAAAACCGGCCTCTCTCGCCGCTCATGGAGCGGGAGTTCGCTGCGTTTCCCGGCACGGAGAAGACCGCGAGCGACGCACTCGACCAGCTTGCCGAGCTCGCCCGGCTGCGACGCGACCTCGCGTTCGTGCAACACCATCAAGAAGACCTGACGCGACTCCACGACATCATCGATGAACGCTACCTGCACGCGCTCGATGCCGCCCGCGGCATCACGTTGCCCTGGCATGTGCTGGAGCCGCTGGTGGAAACGGAACCGCCCGAACTGCCGCCGGCCGATGACCGGCCGGCCCGGGAACGCGCGTTGCTTGCCGCGCTCTCCGATGCGCCCGACCGCCTCCTCGCGGTGGTCGAGCGGATCTCCGGCAAGGAGTGGGAGTGGCGGCGCGTGGCGATCGGTCTCGCGCTTCGTTTTGGCGCCGAGGGGAACGCTCCGCACGACATCGTCGCGGCATGGCGCGACGCGTCCGACCATGCCCGGGCGGCGTACAAACGCGGCGCCCGCCTGTGCGAACAGTTCCCGACCGAACTCGCCGCCGTGCGTGCCGCACTCGACCTGGACATCTCGTCCGCCCGAAGACGCGAACTTGCCGACGAGATCCCGACCGCCGATGTCGAAGGCTTCATCCAACGGTGGAGCACCCGCCTGACGGCGACCCAAGGACGAATTCTCCGAGGCGAATCCGCCCCGTTCGCCTTGGCGCCGCAGGGCGCAACGGCGGACCCCGACCCCGACCCCGATTCGTCCGCCGAAGCTCCGCAAGGCGCGGCGGCCGACACGACCAGCCAACCCGAGCCGGCCCCCGCCCCCCCCGAAACCCAAACGCCCGTGCCCACCGCGCGGTCGAAGCGCGCTCGTCCGGCCAAGCCGCCTGCGACACCGTCGTCGTCTCTTTGGAGCGAGCACCTGCGGCCGTTCCTGCTGGAGAACTGGTACGTCGCGATCGGCGCGCTCATGGTCGTCGTGGGCTGTTCGCTCTTCGCGTACTTCACGTGGGATCGGCACTGGGCGTTTCGGTACACGGTGCCGCCGCTCCTGCTTGGCGGTTTCACGTTCACGCTGGCGTGGCTCGGCGGCTGGCTCGAGCGGCGCGACATGACGTTGCGGGGCACCGGCGCGGTCTTGCGCGGCGCGGCCATCGGCCTCTTGCCCATCAACTTCATGACCGTGGCGCTGCTTGCGGCCGATTCCGCGATCGGGCACCCCGTGCTGGTCGTGTCGCTGGTGGCCGCGCTCTACCTTGTCGTGTTCGGCATCGGCCTGCGACGCTGGTGTCGCGCCGTGCATCCGGCACTCGGCGGATTGTTGGGCGGCACGCTGGTCGCCCTGTGCGCGCTCGTCATGCTGCGACCGCTCGCGCTCACGCTGCAAATCGGCGACACGTCGGTCCGCGTTCTCTTGGGCACCGGCTTCTATGTCGGCTTTGCGGTCGCGGCGGGGGCCGTCGTCGCATTCTCCCGCCGCGTCCTCACACCGGCCATGGCCCGCGAGAACCGGGTGCCGTGGTTTTTCGGAACGCTACTCGTTCTCACCTTCGTCCAGGTCTTTTTGTGGGTGCACGCGTCCATGGCGCATCTGCCACGGGTGGCGACGTACGCGCCCATGGTCATCGCGGCGGGCGCGTTGCTGCTCTATGTCGAGCGGCGCGCACTCGACGTCGTTTTCGACCCTGCAATCAAACCTGCGGGCACCGGGCACCGGCTCGAAGCCGAGTCGTTTCTGGGCTTCGCGTTCATCCTGCTCGGCCTGGTCATGGCGCAGGCACACCCGTGGGTGCGCGTCATCGGCTTTCTGCTCGCCGGCATCGCGTGGCTTGGACTAGCCACGCCGCGTCGCGACGCGCCGCACGGCAACGCCCGGCATGACGGCACGCTGCACGCGTGGATCGGTCTTACGCTACTCGCGCTTGCCGGCGCGTCGGTCGCGCTCGTCCCCGGCTTCCCCTCACCCGCACGTCCGTGGCTCGGCCTCGCGCTCGCACTCGCCGCAGGTGCCAGCGCCCCGTTCCTGCACGCACGGGGCAAAGCGACGGTGGCCGCCGCCGCCCGCGACCTGCAGCCCGCGCTGCTGGTCCTGACAAGCGCGGTCGGGATGCTCGGCCAGTGGCACGACCGCTCCGAGCCGCTGCTCACCGCCGCGGTGCTCCTGGTCTCCGCCGCCCTCCTCGCGTGGCGCGCCCACCGCGACCAAAAACAGCGCTGGCTCCTGACGGCCACCGTCATCATCGCCGCGGCCCTGCCGTACCTCGGCTGCGTCGATCTCTCCGGCCGCACGCTGCACGGCAACACGATGGTGTTCGGCCTCGCCGCGCTGTCCCTGCTCTGGATCGGCCTCGATTTCGTCGCCCCCACCCGCGAAACACGCCGCGCCCGCTCGACCGTACTCTGGTTCTACGGCGCACTCGCCGTCGTCGGCATGACCCTGCGCGTCCTCGTCGAACGCGGCACACCGGGCGACGTACTCTCGTACCGCGCGCTGATGGACCACTCCGGCCCGGTCCTCGCCGCCGTCGCCCTCGCCTTCGCCACCTACTGGTCGCGCTCGCTCGCCCCCGCCGGCATGGCGGCCGTCATCCTGATCATCCTCTTCCCCGAGCTCAAGTCGCAGTACCACGACACGTTCGAGTCGCTCGGATGGGGCTCGGGACTGGCCAGCACGATCACCGCACTCGCACTGGTCGCCGCCTGCTTTGTCCTCCGCGGCCGGCCCGCACTGCAACAACTCGGGACCGGCGACCGCTTCCTCGCGAACACTCCCTTCCCGGTGCAGCGCCACGACTGGACCCTGTTCACGTGGCCGATCGCCGCGTCCGCGCTGTTTCTCCTTGGCAAAAACGCAACCGTGACGCTGCTGCGCAACGCCGACGTCGGCATGACGCTCAAGGCAGGATCCGCGCAGTTTCTGTGTGGGATGGGCTGGCTCGGACTGGCAGCGTACGGACGGCGATACTCGCACGCGCGCTTCGCGGTTCGGTTTGGTTTCTGGCAGCTATTTGTGGGCACGGCGTGCCTCTACGAAGTGGCGGCTACCGTCGATCGCAGCGCCGCCGCGACGCCGCTGCTGTACGGGCTGCTCATACTCGCACTCCTTCTTGTCACCCGACGATGGGGCGTTTCGCGCTGGCCATGGCTCGAAGATCTCATTGCCAAGCCGGCCCACATGCTCTTGCGCGGCGGCACCGTCGTCATCGGTGTCTTGCTGCTCGCCTCGCTGTTCGTCTCGGTGCCCGACGTATGGGCGTACTCGCTCATCGTGTTCCTCATCGCGCAGTGCGCGTGGCATGGCCTCGCCCCGGTCCGCAAGACAGGACGCCGATACAGCCGACCCAGCCACCGGTACGGCGTGCTGCTCATCCTGCTCGTGTGGGTGGGCACCCTCTACGCGACTCAATCCAGCGATCTCACCCTCCTCGACCAACTCCTTCTGCCGCTTCACCGGTTACACGTTGCGCGCATTACCGCGCTGCTCGTCCTCGCGGTGCAGGTGCCCTACGCGCTCGCGGAGCTTCGGCCCACGCTGTTTCGCTTCGGCGCCGCCCTGCTGCGTCCGTTCCAGGGATGGGCCATCGTCGCGGCCACGGGCGTCGGCGCCTGGCTACTGCGCGAGACGTTCACGGGTGCGGTCCTCGACGGATGGTCGCTGATTCTCGGGACGCTGGCGTTGTTGGCGACCGCGCGCGCCAGCACCTCGGGCACCCTCGCGGCGTTCGGCTGCCTACTGGGATATGTCCTCGCATGCCTACCCCAGATCAACGCCAATCCCAGCGTTGAGACGCGTCTGATCGTGTTCACCGTTCCGTGGCGCTGGGCGCTTTGCGGACTCGCCATCGGACTCGCGACGCGGGCCGGCCAGCTCCTGTTCCGGCGCGCCCCACGCCTCATCGCCGGGACGCAGCCCGCCTCGCTCGACCCCCTTCCCGCGCCCTACCCCCTGTTGACCCTGGCGGGCCTGTTCGCCCTCGCGGCATCCCTGCAACACCTCGCCCCCGCCTATCGGGAGGCAGCCGTTCAACTCGCCGCGCCCTACCTCGGCGCACTCACGTTCGTCGCCATCGCTTCCGTGCTGCGCGCACCGCGGGCCCTGTACGCGACGGCGTTCCTCCTCGCCGCCGGCAACGTCCACGCCGTGCGCGTGCTGGCCGGCCCCTGGCTCACGAACCACGGCGTCACCGCCATCCAACTCGTCGCGATCGGACTCGGCGCAACGGTGGCCGCCGGCGTCGCGGTCCGCCGGCTTGTGCGCAACGCGAGCGTGGTCCGGATCGCCGATCACACGGTCGCCGCCGGCGCCGCAATCGTGCTGCTCTTGTTGGCCGCGCAATACGTCGCCCATCCCGACATCGCCGCGTTCACCCACGCGCGGTTGCTCGCCTCGGGCGCGCTGGCCTATCT
Organism: Planctomycetota bacterium; assembly: GCA_021776735.1. Classification (GTDB taxonomy): domain Bacteria; phylum Planctomycetota; class PLA2; order PLA2; family PLA2; genus JAJFFH01. Next base: position 28,734 of record JAJFFH010000028.1, on the reverse strand, counting down.
CGCCGCACTCGCGCTACGCGACCTCGCCCGCCACCCGAGCAAGGCGGATCCATTACCCGTCGAATTCGCCGAATCCGGCTACCACCTCGGGCTCACCGTCGCGTTGTGGTGCCTCGCGCTGCTCGTGCCCGCCTTGCGCCGCCCCGCCGCCGCACTCGTCGCACTGAGCGTGCCGTTCCTGTTTTTCCTCGCGCGCGCCGAGATCGCGCACCGGCGTTCCGATCCAAGCGTCGCGCGCCTGCGCCGGACCGCCACGGTGCTCGGCTTCGGCCTGCTCGGCCTCTATCTCCTGCGCAGCGTTTTTCAAATCGTCTTGTTTCCCGGCACGCCCGTACTCACCGACCACTACCACGTCAACGCGCCGCTCGTGATGATGCTGGGTCTCGCGCTGATTCGCCTGCACGCACTCGACCAAACAACCAGGGGGCCCGGGGCCAGCTACTGGGTCGCGTTCTACGGCGGACTCGCTCTCATGGTCGGGAGCTACTTCGCGATCACCGCGGTGCCCGGCTACAGCCCGTTCGACGGCGCGATCAAGTCCGGTTGGGTCGCGCTCGCGCTCGGACACTTCTGGACCGCCGCCACCGCGCAGCGCTCGCCGCTCAGCGCGGGCCTGCAACGGCTCGGCAACCTCGGGGGCCCCGATCTTTTGGACTGGCACTCGTTGCGCCGCGGTTGGGGGGTGGTCCTGCTCGTTGCCACGCAGTGGCCGCCGTTGCACGCCGCCCTTCACGCGCAGGCCAGCACCTACGCGATCGCTCCGCTGCTCGCCGGCTCGGCGTCCATTGTCTTGCATCACGGTCTTGTACGCCGCCAGCCGCTCTACCTGGGCGTCGCCGCACTACAGATCCTCCTCGCGCTGCACCTGGGTTTCCTCGTGCCGAGCTACATCGCGTGGCCGTGGATCGTCTGGATTCTGCTCGGCGCTTGGATCGCCCTGATCCTGCGCGGCCGACCGGTCCGGGTGATCGCGCGCGCGTCGTTCGCAGCCGCCGGCCTCGTGTTTTTTCACGTTCAGGTCCACGGGCCCGCCTCCGCGGAGGGACTCGGAGCTTTCGCCGCAGCGACGGCGCTGTTGCTTGCAACCCCGCAGCGCGACTCGCGCTGGCGCGCCGGGCGCGACGACTGGCTGGGCGGTCTCCTGCTCGCGCCGGTATGGCTGGCGTATCTTCTCGCCCTACCCCATCCGCCCGCCTCGGGCGACTGGTGGCGCGCATGGCCCGTGCTGTTTGCGGCGGCCACGCTGCTCGCCACCGGTGCCGCGGCAAGCTGGGTGCAACGCCGGTACGGAACACCCGCCGCCGCAGCCCCCGCCCCCCCCCAAACCAACGCCCGACTCTGGCATCGTGTCGTGTCGCTTCTGCGGATTCACGGACGCACCGCCGGCACGATCGCTCTGTACACGTCGTTTGCCGCGGCTTGCGCCGTATTCCTGCTCCACTATGGCCAGCCGTACAGCACGCGGTCGCTCGCATTGCTGTGCGGACTCTTTGCCGCATGCGCCGCCGGCTTTCACGTCGAGGGGCAGGAACGGCGCGCGATGCTGCCGTACTTCCTGCTGCAACTCGCCTGCGTCGCGTTCTTCGCCACGATGCGTCGCCAGCTCGTGCTGACGACCGACTTCTGGACCGTCGAGTACGACGTGTGGGCCGCGTGTACGACAACGCTTGCGCTCGCCGGAGCAAAGGAGGTGTTCGACCTTGCGCCCCGCGAACGCAACATCCCGGTGACGACCGCGCTCTTCGTGTTGCCGGTGGTCGCCATGATCTGGACGCAAGTCCACGGCCTCGGCACCAACGTCGCGCTGCTTGTAATCGGCCTGCACAGCCTCGTTTACTCGTTTTTGGGTCGCGACGACCGCGAGTCGCCGTATCACCTGGTCGCGATCGCGGGCTTTGTCGCGTTCGTCGTGCTCACCCTGACGACGCGCCTGGAACTGCGCAGCGTGCAGGCGTACACCCTGCCGACCGGGCTCGGCATTCTCGTACTCACCCAGATGTTTCGCGGGCGCATGAGTGCCGCCGCCAAAAACCGCGTGCGCCTGGTCGCCGTGATCACGATGATCGGCACGTCGGGTTACGAAGCGCTGCTGGACCCGCGCTACCCGATCGGTTTTCACGTCACGCTGATCCTGCTCGGCCTGCTCGCGATGGCCCTCGGCGGATTCCTGAAGGTGCGCGTCTACCTCGTCGCGGGCGCTGGAGCGGTCCTCGCCGCGCTCGGCTCGATCGTGTATCGCGGCCTCGCCGGCCTCGAACGGGCCGCACGCATGAGCACGATCGGCGTACTCGTCCTCGTCGTCGGCTCACTCCTGGTCGCGGGCGCGATTTACTACAAGACCCACCGCACGGCCATCAACGAAAGAGTTGACCAACTCCGCCGCCGCTTCGGCGACTGGGACTGACCAAGGAGCGAAAGATATCGCCGTCCGTTTGCTCCGATCGAAGGAAGCTGACGGACGGCGATGTTCCGGCCGAGCTCGGGCTGCGTTGTTAGTGCCATGGGCCGTCTCGTCTTCCTGGTCGTTGTGCTGCTTGGCGTCGGCGTCGGCTATCTGCTCGGTACAATGCAGGGCTCCGGAAACACTCTGCGGCGCGGCGACACGCGTCGCGAGACGCCGGCGGCCTCCAAGTCGGAGCAGTCTCAACAAGACTCGGGCCTCGCCGCGGCGCTCGCAGCGCTTCCCGTTCCCGATGTTGCCGCCCGCACCGGCCGCATCACGGGTACGGTCAGCGGCGCGCGTGGTGACGGCGTCGCGGGCGTCACGGTGCGCGCGGTCTTGCGACGGATCGAGGCGAACCGCCGGGACAGGGTCGAGCCCGGTCTGGAGGAGGCCGTGCGCACGTTCGTTCGTCAACGTTCGCTTCGGCTACAGACGACGGTCGATGCCACGACCAGCGCAAACGGCACCTATGTTCTCCGCGGGCTTACCGACGGTGCCTACCGGGTCACGGCCTCCCTCTCCGGCTTTGAGCTTCGCGGCGGCGGAACACTCACCCGCGCCGGCATGACCGTTGACTTTACGGCGCATCCCGTCGTGGAGATCGCGATCGACGTGTTGTTGCCCGATGGTTCGCGGCCCGCACGTGCCTGGATCAAGTGCAAGCGCGGCGGGCAGGATGAAATCACCCGGGACTGGTATCGGCAACCGGGCACCGTCCGGGTTCCTCCCGGGTCGTACGTCGTTGCGGCATCCGTAAGGGACGGCGACGAACTCAAGAGCGACGCGGTCGAAGTGACCGTTCCGCTTGGAAAGACCCCCGAGCGCGTCGTCATTCATCTGAGAGGTCGCCCGGGCATTCGCGGCACGATCATGTTCGCGGACGGAGTCGATTTCAGCGGGATCAGCCTCTACGCGCTGTCGTTTCAGGCTGGCCAGCAGCCCGACGAAGAGCTGCTCCGCAAGAACGGCACGCAGGCCTGGGCCTTCAAACGGGGCACCGTGGCGATGACCTACGCCTTTCAAGACCTCCCGGACGGACGCTACGTCGTGGGCGCAGCCCTTGGAGAAGGACCGCTTCTCGGTGCACGGGTGGTCGTCGTCGCGGGCCGTGTGGCGACATGCGACTTCCGCGATCTCAAGATCCCGCCGAGCCAGTACGTGGTCGTTTCGGTGCTCGGGCCCGACGACAAGCCGACGCCGGTGAAAGAGATCGAGACGTCGTACCGTGTGGACGGGTCGTACACGTCGGGCGGCGGCTCGTGGACTCGCCGCGACAATGGTGCCCTGCTCGTTCTTCACTGTGGTCGCAGCGGAGCCGCTAGCGGCGGCACCTACGGCGTGAAGATCACGACCGAAAAGTACGGGCACAAAGAAGTGACCTACCGCGGCACGAAGGCGCGCGAACTGACCGTGCGGTTTCGGTCCGCCGCGACGTTGCAGGTTACGGTGCGCGGCTACTTGGGAAGCGAACACAAGAGCCGGGTCGTGTTCGCGCTCGAGCGCAAGACCGATCGCAAGCGTCCGATCGATATCGCGAGCATGGCCGATCCCGAACGTGGCCTGAAGGTCGACGCGAACGGAATGCTTCGCGCGGGACCCGTCGAGGAGGGCGAGTACGTGCTCTTTGTGGACGTCAGGGCCGGCGACTACCAGTTCTTTGAAGCGACACGCCATCCGGTCACTCTCCGTCCCGGCAAGAACTCGCTCATCGTACCCATGCCCCGGCTCTACGCCCTGGCCGTTGTTGCCACGGGATTCGATCCGGGAGATCTGGTCAGCCTCCGCCGCGTCGGCGGGAGGGACTGGTACATGGTCAACGGAAGGATCGACAAGGACCGGAAGGTGCATTTCAACAACCTCCCTGCGGGCAAGTACAAGATCGAGAGCAAGGTCGGTGCGATGGAAATCGCCCGGCCCGGTCCCGCCGAGGTTGTGTTTGCGCTCCTCAAGCCGAATGCGCTCCTCGTCCGGATAACCGACACCGAGAGCTCTTTTGCCCGAACGGGACTGCGAGACGGTGACCTGATCGTCGTCATCGACGGCACGGAGTTCAAGTCGGCGCCCGAGCTTGCGGCGGCCATGGCGGCCGCGCGGCTGAAAGACGAAGTCGTGATGAGCGTGGTCCGCGGCTCGCGCCGACTCGAGATCACGGTCGATGCCAAGAAGCTCCTGACCGACGACGGCGGCTCAGTAGAGCCGACCCGCAGGTGACGCGGATCTCGGCCCGATCCCGTGCCGCGCCCGCCGCAGACATCGTTACTTTTGAGCGTATGGCTCCCAGCGCTTGCCGGTCCAGCGGAAGAGATCTTTCGAGATCGGCCGTCCGCCGTCGGCGAACGAGCGCGCCGCTGAAGTCGCGGTGAGATCCTCACCTTCGGTCTCGCGAACCACGAGTCCATGGACCTTCGCCACCAGTTGGTCACGCACCTCGCGGAACAATTGTGCACGCGTGTACGGGCGCTCGCGCTCCGTTGTCCCCGTCGATGGCGACTTCGCCGGGGCGCGTCGTTTCTTGGACGTGACCTCGCCGGTTCCATCTTCCGAACCGCAGGAAACAAGAATCAGGAGACCCCAAGCGACAGCGCATTGACCCCGACACCGCATGGCCGCACGATCCCAAACGGCGCGCCGTGTAACATGGAGCCGTGCCGACCTGCCCGCAATGCCACGCGAACCTGATCGAAACGGACACGCCCGCCGGACCCGCACCCGCGTGCAAGGACTGTGGGCATCTGTTCGTGACGGCAGACCAACTCGATGAAATGCAGGCGCGGATCGAGCGGCGCTACACGCCCGACGACGTGCAAGCGCTCCACGACGAGTGTGGCGCACGCAAGCGCGCGGCGGTCGATCGCCCGGTTGTGTATGTCCGGTGCCCCGAGTGCCAGGAGCCGATGGCGCGCCGCACGTTCGGGCGCGCGAGTTTCGTGCTCGTTCATGTCTGCACGAGCCACGGTTCCTGGCTGCACGGCGACGCGCTCAACGACATCGCGGACTACATCCGCCGCGGCGGCGAGCTCATCGAGTGGCGCCACGCCCACGAACGCCTCGAAGACCAGCTCGAGCAGGCCGAACGCGGCCGCTCCAGGGCGGAACAGCGCGCCCACGCCGCGGGTGACGGCACGAGCAGCATGATTGGCATGTTCTGATTCCCGACGCGGAGCTATCGGCGGACAGCGCGGACGATCTCGACGAGCCCGAGCAGCGTGAGGAGTGGCAACCAGACCCACACGACCTCGCTCTTCATGACGTTTACGCCCCACTCCGAGAAGAATGCGGACACGGAGATCGGGCTGACGGTGATGGGGCGCCAGGGCAGAAAGTAGCGCGTATTGTCGGGGAAGAAAAAGGCGATGCCGAGGCCGCCGTCGGTCATGGCGTCAAGAACCCCGTGCGACGCGCCCACCACGAACAAGAACGGCACCATCCATGCGCGCCGGGCGCGTTGCAGAAGGGTTGCCATGAGCGCTGCAGCCGCGGCGAACAGGAGCGAGTGCGTGAAACCGCGATGGCCGAAGTGGTTTTCGTAGGGCACACCGGCGTAATGCAGCGCCCCATCGGCGTCGGGCAGCGCCGAGAGCACGCAAGCCGCGACCCACAATCGCCACGGCGCTGTGGGCGCAAAGATGCGTACGGCAACGAGTGCGACGAGGATGTGCGTGAAGAAGCTGGCGGTTCGTCTCCCTTCGCGAGTGTACGAGATCCGCGCGGCCCGGCGGCCGGGAACATCGCCGTCCGTGTACTTTCTCGGGGTCATGCCGGGGAGCGCGGGGCTCGCTGGCAGCGGGGGCAGATGTGCGTGCCTCGTCCGCCGACGACGAGTTTTCTTACGGGCGCGGCGCAGCGGCGGCAGGGTTTTTTTGTGCGGCCGTAGACCTGGAACTTGTGCTGGTAGCTGCCGGGTTTGCCTTCCGGGGTGCGGTAGAAGCGGTCGAACGTGGAGCCCTCGTGTTCGACCGCGGCGGCCAGGATCGTGCGGATGGCTTCGTGCAGGCGATCGGCCGCCGGGCGGCGCAGCGTGCTTGCGGGGCGCAGCGGGTGCAGGCGCGCGGCGAACAACGCCTCGTCCACGTAGATGTTGCCGAGCCCGGCGAGAAACGACTGGTCGAGCAGGAGCGGCTTGAGCCGGCGGTGGCGCTTGCGGAGCGCACGTGAAAACCAGTCGGCGGTGAACGCGTCGCCCAGCGGCTCGGGGCCCAGCGCGGGCAACGCGTCCTCGGAACGGCGCGCCCAGACCAGCCGCCCGAACTTGCGCACGTCGATGAAGTGGAAACCGCGGCCGTCGTCGAGAGCGAGCGACACAACCACATGCGCGCCCGGACTTGCTCCCACCTGCATGCGTCCTGTCATCCGCAGATGACCGACGAGACTGCCGTGCCCTCCGAGATCGAAGACGATGTATTTGCCGCGCCGCCAGACGCGCTCGACGGTCGCGCCCTTCACGGCCGAACGAAACCGCGCGGGCGTGAGCGGCTCGACGGTCCGCTTCCAGTGAATCTCCGCGCTCTCGATGCGCCGCCCCACCACATTCGGGCGAATGTGGCGTACAACGGTCTCGACCTCCGGCAGCTCGGGCATGGCGGGGAGTATATCGCGGACAAAAGGAGAGGGGGGCGCGGGGGCAGCGCGCATTTTTGCTAACTTGCGGTCCATGGGAGAGAAAGACGCCACGGCGGACGCACGGATTCACTACGTCGTGACGGTTCACGGGATGGGCGAGTCGCGCGAGTTCGAAACCTCGCGGCTCGTGGCCAACCTGTTCGGGACCGCGCTCAAGCAAACCGACTACGGGCAGGGCAAGCCGACGCCGCCCGAACCGCGCGTGTCGCTCGGCACGGCGGGCGGGATCGTGCACTCGGGAGAAAAGCTCTGGGTCGAATTCGCCGGCGTGCCGCAGCCGGGCGAGGCCGCGGGTCCGTTCACCGGGCTACCCGCGACCGACCAGCTCCGTTTCGTGGACTTCGCCTGGAACGAGGTGTCGCGGACTGCGTTCGAGCACCACGGCGAGGCGCCAGAGGACTGGGCCGCGAGCGTGCTCGCGCGGATGGACGGCAAGGATCCGCCGCCGCCGGTCTGGGTCAAGCGCATGCTCGGCCAGGTACGGAGTGCGGTTCTCGTCATGCGCCGGCTCCTCGTCGGCAAGCTCGCCGGCGCCGGCAAGACCGCGTTCGACGACTATCTCGGCGACGTGCAGATGTATGGCGACTACGTGCCCGCCCGCGGCCGCGCGGTCCGGCAGTTCCACCAAGAGATGGCCGCAGTCCACGCGGCGCACGAAGCGGAATTCCCTGAGGGCCCCGCCCCCACCTACACCATCCTCGCGCATAGCCTCGGCACCGTCGTCGCCCTCGACGCGCTCATGGCGGCGCACAAGATCGGCGCCGTCGATTATCCCGACTACGGCACGGACAACCCGCCCGCGCGCGACTGGGCCGAACACGTGCAGTCGTTCGTCACGCTGGGCTCCCCCATCGACAAGTTCCTGCTGATCTGGTGGTACCGGTTCGACCACATGGCCGATCCGTCCGGCTTTTCGCGCACGGGCAAGAAGGTCCGGCACTTCAACTACTGCGACGAACAGGATCCCGTCGGCCACAACCTCGACATCGCCGCCGACTCGCCCGGCTTTCAGGCGGTCTTCGAAACCATCGAGGACCGGGTCTTCAACCGGTACGACATCCCGGGCCAGGCGCATCTTGGATACTTCAAGGACGTCGAGCTCTTCCAATGGATCTACGCACGCGCCGTGGCGGGCACTCGCCCGAACACCGGCCCCCCGTGGTTCGTGCCTGCCGCGTACCGCTCGCTGCTCCGCTTCACGTACTTCCTGATTCCGCTCGCCGTCGTGCTGCTCAACACCGGTCTGTTCGTATGGGCCTGGACCGCAGACGGCCTCGTCCAATGTGTCGTCGCCTCGACCGCGTTCCTGGGCACCTGGTGGCTCGGCCGCATGCTGATCGACCTGAGCATCTGGTGGCGCCAAATCCAGCGCGCGAAATGGCGCCACTTCGACCACGAAGATCCCGGCTGCGACGAACACCTGCGCGACCAGCGCAAAAAACCAGCCGCCCACTTCCGCCGGCTCCTATGGCTACGCATGATTCTCTTCCTGGTACTGCTCACAGCCGCTACAGCGTTCGTCCGCCTCCCGATCAAGCGCGTTGCGACCATCCTCGCCGCGATCCTCGCCGGTTGGGCTCTCTGGCGTTTCATCCTCTTCCCCGGCGCACACAGCGGCCCCAACCGCAAGCTCACCAAGCGCCTGGCACGCCAGGACTGGCTGACGATCTGCATCGCCACCGTGGCCATACTCGTCGGCTGGACGCTGGGCCGCACATTCGACCCGCCCGGCCGCGGCCACGAAGCGTTCCTGTACGTCGCGGTCCTCGTCGGCAACGCCTTCGTCGTCTCGCTCTACGTCCTGCTCTCGATGTACCACTGCAAGGACGACCTGAAGATCAAGGGCAAGGAGTCGGACGCGCGGGAGATGAAGTCCGCGACATCCGTCGTGTTCACCGACTACCGGGGATAGGCGACGTCGCGGACGCTGGAGGCTTGCCGCGCCGTAGCGCCGGCGGTGCGAAGGCGGGACGGCGATGTCCGCGGCACGGTCACGCTCACGATCCAGTCGTAGGTCGGCAGACGGCGACCGTCGTTCATCGCGAGGCCCATGGGGTTCGCGGGACAGCCGTCGGCTTCGCTCGTGGCGCGCGTCGCCAGCGCCGCGATACCGTGTTCTTGCACCGAACGAACTTCGCCGGGATCGCTCACGCCGTCGGAGTCGGCATCGTGCCAGACCGCCAGCCCGCGCAGTTCCGCACCGGTGAGACGACCGTCGCGATTGTCGTCAAGCGCGTCGAGCGCGTCGTAGCCGTTGCGCCAAAACATCCACCACGTCACCGAGCCGAAGAACTGGCGGCCGGACGTGATGCGCCCGGTACCGGACGGATCCCAGACCAAGAGACCGGTGTCCGGACGCACCCACGACGAAACGCGCTCGGCCACGTCGTCGCCATCCAGATCGAAACGCACGGTGTGGCCCGCGGCGATCAGCTCCGACAACTCACACGATCTGTCGAGCGAGAACACGATCGGCGTGATCTTGCGCCTCACCAGCGTCGAAAATTTTTGCAGTGCGCTTGCGCCCGTTCGACGCGCTCTTTTTGCGCGGCGCTGGCTCCACCGCTCTCCTTGACGAGGCGGACATAGGCACCGGCGGCCTCGTGGCTCACGAGCGACGACAATCCACGGATCGGCTTGGACTCGAGCGCCGCGTCCCGTTTTTCGCTGCGCTCGAACGCGGCCCAGTAAATCTTGATCGCCTCGTCGGTCCAAAGCGCGGCCATCAGGGCGCGCGCTTGCCGCACAACCTCGGGATCGGCCTTCTGCTTGCCGGTCAAGAGCAGCTCCAGAGCCGCGCCCGCGCGGACCCCGGCGCGCCGAAGGTCCGCCCGCGCCTTCGCACGCTGGGCTTCGCTCTTGGAGGCGAGCAGCTCGACGAGTTTCGCGATCCGCGCGCGCTCCTCGGCCGAAATCTTCACTTCGACCGGTGCGTGGAGAACAAACGTGCCCGCGACCTCCACCACGTACGCCTGCCCGAGCCGATACAGGCCGCTTTGCGGATCGAGTTTGATCGCCTGGGCGAAGTGTTTCAGGGCCGCGTGCAGGTGCTTGCGCAGCGCGGCGGGTTGCGCCGTGCCTTTGGTCTTGGTGCGGCCGTGAAACTGGTGGTCGATCCCGGGCAGGGATCCGTCCCGTCGAAGATACGCGCGCACCGTCGTGCTCTTGAGCGTCAGCGCAAGCCCGTGCACGCGCGCTAAGACATAGTGGCCATGCGCGTCTTCCGGGTGCTCCTTCACGTACGCCCCGAGGTTGGCGACAAGTCGCTCGACTGGCACATCGGACGGAGTCTTCCAGCGAGCGAAAGCGGGTGCGAACAAGAACAGGACGACGAGCAGTGCAGGCAGAATCCGGCGCATGGCGGTTTCGACGAAGTCGATGCGCGCCCGGTTCCAGGAAACTCGCCGTCCGTTTGCTGTTGCCCCGGGAGGCTCGCGGTCTCATCGTCGATTCAGAGTCCGCTGAACGTCCTTGGCGCGTTCCTTAAAAGCGCGATACTCCGTGCTCGCCGCTTTTTTCTCGGCCGGGAACAGTCTTGTGCGGAGGCGTTTTCGGTCGCGGGCGCGCCGGGCCCATTGCTCGGCGTCGTCGAGGACGCGGCGTTTGTGCCACGGCAGCGCAATCGTCGCTTCGTGCAGCGTGAGATCAAGGCGGCGCTTTTGTTCGCCTTGCCACGACTTGAGCGCGGCGCGAGCGCCCTTGGCAAACCGCGGATCGTCGCGGAGTCTCCTGGCTTTCGCGAACGACGCGAGACCGTCCCACGGCGAGCCCAAGAACCCGGCGCGCAAGCCGTCCACCCACAGCGCGACCGCTTTGTCCGGATGCGCGCCGCGCGGGACTGCCGCCGCGAGTTCCGTACGGGCGAGGACGTGTGCAAGGCGGTCGGCCACGTCGTCCGGCGGGTCTTTCAAGAGCCGTTCCACGTCGGCCCGCGTTTTTTCGACCAGCGCCTGACGAACCTTTTCATAGAAGTACGCGGGTGCAATCTGACGCCGGTGCAACTCCGTCAGGAAACGCCACGCAAGATCGGGATAGCCCGCGCGGCGTGCTGCGACGGCGGCGCGCACGATGCGTTTGTAGGCGACCATTGTTTCCTGGGGGACGGCGGGCACGGGAGCGGCGCGAACACTGTTGCCCTTGCGCGGTACGCCGTCGTTGCGCTTGAAGTCGGCGAACCTGGACGGCACGGATCGCTGCGTGCGCGGATCGATCACGGTGTAGTGCAGGTGCGGCGAGACGACGAATCCGGTATCCCCTGCAGCCCCGATCACTTCGCCCGCAACGACGTACTCCCCCACGCGGGCGCGCGGCAACAACTCGCGCTGAAGATGCACGTAGGACGTCGCGGTCCCGTCGAGGTGATCGACGACGACGACGTTGCCCGCATGGCCGAACTGTTTTTGGTCGTTGCCGCCGACGTTGCCCGCGAGACGTGCGCGCACGACGACTCCTGCGCGGGCGGCGACAACCGGCGTGCCCGGCGGCACCGCGAAATCCCACGCATAGCGCGACCAGAGCGTCTTGTGGCTGAACGCGCCGCCATGGCCCTGAATGACCGAGCACGACTTCGATACCGGCGAATAGTAGCCGGGCGGCGGCTTCGGCACGGAAATGCCCGCGATGTCACGCGGCGGATCGATGCCCGCGCCGAGACGCACCTCGATCCCGGTATCCTGCCCAAGCGCAACAACGCTGAGCACGCAGATCGAGGCGACAAGGCGCATGCCGGTATTGGAAACGAATCCGCCGTCGGACGTGAATTGCACGATTCGGGACCACACCCGAGGAAGCGAACGGACGGCGATGTTTCCGGGCGGGTAGGCTCAAGGACGTGCGGATCTCGGTCGGACTTCTCTTCGCGGCGGGGCTCGTGTGGGTTCTGGTTTGGGGCACGGATTCGTCCCCGGAGCGCCGCACCGCGCTCGCTCGTGGGAAAGACGGTGCGCTCACCGGGAAGGCCGCGGACCCCGCCCCGGACGACCCGGCGCGCTTGCTGGAAACGCTGTGCGGAGGCACCCGCGCGGAGCGCAAGGCTGCGGTGGACCGACTGCGCGGACTCGGCAAGGCGGCGGTGCCCGGCCTTGTTGCGATCTTGCGCAATGGAGCCGCTGTGGAAAAACTGCGGGCGCTGCGGGTGCTCGAGAAGCTGGCCACGCACACGGCACCGGCCGTGCCGGAGCTGTTGCGGATCGTCGATACGAACGTGTCCGGACTGCCGCGGCCCAAGCTGCCCGCGGCGGCCATGGAGGTATTCGAGGCGATGGGACCCGTGGCCAGGGACGCGCTTCCTACGCTGATCGCCTGGCTTTCGGGCAACGACGACCACCGGGCAGACACGGCGGCCTGGATTCTTCGCGACCTCGACAAGGCGGCGGCCCCCGCGCTCCCCGCGATCCTCGAGATCCTGCGCAGCGAGAAACTGCCGTGGGGCCGTCGGCTCCCGCTGACCTGCGTCATCGAGAACCTCGGACCCGTGGCCATTGACGCGGCCCCGATCATGATCGCGCGGATTCACGAGGCGGGCGTCGCCCAGGCGGGACGCCGGCGTAGAGGCCGTACCGATTTCAGCCCCGCCCGCGCGCTGGGTGCCATGGGCGTGAAGGCCGTGCCCTTGATCATCGCCGCGCTCGGAGACGAGGTCGAGGAGACGCACTTCAGCTACCAGCTCGCCTTGCGCGACACCGGCGCGGGCGCGGTGCCCGCGCTTATCAAGGCGCTGCAACACGACAGCCCACTGGTGCGCGAAAACGCGGCGGACGTGTTGGGCGACATGAAGTTCCAAAGCGACGAACTACGGCGTGCGCTGGAGGAGGCACTTGACGACCCCAGCCTAAGGGTCCGCGCCGAGGCTGCCGAGTCACTGGCCGAGCAGGGCGAAGCCGCCATCCCGGCGTTGATCAAGGCGCTTCGCAGCCACGACTGGACGGTGAGGCGCAACGCGGCACGGGGGCTGCGACGGCACGGCAAAAAAGCCGCGAAGGCGATTCCCGACCTGATCGAACTCCTCGGCGCGTCCACGTTCTTGCGGCTCGCCGCGGCGGACACGCTCGGCGCCATGGGTCCGCGCGCCGCGGACACAGCACCGGCGCTGGTGAAAGCGCTCGCACGGAGCGGTCGGTACGCGCAAGACAATATCGCCGATACGCTCGGTCGTATCGGCACCGCGGCGCTGCCCGCAATCCTGGACGCCCTACGCAGCCGGGACAAGCGCGTCCGCGCGGGAGCCGCGCGCGCGCTGGGCCGAATCAAGAAACTCAACGACGCGACGAGAGACACCCTCGCGAATCTGCTCACCGACAAGGACCCCACCGTCCGACTTCGCGCGGCGATTGCGCTGGCACCGCGCGACATCGCGTTGGCCGCTCTCGTTCGGGGGCTGAAGCACGGTGACAAGTACGAGCGCGTGGCAGCCGCGAAGGCGATCGCCCGCTACAAGGCCGGTGGGACGGCGGCACTCCCGGCGCTGTTTAAGACTTCGCGGCGGCTGGAGATCCTGCGCCGACGGTCGGGCAGCCACCCTACTCCGGCGGCTGTCACGGAGGCGATCGTCGCCATCGGTCGATACGATGTTCGCTGCTCGTCCGAATGCTCCTGGATCCGAACGACGCCGTACGGAGCGACGCGGCGGAGGCACTCGCCGAAGCGGGACCGACCGCACTCCTGGCCCTGAAGGATCTGTATCCGCGCGCCAGCGAGACCACGCGTTTGGCGATCATCCCGGTCCTCGGGGCCCTCGAAAAACATGATGTCTCGCTACTGCGGATGGCGCTGCAAGACCGGTCCCGAAAGGTACGCGTCCTGGCCGCACAATCACTCTGGTGGGCCCGCAAGAACGCCGCAGAAGTGGTCCCCGCCCTGCTGGACGGACTGAGCGAGCCCACCAGCGCCACCGAAACGGCAAACACCGCTGCGTTCGCCCTCAAACGAATTGGCACTGCCGCCGCCTTCGCCAGGGCCGATCTCCAAAAACATCTCGACAGCCCCCACGAGATGGTTCGTTACTACATAAAGCAGCTCCTCGAGATCATCGAGGACGAGTAACCCCCGGGCCCCCACATACACTTTCCAAATGCTCGGCGAAATCAGGACGACCTACGATGCGCAGGTGCGCCAGAAGCGACAGGGCGAAGACCCCGCTTTCTTGTGGCAAACGGACGGCGATGTTTTTCGCGTCGTCGGTCCCGGCTCCAACGAGCACGAAAACGCCGTGCTGTACTCGGACTGCAACGCCGACACGGCGGACAAAACGATCGCGCGGCAGGTCGCGTACTTCCAGGAGCGCCGCAAGGCGTTTGAGTGGAAACTGTACGACTACGACCGGCCCGAAGATCTCGCCGTCCGTCTGCTCCACGCCGGATTTCAGCCCGCGGAGGAGGAGACGCTGATGGTGTTTCCGCTGGCGCGTTCGTTTCATGCGCACCCGTTGCCGGACGGCTATGCCGTCGAGGAGATCGTCAATCCGGAACGGTTCGTCGAAATCGCCGCGCTGCGAGAAGAGGTCTACGGCAGCGACGACGCGGAGAAGGGCGAGTGGCTGGCGCGCACGCTGGCGGACGAATACCGGGCGGACCCGAGCGCGTTGCGCATGTTTTTTCTGCGCGCGCACGATCGGCTCGCGAGCGCCGCATGGCTGCGACTCCCCCCGGACTGCCCGTTCGCCGGTCTGTGGGGCGGCATGACGCACCCGGCACACGAGGGCAAGGGCTGCTATACGGCGCTGGTCGCCGCGCGCCTTCAAGTCGCGCGCGATGCGGGCTACCGGTATATGACCGTCGATTGCCGCCCGACAAGTCGCCCAATCCTGGAACGCCGCGGCTTTGACGCGCTGGCGACAGTGACCCCGTTTGTCTGGGCGCCGTAGCGTCACGGCCCCGGGATACACTCGACGCCGACGCGCGAACGTCGGAGACCAAGGACAAATCGAGGATCGGCATGGAACCGGACTGGATCGACGCATTGCAGGCCGCGGGCCAGGGCTTTTCGGACGGCGTGATCGAACGCGGGCGGGCGTACTACCACGAAGGACGGGTCGAGCTGACCACCGTCGAACCCGAGCGGTTCGTCGCGTACGTGGAGGGCTCGCGCGTTTATTGCGTCGAGATCGAAATCAACGCCGCCGCCGGGAAGATGTCTTCCTACTGCCCTTGCCCTGCCGCGCGGCGGGAGCCGTGCAAGCACGAGTTCGCGACACTGTGCGCCATCGCCGATGTCGTGCGCGACAGCTTGGGAGCCGACAGAACTCCCGACTGGCCAACTCGACTCGACGACTTCGACGCGCCGTCCTCGCGGGATCCCTGGGCCGACGTGCCCGGCGCGACGGTCCGCGCCGTTCTCGTGCTGTGCCCGTACTCGACGATGCAATACGGTGCGCTCGCGGTGCGGGCGATGCTCCGCCGCCAGCTCAAGAACGGCGGCTGGTCCGTGCCCAAGTATCTCCCGCCCGGACGCGACCAGCCACGCTTCGACCAACAGAGCGCGCAGTGGTTCGCTTGCGCAGCCGCGGGTGGCACCCCCGAGTACGTCCCCTACGGGTGGGACGGCGGGACACCTGTCTGGGACGGGCGCATGCCGCATCTCCTGCAAGGACCGAGAACACGCGAACTCCTGATCGCGGCCGCCCGGGCCGACTGTCTGTACGTCAGCACCGCGGACGGTATCGAGGACGAGCCGCTCGCCTGCGACACGGATGGCTCCTACCGCTTCTCGATGCGGCTCGAATGCGACGACGAGTCCGGTGTGCGGCTCACGGGGGTCTATGCGCGCGGCGATCGGCGCGTACCGGCTCACGAGCCGCGGATCCTGTGCGAATGCGGCCTGATGGTTCTCGGAGACGAGTTGGTCGAGGTCGATTACGCCGGGGGCTGGCGCTGGGCGGAGCCGCTCCGGCGCATCGGCACGCTCGAGCTGCCGCCGGAGGCGCACGCGACCCTTGTCGCACGGCTACTCGAAGACCCGGGCGCCCCGCTGGAGGGCGGCCTGCCGCCTGCCGCGGACCACACAACCGTGCCCCCACGCCCCCTCCTCAACTTGCAGCCACCGCCCCACCGCTACTACGGCCCCGAGTACGTGCCCCCCAACGCGGACCGGATCTCGGGCTTCGTGTCGTTTCGCTATGGTGAAACGGAGATCAAGCCGGAGTCCGGCGCTTCCCACGCTGTCGATTCCGCGACGGGCACGACGTACCCGCGCGACTTCGACGCGGAACGTGCATTGTTGGCAAGACTGCTCGAACTGGGGGCCACGCCGGGCAGACGAAGCGACGTTGTGACGGCAACATTACCGGCGGTCCAAACGCACGCCATCGTGCGAACGCTCGCGCGGGAAGGCTGGACGGTTGAAACCGGGGCTTTGGGCTGGGTGGAGCCGGATGAGTTCTCGTTTCAGGTGACCTCGGGCATCGACTGGTTCGACCTCGAGGGCGGCGTCCGTTTCGGCGACGAGTTCGTCGGCATCCCGCGGCTCCTCGAGTCCTTGCGAAAAGGCAGGGAGACGATCCGGCTCGACAACGGCAGGGTGGGCCTGTTGCCGGACGGTCTTGGCGCAAGGTTTGCGCTCTTGCCGGAGCTTGGCCGAGACACCGACAAGGGACTGCGCTTTCACCGCAACCAGGCGTGGCTGCTCGACGCGCTGCTGGCCGAGCAGGAGGCGTCGGTCGATACCGATGCCGAGTTCGCGCGCGTGCGCCACGGCTTCGCGCGGTTCGACGGCATCCGACCGCGCAAGGCCGGCCGCGGGTTCAAGGGCAAGCTCCGCCCCTACCAGGAGGACGCGCTCGGCTGGCTGCGGTTTCTCGGGAAGGTCGGCCTTGGCGGCTGCCTGGCGGACGACATGGGACTCGGCAAGACCGTCATGGTGCTCGCCCATCTGCTGCACCACCGAAGCGCGCGCAAGAAATCCGAACGCAGGCCGGCCCTGGTCGTCGCGCCGAAGTCGGTTGTGTGGAACTGGATCGAGGAGGCGCGGCGGTTCGCGCCGTCGCTCTCCGTGCTTGAGTACGCCGGGCCGGCGTCGCAGCGGGATCCGGCGCGCATTCCCGATTACGACCTCGTGGTTACGACCTACGGCGTCTTGCGCCGCGACATCGACCGGCTCAAGGAAGTTTCGTTCGGATACGCCATCCTCGACGAGGCGCAGGCGGTCAAGAACCCGGCCAGCCAGGCCTGGAAGGCGACACGCCTCTTGAACGCCGATCATCGGCTCGCGCTCACCGGCACACCGGTCGAGAACCACCTCGGCGACCTCTGGGCGATCATGGAGTTTCTCAATCCCGGCCTGCTCGGCCCGCGCAAGACGCACGCGGCGTGGGCCAAAAACAGCCGCGGAAACGACGGCGCGTTCCGCGAGCGGATCACGCGGATCATGCGCCCGATTCTTTTGCGCCGCACCAAGGAACAGGTGCTCCCGGAACTCCCCGCGCGCCAGGAAACCGTCCTTTTCTGCGAGATGGGCCCCAAGCAGCGGCGCGGCTACGACGAGTTGCTCGCCTACTACCGCGACGCGCTGCTCGGCCGAATCGACACCGAAGGGATTGACCGCTCGCGCATGCATGTGCTGGAAGCGCTGCTGCGATTGCGCCAGGCCGCGTGCCACCCCGGCCTGCTCGACGACGAGTGCCGCGGACAGCCTGTCGCGAAGTTCGACACGTTGCTGCCACGCCTGACGGAAGTCGCGGAGACGGGCCGCAAGGCGCTGGTCTTCTCACAGTTCACGTCGCTGCTTGTATTGCTCAAGGAACGGCTGGACGCGCTTGAGATTCCCTACACCTACCTCGACGGCAAGAGCCGCCGTCGCGACAAGATCGTACGCGCGTTCCAGGACGAAGCGGGCCCGCCGCTGTTCCTGATCAGCCTGAAGGCGGGCGGGTCCGGCCTCAACCTCACGGCCGCCGACCACGTTTTCCTATTGGACCCGTGGTGGAACCCGGCCGTCGAACGCCAAGCCGTGGATCGCGCCCACCGTATCGGCCAGGAGTCGGTGGTCAACGTCTACCGCCTGGTCACCCGCGACACGATCGAGGAACGCGTGCTGGAACTGCAAGCCCAAAAAAGAGACCTCGCGGACGCCATCGTCGGCGCCGACACCAGCGACGGCAATCTCCTCCGCAAAATCACAAGAGACGATCTGGCGGCGCTGCTGGAGGGTTGAGAGCGCGGGGCCGAGGAGAGCGGGCGCCTTTCGAAAAGGTCCGATTCATGAACGCAGAAAACGGACGGCGATGCTTGGGAAGTCGCTTGCTGCACTCCAGAGATCATGACTATGATCCGTTGTTCATGGCGATCCACCGACTGGCCAAGAACTCCCTGTCTCCGTAGTTGCTCCGGGCGATGACCACGCGATCCTGCTCCAGAGCCGCATGGAGGCGATTGCCGACGATGCGGACCTCGAGGATGTCTACGACACCGAGCGCCACCTCCTGTATGTAGCGTGCACCCGCGCGCGCAATCATCTCCTCTTAACCGGCGTCGATCCCGCGTCCGAGTTCCTCGACGACCTCCGTGGCAGCAAGACCAGCCGGCTGATGTAGGCACCGGCCGATTCGGGAGACTAGATCGGCTCCCCGATCCGAGCGACGCGCCCCCCGGAACGCCCGATCCAGCGCCTCGAGCTTCTCTTTCAACCACGAAAACAGGTCCGGCCACTGATTCCGGTCCATGGGATCGACTCCCTCGCGCCGCACCCGGGCGTAGTTATGGCGGCGGTCGTCGCTGTAGTCCCATGAGATGGCACACCCAAGTTCCTGTCTGATGCGCTCGTCGTCGCGGCGCAGTGATTCGAACGGGCCCGGTCCGTCAGCGCAGTCCACCACGAGTTCGGCCATGATGTACCCATCGCGGAACCCGACGACGCCGGCCAGGTGGAATCCTGTCTTGCCAACGCCCCAGTTCATCCAGTGATCCCGGCTTGGCGTGCGGTTTCTCGACAGACTGCTGCCCTCGACCTCGAGATGATTGAGGAACCCGGCCCAGAACTCCTGACGAAACGACTGGTGTCCTGTCGATGCGCCGCCGGTCGCGACCTCGCGAACCCTCTTGGACCAGTTGTTGGGTTTCGCGACGACGTTGAATTTCGGCGCGACCGGCGACTCACCGATTCGCCACAGCTCGACCTCAAGTCCAAAAAAGCGGATGTTTTCGTGCGAAACCTCGTTCAGCCAATCCAGCGCGGCGCGATGCTCCTCGGTAAACCGCTTGGCAATCCACACCACCGTCACCGCGTCCAGCCCGGCCGCGTAGGTGATCACCTGGCCGAGGTGCGTGTGGTCCGTTCTCTCGATCTGGTTCTCGATCAGGACGAACGAGCCATCGGAGGTGTCCTTGCACAACAAGTCAGCCCGGAACAGTCCGACGCTCTGCTCTTGCGCCTGCAACTCCAGGTCGAGACCAACGGTGCGGCCAAGCAAATGGAGGTTGTCTTTCTCGGCAAGCCACGGCGTAAAGTGGCTGTCCTCGCGCTCCCACGCGGTGCGCAATTCTACCGGCTCAAGTTGTCCGAACGTCGGCTCGGTTGTGGTCATCCTGCTTCTCCCTGAAGTGCCACGTTGGCTTCCGGATTGTAGCGATTTCGCAGCGCCCCGCTGGCGCGACGTGCATTGGAAAGCGCGCGGAGGTCTTCGTCCGCGCGGAGAACAGTAAGACGAAGCGCGGACGTCCGCTGCCGCTGCCGGACGACCTGGTCGCCCGCCTGAAGGCCGTACGCACCTCCCAGACGCGAAGGATCGACGGCGACGACCCGGTCTTTCAAGACAAGTGCGGCTCTTTGTGGAGCGTGCAAGCCGTACGGCGCGACTTCAAGAAGGCAGTGAAGGCGTGCGAGGCGCTGCCGACGCTCAAGGCGGCGTCGCTCCGGTTCCACGATCTGCGCCACACCTACGCGTCGCTCGTGATCTAGAACGGCGTCCCGCTGCACACTGTATCGCGCCTACTCGGTCACTCCTCGATCCAGACGACGATGCGCTACGCTCACTGGTGCGCCGACGATCGAATCCGTGCCGCACGCGCAATGCAGAGCATTCTTTACGAGGCGATAGTCAAGCGAGTCCCGGCAGCGCGCACGCGCCCTCGCAGCTCATGATCGCGTCCCAGAACTCGCGGCGGTCGAAGTCGCCGCCCTGTTGCCGCTGGAGGGCGTGGTACAGCTGCATCGTGTTGACGATGCAGTATCCGTAGCGATCGGCAGCCTTCACGCAATCGTCGGGGAATACGTCCTCCCGCGCGGTCGGCGGGATCGACAGGCGCGGATTGACGATCAGGACTCCACGACCGACCCAGTCATCGTCGGCGTCGGAGACCCAGTCGTGCAACTGACGCACGTCCTTGCGCTTCGGTGAACCGGTAACGCCCTTGACTTCGACGATCGCGTTTCGATCGTACGGGTCCTTGAAACGACCATCTTCCTTATGAAGGTCGGGGAGGTTTTCGACTTCTGCACCTAGCTCAGCCAGGGCGTCCAACACGATGTCTCGCAACTCGTCGCCCGTCTCGCACAGGAGCTTCGAGAACCGTGAGGCATTCTCAAGGTCCGCCTCCGCTTGACGGAGGTCGGCGGCGATGCGTTCTGCATCGGCCTGGAGCGCGTCGATCTTCGCGCGGATTGGCTCATGAGTCGGAAGCGGGTAATCGGAGAGCCACGACGGCGGCTCTAGCGTGTTGGAGATCCCAAACAGCGACTTCAACGCTACAAGTACCGCCTCTTCGATGTCGCCGCGGGTCGGGCTGGGGAGCCACGTGACGTGAGTGTGGGTATCGACGAGGCCCCTGCTCTGCATGCGCAGGTGCATGGCGATCGACTCGCCGGCCAAATTCGTGGCGATCGGGGTGACGGTAGCGGTCAGGGCCCCGCCGCCCCCGGGGTGCAGCACGTCCTTGTACCCTGCGTGCACGCCTACCTGATTCGTTTCGATGTGCCAGGACGTTCGGTCAACTAGCTTGAAGTACGGGCGCAGCCGTTCATCGACGTTCTCGATGCGACGGCTTTCGGCTTCAATGAACCTGGGCTGATACGGGGACCAGACGGGGCACAACGGGCTCGTGCCATACAGGTTGCCGCGCGGCGATCCGATGACGATGACCTCGGATTTGGGGTTCGCGAACATCCGAAACAACACCTGATCCGGTGGGATGTTTGGCACCTGTTCCCGCATAGGGGCCGAAGCGAGACAGAGTACGACCCGTTCAAAGTCGGCGGGGTTCAAGCCCTGCGGGAGCTCGTTCCACCTATACGATTCGATATCGCGTCCCGAAACGGCGGCGCCGAGCACGAGGTTCTTCTTGGGTCCGGTCATTTTTTTTCGCGGGACAGAGAGGGGGACAGCGCCCCCACACCCGTCATCATCGAGTCTGGCGCGCTGTCGTGGTCTTTAGACAGCAACATGGTGCGAGAGCCGGGAGTCGAACCCGGACACCTTGCGGTACAGGATCCTAAATCCTGCGCGTCTGCCAGTTCCGCCACTCTCGCGTGTAGGCCGGGATTGTAGCGGGCGGTTATCGGCTCGCGAGTCCTCGGAATCACGGTGCGAGAGCCGCGCGCCCCCCGCTATTCACGTCTGGCGACCTCCGTCACCAACCAACGCACAACCTCGAGGTGGCGGCTGAGTTTCGGCAGATCATCGGCCGGAACCCATAGGCGATCGATGCTGCGATATGGAATGGGCTACACTGAGGAACGTGGACACGATGAGCGGCTTGGCGCTGACACCCGCAGAACGGGTCAAGGACTCCGACGCCATGCTCCGGGCGATCCGCGCATCCATCCGCGAGGCGGTGCTTCGGCACAAGTTGCTGGGGCAGCCCATTGCGGTCTGGCGGGACGATCAGGTGGTCTGGATCCAGCCCGAGGACATCGAGGTTTCCGACCTCGACGGCGAATAGCCTCCTCTTCCCCCGCGCCCCCTCTGCCCCGTTCGGTAGAATCTTGTGGTGAGGATTTTGTTTCTTGCCGTGGCTACTTTTGCCGCTGGGTTGTTGGCCGGGTCGCTGTTTTGGCCCGACGCGCCGCCCGCTCGGGACTCCGGGGCGCGCACGCCCCGTGACGACCGCCGTGGCTTCGTGGGCGACACGCGCACCCCCGGGGGCGCCCCGCGCAACGGCAGCGACGACGGCAATGGCGCGCGCACGCCGGCCGATCCCGGGGCGAACGCCGACGCTTCCGTGCGCGATCTCACCCGCGGCGCCGAGGCTTCGCTTGCTCGCATCGGGGATAGTGCGCAGACGCAGGGCGTACTTTCCGGCAACGGCAAGATCGCCGGGACCGTGCGCGATTCCGCGGGGCGGCCGGTGGCCGGGGTGGTCGTCACCGCGCTGCCCGAGGCGCAGCCGTTCGACGTGACGGCCGATCGGCGGCGGGCGCGCGCGCGCGGGCATAAGGATCGCGATCTCTCGCGCGTCGCGGCCGAAGCGATCGAACTCGAACTCTGGCGCCGCAATTCACGGCACACCGCGCGCACCGGATCGGACGGCCGCTTCGCGCTCGACGGCCTCATGGACGCGCGGCACAACGTCACCGCGTTCCACAACGAGTACGCGATCGAACCGCTCGCCCGCGGCCGCGCGCGCGTCCAACCCGACGCCGTCGTCGATTTCCTGGCGCGCCGCGTCGCGGAGGTGCCCGTCACCATCCGCCTCTCCGAAGGCGCGTCCGCCGACCATGCGTGGCTCGTGTGGCGCACCGAAAACGACCGCGGCCGCGAAGCATGGACGCAAGCGCACGACAAACTGCGCCTGCCCGTCGGCACGGTGCACATCAAAGCAGAGGTCTGGACGCCCGCGCCGCTCGAGTCCGAAGAGACCGAAGTGGTCGTGCGCGCCGGCGAACCCAACGCCCGCGTCGAGCTTGCACTCGAAGGCCGCCGGGTCCTGTCCGTACACCTGCGCATGCCGCCGGGACTCGTGCAGCCGCGCAATGTTGCCTATCGCTTGCGGTTGATTCAGGGGGGGGCGGGGGCAGGCGGCGGCAGCGACGATCTCGATCCTGCTTCACTGCTGCGCGACCGCGCGCCCAAAAAGCCGTGGTCGCGCGACCCCGGGCACGCGTACTGGTTCGACCTGGAACCGGGGCGCTACATGATCGCGGCGTTCGCCGGCGGGCGACGCCTGCTCGCGCACGCCGAAGCCGAAGTCAAGGACGGCGCCACGGAGGTTTCGCTCGAGGTCAGCGCCGACGATCTCGGCAAAAGCATCGCCGTCCGTTTGCTGGGGCCCGATGGTGGTCCCGTCCCCGGGCGCGCGGGCTTTCGCATCCTGACCACGACGAAAGGACGCACGCGACAACACCGTGCCGACGCGCTGCAACGCGACGACGGCTCGTGGATGGTGCTACTCGACGGTGTCCCGCCCGGAGACACGCGCGAGGCCACGCTGCGGGTCACCTCGCAATACGGTGCCGCGTCCGAACCGTTCTCGATGCGCGCGGGCGGCACGGTCACGATCCGGCTCGGCAAGCCCGCGGTCGTGAAACTGCGTGTCGGCGGATACGCCGGCAGCGGCGTCGAAGGAGCGCTCTATGCCGGGCTGCGCGCGGATGGCGGGCGCTCGGGACAGGGCGCACGGGGCGGCGCGGGTGCCTGGGGTCCGGTCGGTGCCGACGGGACGGCGGAGCTGCGCAGTCAGCCCGGGACGTACAAACTGCAGCTGGTCGTGCGGCGCAACAACAAGAATTGGGTGGTGCTGGTGCAACCCGCGCGACTCACCGCCGGCGACAAGGAACTCACGGTCCAGATGCCGGTCCTGCATACGGTGCGCGTGCGCTGGGCCGGGGGCGGCAAACCGCGCAACGTCGTCTTGCGCTGCACCGACCCCATCCTCGGTGGCTTTCGCCGCGACGCGCCGCTGCGCGGCAAAAAAGCATCGTTCGCTCTCCTGGCCGCCGGCCAATACGAACTCCGCATCGGCCCCAAGCGCAAGACCGTCCGAGTCCCCACTGCCGAGGTGGTGCTGGAATAGGTCGCGAGGAAGAGGACCAACAGCAAACGGACGGCGATGTTTCTACCGGTAGTTCTGACTCGCCAGAATCAGCCCACCGACAATCGCGATCAGCCACCACAGCCAGCTCAGGTCGGACGGAGTCTCGGCGGGCTGGTAGCTTGGTGCGATCATGGGAAAGGTTGCTCTCTCGGCCGTGGTCCTCTTCTTGCTCGCGGGCTTGGCTGCGGCCAAGCCGAAGTCCGTTCGTGGAAAACGCGTCGCGCTCGAGTTCGCGCCGGGAACCCAGCGGACCGATGTCGTGCCCGTGCAACGGGTCACGGATTCGATCACGGTCGGCGGAGCCTCGTTTGCCGCGCGGATCGAAGGCAAGAAGCTGTTTGTCGCACGCGCCGCGGGCGAAAAAGCCGGCACGAAGGTACAGCCAAACAAGACGGTCACGTTCACGCTGCCGGACAAGCGCAAGATCACGTTGAAGTTCGTTCGGGATCGCGCCGGCGGCTGGCGTTGCTATTCCGCGCGTGCGCTTCGTTTTCGGTTTCACGGTCACGAAGTGCGGCTCGTCGATGCGAACCACAACGGCATCTGGGGCGAGTTCAACGTCGATGGCCTGCTCATCGGCAACAGCAACGTCGTCGTACCGTTTGCGAGGGAGTTCGTACTGGCCGCCGAAAACATCGCCGTCCGTTCCTTCGATCCCCAAAAGGCCCTGCTCACCCTCGAGCGCACACCGTTGCCGAGCATGACCGAAGCGCAACGCGAAGCGCTCATCCTGCTCAACCGCCGCCGCGCCAACCATGGTCTTTTGGCAGTCACGCTCGACGACAAACTGTCGCGCGCCTGCACATCGCACGCGGACTACCTCAAGCGCAACAACTGGACGGGCTTCACGAACCCGCACGGACAGGACGCCGGCGCACCCGGCGCGTCCCCGGAGGGGTTGGCCGCGGCACGGCGCAGCGTCATCCAGAAGGTAGCGCCGGCGCATTCGGTCACCGGTTTCTGGACCACCTACTACCACCGGATTCCCTTGATCGCACCGGCGCTTGCGAGCATCGGAATCAACGCGCGTCCACCGGACACGTCGGTGATCGATGCCGCCGGAACACGCAGCATCCCGGGCGGCGATGGCGCGTCGTGGCCCTGGACCGATCCCGTGACCGTACCCGCGGACGGCTCGATCGGCATGGAGCCGCGCGCGGTCGGTGAAAAACCGACCGAACCGGTACCCAACCTCGGCTCGCGCGGCACCTGCCTGATTGCTGTATTTCGTGACCCGCGGACAAAACCCACCGCCGTGCGCGCCGAGATGGTCGCCCTCAAGGGGAAGCGCGAAATCAAACTCAAACCCCTTCTCGCCACGGACCTGGCCGGCGTGCTCGGCGTGATCCCCTCCGCACCGTTGACGCAAGACACGTGGCATCGCGTCACGCTGACCTACACGATCGAGGGCAAGGCGCAGACACGCGTCGTGCGCTTCCGGACGGGCGGATAAGGCTCAGTCCCGGCCTCTTTCGCCTCCTCGGTGTAGACGGCGGGGCACAGTGCGGCCTAAGATCGGGCATGGCTGCAAAGAAGAGGAAACGGCGGCCACGCCCGCGCCGGCCGCCACGCCCGAGGACGAGGCGATGGAACGGCGCATCGTGAGTCGCGAGCTGGGGCGAGCGAAACGGGCGATCCACGCGCTGCGCAACTTCTACATCGCCAACGTGATTTTGTGGGCGATCCCGTTCCTGCTGCTCATCTTCGTCGTATGGGCGCCGATTCCGATCAAGATGTTCTTCTTCGCCGGCCAGATCGCCATGATCGTCGGTTGCTTCGAGGTGAAGAAAAAGCCCGTTCCGTGGGGCATCGCCATCGCGAGCCTCTGGACCCTGTTCAGCATCCTGCGCATCTACTCCGGCGCTTCCATCATCAACGTCTCGGGAATCCTCACGATCTTGTGGACGATCGGCTGTTGGGTCATCCTGCCCGCGGCGGTGCGGGCCAACCAGCTCATCGAGCAGTACCCGGATCTCTGGATCTCGAAACAGATGCGGCCGGGCGGGCGCGCACGTCGCACGAAGAAACGCCCGACCGGCGGACGCGGACAAAGGCGCCGGTGACGCGCGCGGTTCAACGGCGATATCGCGAGCGCAGACAACGCGACAACCGCACAATCCAGGCGATCGCCGTCGTGTTCGCCGGTGCACTCTTCTCGATCGCCACCACGGCCACGCTCGACGGCAGCCTACTGGGCGGCGCGCTGCTCGCCTACGGGTTGATGGCCGCCGCGGGCGCGACGGGCGTCGCATTGCTCGGCTTTTGCTGGCCCGAGTCCTTCGCGGGCCGGCCGTCCGCCTCCGGCTGGCTATTCGGCGTGGCCGCCGCAGCCGCAATGCTCGCGGTCAGCCTCGTCTACGTCATGCTTCTAGGCGCATCCACTCTCGATACCAGCGCATGGTCGCCTCCCGGCGCACTCCTGGTGATCACCGCAGTCTTGCTCCCCGCGTTCGTCGAAGAGTGGCTTTGTCGCGGCGTACTCTGGATCGCCGCGCGCCGCCTCATGAACGAGCGCCAAACGATCGTCGTCACGGCGGTGCTCTTCGGCCTGCTCCACGTCCTCACCTGGGGCCCGTTCGGATTCCCGAACCGCGCCGTCGGCGGACTCGTGCTCGGCCACGTCCGCGCGCGCACGCGCAGCCTCGCCCCGTGCGTGCTTGCGCACCTCATCAACAACTTCGTCGCCGCGGGATTCCTGGAAGCCCTGTAGGCCGCAGCATGGCGTCAGCCTCAGCCGTTGAGCAGAAGACACTGAGCCAGAAGACACTGGCTCCGCTTCGGGCGAGAGCGCACGGACGGCGATGTCTTCACACGGGAGTCCGATAGGAGCATCGCCGTCCGTTTACTTTTCTAGCGGTCTTCCCGGTCCGGATCTTCCGTGGGCTTGAAACCCAGACGCAGGTGCATGCGCAGGCCGGCCTCCGGGTCGCGGCCGAAGCCGAAGGTGAACGACTCCAGGCTCTTCACGACCGCCATCGCGGCGGCGCGCTCGCCGTCGGTGCCGCGAGCGAGTTCGATCGTGGCCTTCCAGAATTCCGAGCCGGCGGAGATGGCTCCGTAAAAAAACACCCCCATTCCGTTGGGGAGTCCCTTCGTCGCGCGGCGGTAGACAGGACTGTCTTTCAGCGTCGGCAAATCCTTGCCGTGGCGGCGTAGGGCGACGCGGATCTGTTCGACATCCATGGCCCAGACCAGAGCGTCCGGCAAGAGTGCCACGTGGAGCTCCTGGGCACGATACACCGGAAAGCCCAGGTACTCGGTCACCTGCTTGATGACCCCTTTGCCGACTGCTTCGGACAAGAACGTGCGCATCGCCGCGTGATCCTTCACATCGAGGATCATGAGCGCGCTCCGGCCGGCTCGAAAACCCATCTGCTCCGGCGAGGCGCCTTCGCGTGCCTCGAGAGGAGGCACTGAAACCGTGATGCGGTTGCCCGTGGCCGCCAAAAACGGCGCCAACATGCCCACCACGGCGCGCGCCTGCCCGGCCAGAGGCGGGTTGAATCGCCCGATCAGCGCGATCACGCCGGCGACGGTCTCTTTCAGGTCCAGCGTCAAAACGACGTGGGCGCCCCAGTCGGGCGGCTGCAGGGCGGAGGGCTTGACCTGGCGGCCTCCCGGAATCACGTCGAAGATACCGCCGCGGGCACGCGGCGCCGACACGAGCACGGTAAGTTCGAGGCCCGCCTCGCGCAGCCGCGCGGCACCCGCCACCGCTTCGATCTGGTCCAGCCCGAGCGCCTTGGCGATGAACGTCGACTCCTCGTCGAATCCGGCCGTCCATGTTTTCGGGCTGACCCACCAGAATACGTCCGCGTCGCGCCCGACGGTGCGGCGCAGCCCGCTCCAGGACTCGTTGGCTTCCAGGTGCTCGTCGGATTCCGCCTGATGGCGCGCGATGATGGCGCGGGCGGTCTCCAGGCGTTCAGTGTTCACCGACAAGCCGCGCAGCCAAAAGCTCGCCGAGCGACGCGACTTGCCTTTGTGGGTGTACGTTCGGTGGCGGATCGTCGTCCCGCGAAACTCCTCTTCGCGGTACGGGACATCGATGCCCTCTTTTCGGTCGAAGGCGTCGTGGTCTTGCCGCATGAGCCGCTTGGCCTCGTCCGCGTTGTCGCCGAACTCGGCGAGTAGCACCGGCTCGGGCCGTTCCTTCCCCGCCTCGGGAATGCCGGCCACGACGACACGGCCGGCGATCAGCTTGAAAACCTCCAGGAACGACGGTCCACCGTCTTTGTCAATGTCACGCGCCATCTCGTCGAGCATGGGCCGCAGCTCCGGAGCGGCCAGCAGGCGCGCGAGCGGGTGGGACTTGTAGCGGGCGACGAGTTCCGGCGCACTGCGCACCGACACCGCGAAGAGGGCGTTCTTGGGTAGCAGCTGTTCGAGCGTGCGGGCGGGCTCGGCTGACGCGGTCGTGCCGATCCCGGCGAGGAGGGCGAGGAGAGTCCAAGGGCGCATCGGATCAGTATAGCGCCGCCGACGCTCGGCTTCGCGGGCGGCGCTGTTCGCCCACGAAAAAGGGACGGTACGGCGACTTGCATCGCCGTCCGTCCCTTACGTTTGGGTTGCTTTCTTGGCTTATCGATCGATGAAGCGGAGGGTCCGGTTTTGCTGGACGTACTCCACCGCGAACTGCCGGATCTTCGGGGCGCGCTTCCAGCCATCGCGGGCCGGATCGCTCCAGACGAATGCGCCTTCCTCGTAGATCAC
>JAJFFH010000027.1 GCA_021776735.1 Planctomycetota bacterium | reverse complement strand
ATACATCGAGGTCTTCTACAATCGTCAACGCAGACACTCTACGCTGGGACAGGTGAGCCCCGCGGAGTTCGAACGAAACAACAACAACCAGGCTGCAGGAGCAGCTTAGCGAGGTGTCCACCGATTCGGGGGAAGCTCACTGAAGGAGTTGGCGGAGGAATGTGAAGACGTTGCTGAACTTCTCGACCGCCCGCATGATTGGGATGCTGTCGAAAGAGGAGTGCAGAGCCTGAGCGGCTCCGTTGACCGTCTGTGCAGGAGATTCACCGACTCGGTGACATTCGACGCGACTGACGGACGAGACGCTTGCAGGCGCTTGCGTGTTGCCGCCCGTGCGACACATACCCTGGCGGAGCGCAGTGACCGCATGAAGTTCGTCCGGACCGAGGAACTGCAACGCGAAGCTTCGCAGATAGGCGAAGATCTACTCAAGTTGTCATACGGGGCGATCGCGGACATGAGCGACGTGGATGCTGGCGAGGTGAGGCGAATCGGCCGCCGACTACATCTGATCGAGACGAAGCGACTCATCATCGACGGTGGCGCAACGTGCGAGGCAATCGTAGCGGCGATCTTAGAATCCTCAAGTGAGCTAGAGCGGGTAGTCGCTTCCCTGCCAACGGGATAGCGTATCTCTGCGTACGAAAGCTGGCTCCGCAGTCGCTGTTGCGAAAAAGGGATGTATAAATGAGCATAGTTCTGCTCTCTGTCTCGAAGTTCAGCAGCATCACCCGGGTGACGTCCCCCCGAAGGTTGTGCCAGATCAAGTGAGAGTTTCTGCTGTTTCTTGTTCCGTGCGCGCCGGTTGTTCGAGCGGAGCGAGAACGGCCGGCGCGCACGCGGCCGCAAACTCCACGGGTGTGAGGTAACCGAGCGCGCCGTGCGGTCGGTGCTGGTTGTACTCGATGCGCCAGTCCTCCGTCACCACCTGGGATTCCAGGAGGCTCGTGAAAAGCTCGCGGTTGAGGTGTTCGTCTCGAAACTTTCCGATGAAGGACTCGCCGTACCCGTTCTCCCACGGGCTTGCCGGTGCGATGTACAGGGGGGCCACGTCGCGGCGGTGGAGCCAGCGTTCCAGCTCGTGGGCGGTCAGCTCCGGTCCGTTGTCGCAGCGGATGTGCTCGGGCATGCCGTGCTCTTGGAAGAGCCGTGCCAGCAGTCGGCGCGTGAACGCGCCGACCTTCGACTTGTGCCGGACAGTGGACCGCCAGACCTCAAGGGCTTTGCAGGCACGTCGCTCGGAGACGCCCAGCTTGCGCTGCGCGAAGCGGACCGCTTCACGCTCGCGACCGCGCCTACCATTTTCCTTTGGTGACCTCCCTCAGAATCTGAAGATCGAGCGCCCGGCCGGCGACCAGCTTCTTCAGCCGCCGATTCTCCTCCTCCAGCTTCCGCAGACGGAGCGACTCGTCCTTGTCCAGCCGTCCGTACCGCGATTTCCAGCGGTAGTACGTCTGGGCCGCTGATCTCCAGCGCCTGGCAGATCTCGGCCGTTCCCTTGCCTTGGCTGCTCAGGGCCTCCGCCTCACGCAGCTTCCGGATGATCTGGTCCGTCGTGTGCTTTTTCATCTTCGCCTCTGGCCTCGCGGCCCAAAGACTCTCATTCAACCCGGACTCGATTTCGGGGTGGGTCAGTCTTCTTCCCCCTGGGGATACCCGGTCGGGGGAAACGAGCCCGAGGATTCGATCGCGCTGGCGTGAAGGCTCCTTCGTCTTGCGGCAAATCCAGCACACCATCAACCCACTGCCCCCCTCCCTCAGGACGGCACTCGCCATCGATCTCATCTGCCCTTGCCGAGTGCCATCGCCAGCGGGAGCCACAGTGCCGCGCGCTCGGAATCGAAGGCGCCTACTAAGTTAGCGCTTATGGCGCGCTGCCCCCGCCCACCTACAACCCTTGCGTCGCGAGATCTTCACTCGGCGCCGTGCCGACGCGCGGATCAACGTCACTCAGAGTGACAGATCGTGGAGCGCATCAAGGAGTGGTTCGGCGCCGTCGTCGGGGGTGAAACGGATGTCTCCGCTTTTTTTCATGCCGATGACCCGGATCAGGACCTGCTCGTTGCGGCCTTCGTCAAAGTGATCGACGTGCGCCCACGGGATCACGATGGACCACTGCTTGCCCTTGGTGGTCTTGAGCGGGATCCAACGCGCCGAACCCTTGACGGCGAGGGCGATCGTCAAAGCCAACAGGAGCCAGACGAAGAGTCCAAGATCGAACACGCCAAGAAAATCGCAGACGATGACGGCGACGAGAATGAGGAACCCCAGAGCAGGCCACGTTTGCGGCACCTCGGCAGCGCGAATCTCAACGCCCTCGGTGGAGACCGTCATCTGGCCTCGACCCGTGATCGGGTAGGGGCGCGTATCCCCCGTGAACAGCGGGCGCTTGTAGACGCCCTCGAGTTGGACGGCCGCGGAGTCGGACGCAGGGGAAGCTCGCGCGCCCGCACCGGGCTGTTCCCCCCTTTTGACCTTCGATCCGCCAATCAGCTCGCGCAGGACCGGGTTCGTCGGAAACAGCATGGGCCAGAATGCAAGGCATGCGAGAAGTCCGCCGATCCAGTGCGCGCGAATGCCTACGATGCGCCAATCGGGACCGAGCCCGAAGATAAGAATCAGGCCGAGGCCGATGAGACCGAGGCCGAAGAGCCGAACCTGGTCCGTTGTCGCCAGCCGGTGTTCTTTGCGTGCGGCTTCGTGGTCAATAGGCGCCTGTCGCTGCGATTCGACAGGTTTTTCTTTCCTGCGCGCCGCGCGAGGAGCTGTCTTGCGTGATCCGCAGGACGGGCAGGCTTGCGGATCCGGGGACTTGGTCTTGGCACAAGAGATGTGCACCGCAGAGCGGCACTTTCGACAAAATCCACCCTTCAAGTCCGCTGAGATTCGTACGCCGCATCGCGCGCACGGCCTGCCGATCGCCTGCACCATTGCCTGACACTCTAACCAAAACCGGAGCTCTGTTCCGTGTTCGATCGCGATCGCGCTGCCCCCGCCCCCTCCAACCTCGCGCAGCCAGGCAACCGCCCGGTACTCGCACGTAGAATGCACTCGTGGACGGTGAGCGTGCGCTTCGCGAGTTCTTGCGCGGAATCGAATCAGGCCTGTACGGCGGCGGCGGAGACGGCGCCACTTCGATACGTTCCTCTGCTCGTGCGAGTGTTCAAGAAAAACAACAGTTTTGCCTCCAGCCGCGGGGTGCATCCACGACCCGACGGGACGCGTCCTTGTTTGGCAAAAGCATCGTCGATAGGCTGCGCTCGTCTCACGGAAACGGAGCCGCACATGCGTACGTTGGTCTTCTCTCTCGCGATGTCTTTGTGTCTCGTCCGTAGCGGGCTCGCGGACACCCTGTTTGTTGACGACTTCGACAACGAAAACGGGGCGCCCTCGGGCTGGACGTTTGTGGGGACCGGCGGTGCGGTCGAGACGGCCGCAAACAGCTCCGTGATCATCAACGGCGGTGCATCCCCCAACCAGGGGCGACTGCGCAGCGATCCGCTGTTTTCGTTCACCGGGACAACGACCATCCTGACCATCGACGAGTTCCAGACCGCTTCCGCCGTGCTGGGCATTCGCGACACCGTTGACGACGACGCGCTGTTCCTGGTGTTCGCGAACCAGGGCGACCGGTTCCTGATCACGTCGTTCTCGGACGGTGTCTTCAACTTCGCCAGCGTCGTCGTCGCGGATGGCACGGGCTACACCGGCGGCGCGCTCGTCATGAGCGTCGATATCACTGCGACCGGTCTGACCGTCACCATGGACCAGCCGTTCTTCGCAGGCGGAACCCTGAACTCGTTCACGGACACCTGGGCGAACCTCTTTGGAGCGACCAACGGATTCGATCCGTCGCAGCTCGGCTCCGGCGATACCGGCTATCAGCTCGCGGTTCGCAGCGGAACGCTCACGGTCGATCGCATCGAACTACTCGGGCCAAGCGCTGGCGACCCGGTGCCGGAGCCCGGACCTGGCTGATGGTTGCCGCAGGAATCGCCGGCCTCGGCCTCGCCCGCCGCCGCCGGCGATCCGCCGCGTGAACCTCGGCGTTCGCCCTGATCGCGGCCCTACGCAACGTGATCCGGCCTGCTGCACTTCTGCCCCCGCCCCCCTGATTCGCTTCCTCCGCTCCACGCCGGATACCATCGGCGGCGCGATCGTGCAGTTCCCGACAAAACTTCAACACGGCGACACCGTCCGCGTGCTTGCGTTGTCGCGCTCGTTGGGCGCGTTCCGAATCTGGCAGGGGCATACGGACGGCGATGTCGCTCGTGCGCAGGGGCGACTCGAGGAGCTTGGACTCGTCGTCACGTACGGGGAACACGTCGAGGAGTGCGACGCCGACGGGCTCGTGCCGATCGAGGCGCGGCTCGAGGATTTTCACGCGGCGTTTCGCGATGAGTCCGTCAGGGCTGTGGTCGCGGTCACCGGCGGCATCGGCGCGATTCAGATGCTCGACCGTATCGACTACGACCTGGTCGCGCGGTGTCCGAAGTTCGTCGTCGGCTATTCCGACATCGGCTACCTTCACCTTGCGCTCTTCGCCCGCAGCGGGCTCGTCGGCTACTACGGTCCCAACTTCGCCGGGTTCGCTGCGCGCGAGGGGTTGGACTACACGCTCGATCACTTTCAGCGGTGCCTGTTTCAGTCGCAGCCGTTCGATGTGCGCCCGTCCGCGCAATGGAGCGACGACGGCAAGACCTTTCACCCCAACGACGGCTACTGGTCGATCGCGGACGGTGTGGCCGAAGGAACGGTGCTGGGCGGCAACAGCTTTTGCCTCGGCATGCTCAAGGGCACCGCGTACGCGCCTGACCTCTCGGGCGCAATTCTGTTTGTCGAGAGCACCGGACACGGCCGTGCATCGCTGATGGCGCTTGACAGCGACCTGCGCGCGCTCGGCTTGGCGCGCGACTTCAAGCCCCCGGCCGGCCTCGTGATCGGACGCTACGCCGCCACGGCGCGCATTGATTCGGACGCCTTGCGCCGTATTGTCGCGGCGATTCCCTGGCTCGCCGGGATCCCGATCCTCGCCCACGCCGACTTCGGCCACACAACACCTAGGTTCACGCTGCCGATCGGCGGGCGCTGCCGTCTCGAAGTCGCGCCCGACCGGCAAAGACTGGCGTTTCTTACGCACTGATCCGAGGTCCGAAAAAGCGAAAGCGGGGCGCGGGGGCAGGCCCAACGAGCGGTCGCGACGGCCCGGCGCTGCGGTTTCCTTGAGCCGCGCGGCCTCTTTGCGCGGATCTCGCGTGCGTTAGCGGCGCTTGAAGGCGACTCCCTTCGTGCTCACCGTCATGGTTTCGTCGTTGGCCAGGAGGTAGTACGCGCGCCAACGCGATCGGTGCGAGCTCTCGGCCGGGAAGCCCTCCTTCTCCTTAAGCTCGATCCACTGAACCGCGGCCGAGCTGCCGTGAAACAGGATGTGCACACCGCCGACCCGGCGGACGCGCTCACCCGGCTTGAATACCACCTCGATCTCTCGCGCGCGCTTGAACTTCGGAACAACCGTGAACCCCTTCGGGTCGCGCTTGATGGTCAAGAAGGGCGCACCGCGCCGAAAGCGTCGCCAGGCCACGCCGAGAGCCGACTGCGGGCCACCCGGTGTGCCGCCCGCGCTACCGGTGCCGGCTGGCGGGCGCGTTGCTCCCTCCATTTTCGAGGCCACGATCGCCGCGTAGGGCCCGTTGTTCTTGCCCAGGCGCGCGCGCAGCATTCCGCTCCACTTGATCAGCAGCTCCAGGTCCGGCTCCTTTGCCAGTGTCGCCGTCGCGCGCCGCAGGCACTTCTCCGCCTCTTTTGGATCGATGTGGGCGAGGATTGCGACCATCTCGGTCGTGATGTGCATGGTCAGCTCGACAAATCCGCGCTTGATCGCAGCCTGTTGGGCCTCGCGAAGGGAGGCCACAAGAATCTTCGTGTCGTCCTCGTCCAGCTCTGCCCGCGAACGCTGGCTCTCGGGCGCCGGAACACACCGGGAGATCGCTTGCGCGTATTGCGCCACGATTTCTCTGGCCTGCGAGTCGCCGTTCTTGCCGCGCCCGCGGTAAAGCACCGAATAGCGCCCGACGCCCCGAAACACGCCGGTTCGTGTGGCGTCGTACAGACTCTCCCGGATGAGCGCGGTCCGCGAAACGAACACGCCGCGGTGCCCGGGGTTCAGTGACGACACGATCGCTGCAGTGGCCATGGATGCCGAGACCTTCTGCTTTGCTGTCGGTTCGGGCGGTAGCCCGTCCAAGAATGCCGCGAGCGCCTCCGCGATCTTCTGCTCGGCTACGAGATCACGCTGTTTTTGTGCCGCAGCCGCCGCGACTCCGAAGGCTGCGGCGGCTTCCTCGATCTTGCCGGCCTTTGCCAGCGCTTTAGCCGTGGCCAGATCTTTCGCGAGAACCACAGTCAGGAGCGAGGCAAACACGATGGTGATGCGCATACCCGAATTTTACGTTCGATCGTGTCGGCGTGCTTCGTGAGTACCGGTATGTGCGGTGGGCAGCCCATGCGGACACTGGCAGGTCACACCCGCTCTTTGTGCGGCGCGACGATGAAGTCGCGGCCTTCGGATTCCTGGAGCCGCGCGGCCTCAACGAGCGCCGCCTCCTTGCGCGCATAGGGAAACGTCGCGACGATTTCGCCCGCGCCGTTCTTGATCGCCCACACCGCCATCAGGCGACCCTCGTCGGGCTTGGGCTTGGACTCGGCCTGCCGCGCGTCCGCTTCCTCCTGCATCCGCGCAATCCGGTTCCGATTCGAAGATCGTCTGGCCATGTTCTTCATCCTAACGGGTCGGGTCGGATGCCACGGGATCGTGTCCGTGTCCGCCGGGCCCCCTTACATTTATTGCCTTGTTTTTCTTGCCGAGCGGCCGTCCCGTACCGACAGACGCGGCCATGATTGACTCGTGCCGATTGTTCGTTTCTGCGTCACGATCGCGGGCTTCGCACTGACCACCGCGTGCTCGTGATCCAGGCAGTGAAGGCGCCCGCGGCCAAACGTTAGGCCGAGCGAGAGCCGCTTCCCCGCGTGAATCGCGCCACGTTGTGCGCCAGCGTGCGGGCTCTATACATGCTCGCGCGATGTTTTGGCGATGGTCCGGCGCATTCGTGGTTTGGCACGTCCGATGCCTTGTCTCCCGCGTGACGGGCGCGCCCCCGCGCCCCCTACAAACCACGCCCGAGGTATCCCGTCAGAGGTCCCATGAAGAGGTCCCCATGAAGAAACTCGTCGCCGTCCTGTTTTTGGCATTGCTCGCCGCAGCCGATCCGATTCTCACCGAGATCATGTACAACCCGCGGAGTTCGGAACCGAGCTGGGAATGGGTGGAGCTCTACAACGCGAGTGCTGCGCCGCTGAATCTGGCCGGGTACATCCTGGACGACAGGGGCGGAGCGGATCTCGGTGCAGCCAACATCGCTGGCGGCATCATTCCCGCGGGTGGTGTCGCGGTCCTCTACAACTCGGCGGTGTCCGGCCCCAGCTTCGCCGCGGCGTGGGGCGCGGGCGTCATCGTTGTCGGGGTCAAGAGCTGGCCGACGCTCAACAACGGCGGCGACACGATCGGGCTGTGGAGCAGGATCGGCAGCTACCTCAACGATCGGCCTGCGTTTTCCGCGGCGGTATTCTCGCTCGCGTACGACGACTCCACACCATGGCCGGTCGATGATGGCGCCGCGTCGGTCTACCTGAAGAGCGTGTCGCTCGATCCGACCGATCCCGCGAACTGGGCGCTGAGCATGGACGGGGTCGCGGGAGCATTTCAGAGCGCCGCGCTGGGCGGCAACTCGGGAGCGGACATTGGGTCGCCCGGTTTTGTCGTGGGCATGGGAGGCGCGGGAGCAGGGCCAGCCGCCACTGCCGGCGCAGGCGGATCCGGCGAACCCGTTCCCGAGCCGGGCACGCTGGCGCTACTCGGAGCGGCTTGGGCCGCATGGGCGGCACATCGAGGCAGGCGTCGAAGGCACCGGGCGAGCAAGGACCAGTGATGGGCGTTGGAAGTATCGTTCCGGCACGCAGCCGTGAGCCGCCGCGTCGTCCTCTCGCGTAACGAAATCGCGTAGACAGAATCGTCTCGGACTCACACGTTGATTCGGTTGCCGATGCCTTCGGGAAGTCTGCCCATGCGTCAAATGGTTCTTGTTGCTCTTGTCCTTGCGTCGTGTGCGTCGTGCGCTGCGTCCCATGGGCGGATCGCTTCGCTGAGCCCCACGCAACAGTACGACGGTCGCGAAGTGGCGGACGTGTATTTTGGCCACGACAAGACCCTTCTGATGGACGCCGAATAGCGCAGCACGGTCTGCCCGGCAGGAACGGACGGCGATGTTCTTGCGTCCGAACGGAGTCGCAGACTACGCGAACACGCCCGCTCGGTGCCCCGGCCTGGCATCGTTGAGTCGCTCGCCAGGGTCGTGGCTGCGACCTGGCTATCGAAGGCGATAGGTGATGGTCAGCACCGGTCCGAAGCGGCCACCTGCCGACTCGTGGCGGTGAAAGCTGTAGCCGGTCTTCGGCGGATTCGGCGCCAGCTCGAGCACGTAGCCGTAGTCCACGTCGGGATGGTCAAGCCAGAACCGGAATGCGTCGCGCACTGAAGGCCCCTCAAAGACCACCGGCTCGGTGAGCGACTGCGGATCCGCGACCGCATCTGGGGTGAACGCGAGATCGTTGGGGCCGTTGAAATCGGATTCGTCGCGTCCCTCGACGCCGGCGGCGCGACGGCGTGCGCCCGCCTGGTTCCAGCGCGCGTTCGAATGGCTGTGGTCGCGCCAGGTCGGGGCGCCGTTCGCCTTGCGATTCCAGTTTCCGCCCGACGCGTCCGTCCACGGCTGGAGGCAGCGTCGTGCCTCGATTGGGTGTGTGTGACCGCGCGAGGCGTGCAGCGAAAACTCGGCCGCGACGATGTCACCGGCGTTCCCGACTCCGGTGGCTGCGGCAAAGGCGTTGCGCCACTCGAAGCGGACGAAGCCCTTGATGGGCCGGCCGTTGTTATCGATGAACAACTGCGGGGAGTCGTGGTTCCAGGTCGCGAGATTCGGCCCCACCACGCCCGCGTCGTGCACGGCAATCGTCAGGTTCTGGTAGCCGCTTGAACCGAGAGTGATCGTCGCGGTGTCGCCCACCGCGAGTGCCTTGCGGTTGGACGCAGGTACGAGAGCGTTGCCGGCGCCGTCCGTGACCGGCGGTGGCGTGACGTCGTAGGTCGTGTTCGGCTGGAGCGCGACCGTCAGCGTCACGCGATCACCGTTCTTGGCGCCCCACTGTGCGGCGGTCACGGGCATCGCCGTCCCGTCGCTTCTCACGATCCGCCAAGAACCGGCGTCCTCGGCTGTGGCCCGGCCGACCGGCTCGTGAAACCAGACATCGACCCGTGTGAGCGATGTGATCGCCACGCGCGTAAGCGTCGGCGGCGTCTCGTCGCGCGCGCTCCGCACCTCGGCGGCCGTGGTGTTGCCGTCGACGCTCAGCAAAAAGTGTCCGAGGTCCGCGCGCTCACCTTCGTTCAGGTCGCGGATGTCGCCATGTGAAGTGCGTTGTGCGATGTCGGCCAGGAACGCATCGATCGTGTCCGCAAACGTCGCGACGCCCTGGTATCCCGGGGTCGCAAACAGCCCGACGAGCGTCTTCGTGTTCACGTGCCACATGAATTCCCCGCGGCTGTTGTGGTTGAGCTCCTCTTCGTCGCCGGGCCGGCGCGATCCGACATCATGGAAGGCAAAGTCGACAAAGCCGGTTTCGGGGACATGGCATTGGTCGCACCGCGCCGCGAAAAACAGGCGCGCGCCGCGCCGGGCGGACTCGGTCAGGGAGCCGTCGGACGCGCGGTGCGGGCTGCGGGCGATCGGCGCGAGGCCAAGGAGGTACGTGGCGATCGCGTCGAGGTCGGCATCGCGGCCGGCGTTCGGGACGCCGAGGGACGGCTGGGCTTTCGCACCCAGAAATCCGGTGCCCCCCATCGTCTCGCCGGTAAACGTGTGCTCGAAGTCCTGCACCTCGTCGCGGTCGCCGGAGCGATGGAGTTGGCCGAAGCCGGTTGTCGGATCGCGCGGCCCGAACGTAAGCGAGAGTCCGCGCAGCGTCAGCGTGGCCCGCGAGCCGGAGCGCCCCGAAAGCGCGTGGAAGTTCCAGCGGCGGCCGTCGATCTCGGCATCGAAGTGGCAGGATGCGCACGCGACCTTTTCGTTGTTCGAGATGCGCGGATCGGCACTCGTGTGAAACAGCTTGGCGCCGCGCAGAAACGCCGCGGTCTCAGGCTCACCCGTGACGGGATTCAAGGCCACCCGTCGCACCTCGCGCGCCGTGCCGGTTTCGATGACGGAGAGGTCGCGCGAGAAGCGATTCAGCACGTACGCCGCGCCGTCAATGGGCGACACTGCAATGCCGGCGGGCCGGTCACCGACCCGAATCTCGGGCAACGCGGGAGCACCGGACGGGCGCACATTGGAGGTCGCGGAACCAACGACGACGACCTCGTTGGACAGTTCGCAGACGACGTACGCCTGCGAACCATCGGCGGCAAACGCGATATCGACGGGACCGGAGACGGTCGCATTCCAGCCCGGGCCGGAGTACGCGTTGCCTTGGGCCGGGTCGTGCACGTGGACCGCGCTCAAGATCACCTTGTCGTCGTTGCCGTTCGGCAACGACAGATCGTCAAGCTGCAGCTTGCGGATGGTCGCCTGCACGGTCGAGTCCGGCGAGAACCGGTCGTCATGGATATTGTTGTATTGCACCGGCAGCCACAGCTCCTCGCGACCGGGAAACTTGCCGAGGTGGCCGCGCAAGGACAGATAGCCGCCCTCGGCGATGTCGAACGGAGCGGCAAGGCGCGCACTCGCCCGCGGGTCCGTCGCGAACACGGTGATCTCGCCCGCGACGCGCGCCGTCGGACCGGCGCAGTCAATGCGGGTAAGGCGCGAGTGTTCCCCGTCGGCGAGCAGGTGTGAAACAAACGCTGTCGTCCCCTCCCAGGCAATGCCCGCAGGCGTGCGCCACACGGGCTCGAGCGTGCGCCGCACGGTTCGCGCAGAGACATCGATCTCGGCGATGGTGCCACGCCGGTGCAGCGTGACGAGTGCGGTCTGCTGATCGGGCGACAGCGCGATGCCGTACGGCGCGCTCCCCCACGGAAACGGGACGGTGGCGAGAACGGCGCCGTCCGATCCGCGCAGGACCTTCACCTCGTCGGACTCCTCGCACGCGACCCAGACCTCGCTCCCGTCTTCGGTGACGCTCACCGACCGCGGCGCACCGCCAATCGGAATCTCGACGACCGCAAAGGTCGCCGTATCGATCCGCGAGACCGAGTCATTATCGATGTTCGCGGTCCAGACGGTCGAGCCGTCCGCGGTGATCTGCACGGGCCCGGACTTGAACGAACGCGCACCCGGCGGTCCCGAGAGCGCCACTCCCGGACCCGGGACGGATCCACCACCGCCGCCCCCCGGCGCCGCCACGGGCGCAGGATCCGGCTCGCCGCCACCACACGAAAAAAGGAGCGCCAAGAGTGCGATCGCTGTACCGCGCATGTGCATATGCCTCCGCGTCGAAACCCGTGAGAGGTAGCCCCCCAAGATAAAAAAGCGGACGGACGGCGACTCTTTTGGCTGCAGCGCAGCCAGGCCCAACCCATCCCAACCCGGAATCCGACCCCGAGTCCGACCCCGACCCCGAACCCGATCCCGGAAGCCGACCCCAAACTCCGAAGCCGACGC
Source organism: Planctomycetota bacterium (assembly GCA_021776735.1). GTDB lineage: Bacteria > Planctomycetota > PLA2 > PLA2 > PLA2 > JAJFFH01. The sequence continues at coordinate 651,127 of JAJFFH010000027.1, read as the reverse complement.
TCGAAAGATGTCCAAGGACAGAGGATGAGCAGAGAGAGCGGCGGAAAGCGAGCTGGCCGCCGAACCAGCCGACGCCAGACATCGCCGTCCGTACGCTTCCGGCAGAATTCATCCGTGCGGGCGAAGGAAGCTTGTCAGTCCAGGCCCAAGGCGCGTCGCCAGGCGGCCGGATTCTTACCGTCTTCGATCCACTTGCCGGAGCAGCGCTGGAGGGCGTACGGAAAGTGGCTTTTCTTCGCGCCACCGTTGGCGACGTGGCGTTCGAATGCGCGCAGGAGGGGCTCGGTCGCCTGCTTGTTCGGCTGCTGGCTGAAGATGAGCGCGATCGTGTCGGCGTGTCGAGTCTTTTGGCGCAGGAGTGCGAGCAGCTTGGGATTGCGGTCGTTTTGCGGCCAGCCCAGCAGTCCGTTGTGCGCGTGCGTCATGATGATGAAATCCTTGTCGCCGGCGACCTCGAACAGCGCTTCCAGCGTGATCTTTGTGCGGAAGCTTGCGAGGCACGCAGCGGCTTCCCGGCGCGCCTGGATTTCCTGCGTGTGATCCAGCACGAAGGCGCGCAGCAGGACGGCGGCCTTGGTTTCGAATGCGGGGAGGCGGCGCGCGCACCAGAGCTGCAACGGGCGGTCTTCGTGCACGGCCAAAAAACCCTGGAGCAGCAGGACCGGCGTTTCCGCGGCGAGGCGGGCGTCGGGTTGGATGAGACCGTATGCGTGCAGCGCGCGCAGGCGGGCGCGCGCGGGCAGCCGCGCATCGCCAGCGCGGGTTCGGAGCAACGGAAGCGCCGCCGGGCCATAGTGGTCTCGCAGCAGGGCGCGGGCCGCACGGCGCTTCGACGCGTCCTTTTCGGCGAGCGCTGCGATGGTCCCGCGGAGACCGGCGCGCTCGTCGGCTTCCTTCAACAATCGTCGGGCCGCGACGGCGAGATGTTTCGCCTTCGCTGCCGCGCGAAAAACCGCTCGGTCGGGCGGCGGTCCGCCGTCGTAGAGCGCGGCACCCGCGGCGTGCAATCGCACGCGCAGCGGCTCGTCGGAATCCGCCGCCAGCGTTCGCACGAGCTTGCGTAGCGCGGGAAGGCGGAAGGCGGCCGCGGCGTCGATCGCTCGGGCGCGATCTCGCGGGGTGGCGTGCGCGGCGCGGATAATCGGCAAGAGCGCATCGGCATGCGCGGGCGTCACCACGCCGGTGTCGAGATCGACCGCCTTGAAGTCGCGCCGCGCGGTCATCAACACGATGCGCCGGGCGCGCTCATCAACCCAGAACCCCTGGCCCCGCCAGGTCCACATCGTCTCGTGATCGCCCTCGGGAAAGCGGGTGCGCTCGGCGGCGCCGAAGATCTCCTCCAAGTCGCGTGTCCACCGCAGATGGCCCGTTGCATCGACCACCATGAGCACTCGCCCGCGCCCGTGATGGTTGTAGCGCTCGAACACCACAAACCCCGGCTCTGTATCCATGACGTGAAAAAGCCATGGCACCTGATTCAGCCGCCCTTTCGCCAGAAACCGCGCGTGGGCAGCAAGATCGCGCGTCGATCGCGGCGCGGCCGACGCCGGCTTGCGCGTCCAGACCTCGTAGTCCACCGCTTGCCCATCGCGACTCACGACGACGAATGTGTGCTGACCGGTCGATCGCAGGAATCGATCCGGCCCCCATCCGACGGTCAGGCCCATCTTTGGTAACGGTGTTTGCGGCCCGTTGCGGATGCCGGCGACCGGCTTGGGGCGCTCGACGCGCCGCGCGGTCGGCGCAACGGGAACTTGCGGAGGCGGTTCCGAAGACACGTCAGGAACGGACGGCGATGTCTTCGGTTCGGTGTCCGGCGCCGGCGTGTTCGGGCCCCCTGACCGTGTGATCGGATGCGGCTTGTCCATTTCGGCCGGCGTGTTCGACTTTTTCGGACCACCCGGCTCTTCCAACGGCCCCGGCTTGCGGGCAGGGCGCGTGGCGCGGGCCGGATCGTCTTGCGGATCGTCGATCTGACGCGCGGCCGTGACGACGCGCGGAGGCGCCGGGTCAGGCAGGACCGTGGCGACGCCCCACGCCGCGAGCGCGACGACCGCCACCGCGCCGGCGGCCACAACCGGCATGGGCACAGCCGCGCGTCCCGTAGCAGCCGCCGCGGTGGCAAGTGCGGCGGTCCACACGCTGCGCTCGGAGTGCGCATCGAGGATACCGCGCAGGTGCGTGAGGCTGCGGCGCAGATGCACACGCACGGTCTTGGGCGTGACGCCGAGATCCCGCGCGATCGCCGTGGCACTTTCGGCGCCGAGAAAGCGACGGATCACGATCGAACGGCCGGGCTCGGGAAGCCGCGCGACCGCGCGAGCGAGGCGCGTGTGGGTTTCCGCGCGCGCGGCCTCCTGGGCTGCGGACGGTTGGTGCACGGATTGGGCGGCCCGTCGTTCCCGAGTGTGGCGGCGCGCGCGTGAGCGATGAATTCCGCGAGCCAGATTGCGCGCGATACCGACCAGCCAGCCGCGCACGTCACCGCGCGGCCCACGGCGGGCGGACAGCGCCGAGGTGAACGTCTCTTGAACCAGATCCTCTGCCTCGTGCTCGTCACGAAGCATGGCGCGAGCCAGGCGCCGCAGGAAGTCGGCATGCTCGAGAAGGGATTGCGGCGACGGAGGCGCGGTCATCGGTTCCGAAAGCACGTTACCGCGAAGCCGAATCCCGAACCGTCCCAATCCTCGACCCTACACTCCGGGTCGGCCGGCAGTCGGTCGCCGATATCGCCGTCCGTATGCTCTTGGGCTGGGGTCTGTCCCGTCGCGAGCGTTCTGAGGATCGTTCTGGGGCTTCTTGGGGTCCGTTTGTCTGGCTACTCTGCGGGTTTCCATTCGCGGCGAGTGCTTTCGCGGAGGTCTTGCTGGGTGTACAGGTCGAAGTAGCGTCCGCGTTGGCGCAGGAGTTCTTCGTGGGTTCCCTGCTCGACGATGTGGCCCTTGTCGATGACCAGGATGCGGTCGGCGCGGCGGACCGTGGAGAGGCGGTGGGCGATGACGAAGCTTGTGCGGCCTTTCAGGACTCTCTCGACGCCGGCTTGGATGCGGCGTTCTGTTGCGGTATCGACCGACGATGTCGCTTCGTCGAGGATGAGGAGGCGCGGTCGGGCGAGCATGGCGCGCGCGAGTGACAGCAGTTGTTTTTCGCCGGTGGACAGGCGCACGCCGCCTTCGCCGACGGCGCTGGCGTAGCCCTTGTCCGTGCGGGCGATGAAGTCGTGTGCGCCCGCGACGTGTGCTGCCTGCTCGACCTCTTCGTCCGTCGCGTCGAGGCGGCCGTAGCGGATGTTGTCACCGATCGTGCCCGAAAACACGTGCGGCGTTTGCAGGACCACGCCGAGTTGGCTGCGGAGCCACGCCAAGCTGCGGTCGCGGTAGTCGATGCCGTCGAACAGAACACGGCCTGCGGTTGGCTCGTAGAACCGGCACAAGAGGCTCACGATCGTGGTCTTGCCGCCACCGGTGGAGCCGACGAGCGCGATCGTTTCACCGGCGCGGACCGTGAGGGAGAGGTCTTTCAGGATCGTCTCGCCGGATTTGTATTCGAAGCCCACGGTGTCGAATTCGATTGTTTGGAGCGCCGCCGGCGCGGCCCCTGTCGCGGTCGTTGCCTCCGTCGTCGCCGCGGCCTCTTGCTCTTCCTCTTTCTGATCCTCGGTGGACTGTTGCGCCGATGCCTCGGCCAGGCGCGCGCGGACCTCGTCGGAGTCGCGGATTTCCGGGACCGTTTCGATGAGTCCGACCACGCGCTCCGCGGAGGCCTGCGCCATCTGCATTTCGGCCAGCCAGTGGGCGAGTTGTTGAACGGGCTCGAAAAAGAAGCGTGTGTACATCAGGAACGTTACGAGGGTTCCGAGCGGGAGACCGTGGTCCAGCGCCTGCGGGGCACCGGCGCGCACGGCCAAGGCCATCGCAACGCTGGAGAGGGCGAGAATCAGCGGCAGGTAGACGGCGGACAGCAGTTGGTTGCGGACCGAATGGAGTTCCATCTCGTCGGTCAGGCCGCGAAACTCGGCCAGGTTGTCTTCGGCGCGGCCGAACACCTTCGTCGTTCGCACCCCCATGATCGACTCGTTGTAGGCAGCCGTGATCCGCGAGTTGGTGCGGCGCACGTGTCGTGCGCTGTCAAGAATACGGCGGCGAAAGTACAGGCTGGTGATCGCGAGCACCGGAACGATCGTAAGGACGATCAGCCCGAGTTTCCACGACAGGGTCACGAGCACGATGGCGATGCCGAGCATGACCGTGATGCCCCACGCGACATCGAGAATGCCCCACGCCAGGATGTTGGAGAGGCGCTCGCAGTCCGATGTCATGCGTGCCACCAGCCAGCCCACCGGGCGCCGGTCGTAGTACGAGAACGAGAGCTGCTGCAGCTTGGCAAAACCGTCGCGACGGATGTCGTGGCTGACGTGCGTGCGGATCCGGCCCGCCCGCGCGATGAACGTCCAAACGCTGACGGCGAGGAGCAGCGTCAGCCCCAGGTACGCGATCGCGTACGGCCAGAGCGCGGACGCGGGGCGATCCGGCACAATGACGCCATCGATGACGCCTTTGGTTACGAGCGGAAAGCCGAGATCCGCCAGGGCCGTGGCGATGCCGGCGGTGCACATCCACGCGACGTCACGGCGGTACACCATCGCGTACCGCAGCAGCTTTTTCCATAGCGAGAAGTCCAGGTCCTGGGCCTGGTCGATTTCCTCTTCAACGTGCATGATCAGAGTGCATGGAGGTCGCCCTCCAGTTCCTGTTCCAACGAGCCCTGGATTTCCCATAGCCGCCGGTACGGTCCATCCCGTCCGGCCAGTTCCTTGTGGGTGCCCTGCTGAACGGCCCGGCCGTGCTCGAGCACGATCAACCGGTCCGCATGTCGCACCGTGGAGAGGCGGTGCGCGATCACGATGGTCGTGCGCCGGCCGCGGCGTGCGCGCAGGGCGGCGACGATGCCGGCCTCGGTGCGCGTATCGACGGCGCTGAGGGCGTCGTCGAGGAGCAGTACCGGAGCGTCTTTCAGAAACGCACGCGCCAAGGAGACGCGCTGGCGTTGACCGCCGGACAGCGTGACTCCGCGTTCGCCCACCACCGTGTCGTAGCCCTTGTCGAACTCTTCGATGGCCGCGTGCACGCTCGCGTCTTGCGCCGCCGCGACGATGTCGTCGTGCGACGCGGTGCCGCGTCCGACGCGTACGTTGTGGCCGAGTGTCTTCGAGTACAAGAACGGTTCCTGCAACGCGCAGCCGATCGCGCGGCGTACCAACGCGCGCGGCAGATCGCGCAGTTCGTGGCCGTCGAGCCGGATCGAACCGGTTTCGTAGTCATAAAGTCGCAGCAAGAGCTGCATCAGCGTCGACTTGCCCGCGCCGGGCGGACCGAGGAGCGCGACCGTCTCTCCCGGCTGAATCGCAAACGTGAGGTCCGAGAGAATTGGCTTGTCCGCGAACGAAAACGTCAGGCCCTCGATCTCCAACGCGCCCTCGATTTGATCAGGGCTCGCCGGTATCGGCGATGTCGTGTCCGCTGTTCCCGCTGTCGCTGTCGTGCTTGCCGGAACTGCCGGCGCGTCCGGAACTACCGAGGCTACCGAGGCTGCGGTGCGCGCCGTGCCTGCCGAGGACGCCGAGGCATCGCCGTCCGTATGCTCTCTCGGGATCGGATCCGACTCCGGAGGCGTTTCCAGAATCTCGCGCAATCGGCCCAAGGCGACGACCGCCTTGCCGGAGTCCGCGAGGATGCGGCCCATGTGGCGGATCGGCCAGACGATCATGCCGACGTAGGTCACGAAGGCATAGAGCGCCCCGATCGTCAGCGTGCCGTCGAGCGCACGCATCGCTCCGATCATGAGCGGCAGTCCGACCTGGGTCAGGCAGAGGACGTCGCTCAGGCCCCAGTACACACCGAGCATCCGGATGAGCCGGAGGTTCAGGTCGCGGTGCGTCGCGTTGACCTTGGCGAATTTTTCGCTTTCGAATTCCTCGCGGGCGAACGCGCGCACGACGCGGATGCCCGTCAGGTTTTCCTGCAGGACGGTGGTCATGCGGCCTTCGGCCTCGTCGACTTTCAAAAAGAGCGCCTTCACGCGTTTGAAGAAGATGAAACCGGAGAGCGTCAAGACGGGGAACAGCGCGATCGCCCAGAGCGTCATGTGCACATCGATTGAGAGCAGGTATGGCAGCACGACCAGGAACAGGAGTCCGGCGCGCGCGATCTCGACGATCTGTGCGGCGAGGAAGACGCGGACCGTTTCGACGTCGGACGTGCAACGCTGCACGAGGTCTCCGGTATCCGCCTTGTCGTGGAACGAACACGGCAACTCGTCGAGGTGCCGGTACAGCCGATTGCGCAACCGGCGCACGACCGATTGGCTCGCGATCGCGGCCCAACGGCCGCGCAGGTATTGAAACCCACCGCCGATTGACGTGACAAGAACGATGAGACCGGCGGCCCGCCAGAGCTCAGCCGTTGCCGGACGACGGCCTGCCTGTAGCGCGTCAAGGATGTCCTTGACAATGCGCGGAGCCAGAAAGGTGAAGCCAAATCCGATGCCCATGGCCGCGATTGCCAGGCCATAGCGCAGCCGCTGGCCACGCGTCAGGCCCCACAGGGTTCGATCGAGTGTTCGATCGGAGGTCCGATCGCGGCGTGTGCCATCGATGGATGCCGGCTTGGGATCTTGGCCCATGTGACGCAACGAGGTCTCCCTTCCCCGCTCTTGTTCGATTCCGTTCGATCGGTGGTGGTGGCCCCCGTAAGGGAGTCCCAAAGCAGGGGTCACGCGCGGGGAAATACGAGGGAACCCACTCCAGGACGGAGCAGGCTGCCCGACTCACGCGCCGCCAAGGCAATCCGGGGTTGCGAAGAGTCCTCCGAACCCGGGGCAGGCAGCGGTCAGCGTGGAGGCGAAAAAGGCCCGCTCACGCGAGGGAAGAAACAGTCGGGATGATCCGCATTCGAATGACCTCCCTTGATTGGTCCTGGCCCGCCACCTAAGCGGTGCGGCCGAGGGCCCAAAAGGGTTGATGGCGCCAGCATAAGCGGATCCGCACACACGACAACCCTCGAGTTTGATTTTGGCCGTTGGTTTTGTCTTCGGCCGTTCTCCGCGCGGAGTATCGCCGTTACGATTCGTGGGTGCGTGTTCTTCCTGCCGTCATCCTTTTCGCTCTCCACGGACTCTGCAGCTCGCCCGCCCGCGCTCAAACCGTCGAGGATCATTTCGCGGGCGAAGTGATCGCGGCGGAGGGCACCGTCGTGACGGTCCGCTACGACTTCTCCCAAAAGAGCCAGCTCGAGGATTTTCAGACGTTGCGGCCGGCGGGCCTGCTTCCGGACGCCGGGACGGCGCGCTGGCGTATCGAGAACAAGCAACTCGTCCTCGAAGGCACCGGCTGCCTGGCGCACAAGGCGGGTCGGGTTCGCCGCGCGGTCTTTCAGCTCACGGCACGCCACCAAAACGACCTCGGGTTCTTCCTCGGCCCGATCGTCGCGGACATGATCGACCACCGATTCGCGGAGGCGGGCGGTTTTTTTCTCGCGTCGTGCCGCTTCGGCAAGGACTTCAAGTACCGCGAACTCGCGCGCGCGCCAGCGGTCCAGATCCAGCGCCGTTTCGCGAAAGGCAAGCCGGGCCAAATCGCGTTCGACGCCGCGGGCTACGTTCGACTGGGTTCGCTATGGCGTGCTTTCGGACCGAAGAAGCCCGGATTGAAGGACCCGCAAAAAAAGCAAACGGACGGCGATGTCTTCGGGTTTTGGGTGCGGGAGTCCGCCGTGGCCATCGACGAACTGGTGCTGACGATCGAACTACCCACGGCCTTGCCGCGCCGCGGCGATGCGGCGCTGAGCGACCTGTCCGAGGGCAAGCTCGCGAAGCTGGTTGCGGACTATCCGTTGAGCGCCGACGCCGCTGCGGCCCGCCGCGTGCTTTCCGCACGCGGCGAGAAGGGCTGGAAAAAGCTCTATTCGCTCGCGCGCCGCTTCGCGCGCAAGGAACCCTACGCGGCCCGCCCGGTCGCGGTGGCGCTCGCCGCGGGTCCGGAGCCGGAGCGCGCGAAACTGCTGCGCAAGCTGTATCCGAAACACGGTCCCGTGGATCTTCAGCTCACCGTTCTACGCGGCCTCGCGCGCTGGTATCCCGACCATACCGCGTTCCTTCAGGCCGGGCTTCAGATCGAACACGAGACTCGGGTCGATCTGTTTCGCGACCTTGTGCGGCGTGGACTCTCAAGTGCGGCGCTGCAGGAGGCGGTGAAAATCCCGGCGCTCGCCGAGGAGGCGCGCGAGATTCTCAAGGATCGCGGGCGGCGGGCGAAGGCACTGGGGGATTTGCCGGCAGCCTGGGCGCGCGAGGCCCTGTCGCCGGTCGCGGCGCGCGCAATCCTGGACGATTTCGCCAAAAAACCGGACTTCCGCATTGTGACGCGACTGGTGGAGCTGCTGCGCCACGAGGACAAGTCCGTTCGTCGTGGCGCGCAGCTCCTGCTGATGATGCTCTCGGGGCTGGACCTGCCGCCCGACGCCGATCTGTGGCGCTCGTGGATTTCAGCGAAACGAGACAACTACAAGAAGCCGGTGCTCTCGGCGCCGGGCGTGGTCGCCGCCGCCATCGATCGCGGCGCGAAGTTTCTGCGCGCCGATCTGTTGAAGGACGGTCGCGCGGAGTGGCCATCGTTTCCGGACTCGCCGGAGACCGTCGTGGGCGCTACCGGGCTCGCGGTTTACGCCCTGCGCGCCGCCGGCGTGCCGGCCGACGATCCGGCGATCAGGAAGGCGCTCGAAAAAACGCTCCTGCCCGGCGGTGCGCTCCCGGGCGTCCGGCGCTACACGTACGCGCTGTCGATGCTCACGCTCGCCCTGAAGTCCGTGGACGAGAAAGCGCACGCGCAGTCGATCCGCACCCTGGCCCGCCGGATCTGGCAAGGTCAGCTGGACAACGGCCAGTGGACCTACCACTGCCACGACAAGGTGTACGAGCGCCGCCCCGGCAGGGGCGACAACTCGAATACGCAGTATGCGATCCTCGCGTTGCGCGAGGCGTGGCGTGCGGGATTCAAGGCCCCCGCCGAGGTGTGGGCCAAAAACGCCGCCTACTGGCGCAAAAGCGTGAATCGCACCGGCGGCTGGGGTTATGGACCGCGCGGCACGACCAAGCACGAGTTCTCGATGACGACCGCGGGCGTCGCCACGCTGGCGATCTGTATCGAGGCGCTGTCGGGCAACGAGGTGACCAAGAAGGTGAAGACCGAGGACCGCATTGTTCGCGGCATGAAGCGGCTGGGCGAGCTACTGCTGGATGGCGGCTACACCAACAAGGAACTCTACGCCTTCTACGGCGTCGAACGTGCGTGCATCCTCACCGGCGTGAAGCAGTTCGACGATTTCGACTGGTACGCCGAAGGCGCGGCGATCATCGTGCGGCGCCAAAAGGAAAACGGCGCTTGGGGTGATCCGGCCGCGCGCGGGGTCCAGACCGGCCGCGGCTACGGCGAGGCGATCGATACCGCGTACGCCCTGTTGTTTCTCAAACGCGCCACAACCGGTCTGGCGGGTGCCGAAGGCGGAGGCCGCATCATCGTCCGCAAGCCTGCGAAGTGATTGGCCCGCCAAGTGCCCGGGGGGCGCGCGAAGTCATCGGCGAGTACGAACATCGGTCGAGACATCGCCGTCCGTCTGCTTTTCTCCTACTACGTAAATCCGCCCTGCGGATTTACGCTCCTACCGCAGCAACCGAAAACCCCCGTACTGAATGGCCGAATAGAGGGTAAGCCATGCGACCGCGGTCCAGACCAGGCGGCGGTCGCGCCAGACCAGGAGTTCCGGCTTTCCGCTCGTGTGTCCGATGACCGCCGTGACGTAGTGCCAGAGGGCGTACCAGACCAGCGGGAGCGTGAGAATCAGGGTCGGATTCTTGCCGGCGCTGACGGTGAAGAGTGCGTAGCAGATCGCCGTAGAGGTCGCGGCGCTGTTCAGCATGTTGTCGACATGCGGGATCGTGTAGTTTGCGAGGACGGGTCGGTGGTTTGCGTCGTCGGCGCCGAGTTCGACGCGCCGCTTGCCGAAGCCGAACACAAGCGCCAAAAAGAACGTGCAAAGGATCGACCATGCCGTCGGTTGCAGGTCGAGGGCGTAGATGCCGGCGACCATGCGCAGGACGAAGCCGAGGGCAATTGTCAGGACATCGACGAGGACGATGTGTTTCAGGCCGATCGAGTAGGCGATGCCGAGGAGCAGGTACAGCGCGATGCAGGCGTCGACGCCTTGCCCGAGGAGCATGCCGCCGAGTCCGGCGACCAGTGCCAGCCCTCCCGCGAGGATCGTGGCGGCTCCGAGTGACACCTGGCCGCTGGCGAGCGGGCGGTCTTTCTTGCGCGGGTGCTCGCGGTCGCGGTTCCGGTCCAGAAAGTCGTTGAGGATGTAGATCGTCGCCGAGGCGGCGCAAAAGGCGACGGCCGTGCCGAGGGCGCGCAGGATCTGGCTCGGGTCGGCGGCGTTGCCGCTGAAAATCACGCCAGCGAGGCACAGGAGGTTCTTGCTCCAGTGCCAAGGCCGCATCAGCCGGAGCAACTGGGTCATCGCCAAACCTCCGGGAGCCGGTCGATCGAGAATGCCATCAGGAACGCCATCAAGAACGCCACGAAGCGCGAGTGCATCTGCGCATGGTAGGGCCGGCCGGCCACAGGGATCCCGGCAGGACTACTTCTCGCGGACGAAGACTCGATAGTCCTTCGCGCCGTGGGCCAGCCGGTAGGCCCCCGACGCGATGATGGCGGCTCCCGGCCAGACCTCGTCGTCACGTCCGACAAGCAGGACGCGGATGTTTAGCTCCTCGGCCAGTCGCCGGACCGCCGCGGGGGCCGGTTTCTCATGGCGAAACACGCTCCGCACGGCGCGCAGCGTGTCCCGGGGCCGTTCACCCTGCCGCCATGCATACACGAACAGATTTGTCGAATCACCGGCCGCTGCCGATCGGTTCGCAAACATCGCCCACGAGATGTTGCCGGGCTCGTCGGTAACTCCCGAAGTGATCCCCGAGAATGCGTCGGGGTTGTTTTGGACCAAGTCATTGGGGCCGGCGTAGCGGCGCACGACCGCCCACGCCGCGGGCTGGATCGCGAAGCGGCGACGAAGGGTCTGCTCCTGACGAATCTCGGCAGGTTTGGGATCCGGCCGGTCCCAACAGCGTGCACTGGACCAAAGACCGAGCCCGATCCCCCCGTAGGCGATGATCCGTGGCATCAGGCGGCGCCGCAGCGCGACCGCGGCCCACACGTTGAGCAGTGCGCAAGGCAGCAGGACCGCGCACCAGCCGAGGTCGTTGTGCACGAGCGTGCTGCGAAAGAGCAGGGTCACGCACAGGGGGATGAGGATGCAGGGGACGCTGATGTCGCGGAACGCGCTACGCTTGGCGTGGAACAGACCGCGCCATCCGGCCAGGAACGCGAGCCCCATCCAGAGCGGCGTGAACTGGATCCAATACAGGATCAGATGCGCCCAGCTCCGGTCGGTAAGCCGCGATGCATGAAACACCGAGAACTCGACCGGCGCCGCCGCGCCCCCCTTGCCCGACATCATGGCCGTCACGAGCGGAAAACAGATCAGGACGGCGATGCCTCCCGCGGCGAACCCCAGCCGTCCCAGCTCGCGTCGCCTGGCGAGGATTGCGGGCACGCACAAGAAAAACACCAGGGCGAGCCAGGCCGAACTGCCCGCCGCGAAAGCGAACGCGCCGCCGAGCAGCCACACGGTCCCGCGGGGCCGGCGTACGGCGAGCCGCATGGCGAAGATGAGGGCGGCCGCCGCCGCGACATGCTGTGGCACCGTTTCGATCTGCATGATGAGCGGGCCGATGCCTTCCAGTTCGGGGGTCGTCACCGCCGGACGAATCAGGCCGATCTTGCGGAGCGCGAGCGTCGGCGGGCCCAGGGCCGTGAGCAGGATCAGGAGTCCCGACGCGCGGGCGAGTTCGTGCGCCCACGTTGCGAGGACTCCGATCAGCGAGACCCCGGCAAACCAGGTGAAGGCGATGAGGCACGGCCATGCGTGGAGGCCGAGGAGCATGCGCGGCAGGGCGGCCTGGAAGTGCGACGCAAAGTAGTACGACAGATCCGTGCCGCCGAGATACGGGTTTTGCGCGGGCAGGCCGTGGCGGGCGAACGCATCGACGAGCGACACCTTGGCCTGCTCGACGTACGCCCCGTCGAGCCAGAGTCCTCCCCCGGTCCAGACGGGAAACAACTGCAGCGTGGGAATCGCGGCGACGAACGCGACGCCGAGGGCGGCTCGCCACGAGGGGCCGGGAAACGGGCCGTCGGAACCGTCGCTGGCGGGCTCGCCGTCAGGTCCGGGGAGTTCGAACGCGACTTGCGGCAGGCCCGTCAGCTTGACCCGTCCGAGCAACGTGACGAGCGCGACCCACGTCAGGACGACCGTGATCGGGTGAAAGCCGAAGATCGCGCTTGTCAGGATCACCGCCGGACCGAAGGTGCAGAGTCCGGCGATCGGTGCAACCAACAGCGAACGGACGGCGAGCCACCCGGGGATCGAGAAGACCGTCACAAAGAACGCGGCGGCCGCAAGCGTTTGAAAGATCACCCGCGATGCCTAGCCCAGAGTGCCGGACCTGGCCAGAGTGCCCGACCAGGAATGTGCTTGGTCGTGTCGCGACGACGCCATCTGTAGAGCCGGCTCGGGGCGGGCCATGGGCGAGCAGATTATCAACACGCCCTAGTCAATCTCCGAACCGTCCGGCGTTCCGTCTCGTTTTTTCGGGCATGCGGACACTGCTCGCTTTTCTCACGCTTGTTTGCCCCGTACTTGCGCAGGCGCGCCTCGAGGCCCGCGGAGGGCGTGTGGCGTTTCAGGGACATGAGGTTCATGCGACCGTGCACGGCCGAGTGGCGGACGTTTTTGTCGAGCAGATCTTTCGCAATGTTTCGCGGCGCCCGCTCGAGGCGATCTACACGTTTCCTCTACCCGAGGGCGCGAGTGTCCGCGCGTTCTCCATGGTCGTGGACGGCAAGGTGATGAAGGGCGAGGTGCTGGAGCGCAAGAAGGCGCGGCGCATCTACCGCAGCATCGTTTCGCGACGCAAGGACCCGGCGCTGCTCGAAAAGATCGACCGTCGGACCTACAAGGCCCGGGTCTTTCCGATCCCGCCAGGCAAGACCGTGTCGCTTCGACTGACGTACTGCCAGCTTCTGCGCGAGGATGACGGAGTGGTCGAATTACGCTACCCGCTCGGGGGCAACGCGCGCGCGAACGAGGTGGCCATCAAGATCGACATACTCGGGAGCTCCCTCATAGGGTCGCTCACCTCGTCATCACACAAGTTGGCCGTGTCGTCGTTGGCCTCTCCGCGCGGAAGTCAGGCGACGCAGGCGCGCGTGGACGTCGCGCGTGACGGACAAGATCGCGATTTCGTCCTGCAGATCGTCCCGGTCGCTGAACAGGGACGCCAGGCGACACGCCCTCCCATGTTTGTCGCGCATCGGCAGGCGGGCGCGCCCGGAACGCTCCTTGCGCTCTTCAAGACTCCTCGCGTCGCGCGCGCCGAGCGGTCCTCCGTCGGCAAGGACGTCGTCTACGTTCTCGACACGAGCGGATCGATGAGCGGCGAGAAGCTCGATCAAGCCGTGGCAGCGCTCGCCTACGGTATCGAACGTCTCGGGCCGCGTGATCGCTTCGGCGTCGTGGCGTTTGCGACGGTCGCCAAGCACTTTCGACGGGGCCTCGAGTTCGCCACCGACAAGACGAAACGCGAAGCCATCGCGTGGGTGCGCGGCCGCGACGCGGCCGGCGGCACCGCTCTCGACGACGCGTTGACCGAGGCGTTTGCGCTGGGTGACCGCAAACGCCTCGGGCTTGTCGTGCTGTTGACCGATGGTCTTCCGAGTGTTGGTGAACGCGATCCGCGGCGACTCATCGCCCGTGCCAGGAAACACAACGTCGCCGACCAACGGTTGTTCGTCTTCGGCGTCGGCTTCGATCAGAACGTGGATTTTCTGGACCGCATCGCGGGCGACAGCCGCGGCGGTCGCGAATACGTCACTCGCGGCGAGAATCTCGAACTCGTCTTGTCCCGGTTCTTTCGCCGGATCGATCATCCCGTCCTGACGGATCTGCGCCTCGAAGCGGACGGCCTTGCCGACGTCTATCCGCGACGGCTACCCGACCTGTTCTCGGGCGACGAACTGATTGTCTTTTGCCGATACGCCGTGTCTGGCCCGGCGAAGTTGCGCCTGTACGGCAAGCTGCACGGCCGCACGGTCACGTACGAATTCCACACCACCCTGCCCAGGGTCCGCAACGTACCCGCGCTGCCGCACCTCTGGGCCGAACGCAAGGTGGACTTCCTGCTTGAACAGACCCGGCTGTACGGCAAGAACAAGGAACTCGTCGACGAGATCGTGACCCTCGGCACGAAACACTCGATCGTGACGCCCTACACCGCCGGGTTGGTCGTGGAAGACGAAGAAGCGGACGGAGATCTTGGGGTAGCGCCGTTCCGCGGCCCGGCAACGTCCCCGGCGATCGGACTCGGCGGAGGCGCGGGGCGCGGCGGCCGGCGGAATCTGCGCGCAGGGGGCGGGGGGCGTTGGAAGGAATGGAAGGCCTTCGAGGAAGAGTTGAACCGGCTGCCGTTGAGACAGCAAACGGACGGCGATTTCGGTTCGGTCGGGCAGACCGGTCTGGCAGCTCTCGCCTTTTTGGCCGCGGGCTACACCGACCGGGGCTCCAAGTCGGAGAATCGGCATGCCGCGACGGTCCGGCGCGCGCTACGCTCGCTCATCACGGCGCAGCGCAACGATGGAACCTGGGGCGGCAATGTGCGAGAGAACGCGATTGCCTCCCTGGCGCTGGCGTATGCCTACTGGATGACCGGAAATCCGCGGTACAAGAAACCCGCGCAGCGCGGCGCGGTGCGCACGATGGCGGCCACTCCGAAGACGCTGGACGACGTCGCATGGCTCACCTGGCTGGGCAAGACCTCAAAAAGCGCCGGTCTCGAAATCGATCCGGATCGTTTCGCGGCCTTTCGCGATCGGCTCGTGATGCTTGGACAACCTGGGCATCCGGCGGCACTCGCGACGCGGATGCTCTTGGGCCACAACAGCAAGGTCAACCGACCCATGGTCGCGGCATTGCTGAAGACATCATGGGAAGAGCCGGAAACGCGCCTTTGGGCCATGCTGACACTGGGGCTCCGCGGGGGAGCCGCACGCAAGGCGACCGCAGCAAGAATCCGCTCGCTGAAATTCACGGCGGACGCGCCGCTGACGCTGATCGTGTACGCGAGTCTGTACTGGTAGCTGCGCAAGCGCTCTTTGGTCCAACCTCTGACGATGTTGGCGCGTGAAGCGCGGGGTTCAGGGCTGGGCGACGACGAGTTCGCGGTTGAGGGCGACGTTCAGGAGCGTGGTGATTGTGCCGTTCGGCCAGGTGATCTCTACGCGATCCACGATCGTGGCATCGGCCAGGCCGAAGTACGCCGCGACCGGGTTCTGGGAGACGTAGTTGTTGCCGCAGCGCAGTTCGCGCAACTGGGTTCGCCCGCCCGCGGTCACGCGGACCTTGGCGCCGACAGCCTCGGTGTTGGGTGCCTGGCCGCGCAGGCGCACATGCAGCCACGCCCCCGCCCCCCCCATTTCGTTGCGCAGGAGCTTGGGCTCCTCGGACCAGTTCGCGATGAACAGATCGAGATCGCCGTCCTTGTCGAAGTCGAAACATGCGACGCCGCGACCCTGGCCGCGATCGCCGACATCCACCGTCCGAAACGTCGCGTCGCCGTTATTGAGGAACAGTCGCGAGGGATCGTCGACAAAGTCCGCGTCTTCGCTGCCGGCGAATTCGATGCCGTTGACGTGGAACAGGTCGAGGTGGCCGTCGTGGTTGAGATCGGCGAACACGCTGCCCCAGCCCCAGTACCCCTCGCGTACGCCGGCGGCGTCCGTCGCGTCCTGGAAGGTCCCGTCGCCGTTGTTGCGATAGAGGCGGTTGCCCGTGACGCCCCAAAACCCCTCGGCGACACCATCGGGATCCCAGATGCTCGAGACGAACCAGTCGATATCGCCGTCTCCGTCGAAATCGCCGAGTGCGGAACCCATCGCGTTCTCGTCGGTGATGACCGAACGGTCCGTGACATCCAGGAACGTGCCGTCCCCGTTGTTGCGGTAGACCTGGCTGTTGCCAAAATCGGACGCAAAAAGGAGATCGAGATCGCCGTCGTTGTCGAGGTCGGTGAAGTTCGCGGTAAACGTCCGGTCTTCGGTGCCGGGGTCGGTCGGCGCGAGGCCCGCCGCCGCGGTCACGTCGGTGAAGGTGCCGTCGCCGTTGTTGCGCCACAGCCACTCGCCCGGCGCCGCCGTCGCCCGCTCGGGCACGACCCAGTGTGTAAGCACGACGTCGAGGTCGCCGTCGGCATCGTAGTCCCCGAAGGTGAACCCGAACGTGTTACGCCGGGAGACCGACAGACCGGTCGCCGCGGTGACGTCGGTAAACGTGCCATCCCCATCGTTGCGAAACACGCGCAGCGGCGTCGTGTCGAGGCCGCCCACAAAGAGATCGAGATCGCCGTCGCCGTCGTAGTCGCAAAACGCCGGTCCACACGAGAACCGCAGCGCCTCGCCGAACGCCACGCCAGCGGCGGCCCCGACCTCCTCGAACGTACCGTCGCCGCGGTTGCGAAACAACAGATTCGGCCCGATGTCGCCGCGCACGACGTACAGATCAATGCAGCCGTCGCCGTCGTAGTCGCCGGCCGCCACGCCCCCGCCCAACGCCTGCGCTTCCGAGAGCGGCCCGTTCAACAGACCGTGGACATAGACGAAGCCGGCCTGTCCCGTCGCATCGACAAAGAGCACGACCGTGCCCCCGCCCCCCCCACATCCGGTCATCAGAAGGGCATACGCGGCAATCAGAAGAGGAAGCAAACGGACGGCGATGTCTTTGCGCACGCCGGGATTCTACCGCGCACCGCGTGACTCCGTTTTGACGTTCGGACAAACCGCGTCCGGTGAAATAGAGTGGGATCATGCGGAGCCCCGCCCCCCTCCTCTGCCTTCTTGTCGTTGTCGCTCTTGCCGTGTCCTCCATGCCCCCTGTGGCCGCCGGGGCCGGGGACGCCGTGCGTGTGGCCACTGTGCTCGATCGGCAGGGAACGGCGTTCGTGCGTCCGACCGGGCGCGATCGCTGGAGCCCGCTGCGCCAGGGGGTGGTGCTCCTGGCCGGCGACACCGTGCGCACCCCCGCTCGCGGCGCGAACGCGCTGGAATGGCGGCTCACGTCCGGTGCGAAGCTCGTGCTCGGACCCGGCGGGATGGTCGATATCGAGGACGGCGCGATCCGTCTGCGGGCGGGTGAGCTGGACGTGAGCGGCGCCGTGACCGTGCGCGGTCCCGGTGGGTTCGAGAAGAAACTCCTGAGCGGCGTGCTGCGTGCCGGCGGCGGTCGCACCGACGTACTCGAGCACGCGCCGAAATGGATCGTCGGCTACCGCGGGTCCACGACCGACAACTGGACCGGTTCACTTCTCGCGCAGGTCGATGGACGCGACGTCCCGCTCTCGGTCGGCTATCACAAGGTCAACGTCGAAGTCCGCGATCAGATCGCGCGCACGACCGTCGAGCAGTCGTTTCGCAACCTGACCAAGCAACGGCTCGAAGGGGTGTTTTATTTTCCGCTCCCCGCGGGAGCGTCCATCTCCGGATTCGCGATGTGGATCGGCGACGAGCTCGTCGAGGCCGACATCGTCGAGAAGCAGCGGGCGCGGCGCATCTTCGAGGCGATCATGCGCGAGACAAAAGACCCCGGCCTCCTGGAGTGGTCTGGCGGCAACCTGTTCAAGGCCCGCGTCTTCCCGATCGAGCCGCATTCGGACAAGCGCATTCGTATTCGGTACACCCAAGTGCTGCCGCGTGAAGGCGATACGTTGCGTTACCGCTACGCGCTGCGCAGCGACGCGACCCGCCGCGTGCCGATTCAGTATCTATCCGTCGATGTGCGTGTGCAGTCGGTGGCGCCGATTGCCGACGTCACGTGTCGCGGCTACGACGCGCGCATCGAAGAGAGCACGCATCACGCGACCGCGCGCTACTTCGCCGAGGAGACCTCGCCGTCGACGGATCTCGAACTCTCGATCCGCCTCAAGAGCGCGGCGCCGCTCACGATCGTGCCACACCGGCGTGGCGAAGACGGCTACTTCATGCTGCTCTTCACCCCGCCCGGCGCAGGGGCGGCGGGTTGGCAGCGCGATCTCGTGCCCGAGGGCGCGCCGCTCGACCTGATTGTTGTCGCGGACACCTCGGCGTCCATGGATGAGGCGGCCCGCGCTCGCCAGCGCGACTTCGTACAGGCTCTGCTCGGCCTGCTCGGCAAGAAAGACCGCTTCCGGCTCGCGGCGCTCGACGTCGAGACGGTCTGGTGTCCGGCAACCGACAAGGACGGCGCCGTGGCCTGGCTGGAAAAGCGTCGCTCGCTCGGCTGGACCGATCTCACGAAGGGGTTGGCGGCGGTGCACAAGGTTGCGACCGACCGCTCGCTCGTCGTCTATGTCGGCGACGGCATCGGTACGGCGGGGACCGCGAGTCCGCAGGAATGGGTTGCGCGCGTGAAGGCGGCGCCACGGCATGGCCGCTGGCACGCGGTGTCTGTTTCGTCCGCATTCGAGCTGCCGGTCCTGCGCGCCATCGGGTCCACGCGGCGTGCAGACGACGATCCCGCAGGAGCCGCCCAGGCGCTGCTCACCGAAGCGGCGCGACCGGTGCTCACCGATCTCAAGCTCTCGTTTTCGGGTTTGCGAACGGCGCGAGTGTATCCGGCGGAATTGCCGCGGCTGCCCGAGGGTCGTCAACAGATCGTGCTTGGTCGGTTTTTGCCCGGCAAAGGCGCGCAGACCGGCCAGGTTGTTCTCACCGGCACCCGTGCGGGCAAGCCGGTCCGCTTTGTGGCCGACGTGCAGTTTCAGGAGACCGAAGGCGGGAACTCGTTCTTGCCGCGGCTTTGGGCGCGCCGGCACCTTGATGCGTTGCTTGCCGAGGGCACGTCGTCGGAAACGCAGCGCGAGATCGTCTCGTTCTCGGAGCAGTACGGAATCCTGACGCCGTACACCTCGTTTCTGGTACTCGAGTCCGACGCCCAGCGGGAGCAATACGGCGTCGCGCGGCGCGTGCACATGCGCGATGGCGAGGCGTTTTTTGCCGACGCGCGCGATGCGGCGCGACGCGAAGTGCTGCGATCGGCCCTGCGCCAGGCCAAGAACGGACGGGCGCTGCTACGCCGCCAGGCGCGTGCGGAAATCGCGACTCTGGGCGAGTACCTTCACGCGGGCTGGAGTGTCGCAGTAGGAGGGCTCAAGCTGTTTCACGGCCAGGCGGAGGAGGCCCCCATGAGACTTCGCGACTCGGACGGCGACGGCGACGGAGGCCCTCTTCGGACCGAAGACGAAACACTCATGGACCAGAGCGAAAAGCTCGGGGAAGACGAGGAGGACGATTCCGACGCCGAGGAACCGGCGGAGGAAGCCGAGTTCGAGGAGGACGCGGAGGTGCCTCCCGCGCCCGCCCTCGTGGGAGGCCCGACAACTCCGGGAAGCCCCGGAGGCTGGGTGGCCGCTGCTGGCTTCGCCGGTCGTCGGGTTGGCGGCCGCGCGAAGCGGTTCTACGCCCTACCGTTCCCGCGTCTTCCCGCGGTGCCCAAGGCGGCGACGTCATCCGGGCAACAGCCGCGGCTGCCGCGCGAAATCGCGGATGTGCTGCGCACCCTGGACCGACGCAGCGCGCTGGCGGGCGAAGGCGGCATTGCGCTGACGGTGCAGCGGTTCCACGGACGTCGCGTCGATGTTTGGGGACTCTGGCGTACTACGCGCGCACTGTTGGGTCGCAAGGAGTGGTTTGTGCGCAGCGCGGACCGCGGCGATCCGCACCAGACGTGGCTCTTCGGTGGCGAACGCGGAATCCTGTGGGAAGCGCGCCGACGCGGCCGCAAGCGGCGCGCAGAGCCGGGCGATGAGCAAGGCTGGTCCCTGGAACTGTCCGACTACGGGCTGGAAGATCTTGTGCACCGGTTCGCCGGCCACACCGCCACGATGATCGTCGACGATCTGTCGCGTCCGGTGATCATTCTTACGCCGCCGGACGGCGACTCCACAATCGAACTGCGCGTGGACACCGAGCGTCGCGTGCTGCTTTCCATGACCGAGCGTGATGGCGACGACACCACAACTACAACGTTCTCCGGTTTCGTCTCGGTCCGCGGTCGCTGGTGGCCGACCAAGTCCGTAACACTCGACCAGAGGCGTCGCTTCCGGTACCGGGAAGACATCGCCGTCCGTCCGCTTACGCCCGAGGAGTTCGGCACCCACCTCCAAGAAGCAACCGCGAATCACGGCGACGCTTTCTTCCTGTCTGCGCGCGATCCCGGTCTGCCGACCGCCCGTCAGGGGAGTTTTGAAAAGCGCGCGGGCTTTCAGGATCACTACGTGCTCGCGCTACATGCGCGCCGCGCCGCGCGCTGGCCCGAGGCGTTTGAGCATTGGAACGCGGCCATGGCGACGGTCGACAAGAAAACGGTCGCCGCGTGGCTGCGTGTCGAGTGGCTCAACGGGGCACGTCGCGGTGCGGAGCATCTGGCGGCGGTGCGCACGGCGATGGCGGAGGTGAAACAGCAAACGGACGGCGATGTTCGCCGGTTCTTGGCCGGCCATGCGATCGCGCAGGTCCGGCGCGCCGCTGCCGTTGAACGGCTGTCATTCGCGCGGACTGCCGTCGATTTGGTGGAGGCAGGGGATCGGCGGGCGTTGCGGCACGGGCTCGCGGACGCGCTGCGCGCGACAGGCAGGGACGCCGAAGAACTCGCCTTGCGCCGTGCACTGTGGCGCGAACAGCCCGGTGACTCCGAGGCGGTGGCCGGCTACGCGAACGCACTTGTGGCACGGGGGCGACGCGTCGAAGGCGAGCGCGCGGTGGCCGAGGCGTTGCGCAAGCAGCGCTGGTGGGCAAGCGAGCGGAACCAGTTGTACCGTTGGTTGACCGACTCTCAATGGGAGCGGCGCGACCTGGCCGCTCTACAGGCGGCCAGCGAACGCTGGTGCGGGGAGGCGGATACATCGCGCGAGGCGTACATCCGGCGTGCGTCCGTGCAGCTGTTTTTGGGTGACGTGGGCAAGGTCGAGGCCTGGATTGCGGGCCAGCTCGGTGGCGGCAAGGTGGGATCCGGCGACGCGATGTCCGCGGGAGAAGCCGTGCGCTTGTCCGCGGCGAGCGCGCTCGCGCTCGGACGTGGATGGCACTTTTGGAGTTCGCTCACGCAACGCTGGGAGAAGCCGCTGCGGGATCTCGCCTCGCGTCTCGTGGCGCGCGACGATCCTCGCGGACTTGCGGTGGCCAGCGATATTCTCGGCGATTATCGGTTCCGTGAATCGGATGACTACGCGCCGCTCGCGCGCGCCCTACGTGCCGATCTCGGTAGCAAGAAAGTGCTCGCGATGTCGTGGGGACGGCTGTCGGTTCTCTTCGAGAGTGTGGGCGGTTGGGGACCGAACGACGTGGACCCGGCCACCTGGAAGTCGGTGCTTCGCGCGCTGCGGCAACGGCCGGATGGCGAGCGCGTCGCTCCGCTGGTTTTGCGGCTGTTCGACGCGCGGCATAAGGGCGCTGCGGCCCTTGCGTTTCAGCGGGCGCGATACGAGCGCACGAAAGACGGCGTCGTCGCGCGCGATCTCCTCGCACGGCTGTTGGAGACGGACTGGTCGGAGGCTGTGGAGGCGGAGATCGTCACGCTTGTACAGGTGATCGAACCCGCGGACCGCGTCGCCGCGATTCGGACCGTGACCCGTCGTCTTGTGCAGGCGCGCGTGGCGGCGGCAGTCGGACCGGTCGCAGCCCAAGAGAAGCTATCGCGTGTGGTTCGTCGTGCCCGAAGCCGCAAGGCCAGCCGAGACGCGCGGATCGGGTTGGCTGTCCGTTACCACGACCTCGCCGGCCACGCGTTCCAGTTGGAGCGGGCGGGATTGCTCGCCCGGGCCGACCACGACACCATGGCCGTGGCGGCGGACGCGCAAGCGCTGTTTCAGGCGATCCCGGTGGATCGAACGAAGCTGCGCGAGCGTTGCGCTTTCGTGATCGCGTTTGCCGCGACGCGCCGCAAGACACCCGCGGCTCTGGTCGAGAACGCAGTGTCGTTTGTCCGCGAACGCGCGCACCGGCCGTCGAAGACCGCGGTGTCGTCGATTCCATGGAAAGAACATCTGGTTCGTCTGCTGCTCGCCCTCGATCGTTTCTCGGCGTTGGAGGCCCAGCTCGAAGCCTGGACTGTCCCGGCCGCCGCCGAGGCCCGCTGGTATGTCATGCTGGGTCGGCTCCGCGCCGCCCGCGGCGATTTTGAAGGCGCAACCCGAACCTGGAACGAGGCGGCGCAACGCGACGGGCTGATGCCGGCCGAGTATGTGACGCTGGGCGCGTGGCGCCTGGCCCACGGCGACGATTCCGGCCACAGGGCAGCGCTACGCCGACGCTGGGAGACGACGTCCGACAGCCAGATCAACTCGTTCTTGTGGAACGAGATGTATCGCGTGGACCGCCGCGGAGATGACGTGCCGCCGGATCTCGATCCCGAAGCGGTCCGCGCGCTGATCGTGCTGTTGAGCAAGGCGCCCGATCCGAGCAGCCACATCTACCTGCTCGAGCGCCTGTACGGTGTGACAAAGGACTTCCGGCTTCTGGCCGGTCTGCCCGACGCGCTGACCGGACACACGCCGGAGACGACATACCGATTCCTTGGCCGGGCGACGCGTCAGGTTCTTCGCAACGTGCACGAGGAGGCGACGCTGGATCAAATCGTGGCCCGGATCCACAAGCGACTTGCGAAACGAGACGACAGCAAAAGAAGCGGCAGGACGGCGATGTCTGCGGGCGATCGGCGGGCCCTGATCCTGCTCGAAGCTGCGGCAGAACGTCGCGCGGGTGAAATCGCCGACGCGGCCGGCCCCCACCGTCAACGCGCGGTGGCCCTTCTGCGCCAAGCGTTCGCAACGGCGCCGTCGGCCGAGGAACGCGTTCCGCTGGCGGCGCTGCTCGCGTTACTTGTCGATCGGCGCCAAGCTTCCGGGCAGGTCGTGCGCGACGAAGTCATGTCACGACTCGCCGCCTTGCACCGTGCCGCCGCGGACACCGATGATGTGCTTCGCGTCGCGCTGTTGCGGGCGCAAGCCATGGGCCACGGACGCCGGGACGAAGCCCGCACGCTGCTTGCCGCCGAACTTGATACGTTTGGCGCGGCGCGGCCGGCGGCGTGGCCCGCGTTGCGACAACTGGTGAGCTGGCAGCATCAGCAGCGCCGCTTCGCGGAGGCCGAGCGCCGGCTCCTCGCCGTGCGCAAGGCGGCCGCCTCCGGGGGGCGCCGCGTCGCCCTGCGCCGGCTCCTGTTCCAGACGCATGTTCTCGCGCAACGGCACGGCGGCCGGACCTCGCTCGGTTCCGGCGCGGCACTCTTTGCCAAGGTGAGTGCGCTCCTGGAGCGATCGTTGCGCGAAGACGAACCGGACCAAATGCCGTGGACGCTGGGGCAGTTCTGCGCGCTGCACACCCATGCGAACCAGGCGGGCGCCCTGAGACAGTTTGCGACGGCTCGGCTGCCGGCCCTGCTCAAGCGCGCCCCGACGCGGTACCACGCTCAGGTCGATACCGTCGTCCGCGCGTTGCACGGTTTGGCCGGTGCACGGGCGGCGCTGGCGTTTCTCGTCGATCGGATCGAGAACGAGCCGAAGTGGCTGGTGCGAACCGGCAGCAGCGGATGGAACGCACACGACTGGAAGCTCGCGCACTGGCGTCAAGAGATCGACAGGAAAGACGATCCGCTCGAAGCCCGCCTGCTCGCCATTGCGCGGTCCGGGCTGCGCCGCGATCTGGTGGAAAAGACGGGGTCGGGGCAGGCGCTTTGCCGCCAGTCGAGCAACGTGTTCTGGAAAGCACGCGCGACCGATTTCGCCGCTGTTGCCGAGCGGGTCATCAAGGACTACCAGGATTCCCCCAGCCGCGTTGCCTACGCGGCGGAGTACTTGGCCACCGGACTGGCGCGCGTCGATCGCGCGATCGAGGTTCTGCTCGGACTGGAGCAACGCGGTCTTCTTCAGGCCAAGGGGCGCGGCCGCCTCGTGTACTTTCTGCACCGACAGAAACGCTGGGCCGAATCGCTTCCGGTGCTGGACAAGCTCATCGTGGCCCAGCCAAGGCGGCTGAGCCACGCCCTGCACAAAATCCGCGCGCTGTCCGGCAGCGGGCGTGCCGACACCGCGGACGCGTACGCCGCCGACGTCGAAAAGACCTGGCGCGAGGCCCGTCGGCTCGATGAAAGAGCACGCAAGGACTTGGCCGCGGTGTCTGCGGAAACCAAGCTGTGGAAGCGGGCCGCGCGGCTGTACGAGGAGTTGATTCCCCTGCATCAGCGAACGCACCGGCGGCGTGGCATCGGGGGCGGCACACTCGTCAGCTACCATGCCGAGCTGTCGCGCGCGTACACCGCACTCGGACGCCATCAGGACGCCGTGGACTCTGCCGCGGCTGCCGTCGTCGCCTGGGGCAAGCGCAAGGAGCGGCGCGACGGAGCGATTCGCTCCCTGAACGTCGCCGTTTCGAGTGTCCCGAATCTCGACGCGTTTGTCGCCCGGTACGAAAAGCGCGTGCACGAGAGCGGCCGCGACGCACCGCTGATGCGCAAGGCGATCGCCACCGCGTATGTCACCGCGGACAAACCTGGCAGCGCCGTTTCTCACCTGCTGGCGGCGCGGGTGCTCCAGCCCACCGACCTTGCGGTCCATCAAGCACTGGTGGAGCTCTACGAGGAGTTGGAGCAGCCCGAAAAGGCGATCGAAGCACTGTTTGCGGCGATTGTCGCCCATCCGCTCGATTGGGGCCAGTACGTGGAACTCGGGGCGAAGCTCAAGGGCGCTCAGGCCGAGCGTGCTTGGACAAGTCTGGCCGAGATTCGTCCGCTCGAAGCCGGCGGGCACCACCGGCTGGCGATATACCGCATGGATCAGGGCCTCCCGGCGCAAGCGATCCCGCATTGGCAACGCGTCATCGGCGTCCGCCCCGAAGAACCGGACGGCTGGCTAGGGTTGGCAAGTGCCCAGATCAAGGCGGGCCGCCGGACCGCCGCAAAGAAGACTCTCGACCACCTCTTTACGAACGACTGGCACCGCCGCTTCGGAAAACAACCGCGACAGAATGCCCGCGAGTTGGCCAAGAAACTCAAGCGATAGCGAGCAGGGCATGCGGGAATCAGACAGCGTGGAACATCGCCGTCCGTCTGCGTTCCTCATACTAGAGAAAATCCGCCAAGCGGATTTTCGCGCCGCTACTCCTGGACGATCAACTCAGCGTCAATCGTCGGCGCATTGACGATGGTCTCCGTCCCGTTTGGCCACACCACGCGGACACGCGTCACGGTTGTGTTGCCCCCGAGGCCGAAGTGCGCGTTCGCCGGGTTGTTGGACTCGAAGTTTGAGCCCGCCCGGATTTCGCGCATTGCGGTGTTGCCGCCGGCGGTGAGGAACACGCGCGCGCCGATGCCCTGGGTGTTGGGGGCGCGTCCGCGCAAGACGACGCGCAGCCAATGGCCGACCGGCCCGTCGTTGCGGTACAGATGCGGCTGTTGGCGGTTGGCGGCCAGGAACAGGTCGAGGTCGCCGTCGTTGTCGTAGTCGAAGCAGACGAGGCTGCGGGTCTGGCTTGTGTCGCTGACCCCGACCGTTCCCGCGTGATCGGTGAAGCGACCGTTGCCGTTGTTTAGGAAGACGCGCGTGGGATCCTCGATGAAGGAATGGCTGATGCCGAACGAGGGCCAGCCGTTGGCGTGGACGAGATCGAGGTCGCCGTCGTTGTCGAGGTCCGCGAAGCTCGCGGCCCACCCCCAGAAACCGAAGCGGACGCCCGCTTCTTCGGTGGCGTCCTCGAAGGTGCCGTCGCCGCGGTTTCTGTACAGGCGGTTACCGGTCTGGCCCCATGCCGTCGGGCGTGTCGGATCCGGCTCGTGGATGCAGGTGATGAACCAGTCGAGGTCGCCGTCGCCGTCGTAGTCGCCAATCGCGGCGCCCATGCCGTTCTCGTCGGTGAACACGCCGGTCGTGGCGTCGGAAAACGTGCCGTCGCCGTTGTTGCGCAGCACGCGGCTGGTGTTGAAGTCGCCGGCCACGAGAACGTCGAGGTCGCCGTCGTTGTCGTAGTCGGTGAAGTTCGGCGTGAAGGTGTGGTCCTCCATTCCCGCGTAGATCGCGGTGAGGCCGGCGGGACCGCTGACGTCCGTGAACGTGCCATCGCCGTTGTTGCGCCACAGGTACTCGTCGGCGCCTTCGAGGTCGACGCCGGGGAAGAACTGGCGCCAGTGGGCCAGGAAGAGATCCAGATCGCCGTCGCCGTCGTAGTCGCCCCATGCCGCGGAGAACGTGTTCTCGCGCGTGATCACCACTCCGGACGCGGCGGTCACGTCGGAAAACGTGCCGTCGCCGTCGTTGCGAAACAGCACGGGTGACTCGCCTCCCACGGCGCCCACGAACAGGTCGAGGTCGCCGTCCCCGTCGTAGTCGCAAAAAGAGGGGCCGGCGCCGTGGATGCCCGCGATGGCGACGCCTGCCTGCTCGCCGACCTCTTCGAAGGTGCCGTCGCCGCGGTTGCGATACAGGAGGTTCTTGCCGGCCGAACCGCCGATGACGTAGACATCGATGTGGCCGTCGCCGTCGAAGTCGCCGGCCGCGACGCCGCAGGCGATGACGATCGCCTCGCTGTTGACGCCGTTTACGTCGGCGTGCGTATAGTCGAACCCGGCCAGCAGCGTGGCCTCGACAAAGAGAACGAATGCGGTCCCGCCGCCCGAAGAGCAGCCCGGGATCGCGGCGATTCCCGAGAACAGGGCCAAGAGCAGGAAGATTCGTGTTGCCATTCCGTGTGCCATCGTAAGGCCATCCGCCCAGCCGTGACCGCGTGGCCCGGTTTTCTCCGTGATCGCGGGCCTGGATCGCGCTCCGCCGGGCAGGATCGCCGATAAATGGAGCATTTCCTGAGCCGGTCGGCGGACGACGGCGCACTATGGAGGTGTGAGCGGAACCGACAATCTCGGCGATCTCCTGCGCCGGTACCACAACGTCGGCGACGAGTCCGCGATCGACGAGCTCGTGCGCCGGACGCGACCGCGTCTTCTTCGGGTCGCGCGGCGGATCGGTTCGCCCCAAGACGCCGAGGACACCGTTCAGTCGGCGTACCTCGCGTTGGCCCGCAAGCGCGGTGAGCCTTTTGACGCGCCCGTCCTGGGCTGGTTGATCACGGCGGTCGTGCGCATCGCGTACCGCCGCAAGGCGCTCGAAGCGCGCCAGCATGATCTTTCGCTACGTCTTTCGACGGAGCGGGAAGCGCCATCGGCTGCGACCGACGCCAGCGAGGCCGAAGTTCGCGCGCGGATCCGACGCGACGTGGACCGGCTGCCGGCGAAGTACCGCGACGCGATCGTGCTCCATCATCTGGAAGGACTGACGATGGCGCAAATCGGCGGGCTCCAGGACGTGCCGGAAGCCACCGTGCGAACGCGTGTGCGCCGTGGCCGCGAACTGCTGCGCGGACGGCTGCACATCGTTTGGCACGGCATGCTCGCCCCGCTGTGGCTGTTTCAGGACGCCTTGCGTCCCATCGCCGGAGGATACGCCGTGAAGAAAAAGACCCTCGCCGTCGTGGCTCTCCTGCTGCTCGTTCTGGGTATCGGTACGGTTGCGCTCAAGACAATCGACGGCGCGCCGGACCGGCAAGCGCGAACACGTTCGCGTCCGAGTGCGCGCGGCGCGCCCGCCGTCGCAGCCGACGCGCTGAAGCAGGACAACGAATCGCCCGTGGCGCCGACCGCCCGCGTGACCGGAGTCGTTCTCGATTTCGAGGGGCGCCCGGTCCGGGGCGCGACGATTCGAACCATGACGGACCAAGGGCGCGCCCAGGCACATTCCACACGCACCGATGCCGGCGGACGCTTCACGGTGATACTCGAAAGCGAAGCCCCCCACCACCGGATCTGGGCTACGGCGGACGGCTTCTCGCCGTCGCTCGTCGAACCCGTGAGCGACGGCGATGACGTGTCGATCACCCTTGACCCGATGTCCACGCTGTCCGGAGTCGTTTTCGATCCTGACGGCAAATCCGTCGCCGGCGCCCGTGTCACCTGGTTTGTTCCGGGCACCCGCTTTCGCCTGAAACGAACGGCGACGAGTGATGCGCACGGGGCGTTCAAGATCGCCGGCCTCCCCGCGCCCTGGACCTCCGCCGCCCACGAGCTCGCACGCTATGTAGCCTCGTTGACCGTGGTCGCCGAAGGGTTCGCCATGCTTGTCACGCTGGCTCCCGTACCCTCGCCCCGCACCGGCTCCGAACTGCACATGGATCTTCATCTGGGCCGCGGCGCGACGGTGAAAGGTAAGGTCCTTGACGGCTCCACGGGCCGCCCGCTTCCGAATGCGCACGTGGTGCTCGGATCAATGCCGGGTGCGCCTCTGGAGTACCGCTACGGCGAAGAGCAAACCGGCGCGGACGGCCGGTTCGAGATGAACGACGTGCCCGGGGACGGGTTTCATTGGATCCTCGGATACGGCGGAGGAAGCGATCGGAAGCTGGCGGTACTGCGAGCGCAAAAAGAAGGCTACGCGACCGCGACGGCGGATGTGTCTGTCGTGCGCGAAACCAAGACCGTCGAGGTCGAAGTGCGTTGCTGGCGCACCGGGCTCGTGCGGGGACGCGTCATCCACGCCGATGGGAAACCGGTCGCGGGTTTGGGAGTGACCGCAACCAGCATGGTGCAACTAGACCGGTCGCTCTGGGATCCCGGAGGCACGCGGGCCAAGGCCTCGACCGACAAGCGCGGTCGCTACGAATTCGAAATGCCGGGTCCGGGCCTAGTCAAGATCGGTACCCATGCAAAGGATCGGTCTGCCCGGATCATCGACGTCGATGTCGCGCCGGGTTCCACAACAAACGCGCGAGATATCGTGCTGGGCGAGCCGCACGCCTCTGCCATCGTGGAAGTCGTCGATGAAGCGGGCCATCCGATCTGGGGCGCGAACGTATGGCTGCGGCCGCAGAGCGGCTTTTTTCGGACCGGGCGTGACGGACGGGTCCGGGTGTTTTGCAAGGATGGCGGCGAGGTGCGCGCCGTCGCTTCGTCGTTCGATTCCGGCGAACGCCAGAGCGAGCCGTTCGTGCCCGGCACCAAGGACGTCTTGGTGCGCATCAAGCTGGACGCGACCAAGACGATCCACGGGCACGTTCTTTCGGCCGACGGTTCGCCGGCCGCGGGAGCCCGCGTCGATGCCGTCGGACAGTCCGGCGGTTCGATTGCGACGGCGGATCGCACCGGCGCGTTCGAGCTGCGCCGCCTTGTTGCCGGCAGCTATCGGATCTCGGCAAGCCATTGGGATCTCGCCGGCCAGCACGCGACCAACTCCGCAAACGACATCCGGACCGGGAGCCGCGAAGTCGTCCTGAAGCTGCCGCCGTTTCCCGCGCCGGGCACCCTCATTCTGGAGGGCCGTGTCCTTGATCAGCGTACGAACGAGCCCGTGGTCATGTTCACCGCGTACCTTGGTAACAAAAAGCGCGGTCTCACAGTCGAACGCCTGCCGGGCGGTCGATTCCGGGTACGCGGTGTCTCCCCCGGCCACTGGCGGCTGACCGTGATGGCCGCCGGCTACACGACACACTCCCGCGGCGGAATCGAGGTTCGCGAAGGCACGCGCGTCGAGGCGTTGGAAGTGCGGCTGCGCGAAGGCATACGGATTCGCGGCAAGCTGACCGCGCCGGACGGAATCGACGTCACGGGCGTCGCTTTCATGCTCGTCCGAGCCGACGGGTTCCAGATGGGGTACCAGCAGTTGCCCACGCACGGACGCTACAAGATCGACGCCGTGCCGCCGGGACGCTACCGGCCGCGGGTCCTGAGCCCGATCGGGCTCGCCGCGGCGACCGACGCCGTGGTTGACGTCCGGCCGGGTGCGCGCGAAGTGAAGTTCGACTTTCGTGTGGCCAAGGGCGGTTGGCTCGCGGTGACTCTCGCGCCCGGTGCCCACGAGATCCGCTACCTCGACGCGTCCGAACGCGTGATCTGGACGGCAACGAAGGTTGGCGCGGTCAAGCTCCCGGTCGGCTCCTACACGGTGCAGTTGCTGCGTGAGAAGGGCAAACCGATCGAGCGTACGTGCAACGTAGCTGAAGGTGGCACGACGCGGCTTGCGTTTGACGACGGCGGCTAGCGGACGCCGCCGCTACCCATTCCGGGCCGCAGACGGTCCCGCGCGAACGACAACCGGCGGGGGCGGTGGCTCCAACTTCGTGTTACCGATATGCGCAGGCTCCGGCGGCGGTGGCCCCACGCGGGGGGGCAGCTTCGCGCCCGGTTCCAGCGCCACGAGGGCCGTTTCGTTCTCGACGGCGTCCGTGCCGTGGCCCGTCAGGGCGGTCTCGATGGCGTTTACGAACGGGACCTTGATCGCTCGGTCCACCCGATCGCCGACGCGTTGCCGGGCGGTCGCTACATCGTGGAATGAGAGCACGCGTTGGCCCGCGGTGTCCGCCCACTCGCCCGTCTTGAGGGGCGCCGCGAGCGCCTGCGCATCACGGACAATAAGCACGCGATCGCCGGTTCGATACAGGCGCGGCGCCCCGCGTTTTTTCGGCGCCGCGAGGCCGAAGCCCTCGATTGTGACGACCGTGTCCGGCTTCGCGCGAACGGGGTACGCGCGCAGATGACAGCGACCCGGAGCGCGCCAGGTCACGAGAAGGGGATCCAAGCCTCGTCGTCGTGACCAGTGCCGCGACCACAGATAGCGTCGACGCGCGTCCTGCGAAGCCCGCAGGGACGCCTTGAGAAACGAGTTTCCATGGCGGATCGAGCCCCCGGTTACGGCGAACAGGGCCGAGGGCGCCACCCGGATGTGGGCTTCGCGGAGCCACTGCGTGTGCGCGCGAAACGTCGCCGTCACGCGCAACGCCGCGAAGTCGTTCCAGCGCCGGGTAGCCCGCTGTGCGACCTCGCTGCACACGAGTCGCTTGACGCCCACGAGCCGGCCGTCCGAGCAAAACGCACAATCGGTGCGCGCGCAGTCGCATTCGATGCCCGGTGAAATAGGAATCCCGGGGTTACGCCCCCGCCGCCCTTCCCAAGAGCCGCCTCCATGGGCCGACGCTTCAGAGCCCAGAGCGCACGCGAACAACAAGCAGAGTCCAAACGGAATCTTCATCGCGGACCTCCGGCGCGCAGATCGCGAATGCTGTGCCGCCAAGCAATCCCGATGGCCGCGTCAGAGGAGGTCACGGGAAGGGAACGCGTAGTTACGCGTTCGACCGGATGCCAAAAGGGGTGGCTCCTCGGGTTGGACTTGAACCAACAACCTGCCGGTTAACAGCCGGACGCTCTACCAATTGAGCTACCGAGGAATCTTGTGGCACGACAGGCGCGCCCGTTCGCCGTTATACGACAGACTGTCGGCAAGACAAGGTCCGGACTTGATCCGGGGCGTGCTCGATGCGTCGGGTGGTGGCAAAACCCGTTGCGCGGATTTTGTTAGAAGGAAGCAGCGTACGGACGGCGATTCCTTGCCCCCGGGCCCCCTGGTTTGACTCGCGGTCGCTACCCTGCTGCTCTTTCGCGACCGGCCATCAGGTTGCGCAGGATGGCGGCGACTTCGGCTTTCAGTGTTGGGCGCGGCACGATGCGGTCGATGAAGCCGTGCTCCAGCAGGAACTCCGACGTCTGGAATCCCTCGGGCAGTTGGGTGCCGATCGTGGTGCGGATGACACGGGGGCCGGCGAAGCCGATCAGGGCGCCCGGCTCGGCGAGGATCACGTCTCCCAGGGCGGCGAACGAGGCGATGACGCCGCCGGTGCACGGGTCCGCGAGGATCGAGATGTAGGGCAGCCCGGTTTCGCCGAGGCGTGCGATGGCGGCGCTGGTCTTGGCCATCTGCATCAGGGACAAGGCGCCCTCGTGCATGCGGGCGCCGCCCGACGTCGAGACCAGCACCAGGGGGGTTTCGTTCTCGAACGCGTGTTCGGCGGCGGCGCGGATGCGATCGCCTACGACGATGCCCATGGAACCGCCGACGAAGTGGAAGTCCAGGGTGCCGAACGCGACCGGCATCTCCTCGATCCTGCCGTGGCCGACGATCGCGGCCTCATCGACGTTGGAGCGTTTCTTGGAGCGCTCGATCGTGCCGCTGTACCCGGCGAACTCGAGCGGGTCGCTGGTCTTCAGGTCGGTCGCGATCTCGACGAAGCTACCGGCGTCGAGCATGACGCCGATCCGTCGCGCGGCGCCGATGCGCCCGTGGTGTCCGCACTGCGGGCAGACGCCACCACTTTCCTCGAGCTGGCGTTTTTGAAGCATCGCGGCGCACTTCGGGCACTTGTCCCAAAGGCCGCCGGGGATGTTTTTTTTTCGCCGAAATGCCCAGCCCATGCCTACGCCTCCCGGATCGCGCGGATTGCCGCGGCGCGGTCCGCCTCGCCGAACACCGCGCTGCCCGCGACCAGCACCGTCGCACCCGCGTCCTTGCACGCGCGCGCCGTGTCCGGCGACACGCCGCCGTCCATCTCGATGTTGCCCTCGTAGCCCAACGAGCGCAGGACGGCGATTTTCTCGAGCACGTCGGGCATGAACGACTGGCCGGCGAACCCGGGCTTGACCGACATCACGACGACCAGCGACAAGCGCGGCAACCAGTGTTGCAGCACCTGCGCGTCCGTACCGGGGTTGACGACCATGCCAGCTTTTTTTCCCTGGGCCTCGATCGCGTCGATGATCTGCTCCGGATCCTGATCGACTTCCGCGTGAAACGTGACCAGGTCCGCTCCGGCTTTCGCGAACTGCGGTGCGTAGGTGAGCGGATCCTGAATCATCAGATGGCAATCGAGGAACAGCTCGGTGGCGGCGCGGATCGCCTTGACGACGAACGGGCCGAACGTGATGTTGGGCACGAAATGCCCGTCCATCACGTCGAGGTGGAACCAGTCGGCGCCGCCCTCGGCCGCATCAGCCAGCTCATCGGTAAGACAGGCGAAATCGGCGCTCAGGACCGACGGAGCAATCAGAACATCCACGGTGCTCGATTGTAGAGTACCGAGCGTGAAAGTCTCCGCCAGCCAACGTCGACTCCGGCGGGTTGCCCTGGGCCTTGCGGGCCTGGCAATCCTGGTGGCGGTCCTGTGGTTTTTTGGTCGGGCACCGTCCACGTACGTCCTGGAGCAGGAATGCGCCCGGTTCCAGCAGGAGCGCCGGGTCAAGGACGCGATCCTGCGGCGCCGAATCGGGGTCGTCGAGGGCGCGGAACGCAAACGGCTTGAAGGCGAGTACCACGCGCTGCTCCGCGATTTCAAGACCCTTGAAACCCGGGGCTGGGAGATTGTGCTGCTGCCGGAGGGTGGCCGGCGTCCCCCGACCACCGGCTTTCTCGACGCGGGCGGCATCATCGTCGCCATACCGACGGACCCGCCCACGCTGCACGGTCGCATGCAGGTGTGGTATGCGCCGCGCGGGACTCTCGCCCGACTGACGGCGTGGTTCGGCGTGGCGGGCACGCCGCGGCTCGCCGACAAGCGCAACTAGCCGTTGATTACCCGCGCACGACGAAGACCGCGAGCAGCGTCAGGAGCACCATCAGCGCGGATACGCCGTGGATGATGCGAAAAAACGCGGCCTTGGGCTGTTCGCCTTCGGCGGTCAGGGCGAACAACCGGCGGCTGAAGATCACGTCCGTGACGATCAGGATCAGCACGAAGGTCAACTTCATGTGGAAGTAGCCGCTCTCGTGTCCCATGTAACTCTTGGATAGCGGATTCCAGACGAGCAACCACAGGCCAGCGCCGACGGTCAGAAACAGGCCGCCCCAGTCCACGAACTTGTGCATCCGCTTGAAAATGCGGAAGGCGTCGCGGCGGGATTCCTCGCTCTCGAAGCGGACGGCGTGGCCCATGAGACGGGTAAGAGCCAGAAAGCCGCCCGCGTAGATGACTATGCCGAGCACATGGATCCACTTGAGGACGAAGTATCCCGTCGGACCCGATCCAGCGATCAGCAGTTGTGCGCCATAACTCACGACGAAGCCTCCAGGGCAGCAAGCCCGGGGAGCGTCTTTCCTTCGAGAAGTTCCAGCGACGCTCCTCCGCCGGTACTGACATGGGTCATCTTATCGCGCAACCCGAATTGCTTCACCGCGGCGGCGCTGTCACCGCCCCCGACAACCGTCGTGCCGGCGCAACGGGCCATGGCCTCGGCGACAGCCCTGGTGCCGGCGGAAAACGCCTCCCACTCGAACACCCCCATCGGCCCGTTCCAGACGACGGTGCCCGCCGTCTCGATCCGCGCCGCGTAGCGCCGCCGCGTCTCGGTGCCGATGTCGAGTCCCATCAGCCCCGTGGGGATGTCGGGAGTTGTCACGGCATACGCCTCGGCCTTTTGGTCGAATCGGTCCGCGGCGACGTGGTCGGACGGCAGCAGGATCTCGACGCCGCCCTGTCTCGCGCGGTTGAGAATGTCGCGTGCCGTCGCGATCAGGTCTTCCTCGACCCGCGACGTTCCGATCGGAATCTCGCGCGCCTTGAGAAAGGTGTAGGCCATTCCGCCGCCGATCACGACCGCGTTCACGTTCTCGATCAGGTTCGAGAGCACCGGGATCTTGTCCGCCACCTTGGCACCGCCGAGGACGGCGACGAACGGTCGCTCGGGATCGTGAACGATCCGTTGAAACGCCTCGATTTCGGCCTGTACCAGGAGACCCGGGCTGCCGCCGCCCAGCG
Source organism: Planctomycetota bacterium (assembly GCA_021776735.1). Lineage (GTDB taxonomy): Bacteria > Planctomycetota > PLA2 > PLA2 > PLA2 > JAJFFH01. Next base: position 616,320 of record JAJFFH010000027.1, on the reverse strand, counting down.
CACGCGGAAGCCCGGCGGTCGAGGCGTGTGCCCGGTGGCACGTTCCGAACGCGTCGTTCACGTAGAGATCGCAGAGTTTCTTGAGCTCGGCGACGAACTCCGGATCGTTCGCGGTTTCGCCCGGATAAAAGCGCAAGTTCTCGAGCAGGATCACATCGCCTGGCTTTTGCTGGGCAACGGCGTACTCGGCTTCCGGCCCGATCGCGCCAGGCGCGAGGATGACCGGAGCCTGCAAGAGCTCGCGCAGCCGCTGCGCAACCGGCTTGAGGGAGAATTCCGCACGACGCAGCCCCTTCGGACGCCCGAGATGGCTGGCCAGAATGACCTGCGCGCCGCGCTGCTTGAGAAGCTCGATCGTCGGTAGCGCGGCCTGAATCCGGGCGTCGTCCGTGATCTCGCCGTCCTCACGCGGAACGTTGAAGTCGACGCGCACGAACACGCGCTTGCCCGCGACATCGAGCCGGTCGAGCGTCACGAGCCCCTCAAGTCCCATGGAATCGTCGGGCGACCTGCGCCTATTGAAGGACATCAGCCGATCTTGCGAATGAGGTCAACGACACGGCTCGAGTAGCCCCACTCGTTGTCGTACCAGCTCACGACCTTCACCTGCGTGCCGCCCTGGACCATCGTGAGCAGCGAGTCCACGATGCTCGAGGCAGACGTGCCCACGATGTCGCTGGAGACGATCGGATCCTCGGTGTAGTCGAGGATGCCCTTCAGCGGTCCCTCGGACGCAGCCTTGAGTGCCGCGTTCACCTCGTCGCGCGCAACGCTGCGGGAGACCTCGGCGGTGAGATCGACGACCGAGCCGGTCGGTACGGGCACGCGCAGCGCGAACCCGTCGAGCTTGCCGGCGAGTTCCGGCAGGACCTTGCCCACGGCGCGCGCCGCGCCGGTCGTCGTCGGGATAATGTTGATCGCGGCAGCGCGAGCCCGGCGCAGGTCGGAGTGCGGTGCATCGACGACGTGTTGGTCGTTCGTATAGGCGTGGATGGTGTTCATTACCCCGCGCTCGATCCCGAAGCTGTCGTTGAGCACCTTCACGAGCGGCGCGAGGCAGTTCGTGGTGCACGAGGCGTTGGACACGATCTGGTGTTCGGGTTTCAGGTCGGCGTCGTTCACCCCCAGCACCACGATCGCGTCGATCTCGTCCTTGGGCGGCACGGTCAGGATGACCTTCTTCGCGCCGGCCGTGAGATGTTTCGCGCACGCGTCGCGGGTGCGAAAGACCCCGGTGGACTCGACGATGACGTCGGCACCGAGATCGCCCCACGGTAGTTCGGCAGGGTCGCGCAGGGCCATCGACGGGATCTTTTCTCCATCGACAACGAGCGCGCCGTCCGCCGTCTTCACTTCGCCGGCAAATCGGCCCTGGGCCGAGTCGTAGCGCAGAAGATGTGCGAGGGTGTGATCGTCCGTGAGGTCGTTGATGCCGACGACCTCGATCCCGCCCTGGGCGTGCACGATTCGAAACACCGCGCGACCGATGCGCCCAAAGCCGTTGATTCCGATCTTGACCATGGCGTAAATCGTACGTTTCGCAGGCGACGCCGTCGCTTTCTCGCGTCGGGTCCGGCGTTTCGTCCTGATACCGTGAGCGACGATGCTTTCTCCGCTGCATCCGGTACCCGCGGGCCGTTGGGTCCTCGGCTTCTCCGGCGGTCCCGACTCCGTCGGATTGGCGGCACTCCTGCGCCCCCGCGCCCCCCTTCTTTGTTATGTGGATCATGGCCTGCGCAGCGCTCCCGAGATCAGGAACGAGCAGCGATGCGTTGAGGATGCGGCGGAATCGCTCGGCCTAGATCTCCTTTGCACGCAGGTAACCCTCGAGGGACCGTCCGAAAGCGCGGCCCGGCGGGCGCGCTACGCGGCGCTGCACGCCATGGTGCGAAGACACGACGCTGCCGGTCTGATCCTCGCCCATTCGGCGGACGATCGCGCGGAAACCGTGATCTTTAACCTACGGCGCGGAACCGGGCTCCGCGGACTGGCGGCTCCCCGCGTCCGGACGGTTGTGGACGGCATCGTGCGGCTCCGGCCGGCTCTGGCACTACGGCGCGTGGAGTTGCGGGCTGCGGTTCCCGATGCTCCGACGACGGCGGACCGGTCCAACCGGAGTACGGCCTTTGCCCGTGCGCGGTGGCGGGGCCTCGGCTTGCCCACGCTCGCCGTCCGGCTGGACGAGGATCCCGTGCCGGTCCTCTGTGCGCTGGCCGATGCTGCCGACAAGGTACGGACGGCGTTGGAGATCCGTGCTTGCGGCCAGTCGGCCGGCGCGGAGCGCGCGACGCTCCTTTCGGAGGGTGCCGCGACGTTCCCCTATTTCGTCGAGGCTCTGCGCGGGGACGGCCCGCCGTTGACGGCGCGGGCGTACGCTTCGCTGCGGGATTTCCTGCGGGCGGGTCGCCGGGACCGGGGGCACACGACGCCCGGCGGTGAGACTTGGCGCATCGGACAGGACGGTCGGGTTCGCGTGACCAACAGAGCCTAGGAATCAGACGTAGCGTCTGACTTGGTCTTCGCGCTCGCCGCGTCGCCGTCCGCGGTCGTGGACGTATCCTCGACGTTCTTGGGCGGCTCGTCGCTCGGCGGCGTTTCCTTGAGGCCGCGCTTGAACTCGGTCAGCGACTGCCCCAGACTGCGCGCCATCTTCGGCAGCCTGCTGCTGCCAAACAGCAGCAGCAGGACCGCCAGCACGATGAGGAGCTGCCAGAAGCCTATTTGTCCGAAGGCAATCATGGATCGACCGATTGAGTCTAACCCGGATCGTACCGATCGGGTTTCGGTTTCTCGTCCCTAGCGCGGCAGGAGTGCGTAAAGCGTGGCGTCGCCGGCGATTACATACAGGTTGGCGGTCGAGTGGTTGGTCGGCACGAGGCGCGCGCCGGGAATCTCGACGGGCTCGCCCATCGCCTCGCCGGTCCACGCGTTAAGAACCACGAGCGCGGTCCCCTTGGCGGCCACGAGCTTGTCTCCAACCCGCGCGACGACCCGATCGACATCGCTGTTCTTCCACAAGGGGGCTGTGCCACGGTCCTTGATCCGGTAGCGCACGCCGTTGGCCTCGATGACCGAGCCGCTGAGAACCGGTGTGCTGTTATGGCCCTTGGCGCCGTTCATCGTGAACGTTTCGCCTTCGGCGGCAGAGGCGACCAGGCTTTCGTCCCGGATCTGCCAGGACAGGCCGCCGACGCTCTTGGACTTGTAGCCGCGGATCCACTCGACGTTACCTGCTGCGGGTCCATCGAGGACGTGGACTTCGTAGACGACGTTGCGTGCGTCATACCCGAGCAGACCGGACTTCAACGGAACCACCAGGATGGGACCGAAGACCTCGGGGCCGCCCTTGGCGCGGCCGCCGGTGGCGTCGATCCAGTTGCGTTCGCCCGTGATCCGGTTGAAGCTGTAGACAATTCCTTCCTTGTCGATGACGTAGACGGCGCCCGCGCTGGCCTTGGTGTCTTCGGTAACGGCCAAGGGCTGGCTGACGCCGGTCTCCGCCAGCTCCTGCCAGCGTGTTCCGCGCGGCGCGCGACCGTAGTTGGTCGCGTCCAGGCACGTCACGAGGCCGCTCGAGGTCACGAAGTAGAGCTTGGGGTCGGCCCGGCCGCCCGCGACCTTGGGACTGGTCAGTATGTGGCCGCTCGTCCGATAGCCCCAGCCGAGTTGGCCGGTGATCGCGCTGAACGACTCGAAGTTCTTGTTGCTGTGCGGGTTGCCCAGCGACGGAACGTAGAAAGTGTCGATGCCGACCGCCGCGCCCGCTGTCGGCGTAAACGGAAGACGCAGGAAGGGATGGCGTAGCCCGGACAGCGGCCCCCGCATGAATCGCGGCGCCGGTTGCCCCGTGCTCTGCTCGAGCACATGAGCGTAGTGGTCCGAGACCAAGACGATCAGGTTGCCGTTCTCCGCGGCGGCGAACTTCGTCGGTTCGGCCAGCTTCGTCGACCAGGCTGCGTTGAGGCTGCCCCGCTCCAAGGCCATCAGCAAGGGTTTGTCGCCCACCGTTTCGAGCAGCAACGCATCCTTGAGCAGATGGGTGCGGGCGATCCGGGGCGAGTTGAGCCCGAAGCGGCGGATGCCACCGTCGATGCCGAGTCGACCAAGCGCCTCTTCGACCGGATCCGTCGATACGGTCCCGGCCTCGGCGGTCGAGGTTCCGTTCACGCGCGACGAGGTACCCTTGTCGGTTGCCTTACACGCGAACGGTGTCAGTAGAATTGCGACCAGAAGCAGGCGCTTGCCCATCTCGAAAACCTCCGGGATTGCCGGCGTACAAAGTCACCCCGCACGAAAGTCGAGGTACCGTGGCTGCCCATAGCCACACGGTCCCTGCGTACGGAAGGCCGGTACGATACAGACGCCGCCAAGGGGTGTCAAGAGCGTTTAAAGGCGGGCGACGTTCACAACCTTTTGCCATGGAACGGGTTAGGCTCATCGACAAGATCTCGACCAGACTTTCTGATGTAAGGCGCCGCATTGATGGCGCCTTGGAGCGTGGTGGGCGCGGGAGCGACGACGACGAGGTCGTGATCGTTGCGGTCACGAAGAAGTTCGGCGCAGCGAGCGTCGATGCCGCTGTGGCGGCCGGTCTGACCGACGTCGGGGAGAATCGGGTCCAGGAGGCGTCCGAAAAGATCCCGTGCGTGCGGTCGCAGCCCCGCTGGCATCTGATCGGCCACCTCCAGCGCAACAAGGCGCGCCGCGCGCTGGAGCTGTTCTCGGTCATCCACTCGGTCGATTCCCTGCGGCTTGTGGATGCGCTTGCCGCGCTGAATCGCCCGGTGGATGTTTTCCTGCAGGTCAATATCGCGGGCGAAGCCCAAAAGTACGGGGTTGCCCCCCGAGATGCGCGGGCGTTGCTGCGGCGCGTGCTGGCGTCGGAGACGCTGCATTGCGTGGGCCTGATGACCATGGCGCCGTATCGCGCGGATCCGGAGGCGGCTCGGCCTCACTTTCGGGCCCTGAGGCAGTTGCGCGCTGATCTCAATGCCGCGGGTGACGGGCCGCCGCTGGCGGGTCTGTCGATGGGCATGAGCGGAGACTTCGAAATCGCGGTCGAAGAGGGGGCGACCCATGTCCGAATCGGGACGGCCCTGCTCGGATTACGTAAAACTGGCACTCCCGAGGATAGGACTTAGCCGTTAGACTCTGTGTTCGGGAAGGAGCCTGTCGATTTGTTCGTTCTGACCGTCCTGAAAGGGCCCGACGAAGGCCAACGCTTCAAGCTTGAGCCGGGGCGCACCTATTCGGTCGGCTGCAACGCCGAGGCGGATATCGTCCTCACCGATCCGATGGTCCTGAAGGGCCACTGCTCGCTTGAGATCGCCGACGATTCCGTGATCGTGCGCAACCACACCGCCAGTGCGGGAACGTTCGTCGGCGGAAAAAAGATCAGTCAGGCCCGCATCAAGGGTAACGCCCCGATCCGGTTGGGTGACACCGTGCTCACGCTGCAACAGGGTCGCCCTGAGCGTCGCCCTGAGGGTCGCCCCGAGGATCGCCCCGCCACCAGACAGGCTCCGGAGCGGACCGAGCAGCAGGCGGCGGCAGCCGCAAAGGCGAAGCTGCGTCCGCAAGCGCGCGACCTGACCGGCAAGATCGTGGGCGGCTACAAGCTCAACGAGGTCGTCGGTCGCGGCGGCATGGGCACGGTCTATCGCGCGACCCAACTCTCGCTCCAGCGCGATGTGGCACTCAAGATCCTGTCCCGCGACCTGGCCAAGGATCCCGGATTTCGAAGCCTGTTCATCAACGAGGCACAAGCCGCCGCGCAGTTGGTCCATCCCAACGTCGTCCAGGTCTACGACGCCGGCACCGAAGGTGACGTCTCGTACTTCTCGATGGAGTTCATCGGCCAGGGCTCGGTCGAGGAGCTTCTCGGTCGCGATAAGCAGATTCCGTGGCCGGACGCCATCCTGATGATTCTGGAAGCCGCGCACGGACTCCAGTTCGCGGAAGCCAAGGGCATCGTCCACCGGGATATCAAGCCCGACAACCTCATGCTCGACGACGAGGGCCGCATCAAGATCGCGGACCTGGGTCTGGCCAAGCGCGGTGCGGGATCCGATGACACGGGCGTCATCGGCACGCCCCACTTTATTCCTCCCGAGCAGGCCTTGGGCACGAACGTCGATGGCCGAGCCGACCAGTACAGCCTCGGCGCCACGTTTTTCCGGATGATCACGGGCAAGACCGTATTCACCGGCAGGACGGCCAAGGAAATCGTCCTCAAGCATGTCAATGAGCCGCCCCCGGCCGCGTCGAGCGCCGAGAGCGACGTGCCCGGTGATCTCGATCTCGTCCTCGCCAAGATGTTGGCGAAGGACCCCGAGGATCGCTATTCCGATTCGGGCGAGCTGATTGGCGCACTCGAAGAGGTCTGTGCGAACCACGGTATCAAGGGCGCGATCATCAAGAAGGGCGTGGGCAAGCGCGTCTTGATCCCGTTGGTCTTGTTGCTTTTGGTCGGTGGCGTAGTGATCTTCAAGCTCGCGACCAAGGAGGGCCCGACCCGTGACAATCCCGAGGCCATTCGTCTACGGGAAGAGGCCGAGAGAAAACAGCAGAAGGCCGAACGAGCGGCGCGCGAAGCCAAGCGCGGCCAACTGCGCGCCCAGGCGAAGGGCGAAAGAGCGAACCTGAGGGCGGTGAAAGCGACGCTCCAGGCCCGCAACCCGATCAAGAGCGTGTTCGACGACAAGGCGACCGCGGAAGCGAACACCCAGGACTGGCTCGATCTCAAGCTCGAGTTCGAGGAGGCCGAACAGGGCGATCTGTTTGGCGAATTCGAAGAGGAACTCGGTCTGGTCACGTGGGCGAAGGCCCAGGCCAAGGACATCGAGGTCAAGCTCCGCAAGGGTCAAGCCTCGGCCGAGGTGAAGCGGCAAAAGATCGCGCTCAAGAAAGGGGAAGCCAACGGGATCGTCAAGACGGTGAACGAGAAACTGGTGAAGCTGCGCGCGGAGAAGCGCTTCGAGAACGCCCTCAACCTCGCGGAAGCCGCCTCGACGGATCGCTACCCGAAGGACGACCCGTTTCGGCCGCTTCTGGATTCCGAGATCACCTACGGCGACGAGCGCGACAAGGTCGCCGACCTGCCCTCGATCATGAAGATCGTCAAGCCGGCGCGCCGGGACTTCGCCAAGGAGTACGACCGAATCGTCCTGGCGTTCCGCAACGACTGGGAAAGGGTCCGCGAACAGGCCGAGAAGCTCCCCGACACCGCCGCGGAAGCCGACATCCAAAAGGCGATCGAAGATCTCGAGGCCGTCGTCGAGACCTACATCGACCCCAAGGCGCGTCCGAAAGACAACGTCCGCAAGGCGCAGCGCGAGGCGAAAAAACTCGTCGGCAAGTGGAAGCGCGACCTCGAAAACTTCAAGAAAGGACGCCTCGCGAAGGACTTGGCCCTGATCGCGCGCACGCTCCGCACGCAGTCGAGCCTCGATCCGGACATCAACCCGAACAACGTGATGTTTTGCCGGCCGAAGGACGCCATCCTGCAGTGGACCAAGACCTTGCAGGGACTCCAGACGCCGCGCTACAAGGCCTTTGCCCAAGAACGCATCGAGCTGTTGTCATGGTACGAGTATGCGTTCAAGCGGTTCAACACCGACCTGAACGCGAGCTTCGGCGGCCCCAAGGGCGCCCGCCCCTTCGCTTCACTCAAGATCTCCGTTCCGATCGCAGGCCAAAAGGTCTTCAAGACCGCGCTGGCGAAGCACAAGTCGAATCCCCAGGCCATCTACCAATTCACGACCCGGGCGAAGGTGCGTGGACTCAGCAAGCGCGACCACGCGTTTTCGTCCTTCCCGATGAACTGGATCTACCACGGGGTCTTTTACGAGGGCCCCGTCCTGCGCTGGAAGTTCAAGAGCAAGGACGAGGAGGCGCTGATCCGCTTTGCCCTTGGCGCGTTCTGCTTCGAGACGATGCAGTACGACGCGGCGCGCGAGGAATTCGGCAAGGTCGTCGCGCTCAACAACAAGCGCCACGGTCCCGCCGCGAGCATCCTCATGCAGCGGGCCACCCACGAGGCGCAGGCCCAAGCCGACTGGATGGAAATCTGCCGGGACTCGCTCAATCCCAAGGACCTCGCCGCCGTCAAGGCGATCGCGGCACGCGTGATGGCGTTTCGCACGAAGCACGCCCGCACGATCTTCTACATCGAGGTCAAGTCGAAGTCGTGGCCGATGCTCGAGGACTTCTACGACGAAGCGAAGGCACCCGCATTGCCCGACGCTCCGGACGGCTAGCGCACGACGCTGAGCCCGGTTTATCGTGGCGACGGGCAAAGGCGACAGGGGGGTGCGAGGGCAGGATAGATTGCCCTCGATCATCGGCACAACCGAAGGCGCGTTCTTGAACGTGCGCGTCGCGCCGGGGGCGAGCCGCAGCAAGATCGTCGGCGTGTTCGGCGATGCGCTCAAGGTGGCCGTTCGCGCGCCGCCGGAGAAGGGACGCGCCAACAAGGAACTGGTGCGCGTCCTGGCACGGGCCTTCGGTGCTCGCCGCGGAGATGTCGAGGTCCGCTTCGGTCAAGCCTCGCGCGACAAAACGGTCGTCTTCGCAGGTTGGCCCGCCGAAGACCTCCGCCAGGCCATCACCGCAGAACTGGCGCCGGCGTCCGAATAGCCGGCGGAGCAGCTTTTCAAAGTCATGCTCGGCAGCCTGTTGGCGCCCGACGCCCCCCGGGATCTCGGCGCGCGGGGACTCGCCTCCCACAGGCTGCTTGGTTAAGCTGCGCGGGATGCAGGGCGAATACGAGTTGATCCAGACCGCCGCGGAGCATCTGCGCGGCCTTGGCGTTGCGCCGCGCGCGCTGGTCGTGCTGGGCACGGGGCTCGGCGGTCTCGGCGACAAGCTCGCGGACCGCATCGAGATTCCCTACGAGGAGGTCCCCCACCTTCCGCGATCGACCTCTCCCGGGCACGCCGGCCAGTTCGTGTACGGCCGAACCGGTGATGTGCCCGTTTTGGTGATGGAGGGGCGCCTGCATTTCTATGAGGGCTACTCGATCCACGAGATCGTGCGGCCCGTACGGATGGCGGCGGCCCTTGGCGCCACGACCCTGCTGATCACGAGCGCGGTCGGGGCGATGAACCCGCACCTGCGCCTGGGCGATGTCGTGTCCATCGAGGACCACTTGAACCTGATGGGCGACAGCCCGCTGAAGGGCCCCAACGACGAGCGGTTCGGTCCGCGCTTTCCGGACATGAGTGCGCCGTACGATGCCGAGCTGATCGAACGAGCCGAGAGTGCGGCCCTCAAGGCCGGTTTTCGGCTTCCGCGGGCCGTGCTGGCGGCGGTCCTGGGTCCGCAGCTCGAAACCCGTGCGGAGTATCGGTACCTGCGCCGGATCGGCGCGGACATCGTCGGCATGTCGACCGTTCCGGAGTGCATCGCCGCCGTGCATCTCGGCCTTCGCGTCGCGGCGCTCTCGGTGGTCACCGACATGTGCCTGCCCGACGCCCTGGAACCGGCCAACGTGGAAGACATCATCGCCGTCGCCAACGAGGCGGCGCCGCAGCTCGAGGCGATCGTCCTCGCACTCCTGAAACATGCCTAGCCCGCGCGTGAAACTCGTCGCGCTCTTTTCGGGCGGCGCCCGGACGATCCTGAACCTGCTCGATCGCATCGAGGAAGGGACTCTCGACGCCGAGATCGCGCTGGCGATGACGAATCGGGACTGCGCGGGTATCGAACGCCTCGCGGCGAAAAACATCGCCGTCGTGCAGCTTCCCTGGAAGAAAGACACCACCCCGGAAGACTGGGCTGCCGAGGCCTGGCCGAAGATCGAGGCCGCCGGAGCGGACCTCGTCCTGAACTGCGGTTTCCTGCGCCTGCTGGCCGTGCCCCCGGCATGGCTGGGGCGCGTCATGAACATTCACCCCGCCCTGCTGCCGAAGTTCGGCGGCAAGGGCATGTACGGTCTGCACGTGCATCGCGCCGTGCTCGCGGCACACGAGTCCGAGTCCGGCTGCACCGTACACTTCACCACGAACGAATACGACGCGGGCCCGATCATCCTGCAGCGACGCGTGGCCGTGCATCCGGGCGATACCCCGGAGGCCCTGGCGGATCGCGTGTTCGAGCAGGAGCGCGAGGCCTACCCGGAGGCGGTGCGCCTGTACGGGGCGGGCCAGCTCGCGCTTGTCGATGGAAAGGTAATCACCCAATGAGCAAGTACACGGAGGCGATCGGCGGTCTCGCCGGCAAAAAGGTGCGGTTCTACGTCGGGGGCGGCGACCGCGGATACATCCAGGGGCCGGTCAAGCATGTCGACGGGGATCTCGTCTACATCGAAAAAGAGGGGGAGATCCGCGGGACCCTGCACGCGATCACGCTCAACGCCTCGGCCGTCCGGTATTACGAGATCGACATCGTCGTGCGCGACGACTAGCGCGGGGGCGGCCCATGCCGCCAATGCCACGACCAACAACATAGCGGCCAGTCGCCAGGCCGAAAAACGCATTGCGGGTTGCCGGTGCGGGGAGGCCGTCGTGCGGGAGTCGTTTAGGGGGGCGGGGGCGTCGTCGGTCGGCGCCGCACCCTGTGACGGCGGTCCCGCCACGATCCACAAGAGCGCACAGGCGCGCGGATCATCGGCGGCGAGACGCTGTCGCAACAGCGCGAGCCCGCGTGCCAGTCGGTTGCGCACCGTCGATGCGGCAACGTCTTCCGCGCGCGCCACGTCCTCGCGAGAGCGCCCGTCGAGGTACACGGCACGGATCGTGCGCCGGTAGACGTCGGGCAGCGCATCGACTGCGTTTGCGACGCGCTCGCGCAACTCCTGCCGCGCGGCCTCCTCCAGAGGCTCTTGCACGCCCTCGGCGGATCGGTCGGGACCCCTGCGGCGCGCCACGGCCTCTTCCCTGCGAAAACGGCGTCCAGCGCCGCGGCGGGCCATGCGACCGAGATTGCGCGCCACGGCCGCGAGCCAGGCTTGCGGACAACCGCGAGGCTCGTCTTCGCGGCCCAGCGCCACGACGGCAGCCTCTTGGACCTCGTCCTCGCCGGCCTGCGCGACCAGCCGAGCCAACCAGACACGATCCAGCAGCACAGCACGGAGGGTACGTTCGGAGCCATTCACTGCCATCCGATACGCTCTTGCCGGCCGCGAGAGCCGCGTCTCAAGAAAAATGCGGAACGCTACCGGTGAGCATGGCGGAATGGGCAAGTGTCTTTTGGCCGCGCCGGCTGACGCCGTCGCGGCGGCTCGGCTGCGGGCGGTCCGAACCAGCTAGCCAAGGCCCGACGCACCCGAAACCCGACGCACCCGAAAGCCCGACGTGCCCGAGACCCGATGCGCCAACATCGTCAGATGTTGGGCCATAAACTCAGTCCTTGACCTCGAAGTCGGCGTCGATGATGTTTTCGTCGCTCTTCGTCTTCGCGCCGGCGCCTGCTGTGGCACCGGTCGGCTCTTCGGCCGGCTCTTCGCCCGGTTCACCTTGCGCGGCGCCATCTTCGGCCTGGGTCTTGTAGACCTGCTCCGCGAGTTTGTGGCTGGCGCGGGTGAGCTCTTCCATCGCGCTCTTGATTGCGGCGTTGTCGTCGCCCTTCGCCGCCTCTTCGAGCACCTTGACCTTTTCCTCGATGTCCTTGCGCTCATCGTCGGAGGCCTTGTCGCCGTGCTCCGCGAGGGTCTTGTTGACGGTGTAGATCATCTGCTCAGCCTTGTTGCGCGCCTCCGCGAGCTCTTTTTTCTGCTCGTCTTCCGTGGCGTGCTCCTCGGCTTCCGCGCGCATCTTCTCGATCTGCCCGTCGCTGAGCCCCGACGATGCCTGGATCGTGACTTTCTGCTCTTTTTGCGTGCCGAGATCCTTGGCGACCACGTTGAGGATGCCGTTCGCATCGATGTCGAAGGTGACTTCGATCTGCGGCATGCCGCGCGGCGCCGCCGGGATGCCGTCGAGCACGAACTTCCCGAGCGTACGGTTGTCGATCGACATGGGCCGCTCGCCCTGAAGGACGTGGATCTCGACCTGCGGCTGGTTGTCGGACGCAGTGGAAAAGACCTGGGTCTTCTTGGTCGGGATCGTCGTGTTGCGTTGGATCAGCGATGTCATGACGCCGCCCTCCGTCTCGATGCCCAGGGTGAGCGGCGACACGTCCAGCAGCAGGATGTCCTTAACGTTCTCATCACCCGAGAGCACGGCTCCCTGGATCGCAGCGCCGAGGGCGACGGCCTCGTCGGGGTTGACGCTCTTCCCCGGCTCGCGGCCAAACGTCTCCTTCACAAGCGCCTGCACGAGCGGAATCCGAGTGGAGCCACCAACAAGGATGACATCGTCGATCTCGCCCGGCCGGAGGCCCGCATCCTCGAGCGCCTTGACGCAGGGTCGCCGCGTTCGCTCGATCACGGGTTCGATGATCTGCTCGAACTTCGCTCTGGTCAGGTTGATCTGCAGGTGTTTCGGGCCCGCCTGGTCCATCGTGATGAACGGCAGGTTGATCTCGGTCGCCAGCGACGACGACAGCTCGCACTTCGCCTTCTCGCACGCGTCCTTGAGACGCTGGAGCGCCATCTGGTCGTTGCGCAGGTCGATCGCGTGTTCCCGCTTGAACTCGTCCGCAACGTAGTCGATGAGCACCTTGTCGATGTCGTCCCCACCCAGGTGCGTGTCGCCGTTCGTGGAGCGAACCTCGAAGACGCCGTCGGAGATTTCGAGGATCGAGATGTCGAACGTGCCGCCGCCGAAGTCGTAGACGGCGATCTTGCCGCCGGTCTTTTTGTCGAGGCCGTAGGCGAGCGACGAGGCGGTCGGCTCGTTGATGATGCGCAGAACCGTGAGGCCGGCGATCGTGCCCGCGTCCTTTGTGGCCTGCCGCTGAGCGTCGTTGAAGTAGGCCGGGACGGTAATGACGGCCTTCGTCACGTCCGCGCCGAGATAGTCCTCCGCCGCCGACTTGAGATACTGCAGCACCATCGCCGAGATTTCCGGCGGCGTGTGCTTCTTGTCGTTGATCTTGACCTTGACCGGCTCCGTGGGACCGCCCACGAGTTCATAGGGAACCTGCTTCTCCTCGGAAGCGACCTCTTCGTGCCGGCGCCCCATGAACCGCTTGATCGAACTGATCGTGCAGCGCGGGTTGACGATGGCCTGGCGCTTGGCGGCCTGACCGACGAGACGCTCGCCTCCCTCGGTGAACGCGACAACGGACGGTGTCGTCCGGCCGCCGTCGGGGTTGGTAATGACAACGGGGTTGCCGCCTTCAAAAACAGCCACCACCGAGTTTGTGGTGCCGAGATCGATTCCGATGACTTTGTCCGAGGTCTTGGCCATGACAAGCCGTTTAGCACAAGGGGTGCCACACCTGTTTTTCCCCGTAAGCCGTTGCACAGGCGCGGTTTACAACGCCAGCCCGGCGTGGCGCCTCCTCTTGGGTCTGCCGCATTGGCACGCCCCGCGTCCTGATCCGGCAATCACGCCTCGGGTCGGCGGCGGGGCAGAGCCCGGCGAAGGACCTCGCTCTCCTCCGGATCCGCCTCGCGAAGCCGCCGTACAGGCGGACTGAGGAGCTTGCGCAGGATGCGGCGCACGGCCCGCCGGACCTCCTCGCGCTGGCCCGTTTCGAGTTCGACGCGGCGCTCCAGCGCCTCCAACTCGTCGCTCGCAATCTGGCGGTAGGAATCCTCCAGTTCGCGGATCGCATCGCCGGCCGCCTGCGCCCGCTGCCCCGCCATGAGCCGCAACGTGGCCGCATCGATCATCGTGCAGCACTGGAGGAAGTCCTTGCGCCGGTGACGCAACCCGTCCCGAGTGACGGCCGCCAGGGCCTCCATGTCGTAGCGGTAGATGTTGTCCAGGACGCCGGAGTCGGGATCGATGGCCCGCGGCATCGCGATGTCGATGGCGACGATGGGTCGTCCTCGCCGCTGTTTGAGGGCGGCCCTCAGGTCGCGTGCCGTAACGAGAACGCGGTCGCCACCTGCCGCCGCGATGAGCACATCCGTGTGTACAAGGTTTTGGGCGAGCTGGTCGAGGCCGTCCGCCCGGCCGGCAAAGCGGTCCGCCAACTCCTGGGCGTGGGCGACCGTCCGATTGACAACGTGAAACGAGGTCACTCCGCGCGACGCCAGGTGCTGCATGACCAGTTCGGCCGTCTCCCCCGCCCCGGCCACGAGCACGCGCGCTTCGGACAACTCGCCGAACACGCGCTCGGCCAGATCGGCGGCGGCGCCGGCAACGGAGACGGTGCCGCGCCCCACTCCGGTCCGGTCCGCGATCTCCTTGCTGACCCGCAGGGCTTCCTGAAATGCGGCGTGCAAGCACGGTCCGGCCAGGTCCGCCTCGGTCGCGCGACGGTAGGCCCCCTTGACCTGGTTTCGAATCTGCGTCTCGCCGACGACGAGGCTATCGAGCGACGTCGCGACGAAGAAAAGATGCTTGTAGGCGTTGCGACCCGCCCGAACGTACGCGTGCGCGGAGAGTTCCGTCCCGGTCATGCCGCCCTGTCGGGCCAGCCAGTCCAGCAGCACGTCCGGTTCGGCGCCGGCGGCATAGAGTTCGAACCGGTTGCAGGTGGCGAGAACCGCCGCCTCGCCGGTCAAGTCGCGCAACCCCTCCAGTGCAGCCTCGGCGTCCTGCGCGGCATACCGCTCGCGCAGCTCCACAGGCGCGCTCTTGTGGCTGAGGCCGACGACCAAAAGTCCGCTCACGTTTCCGATGTTTCCCTAGACGCCCGGTTCCTGTTCCTAGTGCAGGGTTCCCGTGCTCGTGCAAAAACTCGCGACGACATAGCCCACGAACGCGAAGACGAAACCGATCACCGACAAGAGCGCGATGCGTCGTCCGTACCAACCCAGCGCGGCCCGTGCAAGGAGCAGGAGCGAGTAAACGAGCAGGCCGCCGAGCGCGGTCAGCACCGTCGGATCGATCCACCAGCTCAACGTCGTGTCCACGAACAGCCAGCCCGAGAGGATGCTCAGCGCCAGAAACGGGAGACCGATCGCGACCGCGCGGAAGTTCAGGATGTCGAGTCGCTCCAGGGCCGGTAGGGGGCGGGCGACTGCCGCCGCCGGGTCCCGCTTCAGCACGCGGATGGTCCACAGGTACAAGACCCCCACCGCGGCTGCGACCGTGAACCCGGCAAACCCGAGGATGGCAAACACGATGTGAACCGCGCGGCCGAACCGGAGATCGGGAGCCGAGCCGTCGCTGCGCGGTGCGAGCACGACAACGAAGACGAGCAGGAGCGCCACCGTCGGTGCCGCGACGGCTGGTAGCGCCGGACCTTCCCGACCGCGGTGGGCGAAGAACGCGCCGGACGCGACGACGAGGGCGATGAGCGCGACGAACTCGTAGCGCTGGCCGAGTGCTGCCGGACCCGCGCGCAGGAGTGTGGCGGTGAGGAAGACGCCGAGCAGCACGGTTCCGACGCCGAGCATGGGCCGCAGCCCACGCCCGCGCCGACGTCCGCGGGCTACCTGTACGCCGACGAACGCGGCGCCCAGGAAGGCACCGAGAGCGGAGTACAGAAGACCCGCCTCGACCGAGGTCAGGGGCATCGCCGCAAGCACGTTTTTCACCGTACCAGTGCCCGGGGAGAAATCGCCGTCCTTCGGCTATCCCTTCATCGGCCCGACACGGCTGCTATAACCCGTCAACGGTGGAAACCCACAGCGTGCGGCCGGACGGCCCCTTGGAAGCGGCGGTCACCGCGGCACTCGAAGTACTCGACCAGGGCGGCATCGTGGCGTTTCCCACCGAGACCGTCTACGGCATCGGGGTGGATGCACGCAACCCGGACGCAGTCCACCGATTGTTTCAGGCCAAGGGGCGGGACGCGCGCAAGGCGTGTGCGTACCTCGTGCCGGACGTGGAGACGGCACGCAAGCTCGTAGGTGGACGGTTGCCAACGATCGCGGAGCGGCTGGCCCGGCGGCTGTGGCCCGGTCCGATTACGCTCCTCGTTCCGGGGCGTAGGGGCCGCATGGTCGGGCTGCGGAGCCCGGACCAGCCGGTTGCCGTCGCTTTGGCACGGGCGGCGGCGCGACCGCTGCTGCAGACCAGTGCGAATCGCAGCGGCGAGCCGGCGGCGCTCAACGGCGCCGGGGTGGCCAAGGCCATGGGCGAGGAGATCGACCTGTTGCTCGACGCCGGGCGCACGCGCGGCGGCCGCAGTTCGACCGTGGTGCGCTGCGCGGACCAGCGCTTCGCGATCACCCGCCGCGGCGCGATCCCCGCCGCCGACATCATCCGCGCCGCGACCGAGCTCATCCTCGTCGCGTGCACCGGCAACCTCTGCCGCTCCCCGGTCGCCGAAGTCGCCTTGCGCACCGAGCTCGCCGCGCGCCTCGGCTGCGAAACAGACGACCTCGTCCGCTACGGGTACCGGATCGGCTCGTTCGGAACGATGGCGATGGCCGGTCACCCCGCGAGCGAACACTCGATCTCGACCGCGGCGGAGCACGGACTCGACCTGCGCGCGCACCGCAGCCGGCCCTTCTCGATCGGTCTCCTCAATCAGGCCGACCGGGTGTACGTCATGTCGCACGGCCACCGCGAATTCCTGCAGCCCTACTTCGAGAACCCCGATCTGGTCCAACTCCTCGATCCCGACGGCAAAGAGATCCGCGACCCGTACGGCCGCTCCCTCAAGGTCTACCGCCGCGCCGCCGACCGCATCCAGAAAGCCATCGAAGCCCGAGTCGTAGAAATCGTGAACGGCGAAACGGACCCTGCGGAGGGCTGAGGGTCGTCGCTCAAGGAGAAGGGAAGCAAACGAACGGCGATACTCGGGCAGCCCCAAAAGCATCGCCGTCCGTTCCTGTTGTCGGCCGGTCGGCGGCGAAGCCGTCCCACCCGGCCCGCCCTGACGAAAATCCGCCATGCGGATTTTCGCCACGCCCGTGCTTCTCGGTAGGTACGTTGAGATAGGCTGGAACCATGCGCATAGCGGTGGCCTCCGACCACGCCGGTTTTGAGTTGAAGAATCGTATTGCCGGGAGGCTCAAGGAGCTCGGCCACGAGATCGATGATCTTGGCTGCTCCGGCCCCGAGTCCGTGGACTACCCGGACTACGGCGCGGCGGTCGGCCGCGCGGTCGCGGGCGGTGCGTGCACGCGCGGTATCCTCGTGTGCGGCACGGGCATCGGAATCGGAATGGCGGCCAACAAGATTCTCGGGATCCGTGCGGCAACCGTGCACGACCGGTTTACCGCGGCGATGTCGCGCGAACACAACGACGCGAACGTGCTGTGCCTTGGTGCGCGCGTGCTGGATCCGGCGCACGCGGTCGAGATCACCGAGCACTGGCTCGCGGCGGAATTCGAAGGCGGTCGTCACGGCAGGCGCGTGAACAAGATCAACCAGTTGGACGTGCAGCCCGATTCGCAGCCCGATCAGCCGGGCGAAGTTCCGTGAAGGCGCCGGATGGCTATCGACTGGGCGCGGCCTACGCGCAAGACACCACCGGGACCTATTACCGCGCGGTCCAGCTCAAGCTGAACCGCGTTGTCACGATCAAGGCGCTCCGCGACGAATACGTCGGGAATGCGCGCGCGCGGGCGCTCTTTCTGGCGGAGCGCGATCTTGTGCGCCGGCTCGAACATCCGCAACTCCTGCTGACGCTCGACACGGGCGACATCGAGGGACAGCCCTACCTTGTTACGGAGTGGACGCGCGAGGCGCATCTGGGCACGGCATTGTGCGAGGCGGCCGGAGCGCTGCCCGAAATCCGCGCCGTCGCGATCGCGCTGGGAGTCGCCCGCGCGCTGTACTACCTGGAAAAGGGGCAGTTGATCTACAAGAACGTGCGGCCCAAGAACCTGCTGCTTCCCAGGCCGGCGTCGCCCAAGTTGCTGACGTTTCGCTACGTGCGTCGCGCGGCGGAGGCAGAATCGTTTCGCGGCGCGAACGTTCAGGCCGGCGCCTACGGCGCGCCCGAGTTGGCGCGTAACGACCTGGGCCCGATCACGATCAAGGCAAATGTCTACGCTCTCGGTGGCTTGCTGTATCGCATGCTCGCGGGTGTTCCCCCGGCGGACAGCCTCGGCGATGCGCGGACGGCCCACGCCAACAACGAGATCATCCCGCTCAAGACGCGCCGTCCCTTCCTGCGCGATCGAGCCTACGACGTGGTGGCGCGCCTGATGTGCCACGATCCCCAACGCCGCGTCGATCCGGCCGCAGCCATCGCCCTGCTGGAAGCCTGGCAAAACGACCCGCTGCTGACCCGGCCGCTCCAGCGTGGCCGCCGTCGGCGCCGACGGCGTTGAGTTTCGCGCCGGGGCGCTATCGGGTGCGGCGGAGCTCTACGAAAACCAAACCCGACGGTAGTGCGCGTGGCTTTTTCACGCGGACGGTTGTGGCGCGCACCGCCGGGAACTCCGCGAGAACCAGATCGGCAATCGAGCCCGCAAGCGATTCGAGGAGCTGGAAGCGCGAGACTTCCGCATGCGCGATCACGCAACGAGCGACGGTGCCGTAGTCCACCGTGTCAGCAAGCGAGTCCGATGCGGCCGCCACGCCGAGGTCGGTCTCAAGCACGAGGTCGAGATGAACTTCGCGCGGCCCGTCGCGCTCCCAGTCGTGGACCCCAACGACGGTCCGGACAACGAGGTCTTCGATGGCGATGCGATCCACGATCAAAGCTTGGCCCAGATCCCGCGGGTGTCAAGGGGCTGCACGCGCATCGCGAAGAGCGCACCGACCTGGCGGGCACCGGCGCAGCGACGGGTCGCTGGCGTCGTCCGATGGAATGGCAACGGCTGCGATCATTCGTGCGCGGCACCGCATCCGGGAAGCTGATGAGTCGGTCGCGTAGGGGCTGATCAGCCGTCGCGGCCGCGAGCTCCGCCACCGCCACCCCCGCCGCCTCCGCGGTTGCCGGCGTTGCCGCCGCCGCGGTTGCCGCCGCCGGGGTTCGGGGGATCGGGACGGCGCGCTCGCTGGCGTTCGGCGGCGATCGTCGGTCGCGGCCTCCGGTCGGTGACGCCGGGACTCCCTTCGGGGTTGGGGTTCGTCGGAGGGCCCTTCGGCGCCGGCCCGCCCCCCGGAACGCCTCCCGCGCGCCCGCCTTCGTTCCGCGCGTCCAGCGAAGTGGCCGGCCAATAGCCGCCGACGGCGTAGTAGGCGAGGTGAAGCAGGGACCGATCGCGATCAAGCAGAGCTTGGCCGACCACGCGCTCAAGCGGCGCACGGATCGCGACCTCAAAACCCTCTGCGTACGACTCGGTTGTGACTCCGTCGTATCGCTGCAGCGCGCGCAAGAATGCGAGAGCGGACGGCACGGGCGACCCCGTGCGAGCCGCGCGGCGGATCTCAGCGGTGTTTCCGGCGCGTTCGACCTGGCGAGCCTGAATCACCGCGGCCCGTGCGAGATCGGCGAACGCAGTCCGAAAGAGGTCGTGCCGTCCAAACACGTGGGCGGAGATCGGTCGATTGCCGACGAGAAAAACGGCACCGACGGCCGTCCGTCCGAAATCGTTCAGCGCCTGTTGGCTGTGCTTGACCAGCGTCTTTGTCGGTCGGTCGATTTCGCCCAATCGCTGGATCGCGACCAGGCGCGTGATACCGAATACGTGCCAGCCTGAAGCGACGGTGTCGCCGTTGATCTCCGGATGCATTGCCGCTCCGGTCGCGACCGGTGTGACGCGTCCGGCCGGCGCATGTTCTTCATTGGCGCGCGGATGTCTCAGGACCGCGGGTAACAGGGCGGCGAAATTCGCCGGCACCACCACGCCGCGTCCCGTGAATGCCTCGGACTTGCCATACTGAAACAGGGTCCCAGCGGGAACAAGCACCGGATGCGGAGTGGGGTTTGCGACCCGGAGATAGGACTGGTTGCCTTCAAACAGCGGACGCGCCTGCAAACCACGATCGAGCCACGTCACGCTCGAGCCCTTGCCGTGTCCGGCAAGCGAAGGCAGCGAAGCGTACAGCGGCACGACGGCTACGGAGCGGTGCAGGACGGGAGGCCCAGCCAACAGACCGGCGACGCGATGGCGAACCGGATCGGCCGGCACCGTTCTGGAACCGACCGGGCCGCGACCGACCGGTGCACGAAGGACCGGACCGGCGACGAGAGCGGCGACAAGCAGGGACAGCACCAAGGCTTACAACGTAGAGGGGTGGCGAATGCCACGTCAAAAACCGGCTTCGCCGCTTTTTGCTAGCGCGGGCCGGGAAGCCGGCTGCGCCGCTCCTCAAAAAAACGCACTTCTTCCTTCGGAGGACGTTCCGCAGCTCCTTGCTAATTCTCCGCGAGCTTGCGTAGGCGGTCCAGGGCTGGTTTTTGGGGGGCGTTGTAGTCGTACTGCGTGGCCTTGCCGGCCGGTTCGATGTCGCAAAACGAAATGAACGCGCTAAGGCGCACACCCCGGTCCGGGTCGTTGCACAGTTCGGCGAGAGCGGGCAGGAATCGTCGATTCCGCGTGCCCTTGGCCGCATCGGCTGCGGCTTCCCTTACTTTTGAAGCGGCGTGCTCGCAGAGCCGCTGCCAACGCGCGATCGCAACGTTGCGCGCGAAAATCGGTGCGACCGCGACCAGGTTCTCCGGGAGGCCCTTCGCCGCCAGCTTCAGCGCGGCGCGGAGCGTGTAGGTGGAGCCGATCGACTCGAGTTGCGCGAGGGCCTGGCGCTGGTCGGCGCTTTTCTTGAACCACTTGGCCAACTGCCGCGTGACCTGCTGGTTCAAGCCGGCATCGCGAGCGCGCTGGAGTGCCAGACGGGCCGCGGTCACATCGCCGCGCTCAAGCTCGGCGGCGACATCCGGTATCTCGACGTTCGGCCTTTCCTCTTCGCCCGCGGAGAACTCCTTGCCTTCCAGCGCCGCGGCGCGGTTCAGGACGAAGCGGAGCTGCGGACCTTTGAGCCCGCGGGCCAGCTCCTGCAGCATCCGGGCCGACTCGTCCGCAGCGCGCGGATTGAGCAGCGCGTTCTGGCGCAGCGCCAACGTCAGGTAGTAGTGGCGCTCACCCGGCTCTCCGGTATCGGCGGCGCGCCGCGCGAGGCCCAGGTACGCATGGCTGCGATCGGGCACGAGGTCGAGCTGTGCCGCCGCCTCGAACTGGCCTTGGCCCAGCAACCGCGTGTACTGCCGCCGCTGCAGGGCAAACCGCGCGAGCATGGCCATAGGGTCCTTGCGCACGACCGCAACGAGACGATCGGCAGGGAGCGGACGCTTGCCCGCGACCCGCCGTTTCCAATCCGCCGCGATCGCTTCAAGCGCGGCACGGCCGCTGTTGATCACGCGGCGGTCGTCGGCGGAGAGGCCGCGCAGGATCCACTCGGGCTGCGCTTCGTGGCTCGCCGCAAGCCACGCCATGTTGTCTGCGGAATAAATCGCGGACTGGCGCCCCAGGCCGCGCGGCAGCGGCCGGTATTCCAGTTCGGTGTGGTCGTCGGTGAAGGGTCGGGCACCGTCCAGTGCGCGCTTGAGCGCGTCGGCGGAACACACGTGCGCGCCCAGGAGGTGTGCCGCGTTTCCGACAAGTGCGCGGCGAAGATCCGAGATGATCTCCAGGCTCGATGTGCGCTCGACGAGCTTTGCCGGGTCGAGTTGCGGCGCGACGTCCGTCCCTATCACGGCGACGGCGTGGTGGAAGTACCACACCGAAGTATGGCGAAACGCAGCCGCGACCGACGCGATCAGCCGCTTCATGTCGTCGTTGGACACGCCGTGCGGCGGAATCCACTGACACAAGACGCCGCCCTTGGTGAGGCTCTGCCGGGCATCGAGATAGAACTCCTTGGTGTACAGGTACACGGCGGCCGGCGTGTACGGCATCAGCGGTTCGAGCGTGATTACATCGAACGAATTCTCCCCGCGGCGCAGGTATTCCCGGCCATCGGCCACGACCTGCTGCGTCTTTTTCTTCGTCAGGACCGACCGATTCTCTGCGGCGAAGTGCGGCGCCATGGAGAACACAGCGGGCTCGATTTCAACGCACACGAGCCGCTCCACGCTCTTGTGTGCAGCCACCGCTCCGGCCGTGGTGCCCGTGCCGAAGGCGACGACGCAGGCGTTCTTGGGGCTATCGCACAGGAGCACCGGCAGGTGGCCGAGCATGCGCATGTATCCGTAGTGCCGTCCCGTTTCCGCCGCGGAGAAACCATCGATGTACAGCCGTCGGGCTCCGTTCGTAAGCTCCTCGACAACCGAGACGCCGCCGAGTCGTCCTTCCTCGAACGCAACCAGGCGCCGCGGTGTCCGGCTGGCACGGAACACATGCGAACGCTTGACCAGCGGCGTCGTGAGATCCGCGGCGAGGCAGATCATGACGAACGCTGCCGCGCAGCCCCCCGCGATGACCCAGTCCCGCAGGCCGCGCGGCAACGCGACGAGCGTGCCCGCGAGTAGGACAAGTCCGGCCATGACGGCGATCGTCGCCGGAACCCCGATCGCGGGAATGATCCAAAAACCGGCCACGGGCGGCGCGAGCACGGCGCCGATGGTCGTCGCGGCGTAGATCGCCCCGCAGTGACGTCCGATCGCCTCCCGATCACTCAGCGCGATTCGTCCAACGACCGGTGTCAGCATGCCGGCGCAAAACGTCGCCGGAAAAATCACGGCGATCGATGCGAGGAACAGGGCCATGTTGTAGGACCCGCCGACACCGGCCGCTTCGACGTAGCCGGCGCGCATCGATTCCAACTGGTCCCCGATCGGAGCGACGAACAGGAATGTCAGGAGCGCGAGCAGCCCCTGGGCGAGAAGCACGCGGGCCAGCAGCCGGCGTGGATTCTGGCTGAGAGCGGCCGCTCCGGTCCCGGCGAGGGCGCCCGCACCGAGCCCCAATAGATACGCCGCCAGCATGAGGCCGAACGCGATCGTGAAGCCCTCGAGGTAGTAGACGAGCAGCCGAAACCAGGCCATCTCGAGGGCGAGGCCAGCGAAGCCCGCGGCCAAGAACGCGATCAGGATCAACGGCTCCGCGTCGCCGGTCCAATAGCGACCCGATTCCGTGGCGTGTTCCTCGAAAGTCTCGCGCTTGGAACTGCGGACCCCGAGCACCCAAAAGAGGATTCCGAGTCCGATGTTGACGGAAGCGGCCCACCATGTCGCCCCCGAAAGTCCGAATGCCTGCATGAGCACGAGTGGACCGAGAATCGCCCCGGCGACGGCGCCGATCGTGTTGACCCCGTACAGGTTGCCGAATACGCGCGCGCCCCGTTCGCGTCCATCGGCGCCGCAACGTGCCAGCAGAGGCAGCGTCCCGCCCATGAGCGCCGAGGGGATGAGCAGCAGCAGGAAAGCGGAAAGCCACGGCGAACCGGTCAAGACATCGCCGGCAAGGTCGAGCAGGGACGGCAGAGCGAGCGCGTACAGTCCGATGCCGACTTCAAGCACTCCGTACCAGCGCAACGGTCGGCGTGAACGGTCGGCCCGCGACCCCACGAAGAGCGCGCCGAGCGCGAGCCCGAGCATGAACGAACTCAGGACCGCCGCCGCTGCGGACGTGGTCGATCCGAGCACGAGCGACAGGTGCCGGGCCCAGACGATTTCGTAGACGAGGGCCGTAGCCCCGGAGAGAAACGCGGCCGGCAGCAGGAGCCGCGACCCGAACGGATAGGCAAGTTTCATCGGCGGCTCGATTCTCTCAGGTGGAGACGACGCCGACGGGGGCGAAACTTACGGCCCCGCCTCGATCAACGAGGTACGAGGCCTAGGCAGCCCGGGCTAACGGCGTCGGCCGAGGCGGATGGCCTTGAGGCGTTCGCGACGCTTGCGGCGTCGACGCTCGCTGGGCTTTTCGTAAAAGGCCGCACGCTTCATTTCGCGCGTCATGCCTTCGTTGTTACAGATCTTGCGGAGACGACGCAGAGCCTTCTCAAGCGGCTCGCTCGGCTTCACCTGGACCTTGACCATTCGGACTCCTCGTTCGGGGGGAAACCCGCATCGTATCGGCGCGAGCGGGCCGGTCAACCTCTGAGACCGTCGATGAACGTGCGAACCAACGGATGCAAGAAGTACATCGCCGTCATGCCGCCGCAAAGACCGAGCGCGAACCACAGGATCCGGCTGCCGCCTCCGCCCACGCGGCGGACGACGGTGCAGGCTCCCTTGCCCCCGGTTCGGCGCTTCTTGGTGACCTTGTCCCCACAGCGGCCGCAGATTCCCTCGATCGGTCCCTGATAGGTGTGGTGCACGGGCTGGCCGCACAGGCTGCAGGGCTTGTCGAGGGCGACGGTCCGGGTCTGAGCTCTCACGTCTCGTCTTTCGGCTTCCGGAGGTCCGGAATTAAGGTCCAGGGGGACCGGGGGCCGTGCAGACGGGAGTGCGATCGCGCAGCGACGCCCGAAATCGGCTGAACGAGCCGGGATTCACGGAAGGGGTTCGTACCGTGCGGCGTCTTCCCTATGTGATTTCGCCCACTTTCGTTGCGAGTGTCGCAACCCGCGCTTACCCTTGGCGGATAACTCTAGGAGGTTTGTCCCTTATGGCCGCGATGCACCGATCGATCGGGCTTCTTGCCGTCTCTTTCGTCCTCTGGGCGACCCTGCCGGCGCAAGCACAGGATCCCGAACTGATCTCGATCAAGCTGGACGAGACAATGGAGATCCAGGAGTTCCTCCAGATCATCTCCAAGGTCACCGCAAAACCGCTGCTGTACGACCCCAACGGCCAGCGGATCCGGGGCCAGAAACTGGGTGCCGGGTTTTCGCACGCGATCCCGAAGGACCGGGCGTTCGACACCTTTCGCGCGATCCTGGCGTTCTACGAGCTGACCCTCGTGCCCATCGGGCCGAAGGGGTACGAGATTTATCTCGTGATCGACAGCCGCTCGACGAACAACTTCATCAAGAACAAGGCCCGCTACGTCGATTTCGACCAGCTCCCCAAGTACGCGGATCAGGACGGCCTCTATATCTCCTGCGCCATCCCGATCAAAAACATCAGCAACCTGACCACGCTCCGGACGGCGCTCTCGACGATGGTGAGCCCGGCGGGAATCGGCCGCGTGCACGAGGTGCCCGGGTCACAGTCCATCATCATCATGGACTTCGCTCCGACCGTCGCCGCCATCGCCCGGCTCATCACGCAGATGGACATCAAGCCGCCGGACAAGGAACTCGTGATGGAGTTCGTCACCCTCAAATTCGCTTTCGCGGATGACGTGGCGGACATTATCTCCGAATTGGTCGCCGCGCAGCGCCAGGCCGTCAACACGAACCGCCGGGGCCGCACGTCCGTCCAGAACCAGGATCCCGAGCCGCGCATTTTGGCCTACGAGCCGAAGAACGCGCTGGTTATCGCCGCGACGCGGGAGGACTACAGGCTGATCCTGGGGCTCATCGAGAAATTCGATACCGAAGGAAACCAGGGCGCCATGGTCAAGGTCGTGCGCCTCAATCACGTCGAGGCCGAAGACCTGGCCGACACCTTGTCACAGGTCCTTGAGGGCCTCGGCGGGTCATTGCCCGGAGCGACCGGACCCGGCACACGCCCGGGGGGAAACCGTCCGCGGAACCCCAACATCAATCGCACCGGCGGGCGCCAGGACGATGTCGAACCGCAGGTCGTCCCCGATCCGGCGACGAACTCGCTCATCCTCGCGGCCGACCGCAAGACGATCTCGGCCCTTGAGGACATTATCTCGCAGCTCGACCTGCCCAAGGACCAGGTGCTTGTGGAGGCGACGCTGATTTCGTTGACCCGCACGGACGACTTCCAACTCGGCATCGAACTCATCGGTATCGACGAGGGCGGCCTGAACGGGAGCGGGACCTCCGGCTTCGGGGTCACGAACTTCGGACTCTCGACGTTCGAGGACACCGACAATGACGGCATCCCGGATATCAACGTCCCGACGAGCTTGACCCAGACCGGTGGCGGACTCGTGGCCGGCATTTTCCGGAACGGCGGTATTCCCGTCATCCTCCAAGCCATCCAGCAGCTCAATAACGCCACGATCGTCTCGATGCCCTCGATCGTGACGTACGACAACAACTCGGCGACGATTCAGGCCCTGAACGAGCAGCCTACCGGCTCCTCGCGGGAAAACTCGTCGGGTTCGGTAACCGATGGTTTCGAGGAGTTCGTCGAGGCCGGCGTGACGCTTACGGTGTCCCCGCACATCAGCGAGGACAACTACCTGCGGCTCGAACTTGAGCTTGAGGTGTCCTCGTTCACCGGCGACCCGACGGGCGCCGGTTTCCCGCCGCCGCGCACGACGAACCGCCTCAACACGGTCGTCGCCCTGCCGAACGAACACACGGTCGTGATGGGCGGACTGATCAGCGAGGAGGACACGGTTTCCGAGGCCAAGATTCCGCTCTTGGGCGACATCCCCGGCATCGGCTTCCTGTTCAAGAACAAGTCGCGTCGCAAGATCAAGCGCAACCTGTTCATCTTCGTCACCCCGCACATCCTGCGGCAACGGGGCGTGTCCTTTGACGACCTGCATCGTCAGAGCTGGATCGCGAAAATGAAGGCGGACGAACTCATCTCCGCCATCGAGATCCACAACGCCGTGTTCCGCAACGATCCGCGGTTCAAGGATCCGGACGATGTGGGCATTGCGAGCCTGGATGTCAGCGCTTTCGTGGATGCGGGTCGGTTCCAGGAGATTCCGGCGGAAAAGGCGATCCTGGAGATCCAGGAACTTCGCCGCCGTGCTTCCAAGTAGGGCGCGGACAGTAACCTCGCCGCCGCGCCTCCAAGTGAGGCGCGGGCAGTAACCTCGCCGCCGCGCGTCCAAGTGAGGCGCGGGCAAGGACTTACGCAATTGCGGGCCTGCCGTGCTTACGGCGGGCCCGTGTTATATTTGGACACTGGGCCGAGGTATCGACGGCTCGCCGCGAAAGCATCGCCGTCCGTACGCGTCCAACAGATCCGGAACCGCCATGAGAGAACTCGTCGCCGACTACATTCGAGACCAAAAGCTGCTCGACGAGGACCGTCTGCAGGAGGTCTTTCGTCTTGAGGACGAGACCGGTCAGGGCTTCGACAAGATCATCCTGCACAAGGGCTACATGTCGGAGAGCGACATCCTGAGAGCCCTGGCGCACGCGCTCGAGTTGGAGTTCGTGCCTTCGCTGGCGGAAAAGATCGTGCCCGACGATTTTTTGAACAACGTTCCGGTCGGGTTTGCGCGCAACTACGCCCTCGTCGGGATCGGCCGCCGAAACGGCAGCGTCAGTATCGCCACCGCGTTTCCGCTCGATACGAACCCGATGGATGACCTGGCCACGATGCTGCAGACGGAGGTCGAGCCCGTCCTGTCCCCGCGCACCGAGATCACGGGCCTGATCAACCGGGGCTACAAGTCCAAGTCGGGCATCGTGGACGAGACGATGGACGGCCTGCGCGAGGACGACATCCTCAAGGAGGCCGAGGCCATCGACGCGTCCGAGGACCTGCTCGCGACGGCGAACAAGGCGCCGGTCATCCGGCTCGTCAACATGATCATGTTCAACGCGCTCAAGATGCGCGCGTCCGACATCCACTTTCAGCCGTTTGTTGATCGCATGCAGGTGCGTTACCGGATTGACGGCGTTCTGTACGACATGGAAGCGCCGCCGAAGAAGGTGCAGGACGCGATCCTCTCCCGGATCAAGGTCATGGGCGAGATGGACATCGCCGAACGCCGCATGCCGCAGGATGGCCGCGCGAGCGTGAAGATCGGCGACTCCGACGTGGACATCCGCATCTCGTCGGTACCGACGAGCCACGGCGAGCGCATCGTCTTGCGCCTGCTGGACAAGAGCGCGCGGCTGTACAGCCTGGAAGAGATCGGCTTGGAAAAGGACAACCTGACCTCGATCTCGAAGTACATCGCGTACAACCACGGCATCGTTCTCGTGACCGGCCCCACCGGCTCAGGCAAGTCGACGACCCTGTACGCCGCGCTGCAAAAGGTCAACTCGACCTCGCTCAACGTCATTACGCTCGAAGATCCGATCGAGTACCAGCTTGACGGCATCTCGCAGATCCAGATCAACGAGAAAAAGGGCCTGAGCTTCGCGCTCGGTCTGCGCCACCTGCTGCGTCAAGACCCCGACATCATGATGGTCGGGGAGATTCGCGACGTGGAGACGGCGCGCATCGCGATCCAGGCCGCGCTGACCGGCCACCTGGTCTACTCGACGCTGCACACGAACGACGCCTCCAGCACCGTCACACGGCTGGTTGATATCGGCGTGGAACCGTACCTCGTCGCTTCGTCCATCGTGTGTGTCGTGGCGCAGCGCCTGGTCCGCCGCATCTGTCCGGACTGCCTGCGGAACCGACCGCCGGACGAGGAGGAACTGTTCGGCCTGAAGTCGATCGGCCTGACGCTGGATCAGTTCCCCGAAGAAAAAATCTGGATGGGTGAAGGCTGTCCGAATTGCTTCAACACCGGCTATGTCGATCGGACCGGCATCTACGAGGTGCTTCCGATCGACGAGGAGATCAAGGAACAGATCATGGAGGGCTGGTCCTCCAACCGCATCAAGAAGGACTCGTTGAGGCGCGGCTGCCGGACCCTGCGCATGGACGGCGCGGAAAAGGTCTTGAGTGGGGTTACGACGGCCGCGGAAGTACTGCGCGTCACGCAACTGGACGCGTTCTAGCAGGCTTGATCGAGAACGACGACGATGGCGATCTACGAGTACAAGGGATTTGATCCGACCGGCGGAAACCGGACTGGGATCGTCGACGCCGACACGGCGCGCGAGGCGCGCGCCAAGTTGCGCGGGCAGGGCGTCATGGTCACGGATCTCGTTGTCTCGGGTGTCTCGGCGGAAGGCCAAGAGGACGCGAAGGGGCCGAAGCGCTCGTCCTTCGGCCGGATTTTCAAGGTCGATCGCCGGGTCCGCGGCGCGCAAACGCTGCCGATCTACACGCGGCAGCTCGCCACGCTGGTTCGCTCGGGCATTCCCCTGGCCCAGTCCCTGACCGCGCTGATCGAGCAGGTCGAGCACAAGGACGTGGAGGTGATTTTTCGCGACCTGCGCGAACAGATCACGCGGGGCAAGAGCCTGGCGGACGCTCTCGCGATGCACCCCAAGCTCTTCGACGACCTCTACGTCAACATGGTCCGCGCCGGCGAGGCGTCGGGAAACCTGGACGACGTCCTCGTGCGGCTCGCGGAGTTCCGCGTCAAGCAGCAGCGCATCGCGTCGCGCGTCAAGACGGCGCTGATCTATCCGATGATCATGCTCACCGTCGGCGCGGGAGTCGTGATCTTTCTGGTGAACGTCGTCGTGCCCAAGCTGGTGACGATCGCGAAGTCGCGCGGCCAGTCGCTTCCGTGGATGACGCGCCTGCTCGACAACGCGTCGGTGTTCTTGCAGCACAACCTGGTCTGGCTTCTCTTGACGGGGTTCTTCGGCTGGATCATCTGGCGCTACGTCATCCTCGTCCGACCGCCGGTACGCCTGTGGTGGGACTCGACAAAACTGCGCCTTCCCGTCCTGGGCAGCCTGTTCAAGAAGGTGATCGTGAGCCGGTTCGCCGTCACGATGGCCACGCTGCTGCGGTCGGGCGTAACCGTGCTCGACTCGCTTGCCATCGTGAGGACGGTGCTCGACAACAAGCTCATGGAAAACGTTCTCGAAGAAGTGCGCACGCGCATTCTCGAGGGCGCCGACATCGCGACGCCGCTCAAGAAATCGGGCGTGTTTCCGCCGGTGGTCGGCTACATGGTCGCGGTCGGCGAGCAGACCGGCCAGCTTGAAGAGATGCTCGAGCGCGTCGCGGAGGCGTATGAGGACGAAATCGAGGCATCCACGACACGTGCGCTGGCCGTGATCGAGCCTGCCATGATCGTCATCCTGGCCTTCGTCGTCGGCTTCATCGTC
Source organism: Planctomycetota bacterium (assembly GCA_021776735.1). Classification (GTDB taxonomy): domain Bacteria; phylum Planctomycetota; class PLA2; order PLA2; family PLA2; genus JAJFFH01. The sequence goes on along the minus strand of JAJFFH010000027.1, from coordinate 586,579 downwards.
ATCGCCGTGATGCTGCCGATCCTTCAAACGTCCACGAGTATCCGGAAGTAGAAACCGAGAACTGGACAAATGGACAAATGGTCCCGAACACAGGGTTGAATCGACATGCCTAAAAAGAACAACCACCGGGGGTTCACCCTCATTGAAATCATGGTTGTCGTCGTCATCGTCGGCCTTTTGGCCGCGCTCGTTGGTCCCGAGGTCTGGAAGATGCTCGGCTTCGGCCAGGAGGGCGTGGCGCAGACGCAGTGCAAGGACTACTACGACAAGGCGCACTACTGGAAGCTGCGCAAGAAGAAGTTCCCCGCGTCGCTCGAGGAGATGGAGACGCCGATCGAGCCGGACAAGGACGACTCGCCCTTCATCCGCATCCAGCAGGATCCTTGGGGCAACGACTACATCCTCGAGCCGGACGGCAAGGACGTGCGCGTCGTCTCGTGGGGCGAGGACGGCCAGGACGGAACGTCGGACGACATCATGTACCCGAAGGAAGACGACGGATAGCCGCGTCCAACGGGCATGTATCGGCGCGCCTTTACCCTCCTCGAACTCGTCGCGGTCCTCGTCATCATCGGCCTGCTGCTGGCCTTTTCCCCGCTTGCGCTCGACTACCTTGTCGCGGAAAAGGAGCTCGAGTCGGAGGTGTCGCGCATCGGCACCACCATCGAGCTGCTCAAGGTCCAGGCGGTCATCGACCAGGCGTCCTACGCGATGCACATCGACACCGATGGGAACCGCTGGGCGGTTCAGATTCCCGTCGAGGTCGAAGAGCAGCCCGCGGAAGAGGACGCCGATCCGATCCGGTACTTCGTGCTCGAGCCCGACATCGCCCCCGAGGATCTGAACTGGCACCGCCTTCCCGAGGGCATCTCGATCGAACTCTACGAAGGGCGGCGTCGGATCGACAAGGGCCGCTACCGGATCAAGTACGACCCCGGCGGCACCGTACCGCCGCACTCGCTCGTGCTCGAGTCCGACAACATCAAGTCGCTCAACGAGGACGAACGCATTCGAACGATCAAGGTGAACTTCCCGGGCTTCGTCTCGTACTCGCCCGGCCGCGTGATCGAGGACTTCAAGAAGACCGAGTCTGAGATCGGGCGATGACGAACGGACGGCGATGTTTCGACCGCCGCGGGTGCTCGCGCGGGCCCTGCCGCAAGCGCGGCATGACGTTGCTCGAGGTCGTGATCGCGCTGATGCTGTTCGCCCTGATGTCGATGTTTCTGCTTTCGGGCCACGCGCACGCTTCGGACTCCATTTTGCGGGCGGAGATCGAGCGGGACATGGCAGAGCTGATCCGGCTGCGGCTCGAACTTCTTGCGCTTGAGCACGAGGAGTATCGCAGCTCAACCGACGGGGAGTTTCCGGCAGATGTCTCGACGCGACTGCTCGACGAACGCAAAGTGCTCGGCGATCGTTACGCTGGCTACCGCTGGGAAGTCGATTTCCAGGAGGTCGTCGCGGCGGGAGCACAGGGCCGCGTCGAGATGGACGGGGAGGGTTTCAGCCCCCTGTTTCCCCAGGAGGGCGGCGGCACAGAGGCTGAGAGCGAGGACGAGGCGGGCGACGAGGTGCAGCCCGACGAGGTCGACCGGATGTTGTTTATTCGCGTCACCGTGTATCCGCCGGGCTGGGACGAGCGCCCGGCCGCCGACGACGAACAACGGCGCGGCGCCCGTCCGCTCTCGGCCTGGACGGCCGTTCTTCTTCCGCCCGAGGAGGATGAGGAGAGCGGCATCCGATGAGCGAACGCGAAGACGTCGGCCCTGATGCCGGCCGGTCGAGGCTTCGCGCCTCGCCGGTGCCGCGAGCCCGGCGTGGCTTTACGCTGGTCGAGGTCATTTTGGCCACGGTCCTCTTCGCGTTGCTCATGTCTTCGTACTACCAGGTGTTCACGGGCGTGCTCGAACTGGAGGAGTACGCGCGCAACCAGCGCTCGTTTGCGAGTGTCGGGCCGGCGATTCTCGATCTGATCGAGGACGACCTCGTGAGCCTGCACCGCGACCCCAATGCCGCCGACGCGTTTCCGTTTCGCGGCAACGACGACTCGCTCGGAGGCCAGCCGGCGGACAGCCTCGACTTCGTCGCGCGACGGCGCTCCGTCCATCAAGAGCAGGTCTACGGCGACAACACGTGGGTCCGCAGTCCCATCTGCGAGGTCGGCTACCGCTTGACTCGCAGCTCGCTGGCGGGACGCAACGTGCGCAAGCTGTACCGGCGCGAGAGCTACTACCCGGACAGCCTGCCCACCAAGGGCGGCGAGTACTTCGAGATCTACGACCGGGTTGTCGCGTTCGACGTCACGTATGTCGGCTACCGTGTCGAAGAAGACGCCCGCGCCGATGTCGACACGGACAACCAGCTCGAAAAGTTCGAGAGCTGGGACTCCGAGCAGCGGCGCGGATATCCGACGGCGGTCATCGTGACCTTGACGATCGAACCGCCCGAACTCAACTTCGTCGGCAAGAGTTCGGGAATCGACGACGCGCGCCCGCAGCGGACGTTTGTTCGGGTGATCCCGCTTCCGCAAGCCCAAGATGTCGATCGGCCCGAAGAGAGCGGCGACACGCCGGCTCCCGGCCCGGGCACCGGTGGTTAGCCCGGGTTAGCGAGTCCGCCACGGGCCGCCCGCCGCCGTGGATGTCCAGACTTTCAAACGAAACGGCACGGCACGAGCTTTGTACACAGCCGGGCATGCGGACCAGTTCTGTTCAGGCCCCGGCGATCCAATCGGACCCTGTCGTCCGCGAGGTGCCGTCGGGGAAAAGCGCGGCTTGGAAGGGCCTGTTGGCGAATTCGCTCACGGCGGAATGCGTGCACGCGATGTGGGAGGAGGCCGCCGGTTGGCGCATGCACCGGCTTGGCCTGTACGAAAACGACCAACTCGTAGCCGGTCTCGTCGTGAACGTGCGTCGGATTCCTGCTACACCGTGGTCGTTCGCGAGGATCCCGTGCCTCATGCTGGATCCGGCGCGCGCGCGGAAGCACACGGGCGCCCTGCTGGCGGGGCTCGACCGGTTCTGTCAGGACCTGGGCGTGTTGGAGATCGACTTTCGCCTCCACCTGCCCGCGGACGGTCCCGCCGCGGCATTCGCGGCGGGCCACGCCGTCGAGGCCGCGATTGCGGCGGCGGGCTATCAGGCGCTCCCGGGCGAAGACGGAACTTTCCTGATCGACATCCAACGTTCGGACGAAGAGCTGCTCGCCTCGTTCAATAAAAACAACCGTACACAGATCCGCCGTGCGCTGCGGGCGGACGTCGTTGTCGAAGAGGACTCCACGCCGGCCCGCCTCGATGAGTTTTTTGCGGCCTATGAAGCGATGACGGCACGCAAGGAGTTGGACTCGCTTCCCCGCGGGCACATCGTGGACGGTCTGCGGCCCCTCCTGGAGGCAGGCCACGCGCGACTCTACGTGGCGCGCTACGGCGACGTCGTGGCCGACATGACGGTGACCGATGTCTTGGGCGTACCGACCTACATGCTGGCGGTGCGGGCGCTCACGAATCTGGACGGCGCACACCCGCCCGCGGCGCGCGCGCTCCACTATCGGATCATGGGCAGGTTGCGAGACGAGGGCCACGCGTACTACGACCTGGGCGGTTCGCCGGGGCCTGCCCCGCGCGAGGGCCATCCCAACTACGGCGTGTGGCGCTACAAGGCCTCGTATCGCGGCACGTTCATCTGGCACCTACCGCGTTATAGGAAGGCCCGATCCGGCCTCGTGCGAAAGCTCCTGCTCCCCGTCCACCGCCTGACCGGAACGTAGCCGCGGCTGACCGGCACGTAGCCGAGGACATCCGTCCGTTCCTGACGCCCGTTGCTATTTGGCGCGGGCAAGAACTTCCTTGCCCATGAACGGCACGAGAACCTCCGGGACCTGCACCGACCCGTCCGCGCGCTGGTTGTTCTCCAGGATCGCGACGAGGATGCGCGGCGAGGCGACGACGGTGTTGTTCAGCGTGTGGCAGATGAGCGGCTTGCCGCCGCCCTTGGGTCGATAGCGGATGCCGAGCCGCCGTGCCTGGTATTCGTAGTAGCGGCTCGCGGAGTGGGTCTCGCCGTAGTTGTCGCGGCCGGGCATCCACGTTTCGATGTCGTAGGTGAACGCGGAAGAGCGACCGATGTCGCCGCCGCACAGCGCGATGACGCGGTACGGCAGGCGCAGTCCCTGCAAGACGTCCTCGGCGTTCGCGAGGATCTCCTCGTGCAGTTGGCGGCTCTCGCGCTCGTCGTTGTGGCAAAACACGACCTGCTCGACCTTCATGAACTGGTGCACCCGGTACAAACCGCGGGTGTCTTTGCCGGCGGCGCCGGCTTCGCGCCGAAAACAGGCGGAGTAGCCGGCGTAGCGCCGCGGCAGGTCGTCTTCCGACAAGAGCTCGCCGCCGTGCAGGCTCGTGATCGGAACCTCGGACGTGCCGATCAGGAACCCGTCGTCGCGCGCGCACTCGTAGGCCTGATCCGCGCCGAAGGGCAGGTAGCCGGTACCCTCCATCGCGGAGCGATTGACGATGAACGGCGGGGCGAGCGGGAGGTAGCCGCGCGACGCGATGAGGTCGAGCGCGTAGCGCAGGACGGCGAGTTCCAGCAGGACGAGGTCGCCACGCAGAAAGTACGTGCGGCTGCCTGCAACCCGGGCGGCGCGCTTCATGTCGAGCAGGTCGAGACCCTCGCAAAGATCGAGGTGATCGCGGATGTCGAAATCAAACGACGGCTTGTCGCCCCAGGTCCGCAACTCGACGTTGTCGCTCTCGGCGAGGCCCGGCGGCACCTCGTCGTCGAGCATGTTCGGAATGGCCAAGTGGAGCGTCTTGAATTCGGCTTCCAACTCCTGGATCCGCTTGCCCATGGGCTTGATCGACTGGCCCAGCTCCTTGCTCTTGGCCATCGCGGCGGATCTCTCGTCGCCTTCCAGCGAGGGCACCTGCTTGGCGAGCTGCTTTTGCTCGGCGCGGGTGTCGTCGCGGCGACGCTGGATCTCGCGCAACTCGGTGTCCAGGGCGAGAAAACGGTCGAGATCGACCTTGGTGCCGCGCCGTGAAAGCATCGCGCGAACGGCATCGGGGTTCTCGCGCACAAAGCGGGGCTCCAGCATGGGCGGATTCTACAGGAGCCCCAAGGACCGGCAGGACGCATGAAACCGGGCCAAACCCTCCTCCTCGCGCGGCCCGATGCGGAAGCGGATCCGCTCGCGCAGGTAGCGCTCAAGCTCGTCTGGCGCAAGTCCGAGACCGGCGTTGCGGGCATAGTCGGAGAACCGTTTTCGTCCCCGTGCGTACGCCTCTTCGAGTTGCGGCTCCGCACGCGACTCGCCATACCACGCCGCGAAAACGAACGGCAGCCCCGTGAAACGGGTCCACTCCTCGGCGAGATCGAGGTGCGCCTCTCCGGTCGCCCGCCGGACAAGCGCGGCGTCACCGATCACGAGTTCGGCGTCAGCCGAGCGGGTTTCGGCGGCCGCATCAGACGGATCGAGCACGCGCAACTCGCGACCGTAGACCTCGCGAAGGACGATCTGGGCGAGCAGGCGCGATGTGCGCGAGGCGGGATCGAGTGCCAGCGTCTTGACCTCTCGGGCGGTACAGCGCAAGAACAGCAGCACGCTATCGACCGCCCCGTCCGCCGCGACACCGAGCGATCCGACGCGCGCTAGTCCAGCGGCCTGCGCGGCCGCAACCGGAAGGAGGGCGACATCAATCCCGCCGTCCGCGTACGCCTCGACGAGGCGCGCGGGGGTATCGAGTACCAAGGGTGCAAGCCCCTCGACCAAGGGGCGCGCGTTGAGGTACGAGACCGCTCCGTAGGTGAGCACGGAAGGGGGGGCGGGTGAGAATGCCTCGCCCGAAGCATCGACGAAAATACGGGAGGCTCCGGGTTCCGAAGCCTCCCGAGTTGTTCTTCGTTCATCAGCCGACGTTAACGAATCGCCGGCGCGACCGACGGCCAGCCCGGCTGGCGGCTGGTGCTTAGACGGCCGGTTCCGTGACTAGTTCGGGTCGCCGAAGAACGGCGTGCCGAGGTACGGATCGCGGATGTCGTAGTTGAAGAAGTAGATGTCGACGAAGTTCCAGATCTTCTGGTAGTTGCGCGTGAAGTTATCCCAGCGCTTCTTGCCGTCGTAATGGCCGTTGCCCGTGTAGGTGTTCAGCACCTTGCCGTCCACCCACTTCGGCACTTTCCAAGCGGCGTTGTTGACGCTGCGACAGCCGCCGACGCAGAAGAGAAGCGTCAGTGCCGAAATCACGATGTACTTGCGCATCGAAGGATGCCCTCCAGGATCTTTTTGCCCGCGGACACACTGCCCACGAGGGCGAAGTTGTACCCGGTTTTCGGGGCGCGGGTCAACCCCGATAGAGCCGATTCCTTCGGATGAATGTAAAAACTTGCCCAGAAAGGAGTTCCGTCACCGGCTCGTCACCCGCGAGCCGCCGCCGGATCCCGCTTGACGAGGCCTCCACGGCGGGGATCTCGACCCAGGAAAAGCGGCCGGAGCCGAAACACCGCTCGAACGCGGCTTGGGCTGGCCCAGGGTCCACGCCGGGACGGGAAAAGGCGACAATCGTGACGAGATCGACCAGTTCGTGGGCCCGGTACCAATTCGGCAGATCCGCCAGCATGTCGGCCCCAACGAGCAGATCCGGTCGATCGCCGGGCAGGGCGAGGCGCATGCGCTGGACGGTACGCAGGGTGTAGGACGGCCCCGGCATCCGGCCCTCCAGATCGAGGACATCAAGACCGCGGTGCGGCGCGACGGCGAGTCTGGCCATGGAGACGCGGGCCGAGAACGGCGCGATACAGCCCCCGTCCTTGTGAGGAGGCGCCGCAGCCGGCACCAAGAACACCCGCTCAAGGCCGCGGGCGTTCCGCACGGCCCGGGCCGCCGCGACGTGACCGTTGTGGATGGGGTCGAAAGACCCTCCGTACAGGCCGTAACGCATCGACGGTACGGTACCGTGGCCTCCCATGTCTTCCGTGGCCGCGCCGCCCCTGCTCGTGCTGCTCGGGACAACGGCCAGCGGCAAGTCGAGCGTGGCGCTGGAGATCGCACCCGTCCTGCACGCGGAGATCATCTCGCTCGATTCGATGCTCTTGTACCGCGGCATGGACATCGGAACGGACAAGCCGAAAGACACGCGCGGCATCCCCCACCACCTCATCGACCTGCTCGATCCCGACGAGGACTTCGACCTGCGCCAGTACCTCGACCGGGCCGACGCGGCGATCAGGGCCATCCGCTCCCGCGCCCGCGTTCCGCTCGTCGTCGGTGGCACCGGGCTCTACCTGATGGGCCTGCTCAAGGGGGTGTTTGAAGGCGCGCCGCGCGACCCCGAGTTGCGCGCCCGGCTGGAGAACGAGCCGCTCGACAAGCTGTTCGCTCGCCTCGATGCCATCGATCCCGCGTCGGCGGCACGCGTGCATCCCAACGACCGGAGACGCATCGTGCGGGCGCTGGAGGTCTACGCGACGACGGGCCGCCCGCTCTCGGAGCAGCAACAACAGTTCGGCGGCAAGGACCGGTACCGCGCCGTCATCGTGGCGATCGACCGTCCGCGAGAGGAGCTGCGAGCCCGCATCGAGAAGCGCGTGGACGACATGTTTGCGCGCGGACTCGTCGACGAGGTGCGTGGACTGACCCTGGGCCGCACGGCCTCCCAGGCGGTCGGCTACAAGGAGATCCTCGGGTGCCTCGAGGGGCGCTACGACATGACGGAAGCGCGGCGCCGAATCATCAGCAACACCGTGCGGTTGTCGCGGCGGCAACGCACATGGCTAAAGCGATTCGAACTACAGCACACGGACGGCGATGCCTCGGAAATCCTCGCCATCTTTCGGGCCGCGCTCGCCTCCGACGATCCGTAGGATCCTCCGCCCGAATTCGATTCCAGTTGCGGATCGCACGAGTTGGCGCGTCCGACGCCCGGTAGGTGCCCTGCGTCGCTCGGCTCAGGAGGCCGCGCCGGAGCGCGGTGTGGCGATCACGCAGGCTCGGCTCGCGGGCTGCAGAAGCTCGCGCAAGCGCGCATTCACCGCCTCGGCCTCGAGGGCGAAGAGTTCTTCGCGATAGTCGATCACGGTTGTACCGCGCAGGTGGTGCTGGACGAGCAGGTTCGCGATCGCCTCGGGCGCGTTGAACGCCCGCGCGTACACCCCCACTTCCTTGTTGCGCACCCGCTCGACGTCGTCCGCGGAAATGCCGTCTCGCGCGGCGCAGTCGAGATCTCCTTCCAGGCGCCCGCGGAGCCGGTCGGGGTCGTCGGTTTCGCCGCCGATCATGCCGAACGCGTAGGTCCGATCCGCCTCGTAACTGCATGAAAAGTGTTCGTCCACGAGGCCCTCTTCGTACAGCGGCAGAAAAATCGATCCGGAGTTGCCGAAGAGGCAGTCGAGTGCCACCGCGGTCGCCAGCTCCTGGCGCAGCTGAACACGTCCACCGGCCTTGGGCGGCACGTCCTTGAACCCGAGCAGGAGTCGCGGGCGCGCCACGGGAAGCTCCATCCGCGCCTCGGCCTGCGCGGCGGCGCGGGGTTCGTCCACGTCGATCTCGCGTTCGGCCGGTTCTCCGAATGAGCGCCCGCCAAGGCTCTGTTCAATGGTGTCGAACGTCGCCTCGACCGGGTCGGGCGAGACCGCGGCAAGGACCATCCGGCGCGGATGGTAATACGCGGCGTGAATCGAGCGCAGGAGATCGGGCCCGATGCCGGCGATCGTTGCGGCCGTGCCGGCGATGTCGATCCGAACCGGATGGTGCGCGTACAGCGCCGTCAGCCCGCCGAAGTAGAGCCGCCAGTCCGGGTCGTCGTCGTACATCGCGATTTCCTGGCCGATGATGCCCTTTTCCTTCTCGACGTTCTCGTCGGTCACGAAGAGGTCGAACACCGTGTCGAGCAGAAGACGCAGGTTGCCGGCGTAGTCGCGGCTCGATCCGAAGAGGTAGCGCGTAGACGAAAACGACGTGTACGCGTTGGCGGATGCGCCGCGCGCGGCGAAGAGATCGAAGGCATCGCCGTCCTTGGTTTCGAAGACCTTGTGCTCAAGAAAATGGGCCACGCCGTCGGGGAGGAGCGTCGCTGTCTCTCCGCCCCGGCGCAGCGTCGTGTCGATGGAGCCGTACGGTGCGGCGAGCGCGGCGTAGGACTTCGTAAACCCGGGCTTGCGCACGACGTACGCGGTCAGTCCCGATGCGAACTCGCACCGGTGGATCTCCTCGTCCAGCGCCGGGTCGAGCAGGACGCTGCGGTTCACGCGCGGCCCTTCGCGTCAGAGGCCTCGTTGGAAGTGTCGTTTCCGGCGGAGCTCGCGGTCGGGGCTTCCTCCTCGGCCAGAAGAAAGACCGTGTCGAGTTGCACCGTGCGCGCCGCCTCCGCAACGTCGTCGATAGTGACGGCGGCAATCGCGGTCGCGAGGCGCTCGAGATCGGGGGCTACCCCGTTCAGCGTCCGTTCGAGAGCGAAGCCGATCAGCAGTCCCGGCGCGTCGCGCGCGGTGCGCAGACCGGTCAGGATCATCTCTCGCGCGAGTTCCATTTCGGTCTCGGCGACTTCGCCGGCGCGCAGCGCGTCGAGTTGCTCCAGGATCAGCGTATGGGCGCGGGTAAAGTCAGTCTCATCGATTCCGGCGTGCACAAACACGAGACCCTTGGTTCGTTCGACCACGCTCGAGATGGAATAGCAGAGCGATTCGCGTTCGCGCACGATCTTAAAAAGTTTGCCAACGGGGGTGCCGCCGAACAGCGCATTGAAGACGGCAAGCGCCGGCGCGCGGGGATCCCCGAGCCGGATCGACGTTCGAAAGCCCATGTCGAGCTTGGCCTGGCCGACGCGGGCGTGTTCGCGTACCGTTCGGGCGCCGTCTCCCGGAACCGCTCCCGCGAACGTCGGACCGGGATCGGCGGGACGACGGTTTCCGGCACGCCAGAAACGCTGGGCGAATCTCCGCGCGCTGGCCATCTCCACGTCGCCCACCAAGAACAGATCCATCGGCGCTTGCTCGACGAGCTCTTGCCAGGCGTCACGCACGTCGCCGACCGTGAGCGCCTCGATTTCCGCCCGTCGGCCGATCGCCGGCCGTGCATAGGCTTCCGAGGAGCACATGGTCTCGATGAGCCGGAAGCGCGCGTACCGACCCTTGTCGTCGATGATGGCGGCCGCCTCGTCCGCGAGCATCTTTCGCTCCTGCTCGATGTCGCGCGTCCTCAGCGGCGTCCCGTCGTCGTCCACGGCCGGCTCAAACAGGTACTCGCCGACAAAGTCCGCCATGCGGTCGAGGAGCGGCATGCCCGCAAGTCGATCCGTAACCCAGCTCGCCCGAAAATGGAGCACGTGCCGTTCCCCGAACTTGCGGGCATCGCCGGATAGCGCCGCTCCGAAGAGCCGGTCCAACTCGACCTGAACCGAGCGCAGATCGGGGAGGGTGCGCGTCCCGCGCGCCAGAACACGGGGCACGACCGCGCGCGCCGCGGTACCCTCGTCCAACGGCGCGTGCAGTGCGATCTGCGCCGTGACGGTCTTGAACGCCCGGGTGCGGTGGACGTGCAGACGCAGCCCACCCTCGAGTTCCTCGCAGGTGAAGAGCGGATCGCTGTCCGGCAAGCCGCCGATTATGACAGGGGCCGGCCGCGCTCCAAACTCCGGGCAACGGGGCGCGCTACAATGGAGACGATGAAGCCGCGCCACCGGCCCCCCCCGACGCTCTCCGCTCTCCGGATTCTGCGCGTCCCGCTCCAACGGGCCATGGTCGCGCTCGCCCTGTTCACCGTGGCCGCCCGCGCCGAACCGGAGCCGGAGCCGACGCAACCGGCGAAGGGCCGGGCCAACGAGGCGCGCAAGCTGCTACACAACGCGATCCGGAGCCAGGGTGCGCTGCCGGCCCAAGAAGTCACCGACGTGCGGTTGACTTTTCGCGGTCAGGCCAGCACGCCCGATCAGGGCACTCATGTGGTCGCGCGAACCTACTGGTGGCGCCAGGATCACGCCTTCCGCGTGCAGACCACGGCCGGTGCGGACGGCTCGGGCTCGGAGCGCGGCGTGATCGGACGGCACTACTGGGAGCGCGGCAAGAACGGGATCCGTCGGTTGCGCGTCCGCAACCGCGAAGATCGGGGCTCGGTTCGAACCATCCGCAAGGAGCGGAAGGATTTCGAACGTATGCTCCGGCTCATGCTCCCGAGCCGTCTCGACGCCGAGAGCACGGCCGTGAAGTTCGCCGCCCCCGCGCCGGTCCGCATCGAAAGAGACACACCGTTCGAGTTGAAGTGGATCTTTCCGGACCGCAAGCAGACCTACCACGCCCTGGAGGTCCACCCGCAAGGCGAGCCGCGCTTCGTGCTGTTCGTCGATACGAAAACGAATCGGATCAAGAAGGCGGTCCAGTACAGGCGCGATGCCCCGAAGCGAATCGAGTTCGTCTACTACTTCGGTGCGTACAAGAAAGACAAGCGCTCAGGCCTCGTCCTGCCGCGAATCTTCTCGGTCCACAATGCCGTCCCGACGGACAAGAAGTCGCGCAACAAGACCGGCATGGTCTACGGTCGCGTAACGTTGTTTCTGAACGAGGCCCTTCCGGACAAGGCCCTGCGTCCGCCCAACACGGATACGAAACCCGGCGCCGAAAAACACAAAGAGCGGTAGCGAACGGACGGCGATGCAGGCCGACTCGGGTCCCGCGCATGTCGCAGCATCCGATCAGGCGATCAGGATGTGCTCAAGATGTGTTCGCTCTTGGCCTACCGTCTCCCGAAGCGTTTCTCCAATTCCGTTCCGGCGATTCTCCACACGGTCGGTCGGCCGTGCGGGCAGACGAACGACGCGTCGAGCGCGCCGCTCTCTTCCAGCAGGGCGCGCGCCTCGGCGTCGTTCAGGCGGTCGCCAAAGCGGACCGACGCCTTGCAGGCCATCGTGTCCGCCACGTCGTGAAAGAGGACGCGCGGATCGATGTCGGCGTCCCCGCCGCGCGCGCGCAGCAGGCCCGCGATGTCGTGCACCAACTCGGCGGCCTTGGCACGCGGGAGGACCGCCGGCAGCGCCTCGACCGCGATCGATCCGGGCCCGAACGGGCTCCATTCGATGCCGCAGCGCCGCAACAGATCCTGGTGATCGACAAGAAGGGCCTGGTCCTGCGCCGACAGCTCCACCTCTTCGGGCACGAGGAGCCGCTGGCTGTCCACGCCGCCCTCGGTCAGGCGCTTCAGGATTCGGTCGTAGTTCATCCGCTCGTGCAGGGCGTGCTGATCGACGATCGCGAGGCCGCTTTCGGTCTCCACGACCAACCACGAGTTGTGAAACTGCGCGATCCGCAACGGCCGCAGGCCGTCGGACGGATTCTGGTCAAAGGCCCCAGTCTCCGCGTCCGAGGCACCACGATCCGCGCCGGAACCGGACCCGGATCCCGAACCGGAGGGGCCCCCGAAACGGCTCGCGCCCGGCTCGCCCAGACGGTCGTCACCCTGTGCCGCGCGGTGAAAGAAATCAGCCATGGCCGAGCGGATGCCCTCGGTGTGCGGCGTTGCACCCGGACCGGCTCCGTCCAACTCGTGCGCCGAACGCGTCGCGAGGTCCGCGTTGCGCAGGGCGCGGCGCAGCGCAGGGCCGACGGCGGCGTGAAGAAAACGTGCGTCGCGCCAGCGGATCTCGGTCTTTTGCGGATGGACGTTTACGTCGATCCGGGTCGGATCGAGATCGAAGAACAAAAAGACCACGGGGTAGCGGCCGCCATGCAGCGTGTCGCGGTACACGTCCCGCACGAGGCGATGCAGGATCTTGTCGCGCACGAACCGGCCGTTGACAAAAAAGCGCAAGTCGCGGGCGTTCGGCCGCGTGATCGACGGCGGCGCCAGATACGCCTCCACCTTGCCCTCGCCTGTTTCGAGATCGACGCGCAGCACCGCGTCGCCCAGTGCCTTGCCGAAGAGCGCCCCGAGCCGCTCTCGGCGATCCGATGCAGGCGGCGCGTGCAGGGTCTCGGTCCCGTTGTGCGTCAGGCGAAACCCGACCTCGGGAAACGCGAGCGCGAAGCGTCGCAGCAGATCCTCGACGTGGCCGAATTCCGTCCGCACGGTGCGCAGGAACTTCTGGCGCGCCGGAGTATTGAAAAACAGGTTGCGAACGCTGACGTCGGTTCCGGGCGCGGCGCCCGCCGACCGGACGGGCAAGAGTTTCCCGCCGCGGTTCTCGACCACGTGCCCGCTGTCCGAGTCCGCCTCGCGCGACACGATGCGCGCCTGCGCAATCGATCCGATCGACGCCAGCGCCTCGCCCCGAAACCCCAGTGTGGCGATCGACTCGAGATCCTCGACGTCGGCCAGCTTGCTCGTCGCGTGCGCGAGAAAGGTGCGTTCCAGATCCTGCGCGCCCATGCCCCACCCGTCATCGACCACGCGGATCAAGCGGCGTCCGCCTTCCTCGAGATACACCTCGACGTGTTGCGCGTGGGCATCGAGGGCGTTCTCGACCAACTCCTTGACGACGGACGCTGGCCTCTCGACGACCTCGCCGGCCGCGATCTTGTTGGCGACGTGCGGGTCGAGTACGCGAATGCGTGCGCCCGATGCAAGGGGGTCTTTCAGGCGGTTCTTCTCAATCACGGGGCCCTCCATTATCCGCCGGGGACCGACAGACCCCGCCCGGATCGCTCTGCACGGGCGGGGGCAACACGAATGCAGAAACAGGGGCCCGGGGGCACTCATTCCGCCTCCCAGCGCAAGAATTCGTCGACCTGCTGCAGCCCCTTTTGGAGCTCCGGCATCCACGATGGCGGCTGGGGAAGTCGGCCGAGGTGTCTCTTCAAGAGCGCATTCAACAGGCGCGCCTCCCGCCGCCTCAGGATCAGCCGGGCCTCCCCGAATGCCGGCTCGGGCTCGGGGTCGATTTCACCGCCCGCTTCGGCCATCCAGCGCATCGACAGGGCGAGCAGGGCCTGGCTCGCTCCGGCCAGGTGCAGGCCCGCGGCTTCAAGCGCGACGCGGCGACCGCGACCGGGATCGAAAACGAGCGGGCCGTCCGGAGACGGTTCGACGCGCAGGGAAAACGGATCGACCACGCCGAGGCGGTCGAGTTCAAGCAGCAGTTCGGGGCGTGTTTGTCGGGGCATGGAGACTCTCCATCCCCATAGACGGAAAACGGGTCACGCCAGCAGGCCCAAGAGGAGCTTTTCGAGGACCGGCTGCGGTCCCGCGGGCGCGCCGCCCTTCAGCTCCAAGTCAGCTTCCAAAAAGCACTTGTGCCGCTCCAGCAGCTCCTGCATAGGCCATCGTTGAACTTTTTTTAGAAAAAATCGAGTCGCGCGCGGCGAGACCCCCACGGAGCGCGCCGCGTCCTCGGGAGACTCTTCACGCCGCAGCAGGTGAAAGCGCAGGAGCTTGACCCAGGTCCGGTGCAGGTGGCCCAGCAGGATCGGAGCGACGCCGGCGGCGTCGGCGACCACGTCCTGGTTGACGCGTACACCCTCGTGGAACGCGGCGGAAAGAGAGCCCAGCGCCCGCGACAGATCGCGCTCCTCAAGCGCGCTCGCCGTCTCGTACAGGATCGGGCTCCGATGCGCCGCGGTCGAGGAGGCGATGTCACGCGGCTCGAGCCGGGTCCGCGGCGCGATCTGCTCCTTGAGTCGTCGCAGGGCCGAGTCCAACAGTCCGAGATCGTCACCCACGCGTTGATACAGCGTTCCGGCAGCGTCCACGCCGATCTGGAGCCCGTGGACTTCGCGTCCCTGGTCCGAAATCCAACGCGGCATCTCCCGGGCCGAAGGCGCCTTGCAGTCGATGACCGAGGAAGCGCTCTTCAGGCGCTTGCCGACCTTGGTGCGACCGTCCACCGACGAGGTCACGAGGATGAGCAGCGTATCCGGCACCGGCGCATCGGCGTAGTCCGCCAAGACCGCCAAGGCGTCTCCCTGCACGAGCGCGTCGGCCGGATCGACCACGGCAACGCGCCGACCGCCGAGCAGCGACGGCGTGCGCAGTTCGTCGAGCACCGCGCCCAGCTTGGCGTCCGCGTCAAAACGCGCCAGATCCAGATCCGGTGCCGCGGTCGCGTCCCGCACCGCCTGACCCGCCAAGAAGCGTTCGGAACCAAGAATGAGAATGACGCCCACGCCTGCATCCTACCCGCTCGGTCGCCCACGAAACGGGGAGCTCTTGCACCGCGGCCAGACGAATAAATCGCCCCAAAAAGCGGTAGATCACGTGATCGGTATGGGTCCACGATGAACACCATGAATCTGGCGACGACCACCCTCTTGGCGGCAAGCCTGCACGGCTTGGGCCTGTTCGCGGTGGTCGCGCTCGCGCTCTACGGCTTGCGCGAGGCCGTGATCCGCTTCTTCAACCCGTAGCGAAAATCGCAAAGCGGATTTTCGCTAGTAGGAGGCATGAGGCATCAGCCATGAACGGACTATAGCCACGCGTCGGCGATCGTCAGGGCGCCCAGGACGACCGACACCAGACCGTTCAGGGTGAAGAAGGCGACGTTTACTCGCGAGAGGTCGTCGGGCGTGACGAGGGAGTGTTCGTACACGAGGAGTGCCGCGGCGAGCACCAGTCCGATTCCGTACAGCCAGCCCAGGTATGGGTTGACCCAGACAAGTGCGGCCAGGCAAATCCAGGCCGTTCCGTGCAGCAAGCGGGCGAGGCGGAGGGCGCCCGCGACCCCCAGGTAGGCGGGCAGCGAATGCAGGCCGTGGTTCTTGTCGTGTTGCGCGTCCTGACACGAATAGATCACGTCGAATCCACCGGTCCACAGCAGGACCGCGAAGGCCAGGAGGAGCGGCGTCGCAAAACCGGCGAAGCCGTGCACGGCGACCCACGCGCCGATCGGCGCAAGTCCGAGCGCGAAGCCCAGCCAGAAGTGGCACAGGAACGTGATCCGCTTGGCGTACGGGTAGCCGAGGAGCACGACCAGTACAACCGGCGTCAAGGCGGCGCACAACGGATCGAGCATCCACGCGCCGCCGGTAAACAGGAGCGACGACAAGACGACGAGAACAAGAACGAACTTTCGTGACACGCGGCCCGCCGGGAGCGCGCGGTTTTGGGTGCGTGGATTGGCGGCGTCGAGCCTCGCGTCGGCAAGACGGTTCTGGGCCATCGCCGCGGTGCGCGCGAACACGGCGCACCACACGATCCAAAACACCGCTCCCCACGACCAGCCTCCCTCGGCGCGGAGCGCCAGCGCGGCCGCGGCCAGGGCGAACGGCAGCGCGAACACCGAGTGCGCCACCTTGATCATGGCCGCGGTTTCGCGCACCTGCGCGACGATCCCGGGGGGCCGGTCCTGCGCGCAAGAATCGCCGTCCGTTTGCCGTGTCACCCTGGTTCCCACCGTGAGTTCGTTGTGCCGCGCTAGCCGCGCCACGGTTCCACGAGTGTTTGGGGGACGCCCAGTTGTTCGAGCACCCGGGCCACGACGAAGTCGACGAGATCGTCGATCGACTGCGGGTCGTGATAAAAGCCCGGCGCGGCCGGAACGACGACGGCGCCGGCGCGGGTGAGTTTCGTGAGGTTTTCCAGATGCAGGAGGGAGAACGGCGTCTCGCGCGGCACGAGAACGAGGTGGCGGCGTTCCTTGAGACAGACATCGGCGGCGCGCGTGACCAGGGTTTCCGCCGTGCCCGCGGCGATCCGGCCGATCGTGCCCATCGACGCCGGGCAGACGGCCATGCCCGCGATCGGATACGAGCCCGAGGCGATGCAGGCGCCGTAGTTCGGCTCGGCGTGCGTTGTCACGCGGTCGGGATGCGCGGGCGCGAGGACGGTCGGATCCGGATCGTTCGCCGAGATCGAGAGGCCACACTCGTGGCGTAGCACGCGGGCGCCGCCGGCGGACACAACCACGTGAACCCGGTGTCCGGCACCGGCGAGCGCGCGCACCAGGCGGAGGCCGTAGGCGGATCCGGATGCGCCGGTAATCGCGACGGCGTACTCGGCCGGCCCCGATCCCTGATGAGCCGGTCCGGGTTTCTGATGGGGTTGGGACATGGACCCTCGCGTTCTCGCCCTTTCGACGTGGTCCTAGCCTTGCAGAACGAGCGCCACATTGTAGAGGGCGTGGGAATAGGCGGCGATGCCGACACCGCGCGCCCAATAGACCAGGGCGAGCACGAATCCCAGTCCGACGCGATAAAAAAACCACGGTCGGTAGTACTCCTCGTTTCCCAGTTCGTGGTGGGCGAGCGAGAACAACACCGCGGAAACCATGGCCGCGAGAGGCACGACCCAGATCGCGCGGCCACGCAGGGCGCGTTGCAACACGAGCAACATTCCGCCCATCAAGAGCAGCCGGAACAAGACCTCCTCGTAGATGCCGGCACCAGCGGACGCAAACAGGCTGCGCGCGAAGGGTTGAAGGGCCAACAGCAGCGCGACTTTCTCCTGGGGTATCAGGTGCGGGAGGATCGTCTGCGAGATCCAACGGCCGGTCACGAGCAGGAACGCGGCCCAGACGCATGACTCGAGGAGCATGAATCCGTACAAGCCCGGTACGTGGCGGCGCTTTGTCTTGGTCTTGCCGACCGCGATGAGCAGCAGTCCGAGCAAGACAAGGTTCGTGACCAGCATGCCCATATGGCGGGCGCGGTCGAACAGCTCGCGGAAGACGGGGTCCGTGCCGTTGCGCACGCTGTCGTCGAGTAGCAATCCGATCTGGTAGATCGCGAACAGCGGCACCATGAACAAGAGGCTCGCGCTGAGGCTCCGGCTGGTGTCCGTGTAGATCTTGAGCGGAGACGGCGGCGCCACGCTTCCGCGGTCGTTCGCCGTTTGGCGACTCAAGATGCTTTCACGCCGAGATGGACGGCGGCGATCCCGAACGTGAGCGGGTGAACCTCGACCCGTTCGCAACCGGCTGCCTGAAGCCGTTGCGCCAGTTCCTCGCGGCTCGCCCACTCGAGCACGCTGCTGTTGAGGTATGTGTACGCCCGGCTGCGCGAAACGAGATTGCCCAGGAAGGGCAGGATCCGGCCGAAGTAGAGTTTGTAGAACGCGCCGAAAATCCGGCCGCGAGGCATGGTGAACTCGAGGATCGCGACGCGCCCGCCGGGGCGGGCCACGCGGACCAGCTCCCGCAGTCCCTGATCGAGATCCGCGACGTTGCGGATCCCGAACGCGACGGCCACGACATCGAAGCGATCACTCGGCAACGGCAGGGCGAGCGCATCGCCGCGGGCGAACCGTACGGAGCGGCACGCTTTCTTGTCCTTGCCGCGTACGAGCATGGGCGCACAAAAATCAACCCCGACCACCTGGTCGCCGGTGGCGTGCGCGAAGGCCGCGGCCAGATCACCGGTGCCGGTACAGACGTCGAGGACCGGGCCCGCAGGTTTCGCCATCCGGACCGTGCGGCGACGCCAGCGCTGGTCGGTGTTGAGCGAGAGCACCCGGTTCAACAGGTCGTAGCGCGGCGCGATCCGCCCAAACATCTGCTGCACCCGACGGCTCTTCTTGTCGAGCGCCCCGGACTCGTCGCGAGGCAAGTCGTTTCGGGCCGGGGTTTCTTGTATTTCCTGCGCTTCTTGAGCCACGGGCGGAGTGTAGCAAGCACACCGTTCGATCCGCAGCAGCCCCAGGCGGCCCCACCATGTAGTATCCGAATCAGGGATTGCCCCCAAGGTGCTGTACAATCACGCTGCAAGGCCGGTCTGGTCCGGCTGGCGGACACCTCGCGATTCCATCGCAAGCCCATTCGAGAATTCGACAAGAAGGCCCATCGGTCAAGAGAGCCCCATCGGTCAAGAGAGACAGAGGAGCAAGCCCCGCATGAGCCAGCCGTTCGCGCCGACCGCGGAGCACGGCGAAGATCTCTTCGAGGTCACGCTGCGTCCGCGCAACTTCGACCGGTTCGTCGGCCAGCGCCGGGTCGTCGACAACCTGCAACTGGCGCTGCGTGCAGCGCGTGCCCGCGGCGATTGCCTCGATCATCTTCTGCTGAGCGGGCTTCCCGGGCTGGGCAAGACGACGCTGGCCGGCATTGTGGCGCGTGCGATGGGCAGCCAGCTTCATGAAACAAGCGGCCCCGCCCTCGCGCGACCCGGCGATCTGGTCGGGATCATCTCGAACCTCGAGGAGGGGGACTTTCTCTTCATCGACGAGATCCATCGATTGCCGCGCGCGGTCGAGGAAATGCTCTACACCGCGATGGAGGACTTCGTCGTCGATGTCGTGCTCGACCAGGGACCCGCGGCACGTTCGCTGCGGCTCTCGATGAAGCCGTTCACACTGGTCGGCGCGACCACACGGGAAGGTCTCTTGAGTGCGCCGTTCCGGGCGCGCTTCGGGCTTCAGGAAAAACTGGAACTCTACGACCCCCCGGAGCTGGCGGAGGTTGTGACGCGTTCGGCCAAGGCGTTGCACGTCGAGCTGGAGTCCGACGCCGCACATTTCCTGGCAGAACGCAGCCGCGGCACTCCGCGGGTGGCCAACCGTTTTCTCCGACGCGTGCGCGACCTGGCCCAGGAGGCCTACGACAACCGGATCGACGGCGCTGTGGCGGCCGAAGGACTGGGACGTCTGGGGATCGACTGCCATGGCCTTTGCGCGCTCGACCGCCGCATTCTCGAGACGCTTCTGCAGCACGGAGGCGGCCCGGTCGGCCTCAAGACGCTCGCCGTGGCGGCAGGCGAAGAAGCGCGCACGATCGAAGAGGTCTACGAGCCCTACCTGATCCGCACGGGGCTCTTGCGCCGCACGTCGCAGGGTCGCTGCGCCAGCCCGCGCTCCTACGAAATCATGGGCCAGGAAGCGCCGCCGCCCCAAAGAGAACCCGGCCTCCTGTTTTGAGGGATTCGATGCGCGCCGTTCTCCCCGTTCTCTACCCCTTGGCTATTGCGCTGCCCCTCCTGTTCGCAGGAAACTGCCGTGCGCCGGCGCATGATCCCGGTCCGGCCGTCACGCGGTACGGCGTGCTCGACGGCCACGAGCCGATGGTCCGCGTCTGGCTCAGGAGCTTGGCAACGGAGTCCAAGTTCGTCGTGCGGGGCCGGCAGGGCCTGTTGATCGAGCACGGCGGCGCGACGCATCACGCGGACGCCATCGGGCTCTACGGACAGGACGACGGGTATCTCGGCGTCACGGGCTTCGACGGCCCCGTTCGCATCCACGCCCCGGACGGCATCCTGTCTGTGGGCGACCACACCTACTCGGGCGAGTTGCAGATCCGCGACGGACGGATCGTGAACCGCGTGAAGCTCGAAAACTACGTGCTCGGCGTGTTGCGCGGCGAACTGCCGCTCGCCCATGTTCCGGAAGACGCCGCCGCGGCCCAAGCCATCGCCGTCCGTTCCTACACGCTCCATTATCTCCTCAAGCGCCGCGACGAGCCAGAGCACGACTACGACGTCGATGACACCACGCTGTTCCAACGCTACGTCGGCGTGCGTTTCGCCCCCGACGACGGACACCTGCGCGCCGGGGTGCAAAAGACCATCGGGCTGTATCTCTCGCAAGACGGCGAGCCGCTCAAGGCCTACTACCACTCGACCTGCGGCGGCGCGACGGCGGCGGTCCGCACCGGCCTGAACCGCGGCGGCCCGGCGGCGCTCCAATCCGTCCCCTGCGAAGCGTGCGTCAAGAGCAAGTATTACCGCTGGCAAACCGAGATTTCCGACGACGCGTGGCTGCGCGCGGCCGGGCTCACGGGCACGCTGCACGCGGTTCGCATCGAGCAGCGAGTCGGGTTGCGCGCGGCGCGCCTCGAGTTGGCTGCGGACAGCGGCAAGAAATCGTTTCACGCCGGCGAGTTGCGCTTGCGCCTCGGCGGATCACGGCTGCGTTCGACCCTGATCGAAGACCTCGAACGCTCGAAGTCCGGCTGGGTCGTACGCGGCGGCGGTTGGGGCCACGGAGTGGGTCTTTGCCAGATGGGAGCCATCGGTTTCGCGGGCCGGGGCAAGGACGAGCGGTGGATCGTCGCGCACTACTATCCTGGCGCAGCCTTGCGGCGCGCGTATTGAGGGCCTGGCGCAGCGAAGGCGGCGCGCGTATTGAGCTGCGAACGCCGGCGGTAGTGTCAGGGGGTCCGGGGGCAGCCCCCGCCCCCCCAAAAGGAAAAAACCGCGGCCTTCGGAGTAGCCTGTCTACGTGTCCGCCGAAGAGCCCTTCGAACTTCTTGCTACCTGTGGCCAGGCTCGCGCCGGGGTCTTGCGTACCTCGCACGGGGTCATCGAGACGCCCGTTTTCATGCCGGTCGGGACGCGGGCGACCGTGCGCGGTCTCCTTCCCGAACAGCTTGAGGACGCCGGGGCGCAGGTGCTGCTGGCGAATGCGTACCACCTGTTTTTGCGACCGGGCGACGAGCTCATCCGGGATCTCGGCGGACTGCACGGCTTCACGACGTGGGACAAGCCGTGGCTTACGGACTCCGGCGGCTACCAGGTCTTTTCGCTCGACCACCTGGTCAAGGTGACGGACGACGGCGTGCGCTTTCGGTCGCCCATCGATGGCATCTATCATTTTCTCAAGCCCGAGGATTCGATTCGCATCCAGCAGAACCTCGGGGCCGACATCGTCATGGCGTTTGACCAGTGCGTGCGTCTTCCGTCGATGCCGGAGCAGGTTTCAGCCGCGGTGGACCGGACCATCGCGTGGGCCCGGCGCAGTCGCGACGCTCACGCGCGCCCCGGACCGCACGACCACGATCCGCTCCTGTTCGGCATCGGACAGGGTGGTACGGATCTCGCCGAGCGCGAGCGCTGCCTCCGACCGTTGCTTGAACTCGACTTTTCCGGCTACGCGATCGGCGGACTCAGCGTCGGCGAGGATCGCGATCGGATGCTGCGGACCCTCGAGCACTCGACCGCGATGCTCCCGACCGACAAGCCGCGCTACTTCATGGGCCTCGGCAAGCCGCAGGATCTCCTGGACGCGATCGCGCGCGGCGTCGACATGTTCGACTGCGTCATCGCCACGCGCAACGGCCGCAACGCCACCCTGTTCTCGTCACAGGGCACAATGCACCTGCGCAACCGGCAGTACCTGCGCGACGAGGGCCCGGTCGACCCCGCCTGCGACTGCCCGTGCTGCACCCGCTATTCACGCGCCTATCTCCGCCACCTGTACAAGTCCGACGAGATGCTCGGCGCGATCCTCGGCTCCCTGCACAACACCTGGTTCCTGCTTCGCCTGGTCCGCCGCGCGCGCGAGCAAATCCTGGCCGGCACGTTCGATCCGAACGTCTGACTGGACAACCGCCCCTGTTCCTCCGATAAACCACCCGTGCGCATTGCTCTCTTCCTGCTCCTTGTCGTCGTCGTGCCCGTGGGCGTGTTCTGGGCCGGCCAGGGCTTTCGGACGCCGGACGAGACTTGGAGCACGTTCCGGCGGCAGGCGAGTGCGTTGCCGGGGCGGCAGTCCGGTGCCCCCAGAAAGGGAGAGCCCAACGACCAGGAGCAGACGGACGGCGATGTTCCCGACCAGGGTGCCCCCAAGAAGCCCGAGACGCCCGAAAAGGGCGCGGGCTCAAGCGGCAAACCCAAGCGTGATACACAACCCGACCCGAAGGACAAGCCGAAGGTCAATCCGCAGCCGAAGGCTCCGCCTCCGGATCCCTTGACGCTGGCACACCAGGCGTTTTCGGCGGGCGACTTCGAGAAGGCTGCGAAGCTGTTCGCCGGTCGCGACGAAGTGCGCCGCGGCTGGGCGCGACTAGGGAGCGCTTTTCTGCGCGCGTTCCCCAAGGGCCTGCCGCAGGGCGCCTACATCGTCGTCACGACGCGGGGCGGCGACAAGGTCGAAGGCTTCACGCGAGAGACCGCCGGCGGGCTGCGGATCGAGGAAGCGACAGGCCGTTCCCAGACGTATCCGAACGCCGCCATCACGGGGCGGCGCGAGATTCCCAGAGACATTGCGCTGCAGCGGGTGGCGGACCGGATCCGGCTCGAGGGCGAAGACCAGGCAACGACCGGTACCCGCTTGTTCGCGCTCGTCGAGGCCGCGTGTCGCGCGGACCGTCCGGCGGCTGCGGCTACTCTCTTGGAACGGCTGCTGCAAAAAGACGAGCAGAAACCGTTCTTCTTGTCGGCGGTGCGCCACCGCGTTCCGGCCGAGTCGCAAAAGGAACTCTATCGCGTCTTCGCGCAGTGCGAGCTGGCCAAGCTGGAGCGCCAGGAGCCGGCCGCACTGCTGCGCAACGGCAGCGAGGACACGTCAGGAACGGACGGCGAGGCCATCGACGAGGCTCCGCGAGATCGCGGCGACCCGAAGCCGCGGAGCCGCCCGAATCGACTCAAGCTGGACGGATCCAGGAAGGGCAAGCGGCGCGGCAACAAGAATCGGGTTAGGCACCCGAAGGCGCTGGCCCGACTCCGTGACGCGGCGCCGTACCGCAAGCGCGCGCTGAAGCTCTACCGCGACCTGGTCAAGAAGGGGGTCGCAAACGCTTCGACAGCCGAGATCGAAGCGGTCATCAATCCCTTTCAAAAGGCCTACGACCTGTACGAGAAAGCGGTGTTGATCGAGGACCACGACGACATCTACGCCCTGCTCCGGCCGTGCTCGCGCATCCTCTTCCAACTCCGCTTCTGGAAGCAGCAAAGACACGGCCGATAGGGAACTGGTCCGGCAAGAGCGCACGAGCCCAACCCGAGGTATCGCCCGGACAGACTTCCTCGGCCGCGCGGCCTATTCCTTGAGGTCGATGCGCGCTGGGAAGACATTCTGACGGTCGTATTTTTCGCCGGCGGTCAGCAGCATCGTCGATAGCGTCAGCGGGACTTTGCCGCGAAAGACCTCGTCGCCACCTTCGCGAACGATGACTTCCTTGCTGAGATCAACGAGCCGGTTGTCCAAGAACAGCTTGAAGCCCTGGCGACTGGCGCCGCCCAGATCGACATCGATCTCGTTGGGCTTCGTGATCTTGACCTCGACGACGACTTCCGGCTCCGGCCGCGCCCAGTAGAGCCAGTAATACATCCTCTTCCACGACAGGACCGGCTGCCAGAGGACGTGCTTCGGTCGTGAGTTGCGCTTGAACTGGTAGAGCCATTTCACGCCGACGACGTGGCCGCCCGGCGGGGCGCCATGGCCGCGGCCGTTGACCTCGACGTACTTGTAGTTGAAGCCGCCGTACTGTTTTTTCCAGTCCATCAGTTCCTTGTTCGCGAAGACGTTCGGCGCGGGCGGCACCTGCTTGTCGTCGAGGGACTGGTAGATGTGCAGCGCGACGTTGCGCAGGTTCGGAATGACCCCGGCCTTGAGCGCCACGACCTTGCCGTACGGCGCGCCGTCTTCCGTGATCGGCGTCGGCGCGCCCGCATACGGCCCGAGCCCGGCAAACAAATCAACGTGCCGCGCGCCGACGGTCCACGAGCCGTACCCTCCCATGGAGTGTCCGACCATGTAGATCCGGTCGTGCGGGATTTTTTTCCAGGTGCGCTTCGCGCCCTCGATGAGCTCCAGCACGAACTCCTCGGTCCCGCTCGTCGTCCAGCCACGTTCGGTCTTCTCGAGCACCTCCGGAAAAATACCCACGCACTTGAGCTTCGATGCGATCGCCCCGAACGTCCCCGACGCGGGCCCGGCGTCGCCCGCGCCCTTGCCGCCTCCGTGCAGCCCGATGATGAGCCCACCGCGGCCGTCGCCGCCCTTGACGATGTACTTCCCGCGCTTTTCCTGTCTGCCGTAGAAGTAGTTCGTGCCGCGCTTCCGAAGCTTGGGACCGGCCTTGGCCGCGAGCTTGAGCAGCTTCTCCCGCCACGGCGCGATGTCTTTGGGCTGAAGCACATCGACCGGCTCAAGCTCCTTGAGAATCTGCACGCGTCGCGCCGGCTTCGCCTTGAAGTACTCGACCGCGAGCTTGTCCCGATCAGGAGCCAGAACCGCAAGCACAAGAAGCAGCGAACACGCCATGCCCCAATCCTAAGCCAACCCCGCGATTCGCGAACCAGGCCCCGCCGCCCGGATGGGCCGCGTGGACAAGCTGCGCAGCGGCCAGTCGTCCGCACGCACGACAACCGTCCGGCGGCCCGCAGCGCACGGCTCCAGGAGGTTCGCCACCTCCGCTGGCAACAATCCGCGAAGCGGGTATTCGGCGGCCGCGGCGTGTGTTCGCAGGAGGGCCGTCCGCGCAGCTATCGAAAACCCGCCATGCGGGTTTTCGCAGTGGCCACACTTCACGCAGGCTCCCCAAAATAAAGCGCGAGCGTCTCGGCGATCACCTCGGGTTCGCCGATGATCGTGAGCCGATCTCCGGCTTCGAGCACCGTGTTTCCTCGCGGTACGATCACGAGTTCGCCGCGGCGCAGCATCGCGACCAGGCTGCCGTCGGGCAACGCCAGATCCTGTACGGCCACGCCGATCATCACCTCGGTTTTTGCTCCGTGGTGAATGATCAGCGACAGCCAGCGCTCCTCGCGCAACAGGACTTCCTTCAGTTCTTGTTCATCGATCGCCTGGCCCCAGTCCCTCTTGAAGTCCTGGTCTTCAACGTGGCCGGCGATCTGGGCGAGCAGCCGGAGGTGTTGGCCGGGATCACGCTTCGGGCTCACGAGCAAAATCACCGCCCGGACCGTTGTCGATACCAGTTTGCCGGATTCCTCGTCCCGATGCGCGAGCACGATGCCTTGGCGCCCGCGAGCCAGGACAAGTTGTGCGTGATCGATCGTACCGTCGCGGAAATGGGGCAACGCGACATCGCGCGCGACCGGTGTCGCCCCGAGCCGCTCCCCGGCCAGGATCTGCTCCTTGAGCTCGTCGGCGCTTGTCTCCACATGGGTTGCGATCCACGGGATGGATCGCTCGACAACCTCCTCGAACGTCGTCGGTTCGTGAAAGTCCAACACGAAGCTGCGTGCCACGACCTCGTCGAACGGGTCGTCGTGGCGCAGGCCCTTTTCCTTCAAAATGGTGCGCAGCTCCGTGTCGATCCCTTCGTGGCGGTTTTGTCCCAGGCGCTCAAAGACATGAAAGATCGCGCCGCTTCGATCGACGTGGTGCCGGGCCCTCTTGAGGTACCAGATCGTTCCGAACGCGATCAGTCCTGCACTGAATGCGGTCGGCAAGAGTCCCATTTCGACGATCAGAAATATCGGCGCGACGATCCCGATGATCTGCAGGTACGGGTACCACGGCGCCCGGTAGCTCGGGTCGTAGGCCTCGATGCGGCTCTCGCGCATCACGACCGCGGAGAGACAGACCATCGCGAACATGAGGAGCTGAAAGGCGCTCGCGAGCTTGGCGATGTTGCGCACGTCGAACACGAGCAGGATGACGATGATCGACACGACGGTGTAGACCACCGACGTCGCGGGAATGCCACGGCTGTTGACGCGTTGGAAACGGCGCGGCAACAGTCCGTCCCGGCTCATCGCAAGCGGATAGCGTGATGCGCTCATCGTCCCGGCGTTTGCGACGGACACGAAGGCGAGCAGCGCCGCGACCGAGACCAGGATCTGGAGCGACCGACCGCCGACTTCCGCGGCAGCGGCGGCGACCGGCGTCAGCGTGCCCGAGAGCTTCTCCGGCGGAAGCACACCCACGAGCACAATCGTCCCGACGAGGTAGATGAGGATCGCGGTGCCGATCGACAGGAAGATGCCGCGTGGCAGGTTGCGGTCCGGGTTGATGATCTCCTCGGACAGACTGATCACGTTCGTAATGCCGACGTAGCTGATGTAGACGAGCCCGGTCGTCGCGATGATGGCATCCCAGCCCGAGTCGAAAAACCCGTGGAACCGCTCGGCACGAACGCTCGGAATCTCACTCGCCAGAAAGAACCCGAGGATGCCGAGCAGACCGGCGACGAGCACCATCTGGATCCGCGTGCTCTTTTCCGCACCACGAAGGTTGACCACCCCAAGCGCCAGCGCGAGACCGATGGCCACGGCCTTGACGGGCAACTCCGGAAAAAATATCTCCAGATAGGCGCCCATGCCCACGAGCGCGAAGGAAACCTTGAGCACGAGCGCGACCCAGGTTCCAAACCCGCCGATCGTCCCGACCAACGGTCCCATGGCCCGGTCGAGGAAGTAGTAGATGCCGCCGGCACGCGGCATCGCCGTACCCAACTCGATCTTGCTCAGCATCGCCGGCACGAGCGGGATCGCGGCCAGCATGTAGCAGAGCACCATCGCGGGCCCGGCTTGGGCAAAGGCGAGACCGGGCAGCAGGAAAAAGCCAGCACTCAGCGTGGCACCGGTGGCAATGGCGTAGATCCCGAACAGACCCAGCTTCTTTTCTAGTCGCTGCGGTTCCGACACTGGTTTGGCGCGGATCCTACCCGTTGAGACCCCCTCGAAAACCGCCTCTGGCGCATTTCGCTAGCGGGGCGGTTGACCCCGGTGCCTGCCTACGATGCGGGCCGTGGTACGGATTATTTTGCCTTGCATGGCTGGCCGCTGTGCAGCTCTTGTGCGCGTTGCAGCACGGAGCACTCCATTCCGGCGACAGCCTACGGACGGCGATGCCTCGGCGAGCCCAGGAGACGACCCCCACCCCGATCCCGACCCCCGAGAAGCCGAGAAGCCGAGAAGCGACCAGCCACCCGCAAGCACAACCACCGGGGCGACGGCCCGCATCGTGCGATCACGGGAGGCTCGCCCGCCCCGCCAACGAAAACCCGCTCGGCGGGTTTTCGCAGTGGCCATCCCCCGCGCAACCCCCACCCGCTACAGCTGGTATTTCTCGATCAGCTTCCGAAGGGTCGTCCGGTGAATGCCCAAACGTTTGGCGGCCTGGACCTGGTTGTGGCCCTTGAGTTCCAGGATGTGCGCCACGACAGCTCGCTCGCAGGCTTCGTGGACTGCCGCGTGAGCGGTACCGTCCGGCGCACGATCCGCTACGCGGGCGACAAGGCGTGCGAGATCGTCGCCATCTATCGCGGGTGCGCGTGTGACCGACTCCGGCACGTGTTCGGGCAGAATCGTGCGGCCGCGCGCCATCACCGTGGCAGCCTGGATCGCGTTGCGGAGTTCGCGGACGTTACCCGGCCATCCGTGGTCCGTGAAGCGCTCCATGGCCGCTTTGCTCATTTCGCCGGCGTAGGAAAACTCGGTGAGGAAGTGCGCCACGAGCAGCGGAATATCTTCCCGGCGTTCCCGCAGGGGCGGCAACCGAATCTCGGTGACGGCCAGCCGGTAAAAGAGATCCTCGCGAAACGTCCCGTCGCGCTGTGCGGCACGCAGGTCGCGATGCGTCGCGGCCATGAGGCGAACATCGACCGTGCGCCGTTTCGTCGCGCCCAGGCGCACGAATTCGCCTTCCGCCAAGAAACGCAGCAGCTTGGCCTGCGCGCCGGGGCTGAGCTCGCCGACCTCGTCGAGAAAGAGGGTGCCCTTGTCGGACCGCTCGATGCGCCCCGGCTTGGTCGCGACCGCTCCGGTGAACGCGCCGCGTTCGTGGCCGTAGAGTTCACTCTCGAGCAGATCATCTGGCAGGGCGCCACAGTCGATCGGCTCGAACGCGGCGCCCGCGCGCGCCGACGCGGCGTGAATCGTGCGCGCCACGAGTTCCTTGCCGGTCCCGGACTCGCCGCGAATCAGCACGGGAGCGTCCGCCATCGCGACGGTCGCGATCCGCTTGAAGACCTCCTGCATCGCGCGGGTCGTACCTTTGAGCGGAAGCTCCGCCTCGCGTCCGGACAACTCGGCGCGCAACCGTTCGACCTCGCGCTCGAGCGCGCGCCGCTTGACCGCGCGATCGACCAGCGCCGGAATGTCCTCGGCCCGCAGCGGCTTGACGAGGTAGTCGAACGCACCGCGCTTGAGCGCTTCCACCGCGTTCTCCACGGTCCCGTGGGCGGTGATGATCACGACCGGCACGGTCTTGACGCGCTCAAGCGCATCGAGGCCGTTCATGCCGGGCAGGCCGATATCGAGGAACACGAGATCTTTGCCGGGCACACGCGCCAGCCCCTGCTCGGCGGTGCCCACGGCTTCGGCGGTGTGGCCCGCATCCTCCAGTGCGCGCTGGAGCGCCCAGCAGATGCCGGGTTCATCGTCGATGATCAGTACGTCCGCCACGCCCCCAACCTAACCCCGGGAAGAACGCTCCGGATCCCCGAATCTCAGGCGAAACATGGTGCCCGCGGGCGACGTTTCGAGCACCAGTTCCGCGCCGTGCTCGTCCGCGACCTGCTTCACGACTGCCAAGCCGAGCCCGATTCCGGCGGTCTTGGTGGTCACAAACGGCTGAAACAGCGTTTCGCGCAGATCCGCGGAGATACCCGGTCCCTCGTCCGCGACCTCGAGTGATTCCGCTGTCGCCCGCAGCGTGACGCGCCCGCCCTCCGGCTGTGCTTGCGCCGCGTTCAACACGAGGTTGATCGCCGCCTGCTTGACGCGGTCCGGATCCACGCTCCACGACGCATTCGCGTCTTCCGCCTCCTTGACATCGAGGACGAGCTCCACCCCCAGATGGCGGCACTGCGGACCGAGAAGCGTGGCTACGTCACGAGCAAGCTCGGCGGGCTTCGTTGCTTTTTTTCGGGGAGCGCGGGGGCGGACGAAGTCCAGCAGCTCTCGCAGCGTGCGATCGAGCCGATCGATTTCGGCCAAGGAGATCGTGCGCGCCTCGCTGTGTTCGGTGGACTCGACGGCCATGCGCACGGCGGTCAGTGGATTGCGCAACTCGTGCGCGATGCCACCGGCGAGGCGACCAAGCGCGGCCATGCGTTCACTCTCACGCAGGCGATCTTCGGCCGCGCGGATCTCGGCGACCATGCGCACGAACGCATCCTGCAGCGCGCCGATTTCCCCCGGCCCCCGCGCCCCCACATCCCCCTGAAATTCTCCTCGCGCAAAGCCCTGGACCGAATCTGCCAAATGGCGCACCGGCCGCGCGATCGCGCGCGCAATGACCAGGCCGAGGATCAGTGCGACCAGGAGTCCGCCCGCACCGGTCAACGCTATGGGCCACAACACGTCCGCGCGCCGCGATGAAATCCGGTCTTTCGAAAACAGGATCTGGCACTCGCCGGTGCGCAACGGCCGCTCGAGCACGCGCATGCCCTGCAAGGACTCCGCGGTCGTAAATCCGTCCACCGCGATATCGACGTCCATGAGCCGCGCCATCTCTCTCACGATGGGGCTGGGAAGCTCAATCGCGTTGGGGCTACGACGCTCCGGGCGGATGCGATCCAAGGTGGCCGCGATCCGATCGGCCGTGTCGGCCATCTCTTCCTGCACTCGGGCGTCCGCGATCGACAGCGCCACCGCTGCAAGAACGGCGAAGAGCACCGCCACGGCGAGAAGGAGCGGCGGCACGATGCGCCGGGCAAGCCGCGCTCCCAGCAACCCGTCAGACTCCGCCAGCGCTACCGACTGGTCGTTTGGCTAGCGCACATTGACGCCGCACTGACAGGCTCTGTCTGAAAAGTCGCCTGGCTTCGGTCGGCTGCGGCTGCGCCAAGTCGCTCGCCTGCGGCTCGCGCCGCGGTTTCGCCAGGCGCAGTGTTGTCTGGCTTGAACGATGTCGAAGCAGGGGCTGCGTCGCGTTTCCTCGACGAAGGGTGCCTCTCCGTCGGCGCGACTTCGTCAGCGCTCCTTGCCTGACTTGTCCTCGCTCGCCCCCGGGCCTCACGCCGACTTCCAGACAGAGCCTAGCGAACACCGAGGATTTCGATGCGCTTGATCATGACGGTCTCGTAACCCGTGCCGCTCTCCGGATCCGTGATGCCGGTCACGCCGACGCGCTTGCCCTTGAATCGGTGCAGATCGAAGTCCGGCGCGATAAGGAAGTAGCGCATCTTGCCGCCCTCGACCAGACGGAACGACGGATGGCGTCCGAACGGATCCGGGGCCCATCGCAGGACGCCCATGGCAGTAAAGCGCGGCTTCTTGAGCGCCAGCTCGTCCTTGATCTTCTGGAGGCGTCGCTTGTAGCGCCGCTCGATTTCCTGAAGCTTGCTGTCGAGGTCGCCGCGCACTTCGGCCTCACGCCGCCGGACGTCCTCGAGCACGACGGTCTGCTCGGTCTCCATGATGTCGAAGATCAGGCGCACGCGGCGCTCGCGGTTCTCCAGCGAGAGCTCGCGGCGGTTGACCGTCTCGACGCGTTTGCGCATTCCGCGCAATTCGTCGGCGGACTGCGGGTTGCCCAGCCTGCCGCGCAGGCGCGTCTCGAGAACCCGGAATTCCCGATC
Source organism: Planctomycetota bacterium (assembly GCA_021776735.1). Classification (GTDB taxonomy): domain Bacteria; phylum Planctomycetota; class PLA2; order PLA2; family PLA2; genus JAJFFH01. Next base: position 555,519 of record JAJFFH010000027.1, on the reverse strand, counting down.
CGTCGCGGTGTTCCGCTTGCGAACATCCGGCGTGCGCACCGACTTGGCCCCAGGCGTGGATTCGCCGGCTGTCGGCGCGGTCTTCCCCGTGTTCTCCGTGGCCAGGGCCAGCGATGCCGGTCCGATGTTTTTCAAGAACTCCCCGCTCGCGAAGAGTGGAATGCGCTGCGGCACCCGAATCCGGAACCAGAGGCCCCCGTCTTCGTCCCGGCGCTCGTCGAGGAGCTTGACGATTTCACCCCGGCGCAGGCGCCCCGAGAGCTGGTGAAACTTCGTTGTCGCGCGCGGTCGGACCTGGAGCTTCTCGACCGTCACCTCCGCCGTGCCGTCCTTCCTCTTCGCGAGAAAGTGGCCGGACGCCCAAGCGTCGTAACCACCGGGCACGACGATCTGGAGCCAGCCGGCGACGGCAGATTTTCCGACGACCACAAGCCGGCTGCCGCGCTTGGCATGCACGACGACCTGGTACGCGGGGCCAGGACCCGCGCGCAGGTTCAGGCGCGTCGCACGGACCTCGGCGGCGTAACTGCCCGGGGGGGCGGCACGGCGCGTTCCCGCCTCGTCGGCGCGCGCGGCGCCGAGGGGGGCAAGACCGAGGCTGAAAATGGTCAGGATGATTCCGGCGGCGAGGCGAAATGTTCTCATCGCGGGCTTCCTCCAATGCCGAGCGGTTATGCGTATCGGCAGATGGTTGCGGCTCGTTGTGGCGGACGGTTGCTGTGGCCAAGACCCGCACTTGCGAATCCACCCCCTAGAATCCGGTGCGACACCGACAGATTCAAGGATCTAGTAGTGAAAAACGCATTTCACCCCCATATGGAGTGGGCCAAGGCCCACACCAAGACCCCGCTCCCCATAGAACTGGGCTTTTCCGGCGCCCCGGCCCCGCGGGGCCGGGCCTGGCAGGAGTTCGGCTCGGGACATCCGGAGTTGACCCGCCTCGTGGCTCGCCGCTACGGCGTGTCCCAAAGCCGGGTCTATCTCGCGGGAGGGACGAGCCTCGCGAATTTTGTGGCCATCGCGGCCTTTTGCGACCCCGGCGACCTCGTCGCCGTCGAAGTTCCCCGCTATGCCTCGCTCGCGGAAATCCCCCGCAGCCTGGGCGCCAAGGTCGTCGATATCCCTCGCCAACCGAACGGCCAACTCGGCCGGATTCCGAAGCGCGCGGGCCTGATCGTCGTTACGAGCCCGCACAACCCCACCGGGCGCGTGCTATCCCGCGAGGACTGGGCCGCACTCGGCCACGCCGCCGACCGGGGCGCGATCGTGCTCGTCGACGAGGTGTATCGTGATCTCCAGCCCCGCCGCCCCAAGGTGGCGGCCACGCGCCACGAACGATTCGTGACGACCGGCGGCCTGACCAAGGCGTTCGGCCTCGGCGCGCTGCGACTCGGGTGGGTCCTGGGCGCCCCGGAGTTGCTGGACCGGATTCGCAAGGTCGACAACCTCGTGTCGGTGCAGTGCGCGACCCCGTCGCTCATCAAGCTCCTGGAGACATGGCCGAAACTCGACGCGCTTGCGGAGCGCGCACGACGTCCGGTGGAGAAAAACATCGAGGCGTTGCGGGCGTCGGGTCTGACGTTCGCCGAGCCGCAGGCCGGGCTGACCGCGTTCGTCAAGGTCAAGGACGGCGATGTCTGTGCGCGGGAATGCGAGCGTCGAGGGGTCGGCGTCGCACGCGGCTCGTTTTTTGACGCGCCGCAGTATGTGCGCCTCTATCTGGGTGCGAACCCGACCCAGTTCGCCCGGGGCGTGCAGATTCTGGCCCGGGTCAACGAGACGGCCAAACGTGGCGCACGGTTGATTTGATTTTTTCAAACAGCGCGCCGTGGCCCGAGCGAAAACTCCTGGCGGCCGCTTGGCCACGCAGCCAGTACGCGTGCCCCCCGCGCAGCCAGCACCACTGCACGACCATGAGTTGAACCTCGCTCTTGTCCTCGCGTTTGCCCACGCGTTCGATGATGATCCGGCCAGCCGGACGGCCCGCGACGGTGTCCGGAGCGCCTCTCTCGAGCAGGACATCGCCGAACTCGGCGCGGGCCTGCGAAAGGCAGTGGTTCGTCCACCCGTCGAGCGAGCCCCACTTGTCGGGACGGCGAAACGACTGCCACTGCGGCTTGAAACCGTTGTGAAACGGCGCCGACAAGAGTCGCTGTTGCTTGTGGTCGATACCCTCGCCAAAAACCTCGGGAACGCGGTATCTCAGGTCGTGGTGCGGCCCCGGATCACCCCAGCGCGCGTTCGGATACGCCATCAATCGCAGCGGCGGTCCTGTCGGGACATCGTTTCCGTGATTGAGCCAATACACCCCGCCCCCGGCCAAAGCGATCAGGAGGATGACGATTGTTGCGGCTCTCATCGATGCGTTACACGTTTCGAGGTCTACCGCGGCCACTTTAGCAGCGCCGCGCGAATGACTTCGCGCAGGGGCACGCCGGCTTCGCGCGCGACGGCGCGGCAGTCCTCGTACTCGGGCGCCACGTGCACGACCTCGTCCCCGAGTTCACCGATCTTCAGGCGCACGGAGCCCCAGGGGGTCTTGACTTTCACAATGCGGCGGGGCAGCGCGGTGCGTTCGACATCCACGCGCCGCACGCCGAGCGTCGTGCCCTCCAAAAAGAGAACGCGCTCGACACGCGGAACGTCGATACGCCGGGCCAGCGCGACAACGCGGGTGCCGGGCCGGTCCTTTTTCATCACTACCGGTTGCAACGACGCGTCGAGCGCCCCGCCCTCGAGTAGTTGCGCGAGAAGATGGCCGAGAACCTGCGGCGTCGCGTCGTCGATTTCGCTGGAGAGCTCGCACAACCCGTCCGGCGCCTTCGCATCGGCATCACCCACCGTCACCCGGCAGACGTTCGCGTAGCCGTCAGGATCGCGGTCTCCCGCTCCGTAGCCGATCGCCCGCGGGACGAACGGCGGCGGGGAACCCGGTTCGGCCCACGCCGCGATCAGCGCCGCGCCGGTCGGCGTCACGAGTTCGCCCGTGAGGCCCGAGTCGTACGTCGCGAGCCCCTTCAAGAGCTCGAACGTGGCCGGTGCGGGGATCGGCATGCGTCCATGAGCCGCGACGACCGAACCACTGCTGAGCGGGAGAGCGCGTGAAAACAGCTTTACGACGGCGAGCTCTTCGAGGCACAGCGCCGCGCCGACGATGTCGCAGATCGCATCGACCGCACCGACCTCGTGAAAGTGCACGTCATCGACCGAAACGCCGTGGATCTTCGCCTCGGCTACGCCCAGCACCGTGAACGCGGTTGTGGCGCGCTCGGTCACGCGCGCGGGCAGCTTCGCCCGACGGATCAGCTTCAGGATTGTCGTCAGGCCACGGTGGTGATGTCCCTCCTTGTGCCGGACCCGAAACTTTTTGGCGGATATGCCGGCACGCATCACGCGCCGCGCCGAGACCGTGTAGTCCGTCAGGTCGAGTTTCGCGAGCCCGTTGCGCAGATACCTGACCGTCGCGCCGGCGTGCAGGCACGCGCCGACAAACATGTCCCCGGCAATGCCGGCGAACGGATCAACGAGCGCAATTCTCACCGCCGTTCCTAGCGCCGGATCAGCCGGTAGAGGGCGTCGGCGTTGTACGACGAACGGACAAACGGTCCGGCGTAGACCCCGGCAAAACCCATGGCGCGGCCCGCATCGGCAAGCGCGTCGAATTGATCCGGGGCCACGAACCGATCGACCGGCAGCTCGCGGTCGGACGGCCGCAGGTACTGGCCCAGCGTGACGATATCGACACCGTGCGCGCGCAGATCCTCGAACACCCGCAGAATCTCGCCGTCGGTCTCCCCCAGCCCGACCATGAGCCCGCTCTTGGTCAGGATTCCGCTTGCTCCGTCGGTTCGCGAGACATCGCCGTCCGTTTGCTTTGCGCGCTGGAGAAGCTTCAGCGAACCCTCGTAGCTCGAACCGGGGCGCACACGCCCGTAAAGCCGCGGCACGGTCTCCACGTTGTGGTTGAAGATGTGCGGACCGGCCGCCACGATCGCATCGATGCCCTCGGGGCAGCCCCGAAAATCCGGCGTCAACAGTTCGATCACAAGGTCGCCCCCAAGCTTGCGCAGTTCCTGTACGACCTGAACGAAGTGCCCCGCACCCTTATCGGGCAGATCGTCGCGATCGACCGACGTCACCACGACATGGCGCAGCCCGAGGCGACCGACGGCTTTCGCGACGCGGCGCGGCTCGTCGGGTTCGATGGGATCCGGCTTGGCCTTCGGTACCGAACAAAAAAAACATCGGCGCGTGCAGTTGTTGCCCAAAACCATGAAGGTGGCCGTGCGGCGGCTCCAACACTCGTTCAGGTTCGGGCACTTCGCCGACTCGCACACCGTATTCAGACCGAGTTCGCGAACGAGAGCGCGGACCGGACCGACCACGTTGCCTTTCGGCAGCGGTTTCTTGAACCAGTCCGGCAGGGACCGGCGCCGTTCGCGCGGAGGATTCGGAGCCCGGGGCACGGCTCCTTACATATCGCGGAAAAAGGGTGGCGTCCAGAGAGGAAGGGAATCAGTCCGTAGTGAAACGCCCGGGCTGGTTCGGCGCGCTGCTGCCGGACACATTTCCCGAGGCCGAACGGGTCAGGTTTTGAGGGATTCGTACAGGGCGAGCAGGCGCGGCGCTACCGCATGGGCCGGGAACCGTTTGCGGACCGAGCGTGCAGCCTGCGCGCCCATCTCTTCGCGCAAGAAGCGGTCGCGCAGACGTTGAAGGCCCCCGCCCAGGTCGTCCATGACCAGCCCCCCCTTGCCGACGATCCAGGCGGTGTCGCCGACCGGCGTCGCGACGACCGGGATGCCGCACCACGCGGCTTCCAGCAGGGCGAATGGCGTGCCTTCGCGGCGCGACGACGAGACGACGACATCGGCGGCGGCGTAGACATCCTGCATCGCCTCGACGTGGCCGAGGGCGAGCGCGCCCGGGACGTGGTCCGCGCCCGCGATGACCGGGAGATACTTCGCCCCCCGGGCGGCGGCGACAAAGCGCGCGTGATCCTTGACCTCCGCCGCGCGCCCCACGGCGAGCGCAACGCGTTCCGGATTGCCCCACTCTCGACGCAGGCGTGCACGCGCATCCGGCGCGGGCGGCGGCATCGTGATTCCGGGGGGGAGGACGGGGACGGGCACACCGAGATGCCGCTCCAGTTCGCCGGCGGTACCGGGCCCGGTCGCCGTGACCGCGCCTTCGCCGCGCGCCAACAACCGTTCCGCGACACGGACAAACCAGCCGACCTGCGGACCGAAGTAGCCATCCAGGACGTGGCCATGAAACGTGTGTACCCACGGCACGCCGAGCGAACGCGCGGCGAGCCGACCCAGGGCGCCGGCCTTGCTCGCATGGGTATGGACGACCATCGGTTTCTCGCGAGCGAGGAGCCGTCGAAGTTGCCGGTAAGCGATCGCGTCGCGGACCGGATGGACGCCGCGTCGCAAAGCGGGCAGGACGATCTGGCGCCCGTCCCAGACGGCCTCGGTTTCGTGTGGCTCGACCTTGCCGCGAACGAGTAGCACCACGGCCTCGGGCGCCATCGCGAGATAGCGCGCGATACCCCCGACATTCAGGCGCGTCACGACATGGAGCGCATGAATATCGTCTTTGGTCGGCCCCGGCATGCGCGCAGCGTAACCCGGATCGGGCACGAAAAGGCCGGAGCGCGCAGGCCGCTCCGGCTGGTTTTGGTGTTCTGACGTGGCGACTGGATCGCCGTCCGTATGCTGCGGTTCGCCTTGGTCTCCGGGACTAGAAGTCCCACTGGAAACGGATGATCAGGCCGGTCAGGTCGCCGTTACTGTCGTTGCCGGAAATGTCCGCGAAGATCACGTTGAACATGACCCGCGTGTTGGGGTTCCAATGCCAGTTGACGCCAATGGTGAACGTGTCCATCTCGCCGCCGGCGATGACGCCGTCGACCAGGTCCACGGCATCGAACCGGATCGCGATCTGCCATGCGCCCCAGCCGCCGTTGCCGTCATGGAAGGGGTCGAGCACCTTGATCCGCCCGAATGAGCTGCCCTTGTAGGGGCGGTGTTCGCCGGTCAGGAAGTATGACAGCTCGATGTAAAAGCCGGTGAAGTCGGCGTCCGGTGTGCCCGCGGCGCCGCTGACGCTCGCGAAGAACACTTCGGCCTGGGCCGACAGCGAGCCCCAGACGAGCGCGATCTCGAAGTTGAAGACCGCGGTGTCGTCGGCGGCGATCGCACCCGTGTCGATGGCGCGCGGTCCACGACCGTGGATCGGGCGAGCGCGAAAACGAACGGACTCGGCGCCGCGGTAGCTGAGACCGAAACCGCCGTGCAGGAGCTGGTGCTCGTCCTTGTTTTGCCAGAGAACGCCGGTGATCCGCAGCGCAAGGGCGTAGTCACCGTCCGAGAAGTTCGAGCCGTCCGAGCCGGTCGTGCGGAAGATGCCGATGGCCCAAGTCATCCGCTTCTCCAGGGCCTCGCCGAATGCCGCGACTCCCGTGTTGAGGCTGCGCCCGAGCGCGTTCGTGGTGGCTGTTCGCTCCGCGAAAGTGATGTATTTCGAGGAGGTCTGCTCTTCCAATCCGAACGGCTCTTTGAAATGGCCGAAGAGTACCTTCTTCACGAATCCGAGATTCTTGAGGCCGACGTACACCTCCTGAATCGAGTTGGACGCACTCGAAAAATCGATCTGAATCTTGAAGATCGTGTTCTTGTAGACCGTTCCGCTCCAGTAGAGACGGAGCCGGCGAAAAAAGAACCCGTCGTCGTCGTCGAACGCGCCGTCGCCCGAATCGCCGCCGTTGAAGACGTCGTTCTCGCCGCCGATGAAGACCATGTCGAACATCAAACGGCCGCCAGCCTTCAGCTCGAAGTCCTTGCCCTTGAAACGGATTCCGGTCTTCCAGGTAACCTTGAGCGGAACGGGCCCGGCCGGATCCGCCGCCGTCTTGTCGAGATAACGTTCGACTTCCTTCGTCAACGAGACGTCGGCGGTCTCGGCGGCCGCGGTCCGGGGCAAAAACGCCAGCCCCAACCCGAGCGCGACCAGCGCTCTCACGAATCCTGTCGTCCTTTGTACTGCTTGCATCTCTCGCAAACTCCTTTCGCCGCCACCTGGGCAACGTGTCATGCTTCCAATCTACCGAGCCGCCATAAAGAGACGTTGAAGCCGCGGCGAAGACTCGCTGAATCGACCCGCATCATGGAATCGTGGGAATCCTAGTGGCGGGAGCAAACTCCCGCGCCTGTATCGGAAAGATCAATGGTGATGCTTCACGACATCGCCGGAGACCATGTAGATCACGTCCTCGGCAATGTTCGTTGCATGGTCGGCGATGCGCTCAAGGTTCTTCGCGACGGAGAGGAGGCATAGCGCACCCGGGAACGCCTCGCCCTGGTCGCGCACAAAGGCCTTTTGGCATTCGTAGGCCCGCTTCAGGAACTCGTCGATTTCGTCGTCGGCCCGCAATACGACCTCGGCAGCTGCTCGATCTCCTTGCACAAACGCGTCCAGACTCGTCTGCACCATCTCGCGAACGCGGTCGGCCATGCCGTCCAGCATCATGACGCCGGCCGGGTCGAGGTCCGGCGGGCGATTCACCGCGCGCTCGGCGATGTTGGTGGCGAGATCGCCCACGCGTTCCAGATCGTTCGTGATCTTGAACATCCCGACGACGTAGCGGAGATCACGCGCGGTCGGCGCGTAGAGCGACAGGAGCTTCAAGACCTCCTCCTCGATCCGCAGCTCCATCGCGTTGATTTCCGCGTCGCCGTCGACGACTGTGGCGGCTGCGACCGCGTCCGTGTGCAGGAACGCGCGAATGGCTCGGGCCACGGCGTTCTCCGCCAGGCCGCCCATTACGAGGACGTTCCGCGTGAGCTGTTCGAGTTCGCGATGAAAGTGCTTGATCATGACGAGCAGTCTCTCTGGGGCCGGTCTTGCGGGGACGGCCCGTCTTTCCGGGAGCGCCCATCTCCTCCTGAGGACTCGAGCGGAAGTCGAACGGTAAACGTCGTGCCGTGTCCGACCTTGCTTGCAACCGTGACGCTTCCGCCGTGAAGCCCGACGGCATGTTTGACAATGGCGAGCCCGAGTCCGGTGCCGCCGGCCGATCGGGAACGCGGCTTGTCGATGCGGTAAAACCTCTCGAAGACGCGATCCAGACTCCGTCTCGGGATGCCTATGCCGGTGTCGATAACACGGAGGAGCGCGTGTCCGTCATCGACAACCAGTGAAACGTCGATCCTGCCTTCCGGCGTGTAGGTAATCGCGTTGACGATGAGGTTGTCCACGACCCGCCGCAGTGTGGCCTGGTCTCCCATCACCGGGATCGGCTCTGCCGCGGGGCAGGCGAGTTCGAGGCCCGCCGCCTCGGCGCGCGGGCGCAACTCCTCGACCGAGCTCCGGGCCACCGCCGAAAAGTCCACGCGCTCGCGCGGCAGGGTTTCCGGGCGCGACTCCATGCGCGAGAGCGACAGGATGTCTTGAAGCAGGGCTTCCAGACGTCGTCCGTTGCGCGCAATCATTTCCACGAATCGCGGTCCCTCCTCCGCGTCGATGCGTACGGCAGCGTCGTCCAGCGTTTCCGCCGCCGCCGCGATGCTGGCCAGGGGCGTGCGCAGCTCGTGGCTGACGTTGGACACGAAATCGCTCCGCATCCGTTCGAGGCGGCGCAAGCGCGAGATGTCACGCAACACCAGGATCACTCCGCCGCCCTCCTTGCCTTCCGTGCCCGCGGCATACACCTGAATCAACCGGCGCGGCGGACCCTCGTGGCTTGTTTCCGCCTCGACAGGCTCCGGGCGTGACGCCGCGATCTGGACAAGCTCCAGGATGCGCGGGTCCCGCAAGACCTCTACGAGCCGGGTGCCTTCCGAAACCGGCTCACTCGCCTGGAGGATTCTGCGGGCGGCCGTATTCAGAAACGAGATCCGCTCCGCCGCATCGACGGCGATCACGCCCTCCGTCATTCCCTCAAGGACCATCGACAGTCGAACGGCCTCTCCCTCCGCGGTCCGGAGCGCCTCGGCCAGACGCGCCGTCATGCGGTTGAACGCGTCGCCAAGTTGCGCGATCTCGTCGGGTCGCTCGCCCCGGCGCATGCCGCGCGGGACCGCGTGAACGTCGAGATCTCCCGCCGCGATTCTCTCCGCGACTCGCGTCAGGTCCAGCACCGGCCGGGTCACTCGCCGGGCAAACCAGATAGCCAGGGGCAGAGTGACGACCAGGACCGCCAGGGCGACCAGCCAAAACATCCGCGCCCGGTCTTTTTGCGATGCACGGATACCCGAGATGTCGCGCGCGACGCGAACCACGCGGCGGGAATCCGGCACGCGCGCCGCGGCATAGAGCAGCTCGCGCTGCAAGGTGTGCGAAAACCTGCGCACGATTGCCGTTCCCGAGGCGGTGGCCTCGATCACCTCGGGCCGACTGCCATGGTTATCCATGTCCGTGGGAACCGAGTCGGTATCGGCGAGAACGGATCCGTCTTCCGCGATCACCGTCAGGCGTGCGCCCAGGGTGCGGCCCATGCCGCTGATACGAGCCAAGGGCGGGGCTTGTGCCGGACCCTGCAGGACCCTCGCAAATCCCTTTGCCTGCGCCAAGAGATCGGTCTCGAGACGCCGGGCCTCATCATCGTGCACCCGATCGAGCATGACGAGCACGAACGCTCCGAGACCTACGAGTGCGGGGAGCGCAGCGACCAGCGCCACTTGGCCGGCCCATCCCAGTTTCAAGCCGCGCCGCACGTCTAGCCCTCGCTGAACCTGTAGCCGACGCCGCGCAACGTCACGATCTTTCGGCCATGCTCGCCCAGCTTTCGCCGCAGCGAGGAGATGTGCACGTCGATGTTGCGCTCGATCACGATCACGTCGTTGCCGAGCGCGCGATCGAGGAGCTGGGCACGCGTGAAGACCCGCTCGCGGTGTTTGACGAGATAGTGGAGCAGGCGGAACTCCGTCGCCGTGAGCGTGACCGGTTCAGCGGCAATGCGCAGCTCGTGGCGCGCGGGATCGACCTCCATGCCGCCGCTGCGCAAGACCTTCGGAGTCGGATCCCGCGGCTCCTCGTGGCGCCGAAGAATCGTCTTGATGCGCGCCACGAGTTCCTTCAGACCGAAGGGCTTGCGCACATAGTCATCCGCTCCGATCCCGAGTCCGATAACGGCGTCGGTCTCCTCGGCCTTGGCGGTCATCATGATGATCGGGATCCGCGCCGTCGCTTCCGACGAACGCAGCCGCCGGCAGACCTCGAGTCCGTCCATCCCGGGCAGCATCAGGTCGAGCAGGACGAGATCCGGCCGCTCAGTCCCGACGAGTACCAGGGCCTCTTCGCCGTTCGAGCAGCGAATGGGACGCATGCCTTCGCGCCGCAGCGCGAACATGACGGTGTCCAAGAGATCGAGTTCGTCCTCGACGACGAGGATCCGGTAGGCCATGAGAGTCTCCTTCGGGCGAGGCCGCGCCGCGACGTCGAATGCCCCCGCGTGCCTCATCATAGGCATCGCGACGGTCCTTGTCCCGGCGCCCGAGACATCGCCGTCCGTTTGCTTTTCTTCATCGTGGTCGCCCCCCGCTAGCCAAACCGGCCGGTGATGTAGTCCTCGGTTTCCGTGAGTTTCGGTTTCAAAAACATCTCCTCGGTCGGCCCAAACTCCACCAGGCGGCCCAGGTACATGAAGGCGGTGTAGTCGCTGGCTCGCGCCGCCTGCTGCATGTTGTGGGTCACCATCAGGATCGAGTACCTGCCCTTCAGGGTCTGGATCAGTTCCTCGACGCGCTGCGTGGCGATCGGATCCAGTGCGGAGCAGGGCTCGTCGAGCAGGAGCACGTCCGGCTCGCCGGCGATCGCGCGGGCGATGCACAGGCGCTGTTGCTGTCCGCCGCTCAGTCGCAGGGCGCTGTCCGACAGACGGTCGTGAACTTCGCCCCAGAGCCCAACCCCCTTCAGGGTCGTCTCGACGACGTCGTTGAGGACCGACCTCGAGCGCACGCCGTCGATCCGCAGCGAGTAGACGACGTTCTCGTAGATGCTCATGGGGAACGGGTTCGGTTTTTGAAACACCATCCCGATCCTTTTGCGCAACTCGATGACGTCGGTCCCCGGGTCGTAGATCGGGTCGCCGGTCAGAGTCATCGCGCCGCTCGTGCGCACGGTTGCGACGAGGTCGTTCATGCGGTTGACGCAGCGCAGGAGCGTCGACTTGCCGCAACCGGAGGGCCCGATCAACGCGGTGACCTTGCCTCGCGGCACGATCATCGCGCAGCCGAACAGGGCCTGCTTGTCGCCGTACCAAAGATTAAAACCCGTGATCTCGACGACGGCGTCCTCGGAACGGAGGGCGTCGTGGACCGCGGTCTCGAACGCCAAGCCGCGCTCGACTGCCTGGAACACACCCGACGCCGCCTCGGTTGTCGGCGTACCCGCGGGCTCGTCTTCCGACACGAAGCGAGAAGTGCTCCAGGGCCGATTGGTTTGTTGCCGCATGTCCTGCTCCCCGCTCCTATCCCTTGTGCGCCTTGCGCAGCCGGGCGCGGACCCAGACCGCTGTGATATTGAGCGCCACCACGATCCCAATCAACAGTAGCGTGGTCGTAAACACCATCGGTCGCGCCGCCTGGCTGTTTTGGCTCTGAAATCCCAGGTCGTAGATGTGAAACCCGAGATGCATGAAGCTGCGCGACGGATGCACGAACGGAAACGACGCATCGATCGGTAGTTTGGGCGCCAGCTTGACGGCGCCGACCAGCATGAGCGGTGCCACTTCCCCGGCACCGCGGGCCACGGCGAGGATCATGCCGGTCATGATGCCGGGGGCGGCCCGGGGCAACACGATGCGCCGGATCGTCTGCCACTTGCTCGCGCCACACGCCAACGAGCCCTCGCGCATCGAGTTCGGTACCGCGGCGAGGGCCTCTTCGGTGGCCACGATCACCACCGGGAGGGTGAGCAGGGCCAGCGTGAGCGACGCCCACATGAGACCGCCCTTGCCGAATGTTGGATTGCCGTCGGCGGCATCGGCAGCGTAGAAGAGTCCATCGACCGACGTGCCGACGATGTAGCAGAAGAACCCGAGGCCGAAGACGCCGAACACGATGCTGGGCACGCCGGCGAGGTTGTTCACCGCGATCCGGACGATGCTGGTCAGGAGTCCCTGCTTCGCGTACTCGCGAAGATAGAGCGCGGCCAGAACGCCGAACGGAACGACCAGCACGGACATGACCAGAGTCATGACCAAGGTTCCGATGATGGCTGGCCAGACGCCTCCTTCGCTGTTTGCCTCGCGCGGATCGTCGAGCAGAAACTCGCCCCAGCGCGACGAGTAGATGCCCAGCTTCTCCACGAATCCCAGTCGATTCGGGGTGTAGTAGCGCACGATGTCGGCGGCCACGATGTCTTTGGGGGCGTCGTCCGCCGTCTTCATTCGCAACTTGAAACGCCGGTTCTGGCGGCCCAGCTCGGCGCTCTTTCGGTTCAAGGCGAGGGCTTGTTTCGCGACGGCCTGCTGGACGGATTCGTAGTGCTCGTCGGCCCGGCGCCACTCTGCCGAGTCGATTCCGTGTTCGAACTCCGCTTCGGTGCGTGCGCGCTGGGCGCCTCGCTCCCGGTCGTTGGCACCGGCTTGCTCTTCGCCGATCCGTCGGATCTGCTTGGCGCGCTCACGCGATTCGCCATGGTACCGATCGAGTTTCGCGATCACGGCGGCGGGATCGGTAGCAATCTCCTTGCCGTCCACGACGAACGCCGCGGGGATCCCGTAGAAACGGCCGTACTCCACACGCTCGAGCAACAGCGCCCATTTCGGACGACTCGTTTGACTGACGTCGAAGTCGCTCACCCACTTGAAGTGGGTGTTCGTCACGTCGAAGTTGCCCGTCCGGAGCTGGTGCCGGCGCACGCTTCCGCCCGCTTGCGCGATCGCGGCACGCTGAAGCTTCGTCAGCGGTTTCAGTACATGCGGTTGTGGTTGATAAGTCTCTTCCTGCACGAGTTCGCCCATCACCGCACTGCCGTCGCTTAGCTCGAGACGGACGAGATCCCCGGGCCAGAACGTGCCCATGCCCTGATAGACCACAATTACGAGGAGTCCCACGATCATGAACACGCTCAGGACGAGCGCGCCGCCGGTCAGCCAGACAAACGGCTCGCCGCGATGGAACAGGGACGAACGCCGACGCGTCTTCATAGGTCCGCAAACCTGCGGCGGAATACCCGGCGAACGGCCTCCGCTCCCATGTTGATGAGAAAGGTCAGGACAAAGAGCACCAGGGCGGCGAGGAACAGGGCGCGATAGTGCGTGCCCCCGACCGCCGCCTCCGGCATTTCCGTGGCGAGATTGGCGGACAGGGTCCGAAACCCGTTGAAGATGTTCCAGTCCTGGATCGCGGTGTTGCCGGCGGCCATGAGCACGATCATGGTCTCGCCGACTGCACGGCCCAGCCCGACCATGAGCGCTCCGAAGAGGCCGCTCATTGCCGTCGGAATCGTGATGCGCCACGCGGTCTGCCAGCGCGTCGCGCCGCAGCCGAGCGAACCCTCTCGGAGCTGCGCGGGAACGCTCGACAGTGCGTCCTCGGCCAGCGTGTAGATGATCGGGACGACCGCAAAGCCCATGACGAACCCGACGATCAGTGCATTGCGCTGCGCGTACGCGTCCAAGACGCCGCCGCGCGGATCCCACCCGACCGGTCCGGCGAGGAACGCGCCGACGGCACCGGCGCCGAGCACGATGACGGCAAACAGCGCGATGAACTTGACGAGATCGGCCACCGCGCACCGGCGCCGGGACCACTGGGCGGAACGGATGCGTAGTTTCGGCGCCCCCACAAGTGTCCAGAACACCGCGACCAGCACGGCGAAGAGCGGCAGGAGGAGAAACGTCCAGCCGCCGACGCCGCTGCTCCTGGCCGTGTTGTCCTTGCCGTGTGCGGACAGCCATTGGCGGATGTCCGCAACGCGCGTAACTGTCCCGTCTTCGGCGGTTCGCTCGACCCAAAACATCGCCGTCTCGATCTGTGGTCCGACGAGTGTTGCGATCCAGACACCGGCCGGAATCATGAGGGCAATGGCGAAAAAGCGCGGCGCGCCACCCCAGCGGACAGCCGTGCGGGTGGGCAGGAACTGCCATCCACGCGAGCCGAACAAGAGCATGAGCGGCACCGTTGCGAACGCCGCGAGCATGGTCGGTACGACCTGTTGCACGTACGGGGCGATGACCAGGGCAGCGAGAAAACCGAGCACGACGCTGGGCAGGCCGGCCATCATTTCGACAGCCGACTTGATCGGCGTGCGCAGCCGCGGGGACAGGAACTCCGAGGTGAACATCGCGGCGAGAAAAGCGATCGGGGCCGCCAACAGGATGGAATACAGCGTGGCCTTGAGGGTCCCGAAGATCAACGGGATCAAGCCGAGCTTCGGTTCGAAGCCGTTCGGGCCCGTGCTCTCCCAAGTGTGGCTCGGAGCCTCGTAGCCCTCGTACCAGACCTTGTCGAACAGCGAACCGAGCGTCACCTCGGGATGGCCGACATCGAGCTGCCACCGCGTCAGGCCCCGCGTTGTCGCAGCGAGTAACCCATCGTTTTTGGGCAGGATTGCGGCGTTTCGAATCGGCGCGCCGACGTTGTCGCGAGCGAGTTCGACCGCGGTCGTGACGTGGAGGAGGCGCAATGTTCCCGCGTCGTCCCCGACCGCGATCAATCGCGAGCGAGCGGACGGGCTGATCACGCGCACCGCGCCGCCCGCGCCGTTGAACTCGTGCGCCGCCCGCAAGACCGCCCCATCGCCGGTTCCCGCCGATTCCGGCTTGGTCTCGAACCAGGCGCGCACGGATCCGGACGAGTCGCCCACGAGCAGCGTCATCTTGCCGATGAGGAATCGCGCCGCGGTGACCTGTTCGCGCGCGCCGACGAGATCCTGGCTCTCCACCGGCCCGCCGGAGTCGACGAAGTCGGAGAGCGAATAGCGCTCGAGATGGCCGTCTTTCCACAGGACGAACAGACTCAGGCCGACACCGTTGATTCCGACGAAGAACGGCGCGCCGCGCCTTTTGTCCGGCCGGTAGGGCAGGTCCAGTCGTTCCGGCTCGTCGCCCCCGAAAATCTCTTCGCTCTCGTCGGCGTCCTCCCCCTCCCCGTCGGACGAGTCTTTTCGATACACGACCAGCTTTCCGTTTGATCCGAGGATCGCCCAGGCCTCGCCGGACGGCGTTCTCGAATGGTCCACGGCGATGACCACCGTGCCCGGCAGGGCCGCAAGCGGCTCGCCCAACACCGCTTCGAGCTCCTGGACGCGGTGCTGGGATCGCGGCGTCACGACGACCATCGTGCCCGCATGGGGCGCCGACTCGCCGGGTTTGAGCAGACGCAGCGTCTCCGGAATGGCGTCCTCGACGAGATACCTCGGCTTGAACGTGATGGCGCCGCTGCGGATGCTCCCGTCCGAGAAACCGACACAAAGGGAGATGCCGCCCTTGTGTGGCGTCGTGGACCAGGCCGTGGCCTGTCCGTCGAATACCTGCCGTTCGCCCAGCGGTTGTCCCGAGTCCATTCGAAAGGTCCGGACCGTGCCGTCACGGTGCAGCGACCACCCCATGAGTTGCAACTCGTCGCCACCGATCGCAATCACGTCGCTCGATCTGTCGATCGCCCCGACGTGTGTCGCCTCGCGCGTGAGTTCCCCATCCTGAAACAGGGGAAGCACGACCCAGACCAGGAACAGGAAAATCAGCGAGACGGCGAAGATCGTCCCGATGCCTCCCAGGGCGATGAGCCAACGTGCCACGGCTTCGGCAACACGCACGGTCCGTGGTGTTCGGCGACCGCGATCGCGGCCGCTGTAGCCGGTGGGGAGATGGGTGGAATCGCTCATGGAAAGCGAAAGGGGGGGGCGGGGGCCGGTCGCGGAACGTCCGGCCCGTCGGGGTTTCCGGTCCTCACGCGCGGGCTACTGGTTGCCCGGGAGCAGTCCGACCTTCTTGAGCTGGGCCGTGGCCACCGATGCCGAAATCGGGAAGTAGCCGTCCTTCACCACGACCGCTTGTCCGGGGAGCGAATAGATGTGGCGGATGAACTCCGCACGCAGCGGGTCAAGGGGACTGTTCGGCTTGTAGTTGACCGATAGCCAGAGGTAGCGAGCCAACGGGTACTTCTTCACGTGCTGTACCTTCGCCGGCACGAACTTCTTGCCGCGCTTGGCCAGCGGGATCGCGCGAACATCCGCGGTCTTGTAGCCGATGCCGCTGTAGCCGATGCCGGAGATGTCGCTCGCAATGCTCGTCACGACGGCCGAACTGCCGGGCTGTTCTTTCACCGACGCCTTGTAGTCGCCCTTGAAGAGCGCCTTTTTCTTGAAGTAGCCGTATGTTCCCGAAGCGGAGTTGCGCCCGTAGATCGTGATCGGCCGATTCTTCCAGGCACCGGTCAGGCCGAGGTCGCCCCAGGTCTTCAAGTCTCTCGGATAGCCACGGCGCCGGGTCTTGGAAAAAATCGCATCCACCTGCTGCAACGACAGGCCGTTGATCGGGTTGTCCTTGTGCACGTAAACCGCGAGCATGTCGACCGCGGTCGCGAGCTGCGTGGCCTTGTAGCCGAATTTCTTCTCAAACGTGTCGCGCTCCTTGTCCTTCATCTTGCGGCTCATCGGTCCAAAGGTCGATGTGCCGGCGGTGAGAGCGGTCGGCGCGGTCGACGATCCCTTGCCCTCGATCTCGACGACAACGCCCGGGTAGTGTCCCTGGAACTTCTCTGCCCAAAGCGTCATGAGGTTGTTCATCGTGTCCGAGCCAACGCTCTTGATGCTGCCGGACACCCCCGAGACGGGCCGGTACGCCGGAAGCTTCGGATCGATCTTGACACGCCCCTCGCCCCCCCAAACAAGCCCGGAGAAGACGAGAGCCGAGAGCATCGCCAAGGCGGCGATCGAAAAAATGCCCTTGAGTTGCATGAGTCGCATGAGTCCTTTCTATGTCGGGAGGAGTTCTCCCAACCCAAGAAGACCCGACTCGACTCAAGCGCCGTTGTAGGCCGGATAAAGAACGTGTAAATCCGACAGGTCCTGTCGGTTCCGTAGCCACTGAGCAAAGCACAACCCTGCCAGGAGCGCGGTTTCGCCATGGCATCGGGTTTGCATGCCGGGCCCGGCACATGACTCCGCGCGTTCTCTTCGCCGCCTTCGTTCTCATCGCCGCGCCGGCCACGCCCGCGTTCGCCGGGCTTGCCGACGACGTCGAGGACTACCTTGATCCAGTGGTCGTGACCGCGACCCGCTCCTCCGAGCGAACCTCTCGCGTGCCCGCCCTGATCGACTCGTTCGATACCCGCCAACTGCGCCGGAACTCTCCCCGGACGCTTCCGCAGGCCCTGCAATCCCTCCCGGGCGTGCTCGTGCAAGAGACGGCACCCGGACAGGGCTCGCCGTTTCTGCGCGGCTTTACCGGTTTCTTGAACGTGTTGCTGATCGACGGCATCCGGCTCAACAACTCCGTGTTCCGCTCGGGCCCCAACCAGTACTGGAACACGATCGACCCATGGTCGCTCGAGCGCCTCGAAGTCGTGAAGGGACCGGGTTCGGTACTGTACGGCTCGGACGCCGTCGGTGGCACGGTCCAGGCGTTTATCAGGAATCCGTACGCGTACGGCAAGAGCTGGAACGCCGCCGGGCAGGCGCTCTACCGTGTCTCAAGCGCGGAAAACTCGCACGTTGCGCGTCTCGAGGCCAGTGCGGGCCACGGCGACGCCTGGGCACTGGTATTGGGCACGACATTCAAGCACTACGGCGACCTGATCGCGGGCGACCCGCTGAACCGGCAGCCGGACACGGGATACGACGACTGGGCCGGCGACTTCAAGCTTGAACGCCTCCTCGACGACGACACGCGCCTCGTGTTCGCGTACCAGCATGTCCAGCAAAACAACGTGCCGCGCCAGCACAAGACGGTGAACGCGAAGAGCTTTCACGGCACGAGCACGGGCTCGGAACTCCAGCGCGACCTCGACCAGGAGCGATGGCTGGCGTATGTGCAGTTTCACCAGGAAGCGATCGGCGGGGTGATCGACGTGATCCGCGCCAGTCTCTCATGGCACAGCCAGTCCGAACTGCGCGACCGCATCCGTCCGCCGTCGGGCGGCGGCACGGAGAACCGGCGCGACCTGCAGGGCTTCGACGTCGGCACGCTCGGCGCGTGGGTCCAGCTTGAAAGCGACACCGCGCTCGGCCGCCTCGTGTACGGACTCGAATACTACCGCGACTTCGTCAGCAGCTTCTCGTCGCGCAACCCAATCCAGGGACCGGTCGCGGACGACGCGACCTACGACCTCCTCGGCATCTACGCCCAGGTCACCCGTGCTGCGGGCGAGCGCTGGACTCTCATCTACGGGATTCGGTTGAACTACGCCGCGGCGGACGCGGACTCGGTCCAGGACCCGGATACGGGCACGCAGACCGCCCTGTCGGACAACTGGACGGCCGTCGTGGCTAGCCTCCGCGCGGTGTTCGAACTCGTCCCGGAACGCTGGAACCTGTTCGGCGGGGTCTCGCAGGGTTTTCGCGCCCCGAATCTGTCCGACCTGACGCGCCTCGACAGCGCTCGGAGCGGTGAATTCGAGATCCCGTCCCCCGGTCTCGATCCCGAGCACTACATTGCCTTCGAGGTCGGCGCCAAGGGACACGGATCGAACTTCCGCGCCGAAGTCTCGTTGTTCTATACCGTGATTCGCGACCAGATCATCCGTTCCCCGAACGGGGTCATCAACGGCGACGGCGAGGCCGAGGTCATCAAGAGCAACGTCGGCGACGGCTGGATCTACGGCCTGGAGGCCGCAGCCAGCCTGCGCGTGGGCCGCCGCATCACGCTCTTCGGAAACTTCACCTTCCAGCAGGGCAAGGTCGATGCGTTTCCGACTTCGGCGGCGGTCGAGGCACGCGACTACATCGACCGTCTCATGCCGGTTACGGCACAGCTCGGCGTGCGCTGGGAGTCCGCCGACGCCCGCTTTTTTGTCGAGCTCGTCGGCGTGATGGCGGACAAGGCGGACAAGCTCTCGGCCCGCGACGCGGCCGACACCCAGCGCATCCCGCCCGGCGGCACTCCCGGCTACGGCGTCGTGCACCTGCGGGGAGGCTGGCGCATCGACGGTCACACCCAACTCAACGCCGCGATCGAAAACCTGTTCGACAAGAGTTACCGCGTGCACGGTTCCGGGCACAACATGCCCGGCCTGAACTTCGTGTTCAGCATCACCCGCGATTTTTGAGACCACGACCAACATGCGCAAGGGCATCCTCGGCTCGATCCTGCTCCACGTTGTTGCGTGCGTTGCCGGAATGATCTGGGTGCCCCGTACCCCCCCGCCCCCTGACCACCGATCCACCCTCGCCGTCCACGTTCGTCCCAGGCCGCCCAAGCCCGATCCGACGTGGCGTTTCGAAGATACGAAACTTCCCGTGACGCTTGTGGAGGACCGTGCCCCCGCACCCCTTGACAATCCCCTCGAGGCGCTCCCACCGTTGCCCCGCGATCCGGACGATGTTCCGGCGCCGGACGATATCTCGTTCCCGTCGCCTCTGACGCCGCATACGTTGCGCGGACTACGCCTGCCTTTGTCGCGAAAGCGATCCGGACATCGGGAACGGACGGCGATGTCTTCGCCTCCCGTGCCGTCGACTCCGGACCGGAAAACGCGAAGGCCCCTCGGGATATCGCGCGCGCCCCTTCCGCCGCCGGCCGCGCTGCGGCGCGTGGACTATCCGCGGCGCGCGCGCAGCCGTGGCTGGCACGGATCCGTGACGTTGCGCCTGCACATCGGGACGGACGGGACGGTTCTTGAGGCCAGGATCCATGTGTCGAGCGGCCACGGTTCCCTGGATCGGGCCGCGCAGGACGCCGTGGGTTTTTGGACGTTTCAGCCGGCGTTGCGCGACGGGCGGCCCGTCGCCGCCTGGGTTCGCCAGCGCATCGAGTTTTCGCTCCGGCGCAAGTGACCGTGGCTATACAGGGGTGCCGAGGATCGCAAAAACCTCGGCTTTCTTCTCCGCAAAGATCGCGGCGTCGTTGGCTTCGAGGTTGAGCCGCAGGTACGGCTCCGTGTTGCTCGGCCGCACGTTGCACCACCAGTCCTTGTACTGGACCGTGACTCCGTCGAGCCAGTCGACTTCGGCGTCCTTGTACTGTGCCGCGACCCGGTCCATCAGTTCCTGCTTGTTCTTGACCCTGAAGTTCACTTCTCCGGTCTGCGTGTAGCGACGCAGGGGGCGCAGGTGCTCGGAGAGCGGCGCATCGCTGTTCGCCAGGATGTTGCACAGCGAAACGACGGCCAGCGTCGCCGACTCGGTGTTGAAGTTCTCGCGGAAGTAGTAGTGGCCGGAGAACTCGCCGCCAAACACGCAGCCGTGTTCGCGCATGGCGTTCTTCATGAAGCTGTGGCCCACGCGACCGCGGATCGGCGTGCCGCCGTGCCTCAAGATTTCCTCGGGGAGCGCGCGGCTGCTGCGCAGGTCGTACACGACCGGACCCTTTTCGCGCGACAGGATGTCGGTCGCCATGAGCGCCGTCGCCAAGTCGTTGGTCACGACCTCGCCCTTTTCGTCCACGAAGCCGGCGCGGTCGGCATCTCCGTCGAACGCGATCCCGAGATCCGCGCCCTCGGCCACGACCCGCGCGCGGAGATCCGCAAGCGTCCTGTGGTCGAGCGGATTCGCCTCGTGATTTGGAAACGAGCCGTCGAGTTCGAAGTAGAGCGGCACAACCTCGAGATCGAGGAGTTTCGCGACGAACGGGAATTCCCAGCCGCCCATGCCGTTGCCCGCATCGACCACAGCCTTGAGCCGCCGGCCAAACGACGCGTTCTCCGTGACCATCGCCACGTACTCGTCGGTGAACGACCCGGGCGTGGCCGTGCCGGGCGTGGCCGCGTCCGGCGGGAGCCCGCCGCTCTTGATCATCTCTTCCATCGACGCGATGCCGGCCTCGCGCGAAAGCGGAACAGCGCCTGTTCGGGCCAGCTTGAGCCCGATGTAGTCGGCCGGGTTGTGGCTGGCCGTGACCATGATGCCGCCATCGAACCCGCCGTGCCCCAGGGCGAAGCTCACCACAGGAGTGGAGACGAGACCGAGCCGCACCACATCGACGCCCGCGGCTGTCAGGCCCGAAACGAGGGCATCGGTGATGCTCGGGGCGCACGGCCGCATGTCATGGCCGACGACGACGTTCCTGGGCCCGATCTCGACGGCAAATGCGCGCCCGATATTGGCTGCCAATTCTTCGTCGATCTGTTTTCCGTAGATTCCGCGGATGTCGTAGGCTTTGAAGACCGTCATTGTCGGTTCCTGTTATGGCTCGTCGAGTCCCGATTCTTCTGATTCCCTGCCTGTTTCTTCTATCGGCCGCTGCGGCGGAAGATGAAATCTCCATTCGAGCCGAGGACGGGGTTCTCGTCGTGCGGTCGCCGATGTCACAGGCGAATTTTCTGTTTCGTGCGGCGGGCGGCTTCGAACGGGGCAAGGCCCCTGAGGGCTACGCCGTCGAACTGACCGCAAAAAAAAAGAAATCCTGGGGCCGAATCCGCCTGCGGCTGGCCAAGGTCGTCCCGCCCCCGGGCCCCCGCACGGCCGCGGACTGGGCTCGCGCGAACGTCGCGGACGGCCTGCAAACACCCGGCGAGGTCTCGGTCAGCGGCCGCGGTGCGCGCTCGCGCGCCAAGATGAAGGGCAAGGACGGCGGCAGGCCGATCGAGCGGACCCTCGTCGCCCTCCGCGACGGAACTCGCATCTATCTGCTCTACCTCGACCGCCAGGGCGACGGATTCACGGCGGCACTGGCCGCGGTCGCATCCGGTTTCACGATTCTCGATCCGAAGGGCGCGCCGTCCGAAGAGGCGCCGCCGGACTCGGCGGCCCTCAAACCGGGGACCATCGAGAAGGACTACTACCGGCTCAAGCTGTTCAAGCCCGCGGGGTTCGTCAATCTCACCGTCGATCCCGACGCCGACAACGGCATCGTGCTGCACCTGCGCCGATACGACGCCAAAAAGAACCTCTGCGACATCCGCATCCGCGTGTGGCTCAAGAAACTCGTCAAGCAGCCGCTCGAGGCCAAGGCGCGGGCCCGCATGGACCGCTTCCGCGGCAAGTACAAGAACGCCAAGATCCCCAAGAAACCGAGCCGCGCCCGCTGGCGATCCGCCAAGAGTGCCCTCAAGCTGAAACTCGTAGGCCAACAGGCCAAGACGGGTATCGTCATCACCGAGGAGTGGCGCTTCGTCGAACATGAAAACGACCGCGTCTACGAGATCCAGATGATCATCGCCGGCGAAGCGGCCCGGACCTGGAAAAAAGACATCCGCGCATTCTGGAAGCGATTGGTGATCGAGAACCGCTGACGAAACGCCGCATGGCGGATTTTCGCTAGGGGGCGGACCGGACAGAAGGGGCTCGCTCCCGGGCCCCTGCAGCCGTTGGTTTCGGTCGGGTGGGCTTGCCGTAAGCGTACGGACGGCGATGTTCGTGCCACGCCGGCGCCGGCGATTCGTAACCGGGCGCACACCATTGGTTTACACGACCAGGGCGGCAGCTTTGCAGGCTGTCTTTACGTGTTCGTCCGTGATGTCCTTGTGCGTCACCAGGCGGATGGCGGTGGCCGAGATCGGGACGGTTCTGATGCCCGCTCTTTCCAGTTTTTCGACCGCTGCCGGCGGGTCCTTCATCGGGACGATCAGGATGTTTGTATCGACGCTATTGGGATCGACGCCAAACGCCTCCGCGAGTCGGCGCGCGCGCGCGTGGTCGGCGGCCAGAAACTCGAAATCGTGTTCGAGGCCGAGATCGAGCGCGTGGTGGCACGCCGCGGCCAGGACGCCCGCCTGCCGCATGCCTCCGCCGAGCAGCTTGCGCAGACGCCGCCCCGCCGTCACGTCGGCGCACGAACCGATCACCATGGAGCCTGCCGGACAGCCCAGAGCCTTGGAGAAGGCCACCATCAGGGTGTCGGCAACCTGTCCGTAGTCGATGAACGGCGTGCCGGTCACGGCGTGCGCGTTCCAGAGGCGCGCGCCGTCGAGGTGCAGCCGAACGTCGGATCCGATCGCTTCGCGTAGTGCGCGCAGCGCCTCGAGCGCAACCACCGCGCCGCCGTGGACGTTGTGGGTGTTCTCGACGAGACAGAGACGGGTCTTGGGGAGATGAATGTTGGACGGCCGCACGAGTGTGGCCACGTCGTCCGGCGCCGGCGTACCGCGATCGCTCTTGTACAAACGCGGTTGCGCGCCCCACAGTCGAGCCGCCCCGCCGACCTCGAAATGAAAGGTGTGCGACTGCTCCTCCATCAGGACTTCGTCGCCCGGCTGAACGGCGAGCCCGATCGCGATCTGGTTCGCCATCGTGCCCGATGGACAAAACAGGGCCGCCTCGCGCCCAAACAGATCAGCTACGCGATCTTCCAGCGCGTTGACCGTCGGGTCGTCACCAAAGACATCGTCGCCGACCTCCGCAGAACCCATGGCCTGACGCATCGCGGCAGTCGGCCGCGTCACCGTATCCGATCGGAAGTCCACGGGTCCAGCGTAGCGGCAACTCAAAAATCCGACGACGGGTTTCTGCTACGTGAACCTCATCCGTGGACGAGTTTGGGGTCGGGTGTCTTGTCCGGTTGGCGGAGGAACCGCGAACCGGTGAATTGGGCGGGCGGCGCAAGTGTCTTCTGCCTCAACGGCTGACGCCGTTGAGGCTCGGGGGCGGGCGGCCTACCCGTTTCGCGGGGGAACCGCGAAGCGGTGAAGCAGGTCGGGAGGGGCCAGTGTCTTTTGGCTTCAACGGCTGACGCCGTTGAGAGCCTCGGGGACGGGCGGCTCTCCCGCTTCGCGGGGGAACCGCGAACAGGTGAACTCGGGGGCGGGAGTCCTGTCCGGTTGGCGGAGGAACCGCGAACCGGTGACCCGTTCTATCGCAGCTGTTTTTTCAGTTCTTCGATCTGTTTCTCTATGGCTCGCAGTCGGGCTTGGAGCTTGCGGTTCTTGGCGGATTCCCGTTTGAGCTGTTGGCGGGAACGGCGCAGGCGGTATCGCAGGCGGGCCTCTTCGTGGTCGTGCTCGTCGATCACCATCGCGCCGGCTGCCACCAGACCGATTGCGACCACGGGCAGAGCGATGCCGGCAGAGCCGAACGGAGAGAGCCAGCCGGCGCGCACTCCATCGTTCTCGACGACGGTGTAGTACATCGTGCCGGTGAGGTGTCGCGTGAGGACCGTGGCGGGCGGCAGATCCTTGAAGTTCAGGGCAAGACCGTACGGCTGCAGCTTCTCGTTGATGGCTCCCGAGAGGCCCTGAAGGATCGGCGCGACCGAGTTGTACAACCAGCCGACGAGTGCCTTGGTGTCCAGGTAGGTGGCGCTTGCCGCGCCCTCCGGTACCGCACGCGAGAGCGCGACGAAGTCCTTTTGACCCGCGAGTGACGCCTTCTCCATCAACGCGTTGCGGACCGTGTGCGGGAACGGCCCCGCGACGAGGAAGTCCTCCCCCACCGCCCAGGTCGGCGCGAACGGAATCGGATTGCCATCGGGCCCGGACAGCTCCATGACGTTGAGCGTCATGCCGCGAAACGCGGTCTTGCGTTGCACGGCGCGACCGCCCGCGCGCTTCATCGCCGCGACGCACTGCCGGGTCATCGCGTCGATCGCCCGGTTCAGGCGCGCCTTGTCACGGACCGTGACGAACAGGCCGAAGTCGGGTAGCAGGCCTCCGCCGGGGGGCGCTCCGACATAGCCCGCCCAGGTTGTGCCCAGCCCCGCGAAGAGGTCGTCTTCGAGACTGACGCCAAGAGCGGCGTTCGCGTCGGCCATGGCCTTTTTCATTCCATCCCGAAACGTCGGGTGGATCTCGCCGGCGAGTTGCACGATCCCCGGCCAGAATTCTCTCAGGTCAAACGTCTCGGTTCCGTAGAGCAGGCTGCCCGCCGGAACATGGCGCGCGAAACGATGATCGACCCGTCCGTTCTGCATCAGCACGAACACACCACGCCGCTTGCTCAAGGTAACCGCGAATTCGGTACGCCAGTCGGCCCCGGCCGGCATGTCGGCCATCGCCGCGGCTTCGACTCCGTTCAACCCGAGCACGTTCCAGAGCCGCGCGAACTCGGCGACATCTTTCGGGCGACCGAAACGGCGCGCGAACTCGAGGCCGCGGCTCACAAGGCGCGGCACATCGGCGTAGACAAAGAACGCGGCGCGATCGACCTTCATCTTGCGCCGTACCGCCTGATAGCGCGGCGACGCAGCCAGTCGTTTCGCGTAGGGCGCACCCAGCGCGGCGATCATCTGCGCCATGCGTTCGCGCTGGGTCGTGAGCAGGAACCGGTCGCCGTCCGCCAAGACGCAGATTTCGACCTGGCCGACGCGCGCGATCCAGACCGGACGCCCGCCCATCTTCTCGTCGCTGAAACGGACGGCGCCAAACATCTCGGCGGCGTTGCGCAGGGCCCGCATGATCTTGTGGCCGTTCGCGGCCCCGGCGCGATACTGCGCGGTCAAGACCACGTCGACATGGGCGCGACCGTCGATCATCTTTTCCAGCGACGCGTCGATGATCGCGAATCCGGCGCGCCGGATCCGGATGCCCTTGAAATCGTCGCGTGTCAGACCAACGAGGCCGAGGGGATTGAATCCTTGCTGGGCCTGCTTCAGCGCGTTCTTCACGGCAGCGAGAATCCCGCGGGTGAACTGCTGCATTTCCGGCTCGGCGCAGATCCGTCCGAGGCTCGTTTCGCGCAGCCAGCGCTGCAGTCCGCCGAGGTCGTCGAACTCGCCGAACAGCGCCGTGTCCTGCGGCAAGAGCGCCGCCAGGTCCTGGCGAACCTCGGGCGGCGGTGCTGCGCGAACGGTCCCCAGGGAGAAACTGAGAAGAAGAGCAAACAGGGCGGTTTTCATGGCGTCCTCGACGTACCGGTTTCACACACGCCGGGCAGCAACGGGGCGGTCTTGCCCCGTTACCAGCCCGACGATCGGGATCATTCCGTATGCGAGTGCAGTATTGCAAGCTCCGTTCCGACCCGCGATTTTTTGGCCGAGAGTCCGTCTTAGTCGAGTCCCCCGGGCACGCGGAGGGTGCCGAGGAACGCCGGCCGGTTCCGGAGAAACGATGCGTCGAAGTCGCCGTTCACGACGAATGTAGCTCCGGTCGTCCCGACCAGGACCGCGCCGAGCCCCAATCCCCGCGCGGGTCCGAGATGGCCGGCAAGCGGTATCGGGTCAATGATCACGGGGCCGGTGGCGAGGTCGTCGGGCAAGGCGAGGACCCGCAAGGAAGACAACGAAAAGGAAGAAAGCATCGCCGTCCGTCCCTGCCGACTGACTGCGATTCCCGGATGAAAACCGCTGCCGGGTGTCACGGCGCCGCCCGTGGAGAACTCGATCGTGCGCAGCAGCGCGATGCGCGCCGGATCGACCGGCGTGGCCTCGAGCCCTTCCAGCTCGACGGCGTACGCCGCGTCGAAGGTTTGGCTTGTCAGCAGTCCGAAGCCGCGCCCCGTCGCGTCGCGGGCCAGGGCGAGCGCCTGCGTCGCCGGCAGGATCGGACCGAGATCCGCGGCCCACGCATCCTGAAAGCGACGCGTGTCCAGATCGAGGATCTCCAGCACCGCGTTCGTCGTAGGCGTCGCGTTGAAGTTCTGGTCGAAGCGCGACGCGCCCGCGTTCGTGACCAGCAGGAACGAGCCTCCTGTCCGTGTGCGATAGCGCGTGAGGCCGACGGTGTTGTAGCGCAGCGACGTAAACGTCTTCGTCGCGTCGAGCGTGGCCTTGCCGGCGGTGTCGGGGACGAGTGGCGTCGCCTGCGAGAAATCGGCGCTCCAGACCTGGACCGTGCCGTTGAAGAACCGCGTGAGTCCTGCGTTGGTGCCGCCGCCGTTACTCAACGCGACAAAGACCGTTCCCGCAAGCGGCCCGTTGGGAACAAACGCGGCCATCGCCGGCAGGCTTTGCGGAATCGTCGTGAACGGCGGGCCGTCGCTGAACGATCCGGCAAACGACATCGGCCAGGCGAGATTCACGGTCTGAACGACGGTGCCCGTGGTGGTATCGATCACGACGAGGTTCGCCAGCCGCAGCAGGTTGCCCTGCGCGTCGGCGCTAATGGAGTTGCCGCCCCCGACGGTGACCAAGAGCCACCGGTCAAGGACCAATTCCAGGTCTCCGGTGAACGCTCCGAACAGACCGCTTCCCAACGTGGTGGGCGCCCGCGCCGGGACGGTGCCATCGTGATCGGCGAGGTGGGCGGCGGTCAGCCGCACGCGGAGTACTTCCGTACCGTTTCGAAATCCGACGATGTCGGTCGGGATCTGCGCGTCGGTGACCGTGTACACCGTGCCGTTGGTGTCGCGCACGAGGTCGGACGGAAAACCGCCGGGACGGCCCAGCGCCAAGGTGTCGTCTTCAAACACGACGCCGGGGACAGGAGCGGGACCCGGTTCGGGAACAGGTCCGGCACCGGGCGGGTTGGGCTGGCCGATGCCGCCGACCGGACCCGGATTTGAAAGGTCGAGCGCGACCTTGCCGGTGCCGTCGCACGCGGGCAGAACGACCCCAAGGAACAGGACGAAGACAATGTTGCTGGCCCAACATCTGACGATGTTGGTGCTGGGAAGGGAGCGCATCGCGCACCTCCGTATTGCGAAACCCACCGCGCTGGCTCGAGCGCGCGGGCCCGGGCCGCAGCCCGGATTCCCGGTTTCACCCTCGGGCCGGTCTTCTGACTTACGACGCCGGTCATACCTCGCACGGCCATACGTCGCACGAGTAGCCCGGCGGCCCGCACCTTCCCGGCGCCGTCCTAGCGGACAGCCCCAGTGGCGTTTGCGGACCTTCGTCGATCACAGCGGCGGCCCCGTGGAGGTTTCGCACCTCGCTTCCCGTTCCCGTTCCGTTTCCGGTTGTTCGGGGCCCGTGGGTCGCGGAACGGCCGATCCGTCCCGCTCGATCTCATTTGTTTAGTTGTCAGGCTGGTCTGCGTCTGCGGCAGGCCAGTCTGCGAATTCCGGTCTGCGGATCGCTCCGCAGCCTTGCTGCATGATTCTACCGGAACAGCATAAGCGCCACCACGGTGGCGACGGTGACACCCATGAAGACCGCGGCGAACACGAACATGCGGCGCATGTTTTGGACCGACGCGTCGAGCACCGTCTCCATCCGGTCCTGCTGGGCGTTGCCCTGCTTTTGGATGTGCGCGACCGTCTGCTTCGTGGCGCTCTGGAGCACCTGGAGCGAACGTTGCTGCCCCTGATGAACCGCCTTCGCCATGTTTTGGTGGGCCGCGGCGACTTGGCGCATCGCATCGGTCTGCGCCGTGGAAGCGTCGCGAATCGCGGCTTCGTGGGCATGCGCCCGCTCCCGGATTTCGTCCGGAATCTTCGCGACGGCGTCCACGACCCCGTGCACCGCTTCGGTGCCTTCGGCGACGCGGTCTCCCAGGGACGAGATGGCCCGGGCCTGCTGTTCCTGCGCCTCGGGCACGCGCTGTAGCGCGCCGGAGATTTTCTCGGCACCCTCCGCGACCCGCACTCCGAGATCGCGCATCGCAACGCCCTGATCCCGGAGGGCCTCGTTTTGTTCCTGATGAAGCCGGGGCAACGTGCGCAGATACTCCGGAAGCTCCGTGAGCTGTTCCGACAGATCCGCCGAACGTCCGTCCTGCCGGTCGAGCCGGTCGCTGACGCTGCCCAGCATCGACGTGAGCTCCTTGAAGCTGTCGCCGATGACATCGACGATGTCTTCCTTCTTCCGCATCGGCGTCGTCCGGATGCGGATCACCTGCTCGGGAATCGTGACGTGCGGGGCATCGATGTCGGCGTCGCCCGTGCCTGACTGGACGGACCCCGATTCAAGAGGCCCCGATTCAAGAGACTCTGATGACTTCGGATCGCTCGTCCGGGCAAACCCGGTCTCGTCATGCAAGGGCTGACCATCGCCGCCAAGGCTCGATTGCTCAGCTTCCGGTGTCGGTTCGGCCTGACCTTCGGTCGGAACTTCGGCCGGATCCGACACGGGCCGCTTGCGCCCGAAACCGAACAGACGCGAAACGACAGAGTCCTTGCTGCTGCTCGGCTCCACTGTTCTTCGATTCCTCGGCTCCACTGTTCTCCGATTCACTGTGTCACCTATCTTTCTGGGTATCTCTCGGGACGCCCGTTCCCGCGCCGGCCGCCCCCCAATACACAATATTGGCACAACATGTTGGGGGGCTTTCCTCGTTGATCTGCCAGATACAGGATCATACGTCGTCCACGGCGATCTGCTAGGTCGAATTCGACTTCAAGGGTGGGACAGGATCGCGGCCGATCGCGGCAGCACCGCAAACGCCGCTCGCCAATCGGGCGGGATCCGGCGCATCCAGGACTCGAGCCCAGCACGTACCTCGCGGCGGAACGCGGAATCGCCGGTCGCCCGCAGGAGCGCCGAAAAAGCGTCGACGCGCTCCCCGGCGGTCATCCAGGGTTCGGACGCCGCAACCCCGTCGATGGCAGCGGCAGGATCCGAGCCCACACAGGCCCCAAGCGCGTGGACGTGGCCGCGATACAGGCGAACGTCATGCGACTCCATGACCTCGCGCGACCGGTCCACGGTCATCCGAGCCTCGGATTCGCGGCCGCGCAGCAACTCCACTTCCGCGAGCCGCACGAGCGCACCGAGCAACGGTACGGTGCAAGCCCGTTCATCCCACCGTTCGACCGCAGCGGAATATCGGGCCCGCGCCTCGTCGAGCCGCCCCTGCAGCTCCATCAGACGGCCAAGGGCGGCGTCGTAGGCAGGCTGCACCAAGAATGCGCGCGACGAATGGACATGCTCTTCCGCACCCGCGAGGTCCCCAATCTCGGCGCGGCCCAGCCGCCAGCGGACCCAGGTTTCACCCGCGCCTCGCGCATCGCCGAGCCGCGCCCGGCGCCGCGCCGCCCACGCCAGATCCTTGAGCGCGTCGGCAGCACGGCCCGTTTCCCAAAGCCACTCGCCCCGCTCGGCGCGCGCCCGGGCTTCCAGAGGCCGATCGCGGGTCTCGTGCGCGATCCGCAGTACACGGTCATAGAGACGACCGGCCGCATCGCGGCGGCCCCTCAGCCGGGCGCATCCCGCCCGCTCCAGGGTCAGGACAGCCTCGCCGTGCCGAAAGCCGAGAGCGCACGCG
The DNA here is from genome assembly GCA_021776735.1 of Planctomycetota bacterium. Lineage (GTDB taxonomy): Bacteria > Planctomycetota > PLA2 > PLA2 > PLA2 > JAJFFH01. The sequence goes on along the minus strand of JAJFFH010000027.1, from coordinate 525,394 downwards.
CTCTGGAGCGCGTCCTCCGCGAGCGAGCGCGCGCGGCGAATCTCGCCGCGATAGCGATGACACGCGATCAAGTTTGCGCGGGCGGCGATTTCCGCCGCCTGGTGGCCATGCAGTGCCTCGATCGCCTCCTCCGCCGCCGCCTGGGCCAGGCTGGGACGCCCCAGGGCAAGCCGGTGGTTCGCGATGTTGACCAGGCTGATGCCCTCGAGACGGCGCTCGTTTCGCTGCCGCGCCAGCTCCAACGCGCGCTCGTGACAACGCAGGGCCCGGTCGGTGCGGCCCTGTGTGGCCCGAATCATGCCGAGCGAAGTCAGGGCGCGGGCCAGGGCCGGGGCGTCATCGCGACGCCGGGCGAGGAACAGCGCTTCCGCCAACCGACGGGCGCCCGGTCCGTGCTGTTGACGCATCGCGTGCTGGGCCCCGAGATCGACCAGGGCGCGCAGCCGGAGCGCGTCGTCCCCGAGGCCCTCCGCTGCGAGCAGGCATTCCTCGAACAGGGCGGCTGCGTCGCGCCAGCGTCCCAGGACCGTCAGCGTGACAGCAAGGCGCCGGCGGATCTCGATCCCGGTCCGCTCGTCGAACGGCGGCTCGGCGGAAAGCGCCAACTCGGCGGTTTCGATGAGTTGCTCATGTTGATGCCGCCCGGCGAGTTGGGCCAGGGCGGAGACGATCAGGCTCGCCGCCCGTTGCGGGTGCCGCCCGAGAAGGTGGTGGCGCACGACGGCGGCGGGTTCGTGCTCTTCATCCAGCGCCTCGGCGACAAGCGCGTGATACTCCGCCCGCAGGTTGGGCGACAGGCCGTTATAGAGAACCTCCTGCACCAGGTGATGGTCGAAACGGACCCGCCGCTCCTCTTCGCGCACGACACCGAAGCGTCGTTCCATGCGCGCGACATCCTGAAGCACCGTCACGCGCCGCAGGCCGAGAACCTGCGCGATCACGTCAGGCTCAAACAGAAAGCCCTGTACCGCGCCGGCGTCGAGAATTGTGCGCTCCTCCGGCGTAAGCTCGACCAGCCGCACCTCGATCAGGTCGCGTACCGCGTCGGGAATCGCGATGCGGTCGATCGCGCGGGCCTGCTCAAGGCGCCCCTCGTCGGACCACGACAGGAATCTGCGTTCGCACAGCCCACGGATCATCTCGCACACGAAAAACGGCACGCCGTCCGAGTTGCGGGCGATGCGCGGTCCCAGGCGCTGCGCGAGATCGCGATTGCGGAACGCGTCGTGGAGCAAGCCGATCACGTCGTGCTCGTCGAGGCGCGAAAGCTCCAGACGGGCGAACCGGGGGAGCCGGCCCAGTTCGGCGAGTTCCGACGCACCGAGAGCCGCCCGCGTAGTGGCGACGACCAGGACACGGTGCGCCTGCGCCTTGCGCGCCATGGCCAAAACGACCCGGCGGCTCTCCGCTTCCGCGAAATGGAGATCCTCCACGATCCAGACCAGCGGACGGTCGCGGGCGCACGCCTCCAAAAGCGTGCACCACACCTTTTGTACCGCCCCGTGATCCAGTGGCGCTTCGCCCGGCGGCGGCGGCAGCCCGCGCACAAGCGCCGCGAAGGCCGGTACCAGCGCGTGGATCTCGTCGAGGATCCAGCCGAGTTCCTCCTCGAGACGGTCTTCGCCCAAGTGATCCACGATCGCGGCGGCGAGCGCATCCGGACCACCCACGGGGGCATAGGCGCCATAGAGCAGCACGGCGCCGTCGCGCGCCGCGTCGCGGGCGAACGAGTCGATCAGGCGCGTCTTGCCGATTCCGGCCTCCCCCTCGACGAGAACAAGTCCCCCCGCGCCTTGCCGCGCTCGCTCCCACGCGGTGCCGAGTTCGGCGCGCTCGGTTTCCCGGCCATACAGACGCGTCGCGCGTCGGACGGGAATCGACAGCCCGCGCGCGTTGGCCACCCCGGTGTCCTCGCGCCGCTCGAGCCACCAGCCTGATTTTTCGGCCTCGATGAGCACGCGATGCAACGCCGCCGCGGAAGGGAAGCGATCGTCCGGCGACTTCGCGAGCAGGGTCTGCACGACCGCTCCCAAAAACGGAGACAACGGAGCTGCTAGCGGCGCCTCGTGGTGCAGATGCGCGTACATAACCCCCGCAGGCGTACGCCGACGAAACGGGTTCGCGCCGGTCGCGAGTTCGTAGAGCATCACGCCGAGCGCGTACAGGTCGGCCGCGGGTCCGGCGCGTTCGTGGCGGATCGCCTCCGGCGCCACGTACGGAAGCGAGCCCGCGAGCTTGCCGGCGAGCGTCACGGTGAGCGAGGTGTCGTCGAACTTCGCGACCCCGAGATCCATGATGCGCACCCGCTGGTCCGCGGCGAGCAGAACGTTCTCGGGCTTGACGTCGCGATGCACGATGCCCTCGGCATGAATCGCGGCGAGGCCGGCGCTGGTCTGGAGCGCGATCTCGCGCAAGAGCCCCTCGGGTACCTGGCCCAGCTCTTCTTGGAGCGACCGCAGGGTCCGCCCCTCGGCATACTCCATCACCAAAAAAAACGCGAGCCGCCCGTTCACCATGAGCAGGTCGCAGTCCAGCGTGCGCACGACGTTTTCATGCGTAACTTGCCGCCCCGCCTCCGCCTCTCGCCTAAACCGCGTGAAAAAACCCTTGCGATTGAGCAGGTGCGAATGCAGCAGCTTGAGCGCGACCCGCCGGTCGCCCCCGCCCCCCTCACCCCCTTCTTCAAGCAGCTCCTCCGGATCCTGTACGTCCGAGTCCTCCGTGGCGGGTTCAGGGGCCATTTGGGCGAGGTAGACCGTTCCCATCGCTCCCGCGCCGAGTTGCGAGAGAATCCGATACGGCCCGCAGGCGGTACCGACGAGTGATTCGGCGGCGCCGGCCTCGGTCATGCGCTGTCGTCGTCCAGCATTCGTCCCAGGAGCTTGAGTGCGCGTTGGAAGAGGTAGCGCGCACGGGCGGGGCCGGAAAGCCCCATTTCTTTCGCGACGCGGGCGAAAGAGAGCCCCTCGAACGAGTGCAGTTCGACGACCCGGCGTTCGAGCGCCGGCAGATGGATGACCGATTCGCGGATGAGTTGTGTGATTTCGGCGCGGACCGCCCCCTCGCTGGGCGAGGTCCGGTTGCCGACGTGGCCGGGCGAGGTCCCCTCGAACCGTTCCCGCCGCACGTCGCGTTTGCGGGCGCTGTGAAAACGCGCAGCCATCAGGATCTGGCGCTCGGCGATGGCCCGCATCCAGCCCACGAACGCGGCCTCCCCGCGGTATTGAAAGGCCGGCAGTTCGGTAAACACCGCCAGCATCGTCGCGGAGAAAATATCGCTCGTCCCCACCCGCGGACGCAGATCGTGACCGATCCGCCGGTGAATCTGGGCGCGCAGCGACGCCTCGTATCGCTCCGTGAGCACGCGTGCAGCCGCTTCGTCCCCCGACGCGACGAGTTGCAAGATCTCGGCCAGAGCGCGATCGCCCACGTCTCTATCTTAGGAAAAACTTCGGACGGGTAGCGGACGGACGGCGATTTTCGCTGGACCGGTGCGGATCAATAGGCGCGGGCAAACAGGGCGCGGCGGGTCGCCGTGGCGCCCGTGAGGATGCACGCACCCAGATCATCGCCGTCTTCCAGGACGATGCGGATCGTGGCCTTCGTCTTCTCCTTGATGGCCCTCTCGGTCTCGTCCGTGCCGTCGCAAAGCGCCTCGACGAAGCCGCCCGGCCCCTCTAGGAGTTGCACGAACTCGTCGAACGACGACGCCTGGTGCGTGTGTTCGTCCCGAAAACGGGTCGCCCGCTCGAACAGGCCCTTTTGGATGTCGTCGAGTTCGCGGCGAATCGTGTCCGCCAGACCCTCGAACGCGATGGGCGCCTTGTCGCCCGTGTCGCGGCGAACCGCGACGGCTTGGCCGGCTTCGAGATCGCGAGGACCGAGTTCGAGCCGCAGGGGCACGCCCTTTTTTTCCCACTCGAAGAACTTCGCGCCGGGCTTGATCTGCTCGCGGTCGTCGAGTCGCACCAGGATGCCCGCGTCCTTGAGCGCGGCAGCCAGCTCCACCGCCTTGCCGAGGACGGCCGCTTTGTCGTCGTCCTTGCGGAAAATCGGCACGATGGCGACCTGAATGGGCGCAATTCTGGGGGGCAGGATCAGCCCGCGGTCGTCGCCGTGGGCCATGACCACCGCGCCGACGAGCCGCGTGGAAACGCCCCACGACGTCGTGTGGCACAGTTTGCGCTCACCGTCCGCGTCCTGGAACCGGATGTCGAACGCGTCGGCGAAGTTCTGGCCGAGGTTGTGCGAGGTCCCCATCTGCAGCGCCTTGCCGTCCTGCATCAGGCCCTCGATGCAATAGGTGCGCTCGGCTCCGGGGAACGTCTCGATGCGGCTCTTCACCCCGCGCCGCACGGGAATCGCGAGGTATTCCTCCGCCACCTGCGCGTAGATGTCGAGCATGCGGAGCGTCTCTTCCTCCGCCTCCTCGGCGTTGGCGTGGGCCGTGTGCCCTTCCTGCCACAGGAACTCCGTAGTCCGCAAAAACAAGCGGGGCCGCATCTCCCACCGAAGGACGTTGGCCCACTGGTTGATCAGCAGCGGCAGGTCGCGATGGCTCTGAATCCACTTCGCGAACATGTGCCCGATGACCGTTTCGGACGTGGGCCGGACGACGAGGGGCTCCTCCAGCTTCTTGCCGCCGGCATGCGTAACCACGGCGACCTCGGGCGCGAACCCCTCAACGTGGTCAGCCTCCTTGTCGAGAAACGACTGGGGGATCAGGAGCGGAAAGTACGCGTTTTGGTGGCCGGTCTCCTTGAAGAGTCGGTCCAGGGGGCTTTGGATGTTCTCCCAGAGCGCATATCCGTGGGGCTTGATGACCATGCAGCCCCGCACCGGCGCGTTTTCCGCCAAGTCGGCGGCCTGAACGACCTCCTGATACCAGCGGGGAAAGTCTTCGCTACGGGGGGTAAAGGGACGCTTTGCGGCCATCGATGCCTCATCTCCTCGAACCGGAAGAATTCCGCCCAGTTCACAGAACAGGCTAAACCTCCGCCCCAAACTTGACGAAGTCCATGGTTAGCTCAAGATCAAACCCCACGAAGGGCCCGTAGCTCAGTTGGGAGAGCGCCTGGATGGCATCCAGGAGGTCAGGAGTTCGAGTCTCCTTGGGTCCACCAGCCCAGCTAGCGCGCGAAGCGGTAGCTGGGCTGTTTCTTTGGGTCTCAACGGCTGGCGCCGTTGAGGCCCTTGCGGGCGTGAGATACATGAATCGGTTGGCGGAGGAACCGCTAACCGATGAATCAGGGCGGGAGCGCCCCGTGCTTTTTGGGCTCAACGGCTGACGCCGTTGAGGCCCTTGTGGGCGTGAAATACATGAATCGGTTGGCGGAGGAACCGCCAACCGATGAATCAGGGCGGGAGCGCGCCGTGCTTTTTGGGCTCAAAACGGCTGACGCCGTTGGGGCCCTTGCGGGCGTGAGATACATGAATCGGTTGGCGGCGGAACCGCTAACCGATGAGTCAGGGCGGGAGCGCCCCGTGCCTTTTGGGCTCAACGGCTGACGCCGTTGAGGCCCTTGTGGGCGTGAAACACATGAATCGGTTGGCGGAGGGCGCTAACCGATGAATCAGGGCGGGAGCGCCTAGCAGCCCGCGATCGGTGCTCATCTCATACTCATGCAGGCGCCCTAGCAGGTGATTTTCGTCCGGGAGTTGCCCCCCCGGCGACAATGAACGCCATGAACGGGGCTCTTCGCGTGATCCTCCTCGTCGGGCTCGCCGGTGGCCTCTTGGCGTACGCGGCTCGTGGCGAACCGAACCGCGGGCCGTTCAAGAAGATTGCGGTGCTTCACCTGCGCGAGCAGTCCGGAGAAGCGATCGATCCATCGTTCAAGGCGTCCACCCTGCGGCGACTGCAGGACGCCCGCGACTGGGGCGCGGACTGCATCGTGCTCGATATCGAGTCCTACGGCGGATATGTCTCGGCCGCCGTCGAAACCGCCGACGAGGTCTTCGCTCTCGGGCGCAAGATTCATACGGTCGCGTACGTCGGCCGCAAGGCGATCAGCGGCGCGGCGATGCTCTCGATGTCGTGCCAGGAAATCGTCATCAGCGAGACCGCTCTCATCGGCGACTCCCAGGTCATCTATCAGACCGGCAGCGGCATTGAGGTCGCGCCGGAGAAATTCCAGACGACCGTCGCGGCCGCATTTCGCAAGTACGCGGAGGGCAACGGTTACCCCGTCGCGCTCGCCGAGGCGATGGTCCGCATCGAGGCGGAAGTCACACGCTACAAGAAGCCGGACGACCCCGACGATGTGTCCAAGGGCTTTTCCTGGGAGTACTACCGCACGGACCGCATCGGCGGTGGCCCGTCGCGCGGCGACATCGAAGCGCAGGGACTGTATGACTCCGAGATCGTGGTTCGCGGCGCAGAGGACGGAAACGATGGCGAGTTGGCCACGTTCACGCCGAAACAGGCGCTCGACTACGGTATTGCGTCGCGCACGAGCCCCACGCTCGACCAGCTTCTCGAATCCATCGGAGCGCCCGACGCACAGATCCAAACATTCGACTGGAACTGGGCCGAAAAGGCTTCGCGCTGGCTTCTGGGCATCCGCGGCTGGTTGTTCCTGCTCGGCATCGGCGCGCTGTACTTCGCGCTGAAGGTGCCCGGAACTGGAATCCCCGAAGCGCTCGCGCTCGTGTGTTTCGGTCTGTTCTTCGGCGCCTCGTACCTCGCCGATCTGGCCGGCGGACTCGAGGTGGCGCTGTTCATCCTTGGCGTCCTGCTGCTCGCCGCGGAGTTATTCGTGATCCCGGGCTTTGGTGTCGCCGGCTTCTTGGGGCTCGCCTGCATTCTCGTCAGCATCGGCATGGCCGCGGTTCCCGATGCCCACATTCCGGACGGCACGGGACTGGGGCACTGGTTGATTCCGGTCGCGAGAGACTTCCTCATCTACAGCGCAATCGGCATCGTGCTGGTGTTGTATCTGGCGCGCAATCTGCCCAGCGTTCCGTTCTTCGGGCGGCTGGCCCTCGCTGCGCCGACTGCGGGAGCGACGATGCGACAAGAAGAACAGGCGCCGGAACTCGTCGGCACAACAGGCGTCGCAGAAACGGCGCTGCGCCCCGCCGGCCGCGCTCTGCTCGCCGGCAAGAAGCACGACGTGGTCGCGGAGACCGGTTACATCGACAAGGGGACCGAGGTACGTGTCGTCGGCGCCCGCGGCAACGTCGTGATCGTCCGGGCAGTGCCCGGGGCGTCCGACAGCGACAACGCGGACACTGAGAGTCAGGCAACATGACGGCCGCGATTCTGCTGGCGGTCGGCGCCCTGGCCCTGCTCGTGCTCGAAGTCTTCCTGGTGAGCTTCGGGATGCTGGCGATCGTGGCGATCACCTGCGGGGTCGGCAGCGCCGTCGTCGCCTTCGGGATCAGCACGATGTTTGGCTGGACGATGCTCGGGATCCTGATCGTGGGCGGGCCCATCTGCGTCGTCGGCGCGTTCAAGGTCTTGCCGCACATCCCCTTCGGCCGCCGGCTATACCTGGATCCGCCGCGAGCCAACTCCGCAAAGAACGAACTCGACCGCCTCCTCGGAAGAATCGGCACGGCGGTAACCGCCCTGCGTCCGGCGGGTACGGTCCTGCTCGACGGCGAACCGGTCGATGTTGTTTCCGACGGCGACTTGATCCAAGCGGGACAATCCGTCAAGGTCGTGGAAGTGTCCGGAAACCGCGTTCGCGTTCAGGCTCATCAGCCGGATCAAGCACGACAAACGGATCAAACGGAAAGCTGACCATGTTCAATCTTCTTCTCGCCGAGTCCGAGACCTGGACCATCGTCGCCATCGGCGTCGGAATCCTGGTCCTTCTTGTTCTTTCGCTCCTGGTCTTCAAGTACCTGAATCTCTGGCTGCAGTCGATCATGACGAGCGCCGGCATCGGGTTCATGGAACTCGTCGGCATGAGCCTGCGCCGCGTCAACCCGAGAGTGATCGTGCAGAGCCGCATCGCGCTCGTCCAGGCGGAGCTTCCGGACATCAGCCGCACAGAGCTCGAAGCGCTGTATCTGGCGGGTGGACACGTGACCGAAGTCGTCCGCGCCATGATCGCGGCCCACAAGGCCAAGCTGCCCCTGGACTGGGACTCGGCCGCGGGCATCGACCTCGCGGGCCGCAACGTCTTCGAGGCCGTGCACATGTACGTGCAGCCGAAGGTGATCGACTGCCCCGATCCTGCGATGGCCAACGCCGCCTACCTCGACGCCGTCGCCATGGACGGCATCCGGATGAACATCAAGGCGCGCGTCACCGTGCGCGCTGACCTCAAGAAACTCGTCGGCGGCGCGACGGAAGAGACCATCATCGCGCGCGTCGGGCAGGGCATCGTCAGCGCCATCGGCTCGTCCGAGAGCTACAAGGATGTCTTAAGAAACCCGGATCGGATTTCACGGGTCGTGCTGGAAAACTCGCTCGACGCACAGACTGCGTTCGAAATCGTTTCGATCGACATCGCGGACGTCTCGGTCGCGGGTATTCAGGACGCCGCCAACGTCGGCGCACTCCTCGAAGCGGAACGGGCCGAGACGGACAAAAAGATGCGGCAGGCCGAAGCGGAAGGCCGCCGCGCCATGGCCGTCGCGCGCGAGCAGGAAATGAAAGCCGCCGTGCAGGAAAACCAGGCGAAGGTCGTGCTCGCCGAAGCCGAGATCCCCATGGCGATCGCGGAGTCGTTTCGTTCGGGCAATCTCGGCGTGATGGACTACTACAACCTGAGAAACATCCAGGCCGACACATCGATGCGTCGTTCGATCGGCGAAGAGAGCGACGAGGGCGGCACCCCCAACGGCTAGCGACGAGCTCACGGCATGGCCAACCTTCCCCCGGAACTCCTCTTCTTGCTGGTCGCGGGAATCATCTCGCTGATCAACTGGCTCGTCGAACGCGCAAAGAAAGTCCGCCAGGAAGCGGCGAAGGCGCAAAAGAGGCGCGAATCGACCACCGGCGTCGATCTGAGCAGACTGGAGCGCTCGCGCCGTTCGGCCGCGTCATCCAAGAAACCGCAGCCGCAGCCCAAATCCAGGCTGCCGCTGACCGAGCAGGCCGCGCCCCCGCGCCCCCCTGGACCCAAGCCCACGGCTTCGCCCCGGCCCGTCACGCCGGCGGAAACCGTGCGCCAGCCCACCGCACGGCCGCAGGCAACGCCCTTGATGCCGCACCGCCGCCGGCGGCGTCCTCCGCGGCGTCGCGCCGGAGCGACAACCCCGGCCCGGACTGCCGTAGACCGGACGCCGGGTGCCGCCGTGCTTCCGGCAAACGCCGCGGACGACCGCCCCCTGTCTTGGCGAGAACTTGCCGCCGGTCGATCGGGCTGGCGGGTCGCGTTCGTGTTGCGCGAGATCCTGGGCCCGCCGCGCGCGATGCGCCCCTACTCGCCGCCCAAACGCTAGTCGCCCGTGTCCAAGTGGCCGAACCGGACGCTGCGCCAGAAGGCGTCGCGATCCCACGCGAGTTCCCGCTTGAGACCGGCCCACATACCGCGCGTGTTCTCGCGGTCGCCCTTGCGAATCGAGTCGGCCCCGAATGCCAGACCCTGCTTGCGCTGCGTGCGCACATACCCGGGCGTGCCCCGCCGGAACTCAGAGCCGTCGCGCAGATTCTGGCGCGCCATCTTCCGGCTCTGCCGCGAGGTATCCTTCAAGAAAACGCGCGACGTCCTGTTGATGCTGAGGTAGTCGCGTTCGGGGTGCTCGCCACGACGGCGGGCGTCACCGGTGCGAGCATCACCGGTGCGCGCGCTCCGGCAGCCGGGTACAGCCAGGGTGAACAAGACCAGCAGAATCAGGCCGGCGCGCGGGGCACCGCGGAGGGGTCGGAGGATCCGGGGGGCACCAATCATGACGTTCTCAGCGTACCATCGAGCAGTTCCAGGGTGCGGTCCGCATCCGCCGCGAACTCCCGGTCGTGGGTGACGACGACCATCGACTGCTGATCGACCCTGTTCAACTCGCCCAGGAGTGTGCGGACCTCCGCGGCCGTGTTCCGGTCGAGGTTGCCGGTCGGCTCGTCGCACAACAGAATCGCAGGCTCGTTCATCAGACTGCGCGCGATCGCGACGCGCTGGCGTTCACCGCCGGAAAGCTGCGGAGGTCTGTGGTGCATGCGTTCAGCCAGTCCAAACCGGGCCAAGAGGGTTTCCGCCCGCTGGCGCAGTTCACGCTTTCGACGCCGCCACTCCCCCGCACCTTGCAGGATCATCGCGGGCATGAGCACGTTTTCGACGGCGTCGAACTCCGGAAGCAGGTGATAGAACTGAAAAACGAAGCCGAACCGCCGGTTTCGGGCGAGCGCGGCGCGCGCGCCGACCAGCGGCATCACCTCGCCGCAATACAGAACCTCGCCGCCGTCGGGCCGATCAAGCAGCCCGATCTGGTGCAGCAGCGTCGATTTGCCACTGCCGCTGTGGCCCACGATCGCGAGCATCTCTCCGCGTTGCAGATCGAGATCGACTCCGCGCAGAACGGCGATTTCGCGGCCGGCCATCCGGTAGGACTTGAATAGCCCACGGACCGAGAGGATCGGTGCGTGGTCGCTCATTCGTACCGCAGGGCTTCGACGGGACGCAGTCGCGCGGCACGAAAGGCGGGCACGATCGCGGCGAGAATCGACGCCACCGCGGCCGAAACCGCGAAGACGATCGCCGCATGGTGGTCCACATGCGAAGGCAACTCGTCGAACAGGTAGATGTTGGCCGGGAAGATGTCCCAGCCGAACGTGGATTTCAAGAACAGGCGGATCGGCTCGACATTGTGCGCGACGTAGACGCCGAGTCCGTAGCCGAGCACGGCTCCGACCAGGCCCACGAGCGCGCCGTTGAGCAGGAAGATGCCCATGATGCCGCTTGCGGTCGCGCCGAGCGCGCGCAGCACGCCGATGTCGCGCGTCTTTTCGAGGACCATCATTGTGAGGGTCGCAAACACGTTGAAGCACCCGACCAGGACGATGAAGAACAGCACGAAGGCGAGCAGCCACTTCTCGTTGTTCACGGCACGGAGGAGAGGACGCCGCCGCTGCTCCCATGTCTGGATGTCGCTCATCCGAATCGTCGGGTCGTGCTGAATCGCGGTGCGCCGGATCCGGTCCACGACCTCTTCCGACACCTCGACTCCGCTGGCGAGACGGATACGGAGTTCGGCCACGGTTCCACGCGCATCGGGAAAGAGCACGCGGCCCGCACCGCCGGCGTCCGTGTAGAGATGCAGCGCGTCATACTCGCTGTTGCGCGACGAAAACAAGCGGGTCACGACGACGTCGCGGCTGTTGGCCCCGAAGCGGCCGTCCTCCTCCTGCTTGAAGGTCAGCAGGACAAAAGACTCGCCGATATCGACGCGGAGCTTCGTCGCCATGCGCCGGGAGAGCGCTACGGGCGGCGTCGTTTCGCCAATCATGACATCGAAGACGTCGTCGTCGAGCATGAACGGATCCGGGTGCCCCTCGAGCGGATCCATCTGCTCGATGATGCTGGAGACAGCGGATTCGTCCTTGGGCAGGATCCCGATAATCCGAACCGGCAAGTGGGTCTGGAGCGTGCCGTCCGCCCCGTGATTGCGCACCGGAATCGCGCCGAACGTCTGTTTTTGCAGTGAGACCGCCGAGACGTCGGACAGCGCTTCGAGGTCCGTCTTGAGTCCGCGGTAGTTGCCGTCGGGATGGATCTGAACGATCAGGTCGGACAGCGTCCCGCGCAGCATGGAACGGAGGTCTTGTTGAAACCCGTCCATGACCGACATCACGACGATGATCGAGGCCACGCCCAGCATGATGCCGATCACCGAAATGAGGTTGATCTTGCGTGTGCGGAGGAGGCGGAGCGCGACCCGAACACGGTACGGCGCGGTCCAAGCCGGAGTTTCGGCACCGGCCGGGGTTTCAGCGGAGGAGGCTTGGTTCATCTACAACCGCGACGCGGTGGAGCTTATCCATAGGCGCAATGCGGTGGATGTTAGCGGCAGGCCCTAGGTCGTTCCCGCCACACATGCGGGACGCCAGCCAAGGATACGCGCCCCCGGTCTTCGCCGCGTCACCGGCGGCGGAGCGAGCGGAGGACCCGCGCCGTTTCGGCGGGCACGAGGTCGTCCCGGCTGGAGAGACGCACGTCCACTTCGCCCGCTCGCAATTCGTAGCGGCGATGGTATCCGCGTCGGCTCCGGCGCGCGACGGACTCGCCATCACCGGAAGTCTGGGCCAGCCGGCGCAAGCGCCAGTTCAGCCAGCGTCTCACCGTGCGGCGCGCGCGCGCCGGTTCCATGCGCTCGCTCAGTGCCGCTTCCATGGCCAGCGGTGTCAAGACGGGTGACTGCCGCAACTCGAACGCCGTCGCGCCGTCCGAATAGAGCCACGAAATCGTCGGACGGCCCCAATAGCTCAGACGACACTCCTTGAGCTGGAAACCGGCAGGCAGATAGGCCGGCGCGTACGCGTCAAACCCGGCCACGGCACGCACGGTGGCCGGATCGACCGGCGTCGAAGACCACCCGGCGCTCCTGCCGGACGGGGACTTCTTCGTTCCCCACGTCGAGACGCGCTTGTTCGCAACCACTTCCTGGGCACCGACCGTGAGTTCGCGGTACGCGGCCACGCGATACACGCCACCATCGGAGCGGAAGGTCGTGACCTCCAGCGGGAGCGAGGTGGCGCGGTCGATCACCAGCCGCAAGGTCGGACGACCCGGGTGCCGCGGCTGCAGGCGAACGATGCGGGCGTCGCGTCCGAGGTAGCGGGTTTCGTCGCCGAGGCGGGCGGCGTAGTTTGTCCGTAGCGCATCGAAGGCCAGGCAAAAACCGGCCGGATCCCGGCCCCGCGAACTCGGACCCCTGCGCACCACGCCGCGCCCGGGCCGCCATTCGTAACGTGTCCGTCCGGAGCGGGCATCGTGGATCACCAACATGGTTCGCTCCCGCGACGACTCCGTTCGCCCCAAGTGCCCCGCCGGGCTCCGACTCCCGGCCTGGTTCCAATTCGTCGCCGCCCGGCCTCGATAGCTGACATGTTCATGGGCCGTCGCCGCGGCCTCCACGAGTCGCCAAGCCTCCTCGTTGCGGAGGTAATCGAACGCCGCCCAGACTCCGGCGGGAGCAAGAGCAAAACACAGCAGGGCCAGAATGCCGCGGCGCCGTGTCACGGCCCATCCTCCGTGCCCGGCGCGCCCAGGCTCGGTCCCGGCTCATCGCCCGCGTCGGGTCTCGCTTCCGCATCGGGCCCCGCCCCCGCGACCCCCACTTCCACATCGACGATGCGAACATTGAGGTAGATGGGCGCGTCCGTCCGAGGCGCCGGCCAGAGCCACCAGAGCCCGAGGCCGGCCAGCGCGATGACGGCCAGGGAAGCCTTTACGCGGACGCGGCGCCGCACCCGCTCGAGGCGTTCGAACAGGGCGTCAACGGCGATATCGGGCGCAGACTCGCGTGGCAGGCTGGCCAGCCATTTCGAGACGCCATCGTCGGGAATGTCGTCTGTCGGGACCATGGGACGCCTTAAAAACGCCACAATACGGCTACGGGTTCCCTACCGCGCACAAATTTTGTGGCCCGAAGAGCGGTCTACCGGAGCAGGCTGGCCCCGGTCATCTCGGGGGGTTGGGACACGCCGAGCAGATCCAGCAGCGTAGGACTGACATCGCGCAGGGTGCCGCCCTCACGCAGCGCTCGTCCATCTGCGCCTCCTACCGACTTGCCCACCAACCAGCAGGGGACCGGGTTGGTCGTGTGGGCCGTGTGCGGACCGCCGGTGGCGGGATCGATCAGACATTCGGCGTTGCCGTGGTCCGCTGTAACCAGCGCGCTCCAGCCGCACTCCTCGATCGCCGCCAGCAAGTCTGCGAGCGCCGTATCGACGGCCTCGCACGCTCGGGTCGCTGCCACAACGATCCCGGTGTGCCCGACCATGTCCGGGTTCGCAAAGTTGAGAATCAGGGCCGAGAATCGGCCGGACCGGACCCCCTCGGCCCCGCGGCGCCCCACCTCCGCGGCGCTCATCTCCGGCTGGAGGTCATACGTCGCGACCTTGGGCGACGCGACCATGATCCGCTCCTCGCCGTCGCACGGTGCCTCGGCCCCGCCGTTGAAGAAATACGTCACGTGCGCGTATTTCTCGGTCTCCGCAACGCGCAAGTTGGCTACGCCGGCGCCGGCACAGACGACTCCAAAAACATGGGCAGGAATCGCGCGCGGATACAGCGCCGGAAAGTCGAAGTCCTCGCGATAACGAGTCATCTGCAGGAACGCGATCTGCGGCACGCGCTCGCGTTCGAACTCCGAGAACTCGGGCGCGGTCAGCGCCTCCGTGAGTTGTCGCGCGCGATCGGCGCGGAAGTTCGCAAAAACAACGACATCGCCGTCCTCGACTGTCGCCGCTCCGGTCGTGACCGGCTCCAAGAACTCGTCGGTCGTTCCGGCGACGTACGACGCCTTGACCGCGGCCGCCGCGCTCTTGACTTTCTCGGCGTTGCCGAGCACCAGCGCATCGTAGGCCCGCTTTGTACGGTCCCAGCGACGATCCCGATCCATGGCCCAGTAGCGGCCGCAAACCGTGGCCACCGGACCGACCGCTTCGAGTCGGCCGATGTGCGCAGCGCCGGAGGTCGGCGAAACGTCGCGTCCGTCCGTGAACGCGTGAAAGAAAAACGGCTTGCCGGCGCGCCGGGCGACCTCGGCCACCGCCTCGAGGTGGCGCAGGTGGCTGTGCACGCCGCCGTCCGACGCGAGTCCCAGAATGTGGACGCGACGGGCGGCGGCGATGGCTTCGACCAGCGGGGCGCACTCGAAAAACGAACCGTCCTCGATCGCGTCACTGATCCGAACCAGATCCTGGGCCACCACGCGTCCAGCCCCCAGGGTGAGATGGCCGACCTCGGAATTCCCCATCTGCCCCTCGGGGAGCCCGACATCGCGGCCCGAGGTCAGCAGCGTCGTCGCCGGGCAATCCCGCCGCAGGCGGTCGATGGTCGGTGTATGCGCCAGGGAGATGGCGTTTCCGGGTCCAGCCGGGGCGAGCCCCCAGCCATCGAGGATGATCAGTGCGGCGCCGTTCATAGCTTTTCCATCGGTATATTCTGGTCGGCTTCACATTACGCAAGGAAAGCACGTACCGAAGAAGCGGGCGCGACCCGCGGAGGGACCTCTGCCATGAATCACAACCCCGCAATCCTGGGCAAGAAGATCGGGATGACCCAGATCTTCGACAAGGCCGGCCGCGCCGTGCCCGTTACCGCCATCGACGTGACCCCCACGGTGGTGGTCCAGGTCAAGACACAGCAAACGGACGGCTATGATGCTGTCCAGCTCGGCTACGACGAAGTCGCGCCGCGCAATGTGCCTGACGCGGTCATCAAGAAGGCCCAGGGTGCCAAGGGCCGCTACGACGCGCTCTACGGGCGTGTCGACCAGCCCACCCGCGGCCACTTTTTCAAGGCGGGCGAGCTCGCCCCGCGGCACTTCGTGCGCGAGATTCGCCTCGGCGCGGACGCCGTGAGCGAACTCAAAGCGGGGGACGAGATCAAGGCCTCCGACACCTTCGTGGACGGCGATTTCGTCGATGTCGCCGGGATCAGCAAGGGCCACGGCTTCACGGGCGTGATCAAGCGGCACGGATTCGCCAAATTCCAGGAAACGCACGGCACGCACGAGTGGCGTCGCCACGGCGGCTCGATCGGCTGCCGGCAGCCTCAGCGCGTCATCAAGGGGCGGCGGATGCCGGGCCACGACGGCAACGAGCAGGTGACCATCCAGAACCTGATGGTCGCGGGCCAGATTCCCGAGCAAAACGTCCTGCTGATCCGCGGTGCCGTTCCCGGGCCGAACGGCGGCTACCTGACCGTCCGCCTCGCGCTGAAGAAGAAAAAGAAGACTGACTAGTGTTGCCGGCCCAACATCTGACGATGTTGGCGCGACTGCTCGCCTGGCCCACCATCTGACGATGTTGGAGCGCCGCGGGGGGATACGGGCGACACGATGGGATTTATTCACAACCGGGGAGCGCCGGACACGGCGTAAAGAGAGACGGATGCGCGCGTCGGTCCTGATGAGCCTGTGGTTCGCCGCTGTTTGCGGCTGCTCCGACGATGCGCCGGCCTCCAAGGGTCCCCGCCAGCCGCCGAATTCGCCGCTGGTCGATCGCGAGGTGCGAGCGTTCATCAAGGTTGGCGACGGCCTCGAAGAGCTTCGCATCGCCTTGCTGCCCAGCCTCCGTCCCGGTTCACCCAACCTCAAGCAGGCGCAACAGGCGGTCCAGCAAAAGATCAACGCATATCTGGCCCAGCATCACTACACGACGCAGTCGTGGGCGAAGCTGAATCGCCGGATCACGTACGTCGTCGAGGCCATGCGCTGGGACAAGGAGCGCCCCGAGCGCAATCGCCGGATCCACGGCAAGATCCTCAAGCAGAAACAGATCGCCGACGGGGCAACCGACGACCGACTGCGCGAGGAGACCGCGATCCGGATCAAGCAACTCGAGGCCACACTCGACAAGCCGGCTCCTCCGACGCATGCCGCCGATCGGAAGCTGGCCAAGAGCTACTGGGCCGACCTCGACAGGCTCGTGCCCAAGTGACGCTGAAGTCCGCCGCGCAAGTGCTAATCCCAATACCCGGGAGGACCCGAGTGGCTGGCGCGGCAGACCGCGGCGGCGACCGCGGAAGGCGCGATCTGGCGCATGCAGGTGCGATCGGGGGGGTCAAGATGGCATTCACGCCTCACGCAGGGTGCGCACGCGAGGCCTTCCCACGCCTTCACGACGATGCCTTGCCGTGGCCCGGTGCGCGCCGGATCCTGCGGCCCGCTCAGACAGACCGCGGACAGCCCCGCGGCGACCCCGAGGTGCAGCGGTCCCGAATCCGGCGAAACCAGGACATTGCCGGGACGGGACGCCAGATCCTGAAACTCGGCCAGCAGGCCGCGCAGATCGTCGGTCCCCGTCAAGTCGAAGACCCCGGGCCCCGCAATCTCCCGGGCGAGCGGCGCGTGCGCGGCGATCCCGTTCAGCACTACTTGAAACCCCTCCGCGACCAACAACTGCGCGGTCTCCCGCCACGACGCGGCGAACCAGGAACGCGCGTCGTCGGTGTCCATGAGGTGCATCGCCGTCACGGGCTTGTGCGGATCCACGCCCACCCGCTCACAGCGCGTCCACCACGCCGCGACCTCGTCCGCGGACGCGCGCAGCCCCCAGTCGTCCGGCCCCGGCATGATCCGCAACGCCGACGCCGCAGCCCAGGCCCGATCGACGCCGTGCGCGCCGCGAACCGGCCGACCATGCCGGTTGCGCAGTAGCGCGCTCAACCGCTCCTTGCAGTCTCGCCAGTGCTGCCCCGCCCGCGTTCCGGCGCCACTCAGGAGCGAGACCAGCCCGCTCTTGAGATTGCCCTGCGGATCGACCGTCGCCTGTAGTCGGCGTTCCCGCAGCGCCGACACGAAGCCCCACCACACTCGCAGGCCACCATGCCGCGGAAACAGCAGCAGATCGTCCACCGCCGGGTGATTCCGCAGTAGCGGAGCCGCCTGCCTTTGAACAACCCAGGTCAACCGCGCCCGCGGAAACGCTCGGCGCAGTCCGGCCGCCAGCGGCAGGGCATGGATTACGTCGCCGATCGCACTCAAACGAACGATCCCCAAGCGGCGCAAAGACATGGCGACGGAAAGATACCCGGACCGCGCGCCGTGTCCATGAGACAACAACCGGAAACATGCTCACGGCAGTCCTCGGCCGCGAATCGATAGCCCAGCGTGGGGAAACTCGCCTGCGGATTCTGCAGTCATCGCCGTCCGTACGCTTCCCCGGCCGCTCGGCCGAAACCCCATCCGCTCTCACGGGTTTAGAGCCGTGATGCGTTCACTCGTGCTGCTCACCCTTCTGTTCGCTCTGCTGCCGGCGCCGCTTGCGCCCGCGGCTCCCGAATCCGACTGGACCATCCGGGAAGCCGCGCACCTGTTGCGGCGCGCCGGATTCGGCGGAACCCCCGCCCAGGTGGCGTCCCTGCACGCGCTCGGGCGCACGGCGGCCGTGGATCGCCTGCTCGATTGGGAGGGCAAACCGGATCCGGATCGGCTGCGGCTGCGGATCACCGTCACGTCGCGGCCGAGCCGCGCCGAGTACGTGCAGGCCGAGACCCAGGAGGCGCGCCAACGGATTCGCCGCGAGTATCGACGGCGCGACGTGCTTCAGTACTCGTTTTTGCGCGAGTGGTGGATGCACACCATGATTCGCACCGCGCACCCGCTGCGCGAACGGCTCACGCTGTTTTGGCACGGGCACTTCACCTCAAGCTTTCGCGACGTGCGCAACTCGTATCACCTCTACATCCAAAACACCCTGTTTCGCCGCCACGCCGCCGGCAACTTCCGCACGCTGCTCCACGCCGTCAGCAAGGACCCGGCGATGCTCGAGTACTTGGACAACAACCGCAACCGGCGCGGGCGCCCGAACGAGAACTACGCCCGCGAGGTAATGGAGCTGTTCACGCTCGGGGTGGGCCACTACACCGAAAAAGACATCCGCGAAGCCGCGCGCGCCCTCACGGGCTGGACGTTTCGCGGCAATCGGTTCGTGTTCGACGAGCACACGCACGACGACGGTCCGAAGACGATCTTCGGCAAGACGGCAAGCCTCGACGGCGGGCAGTTCTTGGATCTCGTGCTTGAGCAACCCGCGGCTTCACGCCACATCGCCCGGCGCCTGTTTTCCTACTTCGCCCATGCCGACCCGTCCGACGCGGTCGTCGAAAATCTTGCGAAAGCGCTGCGCGACCATGACTGGGAACTCAAGCCCGTCTTGCGTCGGCTCTTCCTGAGCCCCGCCTTCTATTCGCGCCGCGCCATGGGTTCACGCGTCAAGAGTCCCGTCGAACTCGTCGTCGGCCTGTTCCGCCAGCTCGGAATGTCGCCGGACGGCCACTACGGACTGCCCCTGCACGCCGCCCGTCTCGGCCAATCCTTGTTCGATCCCCCCAACGTCAAGGGCTGGCCCGGCGGCCGTGCCTGGATCACGACCAGCCACCTCCTGAACCGCTACAACATCTGCGGCGCGCTCGTCGGCCTTCCGCAGGACACGCTGCGCTCGATTCGCGAAGGCGGTCGTTCCGCACGCCGCGCTGCGGGTATGGCCGTCCGTATGCAACGCGCCCAAGGCGACGACGCACCCGGAATGGACAGCGGCCTGGAAATGGACGGTGCGAAAGCGGACGATACGGAGGACATGGGACCGTCAGGCAAGGACGGCGATGCAATGGAACCCGACCGGCGCCGCGGCCGGGGAGCGGGCCGGGGTCGTGGACGCCGCCTCCCGCCGTCGTTCGACGTCTTGCGCGCGGTCAAGAAAGCTGACCTCGATACCGCACCCAAGATCGTCGATCACTTCCTTCGCTCGCTGCTGGCCGTGCAGCCCAGCGCCGAGTTGCGCGCCACGTTGCTGACGCATCTGCAGGCAGGCGGCGGCTTTGCGCTGGACCGCGCCGACGCGCGCGCCCGCCTGCACAGCCTGCTACGCCTGATCGTGTCGGCCCCCGAATTCCAGTTGACCTAGCGCCCCGCTCCGAGAATCAAGAGGAAAAGAGGACCCCGCCATGACCATCATCCTTTCCCGCCGCAACCTGCTGACGCACTGCCTCGCCGGCTTCAGTCTCGCCGCGACGGCTCCCTCGTTCCTGAACCTGACATCGCGCGTGTTCGCCGGCGATCCGAACGACGAGCGCATCCTGGTCGTCCTGCAACTGTCGGGCGGCAACGACGGCCTGTCGATGTGCGTGCCGTTCGAGGACGACGCGTACTACGGCGCGCGCCGCCAGACTGCGATCGCCAAAAAAGACGCGCTGAAGCTGACCGACAACCTCGGGCTGCACCCGGAGCTTAAGAATATCCAGGCGCTGTTCGGCGATGGCCGCGTCGCGATCGCGCAGGGCGTGTCTTATCCCAACCCGAACCGTTCGCACTTTCGATCGATGGACATCTGGCACACCGCCGACGAGCGCGGGCGCGGCGTCGATACCGGTTGGCTTGGCCGGGCCATCGACGCCGCGTGCCCCAAGGCTGCCGACCCGACCCATGTCGTCAACCTCGGCGCCACCACCCCGTACGCGCTCACGGCCGAACGCAACAAGCCGATCACCTTTGAAGCCGCGGACTCCTACGCATGGACCGGCAACCCGCGCGACACCGACGCGTTCGAACGACTCAACGCAGCGAAGGGACCCGGCTCGCAAGAAGGCACCGGAAAAAAACAGACGGGCCTGCCCGCGCCGGAGCTCCACAAGGAGCGAAGGCGGGACGGCGATGATTCCGGGACCGTGGATTGGCTGCATCGTGTCGCGGTCGACGCGCGGGAGTCGTCCGAAACCATCCGCCGTGCGGCGCGCCGCTATCGCCCGCAGGCGACCTATCCCAACGGCCGGCTCGCGGCCGACCTGCGTACGGTCGCCGCGCTGGTTCGCGCGGGCCTCAAGACGCGCGTGTACTACGTGAGCTTCGGCGGTTTCGATACGCACAACGGCCAGGCGGGCCGCTACGGCAACCTCATGCGGCAACTTGACCCGGCACTCGGCGCGTTCTGGAAAGATCTGCGCGCGCAGGGCCTGTCCAAAAAGATCCTGATGGTCGCGTTCAGCGAGTTCGGCCGCCGGGTTGCGGAAAACGGTAGTCAAGGCACCGACCACGGCGTCGCCGGTCCGATGCTCCTGTTCGGCGACCAGGTCAAGGGTGGGGTGCACGGCATGCATCCGAGCCTTACGGATCTGGACCGCGGCGACCTCAAGATGCAGGTGGACTTTCGATCCGTCTATTCCGAGGTGCTCGATGGCTGGATGGGCGTCGATGCCGCCCGCATCCTCGGCCGGCGCTACCCAAAGCTCGCGCTCCTTGCGTAGGGTCGTGTCTCACGCCTTAGCGGGGGAACCGCTAAGCCATGTCTTTTGGCTCAACGGCTCACGCCGTTGAGGCCCCGCGGACGGGGGGGGGCTACCCGCTTCGCGGGGGAACCGCGAACCGGTGAACTCGGTCGCGGACCGGGCGCAGTGTCTTTTGGCTTCAACGGCTCACGCCGTTGAGAGCCTCGCGGGCGGGCGGTCTACCCGCTTCGCGGGGAAACCGCGAACCGGTGAACTCGGTCGCGGACCGGGCGCAGTGTCTTTTGGCTTCAACGGCTCACGCCGTTGAGAGCCTCGCGGGCGGGCGGTCTACCCGCTTCGCGGGGGAACCGCGAACCGGTGAACTCGGAGGAACCGCGAAACGGTGAAACGCTACTTGGCCGGGATCCGCTGGAGTGCAGTCAAGGCCGTGGCGCGGACGAACGGATCCTCGTCGCTGTCGCGCACGCGTTCGAGCGCAGGCCGGGCGGGGCGCGCGGCGGCGCCGATCTCGCCCAGGGCGGCGCCGGCCTGCATGCGCACGACCGCGTCCTTGTCCTTGAGAGCGCCGATCAGCGGCTCGACGGCGGCGGCACCGAATTCCCCGAGCCCCTCGGCCACCATGGCCCGAATGCGGGCATCCCCACTCAGGCCCAGCATCATCTCGCGCATGGCGCGCTTACCCTCGTGCGCGATGCGCCAGGTCGCGAGGGCTGCCGCCACGCGCACGCGCTGCGCGGAGTCGCCGAGCAGTTTGTCCAGCCGGCCCAGCGCCGCGCCCGCCTTCGGACCGATTCGGCCCAATGCGAGCGCCGCAAGGCCGCGCGCGCCTGCAGCTTCGTCGTCGAGCAGCGCGGAGAGTGCACCGACCGCGTCCGCCGCCTCGGGTCCGAGCCCGATGATCGCCTCGAGCGCGCTGCCACGGACCGGCGGCTCGGGCGAGTTCAACAACACCTTCAGCACGGGCAGCGCCTTGACGCCGCCGCGCTGGAGTACCGTGCGGGCGTCGTCGCGCGTGGCGGGATTGAGCAGGTACAGCTCCCAGCCCGCCGCGTCGCGGCCCTCGAACGACGGCGGCTCTTCGGTCCCGCATGCCGGCAACAACGCGAGCGCGATTCCGAGAACCGCTTGTCTTCGGCTGCGCGCGCTCATGACTCGCTTCCCTTTCCGAATTCGCGTTGATAGAACGCGGACGCCTCGTCGATGACGTGCGTCGCGTCGGCCCGCGGACGTAGGTCGTCGATGTTGACCTCTTTTCCCTCGAGGGTCTTGTAGTCGAGAAGAAACTGCTGCAACTCGCGCAGCCGGTGCGGCGCCAGCTCGGCAACCTCGTGGATGTGCGCGTATTCCGGGTCATCCGCGCAAACGGCGATGATCTTGTCGTCGCGCCCCATGTCGTCGGTCATTGTGATGACCCCGATCGGACGCGCGGCGACGAGGCACAGCGGCACGAGATCCTCCTGGCACAACACGAGCGCGTCGAGCGCGTCGCCGTCCTCGCAGTATGTGCGCGGCAAGAACCCGTAGTTGGCGGGGTAGTGCACCGCGCTGTACAGGATCCGGTCGAGGCGCAGCAGCCCGGTGTCCTTGTCGATCTCGTACTTGCTGCGCGAGCCTCGCGGGATCTCGATGACGGCCTGAAACACATCACCCGGGTTCGAGCCCAGATCGACATCGTGCCACGGGTTCATGAAGCTAGCCTAACCCGGGCTACCGTCCCTGAATCCCGCCGCTCGAAAACCGCTCGTGAAAGGCGCGGTAGCGGGACAGCGTCGGCCAGTGAAACAGCACGATCAGAAGCGGCTGGGCCGCCCCGGCGACCAGGACCGTCGTATTGCCCGACAGCATGTACACGACGAGGCACAGCAGACCGGCTCCCTCGAGGATCGCGGCCCCGGCCACGGTCGCACCGCGATAGATCGTCAGCATCGGATCTTCTCCAGGCGCCGCCCGAAGTCCGCCCCGCTCTCCCTGGCGCTGCAAGGCCAAGACGATCACCCGCACCAGCAGCGGACGGACGGCGACCGCAATCCCGGCGAATACAACGGCAATCATCGGGAGCACTTCGGACGGCTCGTCGACGTCGGCCATCCGCCCCGACTGTCGAAGCCAGACCGCCACGCCCGCAAACATCACCACGCCGACGGCGAGGGCGCCCACGATCAAGCGCACCGGCAACAGCACGCGCTCAATCCCGGAATCGTCGGATTCGCTCGAATCTATCGACATGACGGTCTTGTCCTCTCTGGAGTCGCGTCGGAATCCTGTGCCTTTGGTCGCATTGATTGGTCGCACCACGGTCCCAACTTCGGCACCAAAAGTCGCTTTTTGTCCCAGTCCCGAAAATAGATTTGCGCGCGGCACCAAAACGCGCGCCCCGAATTCCCGTAACCCGTTGTCATAAAATCGCTTATGGCGCTCGTAGGCATCGCCCCCGAAGCAGCGATATTGCTTGTAGCTTGCTCCGCCCGCCGCCACACTCAGAATGCGGGAGGAGCAGAAAACCAAACACGCCTGCTGCCGCGCCCGATGGTGCCGTCAGCTCCGCTTGGCTAGCCGCGCAGGTGGTTTTCTCCCTCCTCCCGTACCTTTCTCTTTTCCCAGGTGCCTGACCGGCGCCACCGATTTCGCCCAAACCACAGGAATTCCGCTTTCTGTCGTCGGGGCAGCCTATCCTACGGGCTACGGCATGTTGCCGCGCGGGCTCGACCTCTTCGTCGGCTATCCGTTCGATTGGCCGGTGGTCGCCGCGGCGCTGGAAGGACGCCAGGCTGGGGATCTCCATCTCGACAGCGAACGCGACCCCGCCATCGGAGTGCTGGTCACGGTAGGCGGCGACATCTTCCTCGCCGGGGACCACGCGAATCCGCGAGGCCACGCGTTCCTCCAGGAACTCTTTAGCAAGGACAGTCCGTACCAGGGCCGGACGATGGTGTTCGTCCCGCCGTCCATGCCGTGGACGCTACGGCTTGAGGCGCTGTTCAACGGCCGCACGGTGCGCATCGCCCGGCGCATGCATGTGTGGCCGGGTGCTCGCGCCGACGACGCAAGCACGAACGGTGCCAATCCTGTGCTTCCGTCGGGCATGACGCTGCATCGCATGGACCGCAACTGGGGCGAGCTGTGCCAGGACCATCTTCACGACGACATGTTTGCGCAGTGGCGCGAACTCGACCGCTTCCTCGACGAGGGGTTCGGGTTCTGCGTCGCCGAGGACGACCTGCCCGTGGGCGCGTGCCTGACCTACTCCGTGGGCGATGGCGTCGCCGAAGCGGACGTGTTCACCGCGGAGGACTACCGGCGCCAGGGGATCGCGAAGGCCTGCGCCGCGGCATTCGTCGCCCAGTGCCTGCGCGAAGACCTCACCCCGTCCTGGAGCAGCCACGAATCCAACGAGGCCTCCCACCGGGTCGCGGAGCGCGTGGGCTTCGTGCGCGGCAGCCCGTATTGGTGGCTCGCGTTACGCCCCTACCAGCGAGACCCGGACCGCGGTATCCTGTCTGAAGAATGAGTAGGGTCATGAATGCAGTCGCGGTGCGCCCGATGGAGCGCGAGGATTGGCCTGACGTCCAGGCGATCTACCTCGAAGCGCTTGCCGACGGGGCGGCGACATTTGAAACCCGAGCGCCCGACTGGGAGGCATGGGACGAAGGACACCTCGAGCAGCCGCGATTGATTGCGACGCTCGACGACCTCGCCATCGGCTGGAGCGCGCTGTCCCCGTATTCGGACCGCTGCGTCTACAACGGCGTCGCCGAAGTGAGCGTGTACGTCTCGAGCAGCGCGCGGCGGCGCGGCGCGGGCACGCAACTCCTCGCGCAACTCGTCGAAGCCTCCGAAGAGATGGGCCTGTGGACTTTGCAGGCGGGCATTTTTCCGGAAAACGAAGCGAGCGTGCTGCTTCACCAAAAGCACGGCTTCCGCATCGTCGGCCGCCGCGAAAAGATCGGCCGCATCGGCGACGAATGGCGCGACGTCCTGCTGCTCGAGCGCCGCTCCGCGAAGATCTAGGGTCGGAGCCCAACGCGGGCGACAGCAAACGGACGGCGATGTGCCGGATTCCTAGAACGGATTCGCGGCCCAGCCCTCAGAACGGGTTCGTGGCCCAAACCGAGAACTCGGGCACAAAGCCGCGGTCGTCGGTGCGCAACACTCCCATCAGGGCGTCCGCCACGTCCTCTGCGATCAGCTTTTTCGGCGAGACCTGCTGCTGGTAGCCGGCCTTCTCGGCAAACGGAGTTTGAACTTCGGACGGGTTGCACAAGATCACGCGCACGTTGTGCGGCCGCAGCTCGGCGCGCCACGCGTCGGTCATGCCCCGCAGGGCGAATTTCGACGAGGCGTAGGCCGTGCCCCCGCGCCCCCCTTTCAACGCGGCCGTGGAAGCCACATTCACCAGACACCCGGCATCCTGCTCGACAAAATGCCGCGCCGCCTCACGGCCCATCAAGAACGCGCCGAACACGTTGGTGCGGTACACGGACTCGAGTTCGGACAGCTCCATCTCGACCAGCGGCTTGAAGATGCCGAAGCCGGCGTTGTTGACCATGAGATCGAGGCGCCCGCGCCGCTGCACGAAGTCGCCGACGATTCGCCGGCAATCATCCTCGGACGCGACATCGCCCACGGCGTACTCGCATCCGATTACCTCGGCGGCCGCCGAGAGCACATCCTCGCGCCGCGCGGTAATCAGCACGCGCGCTCCGGCCCGACAAAGCGAAGCGGCCATCGCCTTGCCGATGCCCTCGCTGCCTCCGGTCACGATCGCGGTCTTGTCTTGGAACTCCATCCCGCGAGTGTAGCGCCCGCGCGCGGCTACCCGAAGATCATGGTGGCGAGCGCCAGCCAGAGCACGAACGCGGCCACCATGAACAGCAGGCACGACCCCGACATGAGCATCAGCCGTCGATAGTCGGCCGCCGTAGGTTCATCATCAAGCTCGTCGAACTTCTCAGGCTTGAGGGGCGCCTCGGATCTGAGGGTTTCCTCCGGCTCGGCCGGCTCCAGTGTTTCCTCGGGTGTCACGGCTACGTGTTGCTCCCTAGGCAAATCCGCAAAACGAATCTACCGGAGGTGGGACTTGAACCCACATGGCCCGAAGGCCGCGGGATTTTGAATCCCGTGCGTCTGCCAATTCCGCCACTCCGGCGTGGGGGTTGAAATCGTACGCGGTAGGCCAAAATCCGCAAGGCGAGCGGAATACCGGCTGAGTTTGGCGAGAAGACAGGCGAAGTCCTCGGGCTTCGGTCAAAGTTCAAGACACAGAACTGGGCCCGCCCCGCCAACGTCTACGTTCACTGGATCATCAAGGTGAGGTAGCGGCGCTACACGCGTCGCTTCCGGCTCGCAAGCTCGGTCCGCACTGGACGCCGACGTTTGCCAGCGCGTCCGAGTATCCAGCCCAGCACGAGTCCAGCAACCGGCAGGACCACGAAGACAATGAACGCGGCCATGTAGGCGTCTCCAAGGGCGTCGGCGTAGGATTGCATGCCCCAAGCGTAGGCCCGGAATCGACCGCGTCGATTCAGTTGCGCCTATCGCTTCGATTCACGCCACTTTGCGACCCCCGCGGCGCCGAGCACATCGCCGTCCGTTTGCTTTTTCGGGCTGAGATTCAGCGCTGCATCTGTATTCGCGAGCGGCCCGGTTTCAGGCTCATCGTCAACCGGCCCTGCTGGTCTGTTACCTGGGTTTTCCTGCCGAGTCTCACCTTCTCCTTGGGGCGGAAGCCGGCTACGACGATGACTCGGTGGCTGTGGGCATGCGAGAGGAAGGTCACGCCGTTCGGGTCGATCTTTACGTTGCGGAGCTTGTGGTTGGCTTGTTCGATGTGGGGGTGGCTTCGCGCGGTCTTCGTGAGCACCGCTTCCGCGTCTTGTTCACCCAGGTGCAGGAACAACGCGCCGTTCATGCGCCGGGCGCCGATGAGGCCGCTTGACTTCTTGAAGTCCACGTTGCGGGGCTCGTTGTCGATGCGGACCGTGCGGCATTTGCCGAAGGCGCGAAAGCGCCACCCGTTCGGCGTGCGTTCGTAATGTGCCCCGGCGAGGGCGTCGCGGGCCGCTTCGATAAACGTTGAGGCGAACACCGGGGCGGTGTTTTCCTTGATTGCCCAGCGGCGAAGGAGGCGGTGAATGGATGCGGTACGCGCCGGGTTCTCCACCGAATAGAAATGAATGTAGAGATTCGCCGGCTTGAGAATGCGTGGTGAACCGGTGCGCTCGATGGTCTTGTCCACGTGCGCGTACGCGCCGGGCATCGTGCCGAAAAATCCCTGGTACACGTTTTCGTTCGGAGCGCCCGGATAGATTTGGATCGCGCCGCCGAGACTTCGTGACCACGGTGCGACGTAGCCGACCGAGTTCTCCAGGGCGTCCCAGCGGTAGATGCCGCCGTTCATGTTGAGGCAGTCCGCCTCCGCGCATTCGTCCAGCGCCGGCTTGAGCGGAACCGCGTCGCCGGTCCACAGCATGACCCGGCAGCGCTTGCCCGGCGGACACAGACGGTCATTGATGAACCGGATGGAGTCGCGTACCTCGTTGCGCGGGCTGTAGACGTAGTTCTTGAGCCCGCCATACCAGGTGATCGTGCGCGGCGGGCTGTCCGATTTCAGTTCCCGTTGCCAACGGAGCGGGTGCAGCACCCCGTGGCTTGCGACCTCGACGTCTTTGCGCGCCATGATCTCGCGCGCCAGCACCATCCTGTCGGTCGGCTCCTTGATCTTCAAATCCAGGGTCACGCTGCGCACGATGACCGACACCGTCCACGGCAAGTCGTAGCGATCAAAGATCTCGTCCGCCATGACTCGAGCGCAGTACGGCGAACCGGGCTTCATGCTCGACCGGCTCTCGAAACCATCGCCGTCGATGTGTAGAAAAAACATGCGCCGCCCGTTGAGCACGTTCGGTTCGGGTGCGGGCACGCCCTCGAGCCCGAGCGCCGCCCTGAAGAAGGCGAACGGGTCGAGGTACCAGCGCCGCGTACCGTCATCGTCGCCGGTGCGCACAAGCCACGGGCTCAACGCCACCGCCCCCCACGGACCGACCACCACGGGTGCGCACCGGTTTTCCGGCTTGGTCTTGAGCCACGTCTCCACCCATGGCGTGTTGCCGGACGACACGTTGCGAGGTCCGCGATGCGCGGCGGCAACACGCGGGTCGGCTTCGTACGCACAGAGTTCGCGCGACCGCCAGCGGCTCCCCACCGCGAGCGGTCCCTCGACGTGCGTCGCGTCAAAGTCGAGCCCGAATCCGGCCAACCAGCGGCGCACCCGTACCGTCCCGCCGTCTCCGGCCTGCAGCGGTCCGAAGTTCGAGAGGTGCACGAACCGGGTCTTTCCGCGCTGCGCCTCGAGCCACGGCCACAGCCAGTCGGGCGCAGGCAGATTGCCTTCGAAGTACGTGAGGATCGCGCGCGCATCGCGGACCCATGCCGCAGACGGGGGCCCGTCCTGAATCGCGCGGCGCCGCACCACCATCCCCAAATGGTTGAGCGGCATCTCCACCATGTGATGAATCGGATCGTCGGTGTCCAGCGCGCCCTTCGGCAGGATCCGCCGGTCAAACAACGCAATCACCACCCGCTTCTCCTCGCCCGCGCGGCGCGTTACGAACGCAGGCGCGGATTTCGGATCCGCCCGCACAATCGCTGCAAACAAGAACACGGCGACGGCGAGCTTCGCGCAGATCCGGTTGGAGCTCGCGCCGGGGTAGCAAAAAGAGGGCGCGGGGGAACGGCTCGCGCCGTCGGACCCAACCATCAGTCGGTATCCGAGGCTGCGGCAGCCTTGGAAGGCGCGGCGGCTTTGATAGAAGCCGTCCGGCGCACAACCACGCGTGAGCGGCCCGGCTTCTTGTCCACGGTCACTCGCCCTTGACCATCCGCGCGGCGGGCCTCGCCATCGACCGAGACCGCTTCGCCGGGCTTGAAACCGGCGACCACGATTACGCGGCGGCTGTGCGCTTCGGACCACAGCGTCACGCCGTTTCGCCCGAGCTTCACATCGCGCAGAGCGTGGCTGGCCTGTTCGACGTGCGGATGACGCGGCGGGTCTTTCACGAGTACCACTTCCGCATCCGGATGACCGAGATGCAGAAACAGCGCGCCGTTCATCCGGCGAGCTCCGATGATGTTGCGCGATCGGCCGAAATCGACGTCGCGCGGCTCGGCGTCGATGCGGACGGTCGGGCATCGGCCGAAGCCGCGAAAGCGCCACCCGTGCTTGCTGCGCTTCATGTGCGCACCCAGGATGGCGTCGCGCACCGCTTCGATGAACACCGAGGCGAATACGGGAGCGGTGTTTTCCCTGATCGCCCAGCGCTGCAGCAACTTGTGGATCGATGCCGTGCGCGCCGGGTTTTCCACCGAGTAGAAGTGAATGTACATGTTCGCCGGCTTGAGGATGCGCGGCGATCCGGTGCGTTCGATTGTGGTGTCCACATGGGCGTATGCGCCCGGCATGGTGTCGAAAAACCCCTCGTATACGTTCTCGTTCGGCGCGCCCGGATAGATCTGGATTGAATCGCCGAGCCGTCTTGACCACGGGGCGACATACCCGAGGGAGTTTTCCAGCGCGTCCCAGCGAAAGATCCCGCCGTTCATGTTGACGCAACCGACGTTCGCGCATTCGTCGAGCGCCGGCTTGAGCGGCACCGCGTCGCCGGTCCACAGCATCACCCGGCACCGTTTCCCCGGCGGGCAGAGCCTCTCGTTGATGAACTCGATCGATTGACGGACCTCGTTCACCGGACCGTAGGTGTAGTTTTCCAGCCCGAGATACCAGGCGATCGTGCGCGGCGGCGAGTCGGGGCGCATCTTCTGCTGCCACTTGAGCGGGTGGAGCACTCCATGGCTCGCGACCTCGACATCTGCGCGGCTCATGATCTTGCGCGCCAGAATCATCCTGTCCGTCGGCTCCTTGATCAACCGGTCCGGCGTAAGGCTGCGCACAATGATCGAGACGGTCCAAGGCAGGTCGTAGCGCTCGAAGACCTCGTCGTGCATGATCTGCGCGCAGTACGGCGAGCCCGGCTTCACGGTCGAGAGGCTCTCGAAACCGTCGCCGTCGATGTGCAAAAAGAACATGCGCCGGCCGTTCAGGATGCTCGGATCGGGCGCGGGCACGCCGTCCAATCCGAGCGCCTCCTTGAAGAACACGAACGGATCGAGATACCACCGCCGCGTACCGTCGTCCTCGCCCATGCGCATCATCCACGGACTGAGCGCGAGCGCGCCCCAGGGACCCGTCACGACGGGCGTGCGTATGTCCTCCGGCTTGGCCTTGAGCCAGGTCTCGACCCACGGCGTGTTCTTGGGCGACACGTTGCGTGGTCCGCGATGCGCTCCCACGACACGCGGATCGGCCTCGTACGCACACAGCGCCTCGCTGCGCAGCTTCGTTTCGATCGCGAGGGTGTCCTCGACGTGGGTGTCGTCGAACTCAAGTCCGAACTGTGCCAACCAGCGTTTGACCCGCGGCGCCCCTTCCTTGCCGGACTGCAACGCGCCGAAGTCGGCCAGATGCACAAAGCGCATCTTTCCCTTTTGCGCCTCGAGCCAGGGCCACAGCCAGTCCGGCGCCGCAAAGTTTCCGTCGAAATACGTCAGGATGGCGCGCGCGTCCTTGAGCCACGCCGCGGGAGGCGGCCCTTCCTGGATGTCGTGGCGGCGCACGACCATCCCCAGGTAGTTGAGCGGCATTTCGACGAGCTGATGGACCGGATCGTCGGTGTCCATCGCGCCATGGGGAAACGTCCGCGGGTCAAGCAGCGCGATGATCAGTCGCTTCTCTTCGCCCACCTCGCGCGGCGTTGCTGGCGGCACGGGATCCGGATTCGGCTTCGATTCCGGGTTCGCCCGCAAGGCCGTCGCCAAGAGCAGAAGCCCGAGCACGAGCAAGGATGAGCACCGCAGAAACGTAGAAACGCAGAAGCGCAGAGGCCAGAAGGGGATCCGGGACATGCCGGTTCGACACGGTCGCATGGCATTCGAGCTACGCGGCCCCTCCGACGTGCGATTGTTTCTTGCCCGACGGGTCCATCAACTCCGACCACAACTTGCTGCGGTCGATCACGGCTTCGCGAAGAAGCCAGCGGATGCACTGCCAGCGTTCCCAGGCGGTCATGGGCGCGCGCCGAATCGCGCGCCAGCGCTCGCACAGGTGACGCCAGGCACGCATCCACTTCCGTTTGGGCTTCTTCGGATCGTAAAACGCGAGGGTGTACTCGACCGTTCGGTTGCCGGCGGCGCTGGACGCGGCTGCGTGGTCACGCCGAAAGAAGGTCGCGGACGAGAGGCGATGGAACCCACCGTAAAGCGCCAGTTCCGTGACCAGAACGACATCGGAGCCGGGATACGGACCGATCCGTGCCGTGCGCCGCAAGACGGCGGTGCGCATGACTCCGAAGACCGCGTTGCACTCGCCGATCAACTCTATGGATGCCGCAAAACGGTGTGCCGGATTGTCCTGCCGCATGTCGAGGCGATCGTCGTACTCCTTGAGTTCAAGACCCGCGCCGTCGATGATTCGCGTGAGCGGATAGGCGACCACGGCGTTCGGATGCGCATCGAGCTCGTCCACGCACACTTCGAGCACGCGCGGGCAGCAAAGATCGTCCGCGGCGTTCCACTTGAACAGCGGAGCCCGTGCGCGCGCGACACACTCGTTGTAGTTGAACGCGGCGCCGAGGTTCTCCTCGCTCCGTAACACGCGAATCCGCGGATCGCGGGCGGCATGGGAGTTCACGATCTCGGCGGTCCCGTCCGTCGAGGCGTTGTCGCAGACGAGGAGTTCGAAGTCCCCCATCGTCTGCGCCAACAGCGACTCGATCGTCTCGGCGATGTACTTCCCGCCGTTGTAAACGGGAATCCCGACGGTCACGCGAGGAATCGTCATGCGCGCACCGCCGCCGTGACACCGAGGCCCTGTAACGTGGCCTGGACCTCCTTGCGGTACAGGGAGTTGAGCAAGACAACAACATCGGGCCGCCACGAAACCAGTGCGTCCGGCGGCACGATCGGATGTCCGGTGCCGGCGACAAAACAGCCGTGTTTCTTGGGGTTCACGTCGACGACGCGACCGACAGCACTCGACCCGTCCACGGCGTTGAGCAGCATCACGCCCTTGCTCCCCGCACCCCACAACACCACGCGCGCACCGTTCCACTCCGCAAACCGTGCGCGCCAGGCATCCACGGCCTCCTCATACGCGCGCGACAGTGCCGCGGTGCGCTCCGCCCAGTCTTCCGGCACATCACGGACGTCGCCGTCCCGCCTTCGCTCCGTGCGGAGCTCCGGCGCGGGCAGGCCCGTTTGCTGTTTGTCGCGTCTTGCTTCCGCCTGCAGGAACTGTCCGCCATATGCCGAAGTCGTGCGCGTCACGCCGAAACCGGCGCGTTGCAGTACGGTCGCGAGTGACCAAGGCGTGTAGTACGAGCAGTGTTCGTACAACAGATCCCAAATGCCGCCGGCGTCCACGGTCCAGCGTGCGTCGGGCACCTCGAGGTACAGCGAACGGACGGCGATGCTCCTGAGGAACGGGATCGGATCCGGGATGTGCTCGAGCACATGGCGGCACACGAGGAAATCGCCCGCCGCGTTCTCGCCGTAGCCGCGTTCGATGCGGACGCCGTCCGTGTCGATGGGCGCCGCGGTCGGGTCGAAGCCGATGCAGGGGCCGGCGCCCGCTGCGCGAAGGGCGCGCAGGAAACCTCCGTCGCCGCAGCCGAGTTCGACCGTGCTCTTGTTGCCGAGTTCGTGGCGTTGGACGAGATCTTCCGCGAGGGCGCGCTGATACTCACGAAACCGCCGCGAGCCGTGCAGGGCGTTGTCGTACTCGAGGTCGTAGGCGACGCGTGCCGGGTCGAAGGCTTCGTTGAACAGCAGGCCGCATTTCGGGCAGGCCGCGAGTGTGAGTTCGGCCCGGTCCGCGGCGCGGGCGGCCTCGGCGGAGCGATGCAGCACGTGCGCGTGCACGGGAACCGCGCCCAATTGCACAATGCTGCGCGCATGAGGGTCGTCGCAGCCCGGACAGCTCATACTGATTCTAGTTCGGCGCTCACGCCCAGTTCATCGAGCAGCCGGCTGATTTCGGCGCGGTAGGCCGGGTTCATGGCCACCACGACTTCGGGCTGGATGGTGCGCAACTCCTCGGGCGCGACCGTGCGGTGGCCGCTTCCGGGGAGGTGCTTGCCGTGCTTGAAAGGGTTGATGTCGACGACGCACGGAATCTCCGCGCCGAGGCCGAGGGTGGTCACAAACGCGACGCACTTGCTGCCGGCGCCCCACAGGACCGGTTTCTTGCCCGCGGCGGCCCACGCGCGGATGCGGTCGCGCCACTGGTCGCAGGTCGGCTCGGCCGTGTTCTCGAAGTGGGCTATGTCGAGCCGTTCGTCTTCGAGCGGTAGGGACGGCTCGCTAGGCGTTTGCGTGGCGCGTGCGGTGAGCCACAGGTATTGGTCGTGATAGTCGCGCACGAGCTCCAGGATTTCGAAGCCGGCGCGGCGAAACACGTCTGCGAACGACGCCGGACCGAAGTACGAGCAGTGCTCGTAGTACACGTCCCAAAACGCGGTTTCGTTGATCACGCGCGTGGCGTCGGGCACCTCGAAGAAGACCAACGTGTCCGGGCCGACGGATCGGCGCACGTCGGCCACGAACTCGTGGACCGGCAGGATGTGTTCGAGCGTATGCCGGCAGAACACGGCGTCCGCTTGCAGGGCGCCGTGGCGCTCGGGGCTGTAGTATTCGTTGATGAAGGTGAGCCGCGAACGGGCCTGGTCGTCGAACCGCTCGGGCCGACAGCTCGGGTCGATGCCGATGCCCTCGTTGTTGCCGCGCTCGCACAACAGGTGCAGGAACTCGCCCTTGCCGCAGCCGATCTCGAGCATCCGCTTGTTCTTCAGGTCGTAGTCGCGGATCAGGCGATCCAACAGACCGCGCGCCCACGCGTCGAAGTGCCCCGAAAAATGCTGGGTCTCTTCGTAACGCGGCGAGTAGGCCTGCAGCGCGGGATCGCAGCGGAGGTTCGTGACAAAGTCGCAGGAGGGGCAGTGCGCCAGCTCCAGGTCGCCCGTCGGATACGCGGCCGCTTCCGACGCGTCGTCCATCAGGAGGCAACTGTGCGCCGGGATGCCGGACACCGCGTAGAACGGACGCAGGCCCGCGCCGCCACACAGCGGACAGGCCATTTTCGTCGTGGTGCCGACGGTCCGAGGAACGTTCAAGCAAGCACCTCGGGACGAGGCACCGGCACGACATAGCGTCCGTGGTACTCGGTCTGTTGGGCGATGATCTCGGGCGCGTGATTCCACGCCAGCAAGAGTACGTAGTCCGGCTGCTCTTCGGCCAAGACGACGGTGTCGCGCACGAGGAGCTCGACACCAGGCATGAGCAAGCCGTGCTTGTGCACGTTGCGATCGACGACGAACTCGAGCAGATCCGGACCGACGCCCGCGGCGTTGAGCAGCATGGCACCCTTGGCGGCGGCGCCATAGGCGACGATGCGGGCTCCTTCGCCCTTGAGCCGACTCAGGAGCGCGACCAGATCCCGGCACAAGTCGCGCACGCGTTCGCCGAAGCCCTCGTAGTACGCCGCCCGGTCCATGCCGAGTTCGCGCTCCTCGTCGAGGAGCCGATCGACCGTCGGACGCGGACCCTGTCGCTTTTCCGCGTACAACCGCAGCGAGCCACCGTGGGTCGGGAGGCGCCGGACCTCGTTGAGGAAGAGCCCGGCGGCGGCGAACAGGCGGTCGAGCGCGCTCACTGAGAAATAGCAGTGATGCTCGTGGTAGATGGTGTCGAATGCGCACTTCTCGACAAGGTCGCGCATGTACGGCACTTCGATCATGGCCACGCCGTCGTCTTTCAGCATCCGCGCGATTCCGGCAACGAATCCGGAGAGATCCGGCACGTGCGCCAGCACGTTGTTGCCCAACACCACGTCCGCACGCGGCAACTCGGCCGCCAGCGCGTCGGTGAAGAACTCCTCGCGGACGTCGAGTCCCGCCGCGCGTGCTGCCGCGGCAGGGCCGGGCGCGGGGTCGATGCCGAGAACCGGCACACCGTGCTCGGCAAAGTGGCGCAGGAAGTACCCGTCGTTGCAGGCCAGCTCCGTCACGAGGCTGTTCGCGCCAAGGCTGCGTGTGTCGATGAGTTCCAGCGCGTTCTCGCGGCAGTGCTCGACCCAGGCGTCGCTGAACGAGGAGTAGTACGGATAGTCCTCGCCGAACAAGAGATCCGCGGGCACGTTCTCCTGAATCTGCACGAGCGAACACGCGCGGCAAAAATCGACCGTCAGCGGAAACCGGCGCTCCGGTTCGGCCGCATCCGGCGCGCGCAGGCCGTCGGCGAGCGGCATGTCTCCGAGCGACAATACTTCCACGCGGTCATCGGCGCCGCAGGCGCGGCAGGCGGTGATCACTTCGTGCGTATTCACGGTGGTCGTCATGCGACAGCCTCTTTCGTCCCGGTCCAGCGCAGGTTCTGGTCCACGCGAGCCGACTCCAAGAGATCACGCACGCGCTGGATGCGGAAGAAGTCAGGCCCAAAAAACCCCTCGGCGGTCAGACCCGCGGCGCGGTACGCGGCCCGCAGCTCCCGCACGCCATCGCGCACCGTCCACTGCGGTTGGTAGCCGGGCAGCGCTTCGAGCTTTTCGCAGGTCACGCGGTAGCACCGAGAGTCGGGCCCCGCACCGTCCTCGATCCGGACCTCGGCGCCCGGAATCTCGTCCGCCACGATCTGCGCGACATCGCTCATGCGGTAGTTCTCGTCGCTCCGACCGGTGTTGAACGCCTCGTTGTGCACGGCCTCCCGGGGCGCCTCAAGCACCGCGACATAGGCGCGCGCGATGTCTCCAACGTGCACGAGCGGGCGCCACGGCGTGCCGTCGCTCTTGAGCAGGACCTCGCCGCCGAACATGGCGTGCCCGACGAGGTTGTTGACGACCAGATCGGCGCGGAGACGCGGCGAAGCGCCGTAGACCGTCGCTCCGCGCAGATAGACCGGCGAGAAATTCTCATCGGCCAACGCGGAGATGTCGCGCTCGGCCATGACCTTCGACTCGCCATATGGCGTGACCGGAGAAAACGGCGCGGACTCATCGAGGATGCCGCCCTCGGCCGCCGCGCCGTAGTTGGAACACGACGACGCAAAGACGAAGCGCGAGACGCCCGCCGACCGCGCCACGTTCGCCAACTGCACCGACGCCTCGTGGTTGAGCGCAAACGTCAGGTCCGGGTTCAGATTGCCGAGCGGGTCGTTCGACAGGCCCGCAAGGTGCAGCACGGCGTCAAAACCCAGCAGATGCTCGGTGCGCAGGTCGCGGACGTCGCCCACCGGCAGCCCAGGAACGTCGGGCCAGGCCGAGCCCAGCCCGCGACTGGAAAAAAAACCGGCGTCCACGCCCAGCACTTCGTGCCCGGCATCCTGAAGCATCGGCGCCAGTATGGTCCCGATGTACCCTTCGTTCCCCGTTAGCAAGACGCGCATCACACTCTCCCTAGCTGTGCTGGTCCCAAAGTTTCCAGGGAGCACCGTTCTCCCAGAGCCGCTCGAGCAGGTACCGGTCGCGCACCGTGTCCATGCACTGCCAAAACGACTCGTGCCGGTAGGCCATCAACTGGCCGTCGGCCGCCAGCGCCTCCAGCGGTTCACGCTCGAACAGCGTGTCGTCGCCCGCGATGTAATCGAAGATCGCGGGCTCAAGCACAAAGAACGCGCCGTTGATCCAGCCCTCTTCGAGCTGCGGCTTCTCGGAAAACGTCCGCACGACATCGCCGTCCAGACCGAGCTTCCCGAAACGCGCCGGCGGGCGCACCGCCGTAACGGTCGCAATCCGCCCGTGCGACTTGTGAAACGCGAGCAGCGCCTCAAGATCGATGTCGGCGACCCCGTCGCCCCAGGTCAAAAAAAACCGCTCGTTGTCGATCGACTGCGCCAGCCGCTTGATCCGCCCGCCGGTGTTGGTGTGCAATCCGGTCTCGACAAGCTGAATGCGCCAACCCTCGATCGCCTCTTCGTTCCGCTCGACCGTGCCGGCCCCGATGTCGATCATGAGATCGCCCGTCAGCGACGCGTAGTCGGCAAAGTAGCGCTTGATGCACTCGCCGCGATAACCCAGCGCGACCACGAAGTCCCGATGGCCCTGGTGGGCGTAGATCTTCATGATGTGCCAGAGAATCGGCCGGCCCCCGACCTCGACCATCGGCTTGGGCCGGGCGACCGTCTCCTCCGACAAGCGGGATCCCATGCCCCCCGCCAAGATGGCTGTTTTCATTTCGCTCTCCCCGGTCCCGCTTTATCGGGCGAAATCACCCGGTTGCTGAAGGGGCGAAGCCTCGGAAGAGAGCCTACGGACGGCGATTTTCGGCCCAATTCGCCTGTGGCGCCTTTGGTTACGCGGCGTGGATGTGGAGCAGCCGCGCCGGGCCCGATAACAGCAGGATCACGGCGATGACGCGCTCCCGGGCGGGGATCCTCGGCGTTCCACACCACGGTCAAGTAGAGGCAGCAAATGACGACCAGCACGAAGGTCAACCAGGGCGCCGCGAACGAGTAGAAGAGGCCGAACGGGATGGAGGTAAGACTCTCAAATGACCGCGAACTCATCCAGCTCGCGAGCCCCAAATGCGTCCACAGCAGGGTCGCTGGCCAGCAAAGACGAATCAGGCGCGACAAGAACGGACGCGTCGCAGCCATTCCTGAGACCTAGCCCTATTCCCGCTCCACTAGCCCCTATTCCCGCTCCACGAGATAGCAGGGGCGGCCGTTCAGGCGGAAATCTCCCAGGCGGTTGCCGTCGCGGTCGTACACCGCGCGCGGGGTCACCGGGAGATCTCCGGTCCACTCCTCGCCGGTCGTAAAACCGACCGTCACGCCGTTGTCGAAGCCGAAAAAGTACACGTGCGGGGGAGAGGGCAGTCGCTCCTGGAACGTTGCCGTGCCGATCATGCGAACCAGCGTGCGGAACGCGCGGTAGCTCGGACGCGGCTGCCAGCGATCGCCAAGCTTGTCATCGACCAGGCCAAAGCTCTGGCCGATCAGCTTCCACCAATACACCCGCTCGATCATGCCGCCGCACAGGGCGTGCAGATAGTAGCGGACGAGGTAGTCGGCGACCTGATCCTCGGGCGCGGTCGTGTCCAGGTGCGTGTCGGCCGCCCAGACAAACGGCGCGAACTCGTGCGAGCGACCGCCCTCCTCCCCCAGCGGCCAGTTGACCTCGGTCACGACCACGCGCGGTCCGCAGCGTCGCGCCAGGCCAGCCAGCACGCGCGCCAAGACGAATTTGTCCGGTCCGGAGAACTTCAGCACGCCGGTTCGCTGGACCCCTTCCGGGGCCCCCGCCCGATCGACGTGCAGGTGCAGCGACAACGCGTGCCAGCGCAGTCCGAAAGGCAGCCGGGCGGCGGCAGCTAGAATCCAGTGGTACTCGAAGTCGTTGACCGCGGGCCCGACGAGCCGCAGTCCCTTGTATTTTTTTCGCAGCTTGCGGAACGGCCGCGCGAGCCGGGCGACGTCGCTCAGGGTCCAGGTCCCCCACTTCACGCGGTTCACGGCGTGGCCGATTTCGACCAGATCCACGAACTCCGCGGTCTCGGCGAGCACTTTTTCGCAGTACGCCGACCACGCCGCCGCGTCCGTCACCGCCCGCCGGTTCTGGACCACGTTGATCGAAACGGAATGGCCGGTCTCATGGAGCCGGCGCGCCAGCGCTGCCGCGAGTGCGCGGCGCTCTTCTCCCTCATGGAAGTGAAACCGCACGAGCACGGGAACGGGCCCGAGGTTGCCCAGAAGCGTCAAGAGACGATCCTCGGTTCCCGGAAACGGCTCGATGGCGACCCCGAAGCGGCCCTTCATCGGCACGGGAGACCGATACATCCTGCGCCGCCGCAGCTTCCACGCGATCCAGACCGGCACGATCGCAATCGCTGTCACGAGCGACATGCCGATCGCGCTGAGCCACGCGCCATGCCAGAGCTTGTCGCCCTTCAGCAGGACACCGGCCGCTTCGGCGCGATGATCGTCCCAAATCCAGTATTCGCGCGGCTTAGGATAGCGCCGCTGTCCGCGCTTGTGGCGGCGATGCCTGAGCGAGCGAAACGGATGACGCACCCAACGCGTGCGCCCGTGCCAGGTGAAGCGACGACGGTAGCGTCGTTCCCACCGCGCCAGTTCGGCTGGCGGAGGCTGACCCGCATCGCATCGCTCGCGGTAATACATCTGCTGAAACATCCGCCGCAAGCGCGACGGCAGCATCAGCCGGCTCAGATCGAAGCCCCGCTCCTTGTCCGCCACCGAGTCGCGAAGCCGGCTGCGCTCAAGGTCGAGAAACGACACATCGCTCCACGAAGGCACGCCGGACTCATCCTCGGTCCGCCGCACCAAGATGTTCTGGTTGCCCAGGTCGCCGTGAACCACGCCGGCGTCGTGCATCGCGCGCACCGCCGCGGCCACGACATCGAGCAGATCCAGAATCTGCCGGTAGCGCGGGTTACCCCAAAACAGCTCAAGCAGCTCCTCGTGCAACGAACTCGCCTCGACATGCCGGGTCACGAGATAGCCTTCGGTCGCCGCCCCTTCCGGCCCACTCTCGAGCGAGGCGATAGGCTGCGGAGTGCCCACCCCGGCCGTGCTCAGCCGCACCGCCGCGTCAAAGGACCGGCGCGCGTTCGTCGGCCGCCCGAACCGCTTCACGACAACCTTGCCGCACGACAATTCAACGGCCTGCGTGTGGTTGCGGGCGAACGCGCTGGTGGACTCATGCGGCGCCATCCGCTCCAGGAGTCCGGACAGATCTTCACGCAAGGCGGGCGTGTCGTGCCCGTCCGCAATAACCCCGCGAAACGTCCCAAGCTGAACCAAGCGTCACCAGTCTACCGATTTCGACGGACGCCGCTGTCGTCTTCTGGCCCCTCCCCGGACAATCCCGCCGTGGCCCGCTACCGCGAATACGCCGACCTGCCCCAACACATCCAGGGCATGCTCCGCGCGATCACGAACGGCACCGACGACGCCGCCGAGCGCTACGCCCATGCCCCGAACAAGCACCTGAAGGGTCTCTCCGTCATGAAGGTCGTCAATGTCTGGTTCGGCCAGCGTACTGTCGAACGGTTCCTGCTCGACATCGGCGGCTACCTCGGGGTCGAGGACATCGACACCTTCAAGGCCTCGTTCGGCAAGAAAAAATAGCGCCTAACGCTCCTAACGTCCTAACGCTCCAGGCGGATTTCGATCGTGCCCTGTTGAAGTTCGGTTCGCAACCGCGACGGGACCGCGCCTTCAAACCACAGCGTGCTCGCGTAGGTCTTGTCCCGGCGCTTCTCAACCACCCGAAAACATCGCCGTCCGTCCGCTCCCTTCAGGCGCCTGACAATCAAGGGGAACTGTTCGAACTCGCTGAGGTCAGCAGACGGACGGCGATGTTTCTCGCGCCACTCCTCGCCGACTTTCAGGTGCCAGAAACGACGCGCGAGCACGATCCACAGGGCCAAGCCGGCGTCGCCGTTGATTTGGGTAGGATCAAAGGCGCGCGTGCGCGACTCCTCGTCGTCGTTCCAGCGGATCCCGGCGCCCGTGATCGCGCCCTTCGCGTCGAACTCGTAACGCGCGCGGCGCACCGACGACCAGGGCGCGTCGTTGACTCGCTGCGCCACAAGCCAGGCGTCGCTCAAGGTCGCGCGTTCCTCGCCCACCACGAGGCCGTTCCAGCGCACCGTCCAACTCAGCCGCCGGCCGCGCGGCAGGGCTTCCAGCCCCTTGAAACGTTGTTTCTTGCGTTTGTACGACGCCGCCACTTCCGTAAGCATCGCGTCGAGTTGTTTGCGCGTCCACCAGCGGCCGCGCGCCATCACGCCATCGGGGCTCTTGCAGTGGGCGACGTCCTTGAGCGGGTTGTTCTTGATGAGCAGAAGGTCCGCGCGCTGACCCACGGTGATCGTGCCGAAGTCCTCGCCCGCGAAGCGGCCCGGCGCGCGCGTCGCGGCCACGAGGGTTTCGTACGGCGTGAGGCCGGACTTCACGAACTCGGCGAGCTCGAGATGCACGGACCAGCCGGCGACGACGAACGGGTTGCCCGCGTCCGTGCCGACCAGCAGCGGCGCGCCGGCGTCGTGCAGCCACTTGACGAGCGATCGTTCCCATTCGACGTGGCGCGCGATCCGGCGAAACGTACTCGGGCCGAGATTCTTCAAACGAAAGTCGCGGGACGGATCCCAGGTCGCGCGCAGTCGCGGCGGCACAAAGCGCATCTCCGGCGACTGCAAGAGCCGTTTGCCTGTCGCCGCCGGCACAAAGCGCGTGTAGACCATCAGCGTGGGGCAGTTCCACGTGCCGGCGGCCGCGGTGCGCGCCGCGCGTTCCTTGAGCAGCTTCGGTTTGTAGTCCCGCCACGGGGTGCCGAAGTAGCCGTCCAGATGCTCGATCGAATCCTGTCGCGCCTTCAGGGCGCGCTCGATGCCGACGGCGTACGGCACATGGCCGCAGACCTTCAGGCCCTGCTTGCGGCAAGCCGCGACGAGCGCATCGTAGACCTTGGGCCGGATGCGGTTGTAGACCTTGATCGAGCGATAGCCCTCCCGCGCCAGGCGTGCGACGGTCTCGCGCGCTTCGGCCTCGGTGCGCACGACGACCGACCGTTCCCAGATCGCGGGCGCACCGTCCAGGATCGGGCCGGTCGTCAACAGCGTCGGCCCCGCCCGCTTGCCCTGCTCTACCTGCCGCGCCCAACGCAGGTGTTTGCGGCGTCCCCACAGGTTGCGCACGGTGGTCACGCCCTGCGCCAGGTACAGCGTGAACTCCTCCTCGTACCACAGGTGCACATGCATGTCGGCGAGCCCGGGCATCAGGTACCGCCCACGGCCGTCGATCCGCAGGAGTTTGTCCTCCCTCCCCCCGGGACCTCCACCCACCTGCTTGCGTACTTCGGCGCCGGGTCCAACGGCCGCGATTCGACCGCTACGGACCAAGACGGCGTGGTCCCGCAGGATCCGCTGATTCCGCATCGTGACGACGTGCACGTTTTCGAAGAGGATGTCCGGGGCGGCGAGGAGCACCACAAGCAACGCGATCACGGGTTTCTTCGTACCATGCGGGCGATGAACCTACCTGCCAAAGCGTCCGGCTTTCTGCTCGCCCTCGTCGCTTGCGCCGCGCTGTGCCGCCCGGCGGTGGCGCAGGATCTGCACTTCGCCGCGGACCGGCCCCTCGATCTGCGCCACGTCCGGGTGGAAGCGAAAGTGGATCTGCGCAAGAAAAGCCTCGTCGGCCGCGCGACGTTGTCTTTGACCGCATTGCGCAAAACGGAAACGGTCCGCCTCGATGCCGTGAATCTCGACGTCAAGGCCGTGGAGGCGCTGGTCGGCGAGCCGGCCCAAAAACAGGCCGTCGAGTGGACCAACGACGGGCGCTCCTTGGAGATTGCGCTCGCGCACCCCGCCAAGCGCGGCACGGCGGTTCGGCTGACGATCGATTACGTCTGCGCCGAGCCGGAGCGCGGCCTGTTTTTCTTCGGACCCACGAAACGCCAGCCGGACGTGCCGTACCAGGTCTGGTCGCAGGGCGAGACGGTGGACAACCGCCACTGGATTCCGCTCTTCGACCATCCGAACGAGCGCGTCTCGAGCGAGTTGTTGATCCGCGTTCCGAAGGACGAGCAGGTCTTGTCGAACGGGCGGCGCGTAGCCGTGAAAGACCACGGCGACGGCACGCACACCTGGCACTGGTCGCAGGAAAAAGAGCACGCGCCGTATCTCATCACGCTTGTGGTCGGGCAGTTCGCGATCAAGACGGACACCTGGCGCGGCCGGCCGGTCGAGTACTGGGTGCCGCCGGACCGCGAGGCCGACACGATGCGTTCGTTTGAAAACACGAAGCCCATGCTCGATTTTTTCTCCGACAAGATCGGCGTCGAGTACCCGTGGGCCAAGTACACGCAGGTCGTGGTCGAGCAATTCTCGTTCGGCGGCATGGAGAACACGACCGCGACGACGCTGTCCGAACGCACGCTGCACGATGAGCGCGCCCACCTCGACTACAGTTCCGACGGCCTCGTCGCGCACGAGCTCGCCCACCAGTGGTTCGGCGATCTCCTGACCTGCCGCGATTGGGCGCACACTTGGCTCAACGAAGGATTCGCGACGTATTTTCAGGCTCTCTGGACCGAGAAGAACCTCGGGCGCGACGAGTTCCTGTACGACCTGCTGGGCAAACAGCGCGCGGCGATTCGTGGCGGAAAAAAACTGCCGATCGTCCACCGCGCGTACAAGGGCCCGTGGCAACAGTTCGACGCGCGTGCGTATCCCAAGGGGGCGTGGGTCCTGCACATGATTCGCCGCCGTCTGGGCGATGAAGCCTGGTGGAAGGCCGTGCGCCACTACGTCACGAAAAACCGCAACCGCGCGGTGGAGACCGCGGACTTCCGACACGCCCTCGAGGAAGCGACCGGCCGCAGCATCGAGCGCTTTTTTTACGACTGGACATCTCGCCGCGCCCATCCCGTGTTGAAGATCACGCACGGCTGGAACGCGCGGGACAAGACCGCGACCGTCCGCATCCAACAGACGCAGAAAGACAAGGCGTGGCACTTCCCGCTACGCATCGAGTACGGATTCCGCAACCTGTCGCGGGTGTTCGCGGTCACACACAACGTGACCGAGAAAGACATCCGCTTCGTTGTGCCGCTCCCGGCACGGCCGCATCTCGTGCGCATCGATCCGACCAACGCGGTACTCATGGAGCT
Organism: Planctomycetota bacterium; assembly: GCA_021776735.1. Lineage (GTDB taxonomy): Bacteria > Planctomycetota > PLA2 > PLA2 > PLA2 > JAJFFH01. Next base: position 481,816 of record JAJFFH010000027.1, on the reverse strand, counting down.
GACCGAGCACAAGGGGCGCAACCTGTGGGTCGCCCAGCTCCTGGAAGACGACAATCCGCTGCTGCGCATCCGCGCCGCGGAGTACTTTGGAAAATCCAAGAAGAAGCAGGACCGCGAACTGCTCGCGCAGGCGTTGGGGCAGGAGGCGTTTTGGGGCGTGCAGGCCGAGATCGCCAAGGCGCTCGGCAAGACCGGCGGCGACCTCGCGCGCACCACGCTGCTCAAGGCGCTGTCGCTCGAACATCCCAAGGCGCGCCGCGAAGCCGTCAAGGCGCTCGGGCTCTTCAAGAACGACGAGACGGTCCGCGACGAGCTCCTGGCGGTGATCAACAACGGCGACGCGAGCTACTCCGTCGAGGCCGAAGCCGTCACCGCGTGGGCAAACCTGCGTGCCGACGGCGCCGTGAAGGCACTCGTGCCGCTGCTCGGGCGCAAGAGTCACAATCACGGCATTCGCACGGCGGTGCTGCGCGGCATCGGCCAGCAACGCGACGTGAGCGCCACCAAGCTGCTCCTCGAGTGGACCAAGCCCCACCACGAACGCCCCAGCCGCTCGGCCGCCATCGACGCCCTGGGCACCATGGCCGAAGCCGGACTCTGGGATCGCGCCGCCGAGAAAGAGGTTGTCGATGCGCTGACGGCCTGTCTTGACCGACGCGAGCATCGCCGCATCAAGAACGCCGCGGGCGGGGCCCTGCGAAAGCTCGGCAACCGCGCGGCGCCCGCACTCGAAGCGCTGGACGCGATGGCGGAGCACGACCTGAACCCGAACGTGCGCAAGCAGGCCAAGGAGACCGCGGACAAAATCCGCAGCGGCCAGGAGCCGCACATCCAGCTCAAGCGCCTGCGCGAGGAGCTGAACAAGCTCCGCCGCGCGATCAAGAAGCAGGAACCGGTCGAGCGCAAACAGGCCACCGAGGTCAAGGGAGCCAAATGAAGCACCGCAAGCGCCGGCCTCCGCGCCCCCCCATCTGGGCATTCATCCTGCTCGCCGCCACGAGCACGGCTGCTGAGGATCCCGGCGCGGAGGATCCCTTCGGCGGCGAAGTCGAGGTGACGCTGATCGCGCGCCACAAGACGGTGCGCGACGCCTCGACGGTGCGCGTCGCGGTGTTGTTTCAGATGGCGGACGAGTGGCACATCTACTGGCAAAACCCGGGCGACTCGGGCCTCGCGCCGGAAATCAAGTGGACGCTGCCCAACGGGTTCAAGATCTCAAAGCTGATCTGGCCCGCGCCGCACCGCCTGCCCGCCGAGCCGCTCATGATGTACGGCTACGACGGTCGTTGCCTGCTGGCGGCGGACGTGAAAGTCCCGAGAGGTTTCCGGGGCGCGGCCAAGATCAAGGCGAGCGTTTCGTGGCTGGTCTGCAAGGACGTCTGCCTCAGCGGAAAGCGCGATCTCTCCGTGACGCTGAACGTCGGGCAGCAGGAACCCACCGTCGATGCGCGCTGGAAGGCCGATTTCGCACGCCACGACCGCCTCATGCCCGGCCCGTCCGCCAAGGGCGCCTTCCGCGCGATCGCGCGCGATGGACGGATCCGCCTGGCCGTGCACCGTGCCGCCCTCGGCAAGAAACTGAGCGCGGATCCGAAACCCGGGTTCTTCCCGGGGGTAGAAGAGATGTTGAACAATGCCGCACCGCAAAAGGTAAAGCTGACGGACGGCGATGTCTTTTTGACCCTCACGCCCGCGCGCGGCGGCGCTCGCAAACGGCTGCAAGGGGTCTTTGTCGCACACACCGCCGCTGGCCGCCGCGCCTGGCGCGTGGACGTGCCCGTCGAACGAAAAAAGAAGATCGCCGCGAAGAAAAAGGAGACGTCAAGATGAAGCGCCTGATCGATCACGCCGCCGCACTCGTCGCCCTGCTGGCACTCGTTGCGTTGCCCGCCGGTGCGGAGGAGACCCCCGCGCCCACGGATCCTCAGGCCACGCCGAAGGCAGAAAAGAAGCCGGCAGGGAAAGCCGAGAAGAAAGCCGACGACAAGAAGGCGAAGTCCAAGAAGAAGGAATCCGTCCGCCCCAACCCGAATCGCGCGCCGCTGTTCACGCTTGGGGCCACAGACAAGACGAACTGGGCTCTGAAGGATCACCTCGGCAAGTGGATTCTGCTCGAGTGGACCAACCCGGGCTGCCCGTTCGTGAAAAAGCACTACCGGATCGGCCACATGCAGGCGCTGCAAAAGGCGTACACCGACAAGGGCGCGCTCTGGGTCACGATCTGTTCAACCAACCCGAACCACCGCGACTTCCGCACCGCCGAGCAGTGGCAGAAGATCGCCAAAGACCAGGGGCTCGCCTCGAGTGTGGTACTCCTCGACGCGGACGGCAAGGTCGGCCGCCTGTACGAGGCCCGCACAACCCCGCAAATCTGCATCATCAACCCGCAGGGCATTCGGGTGTACGACGGCGCTTTCGACGACGCCCCCCGCGCGTTCGCCAAGGAAGCGATCATGGCCGCCAAAAACTATGTCACATGGGTCATGGACGCAGTGCTCGCCAAGAAGGCATCCCCGCTCAGAAGGTCCAAGCCGTACGGCTGCTCGGTGAAGTACCAAAAGAAGAACAAGAAGAAGCGCCGCAAGAGCGTGAACTGAGGATCTTGTCCGGGTTGACGCGTCGGGTGACTGCCGATCATCTCCGGTTCCGGACGAGCTCCTCGTCGCTAGGAGCATCGCAGTCCGTACGCTGCGTCATTTGAGTTTGCGGAATTCCTCTTCGACGGCGCTGATCCAATCCGCTCTCGGAGCATGATCACTCGGCGCTGCTTGTGCGGTCCACACCTGCAACGCACATCGCATGGCCGCCGCGGCGTCTTTCAACACCGTTCGGCGCTGGTCGCCTTCGACGCAGTGGGCCTGGGCGCGGAGGGCCAAGGCGATGTTGTTTTGCGTTGTGGCCCAGTCCTCGGGCGAGAGCGCACGGGTCCGTATCTTGAGCGCGAGACGGTACGCGGCGATGGCCTCGCCGAGTAGCCTGCCCCTCTCCGGCATCTGCGCAGTCTCGGCCTGGGCCTGAAGCGTGTTGCCAAGATTGTACTGAGACATGGCCCACGCTTGCGGAAGGGCCGCGCGCGTGTAGACCTCCAAGACGAGACGGTACGCGACGATCGCCTGGCCGAGCAGGCGAGCTCTCTCGTCTCCCTCCGCGGCGTCGGCCTGCGCGTCGAGCGTTGCGGCAAGGTTGTTTTGCGTCATGGCCCAATCCTGCGGATCGTCCGCGCGCGTTCGGACCTGCAACGCCAGGCGGTACGCGGCAACCGCTGCGTCCAGCAGCGTCGCTCTTGCCGTTCCCTCCGCGGCATCGGCCTGATCGTCAATCGTGACGGCCAGGTTGCTTTGGGTTGTAGCCCAGTTCCGCGGAGAGTCTTCCCGCCTGTAAACCAGTAGGGCGAGGCGGTACGCCACGACCGCTTCGCGCAGCAGCCGGGCCCGCTCACTGTCTTGTGCCGCGTCGGCCTGGGCACCGAGCGCGTTGGCGAGGTTGTTTTGGGTCATGGCCCAGTCCTGCGGAAAAGCCGCGCGGGTTTGCACCCGAAGCGCGAGGCGGTACGCAGCAACCGCTTCCCCGAGTAGCCGCGCTCTTTGTCCTCTCTCCGCCGCGTGGGCCTGATCGCCGAGCGTGATGGCGAGGTTGTTCTGGGTCATGGCCCAGTCCCCGGGGAAGACACCGCGGGTGTAGACCTCGAGAACCTGCCGGTGCGCAACGAGCGCCTCGCCGAGCAGCCGGTCCCGCTCGCCCTCGACCGCCGCCCGGGCTTGATCACCGAGAACAACAGCAAGGTTGCTCTGGGTCCGAGCCCAATCCCGCGGCAGCGAACTACGTGTGTACACCTCAAGCGCAGAGCGGTAGGCCGCGACGGCATGGGCGCGCCGGCGCGTGATTTCGTCCCCGACTGAAACCTTCGCCCATCCGCTCAGGGCGCCCCCCCGGAGAAACCTCAGCTCGGCCCATTCCCGCGGCAGCTCATCGCGCGGCGTGACATCGAGCGCCTGCCCGTAGACGGCCACCGCCTCTCCGTTCCGCCCAGCCGCGAACAGGGATCGTCCCTGGAGCCTACGCGCCTGTCGCTCCCGATCACGGGCGCGCCGGGCATCCGCGGTTGCCCGACGGGCGAGTTCCTCGGCAGCGATCCGCTTTTCCTGGGCCTGGTCGGCGGCCATGGCGGCGTGTTCCGCCGCGCCGGTGAAATCTCGTTCGGCGAAGTCGGCCAGGGCGAGGTCAAGAAACTCGGCCTGCGGATCGGTGCGTACCGCCGCGACGAACAGACTCATGCCGGAACGTAGCTCGGCCAACGCGACCCCTTCGCGCTCGGCCACAGCCGCCAGGGCGCGGTCGAAGAGCTGGATCTCGGTAAGAGTTAGCGCCACGAGTTGCGCCTTTTGTTCGGTGTAGACATCGGCCACGGTTCGGATGTAGCGCCGCTGGCGGTCCAATTCGCTCTCGACATCGGCCAGCCGCACCTGGGTCTTGCCGGTCAGGCGTGCCACCCACCAGAACCCGATGCCGAGGAAAACGAGCACCAGCAAGCCAGCCACGAGACCGCGCCCGAGCCACGATCGGGCTCGCCGCAGTTTCCTTGCAAGCTGGTCCACGCGCGCCTGCAGGGCGTGCACCCGCGCGCGAAGCGCGTCGCGCGAGCCGATTTCCTCGTAGAGTTCGTCGCCCGCCATCAGACGCCGGCGGTGCGCGCGCTGGAGCTCGCCCTGCTCGATGTCGTCGGGGGAATGCTCGTCGTACGGGAACTCGTCGCGACACACGAATACGTAGACGGGCTTGCCGAGTTCGCGCGCCAGGTCGTGCTCGAGCTGAGTATAGCTCCGACGCGCTCCCGACGGATCCCGCTCCACCGGCTCGAATCCGTAGCTGCGTCCCACGACGTGAATCAGGGCGTCGCAGGCCTCGATGCGCTTGCGCAGCATCTCGCGCACTTTGAGCCCGTTCGGCGGAAAACTGGTCTGCTCGACGGGCACGCACCCGATGGTCAACAGCGCGTCCCTAATGACCACTCGGCTGCTTCGCAAGTCCGCGCTCGTGGCGCTGATGAAGATCACGGGACGAGGGGATGCCATGGGACGCCACGTCTCCGACCCGTGCGATCGAAGATCGACCCATCCTATAGCAATCGCGGACTGCGCCGACCTCGGGATGCATCGCCGTCCGTCTGCTCCATCCTGTTGGCGGACACGGCAAGCAGGCTATCCTTCGCGCTTGGCGTATCTTTCGTTCTTGCGGGCGCACCCGCGCTTTTTGGCGTTCGGGTTTGGGCTCACCATGTTTTCGTCGTTTGGGCAGACATATTTTCTGTCCATGTTCGGCGGGGCGTGGCGGCGCGACTTCGGGCTTTCGCACGGCGACTTCGGACTCGTCTATTCGGTGGTGACGGCGGCCAGCGGGCTCGTGCTCGGCCGTGTCGGACGGGCGATCGACGACATCGACCTGCGCCGGTTCACGTTCGGGGTTTGCGCGGGACTCGGGGTCGCGTGCCTGTTGCTCTCGTCCGCGACGTCGCTGTTTGTGTTGGCGGTCGGCATTTACGGGGTGCGGTTTTGCGGACAGGGGCTGCTCGGCCACACCGCGATGACGACGATGGCGCGCTATTTCGAACGCGAACGCGGTCGCGCGCTCAGCATCGCTGCGTTGGGGTTTACGCTCGGGAGCGCACTGTTTCCCGGCCTCGCCGTGGCCCTCTTGGAATGGTCTTCGTGGTCCGGCGCGTGGCGCCTCAGCGGTATCGTCGTGCTGGTCGTCCTGCTGCCGGGAGCCCAGTGGCTCTTGCGGGGCCACGCGGCGCGCCATGCCGCCTTTCGCACGCGCGCCGGCGCCAGCACGATCGAAGCCGACCGCGGCGTCGCTCTGCGGGACCGGCGCTTCTACCTGGTCTTGCCCGCGTTCCTGGCGACCCCGTGCATTCTGACCGGCCTGATCTTTCACCAGATTCACCTGGCACACAGCAAGGGCTGGAGCGTCGAGTGGCTGGCGGCGTGCATGTTCGGCTTTGCCATGGCGCAGTGGATCGCGTCGCTGACGATGGGCGTGCTCGTGGATCGCTTCGGCCCACGCCGGTTGCTTCCGCTCTTTACGATACCCCTCGTGGCCGGTCTCAGCGTCCTCGCGACATCCTCACATCCCGGCGCCGCCGTCGCCTATCTCACGCTCGCCGGCGCCACAACGGGCGCGGTGCCGGCGCTCTCCGGAGCGACGTGGACCGAACTCTATGGCGTGGTGTATCACGGCGCGATCCGCGCGCTCACCTCAAGCTGCATGGTCATCTCCACGGCACTCATGCCCTACGGCATGGGCGCGCTCCTCGACGCCGGCGTATCGCTTGAGACTATCGCGGGTAGCAGCGCCATCCTCACCGCCGCCCTCGCGCTACTGACGATCCCGGTCGCGCAAGAAACGCGGCGAAGCACACCCGGCACGAGACAGGACGCGTGACGCAATGAACCTTGAAGCGCTGCTCGACCGCTATCTGGAACGGTACCCGGAGCACCTCGTCCCGACCGATCACATCCGGCTGCTCGTACGCCACAGCCCCGATGCGCTCTTGCGCACGCGCCTTGAAGGCCACCTCACCGCGTCGGCGTGGGTGTGGTCGCCGGATCGACAACGGGTCGTCCTGGTACACCACAAGAAACTCGACCGCTGGCTACAGCCAGGCGGCCACGCCGACGGCGACCCCAACCTCGCCCAAGTCGCCCGCCGCGAAGTCGAAGAAGAAACCGGCCTCGTCAAGCTCACCCTCATGGACGAAGTCCCGCTCGATCTCGACGTCCACCTGATCCCGAAACGCCCCGGCGTCCCCGCGCACCTCCACCATGATGTCCGCTTCCTGTTCCACGCGCACGAAGAGACCCTGCGTTGCAGCGAAGAATCCAACGAAGTCCGCTGGTTCACGAACGAAGAGGTGAGAGACTTCGACGAGAGCGTGACGCGGTTGGGCCAAAGGGCGGACGACTACAGAGGACGGTAGCGTACGGACGGCGATGCTTAGCGGAGGAACCGCTAAGCCACTTGTCTTGCCCAACGCCTGACGGCGTTGGAGGCGGAGGAACCGCTAGGCCATGTCTTCGGGCTCAACGGCTGACGCCGTTGAGAGCCTCGCGGGCGGAAGCGGCGTCCGGTTAGCGGTTCCTCCGCAAAACGGCTCATCCAAATCCCCGACCAACTCCCCTTCAAAACGAGAACCCGAACGCCAGATGCAAGGCCCACGCCTGGTCCGCGGCGAAGAGGCGGCCCGGGTTGTAGCCGAAGTCCAGGCGGATCGGACCAACGGGCAGGTAGTAGCGAAAGCCGAGGCCGACCGCGTAGCCAGGGGGGCCGTCAAACGAGAATGCGTCGACGGCGATGTTGCCCGCGTCCAGAAAGCCCGCGACGTGCAGATCGCGCCACGTTCGTACGCGCAACTCGATGTGCGCCTCGAGTGCGGTCAGTCCGCCGAGCGGATCGCGGTTCGCGTCGAAGGGGCCCAGTTCGCTTTCTCCAAACGAGCGGACCGAACTCTCGCCGCCGAGGAACAGCCGCTCCTGGATCGGCAGGTTCGCGTCGTTGTTGAGGATTTCGCGTGTGCGCAGGCGCGTGCCGACTGCAAGAACCGCGCGGTCGCTGAGCCGGACGTGGCGTGTCGCCCGGAAATCGAGTTCGAGGAACTCCAGATCCGCCCCCAGGGTCGGCGACGACCAGAGGACGCCGAGCCGCACGAGCGAACCGGCCGTCGGCAGCACGAGGCTGTCCCGCGTGTCGCGCCGCACAGCCAGAAACAGACCCGCTGTGCGGATGAAGCCCGCTTGCTCGTCCGGTGGTGCATCGTCGGCGTCCTCGAACCGCATGCGGTACCCGAAGCGCGCGTCATAGGGGCCATCGAAGTCGCGGCTGACGATGAGGTCGAAATCAATCGCTTCGAGGTCGAACGACGGCTCCTCCCGGGCAAGGTAGCCCACCCCGATTTCCAGGGTGTTCTTGTCACCGAGCACAAACGGATCCTTGAACAGGACCTTGGTCGCGTAGCTCTTCAGGCTGACGCGCGCCTCGACCTCGAGCGTGCGGGCAAGACCGAACAGGTTGCGGTCGCGATAACGGACGGCGGCGCGGGCCTGCTCATAGCTGCCGTAGCCGACCTCGAAGTCCACCGTGCGCGCCAGGAGTTCTTTCAGCTCGATGGAGAGGTCGGCCTCGGCGTCCCCGGCTGGCGCGAGCCGCGGGCGCACGAGCTGAAACAGCCCCGACGAAAACAAGTTGTCGAGCCCGCGGTCCAGTAGGTGCTGCGCCACGATGTCGCCGACCTCGATCGGGATCCGCTCGCGCAAGAAGTTCTCGCGCGTCCGCTCCCGGCCCTCGAACGCAAGACTCCGCAGTCGCACGACCGGCCCCGGGGTCGCCTGAATCCGCACCACCGCACGCGCTCGCTCGTGATCCACGACGGCGCTCCCGGAAACCCGCAGTCGCTGGTGGCCGCGATCCAACAAGAAGCGCCGAATCTTCCCGGCCAACTGCGCCGGGACGCGCACGTGATACGGCTCGCCGGTCGCCCCATCGTCCGGGACGTGTGCGATGCCCTCGAACTCGACACGCTCGACGATGTATTGCGGCCCCTCCTCGATCCGAACCAAGACGCGCGCCTCGGCGCGATCCTCGCTGAACGTCACGACCGGACGCGCCACGTTCACCCGCAAGTATCCGCGCAAGAGATACGCCGACTCGATCTCGCCCGCCGCCCCGCGCACCTCCGCCTCCCGAAACACGGGCGCCTTGAATCCGCCGCTCTCAAACGCCACGAGCGGCTCGAGTTCCTCGTACGGTACCTGCGCCACACCCTCGAGGCGCACCGGCCCAAGCCGTACCAACGGCCCCTCCTCGACGGTGAACACGAGCCCCTCCGGTTCGACCGCAAAGCCGACCTTCGCGTGCGCGTAGCCCTCATCCCGACAATACAGCTCCATCGAATACGCGGCGTCGGCGGCATCCGCGAGGCGCCGCTTCTTCTTCGAGTACGCGTCGAGTTCACGACGCGCCGCCGTCAACAGATGCCGTTCTTTGAGTTCCTGGAGCCCCTCGAACGCAAAGCGTACGGACGGCGATGCTTCCTGGCCTTCGGCCTCCGTCGTCACAGGTTCCTTCGCTCCGGTCTCGCCGGGCGCGGACTTGCCACGGCTCACGCATGCGACGAGCGGCAGCACCAACAAGAACGCCCAGGTCCTCATCGGAACCGAAACCTCCACACGAAGCCCAGGTTGTAGTCGTCGAACCGGTCTCGCTCGCCGCGAAGATAGTAGCGCTTGTTGATCTCGAACTCGGCCTCGACCGTGTCCTCGCCCGACCGCGAGACGTCGCGTCCCATGTCGAACTCGAATCGCTCCAAGAAGCTCCGCTCGTCCGGATCGGTCGGACCGCGCGAACGCCGATAGAGCCGTTGGCCGATCAGCAGCGCTGCTTTCTTGAGTACCCGACCGCTCGCGCCGTCGCCTTCGAGCTGCTCGCGGGTCAAGCCGACGCTCAACAGCAGCAGGATGTCGTCGGGGGGCAGATACGGCGAGGCGTTGGTCTGCACTTCAAAGTCCGGGACCTCGCCGACCACGCGCACCGAGATGTCGTGGCCGCGCATGCGCGTGTGGGCCGTCGCGTCCAGCCGCGGCGCAAACGGGTTCTCGGGACGGAATTCAAGCTGGCCGCGATCGACCTTCAGGCTCGAGAACTCGAGCTTGACCAGCGTGTCGCGAAACGTGATCCGCCCGCGCGGCTCCGGCACGGCGCCCGTGCCCAGCAGGCGCAGATGCACGCCCGCCGCGCCGCGCACGACGTTGTTGCGCAGGTGCACGGTGTCGTCCGCGCGCACGTCGACATCAAGGGTCATCGACGCGAACGGCTCGGTACGCAGCGAGAAGAACTGGAGTTTTTTGTCCGCGAATGCGCGCCCGCGCGCGAACAGGTTCATCGGCTCGCTGTACAAAACGTCCGTGACATCGACGCGGCCCGACAGGGCCAGCGCGTCCCATGTCCCTTTCAAAGCCAAAGCGACATCGGCGCGCGCGCGCAAATGTCGACCGCGCGCCAGCAGCGTGTTTTCGCCCTCAAGCTTGACGTCGATGCCCTCTCGGTCCGCGGTCCCCGACATCCGGATCGGCGCATAGCCAAGCTGGCCTTTCAGGAACTCGCAACGAACTTCGGTTTCGTCGAATACGAATCGCGCGCTGCCCTCCTGAAACGGCGGCAGCGGATCCGGGAGCGTCGCCGCGAGGTCCTCGAGCGTCGCTTCGCCGTTGACCTTGGGTGTGCGCAACGGGCCCTCGACTCGCGCGCGGACCGTGGCGCGCCCGGCGAGGTAGCGCAGGTCCGGAGCGAACCGGCGCAGTGTCCCGAGATCGGGCAGCTCGACATCGATCGCTCCGTCGATCCGCGCCTCGTCCACCGCGGTCCGCCACGCCGCCGGCCGGGCCCAGTCCAGACCCCGATCCAGCGTGGCGCCCGCCTGCACGTTTGCGCCGGCATGCGGCGGCGTCGCGACCTTGACCGACGCGGTGTCGAGGCCCACGCGTGCGGTCACGCTGGTCTCGCCCTCGAACTTCAACTCGGCGTGCGGCCCCCAGTCCCACACCTTCGCGCTCGCGGACAAACGCGGCCCGTCGCCTGAAATGTCCGCCTCGGCGCGGGTGGCCTCGATTCCCAGCCACCGCCGCGGGTCGGAGCAGCGCAAGGTGAGCGTGAGCGATGGTGTCACGGCGGTCTCGCGCCAAACACCGTCGGCAAAGCGCCAGGGCAACACGCCGCTGCCCTGTGCGAGCAACGAGTCGCCCAGCACGGCATCCAGGTCGGTCAGGACGATTCCGGTCTCGTCTTGCCGCGCCTTGAACGCGACACGGCCTTCGAGTTCCTCGAACCCGATCTTCGGGGCGTGGAGCGCAACGTCGACGCGATCGCCCGCGATGGTGGCCTTGAGGTCCGCCAGACCGCGCAGGCGCGCGTCGGCGCGGGCCAAGTCGATGCGGGTTGCCGTCAGCGTCGCCTCGATGCGCGTGCCGATCCGTTGGCCGGCGCCCTCGATCGTGCCCCCGAACGCGGCGACGCGGAGTCCGTTCACGGCCACGGATTCCCGGTCCGCGTCGAGCTGCACCCGCAGCGGCGCGAGCAGTTTCCAATCGCGACCCGACGCCTCGGCCACGACGCCCTCGCGTTTCTGGATGTCGAAGCGGCCGCGCGCCGTCACCGATCCGGCGCGGAGTTCCTCCACGGAAACGACATCGCCGTTCGCGCGAAACGACACGGACACGTCGCCGATCGCGCGCTCCTCCACGACGAGCGCCTCGACCGTGAGTTTCCCGCCCCCGGACAACGCCTCACCGTCCCACGCCACCTTGCCCTTGCCCTGCGCGCGCCCCCGGGCCCCCTCAACCCACTTCGAGAGATCCCCCACCGCGACTTCGTACTCGCCTTCTTGCAGCGCTTTTTCTTGAAGATCGGCGGCGCCGCGCAACAGGATGCGGTCGCCGCCGGCCCTTGCTTCGAGCCGCAAGTGGTCGAGGCCCGGCCACGAGAGTTCTCCAGTCAAGACAGCCTGGTCGACGGCGCGCCCTTCGACGACCAGCGGCCCCCCGCGGAGCGCGAGTGTGGCGTGCGGCTGGGCCGCCGTGCCGGAAAGATCGCCGCTCACGCGGATCGCGCCGGAAACGGCGGGCGCGCCGGGCGCCCAGACCGACCAGCCGTCGAGCACCCCTTTCACGGTCAGCTCGGCGGTCGCCTCGCGCCATTGTTCCGGCGCTGCGGGAAGCGTGGCGCGGCCGTCCAGCGTGAGTTCGGAGCGGCCCGCGCCGATCGCCAGGTCACGGACGCGCAGCGTGCGGCCGTCGGCGCTTTCGATGCCGCCCGTGACGCGCACCGGTTGCGGCAGGTCGAGCCCGAACACCGCGAGGTCGGGCACGTGGAAGCGCGCGTGTTCGAGCCGGGCGACCTTGAACGGCAGCGCCAGGTCGATCGCGATGCCCCGCGCCTGAATCGACGCCGCACCGCGTTCGACCGATAGCGTGCGCAGCGTGATTCGACCGTCGTCAAACGCGACGTCCACAACCGCGCGATCCACCTCGACGCCCTCGGCGCGAATGCCTGAGGCGGTCAGCTCGCCGGAGACCGACGCGGGCGCGGTCCACGTAACGCGTCCGGAAACGACGCCTTCGAGAGTGCCCGCAAGCTCGGCAAACCGCGCCAGATCCACGTTCTCGATCACCAGCTCTGCGGCCGATTCGCCGCCGCTCGCCCGCACGACGCCCGTGCCCGCGCGCAACGTGAACGCTCCGTTCCATCCCCCGCCCGTCCGCTCGGCCCGGGCCGCTTCGAGAGAAACGCTCATCATTTCCGCGTCGGTGGCGAGCTCGAAGGCCGCGGTCCCGGTGCGGCGGATCGTGATCTGCGTTTCGGTGAAATCCACGCGCGGAGCGACAATGTCGCGCGCAGCGAGGCGGACTTCCTGGCCCTCAATCTTCAGGTCGAGAGCGGCGGAGGCATCGCCCGTCAGCCAACGGACGGCGATGTTTCCGGTCACGGCGATCGGCGGGAACTCGTCCGGCAGCAGCTCGAACGGATCGATCGCGTCCGCTTCGTCGTCGATCGCGGGCGGCGCGGCCGGACGCGTCAGATCGATGCGCACGTCGGCTTCCTCGACGGTCAGCCCGCGCACCCCTTCCAGGGGATTGTCACCGAGCAGGTCGAGCAGCGAGTAGCGGGCGTGGAGTCGCTTCACCGAAAACGCGGCCAGCGGACCGTCCGGAGGCGCATCCGGCATCGAAACATCGACGAGTTCCAGGTCTAAATACCAGTTTCCGTCAAGCGCGCCGACCGACACCGGCGCCCCGAGCGCGGCCGTCAGCTCGGACTCAATGCGCTCACGCAGCCACCCCGAAAAGAGCGGCTTGCGAAAGAAAAAGGCGAGCACGAGCAGGACCAAGAGGCCCAGCACCGTACGCACCAGAATCCGAAGAAATCGACGCACGAGGCTCATGTTCGCAGCAACCCGAAATTCGCGCCGATCCGGCGACACGAAACGCGGTCGGCGCAGCCTCACGAGTGCGCAGGATCTACGACAGAATCCACAGGGCGGCCTCCCGGTACCTCCGGCGACGAAACCAGCACCGGATTCTCTTCAACGTACTTCGGATACTACGCATCGGCGTCCACCGCTGCGCTGAACGAGCGAGGTAGCCCTCGACAAGCGCGGAAACATCGTCTGGTTCGGCATAGAACTGGGAACTGAGCTCATTCAGGTATTCCTCGTATCGGCCGTGAAGCCTCTCGAGCGCGTCCTCTCGTTTGACTCGATCTCGCGGCACACCGGCAGCACAAAAGATCGACACCGCGTTGGCAACGATGTCTGCCGTTGCGTTTGCGCCGATCCGGCGCAGGGCCTTCACGGCAAAAAACGCCAGATTCCCGCTCGAGTTGGAGAAGTACTGATCGAATCCACCGTTGTTGACGTCCCCCTCCAGCCACCAAATGGTCACGAGAACGCGATCCGTCTTCGAGAGACCGCGGAGGTTGGAGCCGTTGTAGCGACGGAGTGCCTTTCGGTACGCAGCTTCGACGTCAACCATCGGGTGACTCACTAGTCGTGTGATGCAAAAATGGACAGAATTATCGAACCTGTCCAATGGCTCGAATCGGCGGATCGCCGAAGAGCTTGGCGCGACCAAGGAAACCGTGGGCCGATGGCGGACGCGCTTTTCGGCGAGCCGCATCGAGGGGATCGTCCAAGACCTTCCGCGCGGAGGACGCAAGCCCAACAAGAGGTCAAGGGGACGATCCCAAGCCCATCGTCTGGACCAAGGCCGCCGACGAGATCCTCGAGAAGGTCGGACGCGCTCGCGCGAAGCTGATAAGTCTGCAATAGCGTGAATCACACGACTAGTTCTTCCTGCCGGTCTCCAGCTTCGTCGTCACTTCGCGCCTGACGCGGGCTGACACGGATTCCTGGTTTTGATCGAGGAAGGACACCACCGATTTCCGGTCCCAGGGCACGAGCTCGCGAATCGCCCAGCTGATCGCTTTTTGAACCATGACTTCTGGATCTTCCAGGAGCGGCGCACACACTGCAAACGTCCGCGCCGGGTCACCCGTTCCGCCACGCGACTTGGTGTTCAGCGCGACCGTTGAGACGACTGCCGCCCGGCGCCACCAAAGATCGTCCGACGAGGCCCAGCGGCTGATAAGCGCGTCGCTGATCCGCCCTTCACGCCATGCGAGGCCCGCGATGTTGCAGCAGAAACTGTCCACGCATGCCCAATTGTCGATGCCGCGACCAAGCGCCTCCACCATCGACTCATTCAGAGCCTCGCGTGCCAGCTTGTGCCCAGCGACGAGTTCGTACGCGACCTGGCGACACTCTGTGACGTTCTCGCGAATGAGACGCTGTGCAAGTTCAAGGACCTGCTCAGCACTTTGCGGCTTGAGCACTTTCTTGAAGCGACGAACGACTCCGCGTAAGTCCGCCGTGTAGACACCGAAGTCCCTTTGGGCACTCGGACGGTGGCCCTGCCGTGAACCTCCTTCCAACGCTTCAAGTGCCGCCGTGATTGCACGGGATACGTGTTCCACGTTCATTTCTATTCTGCTCTTGATCGACAGGCCGTAGGCCTTCGTCGTCGCTCACAAGGACATGGGGCAGCGTCTTGTGGATTCGTGCAGGCTATCACGATTCGGTGCCTATCCCTGCAGCGACATCGTCAGGGCGCGGCGGTAAAGCTGGGCGGCTTCTTCGTTGTGGCCTTCGCCTTCCAGGCAGGCGGCGTACAGGCGCAGCACCGTGACGTTTTCGCCCGCTCTTTGGAGGACCTGGTCCAGCGCCGTGCGGGCGCGGCGGAATTCGCCTCTTTGGTGGTAGTGCTCGGCGAGGACCAGCATCGTGCCCGCGTACGGGAAGTGGCGGAGCAGCAGGTTCTTTTCCTTGTCGCCCGCCAGCTTGCCCTGTTCGAGCAGCGTCGCGATGCGCTGGAATACCGGCAGGCTGACCGCCTTGGCCCATGCCTTGAGCGCGCCCTTCAAGTCGTCGTCCTGCACCGCGAGATCGCCCAGCTTGAGTGCGGAGCGCGGATCTCCCGACGTCGCCTTGAGCGCGCGGCGCATCTGTTTTTGATCGCCGCCGCCCAGGGCCTTCGCGCGGCGGAACTGGAGCAGCGCCAAATCGCGTTCGGCTTCTTCCTTTTCGCGCGCATCGGTCACCGCGACGAGTCGTTTGGCGACACGGCAGGCGCCTTCGAGATCGCCGGCTTCCTCGTGGCGGGTGCGCAGCGCGCGCAGGACCCGCCGGTTGCGACTGTCCTGGCCCGCCGACCGCTCGAGTTCCTTGAGGACCGTCTCCTGTTCCATCTCGTCGTTGACGTCGTAGGCGAGGGCGCGCAATTCGGCGTGGTTGCGCCGCACATGGTCCGTGAGGATGTCTTGTTCCCGGACGCGCAGGAGCCACGCCTTGGCGTCGTTCGCACGGCCCTTCCGCAGATGGCAGTACGCGATTTTTAGATACGCATCGGCCACGACGTCGCGGTGTTCGGGCACGGCGTCCTCGAGCCGAAAACGTTTCGCGATCTTGAGCACCTTCTCGAAGTGCGGAATTGCCAGATCCCAACGACGCAGGATCATCAGGTTGACGCCATCGAGGAACGAGCGCAAGGCGAACATGCCAAACACGCGCCGGATGCCCGCGCGGGTCTTGCGCCAGGCCCAAAACAACAGCACGATTGCGAGCAGGTTGTAGAAGAAGAACCGGCCCACCGGGTTGTTGAGCAGCACCTTGATCGGGCCGGAAAAGATCTTGAAGACCTCGCCGATGATCGTCAACACCGGCCGGACGACGAACAGGACGATGATGATCAGGATGAGGTAGATCAATCCCTTGCGCCGGCGCGCCCAGCCGCGCACGCGCCGCACGGTCCCGAACAGCGGCACACGATCGAGAAACCGATCCTTCAACGGCCGTTTGGGAGGCTGGTGCTTGTCGCCGCTCATGCGCCCGAGCCCCCCTTATCGTTCGATTCGGCAGATCCTTCCGATCCGCCGGGGTCTTCGGATCCGCTCGGGTCTCCGGATCCGCTCGGGCCTTCCGAGCCGCCAGAGTTTTCGGATCCGCTCGAGCCATCCGATCGGGCCGGGCCATCTGAGGTGTCGCGTTCCGCTCGCTCGCGGCAGGCGACGTAGTGCGCGCGCAAAGCGTCGTCTTTTTCCTTCGCCGCCGTCCGGCCGAGGAGTTCGGCGGCGGCGGGCAAGCCGGAACGCGCCAGAACGTCCGCCGCGGTTCGGCGCGCACCCTTGCGCGCACGGCGCAACCCCAGCAACGACGACTGGAAGTAGCGCTTCTCGATTGCCGCCACAGCGGACGCACCGAACTCGCGCACCAGTGCGGCCGCGCGGTCGAGTCCGCTGCCGTCCACGGTTCCCGCCAGCGCATCGACGACCGGCGCGACCGAGTCCGCACCTCGCGGGCGCAGCCGCTCCAGCGCGGCATCGCGCGTCGCGGCATCGACCCGCGGATCGGCGAGCACCGCGGCAACGACGCCATCATGCGTCGAACCCAGGTTCGCGAGATCGGATGCGCCGGCACCATCCGGCAGCGCGAGATAAAACGCCGCCGCGAACTCGTCGGCCACCCGGCCACCGATGAGTGCTCCGTGGCGCGCCTCCTGACACTCGCGCACCGCGCGCACGGCGGCGTCACCCAGTTCGGCGAAGCGCGCGCCGAGCAGGCGGCGGCCATCCAGGGAAGACAGCGCCGGGTACAGGTCGTAGATCGCCGCCGCGCCCAGTTCCAGCAGGCGGTCCAACGCGGTTTCATCGCCCGCCGAAGCCTTGTGCGCCAAACCCTGGACAAACGCCGCGTTCTCTTCCACCTCGTCGAGTGCCTCACGCAGGTCGGTGACCGGTTTCAGGTAGAGCGACGCAACCTCATCCAGCGCGCCCAGCGTTCCGACGCCGCCGCACGCACTGCATGTCTCGGCGTAGTCGCGCGCAAGCACGCCGCACGCGCTGCACGAGTAGCGGGCGGTCTTGCTCTCGACTGCGGCGACGACCGCGGACGCGTTCTCGGTCAGCGCGGGAAGATGGCGCGCAGGCTCATCCGCCTCCGGCGCGTCCGGGTGGGCATCGCCGTCCGTTCGCTCTTCGCCCGATTCCGTCAACAGGACGGGACTTCCGTCCGCGTGGTCGGGTCGCGCCGGACGGGCGGCGGCGGGCTCGAAGAGCGTTTCCTCGTCTTCGGCCATGCGGCGCAGCTCGCCGAGGTGCTCTTCGACCAGGGCGCGCGCGCGTTCAGGGTCGCCCAGGGCTTCGGCGGCGCGCAGGAGTCCGGTCCGCGCGCGCACGTTGTGCGGAGCGAAGGCGAGCGCCTCGGTGAAAAAACGCACGGCACCGTCGGCGTCGATTTCCGCCAGCGCCGCGTCCCCGGCCTCGGCAGAGCGGCTGCCCGCCTCGCGCCGATCGACGCGACTCATGTCCGGCGCGGGTCCGTCGGGATAGAGCTGGCGCAGGTAGCGCGCGGCCTCCAGCGGGCTGCCGCCCTGCGCGTACGCCTGCGCGAGACCGGCGACGGCGTCGCGCTCGTCCGGGGTGTGCTCGAGGCAGAGCAAGAACGCCTCGACCGAAGCCTCGAAGTTGCGCAGGGCGAGCTCGTCGAGGCCCAGCGACAGAAAGTTGCGGCCGAGCTCGTGGTGAAACACCTTGTGGACGTGGTGATGGTGTTTTTTGGCCTCCGCCGCATCACCCCGCTCGCGGTAGCAGTCGCCCAACGCGATGCGCGCCTCGACGTTCTCGGGGTCGCGCTCGAGCACCCGCTCCAACGTGGCGATGGCCTCGGCGAAGTCGCCGCGCAGGAACTCGTCGAGCCCGCGCACGTAGTCCGCCAGCGCGCGCCGCTTCTCCAGCGTCTCGGCCACGCGCCGCACGCGCCGAAACAGCAGCAGCACGACGGTGAAGATCGCCACCGCGGCCAGGCCCTCAAGGGCGAGCGGCTGGCGCAACAAGCGCGTGAAGTCCGACCAAAAAGAAGCGAGCACCGCCTATTCCTTATCAGAGCTACCCGACCGCGCCAGCGCCTTCAGCCACGCCCGGGCCTTTTGCCGCCGCACGGCGACTGGCGCATTCGCTTCGAAACGGTACCAGCGCGCGAGAATCGCGGCGACGCGCCGGGCCGCGGCGGGGTCACCGTTCACGAGCGATTCCAGGCACACCCGGCGCGCCGCCGGCGTCGGAACGAGCAGCGCGGCCGCCTCCAGGCGCACTCGCTCGGACGGCGATCGCAAGAACTCCTCGACCCGAGACCGCAGGGCCTGCCAGCGCGCCGGCTTCACGCCACGCAGCATCGACAATCCCCAGCCGTGGACCGTCCGATTCACCTGCGCGAACGCCCGCGCCGCGAACGCGACCCGCGCCTGCGCCGGGGCCTTCCAACGCCGCAGCAACTCCGACCCGACCCGCAACCGCCGGCCGAGAGCCGCGGGCGTCATCAGCTCGGGCGCCAGCGCCGCTTCAAGAAGAGGCAGTGCCTCGTCCCGGCCCTTCGCGGCCGCCGCGGCAAGCAACGGATCGCCCGCCAAGAAACGCTTTCGCAACCCGTCGTCGAACGGACCCAGCTGGGTCCACCAAAGAGCCAGTCCCAGACGTCCTCCGGATTGCTCGTGAATCTTGAGCATAGCCCTGAGACGGCGATGCACGCGGGGCGTCTGGTCGGGGCGCAGCAAGACCAGGATCCGTGCGGCCCGCAGTGCCGTCAGCGGATCCGACCACCCGAGTTCGCGCAGCAGGCGTTTTTCTCCGCGAGGCCCGAGGCGGCGCAACGCGCGTGACGCCGCGGCGCCGTAGTCGCGTTCGGCGCGCGTCAACGAGCGGTCCGACTCGAACCGCCGGGCCAAGACGTCGCGAATCTCGGCATGGTTGTGCCGCCACAACAGCCGGATCGCCTCGTCGCGCACGCGTGGCTCGGGATCCGCCGCCAAAGCGAACAGGACCGGCTCCTGCGGACGGCCGAACAGCCGCGCGAGTGCGTGCATCGCATGGGTCCGCAGTGCGGGATCCCGCCGGCCGTCCTGCGCGATCCCGATCAACTCGGCCCGCGCCACGGCACCGGCCGCGTCCAGCCCGCGATATTTTTGCGGCCGATCGACTGACGCGCCGCCCCTCACCGATTCGAGCGCGCGCCACACACCCCGCCGCGCCGCAAGCTCAAGTCGCGCGGACTCCGCCCCCGGGGTTTTGAGAGGCAACGGTCGTCCGACAGCGAAGGCCCACGCAACGAGGGCGTCCGCCGCGCGATCATCGTCTACGGCCCGCGCGGCCAGGGGCGCCCAGCCGGCAGGATCGCGCCGCCACCCCAAAATCCGAATCGCCGCCTCACTAAGCCGCGGCCGGGAAGACCCCAACCAGACCACAACCTGCGCCGTGCTCGGTCCGGAGGACGGCGTGACCGCGCGCTCGATGGCCTCTTCACGAACCGCCCGAGCCGGATGCCGCAGATCCTCCCAGCCGTCACCTTGCAGGAAGAAAAGCGCGAGGACGGCAACCATCAGATTCATCTTACCGGTGAAACGGGCCTAGAACGCCCGGTTGGTTTGGGCGGACGATGAGAAGTCCTTGCCACAGAGATCACAGGGGTCACAGAGAGGGGAGATTGAAGCGTGGCCCGTCATCAACTCCGGCAGTCCGCGAATCGCGGACTGCATTCAGCGAATCTCTCTGTGTTCTCTGTGTCCTCTGTGGCTGAAATCCAATTCCCGGGCGCGGCCGCCCGCGCTCAGGCCAGGAAATGTGCCCGCCCGCAAGTGCACAAGCCCAGCCGGGCGTCCTCGCCCGGACAGATTTCCCTTACTTGACAAATACTCCGAGAGCTTCCAGTTCCTTTTTCAGCTCACCGTCGGTCACGGCGTCGTCGAAGAACACGCTCTGCTGGTCCACGATCTTGAGTACGTGCTCCTTGAGGCGCGCGTGCGCAGTGATTTCCTTGAGCACCGCCGGGTCGTTCACGGTGACCAGCACGCCGCGCAACGCCTCGGCGGTCTGGACGCCCGCGCACCACGCGCGCAGCGAGTACGCGACGTTTTGCGGTAGCTCCGCCCGCGCCTGATTCCGCAGGAACGTGATCCAGGCATCGACGTCCTCATCTAGCGCCGTCACCCGCTCCAACCGGGCCCGATCGAGGTGGTAGTGCGCGACCTCCCGGCTTCCCGGATCCCGCACGGCAATGCGATCCAGCTCGTGCAGCACGTCGTCGATCTCGCCCTCGGGCAAGACGAGGATCTCAAAATCGGGATTGACGACAAGCGGCCGGTCCGCGGGCCGCGCCTCGTCGCCCCGCAGCAGCCGCCGTCCCAGGGCCGACAATCGCACCGCCACCGGCTCCTCGTCGCGCAGTGCCAGATCGACGAGGCCCAGCACGAACAGGTCCCGGGTCAACATGTCGTGCGCGGCGCGCCCCAGCTCCGTCAAGGCGCCGTCACAAACCGCAAGCGGCGTGCGGTTGCGCTGCGAATCCTCGCGCACCAGGTCGAGCAGATAAAGGTTGCGCGCGCGGTGGGCAACGTCACGACTCGAGCGCCAGGCAGGAACGGACGGCGATACCTCCGAAACATCGCCGTCCGTTTGCTTTTTCTCATCGGGTTCGCCCTTGCCGACCTTCCCGTTGTCGCATTCCTTGATCAGGAGTTTTTCCAGCAGCGCGTGCATGCCGCGCAGGTGGATCGAACGGAGCGTCTGGACCTCGTCCGAGAACAGGAGCCGGTAGGCTTCTCTCAGCTTGTCGATCAGCGGCTGGCGCATCCACTCGTCGCCCTTGTCGGTGAGCTTGAGCCGGCGCTCGCCGGTGGTGCGCACGAGTTGCAGGCCGCGGGCAATGCTCAGCGCGCGCTCCGCCACGTCCGCGCGGGCGATCATCCTGGTTTCCGGAAAGCCGAGGCGGTCGGCGAGGCGCGTGCGCGACGCCTTGTAGACCGAGCCGCCACGCGCGACCTTCACCTTGGTGTCGCGAACCGTTTCGAGTGTGGTGCGGACATCCGACATCAGGGCGCCGCGCGCGCTCAACACGGCGTCTTGTTCCGGAACGCCGGCCGAGTCCATCCAGGCGTCGACCACCTCGATGAAAAACACGAGGGCGTCGTCGTCGATTCCGATGGCTTTGGTCTTCAGGTCGACGTGGGCGACGGTGCCGAGCTGGGCCCGGCCGAACTCGTCGCGAAACGCGGCGCTGCGCCAGGCGATCCCGCGCGCCGTGAACTGCTCCAGGAACTCGCGCCGCGTGATGAGGCCGCCGTACCGGTCGAGCACCTCGCGCGCAATCGTCTGGAACGGGTCCTTCAACGCGGCAACCGCTTCGCGCACGTCATCCGGAATGACAGGCGCCTCCGCTCCCGCGCGGGCGTCCGCGCCGGCCGGCTTGAACTCCGCCGCCGAAAACACCTGCCAGAACGGGCGCCGGTCGGTGCCGGCGAGCCCGTGCAAGACCAGACCGATTTCGCGGGGCACGGCGTAGGCCGACGAGCCGTAGGGCAGCCAGTCCGGCTGGCGGCTGATGCGCACGAAGCCGCGGCGGGCCAGCGCCACGAGTGCCGCCTCGGCCTGGTACGACTCCATTTCGAGGCTGTCGATGCCGCGCAGCAGGCTCGCCAGATCCGAGGTGAAGTGCGTCGCCCGCAACAGGGCCGTCAGCGCGCCGCGCACAGTGTCCGACAGAAGGTCAACTTTGCTGTAGACCACGTTTTCGTCGGACATGAGCCTGAGCAGCCGATCCTCGAGTTGGCCGCGGCCGTTGCGGCGCTTCGCGTGCGGCCCCCAAAAGCGCAGGAACTCGGACAGTTCCTCGACCGTGGATTTCTTGAGGTGGCTGCGCAGCGGCAGCGGATCGGGCAGGCGACGGCGGCGACCGTTCATACGAGAACCTCGGAGTCGTCCACGATCATGTAGGTGTAGCCCTGCTCGGTAAGGAAGAGCTGGCGGTTTTGCGCGTAGTCCTGGTCTAGGGTGTCGCGCGTGACCAGGCTGTAAAAGTGCGCGTGGCCGTTATCGGCTTTCGGACGCAGGATGCGGCCCAAGCGTTGGGCCTCTTCCTGCCGGCTGCCGAACGTGCCGCTGACCTGGATCAGGACACTCGCGTCGGGCAGGTCGATGGCGAAGTTCCCGACCTTGCTCACGATCAACTGGCGGATCTCCCCCGTGCGGAACTGCTCGTACAGCACCGCGCGCTCTTCGTTCTTGGTTTTGCCCGTAATGATCGGCGCGCCGGTCACCTGTGCGATGCGGCGGAGCTGGCGCAGGTACTGGCCGATGACCAGCACGAGTTGGCCTTCGTGGCGCTTCAGCAGGCGCATGAGGGTGTCCAGCTTGTTACGGTTCTCGGACGACACCCGAAACTTCTCGCGCCGGTTCGCCCCGGCGTAAAACATCCGCTGGTCCTCGTCCATCGGGACGCGCACCTCGGTGCAGGTCGCGGGCGCGATAAACCCTTGCCGCTCGAGCAGCTTCCACGGCACGTCGTAGCGCTTGGGCCCGATCAGCGTGAACACCTCGTCCTCGCGGCCGTCCTCGCGCACCAGGGTCGCCGTCAGTCCCAGGCGGCGCGTGGCCTGAAGCTCCGCCGTGAAGCGAAACACCGGTGCGGGCAGGAGGTGGACCTCGTCGTAGATGATCAGCCCCCAGTCGTGGTCGCAAAACAGTCCCAGGTGCAGGAACGGCTCGGTGCGCGAGCGACGGTACGTCATGATCTGGTAGGTCGTGACGGTGATCGGCCGGATGTCTTTTCTCTGGCCCGTGTACTCGCCGATGTCCTCGGGGTCGAGGACGCACTTCTCTGCGAGTTCACGCTGCCACTGCTGCACGGCGGTGAGGTTGGTCGTCAGGATCAGCGTCTTGCGGTTGACCCGGGCCATCGCCGCCATGCCTACGATCGTCTTGCCCGCGCCACAGGGCAAAACCACGACGCCAGAGCCGCCCCGGGCCGATCCACCGGCCCAAAACGCGTCCACGGCGGCCTCCTGGTACGCCCGGAGCCGAAAATCCTCGTCCTGGTCCAGCTCGATTTCGAGCGCGCCGCCCTCGACGTATCCGGCGAGGTCCTCGATCGGGTGGCCGATCCGGATCATCGCCTGCTTGACGTGCCCACGCATGCCCGGATCGACGAGGGTCTCCGTCTCGGAGCGCGCCGTGAGGAGGTACTTGCGAACGGTCGAGGTGGCCCACGCCTCGACCAATACGGCCGGATCGTCGGTTCGCAGAACCAGCTTGTCGCCGGACCGCTCCAGCCGCACGCGGCCATACCGGGAGGCGTAGTCGTCGATGTCGCGGAGGACGTTTTGCGGGACCGGGTACTTCGCGAACCCGACCAGGGTCTCCTTCATCTGCGCCGCGCTGTGGCCCGCCGCCGAGGCGTTCCAGATCGACAGCGGCGTGACCCGGTAGGTGTGGATGTGCTCCGGCGACTTGACCAACTCGGCGAACGGCGCCAAGGCATCCCGGGCAGCGGCAAAACGCGGCCCATCCACCTCGAGCAGGACGGTGTGGTCGCTCTGGACGATCAGGGGGTTATCGGGCTGGACAGCCATGCGATCGGTGTTTCGGCATGCAATCGGTGTTTCGGACCCCCGGGTCCGCAGAATCCATCAGTGTACCCGTAGCCGGGGACGGAAGCGAGTTGCCGCCCAGGCCCTAAGTCTTTTGAGCGAAACGGCTTAGGAGAATTTCCGTATACTTCGGCCCATGGCGAGGATGCCGTCCGGCGCAGAACTGCGCTTTCATCGGTTCCGGGCGGCTCTGCGTTCCCTCGTCCGCGAGTCCCGCCATGTGAACCGCACGCTGCGGGCGACATTGCGCGAGGCGTCCCAGTTCTTCGAGGCCGACGCAGGCTGCATCGCGGTATATCGGCCGGGCGCACGCAAGGCCGAAGTGCGCGTGACCCTGGGCAAGGGGGGCGGCTGGAGCCGGAAGCTCCTGACCGCGATTCTCCGCCGCGAGTCGCCGAAGCTCCCGCCGCGCTTTCGATACGGTCTCTTGCACCGCCGCGGCCGGGTCTGGGGTCTGCTCGCCCTGCGCCGCGCCGACGATTCCCCCGAAAACACCCCCCGCGCCGATTTCGAGCGCTGGCATCTCGCGGCCCTCCAGGAAACGGCCAACACGGTCTCCGAGCTGATCCAGGACATCGACCGGCGGCTCCTCGCCGATGTCCGCGAGCGAATCGACAAGAAAATCATGGACCGGCTCCGGCCGCGCGACCTCTTCTATCAAATCCTCGACGGGCTGCGGTCCCTGACGCGCTACGACCACTCCGCCGCCATCCTCGTCATGCGACCGAGCGGCACCCACCTCGAAATCGCCGCCGAGCAGATCGCTTGGCGCAAGGATGTCAGCCGCCGCATTGGCCAGCGCCTGCCCCTCTCCGCCGCCGCCATCAAGGTCATGGCAAGGGGGTCCGTGCATGGGTTCCGAAGGGAGAGCGATGGCTGGAAGGAATGGAAGCTGCACGACGGCGATGTCCTCGCCGAGCTGCTCGACTACAACCGCGACGCGGACCCGGACGCGTTTCGCCGCGAGGAGGGGATGATCGCGGCGCCGCTCGCCACGCGCGCGGGGGTGATTGGGGTCTTGAAGGTCGCCGCGACCCACCCCGACGGCCTCGGACCCTACGAAGCCGAGCTGATCCGGCGTTTCTTGCCCCAGGTGGCGGTGGCGATGCAGCGTTCCGAGCTCAAGCGAAGCGAGCAGTCGCTCCAGGCGCAGGTGCTCGTCGCCGAGCGGCGCGGCGCGATGGCGACGCTGGCCCGCGGGGTTGCACACGATGTCAACAACACGCTGGGCGGCGTGCTCCTCGGCGTCCAGCAGGCCCGCAGCGAACTCGGCGACGAGACCGCCGATCCCGAACGCGCCGAGCGCATGCTCGCCCGCGCCGAGCAGGGTATTCATGCCTGCCGGCGCATCTTCGGCGGCATGCTCGCCTTCGCGCGCGGACAAGCCCGCGCCAAGGGCCGCGTGCTCGTCGATCGCGCGCTGAAAGAAGCGCTGGGGCTTCACGAAACCCGAATCGAGCGGCGGGGCATCCGCGTCGATATCGAGATCGAGGCCAACCTGCCGGTTGTCTCGGGCCGGCAGACCGACCTCGACCAGATCTTCATGAACCTCGTCGCCAACGCCTTGGACGCGATGGGCGCCGAAGGCACGCTTCGCATCCGCGCCGCGCGCGTGGGCGTGGACGGCCGGAATATCGCGGTCATGATCCAGGATGATGGCGAGGGCATCCCCCCCGACGCGCTGGAGCGCATTCAGGATGCCTTTTTCACCACCAAGGAAGAGGGCCATGGGCTGGGTCTCGCTATTGTTCGCTCGCTGCTCACCGACATGGCCGGCGTGCTCTCGGTCGACTCGAAGGTGGGCGCGGGGACGACCGTGACTGTAACGTTGCCCATCCTGCGCGACGACGCACCGGGGGCCGCATGAGCACGAGAAACAGGGCGACACTTTGGGAGAACCAGCCATGAAGGCGCGCATCCTGATTGTCGATGACGATCCGCACATGCTTGAAGGCGCCGCGATGGTGCTCGACAAGGACTACGAAGTGCTTGCGCTGGGCGATCCGCGCGAGGCGCTGGACAGAGTGCACGGGTTCGCGCCCGAGATCGCGATCCTCGACGTGCGCATGCCCGGACTGGACGGCTTCCAGCTCATGGCGGCACTCAAGGAGACGCGGCCCGACCTCGACGTCATCCTGATGACCGGGAGCGTGGCCGAGTCGGACCGAAAACTCGTCCGCGCGATCCGCGGCGAGGCGTTCTACTTCCTGCTCAAGCCGTTCGAGCGCACGGTCCTGCTGACGCTGGTCGAGCGCTGCTTCAAGCTGCGGCGCCTCGCGGAATCCAATCGGCGGCAGATGCGCCACATCCAGGCCGAACTCGCGCACGCCCGCGCGTTTCAGCGCAGCCTCCTCCCGCCCGCGGAGGCGGTGGTGAACGGCTGGGCGCTGGCCGCGCGCTACCAACCCGTCGAGGAACTGTGCGGCGATCTGTACGACTACGCCCCGTGGGGCGACGACGGCGTGGCATTTTTCGTCGCCGACGTCTCCAACCACGGCGCGGGCGCCGCCATGCTCACGGCGATGATCAAGTCCGCGTTTCACTCGTGCGCGCCAGCGGGATTTCCACCCCAGGAAATCACGGAACGCGTGCACGCGGGCATCAAGGGCTTTCAGACCGACCACTTCGTGACCCTGCTGGCCGGCCGCCTCTCGCGCGGCTCGCTCGAATACGTCAACGCCGGCCATCCCGCCGCGCTGCTGTGGCCTCCCCTGCGCGAACTGGAGCCGACCGGCATCGTCGTGCACCCGGAGCTGTCCCAGCCCGGCTTGTCCGCGGCAACCGTGCCGTTCCCCGACGACGCGCAGCTCCTGGTCTACACCGACGGTGTGGTGGAAGCGCAAGGCGGCGGCGGCGAACGATTCGAACTGGAACGGCTCAAGGGTGCGCTCCAGGGTACGGGCGCGACGTTGCTCGACCACGTCGTCGGCGCGGTCCGGGACTTCGGCGGCGGTCGTCCGCTCGGTGACGACGTCACCCTGCTAACGGTCGCTCGCGCTTAACGGGGCGTCCTTCGTGGCCCACGTCCGCCCGTCCTGCCGGATGTGGATCCGACCGCCCTCCACAGGGAGGGAGGCCTCCCAAAGCTCCGGCGTCGCGTGAACGAACAGCCCGAGCCCCGCCGCACGCAACTCCTCGGCGTCGATCGAGTAGCGTCCGGTCTCCGCTCGAATCCGCCGCTGCCGGTAATACACCCGGCGCAACACCCCACGGGCCTCCTCGTCCGGTGACCGCCGCACGGTTTCCATGCCGCGACCCGCCACGACATGGGAGAACTGCACGAACCCCCACATTTCGGGGTAGTGCATGTTGACGATCCCCTGCGGCGACCAGACCCAGTTATCCTCGCGCGTCCCCTTCACTTTTTGATAGCCGCCGTTCTTGATGACGGTCTGCCACTGCACGCGCGAAAAGTTCACGCGCCACTGATCGCCGGACTTCGGTGGTACCGGACGCCGCGCCCCCTGTCGCAGCGCCACCCACGGAATCGCGATCTCGACGCTCCACCCCGTGTCCCGGTCCGACGGATCGTTGATCGTCCCGTCGATCGAAACCGCCGTCTTGAGCCCCGGTATGTCCCATTGATGCAGCGGCGGCCCGCCGTCGCGGTACGGACGACCCAAGAACAAGTCCCACTCGGTCGCGAACGCGTTGACTTCCAGCTCGAAGTACTCGTGCGTGTCCCCGTTCGGATCGAGAAACACCTCGAAGTCGTTGTCGTGAAAGATCACCGAATCACGCTGCGTGAGCGTCGCCCACACATGCGGCTCTTCCAACTCCGCGCCGACGTAGAAGAACTCGTCGTCCCAAAGCATCTTGACGCGCGTCCTGTAGCGCGGCGCAGGCGCCCCACCGCCCAGGATGTCGACAAAGTCCCAGCTCGACGGCGCCGCCTTCCAAGCCGCGTCATCAAGCCGCCCATCGAGTTTCAACGTGCCGAAAGCGCGGTAACAAACATAGCGCCGCGGATCCCACTCGATCGACGGCTCGGCAACAGCCTGCCCCCGCCGCCCCGGCGCCGCCCGCGGCACGGCACCGCAAGCCGCCAACCACAGCAGAAAGAGCATCCGCAAGAATCGCAAGCGCACAACTATAAGCGCCCCGACCCTGAAAAAAGGCGTGCGGACGGCGATGTGCGTGCAAAGCGAAACGTTGGCGGACATCGCCGTCCGTCAGCTACCGCCCCGGTCACTCGTCCATCGCCGAACTAGCGCCGGACGTACTTGCCACCGGTGGCTTCGGCGAGCCTTCTTAGAAGCGGGGCGTTGCGGCCGACCGAGACGCAGTGGATCGTGATGCGGCGGGTTCGGTTGATCTTGCGGACCGCATCGAGGATATCGTCGGCGTTGGTCAGGCCGTTCGTCGGGGCGCCGTCGGACAGCAGGTAGATCGTATCGACGTGTTTGGTTTCCAGCGCTCGTTGCAGTCCGCCGAACAGGTCCGTGCCACCGGTCGGCTGCGGTTCCTTCAGGTGCTCCGCCAAGGCGCGGCGCGTCGAACCGTAGAGCGGGGCAAGCGTGTCCTTCTTCCATTCGTGGATTTCGCTCTCGAAGAACACGACGTTGATCCGCGCGCGGTCGTTCAACTTCGCGACGACCTTGAGGGTCTCCGCTTTCGCCTTTTCGAGCCGGTTGTCGTAGGTGTCTGGCCCGGTCGAGGTCAGCGGCGCCGACATCGAACCGGACTGGTCGATCACGAAGATGATGCGTTCGGAGTCGACCGGAATGCCGTAGAACGCGACGGTGCGCCGCCCGCCTTTCCTTGTTTTTCCGGCGCCAGGCGGCTTCTCCGGGACGACGAACTTGTTCTTGTTGTCGAACCACCAGGCACTCCAACGTGCCGCGTCGTCGAACAACTGGCGGTGCGTGATGCTGTGCAGCGTGTCGGCCAGTGCCCGCCGGATGCGCCTCGTCTTTTCCTTGGCGAGCTGCGCGATGAGCGGGCCGATCGACGACTTGGCGCGCAGCCGTGCCAGGCCCTGGATGGCCGCCAACCGCACCTGCCACCTCGCATCGCCGAGGGCTCCGGCCAATAGCGGTGCACCACGCTTGTTGCCGGTCCCCGCGACGGTGTCCAGGACCGCGATGCGCTCTTCCCAATTCGACAGCCGCACGCGTTCTTGAACATAGTCGAACGCCACCTGCTCATCGAGCCCCAGACGGCCCAGCGCCGTGAGAGCGGCAGCCTGCACGTCGGACCGTTTTGCGCGCGTCCGCGCCGCCGTGACGATCGCGTACGCCGCACCGGGGCTGCGCCGAGTCCCGCACGCTCGCATCAGCGCGATCAGGACCAGTTCGTTGCGCTCCTCGCCGAGTCGGGCCACAAGAACCGCATCCGCCGCCACCGGCATGCGCGCGAGTACGTCGGCACACAGCGCGCGCGCCGCCGGCCGTTGCTCGGTCAACCCCTGAAACAAGACGGCCACCGTTGCCCCGTCCCGGACCGGCCGCAGCAGATCGATCATGCGCCCGCGCGCCGCCGGCTGGGCGCCGACCGCGAGGGGGAGGACCGCCCGCGTGGAAGCGACATCGCTCCAGGACGCCAGATCCTCGATGATCGCCAGCCGCAGTGCTCGGCCCATTTTCGGTGCCGTGGCGGCCTCGAGCGCCAGCGCGTGTGCCTCGGGATACCGAAGCCCGTGCGCGTCGCGCAGGCCCGCAGCGCGCAGATCCGGATCGCCGGCACGCGCCGCCGAGAGCACGAACTCCCGCGACGGGTGCTTCGCCGAAGTTCTTGTGGCGAAGCGATACGCATGAACCCGGTTCGGCCGATGGCTCGCGCGCACGGCGGCGTCCCGGAGCTCCGCGCGCCCGGGCGCGCCCAGGGCTGCGAGGTAGCGAGCCGCCTTGAGCGCGATGCCTTGGTCGCGCTCGCGATCCAACACCAGCCGGAACGTCCGCAGCCGGTCCGGCGCCTCCATTCGATGCAGCGCTTCCAGCGCGACCGTGCGAAACGCGGGATCCTTGTGGGTTCGCGCAACGGAGCCGACCCGTTTCGCATAGACCACGTACTCGCGATACCCCAGGCCTTCCAGCGCCGCCTTCTTCAAGTTCTCATCGCGCCGCGTGCGAAAGACCCGCCAAAGCAGCTTGCCCGCCTCCGGCGTGCCTGCATCGGCAATTCTAAGCAGCGTGTACTTGGCCCAGTACCCCGGTCGCTTCTTTGCGCCCTCCCACGCCTTTTCGATGTCGATTCTCTTGGTCGGCGAGTCACGACCCGGGGCCGGAACTCGCAGCGTGATCCACCGCTCCGGAGGCCGTGGGGGCGCGGATGCGGCACGTTCAAAACGCACGCGGGCTCCTGCTTCCAGGAACACGGCGCGGTACGCGCGGTCGCGGACCAAAAACGGCGTCTTGGCCGCGAATGCCTCGGCGCTCTCCAGCAAGGCATCGCCGTCCGTATCCAGATGCACGAGATCCGGCCGAGCGTCGCCATCGAGATCGCTCGCCTCGATCCGGCGCGCGCGCCCCTCAAGGACCACCGTTCCGACCCGGTGCGCGAGGACCGTGACCCGCAGGATGGACGCGGGATCATCGGCACGCCGTTCGATGAGGACCGGGATACCCGCGTGCTTGAATGCGTGCACATGCGTGCCGTATCGCTGTCGAAACGTGATCGGTTTTTCGTCGGTAAACGAGGCATCGCCGTCCGTGTCCACCCACAAGATGTTGGTCTTCGCATCGAAGAGCAGGCTCAGTTTCTTGTCCGCGAACGGCCAAGACCCGAGCCACGGCTCTCCGGCATCCTCCGGCACGACGACGCCGTCCGGCAGGGTGCTCTCCAGCGTGCGGCGCACGGACGCATAGCGCGAACGCCCCCCGGCCTTCCAGGCGAGGCGGGCTTCCCCGTCTCCCGCGAACGCCGACGCGGCCAAGAACACGAGCGACAACAAGCGCACGGTTGCAGTATAGAGAAGGCATGCGATCTCGGTGTCTGGTCCTCGCGTTGGTGGCTCTTGCGGGCTGTGCCTCATTCCGATCCCCGCTTGTCCGCCATGGTCGGCACGGCAACGGCGGATCCCAGCCGCGCCAGGCACCGGTCGTCGCGACGTTCTCGATCGTGGCGCACGATCCGGTGCGCAAGGAATGGGGCGTCGCCGTCCAGAGCCGCGTGCTCGGCGTCGGCAGCATCGTACCGTGGGCCCGGGCGGGCGTCGGTGCGATCGCAACGCAGGCGTGGGCGAACACCGACTTCGGGCCGGACGGCCTTCGCCTGCTCGGCAACGGCAAGTCCGCGGCGGAAGCGGTCGCGACTTTGGTCAAGGGGGATCGGGGGCGCGACCATCGACAGGTCGGCGTGGTCGATGCCCGAGGCGCTGCCGCCGCGTACACCGGCACAGGCTGTCTCGCGTGGGCCGGGCACAAGATCGGCAAGCACTACTGCGTGCAGGGCAACATTCTGGCGAACGAAACGGTGGTCGCCGGCATGGCGACGGCGTTCGAGAAGACGAAGGGGCGCCTGGCCGACCGAATGATCGCCGCCCTGCGAGCCGGCCAAAACAACGGCGGCGACAAGCGTGGACGGCAATCGGCGGCCATCCTGATCGTGCGCGAACGAGGCGGCTACGCCGGCCGCAGCGATCGCATGGTCGATCTTCGCGTCGAAGACCACAAGACCCCAATCGAGGAACTCGCCCGCATCCTGAAGCTGCATAAGAGAACTTTCGGCCGCAGGTGGCGGTGAGCGGGCGGGCCTTTCGCTTGGCGGATGAACCGCTAAGCGATGAACTTGGGATCTCGGTCTTTCCTATGGCGTTGCTCGGAGAAAGCGGCCCGTATGCGAGCGGGCGCACGCGGCAATGAACTCGGGGGGGCCCTCCGCGACCAGTTCGCCGCCAGCGGCGCCGCCTTCCGGGCCGAGATCGACCAGCCAGTCGGACGTGCGGATCATGTCGAGGTTGTGCTCGACGACAACGACGGTGTGGCCCTTGTTCACAAGGCGGTGCAGCACATCGACAAGTTTTTGGATGTCTGACGGGTGCAGGCCGCACGTCGGCTCGTCGAGCAGGTACAGCACTTCGTCGCGGCTGCGGCGAGCGAGTTCCGCCGCCAGTTTTACGCGTTGCGCCTCGCCGCCGGACAGCGTCGTGGCGGGCTGGCCAAGAGAGATGTAGCCGAGGCCGACATCGTCGAGCGTGCCCATGATGTGGCCGATCCGCGGGTGGTTCGCGAAGAATTCGCGGGCCTCCGCGACCTCCATCGCGAGCACGTCCGCGATCGTCTTGCCCTTGTAGCGGACCTGGAGCGTCTCCTTGTTGTAGCGCTTGCCGCCGCAGTCTTCACAGGGCACCCAGACATCCGCCAAAAAGTGCATCTCGACCTTGACCGCGCCGCGGCCTTCGCAAGCATCACACCGGCCGCCCGGACGATTGAACGAGAACCGGCCCGCGTCATACCCGCGCATCCGCGATTCCGGAAGCTGCGCGAAGAGCTTGCGGATCGGGTCCAGCGCTTTGGTGTACGTCGCCGGGTTCGAGGCCGGGGTCACGCCGATCGGGTGCTGATCGACCACGTAGACCGTCCGAAAACGGTCCAGCCCGTCAACCTCGCCGGGAACATCCGCCGCGCCCTCGGCGGTGGCCAGGACAACATCGAACAGCAGCGACGACTTCCCCGCACCGGACACGCCGGTGATACAGCTCAGGCGTCCGATCGGTATGCGGACCCCTGTCTGTTTCAGGTTGTGCGCGGCCGCATCCGTGACCGTCAGGAACTCCGTCGGCTCGTCGCGCCGCGCCGGCCGCTCGATCGTTCGCTTGCCGCTGACGTAGGCCGCGGTCACATTGCCGCGCTGTTTCAGAAGCGCGCTTCTTTTTCCCTGAAAGACGACCTCGCCACCGTGTTTTCCGGCGCGCGGGCCCATGTCGATCACGTGATCCGCCGCGCGGATCGTTTCCGGATCGTGTTCCACCAGCAGCACCGTGTTGCCCAGGTCGCGCAGGCCGCGGAGCGATTCGAGCAGCCTCTCGGTATCGCGCGGGTGCAGGCCGATCGTCGGCTCGTCGAGCACATACACGACGCCGACCAGGCCGCTGCCGATTTGTGTGGCCAGCCGGATCCGTTGTGCCTCGCCACCGGACAACGTCGCCGTCCTGCGATCCAGCGTCAGATACGTCAGCCCGACCTCGTCCAGGAAACGAAGCCGCTCCCGTATCTCGCGGACGGCATCGGTCACGATCGGGTCGAGTCTGGCATTCTCGAAGTACGTCCGCGCTTGCCCGACCGTCATGGCCGCGATGTCGCCGATCCGCAGCCTGTCGGCCTTCCTGGTGCCCGGAAGCGTCACCGCGCGCGACAACGCGTTGAGTTTCTCGCCATCGCAGTCGGGACAGGTCTGGGGACGCATCACCTCGGCGATCCGTTCGGTCCAGCGGCCGCCGCTGCTCTTCTTGTACCAACCCTGAAGGATCGCCGAGATCCCCTCCCAACGCAGCGTCGTCTTGAGCCGGTACGACTTCCCGCCGGGCCGGCGCATGCGCCGGTCGATCACGTACTCCTGATCGCCGGTCCCGTCGAACAGGATGTCGAGGTTCTTCTCCTCCCAGCGTGCGAGGGGAGCCTTGAGGTCGATGTCGTGCGCTTTCGCGACGGCCTCGACCTGCGCGCGATACCACTTCGATTGTGCGACGTAAGCCGCCGCCCCATGGCCGAACGCGCGCCGAAAGCCCAGGTTCGGATGCCGAATCACCTTGGCGCGCACCGCGCGCTGGATCACGCCGAGGCCGTTGCAGCGCGGACAGGCGCCGTGATGGCTGTTGAACGAAAACATCCGCGGTTCGAGGCCGCCTTCGGGCAGAAACACGCCCGTTTCCGGATTGCCGGGACGTTCGCTGACTAGCGTCGGCTCGCCGCCCGGCTCCGCGTAGCCGGCGAGACCGCCGCCCAGCCGATACGCCTGCTCGAGCGCTTCGACGAGACGCGCCTTGCCCTTCACCGCGATCCGATCGACGACGACCCAGGTCGTCTGCTCGGTAGCGGCATCGGAGGGGACATCGGACGAAACGACATCGGAGGACGCGTCCGCTTCGGCATCGATGGTGGGTGCCGCGAGCGAAACGGCCTTGCCGTCCACGAGCATGCGCGTGTACCCATCCGCGCGCAGGGCCTTCACCGAAATGTTCTTGATCGGCGCGACGATCAGCAGACGTGCGCCGCGATGCCGCCGCGCAATCCGCGCTCCTTCGAGCGACGGCGAGCGCGCCTTGAGTTCCACGCCCGTGTGCGGACAGCGTGGGGTGCCGGCCCGGGCGTAGACGAGACGCAGGTAGTCGTGAATCTCGGTCGTCGTGGCGACGGTCGAGCGCGGGTTACGGCTGCTGTTGCGCTGGTCGATCGCGATGGCCGGGCCGAGGCCCGAGACACTCTCGACCGGCGGCTTGTCCATGCGTCCGAGAAAACGGCGGGCGTACGTGGACAGCGACTCGACGTAGCGGCGCTGCCCTTCCGAGAAAATGGTGTCGAACGCGAGCGAGGTCTTGCCCGAGCCGGACGGTCCGGTCACCACGGTCAGCGATCCCGCGGGAATCTTCACGTCCACGCCCTTGAGGTTGTGCAAGCGCGCGCCCTTGACGACGAGGTCCTTGACCCGCTGGTTCTTGACGCGCTTGCGTTTCGGCGCTGCACGCCTCTTCGGCTTCAACACGCCTCGGAGCGCGCGCCCGGTGTGGCTGTCCTTGTGTTTGGCGACTACTTCCGGGGTGCCCGCGGCGACAATGCGACCGCCCCCGCCACCCCCCTCCGGCCCCAGATCGATCAGCCAGTCCGCACTCTTGACGACGTCCAGATTGTGCTCGATGACCAGGACCGTGTTCCCGCGATCCACGAACCGCTGCAAACTCGCGAGTAGGCGGCGCACGTCCTCATGGTGCAATCCGGTGGTCGGCTCGTCGAGGACGTAGAGCGTGCGCCCGGTACCGGGCCGCCCCAGCTCCTTCCCGATCTTGACGCGCTGCGCCTCGCCGCCCGAGAGCGTTGTCGCCGGCTGGCCCAGGGAGATGTATCCGAGGCCGACCTCATTGAGCATGTCGAGGATGCGGCTCAGACGCGGGTGATCGCGGAAAAAATCGCAGGCCTCCTCGACGGGCATGGCCAGGATGTCCGCGATCGACTTGCCCTTGAACCGAATCTCCAAGGTCTCGTCATTAAAGCGCTGTCCGTCGCAGGCCTCGCACACCACCTCGACGTCGGGCAGAAACTGCATCTCGATCGTCTTGGATCCGGCACCCTTGCACTCCTCGCACCGGCCGCCCTTGACGTTGAACGAAAAGCGGCCTTTCTGGTAACCGCGCGTTCTCGCTTCGGGCAGGCGGGCGAACAGGTCGCGCACGTCGTCGAAGAGCTTCGTGTAGGTCGCGGGATTCGAGCGCGGCGTGCGGCCGATCGCGGACTGGTCGATCTCGATGACCTTGTCGACGAGGTCGAGTCCGTCGATGCCGTCGTGGTCGCCGGGCACCGCGTCCGCGCCGTGTAGATGGGCGGCCAGCGCACGCCGCAGCACGCCGTTCACGAGCGACGACTTGCCGGAGCCCGACACGCCCGTCACGCAGACGAACACGCCGAGCGGAAACGGCACGTCGACGCCGGCGAGGTTGTGATGCCGCGCGCCGCGGACGGTAATCGCACCGTCGGGCTCGCGGCGCGTCTTGGGAATGGGAATCGTCCGGTCCCCGCGCAGATAGCTTGCCGTCAGCGACGTTTCGTCCGGCCAGACGTCGACCGGATAGCCCGCGGCGACGATTTCCCCGCCGTGGACACCGGCCGCGGGCCCGACATCAACAAGATAATCGGACTCGCGCATCGTCTCGTCGTCGTGCTCCACGACAAGAACGGTGTTGCCCGCATCGCGCAGGCGCTTGAGCGACCGAATCAGGCGCGCGTTGTCGCGCGAGTGCAGGCCGATGCTCGGCTCGTCGAGAACGTACGTCACGCCCTTGAGCCCCGTGCCGACCTGCGTCGCCAACCGGATGCGCTGTGCCTCGCCACCCGCCAGCGTGGCCGCCGATCGGTCCAGTGTCAGGTAGCCGAGACCGACCTCCTCGAGAAAGCCGAGCCGTGAATGCAGCTCCTTGAGGATTTCGGTGCCAACGAGGGCCGCGCCGCCTTCGAGCTCACGGCTCGCAAAAAACGCCAGCGCCTCCTCGACCGAAAACCGCACGACCTCGTCTATGCCGCGCTCCCAGAAGCGGACCGCCAAAGCGACGGGCTTGAGCCGGCGGCCGTCGCACGTTTCACACAAAAGCTCCGAGACGAACCGCTCCGCGACCTTCGCCCCGCGCTCGCGCCACGCCCGCTCCACCGACGGCACGATCCCGCGCCACTTGACGGTGTCCTTCATCGCGATGTCGTACGTCTCGCTCTTCCAGCGTCGCCGCCGGCGCACCTTCGCGCCCCGCGCCCCGTAGAGCACGAGTTCGCGCTGCGCATCGCTCAGCTTGTTCCACGGCGTGTCCACCGGCACGAGATCGCCGAGCTCCGCGACCTTCACCGCGGTGTAGGTAATGTATTGCGCCTTCGTCTTGGTCGTCAGCGCGAGCGCGCCCTCCCGGATCGATACGGTCGGATCCGCCACGAGCTTGCGCACGTCGATCGAGCGACACCGACCCAGACCCGCGCAATCGGGGCAGGCGCCGCGCGGCGAGTTGAACGAGAACAGGCGCGGATCGAGCTCCGGCAGATCGATGCCGCAGGCCAGACAGTGCAGCCAGCGGGAAAAGGAGGTCTCGGAACCATCGCCCCACAACACCGTCATGAAGCCGTCGCCGCGATCGAGCGCCCGCTCCACGCCGTCGGCCAGGCGCGATCGCGCGGACTCCTTCACGACGATCCGGTCCATGACCACCTCGATCGTGTGACGTTTGTAGCGATGCAGGCGCATGTCCTGCGCAAGCTCGACGACCTTGCCGTCGATCCGTGCGCGGCTGAAACCGTCGCGGATCAAGTCGTTCAGCTCTTTTTTGTATTCACCCTTTCGATCCTGGATGAGCGGCGCGAGCAGGATCGCTTTTTCCTGGGCGTGATCGCGGAGGATGCGCGTGACGATCTGCTCGGGAGTCTGCGCCGTGACCGCCTCGCCGCACTCGGGGCAGCCGGGCGTGCCGAGGCGCGCGAACAGCAGCCGCAGGTAGTCGTAGATTTCCGTGATCGTGCCCACAGTCGAGCGCGGGTTGCGCGACACGGTTTTTTGGTCGATCGAAACCGCTGGCGACAGCCCCTCGACGTGCTCGACCTTCGGGCGGTCGATGCCGCCCAGAAACTGCCGGGCGTAGCTCGAGAGCGACTCCAGGAATCGCCGTTGCCCTTCGCGGTAGATGGTGTCGAAAGCCAGCGACGACTTGCCGGAGCCCGAAACGCCGGTGATGGTCGTCAGCGTCCCCCGGGGAATCGACACGTCGATCCCCTTGAGGTTGTGCTCGGAGGCGCCCTTCACGATGATCATGGCGAGATCACGAGAGGTTCGCCCTCATGACAGACCCTGCAGCGGAGCGAGCTTGGCACGCAGTTCGTCGTGAATCGAGCCGTTGCTGGCCACGATGTGACGCCGGGAGCAGATGTCGTCGAGCCCGTCGCGACCCAAAAAATCCGTGACGCGGCCGCCCGCCTCGCGAACGAGCAACGCGCCTGCGGCGACGTCCCACGCATTGAGGTGGAGTTCCCAGAACCCGTCGATCCGGCCGGATGCGAGAAACGCGAGATCGAGTGCGGCGGAACCCATCCGGCGGATCCCTGCGGCACGCATGGCGATCTCCGCGAAGTTGTCCATGTTGTTGTCCGGCAGCTCGTTGCGGCGGTACGCGAACCCGGTGGCGACGATCGACTCGGCCAACGTGTCGGTCCCGCTCACGTGCGCTCGCACGCCATCCAGAAGGCAGCCGTCTCCCGCCCGCGCGGTCCATGTCTCGCCGAGTGCCGGCGCCACCACGGCTGCCGCCGCCAGCTCTCCGTTCTCGACGGCGGCGATCGAAACACACCACATCGGAATGCCGTGGAGGAAGTTGACGGTCCCGTCGAGTGGATCGACAACCCACTTCCGAGCGGCCCCGGTGTCACGCGCTGTGCCTTCCTCGGACAGGATGTCGTCGGCGTCCGGAATGTGCTCCAGCAGGTAACGCTCCGAGGCAAGATCGGCTTCGCTCACCAGGTCGCGGGCCGTGCCCTTGCGCTGCGCATCGACTCGTCGCAAACGTCCTGCGTAGCCCTCCAGCACCGACGCGGCGCCCTGGGCCAGCGACAGGGCAAGGCTGAGAGTATCGGCCGCGCCGCTCACGGCGCGCGCGCCAGCTGCTGCACGATCAAGTCCTGAAACCGACGCGCGTGCGCGACGCTGCGGCCATTGGCCAGGATCACGAACACGTAGCGCCCGCCCGATCGGCCGGTGACATACCCGGACAGCGCCGTGACGCCCCGCAACGTGCCGGTCTTCGCGCGCACGCGCTCCCCGAGATCGCGGTAACGCCGGCGTAGCGTGCCGGTCCCGCCCGCGGCCATCGAGGACACGAACGCTTCCTCTCCGCGCATCGCCTGCAAGACCATGAAGAGGGCGCGCGGTGTGACACGGTTCGTACGCGCCATGCCCGAGCCGTCGCGAATATCGAGTCCGGCGAGCGGCGCCTTCATCGCGCGCAGCGCACGCTTGACCGACACCGCGCCGCCCGCAAACGACCCGTCGCCGAGCCGCTTGAACACACACTCCGCGTACAGGTTCTGACTATCCGTCAGGATGACGCGGAGCGTACGTCGCAAATCGGTCCGCAAGACGACGAGCGGCGTGAGCTTGTCCGGCTGCTTGTCGTGTCCCTCGGGAACCACTTTGCGATCGACTTCGGAGTCGACGACCGCGCGCCTCCGTATCCGGACGTCCCCCACAGCGATGCCTTCGGCCAAGAACGCCGCGCGCACGGACTGTGCAAAAAACGTCACGGGATCCCGCACGGTCACGTTGCCTTTGACGCCGCGGCTGGTCCGCAGGATCGAACCCCGCACGGCGAGGCCATGGCCCTGGCTGTCGCGACCGATGTGCACGACGTGGCGACCCGCGTCCACGGTTCCACAGTTGTTCAAGACCTGCGGCCGAAGCAGTGCGGGCTGGACTTCGACCAGCGCGGGCCGTCCCACACCACGACCCGGGCTCACGGTCACGTCCCAGCACGAATCGTTGTAGACCAACGCCGCCACCGGCGCGCAGTACCAGCGGTCGAGCTGGTCCTTCGGCCAATCCGGATGGACATACTGGTCGTCGAACCGCGAGGCGTCGATCACCAGCGCCGGAACGCGCCTGATGCCGTGCGACTTCACGTCACGCGCGAGTCTGCGCAACACAACCGTCGGGTTTCCGCCATAGAAGCGTCCGGAGAAGTTCGGATCGCCATCGCCGACGACGATCACCTCCCCTCCCGGCGCCCTCCCCACCCTGGTTGCGAAGCGGAAATCAGCCCCGAGGAGCTTCACCGCCGCCGCGGCAGTCAGGATTTTTTGATTGCTCGCCGGAATCCGCGGCGTGTCGGCATGCACCGCCAGCAGCGGTCCGCCGCCCGCCCGTCCGACCATCACGCCGAGCCCGGACCGCCTGATTCCCGAGCGACGGAGATCGGCCTCAAGACCATCGGCAAGCGACGGCGCCAGCAGGGCAAACACCAGGAATCCGGTCATCGTGGATCCCCGATTGTCACGCCGCCACCGACAATTCCAGCGGAATCAGGCTACTGCTGAAAAAACGACACCTGGTCGTTGGCCATCGTGACCGCGGAGAGGTTCTTGCTGCTGTACGGACGGTCCTTCCGCTGCTGGCGAAACAGCTCCACGTCCGAGGCGTAAACCAGGACCTCGTCGTGGTCCGGCATCCAGGTGATCTTCAGGCTGCCCGCGATCTCAAGCCGCAGCCCGGACAGCAAGAACACGACATTGCCCTGCGCCTCCTGCTCCGCACCCTCGCCCGCCACATGCGCCGCGGTCAGGCTCGCGTCCTCACGCCAGCGTTCCGACAAGACCAGCCGCGCCCGCCGCGCCCGCACCAACGTTTCTCGGGCCAGCGCCTGCGCGTCGGGACGCTCCGGCTCGCCCTTGTCGCCCCCACGCCCCCTGTTTTTTCCGCCCGTTGATTGGCACGCGATGAAGAGGACCAAAAGCGGCAGGAAGGCGATGCTTTTCACCGCTTGCGGTCCTTCATCGGTTTGCGGTCCTTCACCGGGCCGGCGACCTCCGGCAACGGTTTTTTGGCTCTCGTCCCCCACTCCGTTTCGATTTCCTTGGCGATGGCCGCGCGTTGGGAGCGCTGGACGGGCTTGCCGCGCTGCTCGGGCGGTCGGAAGTCCTTGCCCCAATAGTGCGCAAGGAAGTTGTAGGCCGGCTTCCATGCCTTCCAGGGCAGGTCGTTGTCGAGCACGAGATTGACGGTGTGATCGACGAGCGGCGCAGAACGCTGCCCGGCCGCCTGCGAACTCTCGGGTGCCACGACCTCGCTCATTTCGACGTACGCCGCCGCGAGTTTCTCGGCGCCGAAGTCGCTCCGGACGTGGGCGCGCCACTGCTTGCGGAACTTGATGATCTGGCGATCGCTCAAGGGCTGGATTCCGCCGCCGACGACGCTGCGAATGCCGAAGTGGCGCTCCAGCGCCTTGTCCACGGCGCGCAGTACGCGGCCGCTCGGATCCTTCACGCAGTAATACAACGTCGGCAGCGCGATCGGGCCGGCCGAGACCTCGAGCGCCCGGACGGCCGCCACACGGACCGACGGCGGCGCGCGATCCGGCGCGGTGCTCGGGTAGACGAAGTGCACGAGGATGCGGATCAGGTTCGGATCGCGGATTTCACGCTCGATCCACTCGAGGATTTCGTGCGTGATCGTCGGTCGCGTGTCGATCAGCGTGCGAAACACCTCGCGAAACATTCGGTGCCGTAGCTCGTTCAGGCGCGGGTCGCGGGCCAGGTACTGCGAGCCCACGAGTTCGAGAACCGCGTTGAGCGCCCGGCCCCGGGTTCGCACATCGACGCCATCGTTCTTGACGGCCTTGAGAAGTTCTTCGACCCGCCAGATCAGAAACGACGCCGGCCCCTTCTGGTTCAGGTCGGCCAGCATCTTCTTGACCCGGGTCTGGTCCGCATCGTTCATGATCTTGAGCTGCAGCAGGCGGTCCAAGGAGCGCTTGACCTGTCCCACGCGTCCCTGCCGTTGGTACAGTCCGGCGAGGCTTCGCAGTCCGGCGCCTTTCGATCGCTTGTCGAGGGTGTCGTTCGCAACGGCGTCTTCGAGGGTCTCGATCGCCTTGTCGAGTTGGCCCACGTCCTTGTATGCCTGGGACATCAGGAGGTGGGCCGCGCCGCTCTCCGGCGCGATCAGCAGATGCGCCCGGGCGACGCCGAGAATTTTTTCCTCGAGCTTTTTCCTCTCTTCCTTGTCACGCGTGCGCCGCCGCCGGCTCGTGTAGACGCTCTGAAGCCCCGCGAGAGCGTCCGGCGTGATCTTGATCTCGCGCGCCAGCCCGTAGTAGCGCTCGGCTTCATCAAGCTCGCCCTGGTTCACGGCTACCCGACCGAGCATGTGCAGCGTGGGCAGGTTGTCGCGGTCGTGGAGCAGGGCCTTGCGCAACCAACCCTTCGCGGCTCGCTTGTCATCGCGTTTCACGGCGCAGATGGCGCACGCCACACACGTCGCCGGAAACGCGTTCCACGATGCGAACGCGCGCTCGAACTGAATCCGCGCGCCCGGAACGTCGCCGCGGACACGCAGCAGCGCATACCCGTGAAGGTAGACCCGGATCGCACGCTCGCGCTTCGAGAGCCCCCGTTCGGCGGCCTCGACGGCGTAGCTCTCGACCAGCTTTTCCGGGCCCAGCTTGCCCCGTTTCCACTCGCGTATTCGATCGCTCATCCCCTGGATGGGCGACTCGAGCTCCTGGTCCTTGATGACGGAGCCTGCGGGGGCCGCACGCACACCCGCAGCCGGGACTGCGAAGAGCGCAAGGAGAACGAAACAGGGGAGAGTGGTCGTAGTTGCTCGACGCATCATTCACTCCGTGAGACGGGCCAGCTCGCCAAAAAAATCCGGATAGGACTTTCGCACCGCCTCGGCTCCGGTCACCGTAACGCCGGGGACGTTCAGGGCAAGGACCGCGGCGGCCATGGCGATGCGATGGTCGCCCGCCGCGGAGACCGTTCCTCCGTGCAGACGCCGGCCGCCCGTCACCAGAAATCCGTCCTCGCGGGGCTCCGCTTTGCCGCCCAGGGCGCGGATCAGCCCGACGGTGGTCGCGATCCGGTCGCTCTCCTTGTGCGTGAGATGCGGTGCGCCCGTAAGGAGCGTTTCGCCTGTCGCCAGGGCTCCCATCACGCCGAGAAGCGGCGCGAGATCCGGACAGTTCGCCACGTCCGCACGAAAGCCGCGCAGCGGTCCGCCGCGCACGCGCAGGCCGCCGTCCTCGCCGGTCACGCGTGCTCCCGCCTTGTTCAAGTAGGGCGCGACGCGGGCGTCGCCCTGCGGCGACGACAGGGTGATCCCTTCGAGCAAGAGGTCGCCGCGGGTCGTGGCGGCGGCGACGGCAAACACGGCGGCGGAGCTGAAGTCCGGCTCGACGATGTAGGGGTCTGAAAACCCCCGCTGCACATAGGCAGTCAGGTTTACGTAGGAAAACGAGCGCCGACCCGACACGTTGATTCGCAGCCCCTTGACCCTCGGTACGAGCAAAATGAGTGCGGTGGCGAACTGACTTGAGATTCCCGTGGAAATCCGCACCGTCGTGCCGCGAATCGGCCCCTTCACGCGCACCGGAAACGCATCGCCCGTAACTTCCGCGCCCAGCTCGCGCAACGCCTTGCACAGCGGCGCCACCGGCCGCTCGCGCAACCGCGCCGACCCGTCGATCACAGTCCACACGTCCCGCAAACTTGCCAAGGCCAGGAGCAGCCGCGCCGCGGTCCCGTTGTTCCCGGCATCGATCTCCGCCTCCCGACGCGAAAATCCGCCCGAGACGACACAAACGCCGCGCTCCACGCCGGGATCCCCGGGCGACCCGTCCGGCCTCTCGGGCCTTTCGGGACTTTCGGGCCTCTCGAACGGCTCTTCGATAGATCCGTCAACCGGTCCCTCGTCGATGCGAAAACCGAGGGCGCGTAGTCCGGCGCACATGCGCTCGACATCCTCGCCCTCAGGCACATTCTGGATCGTCCCCCCGAAGCGCGTGGCGAGGATGAGTGCGCGCTGGGCCACGGATTTCGATCCGGGTACGCGGATCCGCCCCCGGATCCGACCGGGTTGGACGGCTATATCCATCCGCCAGAGTTTACCCCCGGTACCGGACCAAACCGCCGCCTGCCCGCTCCCTCGTCGGTCCACCACGTTCCACCACGTTCCGCCGCGCCCCGACGCGAATCCGGCGCAGACCCGATACCTAAAACGATTTCAACGCATCTCTTTTGTCAAAACCACTCTTTTGTGCCGGGCTCGGTACGGCACTCCAACAACCCAACCGAGCAACCGGGAGCCATCGGCGGCACGTGGCGCGCTGGGGCTCTTTGGTAGAGTCCCGGCCCATGAACGAGGCCGTGCTCGAAGTCGATCTCCCCGGGCTGTCGGAACGGCGCAGCGGCAAGGTGCGCGAGATCTACGGCGCCGACGATCGGCTCGTTTTGATCTCGACCGACCGGCTGTCGGCGTTCGACTGCATCCTGCGCCAGGGTGTGCCCGGCCGTGGGATCGTCCTGACCCGGTTGTCCGAATTCTGGTTCCGACGCCTCGAAGATGTCTGCCCCAGCCATCTGGTCAGCACCGACATCGACGAAATGCCCGGCCCCGTGCGGCGCGAGGCCGAGATTACCCGCGGCCGCACGATGCTGGTCCGCCGGCTGGAGATCGTCCCGGTCGAATGCGTCGTGCGCGGCTACCTCGCCGGCTCCGGCTGGAAGGAGTACCAGAAGAGCGGCACGGTCTGCGGCGTCCCGCTCCCCGCGGGCCTGGTCCACAGCGCGAAGTTGCCCGAGCCGATCTTCACGCCGACGACCAAGGACGACGAGCACGACGAGCCGATGACGTTCGCGGAGGTCGAGGAGCAACTCGGCGAGAACCGGGCCGCGGAGCTGCGTGAACTGTCGCTGCGGCTCTACGACGAAGGTGCCCAATACGCCAACAAGCGCGGCATCATCCTCGCGGACACGAAGTTCGAGTTCGGGCTGCTGCACGGCCGCCTCGTGCTCGCCGACGAAGCCCTCACGCCGGACTCGTCGCGCTATTGGGACCAGGAAACCTACGAACCCGGCCGCGCACAAGACAGCTTCGACAAGCAGATCGTGCGCGACTGGCTCGAACAGTCCGGCTGGGACAAACAGCCCCCGCCCCCCGATATTCCGCCGGAGATCATCCAAAAGACCGCCCAACGCTACGAAGAGATCGCCAAGCGGTTGATGGAGTAGGAGCACCCAATGAGCGCCCCCCGCATCGGTTTTCTCCTCGGATCAAAAAGCGACCTCCCGCAACTCGAACGCGGACGCACCCTGCTCGCCGAGCTCGACGTGCCGCACGAGGTGCGCATCCTTTCCGCACACCGCACCCCGAGCGAAGTT
This sequence comes from Planctomycetota bacterium, assembly GCA_021776735.1. Lineage (GTDB taxonomy): Bacteria > Planctomycetota > PLA2 > PLA2 > PLA2 > JAJFFH01. Next base: position 437,700 of record JAJFFH010000027.1, on the reverse strand, counting down.
CAGACCTACTGCGAGACCGCCCGCGAGCGCGGCCTCGAGGTACTCGTCGGCATGGCGGGCATGGCCGCGGCGCTCCCCGGCGCCATGGCGGCGCACACCGACCTGCCGGTCCTCGGCATTCCGGCCGCCGGCGGATCGCTGTTCGGCGTGGACGCCTTGCTGTCAATCGTGCAGATGCCCCCCGGCGTCGCCGTCGCCACGTTCGGCATCGGCAAGGCCGGCGCCATGAACGCCGCACTCTTCGCCTGCCAAATCCTGGGCACGAGTGACCAAACGGTCCGCACGCGCATCCAAGACTACCGTGAGAGGATGCGCCAAAAGGTCCTGGGCGACGACGCCCACGTCCAAAGAGAAACACAGCAAGAAGACTCATAGGGGGCCCGGGGGCATCGCCGTCCGTATGCTTCCGCCCGAGTTAGGCCACCGGAGGATCGCATGCTGCGCTGGTTGATCGGCCGCCCCGACCATGACGAGGTCCGTCTCCCCGCGCTCAAGGCGCACCACGAGTCGTCGGTTTCGGGGCTCTACATCGTCGGCGACCTCGCGGGCGCCCCCACGATTCGCGCCGCGGCGAACCAGGGCGTCGAGGTGATGGCGCACATCGGTTCGCTGCCCGACGCGCGGGCCGAAAAAGAGAGCGATGTCTACGACGTGCTGATCGTCGGCGGCGGCTCGTCCGGTCTTGCGGCGGCGATGGAGGCGAAGTGCTGCCAGAATCTGCGCACGCTGACTCTCGAGTCGGGCCGGCTGGCCAACACGATCCGCGAGTTCTCGAAGGGCAAGGAGATCTACGCCGAACCGAAGAACGTGGCGTACCACGCGCGGCTTTGGCTCGAAGACAGCGTGAAGGAAGAGCTCCTGGCCAAGTGGGACGCACAGCTTGCCGAGGAGGACTTGAACGTTCGCGAGGGGGTGGAGGTCACGGCGATTCGGCGGGAGCAGGGTTGCTTTTCGATCGAGGTCAAGGAAGGCACAGCCAAGGACGGCGATGTTGTGCGGGCGCGGCGCGTTGTGCTCGCGATCGGCAAGCGCGGCAATCCGCGGCGTCTCGGCGTGCCGGGCGAGGACCTCGACAAGGTAGCGTACCGGCTCTACGACCCGGACGACCACAAGGGCGAGAACGTGCTTGTGGTGGGCGGCGGCGACAGCGCGGTTGAAGCGGCGCTTGCGCTCGCCGAGGTCGCGAACGTCACGCTGTCCTACCGGCGCGAGGGTTTTTTCAGATTGAAGTCGCGCAACCGCGAGAAGATCGATGCCGCCATTCGGGACGGCCGCGTGCGACCGGTCTTTTCCTCCACCGTCGGCCGCATAGACGACGAGCGGGTCGCGCTGCAGGTTGGCGACAAGACCACCGACGTGGACAACGACTGGGTGCTCGTGGCCGCCGGCGCGGAGTTGCCGCACAAGTTCTTCAAGAAGACCGGCATCCGGATGGAGAAAGAGTGGACCCCGTTGCGCGCGCTGACGTTCGCCGGCGTGTTTGCGCTGTTCTGGCTGTTCTACGCCGCCAAAAAATACCCGCCGCTTTGGCCGCATAGCGCATTCGATCTCGGCTGGAACGACTTCAACTTTGGCGCGCTGCACTGGTGGGAGTGGTTCACCATCGCCTATTCCGGCGCGGTGCTGATCTGGGGCATCAAGGCGCTGCGCAAGTACTGGTACTCGAAGTTTCAGCGCTGGAAATACGCGAGCGTCATCTTCTTCCAGTGCTTCATGCTCTGCATCCTGCCGCTGTTCATCCTGCCGCGTTTCGCGCCGGAGTGGTACGCCAAGGCCGGCTACGCCTTTCATCTGATCCTCGCCTGGCCGCTTTCGATCGAGGCGATCAGCAAGCCGTTGCTCGCGGGCCACATGGGTCCGTTTCTCTACGCCGTCGGCCTGACGTTCGTCGGGATCCCGTTGCTGGTCTATTTCCAGGGTAGTCGTTTTTGCTCGTGGGTCTGCGGGTGTGGTGCGCTCGCCGAAACGCTGGGCGACAACGTCCGCCATCTCGCCCCGCGCGGCCCGAAGTCGATCCGCTTCGAGCGCGCGGCGGGCAAGATCGTGTTGGGCCTCGCCTTCGCGGTATCGATCCTGACCATCTTTTTTGGAAGCTGGGCGGTCGCCGACGAGGGCCTGCACCTGTACGGCATCTGGATCGACACGATGCTCGCGGGCGCGGTCGGCCTCGGGTTCTACTGGTTTTTCGGTAACCGCGCATGGTGCCGCTTCTTCTGCCCGCTGCGCATGTACATGAACCTGATCGGACGTATCGCGAGCCGCTTCAAGATCGTCCCCGCGCGCGACAAATGCATCGCCTGCGGCCAGTGCTCGCGAGAATGCCAGATGGGGATCCCGGTCATGGACTTCGCCAAACGCGCGGAACCCGTAACCCTGAAGACGTCATCGTGCATCGGCTGCGGAATCTGCGTCGATGTCTGCCCGGTCGATGTGCTGCACTGGACCGAAGAAAGCGCCCGCGCCGCGGAACCAGCAAAGCTCAAGGAGTAGGCTCCGCGGAAGACGCAGTTTCATCGGCTCGCGCTTCACGCGCGAACCGACCAAATCTCTCGCCCCCGAAGCTCTCAACGGCATCAGCCGTTGAAGCCAAAAGACACTGCCAACCCCACGCATCCATTTCATCGGCTCGCGCTTCACGCACGAACCGACCAAATTCCTCGCCCCCGAAGCTCTCAACTCGATCAGCCGTTGAGAGCAAAAGACACCACGTCAGCGAGACTCAAGTTTTTGGAGTTTCTCTTTCAGTATCCTGAGCCGGATCACCCTCACGGGGTACTGCTCGGCCTTCCACACCGTCAAGGTGTTCTCCATGGCGACAACCGCTTGCTTCAGCAAGATGCGGCGCTGCCCGCCTACCGCCTTGCTGAACTGCCTATGGAGCGCAAAGGCGAGGAAGTCCTGGGTCTGGGCCCAGTCTTGGGGAGACGCCTCGCGAGTGTACACCAAGAGCGCGTGACGATAGGCCGCGACCGCTTCTTCCAACAGACGCGAATGCGCCGGGCCCTGCCCCGCCCAGGCCTGATCAGCGAGCGTTGCGCCGAGGTTTTGGTGGGTCGCGGCCCAGCCCCGTGGAAGCGTCTCACGCGTCCGGACCTCAAGCGCCTGGCGGTAGGCCTCAACCGCTTGTTCCAACAGGCGCGAGCGTGCCGCGCCTCGCACCCCGGTGGCTTGGTCACGGAGCGCGCGCGCGAGATTGTGCTGGGCCGCCGCCCAATCATGCGGAACCGTCTCGCGCTTGTACTCCTCGAGCACTTCGCGATAGGCTGAAACGGCTTCGCCCAGCAGACGGGAGCGCGCCGGTCCTTCCGACGCCCTCGCCTGATTGAGAAGGGCTGTGGCGAGTTTGACTTGGGTTCCGGCCCAGACCAGAGGACGCGACTCGCGCGTCCGAACCTCAAGCGTTTGGCGGTAGGCTTCGACCACCTCTCCGAACAGGCGCGCGCGCGCAGCCCCTTGCGACCCGGTCGCCTGACTGAGGCGCGCGTTCGTGAGGCCGGCTTGGGCCGACGGCCAGTCCTGCGGAAACGACTCTCTCGTGTACACAAGAAGTGCCTGGCGGTATGCGACAACCGCTTCGCCCAGCAGCCGGAGACGCGCCGGACCTTGCGCTACTTTGGCTTGATCGACGAGCGCGAGGGCGAGGTTGCTCTGGTTCACAGCCCAGCCCTGCGGAAGCGACTTGCGCGTGTACACAGAAAGCGCCTCGCGATAGGACGATACTGCTTCTTCCAGGAGGCGCGAGCGCACCGGTCCTTCCGACACCCTCGCCTGATTTTGGAGCGCGCCGGCAAGGTTGCCCATGGTCTTCGCCCAGTCGCGCGGAAGCGCCTCGCGTGTGTAGACCTCAAGCACCCGCCGGTAGGCCGCGAGCGCTTCTTCAAACAGGCGCGAACGCGCTGGCCCTTCCGCCGCCTGCGCCTGACCCTGTAGCGCGTTGGCAAGATTGTGCATGGTCGCGGCCCAGCTCTGCGGAAACACCGCGCGCTTCTGAACTTCAAGCGCCCGGCCGTAGGCCACGACAGCCTTCTTGAACAGGCGTGAACGCTCCGATCCCTCCGACACCCGCGCCTGCTCCGAGAACGCGACGCCGAGAGCGTGTTGCGTAGCAGCCCATTGCTGCGGAAACGCCGCACGCGTGTACACAGAAAGCGCCTCGCGGTAGGCCGATATTCCTTGTTCGAGGAGGCGCAAGCCCACCAGTGGTTCCGACGCCTTCGCCTGAGCGACGAGCGCGGTAGCGAGGCTACTCCGAGTCGCGGCCCAGCCCTCGGGCAGCGTCTCGCGCTTGTACACATATAGGGCACGGCGATAAGCCAAAATGGCAGCGCCACGATGCCGGGAGATCGCGTCTCCGACCGAGACGCCGGCCCACAAGCTCAGGGCGTTCCCCTGCAAGACCGTCAAGTACGCCCATCCTTCCGACATGTCCTCAGGCGACGTAACCTCGAGCGCCTGTCCGTAGGCCGTCACGGCGTCTCCATACTGCCCGGCGGCGACAAGGGATCGTCCCTGGAGTGTGCGGGCGTCCCGTTCGCGGTTGCGGGCACGATAGGCCTCGTCGGCCGCGCGTTGGGCCAGTTCCTCCGCGGCGATGCGTTCTTCGCGAGCGAGGTCCGCGGCCTGCGCCGCGTGTTTCGCCGCAGCCGCGAAGTTTTGTTCCGCGAAGTCGGCCAGCGCCTTGTCGAGGAAGTCGGCCTGCGGATCCGCGCGCACCGCCGCCACGAACAGATTCACGCCCGAGCGAAGCTCGGACAGCGAGATCCCCTCGCGTTCGGCCACCACGGACAGAGAGCGATCAAACAGCTCCTTGTCGGTGAGCTTCAGGGCCGCAAGCTGTGCCTTTTGCTTGGTGTAGACATCCGCCACCGTCCGGAGGTAGCGGCGCTGTCGATCCAACTCGGTTTCGACCTCGGCCAGCCGCGCCTTGGTCTTGCCGGTCTCGCGCGTGACCCACCAGAGACCGCCGCCCAAAACCAAGAGCACCACCAAGCCGACGACAACACCCCGCCCAATCCACGTCCGCGCACGCCGCAGCTCCGCGGTGAGCTTGTCCACACGCGCCTGCAACGCATGAACCCGCGTCCCCAGCGCTTCCGGCGAACCGACCTCCTCGAAGAGCTCGTCGCCGGCCATCACCCGCGCGCGATGGGCGCGCTGGAGTTCCTCATGCTCGCCCTCAACCGGAGGATGCTCGTCGTAGGCAAACTCTTCCCCGCAAACAAACACATACACCGGCTTGCCCAACTCGCGCGCCAGCTCATACTCAAGCTGCGTGTAGCTGCGCCGTTCTTCCGAAGACTCCCGCTCGATCGGCTCAAACCCGTAGCTGTGCCCCACGACGTGGATCACGGCATCACACGCCTCGATCCGCGCCCGCAACATCTCGCGCACCTTCGAACCGTCGGGCGGAAAACTGGTCTGCTCAATCGGCACACAACCGATCGTGAGCAGCGCGTCCCGAATCAGCGCCCGACTGCTGCGCAAGTCCGCGCTCGCGGCGCTAATAAAAATGCTGGGACGACGAGATTCCATGCAAGGAAAATCCTACAACAATCGGGTTTGGGAAGGGGCGGGGGCGGACAGAGCGGAAGCCTTCCCGGTTGGCGGAGGAACCGCCGGCCGGTGAACGACGGGGCGCTCAGAGTGGTGGCTGTAGCTTGACGCCCCACCAATTTCATCGGCTCGCGTTTCACACGCGAACCGATCCGAAGCCCATCCCCCGCGAGGCTCTCAACGGCGTCAGCCGTTGAAGCAAAGAGACACTGCCAACACCACGCACCCATTCATCGCTTAGCGGTTCATCCGCCAAGCGAACCAACCTTCCGCCCGGGAGCCTCTCAACGGAGTCAGCCGTTGAAGCAAAAGACACTGCTCAGCGCACTTCACTGCCCGACAGCACGCCGTCGCGGTTCTTGTCCAGCCTTCGCAGGATCAGTTCGGCGCCGCCCAGTTCGTCCAGGGTGATGCGTCCGTCCTTGTCCTTGTCGTACCTTGCGAGCAGTCCAGTCTTCGGAGCTTTGGTCGGGCCGTCGGCGAGGAGTTTCTTGTCGCCCTTTTGTTCCATGCCGCCCATCGGGCCCAGGGTTAGTTCGCCCCGGGTGACCACGCGGTCTTTGTCGTGGTCGTGGTCGCGGAAGAACTTCGGGGGACCGTCGTACTCCTTCTTCGTGACCTTCTTGTCGCGGTTCATGTCGAACAGGTCGAAGAAATTGTTGCGGTTGGGTCGCTTTTTGGCTTCGCGCAGGGTTTCTCTCACGTAGCGCCGGACTTCACGCACGGTCAGGGTCTTGCTCCGGTTGCGGTCGTACTTCTTGAAGATCTCCGTCCCGGCGCGAAACTCCTTTTCCTGGATCACCTTGTCCTTGTTCGCGTCGAAGCGGCGAAAGAAATCCGCGACCCGTTCGCTCACGGTGCGGGGCTCCGGAACCGGACGCGCATCCGATTTGGGCTCTTTCTTCTTGGCCTTCTTGGCTGCCCCCGCCCCCCCTTTTTTCTGTTTCGGGTCGACCTTCACGCCGAAGTACTTGCCTACTTCCGCGCGGGTCACCTTGCCGTCGCCGTCGATATCGACGCGCTTGAAGAGATCCTTGTCCGGGATCTCGTCCACCGTGAGGATGCCGTCCTTGTCCGCGTCCCAGACGCGGAAGACGTTGTCGACCTTCGGGTCCGCCTGGGCGAAGGCCGCGAGAACGAACAGGATCGGCAAAAAACTGCGGGGGCTCATCGTTCCTCCACTCTTAGGATACGCTCGATTTCCTTGCGCGTCAGCAGGCGCGAGCCCGGGTGGCTCACGTCCTTGAGCGGCCGGCCGTCGAAGCCGACCAGGCGGTCCAGCGGCATGCCTTCCAGGGCGATACCCACAACCGGGCCGGTGCCGTCTACCACCGCTACCTGCTGCAAGTCGGCGCGCAGGGGCGTGACGTCGACGATCTCCACGTTGCCCTGGCCACGGCCCGCGACGACCGCGTATTGCTTGAGGAACGGGGTCTGGAACACGCGGGCGATCTTGACGCCGCGCGGGTCGTTCACCGTGCCCCGCCTGCCGGCGATGACGGGCAGTTCCGGATTCGACACGTTCAGCTTGAAGAGCAGGCCGTTCGAGTTGTTGAGTCCCGTGCCGACGAGGTAAAGGTAATCGCGCTCGACCGACGGGATGTCGCCGCCTTCCGAACCGATATCGAAGTTGCTGGAAAACGCGAGGGCGGTTCCGCGCAGCAGGCCGCGCACGCCGCGTTGGCCGACGCCGGGGACCGAACGCGGCCGAGCCGGTATCGACACGTCGACCAGATACAGCCCGGCTTCGCCGTCGGCGACGTACGCGACGTTGCGCGAGCGGGACCGGCGACGACCACCCACTAGCGGGCGGCCCGGAGTGAAGTGAACCAGGACATCGTTGGCGGCCAGCGACCTCGTGTTGCCGCCGTTGAGATCGAACGTCGCCACCACCGCGGGTTTGGCCGGACGCGACACGTCGATGACGCGCAGGCCACCGGGACCGTCCGCGACGTAGGCGTGGAAACCGTCGACGTACACGGCGCGCGCCTCGACCGTCTTGACCTTCGCGATGCGGCGCGGCTTGCGCGGGTTCTTGATGTCGAAGATCCACAGACCGTCGATGCCCGCGGCGACGAACAGGTGCCCTTCGCGGACATGGACCCGGCGCGCATCCCCCGCGTCGACCGAACCGACCCGCTTGGGACCCGCCGGATTCGAGACATCCACGACCTGGATCGAACCGTCGCGGCACGCGACATAGGCGATCTCGGCGCGACCGCTCAGCGGGCTGCTCAAGAGCGCCACGTCGCGGGGCAGCGAGGGCAGCGGCACGTTCGCGATCGCGAGACTCTTGTCGGGGTTCTTTCCGTCCAGCCCGCAGACGGTCAGGCCCGCGTCGCCCGCCACGACAAAGACATCGCGGAACAGGTGGAAGTTCTCCGAGCCCGTGCCCAGCACGGCCGGGCTTCCGTGGCACTCGTTGCATTTTCGCGCCGCGGGCCGGACGGTGTGCGTCTGGTGGTGAATCAGGGTCATCCCGGACAGCCCCGCCGCCGTTACGGGCAGGTCCTGCCGGAGCTCCGTCTCGCCCTTTTTGTTGTGAAACGTGCCCGTCGTGGAAAAGCCGACCATGTACGGCGCGATCTGGCCGTGCGAATCGACGCCGAGGTAGTAGTGCCGAAACGACGCGAAGATCTTCTCCTGCGTCGTCACGCGCCCCGGCGTCCGCTTGCCGGAGAGAATGTCGAGTTGCGTGAAGGCCTCGTTGCGATCGAAGTGAAACCCGAAAAAGTTGACGCTCCAGCCGCTGTGGCACGCGTAGCACGTCAGCCGCGAGTGCTTGATCGGGTCCATCGCGCGCTTGGCTTTCGCGTTGAAGTGCTTGTGCCCGCGCCGCAGCACGTTGACGACCTGCTTGATCTCGTGATCCTTGCCGTCGATCTTGCCCTTCAGGATCGCCCGGTCACCCTCCCACCGCAGGTGCTTGAGGGTCTCCCCGTTCGCCAGCTTGAAGTCCGGCGGCTTCGAGAACGTGCCGTGGCACGTAGAGCAGCGCACCTGGACGCCGTGCTCCATCACGCCGTAGATGTTGCCGTCCCCCATCACGTCGGTCGCCGCATGGCAGTCGATGCAGTGCATGCCGCGGTCGTAGTGGATGTCGGGCGGACAGACCGACCGGTCGTTCAGAAAGAACAACCCCTTGGACAGCTTGTTCGTCGTGCCCGGCACATCCGGTCCGCCGGGCACCCCCGGCGGTGCCTGCCCGAGACCGCGAAAGCTCATCCCGATGTTGGCGTCCAAAGCGTGGCACGTCGTGCACGTCTCCACCGGGATCTTCGAGGTCATCTTGTGTTTCTTCGGATGCCCCGGCTCGAGCTTGTCGATGTTGGCGTCCTCGGTCTGCGACAGCCCGTCGTGCGCATACAGGACATGGCACGCCGCGCAGCCCTCGGAGCGGTACCATCCGTCCTGCCCGAGCCGACCGCGCAGCCCGACGCCGCGCGAGTAGAGATGGCACTGCATGCACGACTTGCGCGGCAGATCGGAAAAGTGATCGCCGATGTCCTTGCCGTCCCCGATCCGCGCGGGCGGCAGGCCTGGCAGCGACTTGTATGCATGTTTGGGAACATCGCCGTCCTCGTCCTTGATCGGAAAGATCGCGAAGCGCTGCTTCTTGTCGCGCAAGACCCCGTTTTCGTACAGCCCGTCGGACAGGTGCCCCGCGGTCGTTGCGTGCAGCGACTTCGACAGGTTCGCGCAGACCTCCTCGTGGCACTTGTTGCACGTCTCGCCGACCACGCGCAGGTCGGACGGATTGACAAACCGCCGGTACGCCAGGTCGTACTTGAGCGCGACCGTCCGCTCGTCGTTGGGCGTGCGCCGCGTCGCCTGAACATGCGCCTTCTCCATGTCGCGCGAGCGCCCGTCGCCACCGTGGCAGTCGGTACACGAAATCGGGTCCCACGGATGCATCACCTCGATGCCGTCATGGCACGAGATGCAGCCCGGATCGGCCTTGCGGAGCTTTTCGGGGTCACCGCCCCCGGACCCCTCATCCGCTACGGGCCCCTCATCCGCGCCGGGCCCCTCATCCGCTGCCGCGGGGAGCGATACGATGTACGCCGCCGTAAGGAGAACGAGCGGCAACAGCAAACGGACGGCGATGTCTCTGCTCGCTTTCAGGCTAGCGCGCAAACAAGGAACGCATCACCTTGCCCTTGGCGAACTCCGACTTCACGCCGAGCAGCTCGCACGCGGTCGGGCACGCGTCGATCGAGTTCATGTCCTTCGTGACCGTCTTGCCCTTCTTGAAGTCCGGGCCGACGGCGATCATGCCGACCTTGCGCAGGTCGGGCGAGTTGTCGCCGTGGTCGAGGCCGTTGCGCTGGTTCAGGTTTCGGTCGCGGCCGAACTCCGGCAGCACCATGATGGTCGTGCTGTCCTTAAGATCCGGATCCGCCTGTACAGCATTCCACAGTTGGCCGAGCTGTTCGTCGGAGCGCTTGATCACGTTGACGTAGCCGTTGTACGAGCCGTGCGCCACGTCCGCATTTTGCAGGACGACGCCGAGGATCGTCGGCTTGAACAGCTTCAGCACCGAGACGGCGACCTGAATCGCGCGCGCGTCGCTCGAGCCCGGACCGGTGATCCGCGACGTGCGGCCGGCGATCTCTTCCAGGATGTATTTTTGCAGCCGCTGGACCGTCGCCGGATCGTTCGCCAGGCCCTTGACCTTGGGCGGCGGGGTCATGGACGCGCGCAGCTTGGCGACGGCGTCCTCTTCCGCCCGGCTCGGCACGGACGGCTTGCCGAACGACGCGATGACCTTTTGGAACTCGGTGTTGAAGACCCCCGCGGCGTCGATGAGGTTGGCGCCGTAGTTCTCGCCGTACTCCTCGTGGCCGCTGTAGACAAGGTTGCGCTGCTGGGCGCCGCCCGATGTCGAGAGCCACGCCATGTTGGCCGGGATCTTGCCGCCCTTTCTGATGTACTCGAAGACCGTCGGGTTCTGGCCGCGCTCGTTCTCGCGGATGCCGCGGAACTCGGACTGTCCCGTGAAGATCGACATCGTCGCGCCGAAGTGCCCGTTGTTCATCACGTTGATGTTGGGCGCGATGACCCCGCTCTCCGCCATCCTCATCAGGTTCGGGATGTTGGCCGGCTCGTGGATCGTCTCGCGGCTGCGAACACCACCCGCGAAGGCGACCAGCACGACATGCCTGGTCTTGTACTTCTTGCGCGCCGCCAAGGCCGGCGAGCTGAGAAGCGGCAGGCCCAAAATGGCGACACCGCTGCCCTTGAGAAATCCGCGGCGAGTCAGGTCTTCACACATGGCGTAGCTCCAGTCGGTCGGTCAGTCGGAATCCGCCGGGGATTCCGCCACGGTCCGTTCATGAGGTCACAGTTCACGGGGTCACTCAAGAGGTCACTCAATAGGTCTGATACTCGGCGCTCGAGAGCAGCGTCCATAGTACGACCCGCGGGGTGATCCGGGGATCGGCCTTGAGTCCGTCCACAAACGCCGTCAGCTCTTTTGGGGTCGGCTGGCGGGCAAAGAGCCTGAGAAACGACGTGCGCACGAACTTGCGCGGATCCGCCGCGAGCATGTTGCCCGCCGTGGGCATGCGGCCACCGTTCGATTGCAAAAGAACCCGGCCCATGACCAGCCGAATCGGCGTGGGGTCGGCCAGGCTCAAGAACGCATTGCGCACGTTGCGCAGCTCGTCGTACGACGGCAGCCTTCCCAGGGTGTCCAAGAACAGCGAGCGCACGTACGGGATTTCCTGCTTCGTCCGCGCCTCGGCGACCCGATCCACATACGGTCCGGCCACGAGCCAGCCGCGCAGGACCTTGCGGTACCCGTGCGAACCGGATGCGGCCTGCTCCGCGGCGCGCGCGAGCTCCTTTTTTTCGATCTTGGTGCCGTGCAGCGATTTCCACGTGCGTGCTAGCAGGTGCGTAAAAAAGCGCCGCTGGCGGAAGACGATGCGCACGAAGTCGGCCTGCGAGTCGCCCTTGTCCTTGAAGAGCTTGACCCGGTAGCCATCGTACATCTTTTTCGACGCGTCGAGGATGCGCTTGTTGCTGCGCTCCTGCACGACGAGGCCGAGACACTGCTCGAGAACGACCGTGCAGTACGTGTCGTTGCCGGGATTGCGCGCGTTGAAGAACTGGCTGCGCACGATCTCCTGGAGCGCGAGCGGCACATCGACCTTTTTGTCTTTGAGCCGCTGAGGCAGCGTCGTGAGCCGGTGCGCCTTGGGCCGAAACCGGTCGAGCAGCAGGAAGTAGTAGAGCTGCCGCTCGTACCACGCATCCCACATCTCCTCGTCGGCCAAAAACGCATCGACCATCTCCTCGTGCGGCCGCGAGTACCACTGCTCGAGTTCGGCGACCGTAGGACCGCGCCACTTCAAGTCGTAGTACATCCGGCGGATCAGCCGCAGGCGCAGCGGATCAAGCCGCGCCGACAGGAACTGGTTCGAGGTGACCGTGCGGCCCGTTTTTGTCGGGCCCGGTCTTGGGGTCGTGCCCGGTTCTGTCGGGGGGTCGGTGCGCTTGGTGAGGTCCGGACGCGGCGCGGGTTTTACCGCCTCGCCCATTGGGTCGCTCTCGTTACCGCCCATGCCGTTCATGCCACCGCCCATCGCGGGCGCGCCGCCGTCGGTGCGGATAACAAGCAGCATGATCGCCGGGAGACTCGCCAGCTTGCCATCGTGCACGCGCAGCTCGATGCGGTACCGACCGGGTCGCGTCGCGGTGGCAACCACGGTGCCGTCGCCCTTGTCGTCGAGACGCAGCCGGCCGCCCGCGGGACTGTCGGCAACCGACCATGCGTAGTGCAGGGCGTCGCCGTCGGGGTCGCCACTCAGGGTGCCGTCGATCTTTACGGCCGCCGCCGGCCGCCCGTCGATCCGCTTGGACAGGATCGCCTCGGGCGGCAGATTGCGCAGCGTCGCCCCCTGCGCGAACTGAAGCATGGTGACGAAGTCGCGACTACCCTGGTCGAGCAGCGCACCACCGCCGTGCCCCGCCCCCGCCGACTTGCGCAACAAGACGCTGCGCTCCGGCCGCGCGGGATCGAGAAACCTCAGGGTCGCCCGGTAGTTGGCGAGCAGCAGCTTGCGCCCGGGCCGCACAAGGTTGTCGAGCGGCTTCAGCAGATAGCGCCCGGCCGACTCCGGATCGCTATGGCAGCCCGCACACCGCGTGTGCAGATCCGCCGCGACCTTGCGGGAGAAAAACAAGAGATCGGGGGCCGCGGGCTCCGGCACGCGCGGCGGGGCGCCGACGGCGATTGCCGCGACACTAAACACCGCCGCCATCACGGAAGCGATTACGCTGACCTTGTTTCTCACGCCCATGGGTTGCCGCCTGCGGAGACAACGTTTCTGCCGCTGTTCCCGGGGGTGGTTGCCTTGTTTCCAGTCTACCCCAAATCAGGGGCAGTGCGGGGGCGCAGGGCGAAGCTGACCTGAACGGGCGTACAGGAACGGACGGCGATGTTTTCACGGTTGCGGACGGTTCTTCGCCGGTTTCCGCCCCCGCCCCCCATTTTTCTACCGTCCGATCAGCCGCCTGCCACGATCTCGGCCGTGTCCTTCATCAACTTGCGGCGATAGCGGGCCTGCACGTCTTTCTTCAGGGGTTCCAGTTTGCTCAGCGCCGCCGTAGCGGCAGCCTTGTCCCCGGCGCGATGGGCAAGTTGGGCACGCGCGCACCAGTATTCGATTTGGGTGGCGACCCAGCACTGGGCCAGCACGGGACGGATCCGATCGAGTTCGGCGGCAGCGGCAGCGGCGGCACCGAGATGCAGGTGTGCCCAGGCGGCTTTGCTCGTCTGATCCGCGCGGGGCGAGGCCTTCGTGTTGCCCAAATCCTCTTCGCGGATGCCCTGGATACGCAAAAGGACGCGCTCGTAGTGTGCACGCGTCTTGCCGGCTTCCCGGGAAGTGACGTGCAAGACATCCTCGAACGGGGATGTTCGGGCGAGGAGGAGCGCGCGGCAGCGCACCGGGTCGGACAGGCTCGCGTCTTCGCGGATCGCCTTGACGACGTGGCTGCGCACGACCAGCTTTTCGTAGAGCTTCTCGACCAGGCCCCTGGCTGCCTTGACGTGCGCGCGGGCTCTTACGCGTGCGGTGCGTCTATCCGCGACCGTCTTCGTCTCGAAGAGCAGTGTGTCGTCGTTGACCGAGACCGCCAAGCGCGAGCCGTCGGGACTGAACGCGAGGCCGTAGGTCTTCATTTCCGGGGGACGAAGAACGAGAATCTCCTGGCCGGCCACGAGATCCCACAGCCGCAGGGTTCCGTCCTTCGCCGTAGAAGCGAGACGGATCCCCTCGGGGCTGAAGGCCAGACGCTTGACCGCTCTCGAATGCCCGCGCAGGGTCCAGACGGGCGTTCCCGTCGCCGCATCGACAAGGTGCACCACTCCCGCGGCCGTACCGATTGCGATGCGCGAGCCGTCTTTGCTGAACGCGGCCGATGTCGCGAGATCAACGTCGATCTTGCGAGCGAACCCCGCCGTCACCTCGGACTTGGTCTGAACCAGGGAGCGCAGCAGGCGGCCGGTGCCTACGTCCCAGAGTTTCGCCGGCGTGATGCCACCCTCCGTGACGACCCGTCTGCCGTCCGGGCTGATCGCGGCCCAGTCGACCGTACTGAACGAACGCATCCAGCCGACCTTTCCGTCGGGCATCTTCCACTCGAAGCGACCGACGGCCCCGGTCTTGGCACGCGTCATCCGGTCCGGGGTGGTCAGATCCCAGGTCACGGTTTCACCGTTCCGGGTTACGCCGACGAGCGTATTCCCGGCCACGCGCAGGGCGATCATGTAGTCCGGCGCCGGAGGGAACTCGCCGGGGATCTTCGTGGCGGTTCGCAGATCCCAGCGATGCACGTTTTTGCCCGGGCTCGTCACCAGCGTGCGGCCATCGTCAGTGAGCGCGAACAGCTTCGTCGACTCGATCCGCTCCAAGGACACGAGGCGCTCCGTCGAGGCAAGGTCATAAAGGTTCAGATACCGCCCCTCCGGACATACCAGCAGGTTGTCAGCAGCAAAGACGAACTCGTCGTTGCCAAGCCGGGTCGTGCCGTCTCCACGTAGCAGCGGCCAGATGCGTACGGTCTCATCGGTCGCCCCCGATACGAGCCAGCGCGCTCCCGGACCGAGCGCAACGGATGTCACCCGGCCCTTGTGGCCGCGCAGGGTACCCATCGCCTTCGCGCTGTCGTCCCAGAGCCGGATCGTCCCGTCCGTCGATCCGGTCGCCAGCATGCCGCCTCCCTCTTTCAGGTCACCCATCGCGGCGCAGGTGATTTCACCGGTGTGGCCCGCGAGAAACACCGGCCGTGCATGGCCGTCCTTTGGCGCCCACGACATGGCGAGCCCGTCTTCACCGACGGCAATGACGGCGTAGCCCTTGGGATCCATGAAGAGGCCGACAGCATCGGGACGGAACCGAAACGGTCCGAACGGGCGCTGATCAACCGTCCCGTGAACATCGCCATCCCGGTCAAACGTCGCCATGTCTGTTCCGTCCGAGGAGAAAGCGACGAAACTGTGGCCTTCGATATCGACCCTTCTCCTGGCACTCGCCCGATCGAACAGATACACGCGGGATCGTCCGACACCGACGACCGTCTTGCCGCCATCCGTGAACATGACCCGCTCACACGAGACTCCGGGATCGTAGGACCGGATCGGGTCGAGCGTGGCGGCATCGAAGAGCCGCATCGTCTTGTCGGTTCCGGTGGTCAGAAGGTGGCGTCCGTCAGGGCTGAACGCGACCCCCATCGTATGGAACTTGTGCAACCCGCGCTTCTCGACGACAAGCTCGCCGGTGTCGCCGTTCCACACCCGCACGCCGCTGGACGCCGCCACCGCGATCCGACCATCCGGCGCCGCGGCGACGGATCGAACCGTGGCCCCGGCCTCCAGGATGCGCAGGCTCTGATTCAGGCGTGCATGCAGGTGCTTCCACTCCCAACCGCGGAATTCCTCCGCCGCTGCCTCGAGCCGGAAGCGCGCCTCCGTCACGTCGTTGAATCGCAGCGCGGTCTGCGCGGCCCGCACGTTCGCGATGTAGACCTGGCGCTCGGCCCGAACCCGTTCGGTGACCTCGGCAGCCCGCGCCGACCGCGCGGCGGCCTCCGCCGTTCGAGCCACGTTGCGGTCGGCTTCCGCTGCCCTGCGCAGGCCCGATTCCCGCTGCAGCATGAACGCCACGATTCCAAGGGCCACGAACACGGCGAGGCCGCCCGCCACGGCGACCCGTCGGATGCGGCCCCGGCGTTGGAGCCGAGCCCGCGCGTCACGGCGTTCCGCAAGCGTCCGTATCCGTTCCGCCAACTCCGACGCGCTTGCGAGGCGACGGTCCGGATCGCCTTCGACGCAGGCCGCAACGTCCTCGCGCAACAAGGCATCGTCGATGTCGCGCTCCCATCCGACCGCGAGCGGACGATCCAGGTCGCCCACAACGAGTTGGTAGAGCAGCACGCCGAGGGCGTACACGTCGCCCCGCACCGTAAACGGTTTTCCCGCGAGCAGTTCCGGCGGCGAATACACGCGTGTTCCCGTGCGGCTGGAGTCATTGCCGCCGATGGTTTCGGTGAACCCGGCCATCGTGACACCGTGGTCGGCCAGCTGCGACGGGTCGATGACAAGGCCGATGCCGAAGTCCGCGAGCACGGGCCGCGGTTCGCCGTCTTCCAGCCGCAGGAAGACATTGCTCGGTTTTAGGTCCTTGTGCAGGATGCCGACCGAGTGCGCGGCGGACACGGCGTCGCAAGTACGCACAAACAAGTCCAGACGCTGCGCGAGCGGCAGCGCCCCCGCCCCCCCCTTTTCTTCACACCACTTCTTCAGGTCTCCCGCCTCGCTGTACTCGCTTTCGAGAAAAAACGGCGGCAGGTCGAGCCGTACGTCGTGCAGCGTCGCAATGTCGGGCCGGTCTCCCAACGCCTCCTTCAACAGGCGAAACAGGGTCATCTCGCGCTTGAACGAGCGCAGGCGGTCGGCGTCGAAACAGAATTTGAACGCACGCCGCGTCTTGAGCTTTTCGTGTCGCGCGAGCCAGACCTCGCCGAAGCCACCCTCGCCCAGCTCGCGCTCGAGCACGAACTTCGGGCGTCCGGGAATCTCGCGGCCGATCGCCGGGCGCCAGCCGAGCAGCTCTTCCTCGCCTGGTGTAACCGCGCGCCGCGCCTTGTTGGAATCCCCGGGTGCGCGCAGCGGTGCCGTGCCCTTCGCCCCGACCTCGAACACCGGGATCGGTTCGTCGGCGCCCTTGAACAGGTACGGCCCGTGCGCGAGCCACTTGAGTTCGCTCTCGCCGTCGGGGTGCTCGCGCAGGTATTGGCGCGCGTCGTCGAATGCCCCCCGCGTCATCAGTATCTGCCCGGGCTCGGCGAGGTCCATGATGCGTGCGGTGAAGTCGGCGGCGAGGCCGATCAGTTTCGCCTTCCCGCTCTGCGCGTCGATCCCCGTCTCCGCGACCTGGCCGATGTGCAGACCGACGCACACCCGGATCGGCTCTGGCTTCCACGCCTCCTTGTCCATCGCGGCCTGAAACCGAAGGGCGGCAACGACAGCGTCGGTCGGCGTGGCAAAGCGCGCCAGGAATCCGTCGCCGGTGTCCTTGACGATCTCGGCGCCGTCGATCGACGCGCAGATTTCCTGGAAGAGCGCGTCGTGGCGATTGATCAGCGGCAGGTACGCGCCGGCGCCGAGCCGCGTCTTCAGATCCACCGACCCGACGAGGTCGGTGAACATCAGCACCATCAGGCGGGAAGAGCCTGAGCCGGATGACTCCGTGGAAGCGGAAGGGGGGGGCGGGGGCACGGACATGTTGGCACCGAAGGCACGCCGCCAATTATGCGGATCGCCCGGACGGTACGCCGGGCGATCCGCGCGTTAATCCGCGTTAGATCAGATTGGACGAGAACGACTACCGGTTGCCGAAAAGCGAACGCAGGTAGTTGTGCAAGCGCGTATCCATGCTGCGCTTGTCGCCGGCGAGGCCCAGCGACCGGCCCGCGATGGCGGTGACGCGGGTCATGCCCGCCGCCGTGCCCGGCTCGATCCTGACCTGAATGTTCTGGTTCTGCTCGACCGCGCCGGTGCCCTTGCGGTACGCCTTGATGAAGCTGCGGTCCGCGTTGACCGTGTTGGTGAAGTCCCGCTCGGTCATGAACTTGAGCACAGCGTCGGCGACCTCGTCATGGGTGGCGCGGTAGTCGGCCGGCTGGGCCTCCTCCCAAGCGCGCCCGCTACGGACATCGTCAGTCGTCGAGCTGCACGCGGCGGCCAAGAGCGCCGCGAAAAAACAAAGTGTGATTCGCATTCGTATCTCCGTTTGAGTGGGTTGAGTAGGCCTCCCCCGGCCTCTCGATCAGCCCCGATTGAGTCTTTCTTCCATGGCCGCGCCGATGTCGGCGGGCGAGTCCACCACCGCGACACCGGCCTCGCGCAGCGCGGCTTTCTTGTCTTCCGCCTTGCCCGAGCCGCCCGCGATGATCGCGCCGGCATGGCCCATTCGCTTGCCGGGAGGCGCTGTCGCGCCCGCGATGAAGCTCACGACGGGTTTGCCTTTCATGTGGTCCGCGATCCATGCCGCGGCCTCTTCCTCGGCGCTGCCGCCGATCTCGCCGATCATCACGACCCCGTCCGTGTCCGGATCCGCGGCGAACAGCTCCAGGCAATCGATGAAGCTCATGCCGGGAATGGGATCGCCGCCGATGCCGATACAGGTACTCTGCCCGATGTTTCGGGCCGATAGCTGCCAGACCGCTTCGTAGGTCAGCGTCCCCGAACGCGAAATCACGCCGATCCGGCCCGGCTGGTGGATGTAGCCGGGCATGATGCCGATCTTGCAGGCGCCCGGCGTGATCACGCCGGGACAGTTCGGCCCGACCATGCGCGCGCCGGTTTCCTTCAGGACGCGCTTGACGCGCACCATGTCGAGCGTGGGGATGCCCTCGGTGACCGTAATGATCAGCGGGATCCCGGCGAGCGCCGCTTCGACGATGGCGTCCGCACAAAACGCCGCGGGCACGAACACGAGCGAACAGTTCGCGTCGGTGGCGGCGCGCGCGTCACGCACGGTATTGAAGTACGGGATACCCTCCCACTCCGTTCCGGCTGCGCCGGGCTTGGCCGCCGCGACCACCTGCGTGCCGTACTCGCGGCACTGCGCCGCGTGGAACTTGCCCGCCGACCCGAGGCCCTGAACGAGCACCTTGGTGTCCTTGCCGCACAGGATGCTCATCGCGCCGCCTCCACGGCCTTTTGGGCCGCGTCCGTCATGTCGGTTGCCGTCATGATCGGCAGTCCGGATTCCGCCAGAAGTTGCCGTCCGCGTTCGACGTTGGTGCCTTCCAGCCGGACGACCAGCGGCACTTTCAGTTCCACGTTGCGGATGGCCCCCAGGACCCCCTCCGCAATCAAATCGCACTTCACGATCCCGCCGAAAATATTCACCAGGATCGCCTTGACGTTCGGATCGTCGCAGATGATCTCGAACGCCTCGGTCACGCGATCGACCGACGCGCCGCCGCCGACATCCAGGAAGTTCGCCGGGCTCCCGCCGTGGTGCTGGATGATGTCCATCGTGCCCATGGCGAGGCCCGCGCCGTTGACCATGCAGCCGATCGTGCCGTCGAGCTTGACGTACGACAGGTTGTGTTTCGCCGCGCGCGCTTCGGCCGCATCTTCCTCGTCGGGGTCGCGCAGCGCCTGCACGTCCTTGTGCCGGAAGAGGGCGTTGTCGTCGAAGTTCATCTTGCCGTCGAGCGCGACGACGCCCCCGTCGCCCAGGACGACCAGCGGGTTGACCTCGGCCAGCGAGCAGTCGTGGTCCAGGAACACGCGGGCGAGCTTTGTCAGCACGGACGCCGCTTTCTTGGCCGAGTCCCCTGAGAGCCCGAGCCCGTACGCGAGTGCGCGCGCCTGATGCGGCCACAAGCCGGCGTAGACATCGACCGGCTCGCGGAGCAGTTGCTCTTGCGGCACGCTCTCGATCTCGACACCGCCCTCCGCGCTGGCGATCAGCACGGGCCCGCCGGTCCGCCGGTCAATCGCGATCGCCGCGTAGAACTCCTGGCGGATGTCGAGACCTTCCTCGACCAGCAGGCGCGAGACGACCTTGCCCTCGGGCCCGGTCTGGTGCGTGACCAGCGTGCTGCCGAGCAGCGATTCCGCGTGCCCGGTCGCCTCGTCGGCAGTCTTGGCAAGCTGGACGCCCCCGGCCTTGCCCCGCCCGCCCGCGTGAATCTGGGCCTTGACGACCACGAGGCCGCCCCCCAGCTCCGCATGCGCTGCCCGGACCTCCTCGACCGTCCGGCAATGAAACCCGCGCGGTACGGGAATCCCGCCGGCCGCAAACAGCTCCTTGGCCTGGAACTCGTGAATATTCATGCGGCGGCAGAATACCGCGAGCCCCCAACCCCACCAAAGAGCGAGTCCAATCGAACCGGAGACCCGCCGAGAAAAGCAAAGGGGGCGCGGGGGCAGAACATCCGGCCGGCCGGTCCTCTCCTACCGCCTCGTCGCCCTCCGGCCATCGTCCCACGGTCGCGCGCGCCCTCCGATGCGGCGCACGCGGGCCGCGACCACTGCTGCCATGTGCCGGATTCGTGCGACGGCCGCCATGCGCACCCATGCACCCGCAGAGAAGAACCAACGGTCCCGCCCGCGGCCTATCTTCACCGCATTTTCAGGATTGTCTCGATCCATTCGAATTCTCATGTTTTTGTCCCAGAACACAAGATGATGGGGTCAATTCCGACGCCCCCCCCCGCATATTGTATGCCAGCATAGCGAATGCCAATGACCGCCGCCGAAACGCCCAGTGTTTTCCGCCTTGCGCTCCGATGCGCTTTCCTCGCCTGGTGACTCTAGATTCGGCGACCGAGGCGGTGATCACAATGATTCACGAGTCTACGAGTATCGTCGCGCTGCTACACAGCGAGCGAATCCGTCAGTTTCTGTTCAAGACATGGCGTGCTCCCGGACAAGATCCGCGTGTTCGCGTCCTGTTCGGTGTCGCACTCGCACACGCAGGAATGTTCCCCCGATCGGCCTCGCAGGCCGATCGGGCAGCCGTTACGATGCGGACAGGACCGCTTGAAGATCTCAGCGTTCCAGCCACCAGACTGGCTCGTTGCCATGCCGCGCTGGAATCGCTAGGGGCAACGAGCCTAGACTTGACGGACCCGCGGCGGGTTCCGCTAGCAGCGATTCTTGCTGCCCTGCCTTGGCCGACCGAATCGATCGAGTGGGTCTGGGGCGGGGCACTGAAGACGCTGCGCAACTCCCGCCGGATTCTCGACGATGGAGCGACAACCGAGCAGTTCGCGAAGCAGGTCAGCCAAGTCATTGGACAGTACTGGCGCGCTGTCCCGGCGCGCCAGTCCCAGTCCCGGCTCCTCCACAAGAATCACGAGCACTTGCTCTCACAGCCGCCACTTCTGCTGTCCCTGGCTGCTACGGCCCCGTCGATCATCGGCCGCCCACTTCCGTACAAGCCAGGACTGGATCGCGGTGGATGGCCCCCCGGTGCATCCGAAGAGAGATTCCGGTCTTCATACATCGCCCTGCTCGCGCGCCAGGCACGTCCCCTAGCAAACGGCGGAGGTGTGGATAGAACGACTCTGGTGCCGCCGGTTCGGGTTGTCGATACTGCCCGCGCGGCCATCGACAACTGGCCGGCGGGATTCGAACGCCTGCATCGTCGGGCTCGGCACGCCTACATCCGTCTCCGCGACCAAGGCGCGTTCAGTTCGGAAGCAGCACGGCTTCGGGCCGCACGAGATGCAAAGGATCTTGTCTCGATTCTTCGGCGCAACCCGGAGCTAAAGGGATGGGCGGAACCTTGGCCACGCTCAATCCCGCCTCGATCGCAGGTTCGGCTCGCGGCAGCCCTGAGAGTGTTTCGGCAGAGAGCTCCGGCACCGCTCACCGAATCCCTACGCCGCTTCAGCCGGAATGTCCGCACATCAGCACATGCTGTATGGATGGCAAATGTGGTCACACGCTATGCGGTCGCCCACAAGGAAAAGTGGCTCTGTCTTCTCGACTTGACATCCGCGCTCCGCCTAGCCAGCCGAACGTCAAAACACGGAGTCCTTACCGGAAGAGACCGTGCACTCGGCACATCATGCGGTGCGAGACTTAGCCCGTTCGTTCGCCATGAAGGGTCTCCGCGTCGCGGATTCTCCATTTCATGGAACAAGAACCTTCACGGCATGGCTTCTCCCCCGCTCGACCTCTACGTTCGTATTCCCGTCCGGGGCGAAGACCGAATCTTCGTCGGATCGATTCGCCTATACTTCGTTGCGCCCGGCCCGGACGCCCACTGGAGCTCGAAGGAGCTACGGACGTTACGCTTTGCCCCCAAAATGAGCGTTCTGCGGTAGTTGGTACGCGAACTCGTTTCTGATCCTCGCCGGGGTCTTGAACTCGAATCTGGGCCGTGGCGGAGCAGTTGCCGCGGGAGACGAACAATTGAACGATCAACCCACCCACGAGTTGTGGTTGTAGGTGCCGAAGTCTTCGGATCAGATCAGCTCCCTGCGCAAGTGGGTGGAGGGCTTTGGGATCTGAGGCGGCCTGACGTTCGGAGCTGGGCGTCCCTGCCGTCAGATTTGCCCATGACGCAGATGTACAGGGACGGTCCGTGTCCTCGGAGGCTTCCCAGTAAATGCGGATGGCGCGAGTGGCGAAGAGCCGGGGCCCGTTTGGTGGAAGTACACGCGTGGAACGGGAATCCCGCCGGCCAAAAACAGCGCTTGCGTGTCTTTGGAGAACCAAGCTTCAGGAAGATCTGAACGGGCGCGAATCGGCCCGATGGCCACGAGGTAACGGCCCTCATGTTGATCTTTTCCAACACGCTCCTTAGCGCAGTGCTCCTCGTGGCCGGATGTACGAGCATGGCCCAATCCGCCCGTTTCGACAAGCTTGAGGTGGGCTCGCTCATCCTGGGTTCCGCGGACGGCGGATGGTGTCGACTCGGAATCGTGGATGGCCAGCCGATGTTGACAATGCACTCTGCCGGGGACACCGGACGCTCGGTCACGATCACCGATCAGGGGATCTACTTCTACGACGGCGAAGGCAATACCATGGCCAGCATCAGCACCGATGAACACGGAGCCAGGATCCGCTTGTACGAAACCGGACCGGATCCGGATTCGACGCCGACAGTGATACTGGGAGCCAGGCCCGCTGGCGAATCATTCCTCACACTTCGTCATCCCCGCCACAACCGACTGCAACTCAGTGTCGAGCCTGACGGCAGGGCGGCCGTATTTGTCGGGCGTCACACCAGCGCCCTGGAGCTGTTGTGCTCGCCGTCGGGAGTAATCACCATCGTTGATCAGGACGGCAAGAAGCGACGCCTGGTCCAAGAGTGACCGACCCAGACTCGTCATTCCGATTCTCGTCGGAGTCTTGTCTTGACGTACGAACCCACTGCACGCGGGGACATCGCCGTCCGTTTGCTCTCTTTTCGATGTCCTTCGACGGGCACGCGCGGGATCGAGGTCTGGGTCGGGGTTCGCCTCGAACGCGCCGTTGGCGCGGGAGGCGGACAGACTATCCCACCGAGGACTTGTGCTTGTAGGTGGCGAAGTCTTCGGACCAGATCAGCTCGCTCCGCATGTGGATGGACGGCTTTTGGATCTGGAGGCGGCCCGAGGTCCAGAGTTGGGCGTCCGTGCCGTCGGACTTGCCGAGGACATCGATAAACAGGGGGCGATCCGTGTCCTTGGAGGCGACGAAGTAGATGCGGATCGAGCGGGTGGCGATGAGTTCGAGGCCGCTCTGGCCGAAGTACACGCGCGGGAGACGGTTCTTGTCGAAGTTCGTTTTTTGGCCGATGAAGCGGCTGGTGAGCGTGATGGTGCGTTGTCCGTCCTTTCGGATCTTCACCTCACGGGTGACGAACTCCTGGTCGCGCACCATCCCCATCTGTTGCTTGAAAAACTGCGGAGTGCAGCGGACGCGGACGTAGTCGGCCACCAGGACGCGCCGGGTGTCCATCAGAAACGTCCGGATCGGTTCGAGCTCCGAGCCCTTGATGGTCACGTTGTCGGAGCCTGACTTCGCGACGCGCGTCTTGCTTTCGGTGGTCTTGCACCCGGCCGCCGCCATGGCGAGCGCGATCAGGGGCACCATTGCTGTTCTGAGTGCTGTCTTGAATGCTGTTTTGCTCATGGTCTATCTCTCGTAATCGGCGGACGACGGGCCGGTCCGCAGGGGCAGGTACCATGATCCGCCTGCGACTTGGCATCCTGTCCCTTCTCCTGCTCCCGGCGGCGTGCACCGCCCCGCCCGAGCGCCCCCTGAGCCCGGTTTACGACCGCCATGAACGCGGCGATCGGACCACGGTCGCGGTGAGGCCGTTCTACTGGCGGGACGAGGGGCCGGACGGGACCAAGGTGAACGTTTTCGGGCCGCTGATCCGCTGGCGTGAAAACGACGCGTACCGGCGATTTTTTGCGTTTCCCAACGTGTTTTACTCCGCCCGGAAGGACGATCCGCGCTGGTCCTTCATGTTTTTTCCGCTGCTCTTCCTGGGCCACGACGACTTCTTGGTGTTTCCCCTCGCCGGGGTCGCGCGGGGACTCCTGGGCATCCACGAACTCAAGCTCTACACGCCGCTCTACGCGCGCACGAAATCCGTCCGCCGACCCGGCAAGACTCCAGTGGTGTTCATCACCCACCACGTCCTCTGGCCGATCCTCGCTTGGGGCTCGGACGATCGACCCCACGGCCGACGCAAGTTCCGGGTTTGGCCGTTCTATGGGAGGAGCACGCGCGGTGCCGTAGCTCACGAAGAAGTGGAGAGCACCGATGTCGACGGCGGTAGCGAGAAGGACAACGCGAACGAAGAGCGATCAGGGTTCGTCCTCTGGCCGTTCTACACCTGGCGCAAGGGCAAAGAGCGCGACGAGTTCTTCGTGTTTCCGTTCTATGGCAGGAAGACGACGCCGACGCGAGAGGAGACCACGGTGATGTTTCCCTTCTATCACCGCGTCGAGGATCACCTGTCCGGATTTCGCGACGTCGCGCTCTGGCCGTTCTATCGCCGCGCGGGCGGGACTGACCAGGGCGAGATTCGACGCCTGTGGCCTTTCTATCAGTACGTACGAGCGGGGACATCGACGAACGAGTTCAAGGCTTGGCCGTTTTGGCGGCGTCGATACATCGAAACCGACCGGGAGTTCGCGCGCCACACCTACTTCGTGCCGTTTTACAAGCGCATCGACCGCGTCTCGAAACACGACGGCCGGCGCCATCGCAAGACAACGGTGTGGCCGTTCGCGCGCGTGGAAAACTACGCCGACGGAACGCGCGAGATCGCGGTGCCCGTGCTGCTCCCCCATGACGGACCCAAGTACCGCGAAGTGGCCGAGACCGTGGGACCGCTTGTCCGCTTGTATCACCGTCGCGCGCAGCCCAACGGGGACCGCGAAACCTCGATCCTCTTTGGCCTGATCCAGAACCGACGCAAGGGCGCGAACAAGAAAACCCACATCCTCGGCGGGCTGCTGGGCTGGGGTCGCCAGGACGGCCAGCGCTACTTCCGATTCCTCTGGGCGCTGCGCCTGCGGCTGGGAAAACGCGCATGAGCACGTATACAACGCCGGTGAGGTGGCGCTCGTGAAGTGGATGAACCGGATGCTCGAGGGCGCGGGGTACGCGATGGATGTCGCGTGCCGCTCGGTCGGCTACATGTTTCGCCGCCCGCGGCTCGCGATGACCGCGCGGCTCGCCTACGACTACGGGCTGAAGTCGTTGCCCGTCGTTTTGGTCGTCGCCTTTTTCTCCGGCATGATCCTCAGCCTGCAGATCGGGATCCAACTCGCGGCGAACGGCCAGGAAGAGCTGCTCGGCATCGTCGTCGCGCAGACGTTCGCCCGCGAGTTCGGTCCGTTCATGACCTGCATCATCCTGGTCGGCACCGCCGTGAGCGCGTTCGCGGCCGAGATCGGCACGATGAAGGTGTCGGAAGAAATCGACGCCCTCGAGGTCATGTCGATCGACCCCGTCGGTTACGTCGCGGCGCCGCGCATCCTCGCGCTTACGGCGATGACGTTTTTCCTGACGCTTTGCGCGGACGCCGTGGGCATGCTCGGCGGCGGCATCGTCGCTGTTACTCAGCTCGGGCTGCCCTGGCAGGTTTACATGGATCGCGCGCTGACGACCCTCGAAGGGCGCGAGTGGTTCGGTCTCCCCAAGGATCTCTACGCCGGGCTGCTCAAGGCGGGCATCACCGGCTTTGTCATCGCGTCCATCGGCTGCGCACAGGGACTGCGCGCGCAAGGTGGGGCACTCGGGGTCGGACGAAGCGTCCGGCGCGCCGTCATCTCGTCCATCGTGCTCATCCTCGTCATCTCGTACGTGCTTACATGGTTCGCGTACCGGGCGTTCGCCTCATGATCGAGATCGACAATCTTTCCAAGACGTACGGGGAGCGACGGATCCTGCGTCACTGCTCGCTGAGTGTGAATCGCGGCGAGACCCTCGTCGTGATCGGCGCGTCCGGATCGGGCAAGTCCACGTTGTTGCGCATGATCATCGGCCTGGCGACCCCGGACGACGGCACGATCCTGGTCGATGGGCAGGATGTCCATGCGCTCGCTCCGGCCGAGCTGTCGCGCCTGCGCAGGCGCATGGGCTACCTGTTTCAAAGCGGCGCTCTGATCAACTGGCTCACCGTCCGCGACAACGTCGCCTTGCCGCTCGTGGAGCGCGGCAAGACGGTGGACTCCGAAATCGACGACCGGGTCGAGCGGGCCCTGCGTAACGTTGGCCTGTCGGGCACGGAGAAACTCATGCCCAGCCAGTTGAGCGGCGGCATGCGCAAGCGCGCGGGCCTCGCGCGAAGCCTCGTGACCGACCCGGAGATCATTTTGTACGACGAGCCGACCACCGGACTCGATCCCGTCACGGCGCACATCATCGACCAGTTGGTCGTCGAGCTGCGCGCCAAGCTCGGCGTGACGTCGGTCGTGGTGTCGCACGACATGGAAGGCGTCTACCGCGTCGCCGACCGCGTGGCCATGCTCTACGACGGCCGCATCATCGCGACGGGCACTCCCGGCGAGTTCCGCGACGCTGGCGACCCGATCGTTCGCCAGTTCGTGAGCGGCGCCCTGGACGGCCCGCTTGGCGACCGGTCCGCCGGCCCGCGACCCAAGAGCGCCTCGCCTCCGAATCGCGAGGAAGAGGGGGCTCCGCCCCAGGGCTCCCCCAACAAGGAATAGAACCATGAAAAAACGCCGCCAGATTCGCCGCTACACCGTGCTCGGGCTGTTCCTCGTGGGCGGCCTGATCGGACTGACGGTCCTGACCTTTCGGCTGACGAACCTGAGTCTTGAGGCCCGGGACCGATGGACCGTCCACTTCGGGCAGAACTCGCTCGTCAAGGAGGGCTACGAGGTCTGGACCGCGGGCACGAAGTGCGGCATCGTCGAGGAAGTCACGCTGGTGCCCGACGAAGAACTCGCGCCCGGACGCCACGTCAGGGTCGTCCTCGCCATCAAGACGAGCGTGACGCTCTGGGAAGGCGCGGAGATCGTCGTCGCCTCGCAGGGCCTTCTCGGGCGGCCCGTAATCCACCTGCGGCGCGGCACCCCACGCGGCAAGCTGCTCGACGCAGATCAGCCCCTGCGCGGACGTATCGACGCCGGTCTCTTCGCGACGCTGGGACAGGTTGTCTCCGACAACCGCACCAATCTCGGTGAGTTCACGAAGAATATGGCGGAGATCTCCCGTGCGATCAAGGAGGGCCGCGGCACCCTCGGACGCCTGACCGCCGAGGACGGCATTTATCAACGGGCCGAACGGATCCTCGCCGCCCTGGAACGCTTCGCGACCGCCCTCAACAACGAAAACGGCACGCTCGGCCGACTGCTCAACGATCCGGCGCTCTACAACGACGTGGCGCAGGGAGCCCGCGCACTGCGCGAGGTGGCGGAAAACCTCCGTGCCGGCCGCGGCACAATGGGCCGCCTCCTCTCCGACGAGTCGCTGGCCAAGGATATCCAGCAAACCGCGGCATCGATCCGACGCATCGCGGGCCGCCTGGAACGGAGCGACAGCACCCTCGGCCGCCTGTTGAACGACGACCAGCTCTACCGCGACTTCGCGAGTTCCGTGCAGTCGCTACGGCGATTCGCAGAACGTGTCGAAAAGGGCGACGGCACCTTTTCAAAACTGCTGACCAACGACGACATCTACCAGGACCTGCGCGTCGTCTCGTCCAACCTCAAGCGGATCTCGGAGGATCTGGAGGCAGGCAAGGGCAGCCTCGGCATGCTCCTGAAGGACGAAACCCTGTTCAAGGAACTCGTCAAGGCCGTTCAGGGCCTCCGCGAAGGCGCCGAAGTCGCCCTGGAAAACGCCCCGATCTCCTCAATGACTTCGTTTGTCTCGCTATTTTTTAACGTCTTGAACTGACGAAAATCGCTACGCGATTCTCGTTAGCTTGAAACAGCAAACGGACGGCGATCCCCGCTCCAAGTTCCTGCCTCATGACGGGCCCGGCTGGGCGGCTGAAAGCCGCCTCCGGGCCGGACTATCAAAAATCCGCTCAGCGGAGTTTTGCAGCGGCAATTACTCCCTTACTCTACGAAGCCAATACGAATCGCCCACCGCAACGTTAATCAGGATCAGGTGGTCACCGTCCCACCGCGGCTTCCAAGGGTCTTTCTTGCCCTCGAAGCTGCTGCGGTCGCGCGAGATGCGTCGCAGCGTCAGGAGATCATCTCCGGCTTCCACGACTCCCTCGTCCCGTTTGATCTCGTACCCGTTCACGACCGTGCGCTGGCAGTACGCGCCACGCGCCTCGAAGATCCACAGGGTCCGCTCACCGGCCCGGATGGGGTTCGGCGGACGGACGCCGGCCGGGGGCTCGTAGCGAAAGAGCTCCCACGTGCCGACGAACCGTTCCGGAATCGGCGGCGGGTGTTTCGGCCAAAAGGCGGCTAAGGCCCATAGGGCCACGATCGCTGCCAGGATCAGAATCAGCGCCCAACGCATTGCTCGACCTACCGGTTGATCAGCGCCGCGACGTACTTCGCCAGCACATCGCCTTCCAGATTGACGAGATCGCCCGGCTGACGCTGTCCTAACGTCGTTACGGCAAGGGTGTGCGGAATCAAGGCCACGGAAAAACTCTCCTCATCGACCCGGGTCACCGTCAAGCTGACACCGTCGATCGCGATCGAGCCCTTCTCCACTACGTGTCCGCGCAGGCTCTTGGGGAGGACAAAATCCATATCGGCGTCGTCGCCCCGCGCCCGGCGTCCGTGAACCGACGTCACGGTGTCGATGTGGCCTTGCACGATGTGTCCGCCCATCTTGGCCCCCGCCCGGAGCGAGGCTTCCAGGTTGACCGCGTCGCCGCGCCCGCGAGCGTGCAGGGTTGTCCGGTCCAGGCTCTCTTCAAGCACGTCGAACCAAAAAACACCGCCGTCCGTACGCTGTGCCACGGTCAGGCAGCACCCATCGACGGCGATCGAGTCCCCCACCTCGGCATCCGGGCCCAGGGGACCCGCGTGAACCGCAATCCGGCGCCCGGCACCCCGGCTCTCGATCTGCCGGATCTCGCCGAGAAACTGGACCAGACCGGTGAACATGGGGCCATCCTAGCCCCGGGCCGAAGCGCACGAACGCCGGGCGCCGCCAATGCTTGACCTTGTCGTTGCCCCCCCTTCCAATAGCGGATTCCTCTAGCAGACTCTGGGGTTTCGGTGAAAATCTCCGTACTCACCCTCTTCCCCGACATCGTCCGGACGTACCTCGGTGCGTCCATCATGGGCATCGCGTCGGAGAAGGGGATCGTGTCGTGCGAGACGATCGACATCCGCGATTTTGCCGAGGGGAAACACCGCCAGGTGGACGATCGTCCGTTCGGCGGCGGGCCTGGGATGGTTCTGATGCCGGGGCCGGTGATCGCAGCCGTGGAAGCTGCGCGCGCTGGCCATGAACCGGTGGCGCCGACGATCCTGCTCTCGCCGCAAGGAGAACGGTTCGACCAAGACGTGGCGGCGGAGTTGGCCGCAGGGTCCGGGATGATCCTGGTCTGCGGGCGTTATGAAGGATTCGACGAACGGATACGAACGGTGCTGAACCCGCGCGAGATTTCGCTCGGCGACTTCGTCCTTGCGGGCGGGGAGCTGGCGGCGTTGGCGGTCGTGGAAGCGACCACTCGCCTCCTGCCCGGTGCGCTCGGCCACGCGGAGTCGGCCCGTTTGGATTCGTTTCAGGACGGACTGCTGGAAGGTCCGCAGTTCACGCGTCCGCGCGTGTTCCGTGGCCATGCCGTACCGGAGATCCTGTTCTCCGGCAATCATGCCGAGATCGCGGCGTGGCGGCACCGGCAGTCCGTTGAGCGGACCCGCACGCGACGGCGGGACTTGTTGACCGACCACGACCAAGAGTAAGGACCGCGACCCCGACCTTTGGGGGCCCGCGCCAGGAGGAGAACATGTCGAGAATCAGCCGGATCGAGCAGGCCTACGCCAGGGCCGAGCTTCCGAATTTCGATGTGGGCGACACCGTCGATGTGCACGTCTTGATCCGCGAAGGTGAAAAAGAGCGGATTCAGATCTTCACCGGCACCGTGATCCGCCGGCGCGGCAGCGGGATGAGCACGACCTATACGGTCCGGCGCATCGTGCAGAGCCAAGGCGTCGAACGGACGTTCCCGCTGCACAGCCCGTTCATCCAAAAGGTCGTGGTCAAGCGTTCGGGCAAGATTCGCCGTTCGCGGCTCTACTACCTGCGTGAGCGTCGCGGCAAGGCCACGCGCCTGCGCGAGATCATCGGCGGCCGCAAGGGTGCGGGCGGCAAGGCCCGGACGACCGCCAAGAAGCGCGCTCCCGAGCCGGTGCCCCAGCCGGCACCGGAGCCCGAAGCAACCGTAAGCGAGACCGCGCCCGCCGAGGAGTAGGCAGCAGCCATGCCGGCCCGTGCCCCGACCGCGACTTCGCGAAGGCAGCGTGGCGCGCTCGCCGAACGAACCGCGGAACGAACACTTCGACGGGCCGGCCACATCGTGCTCGCCCGCAACTGGCGCGGCGGGGGCGGCGAGCTGGACCGTGTTGTCCTCGACGGCGAGACCATCGTCTTCGTCGAGGTCAAGTCACGGCATGCCGGCTTTCTGGACGACCGCCGCCCGGTCTCGCGCGCTCAGCAACGACGCATCGGCGCCGCGGCGCGAGCGTTTCGGAGCCGGTACGCGGTGCGCCATCATCCGTTTCGGTTCGACCTCGTCTCCGTGAGCGGGGACCCGCGCCGGCCCGACCATGTTGAATGGACCCGCGGAGCTACAGCCCCGACGGGAGACGCACCCAGCAAGCCCTCAGAGTCGACTTGAGAAGTGCCTGACGGAGAAACCGATGTCGATCAGCCTCGAGAATGTCATCGCCCCCGAGCGCGTCGCGGTACTCAAATCCCAGACCAAGGAGGACGCCCTCAAGGAACTCGTCGGCGTCTTGGCGAGCGCGCCGGAGGTCACGGACACGGGCGGTCTTCTGGAAGCCATCGTCGAGCGCGAGCGCATCATGTCCACCGGCATCGGTCTCGGCATCGCCATCCCCCACGCCAAGATTCCGAGCGTGCGCGAGTTCGTCGTCGCCTTCGGCAAGACGGAGGATCCACTGGACTTCAACTCCCTCGATGGCGAGCCGGTCCGTTTCATCGTCATGATCGCGGGGCCCGACGACCAGCAGGAGCGCTATCTGCAGCTCCTGGCCAAGATCACCCTCAAGCTGAAGGACGAGTCGGTCCGCCGCCGCCTCGCGGAAGCCGAGGACTCCCAGACGATCCTCGGCGTGCTTTGCTAGTCGTTGCCACGGAAACGGACCCGGCAAAACTCCGCTTCGCGGATTTTCGATACTCGAGATCGCGGAGCGAGATTTGAGAAGTATCGCCGTCCGTACGCTGCCGGTCCGGCTTATCCTGTTTGCTTGATGCGTTTCTTGCTTCGTGGGTTCGTTCTCGGCGCCCTTGTTCTGGCTTCGGCCATACCGGCGACGGCCAACCCGCCCACGGTCGATCCTGTCGCTGCCCGCAAGCGGCGCCGCGCCGAGCTCCAGCGGTTTCTCGGCAAGGACTACGCGCTCGTGCTCGGCCAGCCGCTGACCGATGTGTTGCTGCCGCGTCAGGAGGGCCACTTTCTCTACCTCACGGGAGTCCAGGATCCGGACGCTTCGCTGCTCCTCGTGGGTAGGGATGCGACGCCGTTGAGCCTGCCGCGCCGCGGCGAGAAGCCCCAAGAGGCGCGCGAGGTGCTCTTCTTGCGCAACGCAAGCCCGCGGTTCGTGCAGTTCTACGGACTGCGCTACCTGCCCGGCAAGCAGAGCGCCAAGGATCTTGCGGTCGAGTGCGCACGAGCTGCGCCGAGGGGGGGGCGGGGGCTGGCGCGACGGCTCGCCCAATGGCTGCCGACCGATGCACGCCTTCGCCTGCCGGCGTACAAGAGGCCGGATCACATCACCGTCCGCGCCATCCGCAAGGCGCTGGTCAAGGAGCTCGCGGCCGCGCGGCCCGACATCGTGCTCACCGATCTCACGCTTCAGTTGCGGCGACAGCGCAGCATCAAGGATCCCGGCGAAATCCGGGCGCTTGAGCGCGCGGTGCGGATCACGATGACGGCATTCCGCGAGACGTTGAAACATCTGCGTCCGGGGGCCACCGAGGGCGAGGTCGATGGTGCCCTGCTGTTCGCCGTCCGCCGCCGGCGCGCGCAGCCTGCCTACCGGTTTGTCGTCGCCGCCGGGATCAACGCCGCAATCCCCCATTACTTTCGCAACGAGTCCACCCTGCGCGCGGGTGACCTGATCGTCATCGACGCCGGCGCCGAGGTGGATCGCTACGCGGCTGACATCACGCGCACCTATCCCGTGTCCGGCAGGTTCACGCCCCGCCAGCGGACGGTCTACGATGCTGTTCTGCGTGCGCAAGAAGCAGCGATCGCGGCGGTGCGCCCCGGCGCCACGCTGCGCACGGTCGACAAGGCGGCGCGCGACATTCTCAAAGAGGCCAAACTCGCGCGCTACTTCATTCACGGCACCAGCCACCACGTCGGTCTCGATGTGCATGACCCCGGCATTGGCCCATTGCAGCCCGGCATGCTCATCACCGTGGAGCCCGGCGTCTACATTCGCGACGAACGCCTCGGCGTGCGAATCGAGGACGTCGTCCTGGTCACGAAAGACGGCTGCCGCGTGCTGAGTGCCGACCTCCCCAAGAAGGCGGCCGAGATCGAGGCCGCTCTGCGCGCCGCCAGGAAACAAGCGCCGGAGCGGAAATAGCCGGGGATCAGCCGCCGTGCCGCGCCGGAACAGCGGAGCAAAGACCTCGGGCCAAACAAGTGCCAAGCGGTTCTTTGAGCGCCCAGCGGTTCAAAGCCTCCCGGCGCGATCGCCATCTCCAGGAGCGGGTCCGCAGCACGTGAACGGCGATCACTCGGCATTCGCGCGGAGACCCCACCCGCCCATCAGTTCGCGGGCCAGCGCACGGATCTGTCCGTCGCCTAGCCGGTGCAATTGCTGCACCACGACGCGCTGCGGGTCGATCGCCGGATAGCGCTCGGGCGCGGCGAGAATCGCGTCGACGACCCCTTGCACGATCTCGGTATAGCCCCGAGCGTGCGGCCCCGATCCGCCAAGCCGCGAGCAGCAGTCGGCGAACGCCGCCCGGGGAGTCGGCCCCTCCGCGATCGCTGTCACCTGCGCGTTGCGCTCCAGATACGCGACGATCTTGTCGGCCGAAAGACCGCGCGAGAGGGCCAGTCGCAGATTGCGCCAGGCGTGCTTTCCAACGGGCAGATGCAGGTCGGCATCCACCAGGTGCGCGTCCTCGTGAACGCGCACTTCCTCGGCCAGTCGAAACGCCCCGGTCAGATTGAGCTTGTCCGCAACTCCCGCCGGATCATCCACCGCGCGCACGGGCCGATCCTTGAGCGCCCGATCCGCTAGCAGTTCACGGCGCAACGGTGCGAGGCGCGCACGGCGCCGCCTGAGCCGACCCTCCCATGAGGCCACGGCATCGACATCGATGAGGATCAGGCCCGCAAGCGCCAACCCGGCGAGATCGCCCCCGCCCCCCCATTCCGCGTACCCCTTCAAGAGAGGCGACCGCACCCAGACGACTTCGCGATCGATACGCGCACGGCGGACGGTTGCGTGTCCACCGGTTTCTCGGCGATCGATCGGGGCCAGGATCGCCTCCGGCGGTCCTCCGTTGCGTTGACCGAGAACAAGCAGCAAGCCGTGTTGCGCCAGCGCGCGGACCAGAGGTTCGTCGGAATCCGCACGGGCATCGACCAGTGCCCCGACAAACCGGAAACGGTGGATCGTTCCTTGAGGGCCCAGTCTGACAGCGGTCGTGCGTTCGTAGAGCCCGCGCGCCCAGGCGACGAACTCCTCCACGGTCTCCGCCTCTTGCGTCGCACGATAGTGCCGATACCGGCCACGCACACCGCGCCCGAAGGCGCCCAGGAATCGTCGAAGCGGCTTGGGCCACGCCGTCGCCTCGCGATCGCTCCCGATCTCCGCCTCGGTCAGCCCAACCGCACGCGCGTCCGCCAGTGCGGCGGCGGCTTCAGTCTTGCGACCCAGCCACCACCACAGCTCGTAGGCCCGCAGATGGATCTCCGCCTCCCGCACGGCATCGCCCTCACTCAGCGCGCGAGCCGTCTTCTCCGCAAACGCCTTGTCGCCGCGGCGCCGGGCCAACGAGGACAGCCGTGCCGCAAGGGCTGCGTCGCCCGGCGCACGCACACTCGCTTCCCACGCGGCTTCTGCCGCTCGTTCGAGGTGCCCCCGCCGATCCGCGGCCCAACTGCGCAGCAGCCACGGGAACGGGTGTTGCGGATCGCTCCATGCCGCCGCACGTGCCTCCGCACTCGCACGCCCTACCTGGCCCCGGCCCAACCGCCAGCGTCCAAGCCCGTTGCGCGCATACGACAGCCCCGGATCCTTAACCTTCGCCTCTCGATAGCCCCGCTCGGCGGCGAGGCGATTCCCGCTCTCCGACGCGAGCATGCCGGCGCCGAGGCTGCGCCACGGTCCGATCGCCGCTGCGAGCCCCCGTTCGCGGCGCAAGCCGGTTTCCAGGCGTCCTCGCAAGAAATCCTGCCGCCGTTCGCGATACCGCCGTCGCAAGGCCAGTTGTCTTCCCTCAAGCAAATCGAGGCTCTGAATCCCCAGATGCGCCCGCATGTTCTCCGCGTCTAATCCCAGCGCGGTCGCGTACCAAGCGCGAGCCTCCTTGGAGAGACCTCGCCTCCGCGCCCAGTCGCCGTGTCGCGCCGCCTCCGCGGTCGTCGAGACGCGGGGACGAACTCTTGATGTCTCCCAAGCGCGACATCCCGCCGCCCCGGCGACCAGAAGTATCAAGATGAAACGGGTCCGCACGACTTGGGCAGTCTACGCGGTGCTGACAACCGGACCGCGGTCTTGGATAATCGTGCCCCACACAACGAAGGCACGCACCCGATCACCCCGCATGGGTCGCCGGGAACGCCGCTCAGCACCAAGGAGAAGCACCCTACGATGGCCGCGATACCGACCGAGAAGCCCGCCGTCCTGTCCTGCCAACGCCGCGAACTGCATTGGGACCGCATCGGACGACTCTGGGTCTGTGGCCAGTGCGGGGTTTCGTTGTCGTATGGCGCCTGGTCCGCAGGCCAAACCATCGAATGCGGCTCAAGCCGCCTGCCGCGCGCCCGGCCCCCGCTTACCGAGCGCACATATCTCCGACACCAAAACCGCTGACCGACCAAGGGCAAGCATCAGCCGCCGACTCTTCCCGGCGCACTCCGAACGCGCGCTACAACGAGTCACCGTCGCGACCCGAGCGAGGGATCGAGCAGCACGAACCCAGCCCAACAGCCGACGAGCACGAAGGAACGGGACCGAGCCACGGCGCGAGGGGCCGCAGTAAGAGAGTTGCAGAGGTCCCCAGAGCGGCTATCCGCCAGCGGGGATGCCCGGCCGGAGAGAGACGCCGTCAGAGAGACGCCGTCAGAGAGACACCGTCAGAAAGACACCGTCAGAAAGACACCCTCAGAAAGACACAGTCAGACCCGAGCCGGCGAAACCGTTACGCCCGTGCGCCGTACAACAGCCCGCACGACCCCGCGGACTTCCACGCGGTTTGGGGCGTAGTACTGCGGTTGCAGGGTGGGATTGGCAGGCTGTAGTCGAATCCGATCGGGCTCCCGGTACAGACGTTTCAGGGTCGCCTCTTCGCCATCGACGATCGCCACGACGGTATCGCCGTCGCGAGCGTCCGGTTGCCGTTCGACCAAGACGAGATCGCCGTCGCAGATGTGATCCTCGATCATGGAACTGCCCCGGACGCGCAGCAGGTACGACTTGTCGTCGACCCCGAGGTACTCCTCGAGACGAACCTCTTCACGTTGTTCGACCGCGAGAATCGGAGCGCCGGCTGCGATCGTTCCGCACAGCGGAATCCCCTTCGGCGGCGCAAAGTCCGGATCGACAATCTCAATCGCACGGCGTTCCCGTGGCCGCCGCTTGATCGCCCCCTTGCGCTCAAGCGCACGGAGGTGATCCAACGCGGATACGCGGCTGATGCCGCCGAGATCGGTCGCAATCTCTTCGAGAGTCGGTGCGATCCCCTTCTCATCGACCATCGAACGGATGAATTCGAGAACCTGGCGCTGGCGGGCGGTGTAGGTCGGCATGGCAATATCACGTTTCAAGCCGAATCGACTCAAAGAAAGAAGACAAGAAGAAAGAGCGTTACAGCGCTCAACACTAGAGGTAGTTCGGTTAGTACCCGGCTTCGCCACATGGGTTTGTTCCTCCGAAAAGGCATGTTCAAGACACATCGAGAAGACAGGAACGCAGCGCCCCCGGACCGAGAGACTTGGGTACGGGAGAAAAAACGGCGATTGCGAGTGTATTTTGTGCGAAACATGCACTGTGCGAGATGCACGGTGCGAGATGCACTGATGAGTGGCCCGGGGAGCGCCGCGTCCTGCTCGATAGTTGTACGTTACCCTAACTTCGGACTAACGGTCAGTTTTCTTTAGTGATTCGTTAGCCGTGTTTTCGGGTCGTCGATAAGTCGTTTCAACATCGAGGGTTACGACAGCGTCGCCGCGCCGGATTTTCAGCGGAATGTGGGCACCCGCTCGTCGGCTGCTCAGAATTCGACGCAGATCGCCAATGTCGCGCAGCGGGGTCGCCGCACTTCGGACAACGAGATCGCCCACCTTCAGGCCGGCATTGAACGCCGGGCCGCGGGGCGTAATCGCCACGACCTTGAGTCCGTCGCGGACCGCAGAGACGCGCAGGCCCAGCCAGGGTCGTTGCACGGCGCGGCCGGCCACAAGATCCGGCAAGGAGCGCATGATCTCGCTGGCAGGTACGGCGAAGGCGACCCCCTGATGGCCGCCGGTACGCGTCAAGATCGCCGTGATCAGACCGATGACCCGCCCGTCGAGGGTCACCAGAGGTCCTCCCGAGGAGCCCGGATTGACCGCGGCGTCCGTCTGAAGCAGGAGAGCCGTGTTCCCCGGGACCACGCCCCGCCTCTCGCGAGCGGACAGAACCCCGCGTGAGACCGACAGGCCGACGCCGAACGGATTGCCAAGCGCGAAGACCGTCTCTCCTACGCGAACGCGCGACTCATCCGCCCATCGAACGGCCGCAAAGCGAAGCGCGGGCGCGACGATCCGGACAAGTGCCAGGTCCGCCCCCCGGTCGGTCGCGACCAGTTCGCCCGGCCACTCCTCGTCGCCGATCTGGACCGCAATCGCCGTGGCGCCGGTGACCACATGCCGCGCCGTGAGCACCAGCCCGTCCTCGCTGACGATCACCCCAGCGCCGTATCCATTGCGTTTCTTGCCCAGGGCGCGGAGCAAGACCACGCTCGGCCGCACCTCGGCCGCCGCATCCGCCGCAGCGCGGGAAACCGCGACCGCGGTCGATCGCTCTCCGCCCATGTCGTCCCGCCCGGCCCGGGAGACGGCCATGATCCCCAGAATGGTGAGGACGGCCAAGGCGAGTGTCTTGAAATTTCGACGTGCGGACGGCATGGAGGCGTGTTTCGCACGCGGAGTGCCACTCCGGACGGAGCCGTTGCCGTTGCGCGCCGCATCACGGTCCGAGCTTGATGTAGCGTACGGACGGCGATGATCCTGCCCCCGCGCCCACTTCTTGCTGACGCCCGCTTCGCCGAACGCGCGCCGCTACTTCTCGCCGTACTCTTCGAGCTTGCGATAGAGGGTTCGGACACCGATGCCCAGCATCCGCGCGGCCTTCGTCTTGTTGCCGCCGGCCTTGCGCATCGTCTCGAGGATCAGTTCCTTTTCGGTCTGGGCCAGGGTAGTGCCCACGGGAATGCGCAAGATGTCCTGCGGTCCCTTGTCGCCGGTAATCTCCTCCGGCAGGTCGGCATCGATGATCATGTCGTGTTCTGTCAGGACGACCGCCTGCTCCACGATGTGTTCGAGTTCGCGGACGTTGCCGGGCCAGCCGTATCCGAGCAGGCGCTCGCGGGCGGCGGCGCCAAAGCCCTTCACGTTGCGGCCGTTGCGTTCGTTGGCTACGCGCAGGAAGTGCTCGAGCAGGCCCGCGATGTCTTCCGGGCGTTCGCGCAGGGAGGGGAGGCGGAGCACGATGACCTTGATCCGGTAATAGAGATCCTCGCGGAAGTCGCCAGCCGTAACCATCGCCTCCAGGTCGCGGTGCGTCGCGCAGATCAGCCGGACGTCGATGCGGACCGGCTCCTCGCCGCCGACGCGCTCGATCTCGCGCTCTTGCAACACGCGCAGCAGCTTGACCTGAACAGGCGGCGGGATCTCCCCGATCTCGTCGAGGAACAGGGTCCCGCCGTGGGCCAGTTCGAACTTGCCCTTCTTGGCCCGGACCGCGCCGGTGAACGCGCCCTTTACATGCCCGAACAACTCGCTCTCGATAATGGACTCGGTCAGTCCGGCGCAGTTCACGGCCACAAACGGGGCCCGAACGCGAAGCGATTGACGGTGGATGAGACGGGCGAACAGTTCCTTGCCGGTGCCGCTCCCGCCGGTGATGAGAACGGTGGCGTTCGTCGGCGCCACGCGTAGCGCGCGAGCCTCCGCCTGTCGCATGCCGTCGCTCTCGCCGATCACGAGGATTTTTTGACCCGCGTCCTTCGTGCGCGCCGCGCGGTTCGCCGGCTCGGACTCGCGGCCGGCGATGGCCCCGCGCACGACCGCGCGCAGATTGTCGAGGTCGAGGGGCTTCTCAAGAAAGTCGTGCGCTCCGTCCTTCATCGCCTGCACGGCACGATCGATCGACCCGTACGCGGTCATGACGACGACCGGCGGCGCCTCGGCGGTGCCCACGAACTCCTGCAACAGCGTGAGACCATCGACGTCGGGCATCACGATATCGGTCAGGACGCAGTGCCACGGCCCTTGAGCAAACCGCTCGCGTGCCTCGGAGCCGGTCGCTGCCACGAGCACCTCGTAGCCCTCGCTGTCGAACGCGGCCTTCAATGCTTCCGCGGCGCCGGGATCATCCTCGGCGATCAGGAGTCGTATCGACGAACGGGCCATGGTGACGGTGATCTACGCTTCCCTGCTACTTGATCGCGGTCGCTCGCGATGCCGGGTGGTCAACGGCCCTCTCCCGGCAGAACGGCGGTCGGACCACGTTTCGTGGTCGGCGCCGCGTCGTACGGCAGGAAGAAGGCGAAGGTCGTCCCGCGCCCGGGCGCGCTCTGCACGGCCACGCGTCCGCCGTGTTCCTCGACGATCCGATTGGCGATGGGCAGACCGAGGCCGGTGCCGCCGGCCTTCGTCGTGTAGAAAACGTCGAAGATGTGCGCGCAGCGTCCCGCGTCGAGTCCGGGACCGTCGTCCGCAATCTCGACAAGGCAGCGCCGTTCCGCGTCACGGCTGTGACACGTGATTCTGCCGCCCTCGGGCAGGACCTGCACGGCATTCAGGAGCACGTTGTAGAAGGCCTGCTGAAGACGGTCCCGGTCCATCGACACCGGCCGCGCGGACTGCAAGTCGACTTCCAGCTCCAGGCTCTTCTCGCGAATCTGCGCGTCGAGTGCATCGACTGCGGCGCGGACGACGTGGTTGACCGAACCCGCGACCAACTGCAGCGCGGGGGGCCGCGAGAACTGAACGAAGTCGCGCACGACGCGGTCCAGACGCTTGATCTCGCTCAGAACGATGGCAGCTGTCCGGTCGAACCGCTCGCGATCGAGACGCTCCTCTTTCAGCCCTTCG
The DNA here is from genome assembly GCA_021776735.1 of Planctomycetota bacterium. Classification (GTDB taxonomy): domain Bacteria; phylum Planctomycetota; class PLA2; order PLA2; family PLA2; genus JAJFFH01. Next base: position 397,924 of record JAJFFH010000027.1, on the reverse strand, counting down.
CGCAGTAGCTGCACGTTCATGTGGATCGAGTTGAGCGGGTTCCGGATCTCGTGGGCAATGCTGTCGCCCAGGTTCGCGATCGCCTGCGTGCGGGCCTGCCGCAAGAGTCGCTGTTCGAGTTCTACGTTCTCGCTCACGTCCGTGATCGACAGCAGCGCGTAGGAGGCGTCGCCCAAGTCGACGGGCGCCAACAGGCAGTTGACGTGCCGTGACGCCGGCAGGGCCTGGCGCGCGAGTTGCGCGAGACGGCCCCGCTCGATCGCGTTCGTCGCCGCCTGGGACCAGTCCAGCGCGTCCGCGAGCGCGGGCACGGCCTCGGCGAACGGACGCCCCGCAAGTTCTCGGGTCCCAAACTGCTTTCCCATCGCCGCGTTCGCCCAGCACACCACCCCGTCACGGTCGAGCAGACAAACGCCGTGCTCCAACCGGTCCAGGAGAAGGCGCCCTTGCGCCGCGTCGAGCTTCACGTCACCATCGTACGAGACTTCCGCCCCCTGGTCCGCCCGGTCTTCCGCGCCGGGGGCCCAGAACTCGCGCCAGCGACGAACGGACGCCGCGCGCCGGGACGCCGACGCGTCCGGCTGGAACCCGAAGAACCGCGAAGACAGCCGTCGCAGCGACCCGACAGCGGCCCGGCGAACCCCGACCTCCTCGTCCTCGAGCAAGCCGACGAGCGCTCCGGCGTGTTCCAGCAGATGCCGTTCGCCCGCGGAGCGCGCGGCCATCGCCCGGACGGTCGGCCAGGGCGCCGCGAACCAGCGAGCGACGCGCCGCGTGTCGATTCGCAGCAGGATCGCCCGCAGAACCGAGGCCGCGCCACGTTGGTGCTTTCGATCCGCCGCCCGGCCCAGGGCAGGAATTGCCGCCTCGCCCATGCTCACGAGCCGGCGCGCACCGGCAGCGTAGGTGACGAAGTCGTCGACTTCGAGATCCGCCAGCGCTCTCGCGATCTCGGGAGCCTCGGTAACGGGTTCCGACGTGTCGGGCTGCGGGCCCGCGGGATCAGCGGCAGCCGAGTCCCCGGTTCGGTCGTGGTCGGCGGAGCCGCCCCTGGCAGGCGAGGGGCGGTCAACCGGACGGCTGGCACACCCCAGAAGACAGGAAAGGACGGCGATGTTTCTGAGCACAGACACGGGAGAGGCGACGAACACGATTCTATACTGTGGGCCTGTGAAGCAATCCCATCGTAGGGCGCAAGGGCCGGCGAAGGCAGGAGCGCCCGCACAATCCCATGACCGATTCGGTTTTTGACGCATCCGCATTCCACGCCGCACACCCGGGACGCGCCGGGCGCTACGGGAAACGCGACCGCATCGTGACCGTCGGCGAATATCGGCGGGTCTACGGGAGCGGTTTTCACGCCTCGTCACCGCGGTTCGGGTGCTACGTCATGGCGAATCGGCGCGACCGCTCGCGGCTTGGCCTGTCCGTGTCGCGCAAGTACGGCAACAGCCCGGCACGCAACCGCGTCAAGCGGCTGCTCCGCGAGGCGTTTCGACGCTGTCGCCATGGATTGCCCGGCTCATTCGACATCATCATGGTGCCGCGCCGGTCCGCACAGGGATTGCCGCTCGCACTCGTCGCACTGGATCTCGACTCCCTGGTGCGACAGGCCCTGGCGAATCGCAAGAGGCGGCGGCAACGCCGATGAAACGGGTTCTCGTCTGGCTGATCGACGGCTACCGGCGGTTTCTCTCGCCGGCCCTGCCGCCGATGTGCCGGTTTTCGCCCTCGTGCAGCGCCTACGGTCGCAAGGCAATCCTCCGACACGGCGCTCTCAAGGGCGTCTTGCTCACCGTGTGGCGGATTCTGCGCTGCAATCCGTTCAATCGCGGCGGACGAATCGACGCGGTCCCCCCGCGCGGCCGCTGGCGTTCAGGCTAACGCACCCCGGCCCCGGACCGGGCTAGCCGCCCGTAGACTTGCTACTGGCGATCTTCTTGAGATTGCTATTGACGTCGTCCTCCATGGGGCCGAAGAACTTCAAGCCGAAGTCTTTGAACAGATCGCGGAATTCCTCGTTCCAGCGCTTGTTGTAGTCGTTGCGGCTGGCGTTACGCGCGATGAACTCCATCTGCGCCAGGTTTGAGCGCGGCAACGTCTTCGCGTCGGGCCGAAGGCGTTCCTTGACCAGGAACAGATAGGCGGCGCCGGGTCCATCCTCTTCCAGACCGTCCGGCTCTTGGACCATGACCTCGAGGTAGCTACCGGCCTTGATTTTCTTCTTTGAGGCATCGGCACGAAACGCACCGAGCAGGCCCCGGACAAGGAACCTGCGCGCCCGCATGTGCGCCAGCTCGTCTTTCCAGAGCCTCTCGGGCGAAGCCTCGGTCGGAGTTACCTCCGTTGCGGTCACCCACTCGTTGCGGTAGATCCGGCAGCCCATGTCCTCGGCCTTTTCAAGAAACGTCTTGTCGTCGAGCGAATCGGCAAGGCACTCCTTGCGGAGCTTCTCCAGGGCCTTCTTCGCGAGGGTGCGCGCGCGGGTCGGCAAGAGGTAGCGCTTCACGAGGTCCGCGCGTTCGTCCGCCGACAACTCGGCGAACGTCTTGCGGCGGCGGGGCTCCACCTTGTTGAGCCGAATGATCATGCGCCCGTGGCCGGCCGCACCCATCGTGTCGGCGTGGCGGTGCAGTTGCGGCAGGTCCGACTTGGCCTTCGTGGCGGTCTGGGTGATTCTGGTCCGCACGTTGTGCGTGAAACGGACACCGCTGTCCTCCAGATCCTCGATGTCGTCGGCGGCGATCGGCTTGTCGAACGCCAGATAGACAATGAGCCCCTTGCCCGACTCGGTCGCGCAGATCGCGTCGTTCGGGTCGTCCGCTTTCTTCAGCTTCTCAAACAGGCCCTTCACGTCCTTGGTCTTGCGGATCTCCGCGTGCCACGCGCGGTACATGCTGCGAACCCGCAGCTCGCGATCGATGGTTTCCTGAACGAGCGAGAACCCGTGGTTTTGCCAGGCCTTGCGGAGTTCCGGCGTCGGCGGGACATCCTCGCCGTCCGTTCCTTCTTTCTTCTTCGGATCTCCGTCCTTCGGATCTCCGTCCTTCGGATCCCCGTCTTCTTTCTTCTCGCCCCCGTCGTCGCCCTTTTTCTTTTTGTTGAACTCCGCGGTCGCCTTCTCCTTCACCGTCTTCCAGGACATCCCGACCCGCTTGAGCAGCCGGTCCCTGTAGAGGCTGTAGAAGGCGCGCATTTCTCCCTCGGTCTCTTCAAGACCCTGGTCGTAGTCGGGATACGCACGCTTGAAGAGCGCTTCGATCTTCTTGAGCGACTCTTCGTTCAGGTTCTTATGAATCGTATAGAGGAATTCGACATCGTAGCGAATGGGAAGTTCAAAGCGCCGCAGGGCAGAGCGGACCGAGGAATCCCGATCGTAGAACGCCTCGAGCTCCTTCTCCCGCTCCTCCTTGGGCTTGGCACGAAACTCCTCGCCGGCGATATCGACAAAGTTCGCCGCCGACAGCACGGCATAGTCCCCGCGCACGTATTCGAGAATGCGCGCCAGCGCGTCCTTCAAGACTTCCTCCCGCGTGGCCGCCGGCGCAATCATGAAACAGAACTGATACAGCTGTTCAAGCCGGCCCACGGCCAGGTGGTCGCGCAGCGCCTCCTCGAACACGGCGGGCTCGACGCCCAGCGTGCCGCGGATGATGTCGCGGTACCGTCCGGTGTCCGTGGCCCACGACATGCTACCGGTAATGGTCTCCCGCAGCGCGGAGTCCGAGACCCGCACGCCGGCGCGCTTGGCGCCCTCGCGCAGGATCAGGTATCGCCATACCTCGACCGCGCTGACATCCTCCCGGCGACCACGAAATCCGGCGCGCAACGTCTTGAGCAGCGAGATATCCCGCCGTGCTGCGCCGTACTCCCCGTAGGTCACATCGACTTTCGCCCGGGGCATTTCGAACCTGCCGGCGATTTCGTTGGGGTCCGTGCCCGGATCCCGGTCCGGAGCGAGAAATGAACTCACATCCGACATGACCGTGAAGATCACGAGCAGGAAGATCACCAGGGCGATGAGAAACTTTCGTTCGTGTTTCTCGAAGAAGCGGCGCATCGGGGAGGTCATAAAGTCGTTCTCCGAACGGGTATACGCAAGCCGAGCATTGTCCGGCAGTCTCCCGGCGAGTAAAGCAATGATAGCCTCGGACCGGCACCTCCGTTGCCCCGCGCCCCCTGATTCCAACGCCGCGTTTCAGCCCTAAACGTCAGGAACGGACGGCGATGCATGCTGGTCCAGGCTCTGTTTGAAAAGTCGCCGGGTTTCGGCCGGCTGAGGCTGCTCCAGGTCGCTCGCCTGCGGCTCGCGCCGCGGTTTCGCGAGCGAAGTACGCCGACCTTTCAAACAGAGCCTAGAGCTCCAGCGAGGCCGGGAGGTCCTTCAGGTTCTTGAGTCCGAAGCGGTCCAGGAACGACCGGGTCGTGGCGTAGAGGAGCGCGCGGCCGAGTCCGTCCTCGCGGCCGATCACCTTGACCAGGTCCAGCTCGAGTAGATGGCGCACCACCGGGCCGACGCCGACGCCGCGAACCCGCTCGATCTCAGCGCGGCTGATGGGCTGCTTGTAGGCCACGATCGCCAGGGTCTCGAGCGCCGCGGGGCTCAGACGCTCTCGCGCCTTCTTGCCGTGCAGCGCCGCGACGGCTGGCGCGCAATCCGGGTTCGTCAGCAGCCGGTAGCCGCTGCCGATCTCGAGCAGATGTACGCCGCACTCGCCTGAGTAGCGCTGCTTAAGTGCGTCCAGAGCCCTGCGAACGATCTCTGTGTCATCGCCGCTCAGCTCCGCCAGGCGGCGGATCGAGAGGGGCTCCTTGGCCGTGAACAGGAGCGCCTCGATCTGCGCCACAAGACCGGAATCCGGCTCGCGGCCGGACTCAGCCTCCGGCTCGCATTCCGAGTCGGCCTCCGGCTCCGGCTGCGGCTGCGGCTCAAGCGATCGGCCGTTTTTTCGCCGGTCGTCCAGTCTCGGATCCAGCGCCCTCGTCTCCGCGGACGGAGCCTCCAGTGACGGGATCTCCGGGAGATCTTGCGCCTCGGGATCCGGGCCTTCGGGATCCGTGGCTTTCGGGCCGGCCGGTTTCTTGGTGGGATCGGGTCGTTGAATCATGACGGTGGGTTGGAACGCGGGGCGGCGCTATCCAAGGCTGCGACGAAGCCATGCCGTAAGAGGGCACGACGCCGCCAACGCTCGTATTCTCCCACATGGACAGGACGTGTCCGCAGACCGGCCTCGATCTTGGCGGCGTGGACCACGAAACCGCCCGGCGCACCATCTCCGGCGGCCTCAATGCGGTACACCTGAAAAAAAGTCTTCGCGCCCGCTTGCGCGCGAAACGGCCCCAGCAGACGGCCGCGCGGTGCATCAAACAGCGCGGCGCGGACCACAGGGTCGTTCACGTCCTCGGCTCGCAGCGGATACGGGATGCGTCCGCCCTCCTTGCGGCTGGCATGTACCGAGTGTTTTCGGGCCTCGGGCCGAAACGAACTCCCCTGCTTGAGCCGCACCATGATCGCCCGCGCCCCGGCCTCGTCGTCCACGACAAGAACGGACACCTCGCGGGTGGGCGCGCGGACCTGGTCGAAACGGACGAGCCGATCCTGCAAGAGCTCGAGTTCGGTGTGGCGCCGAACCCAACCCCTAAAGCGGGCGAGCGAAATGCCGGCGGTGCGCTCCAGCCAAACGGCCGGCTCCAGGTCCGCCGCTCCGCGCGCGCGGGCCCGGTCCCTCAGCCGCTCCTCCCACTCGCGCATACGTCGGTTCGTGGCCCGATCAATCCTTGATTGCGCCACCGTCACGCCGAGACCGTCTGCTTCGAGCCGGGTCACGCGCTCCAGGAGCATCCCTTCCAGCCCCCGCGCGAACGCCTCCGGATCCTTCGTACGCAGGTGTCCGGCGACATCGCCATAGGTCAGGGCGACCCCGTCGAGCCAGCCGATGATCTCGAAGCCGGAGTGGCCTCCGCCGGGGCCTGCTGCCGCGTTCGACCGCTGCGGACCGGTACACCCGGCAAGCAGGGCGAGCAGGAAAACAGGCGCGCCCGCGAGCGCGCGGTGGGCGGTCAGCTCTTCTCTCGCTTGATGTAGTCCATCCAAGCGCTCTTACGCGTCTTTCGGTCCCGTCGGCTCTGCGCGGCCTGGTACATACGCGCGGATGTGTCGTAAATCGTCTTGAGCGACTCGATCGCGATCTCCCGGATATGCAGCCGTTCATCCATGAGCGCATCGACCAGTGCCTTGCTCGCCTGAAAGCGTTCCAGCTTATCGATCTTCTGACCGCGTGGATAACGCTTCTTGAGGGCCGCCGGCAAGAGAGCCAGAATCGCCAGGTCGCCGCTCGAAACGTCGGCCTTGGGCTGCTGAATCGGCTTCCACTTCTTGAGGACCTCGCGAACGAGTCTCTGCCCACCGAGTTCGAGTCCGTCGAACGTCGTCTTGCCTTGCTGCATGGAGATCAGGATCTTCTTCATGCGCGGGAAGGAACGAAAACGCTCTTCCGCCTGCAGCCTGCGACGAGCGATCTGCAAACGGCCATCGATGCCGTTGGCACGTTCGTATGCGGCTAGAGTGGGCGGCTTGGCATGAACCGGAAAGACAAAGCCAAGGACGGCGAGGCTTGCGAGAACAGACAGGGAAAGGGGACGCGGACGCATGGTCGAAACTCCGAAAGCTACTTGAACCGCACGACTCGCAGGAACTTCGCCATGTGGCAGGTTCTGCAGCGGTCGTTGGCCGGAACGACGCCACCGGGCGTCGCGGCCATATATTGCGTGTATCCCTTGCCGGCGCAGGTCGGACAGGTGCCGTCCTTGGGCTTGAGAACCTCGCACATGCCGCTGTTTTCCGCCCATTGCGCATAGAGATAGTCGCGCAACTCCGCGTGCCTGCGGCCCTTGATCTTGCCCTCCCACCAAGCGTCCGGCGTGAGACGTTTGCGCGGCTTCGGCGGCTTCGGGCCGCCCTTTTTGCCCTTGAACTTGGGAGCGCGGGCCAAGGCGTCTTCCAGTTCGTCAATCGCGGTGAACGTGCCGTCGCGATAAAAGGCACGCAGCAGGACCATCCTCCGGCTCTCCCAGAACTTCAAGACCTCCTCGGGCTCGAGCTCCAATTTCACCGCGAGTTCCTGAACCGCCTGGTGGCCGGCCGAGTCCTCGGCACTCACGTCGCCGGCGGCGAACTGCTGGGCATCCCGCAGCGTAAGCTCGGGCTCCTTCACCTTCGCGGCGCACAAGCGCTTGACCTGATCCCGCAGCATCCGCGGGACGCGATCGACGTAGTACTTCTGCCGATTCTTGATGAGTGCCGCTTCCTGCTGTCCAAGGTCCTTGAGCAGGATCTCGTCGTCGGCGTTTTTTTCGCGAAAGGTCGCGATGAGCGCCTTCGCCTTGGCGAAGTTCTTGTGCACGATGCTGCGGCGGATCGCCCGGAGTTCCTCCATCGCGGCGCGCGAATTGATGTATCGCTCCACCGTCTCGATCACGCGCTCAGCCTTGGCACGGGGATAGCCCAGATCCACGGCCTTCTCGTAGTGTTCCTTGGCCTGCTCGAACGCCGTCACGAGCCGCGCGTATTCGCCCATCAGGTAGTGGTCGTTCGCGGTCTTCGGAGGCGTTTCGCCCAGTTTTTTCTCGTACAGCTCGACCGGCGAAAAGACCTCCAACGCGTCGACCTTGACGGCGGCAGGCGCATCGCGAACATCGCTCAGCCGAATCCGACGCTCTCCCGCCGATGTCTTGAGCAGGTAGTGACCGTCCTTTTTATAGGTGGCCTTGTTCTGCCACCTTCCGGTGAAGACGTTGCCCGCGCGGTTGCGAACGCGGTGGGCATCGACCAGCATCTGGTCGGGGTCCTTTTCAGCGACCTCGAAACCAAGCGCCACGCGCAGTTCGTGCGCGGTCGTACTCTTGACCTTGTTCCACGGGATCGTGAGTTTGCGATTGCGCGGAACGGTGCGGATCACCAACACCGTATCGGAGCACTCACTGTCCAGAATCCGGCCGATCAGGCGGGTTCCATCGACCATCTCGATCGGGCGCGGGGGACCCGCGTGTGCCGCGTAGGCGAGTACCAGCACGAGAAGCGCCGCGCGCCGGCCGGCTCCACCACAGGTGTGAAACTGGATCATCGGCTACCTCCGCGGCCCTGCGTGTCCTTTTTTGAGTCCCGCTTCGCGAGCGATGGGCTGCTGAAGAACTCGTTGACGGGTGTGCCGTCACGCGTCAGCACGAGTTTGTCGAATGGCGTCGATTTGTCCTTTTGCGTACTGCGGCGGAAAATGGAAATCGTGACCACGACGCTGGAGCCGGGCACGGTGACATCGCTGTCCTCGAACTCGATCTCGTACCGAAAGCCCTCAAAACGCTCGGCCGCGTCCTGAATCATCGGATCGGGGTTGGCCAGCGCCTTGTCGGCATCGGTGAAGTCCGCCACGATTTTCTTGGGCAGCAGTGCGTCGCCACCCTTGTCCGGATCGGGAATGTGGTTGTTGAACGCGATCCACGCGTGTGTCTTGGCGTGGTTCAAGAGACCGGTAATTCGGTTGTCCTCGACCCGATCCGTGTGAAACCTCAGCGCCGCGACAAAAATGCCGAGGACGGAGGTCGCGCCGACCGCGAGGATGCTCATCGCGATCAAGACCTCGAGGAGGGTGAACCCTTTGCGCGTCTTGCGCCGCGATCGTGTCGTCATCTGGATTCCTCTCTTATATCACGCGCCGTGCAGCCGCGTCCGCCGCCCCCGCGCCCCCCATCCACCAAAATCGGCGGATCCCCGCGACTCTGCCCGTGTTCGGACACCGCCGTCGCAAGGGCAATTAGTTGTTGTCGTCGCGAAACGACGGGCAGCGGATCGTGAACTCGAATACACGTCCGAAATACACCGGAGTGCCCGGGCCATGCGCCTCGCCGGGGGTGCCGAAGACGCCGCGGTCATTCACATTGAAACGGTTTCTCTGGTCGCCGTCGCGTTGGTCGATCCGGATCCACTCCGCGCCGATCTTCATGGCGCGGCCGTCGATCTGGCCAAAGCCCGTCGCAAAGGACGCTTCGGTAACGACGAAATCCCCGGCCGAGTTGCCGATGGTTTCGAGCAGTTCCGTGTCGTCTTCCATGAGCGCAAAACGAATCCGGACCATGCGCGGCCAGATATCGTCCGCCGACATGGTCAGCGATTTCCGCGCGAGCTTGAACGACGGCAGCACGCCGCGGGTCGAATCCCACGTAGCGGACGGGCCGCACGGGATCCGACGCTTGCGCCGGCCCTTTTTTTGTTGCGCCGGTCGCTGCGTCACATCGACAACGCCATCCCACTTCGTCGTGTACTGGGTCCAAAACGAGATATCGAACAAGAGCACGTCCTGGAACATGGGCTCCGGCTTGATGGTCTCGAAGATCTCTTTCAACTCGTCGTGGTTCTTGGGGTCGAGCAGCGTGCCCTTGCCGCCGATCGGGGTCCGGTACGCGCGATACACCGTGCCGAGCCCCTCTTTTTTTTCGTTCGGAAGCCACAGCCACAAGACCTCCACCGTTCCGCCGGTCGGAAGGTGGTCGTTGCGCTTGAACTCGTCTTCGTCGTCCTTGCCGTCGATGAAGGACTCGGCCTTCGGGTTGGTGCCTGCGCGGGCGGCGTAGGTGTCCAACTCGTCGAGGCCCGTGATGTCCCGGACGAACACAAGGTACCGGCAGGAATACGGCGTCTCGCGCGCCCCGATCTTCAGCAGGTGCTGGCCGCTGATGAATCGGTTCTCCGGCGGCTGCGGCTCGGGCTCCTTTTCCGGATCCGGGTTCTTCGGATCGAACGGAATGCGATCGATCTGCTCGGGCACGAGAACCGCCCGCAGATCCTGCTCAAGCCGCGGCAGGCTCATCTCTCGACGGTCTTCCCGCTCGGAACCGCGGTTGCCAGCGATCCACATGTCGACGCCGGTGCGCATGAGCGAAACAACGGCGAGGCCGATGAGCGTAAACAGGCTCATGGCGATCATGATCTCCAGCAGCGTGAAGCCGCGGCGCGGACGCACGGGTGCAACCATGGCGAGCCTCAATTCCCTTCCTCTTCTTCGCCGTCCTCGTCTTCGGCGGGGTCGTCTTCATCAGGCAGCATCACGGCGCTTTCGCCGCTGCGCCTCACGACGACCAGCCGGCGCGGTCCCTGCTCTTCGCCCGTGTCGAGCCGGAACAGGAACCGGGCTGCCGTGGGATGAAAGCGCGGGTCCAGCCGGCGGTTGCGAAAATGGACCGTCGCCTTCGCGTTGCTATGCACCTTGCCCGAGCCATCGACCCACTGGACCGAACCCGGGACACTGTAGCGATCGTCGTCGTCCTCGAAGATGCCGCCGATCGTCAGGCTGTCGAAATCGCCCTGATACCCGTCGCCGATCACGAACGGCTCGTTGCGGAGCTGAATCGGGCCGCGCTTGTCCGCCCGCCGGCCTCGCAGCCGGTCGTTGACGTGGATTTGGAGCGCGCTGCGGTCGTACGTGATCTGAATCTCGGCCCAGCGGCCGCCAAGGAGCGGCCCGGACCACTCGGGCACCGGCGTGGCGCCGTTCAGCCCGGTCCGGAGCACGCAGTCGCCACCGGTGTCCTTTTCATTCCCCGGGTCCTTGTCGAGCCGAATCTTCGCCTCGATATCGAAGCGGCCTTCGCCTGCGGGCACCAGCGCGATAGTGAAGCCGGGCCCGCGGCTGATCAGCTTGAGCGTACCGCTCAGTTGCGCGGGCCGCACGCGGCACCGCAGCGTGAAGCCGTCCCGAAACGCCAGCCACGGCGGGCTGCCCAGACTCACCTGGCCACCCTTCGCAAAAATCGCGTAGCGACCTTCGCGGTTGCCGAGGGAATCGGTCGAAATCTCGACGGCGCCGACCGACTTGAGAACGTCCTCCGACGCGCTGTCGAAGCCCTCGCACAGCCAGGTGAACACGGACCGCGAACGATAGGCCCGCAGGGTCACCTCGCCGTCTTCGTCGGCGGTGATCTCGACCCGGGCCGTGCTCGGCCCGTACGCCCGGGCGCGCGCGGTCGCGAGTTGCGACGCGAGCGAGTACGTCGTCTGAATCAGGACGTTGCCGCGACCGAGACGCGAGATCATTCCCGCCCCGATGCCCATCAGGACGCCGAGGAGCCCCAGGACGACAAGGACTTCGACCAGCGTGAACCCGCGAGCCGAGCGTCCAGCCCGAGCGCGGATGTCCCCGAGACGGACACTCCCGAGTACAGCGAACGGACGGCGATGTTTTCGGCGACCGGTCATCGCGCTATTCCTCGTCCTCGACCTCAGGGCTGAAGTTCATGATGTCGTCGAGCTCAATCGTGTCCTCGATCACTCCGTCCACGGCATCCTGCTTGCCGTTTTCGCCGACGGAGATCAACTGGTACGACGTCGGGTTATAGAACGTGCCGTCCGGTTTTCGGACGGCAAAGACCTCGACCTCGTCGCCGTTCTGATTCGTGATGCGAACCGGACCGGCGTTGTAGAGCTTGGACGGCAGGTAGACGACGGTGTTGCCGTACCCGTCCTTGATCTCCCGCGCCTTCGCGGTCGAGAGCCCGTCCGGGGTCTGGTTCCACTCGTCGTCGTCCCCGTTGCCGAGCGGATCGTCGAGACCCCAGTCGCTCGGTCGCACCTTGGCGGTGAGGTCGGCGTGGTTCAAGGCGACGAGGAGAACCTCGGTGGTCCCGTTGATTTCGTCGCCGCTGTCGTTGGCCAACGCTTTCCAGCGCTTGCCCCCCCCGGCCTTGTTCAGGTCACCGACCGTGGCGGGCGGGTACCTCTTGAACTCCTGCTTGTAGCGGTCGATCGCGATCCTCAGGTGGCTCGTGATCAACAGCTTTGTCATGTTCCGGCGCTTGGTCGTACCGGCACGGACGACGAAGATCGAGATCAGCCCCATGAGCGTGCCGAGGATCGCCACGACGACGAGAATCTCGATCAGCGTGAAGGCTCGGGTTTTGGCCTGACGTTTCATATCGACTCCTACTAGTTCCGGTTGGGCTAGTCCTGCTGGCGCTTGGTCAAGACGACCTTCGTAACGAGGATACCGGGAACCGAGCGGCCTTCCGACCCCTCCACCCACGCATAAAGATAAGCTTGGCGATTTCCGCGACGGCGAAGCATCACGGTCTGTTCCGTAGCCGTCGCCTCCGGGTTCTTTTCATCTCTTCCGAACTGCTGCTCGAAGACGTTCTTCCCGTTGAGAAAAACCGCAAACCGCCCCTGCTTGCGGTTCTTGTCCCCGCCCACGACGGCAATGGTCAGCTCAAAGTCCCCCACGGGCCACGCGACCTGGTCCATGAGGTAGTAACGCCGGCCGCGCAACGCCTTGATCGGCTTGCGTTCCGCCCCCTCAATCTTCACGTCGAGCTTGCCATCCCGGCGACGGCGCACCTTGATCCCCGCCGGCCCCTTTTGAGCGCGCGGGGGGTTGGCAACGGCGATCCCGAAGTCGACCTGGGTGCCCGGGGGGATCGTTCCCCAAACCGTGACCGAATAAAAGTCCCGGCCCGAGAGACCGGGCGAGCCGCCGGGCGGAAACATGATCGAGCCGCGGTCGAACACGGTCGGTCGATTCTGGCGCCCCTTGCCGCCGTAGTCGATCTCACCGCTGAACTTGATGCCGTTTGTGCCGCCGGTGATGACCATCGGCTGCTTCGCGTTTTTCTGCCACTCCCGCGGGATCTTGAGAAACTTCCAGACGAGATCGACCTTGCCCGCGTTTTCGATGACGGCATCGCGGAGATCCGTCGCGTACCGAAACGTCGGACTGTGGGCCAAGAGCCACTTCTCGTCCTTGCTGCCCTGCGAGTCGCGCACAAGGTCGCGAACCTCGTTGAGGGCGGCTCTCACCTTGCGATCATCGACCGTGTCATCGCGGTAGCGCAACGCGGCATCTGCGGCACGGGCCCACAGCGCCAGCGTCTTGTCCCGGAGCTTGCCCTGATTGTCTCGGACCCGGGCGAACATGGCGCGTGCCAACTTCGTGTTCTTGCCGCGGATCGACATGAGGAACCGCGCCAGCACATACGCCACCTCGGGCGTATCCGGGTTCAGTTCGACGGCCTTCGCGAGATGGTTGACCGCCTCGCTGGTGCGCTCGACCGACGCTCCGTCCTCGATGAGCCGGGACAACACGTAGCCCAGACGCGTGATCGCGACACGGTAGCGGTGGTCGGAATCGAGTGTGGCGCGATACTTCTTCGCCGCTTCATCCAGCCTGCCGTTCCGCTCCATGCCGTACCCGTGAAAAAACCGGGCCAGCAGGTCGTTGCCGTTGTTGTCTTCGACGGCCGCGAACTTGGTCAAGGCTTCGGTGACCATGCCCGCGGCCTTTTCCCGCGCGGCGCGCAACTCGTCCAGATCCTTCGTGGCAGGGGGATGGGCGAGGCCGTAGCGGCCCCACTCGAGGTCGATCCAAGCGTCTCCCAAAGGCGGGATGACGACGTTGTCGATCGGATCGAGCAGCCGGGCACGATCAAAGCAAAGCCGTGCGTCCTTCGCGCGCCCCTGCACCGCCAGCGCAAGACCAAGGTCGGAAAACGCGGTTGATCGGCTGGGATCGGCCTGGGCCGCCCGCAGGAACTCTGTCGCCGCGCGCTCGGCCTCGCCGGACACGTAGTAGACGCCGCCCAGAATCTGGTGCGCCTCGGCCTTCCACTGCCCACTGGCCCGACCCTGGGCCAATGTCTCGGCCTGACCGAGGTCGCCCAGGGCGAGCGCGACGCGCGCACGAAGCAGATCCACCTCCGCACCCTTGTCGGCCTTGCCGCCCAGCAGCACATCGCGTGCGGCCTCGAACTGGCCGAGCCGGATCATGATCTCGATTCGCCGGCGCTGCGCACTCGGTGTGCCCGCTTTGTGGAACAGGTCGCGGGCCATCTCCGGAAGGTCGAACGACCGACTGGCCAGCACGCCTCCGATGTATTCGAGCACGACCGGATCACGCGGGAACCGCGCGAGATAGTCGAAGGCGAACGCGAGGACGATCTCCTGGCGGTTCAGCAGGCTGGCACACTCCAACAGGTGCAGCAGCACGTCCTGGCGACCCGCTCGGTTCTGGGCCGGCATTGCGGCGCGGGCACTTTCCAAAGCCGCAAGAGACCACTCGAGCCGCGCCTTGTCGCTGTGCCGCTCGCCGGCCGCGAGGAGCTGCTTGCCGATTCGCAGCCGCTCGCCGAAACCACCGGTGCGGGACGCCCGGACATAGCCCTTGAGTCCCTCCCACCAGCCGCTGTCCCGGCCGCTCTTGGCAATCGTGAACCCGTTCAGGTCGTCGCCGATTTCCTTTTGCACGGATCCGCCGACGGTCAGCCGAACACGGGCTTCCGTCACGCCGGAGGCGCCGGGATCAAGCTCCAGCATCGCGACGGCACGGTAGTACGCGACATCCGCGGCTTCCGGTATCGACGGCTTCTTGGCCGGCTCGCGATGACGAGTCCCGCCGACAATGACATGCTCCACGCGCAACTTCGTCACGCGACTGCTCAGCGTCGCCTCGTCCCAGCGATCACCGGCGTCCGCCTCGCCTCCGTCACCGGCGCGCTCGGGAGCGGCAGGCAATTCAAGGTTCCCATCCGCCGACACACGGTCGATCACCGGTCGGCGCAAGCGGTCGTACAAGACGACCCCGACCGAACGCGACGTTGGCGGCCAGATGCCCGGCAGGTCGATCTCGACCGGCGCCGCCAGCTCCGAGCGCGGATGCGGCCGCTCGTTCGTCCGCAGCGTAAAGACATCGCCGTCCGTCAGCTTTCCGCCCGCGGGGGGGGGCGACGTGACATCGATGACCTTGATTTTTTTGGTACCCGGCTCCGCGTTCGTCCGGGGCTCGTGCACATCTCGTGCGACGAACCACCACAGCGCCACGATGCCGAGCACGGCGACGAGAAGAATCCTTTCACGGTTCATGCGTTGCCTACCGGTCCTTTTTCTCTTCCGCCTTGAACTTCGCCTCGGCGTCGAACGCGAGGGCCATCACGGACAGCTCCACGCCGACAGCGTTCGGCGGAAGCTTCAGCCGGGCGACCAGGAGGCGACGCACGGGCACCTGGGGACGATCCTGCTCGATACTGTTCAGTACCTGGATCACGCTCGGCTGGTGGGCCCGAAAACGGATCGTGACCGCGTACTCTTCCAGGACATTCGGGTTCGCCCCCGGGATGACCGCGCGGCGGGACGGCTGCGTGTCGATGTTGACTTCGTCGATCCCAAGCGCGCCGGCGTCGATGCAAGATCGCACCAGTCGGGCGGACAGTTCGAGTTGCATCAGGTACTTCACCAGCTCTTCCGGCTGGATCTTCAGCAGCGACTGAAAGCCGATGCCTTCCTTGATCTCGATGTTTTTCTCCGCCGCTTCCTCGACGAGGGCATCGCGCACCTTCAGGCGTAGCTGCGGGAACCCCCCGTTCAGGTTGGCCTTGATCGCCTCCCAGTCAGCGGACGCGGCCGAGGCGATGTCGCGTGCCGCCGATGCTCCTCCGCCGCGGTAACGGGCGAGGTAGCCGAGCGTGCGCCGGATCAGCTCGATCTCGAGCCGCTCCTCGCGTTGATCCCAGCCGATCTCGCCGACCATCCGCGCAATGTTCGCCTTGAGTTTATCGCGCTCTTCGGCCAGCGCGCGGCGGAATTGCGGTTTCGCCAGCTTGATTCGCTTGATGCCGCCGGCGAGCTTCCGGTTCTTGTCAGCGCCTTCTTCCAACTCGTCGCCGTAGGTGATCCCCCGCGCGATGAGCGCGACAAGGAACACGCCGAATCCGGCGAGAATCTTGAGGACGAAGTCCTTGTGCTGGGCCCAGAAGTCCACGCTACTTTTTCTCCTTGGCGACGGGTTTCACGAGCTGAAAACTGACCTCGAAACGGTTGTTCTCGTCCGGAGCGGACGCGACGGCCTCGACCTTGAATCCATCGACTTCGAGCTTCGAAGTGTCGGCCAGGATGCGCGACGTGTACGCGTTGTGCACCGTGCCCCTATTCGGAGCCTCGCGCCGGATCCGGCCCGTCAAGATCAGTGCCGGCCACACGAGCTGCGCCCGGATGGTGTTGCCGAGTTCCGCGCCAGCGCCCTTCACAGGCGCTCGCTCCAGCGAGAAGTTCTCCTGCGTGTTCTCGAGTTCGAGCTGTCCAACGTACACGAACTCGGCATGAGCCTCATGGGCGTCGTTGACGACCCCGAGAACCTTGCGCATGAACGTCCCGGGCAGGCGGCGAATTCGGAGCGCGATTTCCTTTTGGCGCGCGTCGAGTTCGTCCTTGATGATCTGCCGCTGATTGTCGCGCGTCCGCGTGCTGCGCTGCTTCTCGCGGCTCAACGTCGCGTTCGCAGCTTCGTACTGCTCGATGGCCTGGGCGCGGGTCTTGAACAGCGCCACGATCCAGATCAGCGCCACGAGGCCGGCCGCGATCGCCCAGATCGTGCGCGTCGTGAAGTATCGCCGCTTTTTCTCCTTCTCCGTCAAGACCTCGAGTCGAAACGCCTGCGGCTGAAGGAGAGTCTCGGCGAGGCCGATCGCGACGGCAAAGTCCGCCGGGGTATCCCCCAGTTCCTGCGCATCGTTCGGGTCGAGTCCCGACTGGTCGATCTCGGACGCGGGGTCGAAGATCGCCACGGGAACGTTCATGCTCGCCTCGAAGTACTCCCGGATGCCCTTCATCCGGGCGGTACCGCCCGTCAACACGAGACGATCGACGTTCAGGTCGCTGATCTTGGTCTGCGCCCGGCCGATCATCACCGAGGACTGGATCATCGAAACGAGCTGTCCCGCCGGCCCCTGCATGGCGTTGGCGAGTTTTTCAGCGGTGGAGTCGGCATAGCGGGCCTGTCCGCGCGGCGTCAGGTCGCCCTTCGTAGTCTTGTTCTTCTCCGCCTTGCGCTCCTTGAGCGCGAAGGTCGACATGATCGCCTCGGTGAACATCTGCCCGCCGCCGGCCATGTTGCGCGCAAACAGGAGTTCTCCGTCGCGCTGAAGCGCCATGTCGATGTTTTCCCGACCGATGTTCACGAGAAACGTCGTCTCGCCCTCTTCCCAGGTTCCGTGCACCAGGAAAGCGTTGAAGAGCGCCGCGGAGTTCGGACAGCCGCCGCTCGCATTCATGCCCGCGCCGACCGCGGCACCAAGCCGGGGCTGGAGATACTGGTTGCGAGCCAGCGCGACGAGAACCGTGTCCTCGTCCGTTTCGATCGGGAGCGTGAGCTTGCGATAGTCCGCTGCTACTTCCCCGCCGCTCTGGCCGCTGACCTCGTTGATCTCGAACTGCATGAGCAGCTTGAGCCGCCACTCGGGGACCGGCGGCACATGGGTATAGCGAACGATGAGGTCGCGGCCGGTGATGCCTACGAGAGCCGGGCCGCCGTTGATCCCCGCGCGCTTGAGCGCACCCTGGATACGCACACGATCCGTATCGCCCTCGAGCGGAGCCCGAAAGAGCCGCACGGCACGAGTCATGCCGCCCTTTTTTTGGAGGAGCGCAACTTTGGCCGCGTGGGTGCCAATGTCGATGCCGATCGCCTGGTTGGCCACTAGTTACCCTCTCCAAGGCCCAGATCGCCAAGTACCTTGTCGATGCGCGCGTTGCCCTTCTTGATCCCCGCCAGCGCCGCGGCCGCCTCGATGGCCGACGGGCTCGCGCCCAGGTAGCGCCCGATGTACGCGTACACGACCGCCGCAGAGTGAATTGCCGGCGGCTTCCGTCCCTCGAAGATGTACTTGGCCAAGGCCATCCGTGCCTCCGCTCGAGTCTTTTGTCGTTCGCTGAGAGCGGCCGTGCGCTTCTTGCCGGCTTCCGCCGACCACGCCGCCGTTTTCTCACCCCACGGTCCTTTCCCACTCTCGATCTGGAAGTCCGTACGCAGGGTCTTCAGGTGCATCTCGATGTCGTCCAGGCTCTTCAGATCCTTGAACTCGTCATAGTCCTTCATCAGCGCGTCGATGCGGCTACCAAGAGACTCGCGGTCCTTCCGTACTTGCCGGCCCAGATCAGCGAGCCGGCGACGCATGGTCTTGTCGGCGAACGGAAACTCCGCCAAGACACGATCCGATGTCTTGAGAAAGTCACCCCAACGAAGGTCTTCATGCAACCGGATCGAGTTGCCGATTCCCTTCGAGGCGTCTTGGAAGTCCCCGGTCAGATCGGTCTTGATACGGAACGAAACGGCGCCCCCTTCGACGCCACCGAGAATCGTCCAGAAACGGCGACGGCCCTCGACGGTTGCAACGGAACCCAGACGCCGGTCATCTGCCGAAGCGACAAAGGCGCAGGCGCGGCCCGGCGGGCCGACCAGCAGCTTTCGCACACGTTGCAGCCTCGTCGAACCCTCGTCCGGGAAGGCCGACACGAAATACGTCGATCCGTCGGCTGCATCGCCGAACGCCCTGAAACCGCCACGCGACAAGTAGCTCCCGGTCTCGATGAGGCGCACGCCGGCACGAACGGTCCCTTCCGGGGCGCCACTGATCATCACGAGAAGGTGTTTGTCATCGACCTTCTTCGTGACAAACCGCATCTGCGACGCGTCGAGCGACGTGCCGTCCGCGCCCTCGGCGACGGCTCGCCCGTCGAAGAGGATCGGAACGCTGTTGAGGATCGTCAGGATTCGTTCGTCCGTAACCTCGGCCTCAAAGTTCCCGCTCGTCTCACGCTTGGAGCCGGACGAACCTGCCGGCACGAGGGCGACGTCGTCGAGGTACACCTTGCCTTCGCCGGCAACGCGAACGCCAATGCGAGCGCTCCGCGCCCAGGGGGGGGCGCTGGCGGTTACCGCAACTGCCGTAAGGCCGCCGCTGTCGATCATCGGGCTCGCGCTCCAGGCCACGAGGCCGCTGCCACGCCACTGCACGCCGAGACTTGCCTTCGCGCCCGAACGGGCGGCGAGTTTTCCGCTCAGCTTGTAGCGTCGGCCCGACACGGCCGGAATGACCGAGGAATAAAACGCTGTGGACTCCGGAGCGGACGACCTGAGTTCCAGGCTCGCCTTGCCCTGCGCTTTCACCGACGTGCTTCGATCCACCCGCATCGTGTCCGGCGGCTCGCTCTCCCAGGTGAACGAAGCCCCGCCGTCCTCGAACGACCAAGCCGCATGCAGGTTTCCGGCCGGCGGCGGCGGGCCCACGTCCTTTTTCTTGGGCTCTTGGGTCAGGAACCAGGCACCGGCTCCCAGGATGCCCACGAACAGGAGGGCGTAGACGGTCGTGGCCGGATTGCGCTTGCGAACTGCAGCGAGGTCCAACTCGCGCATCATGCCCCACTCGGCCTCGTCCTCGTCCGCGCCGGCGAGCTCTAGGTCGATCTCGGCCATCGCCGGATCCTGGAAGACGAGCCGGGTGTTTCCGATGCGGACCCGGGCACCGTGGGTCAACGCGGCCTCGGTCACCATCTCGTTGTTGAGCAGGGTCCCGTTCGTCGAACCGAGGTCACGCAGGGTGTATCCGTTCAGATCCCGCACGACCTCGCAGTGATACGACGACGCAACCGTGTCCTCGAGCACAATGGTGTTCGTACCCTTGCGACCGAGCGTGGTCCGCTGCTCGCGAAGCTCGACCCTTTGCCCCTTGCGCGGCCCCTTGGCGTAGACCAAAGAGCAACACGCCCCGCCGCCTCCCGTGGGCCGCACGGCGTCGGGATCTGCCAGAACGATCTCGCAAGCCCCAATCCGGATGGCATCGCCGTCGTAAAGCTTCTCGGTCTTGATCAGCGTGCTGTTGACGAGGGTGCCGTTCGTGGAGCCGAGATCCGACACCTCCCAACCGCCATCGCCCCACTGGACGGTGCAGTGCCGTCGGGACGCCTGCGTGTCGTCGATCGGAAGATCGCAGTCGGGTGTTCGCCCGATTGTCACAGATTGGTTTTTTTGAAGCGGGATCTCGCGGTCGCCCTGCTCGCCGCGCAGAATCAGTTTCGCCATAAGCGCTCTTGTGAATGCGGCCCGTTCAGGCCGTATCGCCCTCCTTGCACGCGGTTTTCGCGCACCCGATAAGAGGCGGGATTATAGGACACGGCAAACGCGCTGCGCAACCGGTATTCCAAACCGCGAACGAGCGTAAACCTTGGCTTTTCAGGGGCTTGGGAACATCGTCCGCCCTTTACAGGGCTGGATACGTCGTTTCCAGTGCCGGACGCCGGAGTCAAGGTAGGGGGGGCGGGGGCAGCTAGACCACGTCGCTGAGGCCGTAGCGGTCGAGCTTCTTTCGCAGCCCCAGGCGACTGAGGCCCAGGAGCGCTGCCGCGCGCGTCTTGTTGCCCGTCGTCCGACGCATCGTATCGACGAGCACACGGCGCTCGAGCTGGACGACGAGCTGTTTGATCCCGCCCTCCGGGAGGTGGACCGGCGGGGTCGCCTCAGGATCGCCGCTGAAAACGGCCAGGGACAGGAGATCGGAACCGATCCGACCGCGCTGCAGGGTCAGGAGGCGCTGCACTTCGTTGCGCAACTCCCGTACATTGCCGGGCCAGGGGTAGGCCTGAAGCCGATCCACCACCTCGGGATCTACCGCCGGCCGTTCGCAATCCGATTCGGCGCAGAATTCGTCCATGAAATGGTCGAACAGTGCCGGAATGTCCTCGACCCGCTCGCGCAGCGGCGGCAACGGACAATCGACCCCCTTCAAACGGTAGTAGAGATCCTCGCGAAAGGTCCCGGATCGCGCCATATCGTAGAGCGCTCCATGGGTCGCGGAGACGATCCGGACATCGGCGTGCCGCGTTTCGGTTCCCCCGAGTCGCCGGAACTCTCCCTGCTCGAGAACCCGCAAGAGTTTGCCCTGGGTCTCGGCTGGCATGTCGGCGATTTCGTCGAGAAACAGCGTTCCTTTGTCGGCGCGCTCGAACAAACCCGGTGATGCGGTATCGGCGCCCGTGTACGCGCCCACCTCGCGACCGAACAGCTCGGCCTCGATGAGCTCCGGAGGGATCGCGGAGCAGTTCACGCACACGAACGGATGGGTGTGCCGGGGACTTCGCGCGTGGATCGCTCGCGCGACGAGCTCCTTGCCGGTTCCGCTCTCCCCGGTGATCAGGACCGGCACGTCGGAATTGGCCACCCGGTCGATCCTCGCGAGAACGCGTCGGATCGCCGGGCTCTCCCCCATCAGCGGCTGCGCCGTTCGCGCCGATACCGGTGCTTCGGTCTGGTTTTCGGACGTCGCCTCGCCGCCGCCGAGCAGCGATCTCAGCCGGGCGTTGAGCCGACCGACACGGGCTCGCGCCAGGCGTAGCTGCTCCTCCCGCTCGGCGAGTTGATCCTTGTGCCGCGCGGACGCGATCGCGAGCGCCACGATGTCGCCGAACGCCGCAACAAACTGGGAATCGGTACGCTTGAACTGGCCGGTCAGGCTGCTTTCGAGATAAATGGCCCCGATCGGGCCGTCGAGCACCTTCAGCGGAACGCAAAGCACGGAGCGGAGGTTCAAGAACGCCACGGACCGGCCACCGGTGAACCGCGCATCGCCGCCCGCGTCCTCGGTCAGCACGGCCTTGCCGGACTCGATCGCCTCGCTCGCAATGGATCCGCTGATCTTCTCCTGCGGTCGGTCGAGATCCCCGCCGCGCGCGTCGCGTGCAGTCCGAAAATCGAGCCCGTGCAGCGTGACGAGGAACAGGTATCCGCGGTCAGCGTTCGTCCACGTGATCGCGGCGTCGAGGATCCGCCGGAGCAGGCTCTCTTCATCGCGAGTCGAAGCGACGGCCCGGGCCAGCTCGAGCAGACCCGTCAGGCGTTCGTTTTCGTGTTCGAGCTCCTCTCGGTCACGCGGTCGCCGACGCTTCGGAGGGGGTGCCGAAACGGCGTCCCACTCGACCGTCAAGGTCGTGACGCCGATCAGGATCGAATCGCCGGCTGCAAGGACGTGTCGCGCGGTCGCGGCGCCGTTCACGAATGTCCCGTTGCTGCTGCTCAGATCCTCGACCGCGATCCCCTCGGGCGTGCGGCAAATGCGGCAGTGCTGCCGCGATAGCTTGGCGTCGTCAAGGGGCAGGTCGTTGTCATCGTCTCTCCCGATCGTAATCGGAAGAGCCTGGAAGACTCTCTCGGCGCCAGCGTAGACGATGCGGATCATGCGGTGTCCTGTTGCCTAGTAACGAACCGACCGCACGTTGTGTTCCCGGAGTTGACCGGGGATTCCCGGAAACTACGGGGCCGTTTCGATAGCGAAGTGCCCGCCTACTTCTTGTCCGTGACGGTTTTTCGCCTTTTTTCACGCAACGCGGCCAGCCGCTCGCGCACGGCTTCCACTCGAGGGTCATCGCTGCGACCGGCCACTTTCATCGCGGCGACAAAACGGTGGAACCACTGCCTGGCGATGTCTGGTTCGTTCTTGCGGTCATACAAACGGCCGAGTTCGTAGGACGCCTCGGGGTAATCCGACGACTCGGCGCTGGTCGCGACGGCCATCAACGGCTCCTTGGCCTCGTCGAAGCGCCGGCACTCCAACAGGGCGGCGGCGTAGTTGAACCGGATCGCGATCGACTCCGGAAAGAGCAGCAGCGCCTCGCGAAACGCGCGCACGGCACCCTCGAAGTCCCGCCGGTCGAACGCCTTGCGCCCCCGAATGAACGCTGTCTTCGCCAATGTCTCGTCGAACACCGTGACCTCGGGCGCGAGTTCACGTAGCCGCCGCCGAATGGCATCGTTGTCCGGATCTTCCGGCCACGCCCTCAGCGCCTTGACCCAAGCGTCGACCGCGCGCCGACGGACACGGTCACGCCGGACAACTCCGGCCTCGCCGGCATCTTTCAAGACCGCCTCCAGCTTGGCCCACTGGAGATAGTGGTTCCAGCCCAGCCGTCGATAAAGGAGCGAGCGAAGTTGAAGCACTTCGGGATCACCGGGCGCGATCTCGTCCAGACGATCCAGTGCGACCTTAGCATCCGGAAAGTACCTTGCCGGTCCGAGGCCGGTCTGTGTCTGAAACTCCGGCCGCATGTTGAGCCGTACGCGCTCCTTGAACAGGTCGGGAACGTCATCGACCTCCTCCGCGACCCGGTTCAGAAGTTCGTGCGCCGGCTTCAGCTTGCCTCCCGCCGCGGCAGCGCGTGCCGCCTTGAGACAGATGCGCGCCCATTCCGTGCGCGGCTCCGTCTGCCGAGGATTGAGCGCCATCGCGCGCCGGTACGCGAGAATGGCCTGGCCAAACCAGCGTCGCCGGTTCTCGCTCGAGTCGTTTTGACGGTCGTAGAGCAGGTGGTAGACGTTGCCTCGCTCGAACAGCGCGTCGAAGTAGTGCGGATCGTGCTGCAACGCCTCGTCGAGCAGGTTCAGCGCAATGGTCAGGTTCGTGGCGTCTCCGCTGTCGTTGCGCACGTAGTTGAAGCGGTGCAAGACCGCCTCCTTCAGCGCGCTCTCACGAAGCCTCGCGCGGCGTTCGCGCAGGGCCTCGTAGTCCGCCTTCGCCCCCACCTGGTCGCCCAGTGCGAAGTACGCCTCGCCGCGCTGCATGCGCGCGAGATGAAAATCCGGATCCTCGTTCACCAATTCCGTCAGCAGCTTCACGGCCCGCTTGAGATACGCCTTGCCTTGCTCTTGCCGCTGATCGCTCCCTACCTGCAATCCGACCCGCGACCAATCGACGCCCGCCCGCACCCAGATCTGGGCGAGACGGTATCGGGCCCAACGGTCGCGCGGCAACAAGTCGAGCGCGCCGCGGAGCGCCTCCTCCGCCTCGGCGAACCGAAACGGGGGCGTGAAGCCACGAACCAGCCCCAGAAGATGAAGCAGCAACGCGCGATCGGTTGCCCTCATCTCGCGTCCGCTCATCCGCTTCGCCCAGCGTTCGCCCTGCTCGGGATCGCCGGCAAGCGCCGCCACCGCCAGCAAGAGCAGTTCGGGCTCGCGGGTCACGCTGTCGGCAAGACGCGCGATCTCGCCGCGCAACGGTGCTGCGCCAGCATCGATCAGGGCCGGCCGCGCCGCGAGTGCGGCCTGCATTGCCTGTCGAGCCTTCTCGACTTCGTCGGCCACGAGGTGTCGGTACGCCTTGAGTGCGTACGCCCGCGCAATCGCGTCGCGATAGACCGAGCGACTCTCAAGCGCGTCCTCCGCCGTGCGGTAGCACGCAACGGCGTCCGCGAACCGACCCGCCTCCAGATAGATCTGCCCGAGGTCGTACAACCGCTGCGGCGTGGCGCCGCCCTGGAGACGCGCGACGTCCGCCGCCTCAATCGCGCGCCGCAGATGGCCCCGTCGAAAGTGGTAGAGCGCGCGATGAGCAGAGACTTCCGCTCCAAGCCTCTTTGCCGCATCCGACGATTGGTCAAGCCTCAGAACCTCGCGCCCCGCCCGTTGAAAGTCCGGTGACTTGGCGTCAAGCCAGAACCTGGCCCACGCCTCCACGACGACGGGTGCATCATGGTTCCGACGGGACGCCTCGTCCAGCGCACGCTTGCGCTTGTCCCGCTCCCCCCGCTGCCGATGGAGTTCGGCAATGAGCGCGTACGGCTCGGCCTTGGTGCGATCGATGCGACCCGCGCGAGCCAAGGCCACGAGCGCCTGCGCAACGCGGACCTCATGGAACTTGCGCGGCAGCCCCGGCGGACGAATCTTGAGTTGCTGACCGGCCTTGAACCAGGCCTCGTACGCCTGGCTCACCTCGGCGGCGGCCCAGTAGTCCCGCGCTGCCTCGACCGGCCGGCCTGCCTTTTCGTACACCAACGCGCGGGCCATGAGGGTGCTGGCATAAAAACGGCGCCGGCCCGGTGTATCCGGTTTGCCGAGCAACTCCAGAACGCTCGCCGCGCTGTCGAGTGCAGCGTCACCGTTCCCCAGATGACGGTACGCGTTGAGGAGGGCGCGGTGGGCCTTGATCGCGAGCGTGCGACGCAGCTTGCGCTTCAGCGCACGTTGCAGGTCGTTGGCGCCGGCCTCGAACTTCTCGCGCGGATGCGGCCTTTCCCGCATCCCGGCATTGACCCGGGCGATGCCTCGCTGCACATGCGCCAGGCCGGAATCCGGGCGCGCGCGGATCGTGGCCGACCACAGCGCCTCGTCGTCGTGGAATCGCGTCGCCGACCAGGCGGACAGACCAAGCAGGACCACCACGACGCAGGCAAGACCCATGCGCCACTCGTGGGCGCGCGTCGCCGCCCAGCCCACGGCCAACGCAAGGCCGAACAGCGGAAGATAGGCGTAGCGGTCGGCAACGACGGTCCCGGTCCACGGAAACACGTTGTTGAACGGTACAAGGGCCAACAGGAACAGCGCGGCCCCCGCCGCTGCGGTCGGCGCGCGGCGGCGCAGAAGGAACACGGCCGCCACGATAGCCAACAGCCACAGCGCCGGCTGCCACAGGCGGGCCGCGTCGAGGGCCTCGGGATAGTCGATCGAAAGATCCCACGGCACGAGCGTACGTTGGGCCGTATCACCCCAGCCGGCTACGAGCGCTGCCACGCGCGTGCCGAGCGGTGCGGTATCGACAACGATGCCTCCCAAGACACCGATGCGCAGGTGTACGATGATCGGCAGCGCCGCGGCGACAAACAGCGGCCACGTCGATAGAGCCGCCCGACGCCGGCGACCAGCGTAGAGCGGAAGCAGGAGCGCCGTCGCGACGAGGACGCCCGGCAACACGACGGCGGACGCCTTGGCGAAACACGCGACCAGGAAAAAGAGCACGGCCCCCACGCGGAGACCTCGCCGACCGTCGTCCGCAACCAACCAGCAAAGCCACGCAAGCAGGAAGAAGAACCCGCTCACGAGTTCCTTGCGGCCCGCAATCCACGCGACCGACTCGACGTGCAGCGGATGGACGACAAAGACCAGCGCGCCAAGAAGTGCGGCCACACGGTTGCGTAGCAAACGGGCCAGCACGGCAAACGCGGCAAAGCCCGCTGCCGCGTGCCACAGCACGTTGCCGAACCGGAACAGGAACGGGTGCTCCCGACTGGCTCCGAGTTGCGCGTCCGCCCAATACGACAGGCCATAAAACGGCAGGTACGCGTAGAAGTAGGTTCGCGTGAAATACGAACCGGCGTCGCGCTGCGCGACCGCGTCGTCGCCGCCGGGCTCGCCGACGATCAACTGCGTGTCGTCATAGTCGAGCAGTTTTCCGTTGAGCGCGGGAAGCGCCATCAGGAAACTGGCGGCCAGCAGCGCCCAAAGGGCGCCGAGGCGAAAGGAGCGGGGACCGAGATCACTCATCGAGAAACGTGCGGCACCAAAGTTCCAGCGCGAGAGCCGACCAAAGCCCCCGATCGTAGCGTCCCCCCGGAGCGAACGCGCGCTCGACGCCCGCGGAGTCGATCATGCCCCGCTCAAGGGTACGCCTGTCCAGCAGAACCTCGCGGGCAAAGGCCCGCCACGGCCCCGCAAACCAGTCCGCGATCGGGAGCGGAAAGCCCATCTTGTCGGTTCGCCCCGAGACGACGGAAGGCAGGTGCGGGGCCGCCGCGGCCCGCAGCATCGCCTTCGCGCGCCCGGCCTCGTCTACCCGCGCTTCGGGCGCAAGCCGCGCCGCCACCCGCAGCAGTCTCCGGTCAAGCAGCGGCACACGCCCCTCGATGCCATGCGCCATCGTGACGCGATCCTCGACCTGCAAAAGGGCCGGGAGCGTAGTCCCGATTTCCGCGCGCGCCGCGGCGGCGAGTGGTTCCAGTCCGCCTCTGGAAAACGACGCCAGGAAGTCTTCTCGGGGTGCGGGGTGCGCCGCCAGAAAGTCGGGCGCAAACAGCCCGTCCGACCGGCGGTTCAGCAGGGCGAACGCCCGCTCCGCGGGGGGCAGGCCTGCGGCGCGTGCGAACAGCGGCGCGTAGTTCTCGAGCCCCGCCGGCGGCGTGTCCCGCACCAGAGCGACCGCGCGTGCGTAGCCGCCGAACAGTTCGTCGCCGCCGCAACCCGACATGAGAACGCGCACGTCGTTCGCCGCGCGCCGCGCCACGAGCCACTGTGCAACGGAGCCGGGACCGGCCACCGGCTCCTCGAGACTCCTGATCACCTGCGGCAATGCCTCAAGGCACGCCCTGGCATCGATCGGAATCTCGATCAGTTCGAGGCCCAGCGCTTCGGCGGCCGCGCGGGCATACGCCGACTCGTCGCAGCCGGGCGCAGCAACGCGACCGTGGTAGGCGAAACGCGCGCCCTCGGCCAGCGCGGCCACGAGGGTCGAGTCGGTGCCGCCGGACAGGCAGACGCCGAACGGTCCGGCCGGTGTGGCGTCACGGATCGCGCGTGAAACGACCTTGCGGAGTCGCTCGGCGTTGAGCGCCGGATTCGCCGCGGAAAACCGCAGCGCATGGTCCGAGCCGCGCACGAGCCGGCCCTCCGGAAGCGCGACGATGCCCCCCGCCGGAACGCGCAAGACATCCTGAAACATGGTCTGTTCGCCGAACGGGTAGTGAAACGTGAGCCAGCGCGCGAGCGCGGCGCCGCACAACCGTACCGGCGCGTCGAGCAGCGGGCGGATCTCCGACGCGAACCGGTCGCCGCGATAGTACAGCGGCTTGACGCCGGCGGGGTCCCGCGCCAGCCAAACGGTCTCACCGTCGTCCCACGCCAGCGCGAACATCCCGTTGAGGCGATCAACCGCGCGGATCCCGTAGATGTCCAGCAGCGCGCCTACGATCCTCGTGTCCGAGGCGCCGTCCACGGTCACGCCGTGCCACGCGAGATCCTTCACGAGTTCGGCGCTGTTGTAGACCTCCCCGTTGAACACGAGCAGGCCGCGATGCGTCTTGCGCGGTTGCTCGCCGAGCGCGCCGCCGCGGATCGAGAGTCGGGCGCAGCCAAGCGTCGCACGGCCTCCCTGCACGACGGCGGACCGATCCGGCCCGCGATGGCTCATGTGCGCGAGCATGCGATCGACACCGGACACGTTGTGCCCCGCCACGCCGGCGATGCCGCACATCAGACCGTCGCCTCGACGTAGTACCCAACCGAAAGCGGGTCGAGTCGTATGCGCAGTGTTCGAGTCACGGGTTCAAACAGCCGGCGCAGTCGTGCGCGGTGAAACACCCGCAGGTGACCGGGCGCGAGGTCGCCGTGCAACTTTCCCAGCCCGATGCGAAGCCGCCGGGCCCACCGCTTGAGCGATAGGACCGCGGAGTCCCAGGGCACGTACGCCACGATCGTGCCGCCCGGTCGCAGCACGCGCACCGCCTCGTCGAGCGCAGCCGCGGGATCGACGACGTGCTCGAGCACCGCGCTCAAGACGACAACATCCAGCGAGCCGGGCGCCAGCGGAAGACGGGCGGCGTCGGCCGCGACGCAGTCGCCCGTGGCCCGGCGCAGCATGGCGGGATCAACGTCGAGCAGCAATGCGAACCGGCCCTTGTGCGCCCAGGTCTTCGCGACGGTCCCGTCCTCGGCACCGACGTCGAGCGCGCGGTCAAAGGACGGAACACACGCCGCGATCCGTGCACGGCGACGTCGTTCGATCCAGCGCACGAACGGATTGCCGTGCTGCCGCAGGTTCTCCATCCCGAAGCGGCGGTTGAGTGCACGGTTCCACGCCGCGACGGCACCCGGCCGATCGAGATCGAAGCTCTCCCCGCTGCCGGGAACGGTGACAACTCTCACGACTTCCCGTTGTCGCCCGGAGGGGTCACCGAGAGGTCACGCAGGAGCCGGAGGTGCGAACGGATCGTCCGCGCGATCCTCATCTTGCTCGTGCCCGAGGCCCGCACGCGGAGCACCGCCGGGATCTCGACCACGCGCAACCCGCTGCGGAGCGCCCGCGCCACCAGATACGCCGCCGCGGTAAAATCCGACGGCAGCGGTAGGAGCCCCTGCGCCAGAGGGAGCCGGTAGGCGCGCACGGCGCAGGTATAGGTAAACAGCCGCGGCGGTCCGACCCGGCGGCGGTAGAGCCACGAGGCCGTCCGGCTCAAGAAGAGCCGAAACCAGCCGACCCCCTCGACGCGCCCGTCGGGATGATAGGGACTCAGCGTCGCGACATCGGCGCCATCATCCGTCACCGCCGCGACGAGACGCGCGAGGTCGGAAACCGGGTACGCCTCGTCAGGGTCGTACACGATCGCCACGTCACCCGCCGCCGCGCCGAGCCCTGTTTCCATCGCCGCGCCGACGCCGCGGTTCTTCTCGTGGGCCACGACCTCGAGATGCGGTTGCTTCAGCGCGCGCAAACCGGCCCCGGTCCCGTCCGTTGATCCATCGTCTACCGCGATCAAGTCCACGTCGTGGCCGGCAAGCGCCGCATGGATGCGCTCAAACAGCCCCGGCAACCGGGGCAAGAGCGCCGCCTCGTCAAAGAAAGGAAGGATTACGGAAACACGCATCGTTCAATCCGGGTTAGCTCGGAGAGAGCCCACGGACGGCGACTCTCGGCGCACGGCAAAACGTGGCCGATGTCACGCAACAATCGATTGTCGCCCGCCGGGCTAGCCCGCAGGCGGGTTTCGATAAGCATCGCCGTCCGTTCCTGCCGTGCGAAATTCTGCTCACGCACGAAAGGCTACGGCGAAACGATCCCTGAGAATCGGCAGCAGTTCTTCGAGGCTATCGACGGCGATGTCCGGCGCGTGCCGTCCAACCTTGTCTGCGTGCCTGCCGGAGCCGCGGCGCAGACACGTCACGAGCCCCGCCTCGTGGGCCGAGTCGATGTCTTTCTTGGGGTGGTCGCCGACGTACAGGGTTTCGTTCGGCTCCGTGCCGAGAGCCTCGCATGCGACGAGGAAAATCTTCGGGTGCGGCTTGGCCACGCCGATCTCCTCGCTGATGAAGATCGCCCCCGGAGAGAACGCGTTCTTGAGTCCGAGGCGGACGAGTTTTTCGGCCTGCTTGACGGTCAAGCCATTCGTCAGGACTCCTCGTTTCAGATCCGTACGCCCCAGCGCGGAGAGTGTGCGCACGGCATCCGGAAAGGCCTTGATGTGCTCTTTCGTGGCGTGGTACGCGCACACTCCGGAGGCGACAACAATCGCCGGGTGCACCCCCGGGCGAAGGCGGTCGGCCAGCCGCAAGACCAGCTTGTCGAAGTGGTGGCCGTAGTTGCTCGAGAACTCGGCCACGACCTGCTCAAGTTCGGCGAACGCGGCATCCGCGTCGATATCGAGCCCGGCCAGCGTCATCGCTTCCACGGCGCATCGCCGTGCGCGCGCGGCAAACCGTGTTGTCGGAAAGAGCGTATCGTCGATGTCGAAAAGGACCGCCGTCAGCGCCACGCGCCAAGAGTACCGCAACGTCGGTCGACTCCTCTATCCGGTCAAGCGGGCGCACGAAAAAAGCGCCCCCGGGCGAGACCCGGAGGCGCTGAAAAGCGAGAGATACCGACCGCCCCCCGGAACTTCGAGCCCCCCGGAAACCCGAGAGATGGGCAGCCTTTCGAAACGAGACGACCTAGCGGCCGAGCACGCGGTCCGCCTCCGCCTGGAGATCCGTGATCGTCGCCGTGACGATGATCATCAGGTGCTCGATCTCCTCGGACTTGCCCTGGCGCTTGAACAGGAAGTTCAGGATCGGCAGGCTGCCGAGGATCGGGGTCGTGGACTTCTTGTCCTCGATGCTGATGTCTTTCAGGCCGCCGAGCAGGATCGAACCGCGGTCCGGAATGCGAACCGTGCTCTCGGCGACGCGGAGGTTGATTTCCGGTAGCTGAATCGTGACCGGGTTCTGTGACGCACCCAGCGCAATCGACGCGCCGAGCAGGGTCTGGAACGTGGCGATCGGTGTGATCAGGTCCGCGATCGTCGGCCGCAGCTCCATCGTGATGTACTGGCGGTCGTTGCTGACCGTCGGGCGCACGTCGAGTGTCAGCCCATCCTGAATGACGCCGATCACCGGGTCCGCGATGAAGGAGGTCTGCGCGACCTCGACATCGAAGTCCTGGACGAAGCTGATCTGGTTGACGACCGTCAGGTTGGCGCGCTGGGTGTTGTAGACCGTCAGGCTCGGAGCGGTCAGCTCGCGAACCTGGACTGACTTCTCCGTCGCCCGCACGATCGCGCTGACCGAGAAATCGTCAAGGAAGGTGACGGCAAACGTGCCACCGCCCAGTGCGCTCAGCATCTGTCCGAGCGGGTTCGTGAAGATGTTCTCGGAACGGCCGCGGAAATCGCCATCCGCGCCGTCGTTGAAGAAAAAGCCGGACGAGGGTGCCAAGGCTGCACCACCGGCGTTGACGCCGGGGCCGCCGTTATCGATACCCGCCGAAGCGTTGTCATCGAGGCCGGAGGTTACGTCATCCAAGACCGACAGCGGGCCGCCGTTGGTGCCGCCCAAGCCGCGGAAATCGACGCCGACATCCCGGAGGAAACCGTCCGTCACGCTCAGGAAGCGTGACTCGATCGTGATTACGATGCCGCTAAACGCGCGCAGGTCGTCGAGGAATCGACGCACCTCGCCTTGAATCTTGGCGGGCGCGTAGACGACCAGGTTCTTGCCCTGCACGTTGAGCTGGCCACCCTCTTCATCCCACGTCGTCGGGCTCACCGACGTACGCACAAGCTCCATCAGCTCGTCGATCGTGCCGTAGGGCTGCGGGGCTTCCTCCGCCTGGCCGCCAAACAGCGGCACTTCGGAGTCCTCATCGACGCCGATCTGCGTGATCTGCGGCGGGATGAAATCCGTCAGCGGCAGCGTCAGGTCCGCCACCGGGTGGATTTCCAGAACGAGGCTCTTTTTCTGGTGTTCCTTCTTGATGAAGCGGATCACGTTGCCCGTGACCTCCCAGACGATTTCGCCTTCCGAAGAAGCCTGCAGCATGATGAGCTGAAGCGCGTCGTTGACGGTGATGTTTTGGGCCTGGAGCGTGATTTCGACCGACTCCAGATCGTCCTTGGCGCGCGCATCGATGACAAAGTTGATGCCGCTGGCCGCGGTCAGGAACTCGCGGACGCGGGGGAAGCTCGTGTTCTCGAAGGGTACATCCTCCAAGACCCGTGTCTGCAGGGTGTTCAAGACCCCCTGCTCCTCGGGCGACAGATCCTCGCCTCCGGCCACGGCGCTGCGCATCGCGCGCAGACGCGTGATCTTGTCCCAGAACTTCTGCGACGGCCACCGCAGGATGCGGCTGGACGGAACCTTCGTCTCCTCGATGTCGACCGTCCAGCGACGGTACGACTCCTTGAGTTGACGCAGGTACCGCTCCTTCATGTGTGCGTAGCGGGCCTTGCGCGAGTTCTCGACAATGTCGCGCGCCAGAGTGTTGTCAGGCTCTTCGTTCGAAACCTGCTGCGCGAACGACTCCGCGGTCTCGAACTCCTCAAGGTTGAAGTGATCGATCGCCGCCTTGAGCAGCCGCTCCCGGCGATCGCGTCCCTCCATCAGTGCCTGCTCCTCCTGTTCGGAGACGCGCCGCAACGCCGCTTCGGTATCCTCGCGGTCCTGCGCGGCGCGGGACTCGGTCTCGATGCGATCGAGATCCTTGATGCCCGCTTCGGCCTGGGCGCCCAGGCCATCGAGTTCGTCGTCGGTGCCCAGCGGTGAAAGGCGCGCCGCCGTCACGATGAACCGGGCGTTCTCGTAGCTCCGGCGCGACGCTTCGAACTGCTCCGCGTCAAGCTGGTCCTTCGCGGTCCCGATCATCTTGCGAACGGTGACCTTTTGCTGGGCCATCTTGACCTTGTACCGCTCGAACTGGTCGTCCATGACGGTGCCGACCTCGCCCGCGCGATCACCCTGCAAGCGGAGGATCTGGCGGCGAAGATCAGCGGCCCGGTCCGAATGCGGCTTGTAGTTGAGCGCCGCGTTCACTTCGGTCAACGCACGATCGAGGTCCTGCGTGGTCAGATATCCTTCCGCCGCCGAATAATGGCGACGGTACATGACATCTTCCTGCGCGCCCTTCCAGCGCCTTGTCTCTTCGTTCATGTCGAGCGCGGACTCGCCGTCCGCATCGAGTCCGGCATCCGTGTTCTCGGACGGACCCTCATCGACGGCTTCCTCGACCGGCGCATCCGTCTTCTTGCTGGCGCAGGAAGGGACGAACAGCCCAAGGAGCGCGAGTGCGAGCAACGACCAACGTGTACCGCGGCGAACAATCTTCATTCTTAGCCCTTTCGTCGCGCCCAAGGCGCGAGAGCCTGTCCACTTCGGGTTCCTGCCCTCCGGAACCCTCTATCTATTGCCGAAATTCTCTGTCTCTCGCCGGATTTCTCCGGCGAATTCTGATGCGTAGTCTGTTCCGCCTCCGACGGAACGCGAGGCGGAAGACTACACAAACGCTCCGGGCCGTGCAATAGCCCGGACTTGCGTCCGCCACAGATCAATCCGTCGCTGTCACGGACGAGTCATCGTGCCCGTTTTTTACCTGCACGCCTCCAGCAGCTTCCGTACGGGCGGGGAGTCGTATCCTCGCCGAATCGCCTCTCGGAGAGCTTCCACGGCCTCCCTGCGCCGACGCAGCACGAGGCAAAGCGCACGCCCCTGTGCCAGACACGGCGCCGGGTTCGTGCGATCCCTCCGCCGCAGCTCCATGACGGCTGGAAGCAGACCTTCGACGAGAGCGGCGGCCCGCGCCGCAATCGCCCCGTCCATGCGCGCGAGGAGCTTGATGTCGGCAAAGCCTCCGGGGACATCACGCAGGGTCCGGTTTTGAGCCGCCTTCAGGAACTCGCTCTGGGCCCGGCGGATCGAGCCGTACGGGGAGGGCGAGCCGGCCAAGCCGATGTCCGAACCGGCTTCGTTGGCCGCTCCGGCGCGGCCCGGGACCATGGCCCGGTACCTCCGTAGCGCGCGGTCCAGCCGCTCGAACGCGGCATGCTCCTCGAGATTCGCAAGCGGCGCCGTCTCTCCCGGGTCTGCCCGGCAGTCAAAAAGCTCGAGACGGCGCCCGCCATCGACCAGCGAGAACCGCCCGTCGGTCGCGACGGACTGCTGTGCCCACGCGTAGAGACGGTTGGCGTAGAGACTCTCGCCGCACACGACTCGGCCGGCCCCCGCCCCCCCCTTCGACTCCAGCAGATCGAATCCGTCGCTCGCCTGCTCCGGAAGGTCCGCCAATCGACGCAGCGTCGGCGCCACGTCCTCCAGCGAAACCGGGTCGCCCCTCGCTCCGTGTTCGATGCCCGGCCCGGCGAGCAGGAGCGGTACATCCATCGTCGCGCCATACGCGACGTAGCCGTGCGTGTCCTCGCCATGTTCGCCCAGCGACTCGCCGTGATCGGCGGTCACGACCACGATCGTCGTGTCCGCATCGATCCGGGCAAGCAGCCGCTCCACCGCTGCGTCCACCCGGCGGACTTCGCCGCGATATCTTTGGGCGGCCGGCTGATGCGCTTCGGTAGCATACGGACGGCGAGGATCTCCTGGGTGCGGCCGGTACGGCGCATGCGGATCCCAAAGATGCACCCATGCAAAAAACGGCCGGTCGGTGGGCCGCGCGTTAAACCACTGTCGGAAGCGACGGAGCTGCGTTGCCGCGCGAAACCACGAGAACGAGGGTGCCCCGGCCCGCGTACCGCCGGGCTGGTGATACTCGTGAAAGCCCGCGTCCAGGCCGTAGCGCTTGTCGAGCACCGACGCGGCCACAAAGGCGGCCGTATCGTAGCCCGCGTCCGCAAAACTCTCCGCCAGGAGGGCGTATCCCCGCGCCGCGCGGTCGGGCAGGCGCGGTGCGGTGTTGTCGCGGATTCCGTGCCGCGCCGGCAAGACGCCGCTCAGGAGCGTCGCATGGGCGGGCAGCGTCAGCGGCACCGGCGTGCGGGCGCGCATGAAACGGACGCCACGGTCCGCAAGGTCGAGCAGCGCCGGTGTGTCCTCGCGGTTCAAGTGGTCGGCGCGAAACGTGTCGATCGTAATGATCAGCACATTGGGACGGGACGCCGGGTTCCCGCGCCCCCACCAATACAGCGCGACGGCCAAGACCGCGGCGGCACCAAGCCAAAGAAGAAGCGGACGGCCCCGGAGGGCCGTCCGCTTGACATCCGTGTCACTCACAGGTGTGGAACGAAACGCGTCGACGTCTGCGTTCGGTCACCGGCCAGATCCCGTCTCCGGGCACAGGCTAGTACTTGGTCTTGGGATAGGGCAGAAGCGGGGTCTTGAGCAGATTGCCCTTGGGAACCGCTGTGCCGAAAAAGTCCACCTTCTCGAGCTGGGCTTCCACGAACCGGTTGAGCACCGCGACGACGAACTTGTGCGGCACCTTGTGGTTCGCCTTGATCTCGCCGACCGGCGGCTGGCCCGTGTCCTCGGCCGTCTTCTTCGCGTTGACGATGAACTTGTAGACCGTGTCGAGATCTTCGGTCACGACATCGCCGCCGCCGAGTTTGTACTTCACCAGGGTCGGGGCCATGACGGTCGCATAGCTCTTGTCCTTGCGCATCGGGCCCCAGTTCCGCTTCTTCTCCAACCGGCCCACGATATGGACCTTGATCATGAAGTTCTGCGGGGGATCCTGAGGCAGCGCCTGGATGCCCTTGTCGGTGGGCAGGAACGCGGCCAGCTTGCCTTCAAGGGTCTTGAACGGCAGGCACATGAAGAAGATGAGGATCAGGAACGAGATGTCGATCATCGGGGTCAACTCGAGCTTGACCTCTTCTTCCATGGCTTCTTCGATGACTTTGCTCGCCATTATCCGTCTCCAAAGCGCTTGTGGTATTCCTTCTTGGACAAGCCGCCGAGGATGGCTTTTTCCTCGGGTTTGTACTTGTGGTCCGCGAACTTCTTAGTCGCGAACTGCATCTTGTACAGCTTGGCCTCGGCCATGATGGTCATCAGGTACTGAACGTGCTGCCACGGCGTGTCGCGGTCCGCTCGTAGCAGGACGAACAGCTTCGAAACATCGCCAGCGGCCCCTGCGACCTTCTCGACGCCCTCGCCACCCTTTTTGGAGTTGTACGCGTCCTTGGCGAGGATCAGCGCCGCGCGAAGCTCTCCGAGCGGCGTTGCCTTGCCCTTGAAGTGGATTACGCCGTGCTTATCGACGTTGACGATGACCCGGTCATCGACGTCGTTGTCCTTGTCTTCCATCGCCTTGTAGGCAAGCGGAAGCGTGAGATCGGCCAGATCCTTTTGCTGGAGGTCCGTGACCACCATAAAAAAGATCAACAGATTGAAGACGATGTCGATCATGGGAGTCATGTCCATTTCGGACGACTCGCCCTCCATCATCTTCTTGGTTGATTTACTCATTGTTCCGTCCTTTCCGGTCGAACGTTCGCGCGGGGACGCCCGCGGCCGTGCGTGACGCTACTTGCCGCGGAACCGCTCGACGAGTTCATCCGCGATGGCGCCGATTTCCAGCGTAACGCGCACAACCCTGTTGCGGAAAAAGAAGTAGGCGATCATCGTCGGAATCGCGACGAAGAGGCCCAGGAAAGTGGTGACCAGTGCCTTCGAGATACCGCCGGCCAAGTCGGACGGGGATACCGACGCGCCCTTGGTCGCAATGATCTGGAACGCCTCGATCATGCCGGACACCGTGCCGAACAGGCCCATCATCGGAGCGATGTTGCCGATGAGCGACAGGTAGCCGATCTTCTGCTGCAGCTTGATCGCCTCTTCATCGCCGGCCTCGTCCATGGCCGCCTTCATCGTGTCGAAACCGGCGTTGATCTTCGGAAGACCGGCAGCCAGCACGTTCGTGAGGAAGTTCGGCTCGGCCTCGCAGAGTTCCAGCGCCTCCTGGTACTCCTCGTTTTCGAACATCCCTTCGATCTCGTCGATCAGCTGGGGCGGCACGATCTTGTCGCGCTTGATGTTCACGATGTGCTCGATGATGAGCGCCAAACTGATGAACGAGCAGAATAGGATGACGAAACCAATCGCCCCACCGGAAGTGATGTAAGCATCAACCCAGCTTTCGGACTTGGCTTCCTCTGCTTCCTGCGCGAATGCAGGGCTCGCCATCAGGCCCATCACCAGCATGACCATCGTGGTCACGGATGCCGTGCGCATGACTTTCATGAGTGTCCCACTCCTTTCGTCGTCACTCGGATGTCTTGGGGTCGTCCCAACTCTCCGAACGCCCGTTCGGAAGCGGAACTACCCACTGTTTGATTTACGTATTGTTTTGCCGACCCGCCCCCGTGGACCGGGGACAGGCCGGGCATTCTACTTGTCCTTGACCTTTTTTGCCCACCCTGAACCGGGGTAACGTTCGATCAAATCGTGCCACCACCGTTTCGATTCGGTACGCAGGAAGGCTCCGTCGCCGCCCCCGCCGTCGATCTCCTCGGCGAACCGGACGGCAGCCCTTCCCAGGTAGTACAGCGCCTTGGAGGCGTGTTCGGGCTGACCGCCGCCGTTGACGACAACGGCCAAGAGCTCGTGATACGCCTGTTCTCCCTGGTTCATTTCGGTCAGGCAGATCCCGATTCCGGTTCGGGCCCCGATGAGCACGGCGCGGTCCTTTTGGCCCTCACCGGCCTTCAGCGTCTGGTAGCGCTTCAAAGCGTTCTGGTAACTCTTCGTCTTGTGGGCGTTTTCGAGCAAGAGATCCGCGCCGCGGATCAGCGCCCGGTTGGCGGCGGTCTGCAACTCGTTCTTGCCGAACTGGTCGCGCTGCGTCCGCGCGTAGCGTGCCATGAGAACACCGGCGTTACGGTAGACCCGCTCCTGTGCGGTGATGTCGGTGCCTTTCGTCTCGACCGCAGCACGCTCCATGACGGCATAGGTCAACAGCCGCGGCGATCCGTTGTTTTTCTTGAGACTCGCGTCCAGTTGGCTGTAGAGTTCGAGGGCCTTCGTTCGGCCGCCCTTCGCGGCCTGGATGCGCGCCTCCAGGAGATCGACGTACGGTCCGAGCCAGTTGGGGCCCCAGCCATACACGCTCTTGGTCTGGCCGCCGACCGTCATGGTCATCTTTTTCTTGTACTTTGCCGTACTTCGCGCTCGAAACTGCTTCACCGAGTCGAGTGCCGCATCGAACTTCGTGGCCACCCCCGCCCTCCCCATCATGAGCTGCGTCTCGATGAGATACAGGATCGCGTACATGTTGTGTTCCGGGCGCGTGGAGTAGGCCTTCTCCTCGCCGGGAATGCCCTTTTCCGTGCTGGCACCGATTTTTTGGAGCAACGCTTCCGCGCCATCCATGGTGCCCTCGGTCGCGAGCTTGCCGACGGCCATGAGCCGCTTGGCCTTGGCGAGCTGCCGGCTCCATTGGCTTACGGCCTCGGAGTTGCCCAGTCGGAACTCGATCACGCGCCGGACGGGGAGTTTGAGTCTCGTGCTGCGTCCGAGAACGCGCGCCTTGACGATCAACTCCCGGTCAGTGGACTTGAGCACCTTGGCGACGGGCGCGATCTTGATCGTGCCGTCCTCCTCGGCGTACTCAAGCCGGTCGTCGGCCCGCAGGGACGTGGCCAGCAGCGCGACGACGAACGCCGCGGTCATAGCCTGTTTGATTCGCTTCACGGATCGCATCTCCACGCCCCTCACTTCTTCAGCCGCTTCAACTCGCGCTGAAGTTCCTTCAGCCTCTTCAATGATTCCTTGCCGTGGCCCTTGGGGTACTGGAAGAGCCACCGGGTAGCCGCTCCATAGCCATCGGTCGCGGCCTTTTTCTCAAGAGTGCCGCGCCCCGATGTCGCGATCTTGAGCTGAACGGTCAACTGCAGGACGGCCGCGTCCCACCAGGTATTCACGTGCTCGTCGAGCTGCGGCCGTTCGGGGTCTGGCTTGGCCGCCACCAGGCGCGTGAGGTACTGGCACATGCGGACGGAGATCCAGCGCCCGTCGAGACCGGTGGGGCTGGACTCGGCGTACACCTTCGCTGCGGTGTAGAACGCCCGCGGGTTCTTCTTGAAGTTGCCCCACTCGGCCTGCGTGAGCCACCGCTTCGAGAGGGCGGTCAGGAGCTTTTTTTGCAGCTTCGTGTCCGCGATCAGATAGTCGGTGAACCGCTTGCGCGCGACATCCACCTCCTTGAGGTATTGGCTGCGGTCCTTGAGCCCCTTCGCCGCCTCGTACTGCATCTCGGCCGCGCTCAGCTTGAGCGCGTCCTTGGCGCCCTTCTTGGTCACCAGGCTCACGGCCCAGTTGTATTGGTCCGCCGCGTCCCCGTAGCGCTGGGCAGTGCGCAGCAGGTCCGCATGAAAGCGCACGAGGGCCAGCGTCTTTTTCTTGGACTTCGCGAGCCAGTCGCCGAAGTAGTCCGCCGCGCGGCCCAGCATCTGAACGCGATCACCACCTTCGAGGTCGACCGCGCCGGCCTTGAGCGCCTTCGCAACGCGGAACAGTGTCGATCTCTCGATCGAACTGTCCGGGAAGTTCTGACGGAGCTTCGCCAGCGCCTTCTCGGCGTCGGTCAACTGCGCGAGGGCCAGATGCGCGTGAACCTTGTATTTGAGCTCGTCGCCGCTCGCGAGGTACTGGTCCGGATAGGCGGCCAAGTACGCGTCGATCAGCGGCAGTGCTTCTGTCCAGCGCTTGAGCGAACACAGCGAGAGCACCTCATACAGTTTCGCCTGCTGGATACTGCGCTTCGCCCGGTCGTCGGACTTCTTCGGCGTCGCGAGCTTGTCGAGGGCGCGCGCCGCCGCCAAGGATTTTTCGTGCCACGACTTGGTTTTCGCCTCGTCCTTGGCCCGGCCCGCGAGGCGGCGGTAACACGTCGGAACAAGGCGCTGGGCCCGCCAAAAGCTCTTCGAGGTCGGGCTGATCTCCAGAAACGCCCGCGCCGCGTTCTCGTACTGCTTGTTGCGGTACAGATCGCGCGCCTGGCTGTAGGCCGCGTCGCTGTTCTCGCGGTGTCCCGGGAACTTGCCGCGAAACGTCGAAAGAACCTCTTTGTAGCGGCGCTGATCGCCCGATCGCTTCGTCTTCTCCGAAATGGTGCGCCATGCGAGGCGAGCGACGTTGCAGGCGTCCGAGGCGACTTGGCCGAACGGGGATTCCTCATCCTTGTTGGCCGTCACGTAGTCCTTCACCAGACTCCATGCCGCCTCGCCGGCGGCAAAATAGCGCTTGTCGGCGAGATAGGCCTCGGCGGTCCGAAGGCGCGCTGGATAGCCCGCAATCAGCTTTTCCTCGTCGGTTTTCGCGGCCGCGATCGCCTTGCTGTAGAACGTCACCGCGTTAGCGGTGCGCCCTTGCGCGGCCAAGGACTCGCCGATCCCGAGCAGCAGGCCCGGATCGAGTGATCCCGTCCCGCTGACGTTCGCAACCCAACGGGTCAGGCTCGCCGTGACCTGTTGCGCGACGCCCGTCTCGCGTGCGACGCGCGCGGTGGACAACACCTCTCCGGCGACCGTCACGGCCTTCTGGAACTGGTTGGTGGCGGCATAGGCGTCCGCAACGTTCAGGGCGGCCCGCAACGCCGCCCGCTGCTTGAGGCCCGTGTCGCGGAGGCGCTGCTTCATATCCGTGCCGGCAGCGATCGTGCGCTGATAATAGAGCGGCTGAGCCTTGACGCTGAGGGCCTTGCCCCCCGCCAAGTCGTTGCACGCACGCGTGTACCAATAAAACGCCGCCGCCAGAAGCCGGGTCAGATCATCTTCGCCCGGCTCTTCCTGCAGCCGCTTGCATAGCGTATCGAAGTAATCGACGGCGGTCCCACCCGCGTCCGTCGCATCCTTCAGGCGCATGACGCGCTCGTAGTACGTGCGACCCAGATCGAGATACGCAAAGAGCCCGTAGGTGTCGTTGTAGTGCTCGCTCTGGAACTCGTCGAGTTGCTCGATGGCCTCTTCGGAGTGGTAGTTGAACTTGGGGCCGCTGGGGTACATGAAGGCCCAGCGCATCTTCGCCTTTGCAGCCTTGTACTGCGCTGCCGACGCCCGGATGAAGTCCGGATGCGTCGGGTCGTCGCCGAACGCCTTCCCGAGCTTCTTGCGCAGCGCCGCCTCGGTCGCCTTGAGGCTCTGGATCGCCTGCTCAAACAGCTTCTCGGCCTTGCCGGAGTTGTCGGAGAGGAGCTTGGCCTGCTCCTCTTTCAACTCCTCCGGGTACTCCGAGCCCACAAGGAACTCGGCGTGCTCCTGGAGGAGTTCGCCCAGCAGTAGCCGGGCGGCGATGTCGTTGGGGCGGGACTTGACGTACTCCTGGATCTTCGGACCCGCGTTCTCGTACGCCCCGAGCACTTCGGCCCGCGTCACACGAGGTTTGCGTCCTTGCATGAGGTCGCCGAGAAAGCGGCGTGCGGCAACGAAGGCCTTCTGCTTTGTCAGCAAAGCCTTGCCGTAGCGACCCACGCGCTTGGCGTACGCATCCGGGCTTTTCTCGAGCTTGTCGAGAACCTCGAGGGCCATGTCCTGTAGCCCCCGGCGCCCGAGCTGTTGCGCGAACTTGAGGTCTTCGTCGGGTCCACCCACGGCAACGCCCGCGAGCAGGAAGGGAAGTGCGGCTGCAAGGCAGCGAATTCTCATGAAACGGCTCCGTCGCCTGTGTTCACTCCAGTTCCCTGGAGTCCGATGCCCGCCCCCGGTCGCGGCACGATACTGTCGGGCCAAAACTGTCGGGCCAAAACTATCGACCCAAAATTCCGGGCTGAAATCGGCTGATCCTCTCTCGCGCCCACCATCATCCGGAACGTGGCGGGTTCGTCGCTTCTGCCTCTCCGTCCGCAAGGGACGGAAAGAGAAGAGTTTACGGGTGCCGCCGACGGAGTCAATCGAGAGCCTCGATAACATCCGGAAGAACATCCGAGCGAGCGGTCCCAGACGAGGCCTGGACGGCGCTCGTAGAGACTTGAGGAAGTGGCCTCGGGGGGTTGCAAAAAAGTTCCGGCGAGCAATTACGGAAGGATCGCCATGCAGGCGTGAGTTTTTGCGACTACGTGTCGCAGCTCGAACCGGTTCGCCCAAACGAGGCAGGGGGCAACAAGAATCGTATCGCCGTCCGTCCCCCCGTCAAGCAGAGAATTGCGAAGGGATCCCGCGAGAAAGCAAACAG
Source organism: Planctomycetota bacterium (assembly GCA_021776735.1). GTDB lineage: Bacteria > Planctomycetota > PLA2 > PLA2 > PLA2 > JAJFFH01. The sequence goes on along the minus strand of JAJFFH010000027.1, from coordinate 356,222 downwards.
AGGGGGGCGGGGGACGGGAATCGCTGATTCCGGTCACGTCAAAAAAAGAGCGGGCGGGCAGACCGTTTGGCCCACCCGCCCGCTTTGGTTCAGCGTATCGCCGGACGGTCCGGCGTAGATCGTGCTACCGCGCCACGAACACGGTCGGAGCGCGCTCCTCCGGAACCAGCACGTCGGCCTTGATGAGGATCAGCAGGTTGCGCCGCTGAATGGTCTTGGCCTTTCGCGTGAACAGGAAGCTCAGGATCGGAATCTTGCTCAGAACCGGAATGCCGGACTCCGCGACCACGTCGCGGAAGAACTTGATGCCGCCGAGCATCAGCGTGCCGCCATCCGGCATGGTCACGGTCGTGCGGACGCGCGAGATGGCAATCTCGGGCACCTGGATCGTGACCGGCGGGCCGGTGGCGAGCGAAGTCTGGAAGGTCGGGATCGGACGCACGAGGTCGGCGACCGTCGGCCGCAGCTCCATCGTGATGAAGCGACGGTCCGCGCTCACGATCGGACGGACATCGAGGATGATGCCGTCACGAATCGTCTGGATGATCGGGTCGCCGATCGCCGCTGCCTGCGCGATCTCGACATCGAAGTCCTGCACGTACGAACTCTGCCGGAGCACCGAAACGTTGGCGCGCTGGGTGTCGTAGACGGTCAGGCGCGGCGCACTGATCTGCTCGATGCGCTCGCTCTTCTCGACCGCGCGCAGGATGACCTCGAACTGCGTATCGTCGAGGAACGTGTGCTGCAGCGTGAAACCACCGGAGTTTGCACCCTGGTTCGCGCCCTGCGCCGTTGCCGTGGCTTGGCCGGGCTGGTCGAACTGCAGGATGAAGTCGAACAGGTTCTCGACGCGGCCCTTGTACTCGCCGTCCGCGCCGTCTCCGAAGAAGACGCCGGGGTTGCTGGCGGTGCCTGTGGAGGACGGCTCCGGGATGACGCCCAGCGCCGAGCCGGACGGGTTCGCCGTCGAGCCGGCGAAGCTGTCGTCGAAGTTGGTGCCGCCGCCCAGACCCGGGAGGCCGACGCCGCCCGTCTGGTTGCCCAAGCCGCGAATATCGACGCCGACATCCCGCAGGAAGCGGTCTTCGGCGGTCAGGAACCGCACCTCAAGGCTGATCAGCAGGCCGGTGTTCCGCCGCAGGTCGGACAGGAACTGGCCCACCTTCTGGTGAATCTCGGGAGTCGTGACCACGACCAGAACGTTGTTCTTGGGCTCGATGAGCGCGCCTTCGATCGTGTCCCATGATTCGGACTCGATCGTCTGGCGAATGACCTCGATCAGCGCATCGACCTCGAACGCCGGCGCCGGCTCGTCGGGCTCGGGCTCCTCCGGCGGAACGTACTTGGACGGTACGAGGTTGATTTCCTGGCCCGGGAAGTCCCGGATCACGGCCACCAGGTCCTTGACGTCGTAGAACTCCAGGACCGGCTTGTCGAGCGCTTCCTCCTTGTCGAGGATCATCACGACGCCGTTGCGAATTTTCCAGGCCATCTCGTGCGGCTCGGTGATGAAGTTCAGCACCTGCCGAACGGAGACGTTGTCGAGCTGCAGGGTGATCTCTGTGTCCTGCTTCTCCTCCTTGACCTTCTGGCTCATCACGAAGTTCAGTCCGGTGACCGAGCCGAGGTACTTCACCGCGCCGGCGAGCGTGATGTCGCCGCCCCAGTTGAGTTCGTAGACCTTTTGCTGCGCCAGCGTGTTAAGGATTTGGCCGACGCGGGGATCCGCCTTGGCGGTCTTGCGACTACCCGTGACCTTCGGCGTGCGGCGTGCGATCTCGCCCCAGGAGGAGGGGTAGCGAATCAGATCCGGATGCGGCAGCGCGTCGTACTCGAGCTGCTCCATTACGGTCCGCCACTCGTCGTTGAAGCGCTCGCGGATGTCGTTGCGCTCGGCGACGTACTTGGTCTCGCGGGCGATATCGACGAGCTTCCGGGCCGCCTCGTTGCGCGGATCGAGCGAGAGCACCTTGTCGGCGTTCGCGACGGCGAGATCGTAGTCTCCGCGGTCGTAGGCGTCCGACGCCATCTGGAGAAACACCTTCATCCGGCGCATCTCTTCCTGGCGCGCGCGGTCGCGGCGAACACCCTGGTCCGCCTCGATGCGCTTCGCGATCCTCTCGGCCTCGCGACGCTCGTACAGGTCGCGAGCCTCGCGGGTGTCCTTGATCGCCTGACGCGCTCCCTCGACCGAAATCGGGAAATCCGCTTCGTAGCGGTAGTAGTTGAGAATGTGGACGACTTCCTCGTACTTACGGATCGCGTCGTCGTAGCGCTTCTCGCCCTTGGCGGCGTCCGCATCGGACAGGCGGCGTCGGATCGCCACGATCGTCTGATCCCGGCGGGCGCGGATTCGATCCGCCTCGCGCTCGACGATGTCGTTCGCGACCGGGACTCGCTCGCCGAGTTCGCGGCTGATGGCCCCGTACCGCTTGCGCGCTTCCTCGTCGCTCGAATCGAGAATCAGGACGCGGCGGTACAGCTCCCGCGCCTCGGCCAGTTCAAGGTTCTGGTAGCGGCGCTTCGCGAGCGCCTTCAAGCGGGCCTTGACGACCTCCGCCTGCTGCGAGCCGGCGGTAATGTCGGTGTTGTCGTCCCAGCCATCGCCGCAGCCGTCGCTGTCGCCGCAACCACAGCCATCTCCACAGCCGTCGCTGTCGCCACAGCCGTCGCCGCAACCGCAGCCATCGCCGCAACCGCAGCCGTCGCCGCAACCGCAGCCATCGCCACAACCGCAGCCATCGCCACAACCGCAGCCATCGCCACAACCGCAGCCATCGCCACAACCGCAGCCATCGCCGCAACCGCAGCCATCGCCACAACCGCAGCCATCGCCGCAACCGCAGCCATCGCCGCAACCGCAGCCATCGCCACAACCGCAGCCGTCGCCGCAACCGCAGCCGTCGCCGCAACCGCAGCCATCGCCGCAACCGCAGCCGTCGCCACAATTGCAGCCGTTGCCGCAACCCTCGCTGCAGCCATCGCCACAGCCGCCGCCGTCATCCCAGCCGCAGCCGCAGCCATTCTCGGCAGCCTCTGCGGAGGTACCCGGGTCATCTTCCATCTGCTGCTTCTTGCGGCAGCCCGGAAGAATCGCCAGGGCGAGCATCAAAAGAGCGGACAGGCTCCAGACTTTGCGCATGCGCTTGTTCCTTTGCAAAAGCCGCCGGGCGACTTTTGCTCCTCTCTTGCCGTACGAAAACACCCCCGGATCGGTAGCCAACAACCCGGGAGGGGCCTTTCTTTACCACGAGCGACCTCGCGCCCGCAACACCTTTCCCCATCGCACATTCCGCGCGACCGGGATCAGCTGAGGAAGCGTCGGATCGCGGTGTCACGACCGCGTCATTCGCGTCCGTTTTTACGAGCGATCCCGAAAGGGCATCGCCGTCCGTGTGCTCTCTCGGGTTGGTCCGTCCCCACCGCACGGGCGGATGAACCGGGCCGGCAGCGTACGGACGGCGATGTGGGCCTAGCCGCGCGGTGGTACCGAGCGCCCCAGCACGGCGAGAACCGCTTTGAGGTCGTCCCAGGCTTCCCGCTTCGCCGCCGGATTGCGCAGCAGGTATGCGGGATGCCACGTCGGGATGAGAGTCGTGCCCAAGAACTCCCGGCGGCGACCACGGGCGCGCCCCATCGCGCCGTCGTAACCCGTGAGAGTGCACAGCGCGTGGCGCCCGAGGGTGCAGATGACCTTCGGCTGGATCAACTCGATCTGGCGCAGGAGGTAGGGACGGCACAGATCGACTTCGTCCGCCGCGGGATCGCGGTTCTGGGGCGGCCGGCATTTCAGGACATTCGCGATGTAGACGTCCTCGCGCGAAAAGCCCATCGCTGAGATCATCTGCGTGAGGAGCTGTCCGGCGCGTCCGACGAACGGACGCCCTGAGCGGTCCTCGTCTAATCCGGGCGCCTCGCCGACGAACACGAGCTCCGCCGATCGGCTTCCCTCGCCGAACACGACATTCGTCCGCCCCTCGCACAGGGGGCAGCGAGTGCACGCCATCGCCTCGGCCTCGAGTTCTTCCCACGAGAGGCCTTGCTCCGCGGCGGCCTCGGCGGGAATCGCGTCCGCCGACTCCGGGTCCGAGGCGAGACGCCGGGGGCGCCACCGAATCGGCCCCTGCGCGAGAACACGCCCCTTCACGTTGCGGGCGAGGGCGGCGGCCAGATCGCGCATGAACGAAGACTACCGGCCGGCGGCGACGGCCAGCTCCCGCATCCCGGGAAGCAGCGCCGCCACCGTGATTTCCGGGTCGTCGGCCGACGAGAATCCCGAGGCGCGAATGTGTCCGCCGCCCCCGTGTCGCGACGCCAGGTTGGCGACATCGGCGCGATCGTCCTTGCTGCGGAGACTCACCTTCGTGCCGCCCCCGGGCAAGCCGCGCACGAGAGCGGCCACCACCACGCCTTCCACGCCGACGGTGATGTCGACCAGATCCTTGATGTCCTCGACATCGACTCCGAGATCGGCGCCGAACCCCTCGGGAACGGTCAGCACCGCGATCCGGCCCTCGTCGTGAAACACGATGGATTCCACGGCCCGTCCGCGCAAGCGCAGATAAGGCAGCGGCCGGGCGCCGTACAGGTTCAGCTGGATGTGGTCGAGCGATGCGCCCGCGTCCACCAGCGCCGCGGCGATGCGCAGCGTGCGGGAGGTCGTTGATGAATACAGGAACCGTCCGGTGTCGGTCACCAGCGAGACCAGGAGCGCCTGGGCCATCGTCTGGTCGAGCATGTCGAGATCAACCAGGAGCTGGTAGACCTGCTCGCCGGTGGAGGCGGCCTTGTCGTCCACCCAGACCACGTCCCCGTACCGCGGGTTCGAGACGTGATGGTCGATATTGAGGACCACCGAGCGGGTCGGACGTTGCGAGAACGCGCGCCCGAGCCGGTCCTCCTCGCCGGCATCCAGCCCCAGGAGCAGGTCGAAATCCGGCACGGGCTGGCTCGGCCTGAGTTGAATGATGTCCGAGGCCCCCGGCAAAAAGCCGTACGCACGCGGGACCGGCGCCTCGGTAACAAACGTGACGGCCTTCCCGGCGTGCTTCAGCGCGCGCATGAGCGCCAGCCCACAGCCGAGGCCATCGCCGTCCATCGGGCTGTGGGTCGCCAGAACCACGCGATGCGCGTTGCGCACGGCGTCGAGCACCTCATGGGGCGTCGAAAAGTCGTGCGGCATCGAAAAGTCCGGCACTTTGGCGGCATCTGTCACGCCCGCCTCGCGATCGCGTCGATCTCGACCATGGCGTCCCTGGGCAACGTTCTCGCGGCCACGGTAGACCGCGCGGGTCGGTGCTCCCCGAACGCTTCCGCGTAGATCTTGTTGACCGCGGCGAAATCGGCCATGTCCGCCAGATAGATGGTGGTTTTCACCACGGAGTCCATCCCACAGCCAGCGGCGGTCAAGACCGCTTCAAGGTTTGCCAGAACCTGGCGCGCCTGCTCCTCCGCCATGGCGCCGATCATGACGCCTGTTTCCGGATCGAGCGCAATCTGCCCAGAGGTAAACACCCAGTCGCCGACCGCCGTCGCCTGGGAATAGGGCCCGATCGCATCGGGTGCCCGGTCGGTGTGCACAAAATCCATGGGCCGCAGATTGTACGCCCGGGCAGCAACCGTCCATGTCGCCCGCCGCAGCGCGATGGGCGACCCCGACCCCTCAACTCTCTGTCTTGCCCTCCTTTCCTTCGTGCACTTCGTGGTGGAATCTCATGCTCATCGCAGTGCCCGCCCGCGCAAGCCACGGCCGTTCTCGTTCACGAACGACGTTCTCGTTCACGTAGCGCTTGCCGATCCGTGAGGCAGCGGATCGCACGGCATCGCCGTCCGTTAGCTTCGTCGCGATGCCCGGCCCATCCGCGGCCGAAACGATCAATCGTCGTGGAGAAAACAGGCGGCCTGATGGCCCGAGCGGTATTCCACGAGTTGCGGAGCTTCGACCGCGCACCGGTCAAACTCCTTCGGACAGCGCGTTCGGAAGGGGCAACCGCTGATCTCCTGGGTCGGGCTGGGGACATCGCCGGTCAACACGATTCGCTCGCGGCGCGCCTCGACTTCGGGGTCCGGAACCGGCACGGCGGACAGCAGCGCCTCGGTGTACGGATGCAGCGGATCCCGATACAGCTCCCCCGAGGGCGCGATCTCCACGATCCGGCCCAGGTACATGACGGCGATGCGGTCGGCCACATGCCGCACGACCGCGAGATCGTGGCTGATGAACAGGTAGGCCAGGCCGAACTCGTTGCGCAGATCCTCGAGCAGATTGATGATCTGGGCCTGGATCGAGACGTCCAGTGCGGAGACCGGCTCGTCACACAGGATCATGTCGGGGTTCACCGCCAGCGCGCGCGCGACGCCAATGCGTTGCCGCTGTCCCCCGGAGAATTCGTGCGGATAGCGACGGTCGAAGTCGGGATCGAGGCCGACCTTTTCCAGGAGTTCCCGTACTCGTACGCGTCGCTGTGAACCACGCGCAAGCTTGAAGTTCCGCAGCGGTTCGCCCACGATATCGAGCACCGTCATGCGCGGATCGAGGCTCGCGTACGGATCCTGAAAGACCATTTGCATGCGCTGGCGCAGTGCGCGCAGACCTCCGCTGTCGAGGGCGGAAACGTCGTCGCCATCGAAGACGACGCTTCCCTCCGTGGGCGGGATCAAGTGCGTGATACCGCGCGCCGCCGTGCTCTTGCCGCAACCGGACTCCCCGACGAGGCCGACCGTCTCGCCCCGGTTGACGTCGAGGTCCACGCCATCGACCGCCCGCACGACCCCGCGCGGCGTCGGGAAGTGCACCTTGAGACCACGGACCTGCAGGAGCGCGCTCATGCCCCCGCCCCCCCACTCTGCTTTTGTTGCGATTCCTCCTGGCGCACGACGCACGCGTGCGAGTGGCCCGGCGCGCACGGCGCGAGCTCCGGGACGCCGGCGCGGCACCGCTCTTCCGCGTGATCGCACCGTGGCTCGAACGGACACGCCGAAAACGGCACGTCGAGCCGCGGCGGCATGCCCTCGATCGCGGTCAGCCGATGGTGTTCGGAGTCATCGACGCGTGGTACGGCCCGGAGCAGCGCTTCGGTGTATGGGTGCTGCGGGTTCTTGAACAGCGCCCCCGTCGGCGCGGTCTCGACGAACCGGCCGCCGTACATGACGGCGATGTTCTCGCACACGCCCGCCACGACGCCGAGGGCGTGCGTAATCAGGATCAGGGCCATCTTCTCTTCGACGACGAGGCGCTTGACCAGTTCAAGAATCTGCGCCTGGATCGTGACGTCGAGTGCGGTCGTAGGTTCGTCCGCGATCAGGAGCTGCGGCTTGCACGCGAGCGCCATTGCGATCATGACGCGCTGTCGCATGCCGCCTGAAAACTGGTGCGGGTAGTCGTCGAGCCGCTCCGCGGCACCGGGAATCCCCACGCGTTCCAGCGCCTCCACCGCGCGGTCGCGGGCCGCGTTGCCGCGAAGATCCGTATGCAACTTGACAGCCTCGACGAGCTGTGTGGCGATTTTCAAGAACGGGTTCAGGCAGGTCATCGGATCCTGAAAGATCATCGCCATGCGGTTGCCGCGCATCTCGCGCAGGCGGCGGCGGGGCAGCGTCAGGACCTCCTCGCCCTCGAACCGGATCGATCCCTCGATAACCGCCGGCGGCGTCGGAAGCAGTCGCATCAGCGCCATCGTGCCGACACTCTTGCCCGATCCCGACTCCCCGACTATGCCCAGCGTCCCGCCCTCGTCGAGGTCGTACGACACCCCCTGAACCGCGCGCACCATGCCGTCGTCGGTCTTGAACGAAACGTGCAGATCCCGCACTTCCAGCAGCGCCACGCCCTAGCCCTTCCCCTTCAGTTTGGGATCGAGCGCATCGCGCAGGCCGTCGCCCAGGAAGTTCAGCGAGAACAGCGTGATCGCCATCGCGGCACTGGGGAACACGAGCACCCACCAGTTGCCACCGCTGTCCGAAAGCGCCTGGCGCCCCTGGTCCACGAGAGCCCCCCACGAGTCGAGCGTACGCCCGCCAACCTCGACCGACAGCCCAATGAACGATAAGAACGACTCCTGCAGGATCACGGCCGGCACCATCAGCGTCGCGTACACGACGACGACACCGAGCGTGTTCGGAATCAGATGCCGGAATACGATGCCGAAGTGCCCGGTGCCGGACATGCGCGCCGCCTCGACGAACTCCTTCTCCTTAAGCGACAGGACCTGGCCGCGGACAATCCGGGCCATCATCAGCCACTGCACAAGCCCGAGCGCGACAAACAGCGTGTAGATGCTGCGCCCGAAACTGATCATCAGCAGGATCACGAGGAACATGAACGGCAGCGAATAGAGGATGTCGACGATGCGCATCATGAATTCGCCGACCGTGGTGACCTGCCGCCGAAACGGCAGGATGCGACCGAGCCGGGATCCAGCGAGCAGGACGCCGCCCAACACAGCGAAGGCGACCGGCACGGCAGGCAAGAAACCCCGCAGCCAGCGGTGCAGGTTCTCGTCCAGCGCCGTCCAAAGAAAAAACGTCCCGACAAACGCGAGCGTGGCCACAACACCGGCCCCCACGTCGAGTCCGGTCATCGGTTTTTGTGCAAGATAGCCCGCGATCGCGCCGTAGATGACGCCGATGAGCACCGAAACAAGCGTCGCGATCGCGCCCACCATCAGGGACACTCGACCGCCGTACACGACGCGCGAAAAGACATCGCGACCCTGGAGATCAGTCCCCCACCGATGACGCAGCACGATCGCTTCGCCGTCTCTTTCGACACGCGTCACGGCGCGGCCCTCAAAGCGCAGTTCATCGACCGCCTTGCCGTTGCGCCGCACAGCTAGGACATCGCCGTCCTTGGTTACGACTTCGAGTTCTTCAGGGGGTGCGGGGGCAGCGACGCGCAGGATCAACACCCGCGCTTTGGTCGCCAGCGCGGTGGGGACCGGCTGGCCTTTCGTGAGGACCAGGTCGCGCAACGGCGGGCCCCACTTGTCGCCCTCGCCGAACACCTGCAGGTAGCGGTCCTGGCCCCTGACCCGGAGCTGGTCAACTCGCTCGGCGCCGGCGACGCGTTGGATCTGACGAACCTTGCCGCGGCGTAGGCGGACACGGTATTCCTCGATCGCGATGTCGTGAACGCGATATGTCACCGTCACATCGTCGGCAAACAGGGCAAGGAGAACCTTAGGCGCCGTTTCAGGAATTGCGACCGGCTCGCCCGCGGTGAAGCGGTTCTCCGCGAGCGCCGCGGGATGCTCGAAACCCGGCGCCTGTGCGCGGAGCCACGGCTGGCCGTAGTCCGGCTGGAACGGGATGATCCAGTCCGCCGCAAACGCGACGAGCGACATGAAGACCACGATCACGAGGCCGACCATCGCGAACCAGTTGCGCCTGAGCCGCCGCCACGCGTCGGTCCACAGGCTTTGGCTCTTCCGCTTGCGCTGCGCCGGCTCAGGCATGGCGAATCCTCGGATCCAGGAACGCGTAGGCGACGTCCACGATCAGGTTGAAGACCAGCAACAGGGTGCCGAACAGGATGACGAGGCCCATGACCAACTCGTAGTCGCGGTTGAACGCGCCGTTGACGAATTCCGAGCCGAGGCCCGGAACCTGAAAGATCTTCTCGACGACCAGCGAGCCCGTAAGCAGTTGCGCAATGGCCGGGCCGAGAAATGAGACCACGGGCAAGAGCGCACCCTTCAGCGTGTGCCGGATCACGATGCTCGGCTCCGACAGCCCCTTGGCGCGAGCGGTGCGCACATAGTCCTGGCTCACGATTTCGAGCATGCCCGCGCGCGTCAGGCGGGCGACACGGGCCATGAACGGCAACGAGAGCGTGATCGCGGGCAGGATCAGGTCACGTGGAAACTCGTCCCATCCGGCGACGCGGAACCAGGGAATCTTGATCGAGAAGGCGAGGACCAAAAAGGGCCCCACCACGAACGTCGGCAGCGCGAGCCCGAGCATCGCAACGGTCATCGAAGAGTAGTCGAAGATCGAGTTGCGGCGGATTCCGGCGACGACGCCCGCCGTGACCCCCACGAGCAACGCAAGCGCCGTGGCCGCCAGCCCGAGTTGGATGCTCGGCGCCATGTGGTCTTCGATGATCTCGTTGACGTACCGACCTCTTTGCTTGAACGACTTGCCGAGATTGCCGTCCCAAACCAGACGGCCGAAGTACTTGCCGAACTGCACGTACAGCGGCTCGTCGAAGCCGTAGAACTTCTCCTGAGCCTCCTTTAGCTCAGGCGACGTGTTCTTGTCCGTGTCGAAAGGGCCGCCCGGAGCCGACCGGATCATCACGAAGCTCGCCACCATGATGATCAGCAACACGATGGGCGCCCCAAAAAGGCGGCGCCTCACGTAGGCGCGCATCTCGCGTCCCTGCGCGAGAATCCCATAGATCAGCGCCAGCAGGATCAGGAGCACGATCCCGTAGGCCCAGTGGACGCCCAGCGGGGCACGCCAGAGGCACAACACAAAGAACGCGATCACGAGCGGCCAGCGCCAACGGCCCACGTTCCGACGCAACGTTCCTGGGCCCGCAAGAAGCGCAGCCAACGCGACACCGACGAATGCGAGCAGCGCCCATGCGTCGAGGTTGTGCCACGGATGTAGCCCGAACGGCCGCGCCGAGAACGAACAGACGACGAGCGCAATGGCTAGCCAGGACGCCCGGAGGCGCCCGACACCGCCCAACAGCGCGAGACCGGCCGCGAACGGCGGAGCAAACAGGACGGGCCCCCACCGGTTCCAGGCGCTCGGCTCCTCAAGCGTGAGCATGCGAACGAGCCCGCAACCGACGGCAAGCAGGCCCAGCCAAACAGCGACCGTGATTCGGCGGTCGCCCACTGCGGCCACGCACGACAGTGCACCAAACGCCAGGGCGATCCACACGAACTCGACAACGCCGAGCGCGGAAAACTCAACCGGGAGCAGCTTGCCCATGCGATCGAGCCTATTTCGGCTCGAAGTACATGTACTGGAACGGGTGCAGGTCGCGCACGTTCTCGTACCAGCCCAGGAGGTTATCTACCCGCATCCCCTGGTTCACGTAGATGTAGATCGGAATGATCGGAAACTCGTCCTCGATCAGGATGGACTCGGCCTTGCGGAACAAGTCCGCCCGCTTCTTGAGGTCGATTTCCTTTCCAGCCGCCCGAATGAGCGCGTCGTACTTTTCCGAACTCCAACCGGTGTTGTTGTTGCCGCCGTCCTTGAGCCACATGTCCATGAACGTCATGGGATCGGTGTAGTCGCCGATCCAGCCAGCCCGCGCGATGTCGTAATCCAGCCTCTCGACGTCCTTGAGGTAGACCTTCCACTCCGAGTTCTGCAGCGCGACCTTGATACCGAGATTCTCCCGCCACATCTGCGCGACCCGCTCGGCGACCTTCTTGTGGTCTTCGTCGGTGTTGTAGAAGATCGTGAGCTTCGGGAATCCCTTGCCGTTTGGATAGCTCGCCGCCTCCATCAGCGCCCGCGCGCGATCGACGTCGTACGACCAACCGGCGACGGGTGTGAACGCCGCCGCGCGGATCGGCGGACAGAAGTACGGCGCCGGAATCTGGCCCGCGCGCGTCACGTCGCGAGTAAGCGACTTCCGGTTGATCGCGAGCGAAAGTGCCTGGCGCACCCGCTTGTCCTTCAGGTGTTTCCTCGTGGTGTTGACCCGATAGAAATATGAACCGAGGTACGGCGCGACGAAGTATTCGGGCTTGCGACGCGCCTCGTCGATCTTGGCGATCGGGACGGATTTGATCCAATGGACCTCGCCCTGCGTGAACTTGCGGTAGGAAGTGTCCTTCTCGTCGATGGGCAGTGCCGTGATCTTCTTGAGCTTCACGAAGCGGGCGTCCCAGTAGTGCGGATTCGGCGTCATGATGATGTGCTTGCGACGTTCCCAACTCGCGAGAAGGAACGGGCCGTTGCCAACCCAATTCCCACCGAACGTCCACCGGTCGCCGTGCTTCTCCACCGTCTTCCGGTGCACCGGCATGAAGGTCTCGAACGCACACAGGTCGAGAAAGTACGAAGTCGGCGAACGGAGGGTCACGGAGAACGTGCCTTCGCCCGCCACGACCTTGACCTTGGCCTGGAACTCCTCGTATGAGGGCTTCGCCTTCGGGTTCTTCGCGAACGCCCTGTGAAACGCTTCGGCACCTTCGATGCAGTAGAAGAGATACGCGTAGTCGCAATCGATCGTCGTCAGGGCCCGGTACCAGCTCCAGCGAAAGTCCTCCCCGGTTACCGGTGCTCCGTTGCTCCACTTCGCGTTCTTGCGCAGCTTGAATGCGTAGACGAGGCCGTCTTCGCTCACGGTCCAACGGCTCGCCACACCCGGTCGCGGCACAAGCGTCTCGGGATCCTGCGACACGAGGCCCTCATAGAGCCCGAGTGCGAGGGTGTGTTCCGGAACACCGGTCATGATTGCCGGATCGAGCGTCTCGGGTTCCGATGAGTTGTTGAAGATCAGCTCTTGCTTGACGCTCTTCCAGGAGTCGTCCTCGGGCTCGTGGACTTTTTTCCACGCACTGCCGAACGGATCGTCGGCCCAGACCACGAGGCTGAGCAGCAGGAGTGCCGGAATCGTTCTCATCGCGCGGGAGCGTACCACGTCACGAGCGGGCTCGCAGCGCCGCAGCCACCGGCGCCGGCACGAATTCGTCCGCCGCTCCGCCCGCGCGCACGACCTCCTTGATCAGGCTCGACGACAAGAACGCGACTTCGGGCCGTGCGACCAAAAACACCGTCTCGAGTCCGGGCGCGAGCTTGGCGTTCGTGGTGGCCATGACGGCCTCGTACTCGTAGTCCGCGCTGTTTCGAACGCCGCGCAACAAGACGGTTGCCGCCTGCGCGCGCGCGAAACCGGAAACCAGTCCGTCAAAGCCAAGGACGGCGATGTTCTTGAGCCCGGCCGCCGCCGCGGACTCCTCGATCAGCCGAACGCGCTCCGCGGCCTCAAACAGCATCTGCTTGCCGAGCCGCGCGCCGACGGCCACCACGACGCGATCAAACAGGGCTGCGCCACGCCGCAGGATGTCGAGATGCCCGTTCGTAAACGGATCGAACGTGCCGGGATAGAGCGCAACCCTCACACCCGTCATTCTACTTCCAGCCGATCCGGCCGCGTGGATTCCAGCCCTGCCGCGTGCGCTTTCTCTGGAGGAACTTCTCCAACAGGTCCAGCTTGAGTCCGAAGCTCAGGTCGTTGTCGCCCGGGTCGTACGAGACCCGTACGCCGACGACCGCAGTCTTGCCGAGGCGCTGAATCAGTACGCCCTGGTCGAGCCCGTCCCCGTTCTTGAAGTCGAACTGGCTGAACGTGACGATGCGCCAACGCGTATCGACCTCGAACTCAACGGATCCGGTCCAGATGTCGGAATCCCCCTCGAGGTGGCGCACGCCGGAGACGACACGGACCCGCGGACGCGCCTGCCAGTACGCGGTGATCGACGCCGTATCCAGCGTCCCGCGTTCGAGATCGAACTCCGAAAACGCGGACAAGTGCAACCCGTCACGCACGGTCCACTCGAGATCCGCCTCGAACAGTCCGTCGCCGGTCCGTCCGAGCGGCCGCTCGCCGCCGGGAAACCATACGCCCAACAGCTCGAGGCTCAGATACTCCTCGATCCCGTTTCGTCCCTCGCGCTGAAGACGATGTCGCCAACGGACGGCGATGCTTTCAAAGGGCGTGAGACGGTCCACGTCGTCGAGCGGAAACAGCGACGACGCCGTCTCGGTGACCTCGAAGAGATCGGTGTACTCGAGGCTGAGGTTCATCACATGGCGCACGGGTCCATGCCAGCGCGACAACAAGAGATCGATCCGCACGCCCGCCGTCCCCGCGAAGCGGCCCGCGGATTCGCCGTCCAGCGCGTTCTCCCACGCCGTCAGACGCAGCTCCGTAAACGGAATGATGCGCACGGGCCCCACCGGAATCAGCAATGACAGCGTCGGGTCCGCATCGACCCTCGCTGTGCGAAACCCGGGCAAGGGGAAGCCAACGCCCCGGCGGTGACGCAGGTTGCCGGCTTCGATGGCGCCCGCCAGCTGCACCGAGAACGCATCGCCGTCGTACAGCGTCAGTACGGGCAGATGCAGGGCGGCGCGAGGCGATTCCTCCAGCACGTCGGCAAAACCGATCGCACGAGCTTTGGCGGTGAGCGTGAAGTAGGTCTGTCGCCCCCGTCGGCGCAGATACAGCAGCGTTTCCTGATCCTTGCCTTCCTTGAACTCGCGCTCATCGATCGTGCGCAGCCACTGCGCGTCGCTTAGGTCGGACCACTCGCCATCCAGCCGCCAGGTGTCGGAAATCTCCCACCGGTAGCGGTGCTGCAAGAAGAACCGATCGCGAGTGGGCGGAACGATGCCGCGGTCCGCGCCGTGGTCGTGAATGAACACACCGAACGAACGTCCGCGCACCGCACCGGTATCGAGTTCCGTTTCGATGTCGATGATCGGACCGCGTCCGTTGTGATATCCCGCGCCGACAAGCCAGCCGAACGGCTTTTTTCTGAGGCCAACAGCGAGGCGCGCGCCCGTACCAAGCTGCCCCCGCCCCCCTACGTCCGCTTCCAGCCGCAAGGGCAGGATATCTTCGCCGCGGGCGTCGAGTTTTTTCCAACGCACCACCGGCCGACCGTACGCACGGCCCGTGATCCCGTACAGAGACATACGCTTGGGCCCGATCGCTGTGCCGGCCTGCGCGAGGCGCGCGGCAACGGCGTCGAGCTCGGCGCGCGTCGGTCCCTTGCCGTCGCGATAGCCGCGCGCGCGCAATCGCGTCAGGTCGCGCAGCGCGTCGCGGACCCCGGGATCCTTCAACTCCACGCGATCGACCTGCACGACGACCTCGTGGCGGTGATAGTTCGAGGAAAACAGCGTGACATCGCGCGCCGTCCAGGAGCCGGGCTCCTTGCTGTCGAACCGTTTCGCGCGCAGGACCAGGTCCGGTGCCAGCGTCCGGTCGGTTGCCCGCCTCAGCCGCAGCGACGCGTCGAGAATCACGCCTCGATGATGCTCGAAATCGTAGTAAAGCGACGCGCAGGAAAACGCGCGGCCCTCGGTATGAAACATCGCCGGGACCCGACCGCCCTCGGCGTAGACCGCCCGCACAGCCCACAGCGGCACGCCGGCATCGGCCCCGCGCAGCTCGCGGATGAGCTTGAGCGCCAACCGGTCGGCGTCCGGATGCAGCCACAACACCATGCGCGCCGCGCGCACGGTAAACACCCCGGGCACATCGACCGTGACGCGCCCGAGAATGGCGAACGCCTTCCCGGCCTTCTCCGACGACAGCTCCTCGATATGCCGGAACTCCCGGAGAAAGAGAATGCGCTCGCCGTCCGCCGTCGCGCCTTCGGCGCTATGGCGCGACGCGTCGGGTTCGGGGTCGGGTTCGGGGTCGGGTTTGGGGGGGGCGGGGGCCAGAAGAGGTTGCACTCGCACCAGTCCGCGTCCAACGGCACCCGCAGCTACGTGAACCTCGTTCGTGAACGTAAACGCTTCGGCAACGGTCCTGAATTCTTCCCGGTCGGGTTCGAACCTTCCTCGTTCGTTTTCGGTGGCCCTCCGGGGCCCTCCGTATTCTTTCTTCACGCGCCCGCAGGTGGGCGGTGCTGCCGCGGGATCGGGGCCGGAGTCGGGTTCGGGGGGGGCGGGGGCGAGTAGCCGTTGCGCGCGCGCCAGTCCTGGTCCGCCGGCACCCGCGGCTACGTGAACTTCGTTCGTGAACGCGAACGCCTCGGCGGGTTGTAACGCCGAGGCCTCGGGCGCGGGCCCGTGGGCGGAACCGGGGTTCGGGGGCCCGATACGCACACGGCCAAGAAGGATGTTCGCCCCGCTAGCGAAAGGCGCCGCAGGCGGCTTTCGCAAGCATCGCCGTCCGTAGGCTACTGCTGCGATGATCGCCCCAAGGGCGAACAGGAACACCGAAATCCGTGCGGACATCCGGCGCGAGGATAAGAGAGGGAGGGGATCTCTTTTCGTTATCTTGCGTAACGGGGCCGCATCAGCCCCGGCCGAGCTTCAATTCGATCTCCAGGGTCTGTGCTCCGCGGCGGATGCT
This sequence comes from Planctomycetota bacterium, assembly GCA_021776735.1. Taxonomy (GTDB): domain Bacteria; phylum Planctomycetota; class PLA2; order PLA2; family PLA2; genus JAJFFH01. The sequence goes on along the minus strand of JAJFFH010000027.1, from coordinate 340,159 downwards.
CAGTTTGATTTTTTGGCCGATGCGCAGGTTGCGCATAATCGTCCGGAGCCGCGCGATGTCCGGGGTTTTTTTGCCGTCGATGGCCAGAATCACATCCCCCGTTTGCACGCCCGCACCGACCGCGGGGCCGCCCGGCCGCGCCGACGCGACGCCGACGCCGCCCTCGCCGCGACCGACGTTGATACCGAGGATCGCACGCGGCGGGCCGTTGCCGCCCTGGTCGGCGCGTACGAACTTCGGACGCTCCTTCAAGTTCGCGACGTCGAGCGCGGTTCGCGCGCAGAGGCTCGCGATCTTTTGCATGCTCGCCGTGTCGAGCTTTTCCCAGTCGTCACTCGGGCGGTGGTAGTCGCGATGCAGGCCGGTGAAGAAGAAGAGCACCGGCAGCCGCTTGCGATAAAACGACGTGTTGTCGCTCGGGGCGAGGCCGCCATCGCCGAGTTGGACCGGGAGGTCCAGTTCCTTGGCGTGGCTCTCGATGAGGGAGCCGAAGGACGGCGATGTCTTGACGCCGCCGACGAACAGGGGTCGCGTTTCACGCCGCCCGATCATGTCCATGTTGAGCATGGCAACCGTCTTGGCCAGCGGGATCGTCGGCTTGTCGCAGTAGTGGCGCGACCCGAGGAGGCCGCGCTCCTCGCCGGTGAAGGTGATGAACAGGATCGAGCGGCGCAGACGACCGCGCAGCGGGGCGAGGATGCGCGCGACCTCCAGACAGCCGGCGGTGCCTGATCCGTTGTCGTCCGCACCGTTGTGAATCTCCGTGCGCTCCTTGCGCGAGCGCGCCAGGGAACCCTGCTGGCCCCGCCCGAGGTGATCGTGGTGTGCGCCGACGACCACGAACTCGTCGATCGCATCCGGCGCGCCCGCGCGCAGCAGGGCGCAGACGTTGCGGCCCTTGAGGACCTTGCGCTGCACCTCTGCCGATAGCCGCACGCGCACGCGACTCCCGCGCGAAGCCGGCCGGGGCGCGCCATCGCCGCCCGACAGGATCGCCGTCTCGAGCTTGTCGATTCCCTTGGCGAATGCCGCGGAGAACAGCTTGCGGCCTGCGGCGAGCGTCAGGTGGACGAACGGGATTGCAGCTTCTCCGCCGATGTTTTGGCGCACGAGACTGTCGGGTCGCCACCGGCGCGGTGTCGGCTTCCCCTTGACTCGCGCCGGGAAGCTGCGGGGATCGTTGACGATGATCACACCGACTGCGCCGCGCGCCTGCGCCGTTTTCAGCTTCTCGACGAACGGAGCATGGGCGCGCACCGGCCGGTTTCCGGACCAGCCGCGCACCAGCGGTGCGCCACGCAACGCGACGACGATCCGGCCCGCAACATCGAGCCCGTCGTAGTCGTCGTACAGATCCTTCGCCGCGATGCCGTAGCCGGCGAAGACCAATTCGCCCTCGGCGGCCGCCGTCGCCGAGGAGGAAAACGGGCGGAACTCGGTTTCGAGGCCAAACGACAGTCCGGCGTCGCCCAACACGGTCAGCTCGCTCTTTGGGCCGATCGAAAACGGGCCGTTCATGGCGACATCTTGAAACCACGTCCCGTTTTCGCCGGCCGGCTCAAACCCGAGAGATCGAAAATGCGCCGCGATGTAGTTCGTAGCTGCCTGCTCCCCTTTCGAGCCGCTGCCGCGTCCCTCCCAGGCCTCCCCGGACAGCTTCTTGACGTGGGTCAACATCGCCGCGGCCTCCGCCGTGGGGGCTCCCGCGCTCTCCGCACGGATGAGCGGAGCGATGAAGAGCAGGCCGAGGGCCAAAGTCAGAACAGAGTAGGGCAGGGCGGCGGGAAGGGGAGTGCGGGAGCGCGAAAGTGACCACTTCATTTTTTTTTGATACGTCCCCAAAACCCCCGGCTCAAGCCAAATCTTTCACGCCGCGGGTCCGCCGCCCGTGACACCCTTTGCGACTAAGGGGTAGATGAGCCCTTCCCGCCCGGGTTTTCGCCGCTTGCTCGCCCTCTCCGGCCTTGCCGCCGTCGGCGGTGTCGAAGTAGCCGAACGCCTCGCGCCGGCTCCGGCCGGGCTGGCCGCACTGGCAAGCCTCGGCCTTCTCTGGATTGGCTGGAGGGGATGGGCGGTCCTTGCCGGAAACCGCCGGGCCAACCCGCTTGGAGCGACCTCCGGCGGTGTGTGGGCGGTCATCTTGCTGGCCGCAGTCGCTGGATACAGTGCCGGACGAACTCTCGTTCGGCGGGTCGCGCACGTCGAAGCCGTCCAGCGAAAGTGGCCGCGCGGCCCGCCCCGGGTGGCTCGTTGCGAACTTGTTGTCGGCAGGTGCCAAGGCGTGCCGTTTCGTGATCGGGCGTGGCTCGAGGGTCGCACCACGGACGGAATCGGCGTGTTTTGCGCCTGGCCGGGGTCGTTGCCTAACTGGCTTGCGCCGGGTGCCCGGGCGGTCGTGACGGGACGGTTCTATGTTCCCGCCGGACCGACCAACCCCGGCGAGACCGATCGGCGACTCGCGCTGGCGCGCCGAGGGGTCGCCTTCCGTGCACAACTACGGACGCCGCGAAACGTGGAACGAGTCTTGGCTGCACCCACGGGCCCGCGCCTGTGGCTCTATCGAGCGCGCCAGGCAGCGGCGCGGCGTCTGTACCGTGATCTGCCCCCCGACATCGCGCCGCTGGCGTCAGCACTCCTGCTGGGACTTCGGTCGGGGGTGACTGACGCAGACCGACTCTCGTTCGAGCGCACCGGCACGCTGCACATGCTCGCGATCTCCGGCATGCATCTCGTCTTGTTGGCGGGCTGCCTGCATCTACTCCTTCGATCCCTGGGTGCGGGCCCGCGCGCCGCCGCCCTGACAACACTGCTCTTTGCCGCGGCCTATGTACCGATCGCCGGTGCGGGACCGCCGATCCGCCGCGCGGCGCTGATGGTCGCGCTCTACGGACTCTCTCTCGTGCGGGGTCGGCCTCCGGATGTCTGGAACGCGTTGGGCGCTGCGGCGTTGTTGCTTGCGCTGTTTGATCCGGCGGATGTTGCGCGCCTCGGTTTTCGGCTGTCGTTTCTGGCGGCCGGCGGAATCGCCTGGCTCGCCAGCGGCTGGCGGGACGCATGGAGTGAGCGGCATCGTTTCCTCGCGCGGTTTCCGGCGGTGCGCCGCGACCGGCGCGTGCGGCTCTTCGTAATGCGGTACTGGTACGCCGCGTTTCCGGTCGGACTGGCGGCGTCGTGCGCGACACAGGGAGTTGTCGCGTACGAATTCGGCGCGGTGACGCCGCTCGCTCCCCTCATCAACGTCGCGGTCGGTCCGCTGGTCGCACTCGCACTCCCCATCGTCGGTCTCGCCGCGTTGGGCATTCCCGGCGTGGCGCCGATCGCGTCGTGGGCGCTCGCTTCGCTGCGTGATCTGCTATCCGCGGCGTCGCACCTGCCGGGGACCTACGTGTTCCTGCCGATCTTCCCGCTGTTCGCGGTCTGGATCTGGCTCGCCGCGACCGGTGCCCTTCGCCTGTATCCGCGCTGGGCATTGCCCGCTCTAGTCGGCAGCGCGGCTCTCGTCGGCGTCCACGTCTCGTCCGCGGCAAGCGAGGCACCGGCGGAATTGGTGGCACTTGACGTGGGCCACGGCCAGGCGATCCTGCTGCGCACGGGCACGGGTCGCGATGTGCTTGTCGACGCCGGGTCCCGCTCACGCCAGGGCGTTGGCAGGCGCTCGATTCTGCCGGCGCTCCGCGCCCTCGGGGTCGTCCGTCTGCGCGCGGTCGTCTGCACGCACGCCGACACCGACCACTGGAACGCGATTCCGGATGTGCTGGCCCGCGTCCCCGTCGCCGAACTCTGGATCGGAACGGATCCGCCCGCCGCCCTTCTCGCTAGCGCCCACCGGTTCGGAGTGCCGGTACGGCGCGCGGTGTCTGATCTCGACCTGATTCGCGGCAACGGCGTTCGGATACAAATCCTGGCACCGGCACCCGACCTGGCCGGCGAGAGCCGAAACAACCGATCGCTGGTCGTGCTGTATCGCGCAGGTACGTTCGCCGCGGTCTTGCCGGCGGATCGCGAGACCATCGGCACGCGTGCGCTTGTCGCGCACCTGCAGCAGATCGACTCCGCGGCGGCCGTCCTCGTGGCCCCCCACCACGGCGGCCGCAACGCGGCGGCTGCGGCACTCGGGCGCGCCGTGCGGCCCCGCATTCTCGTGGTTTCAACCGGCCCGCGAAGCGCGCACGCATCGACCCTAGCAGGGTACGGCGCTCGCCGTATCGTCCGCACCGACCGCCACGGCTGCTTGCGCTTGCGCGCAGGTCCGGGCAACGAAATCGCCGTCCGTCCCTTCCGCCGCGCGCGTGATACGCTCCGCCCGCCATGAGTCGCTCGATGTTGTTTGCTCCCTTTTCGTTGACACGGACGATGCCGCCAGCCCTCGTGATCTCGCTCGGACTGGCCGTCGTCGCCGCACCGGTGCATCCCGAGTCGCTGGCGGAGGCGGTGTTTCGGGCCGAGATCGCGCGTGACTACGACGACGCGCTGCTTCGTCGCGCGGCGGCAGCGCCGCAGGCCACGGTGCGTCGTGCAGCAACACGGGCCGCGGCGCGGCTCAAGAACAAGCGCGCGGTGGCCTGGCTGCTGCCGTTGTTTCGAGACGAGTCCGGTCCCGTGCGCCGGGGCGCGCTGTTTGCATGCGGGCAGATCGCCGCCGCAGCACGTGGTCGCCCCGTTGCCGAGCAAGACGACCCGTTCGCGGTGTTGTTGTCCGCGCCCGCTTCCGTCTTCGTCGCGATTCGCCAGCGGCTCGAAGACGCGCCGGACGCGGACGTGCCGGCGGCGCTCGACGCACTGGCCAAGACCCGTGACGCGCGAGCGGCGCCCACCGTGCTCGCGTATCTGCGCCATGACATCGTTGCTGTGCGCGGCTCGGCGGCTCTGGCCTTGGCTCGGCTGCGTGATCCGGCCGCCCTGCCCGAAATGCGGGCCGCGCTGGTCGCCGAGAAAGACGATGAGAGCCGTTGGCGCCTTGTCTACGCTTCGTGGCTCTTGCTGCGCGAGCAGGCCCGGCGTGTCCGGCCGGCACCCGGCCCGAACACAACGGCCAAATCAGAAGGCACAAACGGCGCCGGTGCCCAGCCCAGGCGGCCCCGATTGCCTCGATCGACGAAGGCGACGCATTGGGCGCGCGAGCTCGCGAAGGCGGCCGGGAAGGACCGGCCCTACGCGGAGCGCGCGTTCGCCGTGCGCGCGCTGGCGTGGGTCCGGGACGGACGGGGATTCTTGTTCGAGCTTTTTGAAGATCCCGACGCCCGGATCGTGCAGACAGCGGTGCTCGGCTACAGCGTGGACTGGAGCCCGGAGAGCGCGGATCAGCTGCTGGACCGACTCCTCCACAACGATGCGCTCGTGCGCCGCGCCACGCTACGCGCCATCGCGGCCGGCCGGTCGCAGGCCCGGCCGCATCTGGTCAAGGCGACCGCGGTGCTGAAGTCGCTCGAAGGCCACGACCGAGAGCTGTACCGCGAGGCCGTAGTCTTGGCCAACGAGGCGGGTGCCGCCGTGCGCGTGCCGATGACGCCTAAGCCGGACGATGAGACGCTCGCGTTTTACTGGCGCGCCCATGCGCGTTCTCCCCAAGACCTGCCGCGCGGCGTACCGTCGGGTTCGCAAGCGGGACAGGCCGCCGCTGAGGTTTGTGGGCGTAGCACCGCGCCGATGGTTCCGGTCGCGCGGGCGGTGCCGTTGCTGCTAGCACTGACGCGCCACGGCGACCCCGTCCTCCGCGCCGCGGCGCTCGACTCCCTCGCGGCACGCGCGGGCAAAGAACACGCTGCGCATGCCGTCGCGCTCGCGCGCGCGGCGCAAGGCACGATGGCCCACGGCGTCCGGGTGGCGGCGGCCGATGCGCTCGCCAAGTGGAAGACGTACGATCCCTGGCTGCGCGAGGCGGCCGTTGATCCGGACCACCCGGTGCGCGCCGCTGCCCGCGCGGCGCTGCGCAGGCTCGGGCGCTCGGCCACGCCGCTGCCGCGCACGGCGGCGCCCCAGTTTCATGGCCTGGACGCACGCGCGCTCGCCACAGAAGCCGCCGCGCTGCGCGGTGCGCGCCTCCTCGTACAGACCTCGCGCGGCGCAATGAAAATCGTGCTGTACCCCGATATCGCCCCGGTCCACTGCGTCAACGTCGTCCGGCTCGTGCGCCGCAAGTTCTACGACGGCCTCACGTGGCACCGCGTCGTCGGCAACTTCGTCATCCAGGGTGGCTGTCCTCGCGGCGACGGTGCCGGCGGCCCCGGCTACTTCGTGCCCGACGAGGTCGGAGCGCGCGCGTTCGTACGGGGCACCCTCGGCATGCCACGTTCCGGCCCCGACACCGGCGGCTGCCAACTGTTCGTGACCCATCTACCGACACCGCATCTGGACGGCGCGTACACAGTATTCGGCCAAATCGTCCGCGGGTTCGCGGTCTTGGACAAGATCCGCAAAGGCGACAAGATCACGACGATCCGAGTCGAACTCCCCGCCCGCTAGCTACATCTCAGTGGTGAAGATGTCCTCAGGAGCCTTGATCTCGGCCTCATCGTGCTCCAGGGTCAGGCATCCGTGGAGCAACTCTTCCAAGGCGATGTCGATCGGCCGCACGCTCCGGATCTCCACCAGCGGTCTGCTGCCTTGAACCAGCTCACGGACACGCTTTTGGAGAATGGAGGTCATGGCGAAGGGGCCGCCGAACCGCTCCTGGGCTTCCTGAATCTTGCGGAAATCCATACGTTTGGCTCTTTTCGCTCTGTTTGGGTTGGGTGAGGCCACCCATGCCGAGCCCCGAAGTATAGGCGATCCTCCAAGCCTCCACCGCGTGCACGGGGTTTCTGCCGCCCCCGCGCCCCCCATTCCCGCCGCGGATCAAGCCGACGTACGGCGGCCGAGACGGCGCAGCGCCGCGATGTCTGAGCTTCGCAGCAGCCATCCCGCCGCGATGTAGGCCGCGGCCCCGGCGAGTACGGACAAGAGTCCGCGGGCGATACGCGAGACGGCGCCGCTTCCCCCGGGCAAGACGTGGGTGGCCGCCCAGGCCACGGCGCCACACGCGGCGGCCGCGGCTGCGACTTTCGCGATCCGCAGGGTCAAGCCCGGGCCGCCCCCCCCATCGCGCCGTTTCAGGAGGGCCAGCAAGACGGCGAGGTTCGCCGCCTGCCCGCAACCGACCGCCAAGGCAAGGGCGCGGTAACTGAGCAGATCCTTGAGACTGAGCGCGCAGGCGAGGTTGACCGCGACGGCAACGAGAGACGCCTTGAGTGGTCCGCGAACGTCGCCGCGCGCATAGAACGCGGGCACCACGACCTTGACGGAGCAGTAGAAAACGACCGCCGGGGCAAACCAGCGGATCGTGGTCCCGATAGCGGCTGCTTCGTCCGGCTTCAGGTTGCCCCAGTGAAACAGCATCTCCGCGAGCACCGGTCCAAGCGCGAGCAGACCGGCGAAGGCGGGCATCGAGAGCGCCAGGCTCAGTAGCAACCCCTCCGACAGCGTCGCTCGCACGCCGTCCTCGTCCCCGCGGACGACCTTGGCGGACGCCTGGGCGAGCACGACCGTGCCGACGGCAACGCCAACGAGGCCGACGGGCAGGTGAACGAGTCGGAAGGCGTAGTACAGGGTCGAGTCGCCCCCGGGTGTTTCCGTGGCGATCCATGTGTTGACCAGGATCGAAACATGGGCCGCAGCCAATCCGCCGGCGACCGGCAGCATCCGGCGCACGATGCGGCGCGCTTCCGGCGTCCGCAACCCGAGATCCGGTTCAAAACGTGGCCGCCAACCCACGCGCCAAAGCGCCGGTACCTGCACGAAAAACTGGAGTGCTCCGCCTGCCAGCAGCAGACACGCCCACGGAAACGCGGCCTCGACGCGTTCCTGTCCGAGCGACAGCAGGAGGAATCCACCGGCGACGAGGGTCAGGTTTTGTAGCGCCGGGCTGAGCGCCGGCACAAAAAACCGGCCGAACACGTTCAGGGCGCTCTGCGCCGCGACCGCGAGGCAGATGAACAACAGGAACGGTGCCAGCAGGCGAACGAGAATGACGGTGAGCGGAAACACCGCTCGCTTCTCGAAGTTTTCCGCGGTCATGAGGCGGACGACCGGCTCCGCAAACACGACGAGACCGACGACGACGAGCCCGACATACACCAGCAGCGTTGCCAGCGCGCGGTTCAGGAGCTTGAACGCCGCGGCGTCGCCGTGTTCGGCCTTGACCCGCGAAAGCGTGGGCACGAACGCTCCGGCGAATGCGCCCTCCGCGAACAGATCACGCAGAAGGTTCGGAATCTTGAAGGCGACGCTCAGCGCGTCCGACAGCCCGCGCGCCCCGACGAGCGCTGCCCGCACGGCGTCGCGAAGGAGCCCGAGTACGCGCGAGACAAGCGTCGCCGCGGACACGAGCCCCGCCGCGCGCGCCAGCCGGCTCACGGCTGCGGAAACGGGTCGGTAACCTCGGTGGTCGCCGACTCCGGGAACTCACGGGCCGCGACGTGGCAGCAAAACGTGTGGCCGTCCCCGGCGTCCGTGATCCCCGGCTCCTCGTGGCTGCAGATTTCCTCAGCGAACCGGCAGCGCGGATGGAAGTGGCAGCCGGACGGCGGGTTGATCGGCGACGGGACATCGCCCTCAAGCACGATGCGGTTTCCTTCGCGCGTCGGGTCGGCGACCGGCACGGCGCTCAGCAGCGCTTGTGTATACGGATGGAGCGGCCGGTCGAACAGTTCATCGCCCCCGGCGGTCTCCACGATTTCACCGAGGTACATGACGGCGATGCGATCGGAGATGTGCCGGACGACGGAGAGGTCGTGCGCAATGAACAAGTAGGCAAGCCCGAATTCCTCGCGCAGATCCATCAGCAGGTTGATGACCTGCGCCTGCACGGACACGTCAAGCGCTGAAACGGCCTCGTCGCAAACGATGAAGTCCGGCTCTAGGGCCAACGCGCGGGCGATACCGATGCGTTGGCGCTGGCCGCCAGAGAACTCGTGCGGGTAGCGGTTGATGTAACGCGACGACAGGCCGACCTTTTCGAGCAGAGCCTTGACGCGATCCTCGCGCTCCGTGCCCGTCGCGATGCCGTGCACGGCCAGCGCCTCGCCCACAATGTCGAGCACCGTCATCCTCGGGTTCAGGCTGGAGTACGGATCCTGGAAGATGATCTGCATCCGGCGCCGCATCCGGCGCATGTCCTCGGCCCGCAGTTGCAGGATGTCATGCCCATCGAACTCGACGGTACCGGCCGTGGGCTCGATCAGGCGGAGGAGCGAGCGGCCCGCGGTCGTCTTGCCGCAGCCCGATTCGCCGACGAGCCCGAGGGTCTCGCCGCGATCGATGTGAAACGAGACGTTGTCAACGGCTTTGACCTGCCCCACGACCCGGCTGAGGATTCCCTTCCGGATCGGAAAGTACTTCTTCAGGTGCCCCACATCGAGCAGGCGCCCTATCGACGAGCCGTTCTCGCCGACACCGCTGTCATCGGTAGACATCGCCGTCCGTTCGCCTCCCATGGATCAGGCCCCCACCTTGGAGGGGTCATACATCGGACCATCCGGTTCCAGAAGCCAGCAGGCCACGGAGTGGTCGTCCGCAATGCCATCGAGGTTCGGCACGCGGAGCGGCGGCTCGTTGTCGATGCAGTGCTCGGTCGCGAACGCGCACCGGTTGTGGAACTTGCATCCGATCGGGAACTCCAGCGGGTTCGGCACCGACCCCTCGATGGTCTCGAGCCGCGCGTGTCCTCCGGTGATGGCCGGAATCGAGCGGAACAGGCCCTGGGTATAGGGGTGCCGGGGATTGGCGAACAGCTCCTTGACCTCAACCTTCTCCACGACCTTGCTGGCGTACATCACGACCACCTTGTGGGCGGTCTCCGCGATTACGCCGAGGTCGTGCGTGATCATCAGGACAGCCATCCCGTACTCCTCCTGGAGTCCGCGGATGAGCTCGAGGATCTGGGCCTGGATCGTGACGTCGAGTGCGGTTGTCGGCTCGTCCGCGATCAGCAGCTTCGGATTGCACGAGAGCGCCATGGCGATCATCACGCGCTGCCGCATCCCGCCGGACAACTGATGGGGGTACTCGCTAACCCGTTGCTCCGGCGCCGGAATCCCGACCTTGTCGAGCATCTCGATCGCCCGCAGCCGGGCATCTTTCGGGGAGAGCTTCAGATGGAGCCGGATCGCCTCCTCGATCTGGTTGCCGACCGTGAACACAGGGTTCAGCGACGTCATCGGCTCCTGGAAGATCATCCCGATCTGGCCGCCGCGAATCTCCCGCATCCGCGCCTCCGGCACATCAACGAGATTCTCGCCGTCGAACATGATCTCGCCACCGGCAATCTCGCCGGGCGGCATGGGAATCAGGCGCATCACGGACAGCGCGGTTACGGATTTCCCGCACCCGCTCTCTCCGACAACGCCAACCGTTTCGCCGGGGCGCGCGTCATACGACACCCCGTCCACCGATTTCACGGTGCCCTCGTCGGTATGAAAATAGGTCCGCAGTCCACGGATCTCAAGGAGCGGCTGATCCGATCCGCCGTTGACCCGCGGGTTTGTCACTGCGTCCGCCATTAAGGTGGCGCACGATAGCGCCGCCGAGACCCCATGGTCAAGTAGAATGCCGCGCGTGCCGGGGTCGGGTCTGTGCGTTGATGCCCTCGGCGTTGCGGGCGCCCCGGCGCCGGGGCGCCGCACAACCACCGTCCGTCTCGACGGGGGCATCCTGCTCGATACCGGGGCGGCGGCACACGTTTTGGACTCGGCGGCCAGAAAGGCGTGCTCGCACGTGCTCTTGAGCCACTCCCACCTCGACCATACGCTCGGCCTCCCGTTCCTGCTGGGCGGGCCGCGGCGGACCGTTTGGGGCCCGCCGGAGACCCTCGCGGCGGTGCGCGAATCGCTCTTCGACGGCCGTATCTGGCCCGACGCCTCGCCTTATGCCGACTGGCGGGAAATCCTGGCCGGGGACACGTTTGCCCTGGGTCCGTGGTCGGTGGAAGTCGGTCCCGCGCACCACTCGGTGCCGTGCGTCAGCTTTCTTTTTCGCGCCGGGCGTCGCTCCATCCTGATCGCCGGCGACACCTCCCCCGGAGAAGAACTCCTGTCGTGGGCCGGGGATCGCGAGCCCACGGCCGTGGTCGTGGAAGCCTCGTTTCCGAACGCGGAGATCGCGATCGCCCACGAATGGGGCCATCAGGTGCCGGCTGATCTCGTCGCTTGGCGTGCGGTGGTCGGGGCAAGGTGTGCCCTCCACGTGACGCACATGAAACCCGACCATGAGGCCGCCGTTCGGGCAGAATGCGAGGCTCTGGACGACCCCAACCTGCATGTGCTCCAAGACGGCGATGCCCTCTTGGTCTAGTCGCTAGTCGTCTTTTCCCTCCTCCCCCGGAATCCTCCCCCGAACCCCCTCCTCCCCGTGCCGGACTCCCCCGCCGACCCCACTCCGCGACCCGACGGCCCTCCGGCGACCCATCCGACGACGCCGGTCACGGTCGGCACGGCTGGCCACATCGACCACGGCAAGACGCTGCTGGTGGAGCAATTGACCGGCATGCGCGCCGACCGGCCGTACGAGCGGGAGCGGGGTATGACGATCGACATCGGCTATGCCGAGATGAGAACCGACGCCGGACGACGCGTGGGGTTTGTCGATCTGCCGGGCCACGAGCGATTCATCCGCAACATGGTGGCGGGCGCGACGGGGATCGATCTCGCGCTGCTCGTGGTGGCCGCGGACGACGGGGTGATGCCGCAGACCCGCGAACATGTCGAGATTCTCGACCTGCTCGGGGTGCGCAAGGGCCTCGCGGTCCTGAACAAGGTCGATCTCGTGGACGAGGAGATGCGCGAACTCGCGCTGGAGGAGCTGACCGAGTACCTGGCCGAGACCGGTCTCAGGGACTTCGCGATCCTGCCGTGCTCGGCCGTAACGGGCGACGGCGTGCCCGAGGTGCGACAGGCGTTGCTCGCGCTGGTCGAGGAAGCGGCGCGCGCCGAGAATCCGGGCGCGTTTTTTCTGGCGGTCCAGCGATCCTTTGCCGCCACCGGCTTCGGTTGCATCGCGACGGGCGTACCCGCCGCGGGACAGGTGCGAACCGGCGACGAGATCGAACTCTCGCCGGCCGGCAAGAAGGCGCGCGTGCGGGCGATCGAGATCTACCACGAGTCCGCCGACGTGGCTCGCGCAGGCCACCGCACGGCGCTGAACGTCGCCGGCGTGCATCACGACGACGTCAAGCGCGGCATGGTCCTCACCGCACCCGGCGCGTACACCCCGGGGCGCCACGTCGCGGTCCGTCTCAAGGTTCTGGACTCCGCGAAGCGCGCGGTCAAACACGCAGCACCCGTCCGACTGCTCACGGGCACGCTGGAGGAGATGGCCGCGGTCTACCTGCTGGCGGGCGAGACACTCAAGCCCGGCGAAGACGCGATCGTCGAGCTGCGCACGCGGGCTCCCCTGACCGCGCGCGACGGTGCGCCGTTCATCATCCGCACCTCGAATGCGTTGGAGACGCTCGGCGGGGGCAGGATCATCGCCGTCCTGGAGCTACCGATCGGTCGGCGCAACAAGACCCTGCACGAACAGCTCGAAGCCCGGGAGCAGTCCCTCGACTCCGCCAGGGACCGACTGCTCACCGTGCTGTCCCAGCACGGACCGGCGGGCACGGCAGACCTCGCGCGCCTGGCTCAGCTTGATCGCACCGCGGCCGCCGGTCTGCTCGAGCGGATGCGCAAGGAGGGCGAACTGGTCGAGCTACCGGGCGGAGCGTTCGTGGAAGCCGCCCGTGTCGTAGCCGCCGTGGACAAAGTGCGGCGCACGCTCAAGAGAATGCACAAGGAACAACCCCTGCTGGCGGCGCTGCCCCTGGCGGATGTCCGCGACCGCGCCGAGGTTACGGAGCAGTTGATCGCGGTCGCGCTTGAGCGTCTTGGCGACGTGGTGGTCATCGAGGCGCGCTCGGTCCGGCTCGCGACGCATTCGGTCGAGCTCGACCCCGACGTGCGGGCCGCGACGACGACGGTTCTCGCCTGCCTGGAGCAGGCGCGGTTCGCCCCGCCCGACACGAAAAAACTCGCCGACGCGTCGGAGCTGGACCCGGCGCTCCTCAACAAGGCCCTCACGGTGCTACGCGACACGCGCGCGGTCCGCATCGTCGCCCCGAACGTGCTCTACCGCAAGACCGACCTCGATGAGGGCCTCCGCTTGCTGCACGCGGTTTTTGAAAAACGCGGCAGCTTCGAGCCGGTCGATGCCAAGGCCGTCCTCGGCGGCATCTCGCGCAAGTGGCTCATCCCGCTGCTTGAGTTCTACGACCGCATCGGCGCCACGAGACGGGATGGCAACGCGCGCATCATGACCCGCCGCGGCGAAGCGATGGTCAAGGGAGGCATTGATGCGGAGTAAGCGAACGGACGGCGATGAGAATCGCGAAGCGAGTTCGCCGGCCCCCGCGCCCCCTCAAATACAATGAGTCCCTCACTACGATGACAGATCAGCGCGCCCTCTTGCGTCGCCTGCCGGCGATCGATCGTGTCCAAGGCACCGCCGAGGCCAAGGCGCTGCGCGAGCAGTACGCTCCGCGCCTGGTCGATGACGCGTTGCGCGACGTGGTCGAGTCCGCGCGCAGCACCATCCTGTCCGGCGAGGATCCGGGCGATCTGGCTCCGGGGGCCCTCGCCGCGCTTGCGGGGGCACGCATCGCCGCGCTTCTCGCGCCCGGCGTGCAACGCTGCATCAACGCGACCGGCGTCGTCTTACACACCGGTCTCGGGCGCGCCGCCCTTGCGCCGGCAGCCTTGGAGGCGCTCACGCTCGAACTCTCGGGCTACAGCGTCGTGTCGGTGAACCTCGAGGAGGGCCAGCGTCTTCGCCGGGAAAGCGCGATCGCGCGGCTGCTGGCCGCCCTGACGGGTGCCGAGGCGGCGACGCTGGTCAACAACAACGCCGCCGCGACGGTCATCGCACTCAATACCCTGGCCGCGGGACGCGAGGCCATCGTATCGCGGGGGCAGCTCGTCGAGATCGGCGGGTCGTTTCGGATGCCCGACGTGTTCCGGGCCGCGGGGGTTGCCTTGCGGGAAGTGGGCACGACGAACCGCACGCACACGCGCGACTTCCGGACCGCCATCGGCGAGGAGACGGGTCTCCTGCTCCGCGTCCATCCGAGCAACTACAAGGTGATCGGTTTTACGCAGGAAGTCGGGATCGACGAGCTCGTCACCCTGGGGCGGGAGCACGACCTGCCGGTGATGGACGATCTCGGCGCGGGCGCACTTGTTCCGCTCGAGCCCGAGCCCACCATCGCGGAGAGCCTGAAGTCCGGCGTCGATGTCGTGACCTGTTCGGGCGACAAGCTGATCGGCGGGCCGCAGGCGGGCGTGATCCTGGGACGGCGCGAGTGGATCGACCGCATCCGCACGAACCCTCTTTTCCGCGCGCTGCGGGTCGACAAGATGACGCTCGTCGCGCTCGAGGCGACTCTGCGCCTGTTCCTGCGACCGGAGGGGCCCGGCGACGACCACCCGACGCTGCGCATGCTTCGCCTGACCGGGGACGAGTGCACACGGCGCGCACGCGCGTTGGCACGGCGCATCAAGAAGGGCGCCCAGGGCTACGAGACGTCTCTCGCGCCCGGTTTCAGCCAGGTGGGCAGCGGCTCCATGCCCGGCGAGTCCCTGCCGACGACGCTGGTGACCCTCGTACACGCCGCGATGCCCGCCTCGACGCTCGCACGGCGCCTGCGCCTCGGCCGCCCCCCGGTGTTCACCCGGATCGCGGACGAACGCGTCTGCGTCGATCCGCGGACGATCCTGCCGGGCGAGGAAGCCGAGCTGGTCCGCGCACTCGCCGACCTTGAGTCGTCCGACGCGAGATAGCTCGAGTTGGGGCGACCGCTTCGCGACCGAGAATCCCGTGTGCCGCAATCTTGAATGCATCGCGCATAATGCAGGCCAAGGAGGCAGCCTTATGGATGTTCGTTTGACGACCCTCTCCAGCGCCGGCGGATGAGCGGCCAAGCTGAGCAAGGATCAGCTCGCCCAGGTTCTGGGCGGTCTCCAGATACCCGGTCACCCGACGCTGCTTGTCGGCATCGACACCATGGACGACGCCGGGGTCGTCAAGCTGACGGACGACATCGCGCTTGTCAGCACGATCGACATTTTCCCGCCGGTCGTCGATGATCCGTATTGGTTCGGCCGGATTGCGGCGGCGAACTCGCTGAGCGATGTCTACGCGATGGGAGCCCGCCCCGTGTGCGCGGTGAACTTCGTGGGCTACCCGCTCGCCGAGCTGGGCGGAGACATCCTGCAACGCATTCTGGAAGGCGCTTTCGCGGCCATCGAGGAGGCGGACTGCGCGATGGCCGGCGGCCACTCAATCAAGGACAACGAAGTCAAGTTCGGCCTCGCCGTCACCGGAGTCGTCCATCCGGACCGGGTGATCACGAACGCGGCCGCGCATGCCGGGGACCACATTGTATTGACCAAGCCGCTCGGCCTCGGCTGCCTGACAACCGCCCTCAAGCAGGGTGCCGTCACGCCGGAACACCTCGCCGCGGGGCACGAGATGATGGCCCGGCTCAACAAGCATGCCGCCGAGGCGATGATTCGCGCGGGGACGCACGCGACGACGGACGTCACCGGCTTCGGGTTGGTTGGACACCTGTTCGAGATGGCCGACGGCAGCGGATTGTCCGCACACGTGCGGGCCAACGACGTTCCGGTGCTCGACGAGGCCCGACCTTACGTCGATCCCCGATACTCCTGTGGCGGCTCCCAGCGAAACGCGGAGTTCGCGCACGGTCGGGTCGATTGGGACGAGTCCGTCAGCGAACTCCAGCGCCTCGCGCTGTTCGACGTCCAGACTTCCGGCGGCCTCCTCATCAGCGTCGAGGCGGGCCGGGCCCAAAAACTCGTCGAGGATCTGCGCGAAGGCGGCGACTCCTACGCGGCAGTCATCGGAGAAATGCTCCCCCAGGACGGTCCGACAGTGCGCGTCTGCTAGGTGCACGTCTGCGCGTCTCGTCGTGCCCGAAAGCACCTGCCCAAACGACATCGCCGTCCGTCAGCTTTCTCCGGAGGCTTGATCAGGAAAACCTGTGGATAACTCCGTGGAGAATTGTTCCGGACAAACGTAAACACCTATAGGACAACAGCGTACGTCGATCAATCGTGCGCAGACGTCAAGAACCGAGCTTGTGTAAACGCGGTTTTGCAGATCATCGATCGATCGGCAACGAACATCCCACACCACCATCGGCTTGGGCGCGCCATCATTGTGAATCGAGCGCCACGGCTTGGACGCGCCAACATCGTCAGATGTTGGGCCAAAAACCCCTGTGGGCCAGTACCACTAAGACTGGCTCACGCGGCCCTGGAACTCGCCGGTCTGGGTGCTCACCTTGACGATGTCCTCGATCACGATGTGGTTCGGAACCTTGATCTCCAATCCAGTTTCGAGGGTAGCGGGCTTGAAAACGTTGGATACGGAATCACCCTTGATCCCGGGCTCTGTGTGGGTGATTTTCAACTCGACATTGCCGGGCAGGTCGATGGACACGGCTTGCCCCTCGAAGAACGTCACCTGGACCTGACCGTTCTCGACGATGAATCTCATAGCGTCCGCGGCTTGGTCCTCGTTAAGCGTGTACTGCTCGTAGTTCTCCAGATCCATGAAGACGTATCCGGTGGCATCTCGATAGAGGTACTCGCACGGGCGCTTGTCTAGAAAAGCGAACTCGACGCGCTCGGTCGAGCTGAACTTCTTGTTCAGCGACGTGCCGCCCTGCAGAGATTTCAGCTTCGTCTGCACATTGCCGCGTTTGTTGCCCGGCGTGTTGTGCTGAAAATCCAGGCACACGTACAGCTCGCCGTCGAGGACAAGGACGGATCCCTTGCGTATTTCGGTCGCCTGCGCCATGGCCGACAGTATATCGCCTGAGGGCCACGCGCGGGCGAGACTCGCGGCTACTTGGCCGGCTCTCCGGACAAGACCTCGACGCTGGTGTTCTTCTTGGCCTTTTCCTTCTCCGCCTCGGCCTTCTTCTTCGCTTCGGCGACCTTGAAAGCCGTCCGGAGCTTGACCACATCCACGGTCAGGCGCACGGGATACACACGCCACGGGTGGTTGCTCTGGACAAGCTCGGAAAGCGCCAAGCCGAGGTTTCGGTTGAGCTTGGTCTTCTCGACGAACGGATACTCGCGATCGTTCTCGATGACCGTAATGCTCAGCGGACGATTCAGGTCCACCAGCGCATCGTTCAGGTTGAGCTCGAACCTCGTCACGCCGGAGACCTCGATTCGCACCGTGTTGTGCGTCCGGTCGGCGACGGCGGATATCTCGGCGCCGGGATCCAGCGCGGTGTCGTAGTCCAGAATCGTCAGCCACCAGCAGCGCTGGAAGGACGGCTCGTGAACCGTGTAGGAGATCTCGCGCGGCTGCGTCTGCCGCTGCTCAGAGGTCTTGTTGAGCCACTTTGCGATCGGGCCGATGTCGATCAGACCGTTCCCCTCGTCCTCGAACACGAGCGTGTTCGCCCCGCCCTCGGTCCGCAGGGCGTTGGCCAACTGTTTCTCGAAGCGCTTCTTGGGAGAGTAGATCACGCACGCCGCAACACCCGGAATGCCACCCGCCTTGCGCAGGTTGACGCCGCCGGGCGTGCGCCCATCCGAATGGCGGATGATCACGCCCGCGAACAACTCGGGGAAGCGCGCCGCCGTGATCGCGGCCGCGTCGCCGCCATCGATGTAAACACGCAGCATGTCCGTCGCCGGACCGCCCGTTTTCTTGTCCTGGTCGAAGACACCTGAAACGTGGCGCAGCGCGATCATGGCGCGGGCGTACGACTGCTTCCGCGTCCAAAGATCACCCTTCGACTGCGGCGACGGCACGACGATGATGTAGTTGTCCGCA
Source organism: Planctomycetota bacterium (assembly GCA_021776735.1). Lineage (GTDB taxonomy): Bacteria > Planctomycetota > PLA2 > PLA2 > PLA2 > JAJFFH01. Next base: position 322,279 of record JAJFFH010000027.1, on the reverse strand, counting down.
ATGGCCGGATCCTTCGTCCACGCCTCCTTGATGTACTTGGCGGGGTCCGGCCAAGTCTTGTTGTTCGGAAGCGCAAGAATCAGCGGCCAGAGACGGTCGCGCTCGGTGTATTTCTTGGGCAGCCACATCGAGTAGCGGACCGTGCCGATGCCGCCAGGAAAACCGTGGACGTCCGGTGCCACCTTGACCTCAACCACACGCCCCTTCCGACCCGCTTTCTTGCTGAACGTTCGGGCACGGTTGGCAATTCCGACGAGCGCGCCGACATCCTCGAGAAGATCGTGGCCGTCGAACTTCTTGGCGGCCCGTTTCTCGAGTTTGGCGAGAGCGTCCGGCCGCTTCGTTCGGCCGGGAACCAGGTAGTCGACAACGTGCTTTTCAACCTTGCGGCGATCCCGCTCCGCGATCTTCCACGCCGGGGGCTCCTTCGGCTCCTTGACCGGCTTCTTGGCCTCGCCCTTCGCTTCGCCCTTCTCGGTCTTGTCCCCGGGCTCGTTCTTGTCACCGGCTTCTTCGCCGGCATCCTTCGGTTTTTCACCCTCGGCAGACGCATCCTTGGCCTTTTCGGGTTCCTGGGCAGAGACCGGAACGACCGCGGTGGCAGCGAGGAGAGCAATCAACAAGAGGCGCATCAAGAGGCGCATGGCGTTTCCTCCGTGCCCACTCTTGCGATTCCGGCGAAAGCTCCGGTGCTCAAGATTCGTGGGCGCCAACACATTGTAAGGGGGGACATTGTAAGGGGAGCCGGGCGGCGACCGTCAACAGTTCCGGAGTAAGAGGACGCATGAACGCCCCAGATTGTTCCCTGGTCTCGCCCTTCGCCGTTCGAAAAGTCGCGGGCACCGCGGGCACCGATTCCGTGTCCCTCGGATCGGCGGGCGGGGCTATACTCTAGAATCTAGTCTGCTAGGAGGTGCTCCATGCGTACGCATTCCCTTTCGTTCGGGCTCGCGTTTCTCGCGACGCTCATGTGGCTCATTCCGGCGAGCGCCTTCGCCGAGCGGATCGGCAAGCCCTATCGCGGCCCAGCCGAGTTGCGCGGCGGCGGCGGCGGCGGTGACTCGTCCGGCGGCGAAGAAGACGGTGGCGGCGAAGAGGGCGGCGGCGAGGAAGGCGGCGGCGAAGAGGGCGGCGGCGAGGAAGGCCCCCCCGGAGTCAATCCGGAACCTGGCGCTGGCAATGGCCCTGGCGGCCGCGGCAAGACCGCCAAGCTGGACGGCATCATCGTCTGGCAGTGGTGGTGGGAGCACAACAAGGACCGTTTCCTGGCCCGCGCCACCGAACGCGGCCGGATCAACATGGGCAGCGCCGAGTACTGGTTCGGCGCCGGCGCGAAGTTCCCCCCGCGCGAGATCGAACCGGTCTCCGAAACGCTGCGGGCCCAGACGATCTTCACGACGATCCGCGCAGCCGCGAAAAAGTCGAGCAATTCCGCGGTGCACGCCGAGGCCTGCATCGCGTACGGCCGGCTCGGCGTCGTACCTGCGACCGACAAACAAAAAAAGGATGGAAAGTCGGACAACCTCGTCATCCGCGAACTCATCAAGATGCTGGGCAAAAGCGACAAGGATGTCCGCATCAGCGCGATCCTCGGCCTCGGCATGGTGGGCGGCGCCGAGGTCGGCTCCTTCCTCATGCGCAACCACAAGAACTTTACGGGTGACGAGCGGGCGTACGTCCACATCGCACTCGGCCTCGCCGGCCACCGGGACGCCATCGAGCTCCTCGTGGAGAGCCTGCCGCCGCGGCCCCGAAACGCCGGCAACGACCAAATCGGCGCGATCGTTGCGCTGGGCCTGCTCGGACCGGGCGCGATCAACGACATTGAAGCGAAGGCCGGCGTCAAGAAGCTCGTCAAGCTCGTCGATGGCCGCGCCGACAATGAGACGGTGATGCAGGCGGTTACCGCCCTCTCCCGGCTCCAGGTTGCCCGCGAGACCATCACGAAGCTGGCGTCCAAGAAGTCGTCCAAGGACATCAAGTGGAACGCCCTGCTGGCACTCGCGAATTACACGGCCAACGAAAAGGACGCGGGGAAGTGCCACAAGACCCTGATGGGCAAGGCCGGCTTCAAGTCGGGCGACGGTCAGAACAAGAGCTTCGCCATCCTGGCCCTCGGCGAGTTGGCCGCCGGCCTGCCGTCCACAAGCAAGGTCCGGGCCAAGATCCTCAAGGACCTCCAGGAGAAGGGGCTCGAAACGAAAAACAACTACATCCGCTCGAGCGCCTGCATCGCACTCGGAATCGCGGGAGACCGCACCGCGATCCCGTCCATCGAAAAGCTTCTCAGCGAAACGACGGGTGCCGACTACGTTGCCGGGGCGGCGGCCATCGGCCTCGGCCTCCTCAAGGCGACGGACCAGGCGGACAAGGTGCTTGAAAACCTGCTGCTCAAGAAGCGTTGGAACGACGATGCGCGCGGTTATGGCGCCCTCGGCATGGCGATGATGGGCGACACGACCCGCATGGACGACCTCAAGAAATTTGCGGCCTCAACCCGAGGCCCGCGCGCCGAACGACACGCCCCGCTGGCGCTCGCCGTCCTAGGCGACAAGAAGCACACCAAGCGCATCACGACCTACTTCGCGAAGGAGTGGAAGAATCGAGATCGCTACCGGGTCGCCCAGGCGGTCTACGGCATGGCGTGGCTGCGGGACCAGTCGGCGGTCAAGGAGTTGATCAAGCTCTCCAAGAGCAGTTCGCCGAAGGTTCGCGGCATGGCGATCATCGCCTTGGGCTATGTAGGGGCGCGCGACCGGGTGTCTCCGTTGACCCGCGTTTTCTCGAACGTGAGCCACCGCAACGGCTTCGGCAACTGGGACATCATCCGGTATATCGCCGGCATCCTCTGAGCCCACACCGCAATTCATCAAGAAACATCGGGTCTTCCCTTTCGGGGAGGCCCGATTCTCGTTTGGGGCTGTCCACGCCACGCGGTAGGCTGGCGCGCGATGAGCCTTGAGGGAAGTTTTCTCCGGGTGGCCCAGGACGCGGCCATCGCATCCGCCCGCACCATCGGCTACGGCCAGAAAATGCACTCGGACCACGTCGCGACCGAAGCGATGCGGGCCACGATGGACGACGTGCCGATGCGCGGCCGCATCGTCATCGGCGAGGGCGAGCGCGATGAGGCGCCGATGCTCTATATCGGCGAGGAGGTTGGCTCGGGCGCGCCCGGCACGCCGGAAATCGACATCGCCGTGGACCCCCTCGAAGGCACGAATCTGTGCGCGAAAGGCGCGCCCAACTCGATTGCGGTCATCGCGGCCTCGCCGCGCGGCGGCCTGCTCCACGCACCCGACGTCTACCTGAACAAGATCGTCGTCGGACCCAGGGCGCGCGGATCGATCGACATCCGTGCCACGCCGGAAGAAAACCTCCGCGGGATCGCCAAGGCCCTCAAGCGCAGCGTCAAGGACCTCATGGTCGTCATCCTCGACCGGGAAAGGCACGTGAGCCTGATCGAATCGGTGCGGAGCTGCGGCGCGCGAATCCGCCTCATCGGCGACGGTGACCTCGCTCCGGGTGTGGCCGCGGCACTCGGCGGCACCGGGGTCCACGCCGTCATGGGCGCCGGCGGTGCTCCCGAGGGCGTCTTGACCGCCGCCGCCATGCGCTGCCTCGGCGGCGAGATTCAGGGCCGGCTCATGCCCGCCCGCGACGGCGACGAGGAACGGCTTCGCGACGCCGGCTACCCCGATCTGGACCGGATCTTCCACACCGAAGATCTCGCCCCGGCTGACGAAGTCGTGTTTTGCGCCACCGGCGTGACCGAGGGATCCCTTCTGCGCGGCGTCCGCTTCTTCGGCCACGGCAGCCGCACCCACTCCCTCGTGATGCGCTCGAAGGGCCCGCGCCACATCCGCTTCGTGGACGACATCCACCTGAACGACGACTTCGAAGGCAACGTCAGCCGGTACTAGGAACCCGCCGGGAGGCGGCTTTCCCGCCGCTGTCTCTTCAGCGTAGCGTCACCTTGAGCGACAGCTCGCGGTTCTTGCGGCGGATGGTGACCAGCAACTCGTCTCCCGCGGCCTTCTCAGCAAGGATGCGTCGCAGCGCGGCCATGTCCGGCACCGATTTGCCGTTCAGTTTCGTGATCCGGTCGCCGGCCATGACACCCGCCGCCGCCGCGCCGGACTCCTTCGCGACGCTGCGGACGTGGACGCCATCGCGGTCCGCGGTCAGCGATACACCGAGCCGGCCGGGCTTCAGGGTCGCCCCGGCTTTCAGGCGCGGCAGCACCGCCATGATGACCTCTACCGGCACCGCGAACCCGAGCCCGGCGTTCGGGCCATAGGCGCCTCGGCGGGTCGGATTCTGGTATCCGAGGCCGCTCGTGTCGTTCACGTCCAAGATGACGCCGAGCACGCGGCCCTCAAGATCCACAAGAGCGCCGCCGCGGTTGCCGCCGGAGATGCCCGCGTCGGTCTGGATGGCGTGCAACGCGGGATGGATGCCCGCGAGCGCTTCGACCCGCGACACGATGCCGAACGTCACATGGGCATGTTGACTGCCGGGGTTGCCGTGCGGGTAGCCGATCGCCGCCACAAAACGACCGGCTGCAAGTCCCGCCGCCGACTCCGGCGCCGCACGGCACGACTTGAGTCCGCCTCCCCGCACGCGGAGCAGGGCCAGTCGAAGACGCTCGTCGGTCCCCAGAACGGTCGCGGTTGAGCTCGACCCGTCCGGAGAATCGATCGTAAGCTGCCGTCTCGGTCCGGGCCAGCCCGTCACGCGCAACGGGCACACGACAAGGTCCTCGGCGACGGCTATGCCCGACGAACGATCGTGGCCTTCACGCGCACCGGGGACGCGCGCGGGCGCAGGCGGACGGGGTCGCCTCGGCCCGCCGGGCGGCTCCGACTTGTTTTTGGGCTTCTCTTTCTTCGGGGGCGTTTCCGATGCCGGTCTTTCGGAAGGCTTTCCTGCGTTGGGAGCGGACTCGCTGAGGGGCTTCCCGGAGCGGACTCCGACCACGGCATCGCGAGCCGTTCGTGCGGCCGCCTCCATGACCTTGCCGAACAGGTCCGCGACACTGGAGGCGCGGGGACGCGGGTACGGCTTCGCGCCGAGAATGCGTGCGGCCTTGCGGCTCTTCGCGAAGCGCTTGCGGACGGTCTCGTACGGAATGACGACGCTCTGCCCGCCCGCGCCGGTGACGGCCGCCCCGAGAATCCCAAGCAGTCCACCGTCGAGGTCGACGACCGGTGCCCCGAACGATCCCGGATTGACGAGCGTGCTGGCATGAAACGTCATGGTCCCGTCGCGCCGTTTGTGAATCCCGGACACAATGCCGAGACTGACAACCGGCTCGCTCTCCCGACCCGACGAAAACGTGTTGCCGACGAGCACCACCCACATGCCCAGGGAGACATCTCTGGTCGGCCTCGGTTTGATGGTGCGCCCCCGCCCCCCCACAGCCCGCAGCAGGACAATGTTCATCTCTTCATCATCGACCATCACCTCAGCCGGCACCGTCTTGCCCCCGCCGGGAAACCGAATCCGCAGATCGCGCCGAAACCCGCCGCCCTTCTCAAGCAGCGGCTTGCGCAGCGTGAGAACCACGTCGCGGGCTCCGACGACAACGCCGGTGAGATCCCAGCCGCTCCGTTTCTCGGTGAAGACCGTAACGATCGAGGCGCGCGCCGTCTCGGCCGCTCGCTCGATTCTGCGCTCCGCCGCGGCGATCTCGCCGGCCCGCACGGCCGACGTGGTCACGAGCAGAACCACGCCTACGCACCTCAGAACCCATGAGGCTCTCACTCGTCCAACTCCGCCGCGTCGCGCGCATCGCACAGGGACACGGTCACCGAGCGACGCGCGCCGTCCCGCTCGATTTCCACGGCGATGTCCGCGCCCGCCGGAAGCCGCGCGAGCGCGTCCACCAGCGCCTTCGGATCCGCGCCAATGTCGTGCCCACCCAGGGACACGACCAGGTCGCCCGACTCGAGTTTCGCCTTGGCCGCCCCGGTGCCAGAGAGAATGCGGGTCAGGACGATCGCGCCCCGCTTGAGCGCCCAATGCGCCCCGAGATAGCCGCGCTCGTGCAACGGATAGGGCCGGCTGGGGTCGCGCCGCTGCCGCCCAACGCTCTTGAGATACGCGTCGTACGACACGAGCTTGTAGTGCGTGTTGCGCCGCTTGCGCCGTCGCAGGTACTGCACACGAACGATGGTCCGCTCGGGCAGTTGCGCCGCGTGGTTCAGATAGTCGGCCCGATTCGAGATGCGCTTGCCGTTCACGCGAGTGATCACGTCCCCGCGGCGCAGCCCCGCTTCCTGCGCCGGCGAGTTCGCCTCGACCCGAGCCACGCGCGCGCCCTTCTCGCCGGGCGCCGTGTCCACCGACAGACCGTGAAAGCCGTAGCCCATCTCCCCTTCATTGCGCATCATGCGGCGGAGAAACAGCCGCACCTGCTCGATCGGGATCGCGTAGCCCACACCGGAATTCGAACGTCCGGCCCGCGACTGCATCAGACCGTTGATCCCGATCAGCCGGCCCTTCGAATCGAACAGCGGCCCGCCGGAGTTGCCGGGGTTGATTTCGGCGTCGGTCTGCAGGGCACCGACATACAGGTAGCGCTTGTCGGCCGCGGCACGACCCTTGGCCGACAAGATGCCCATCGTCACGACAGGCGTTCCGTCCAACGCATGGCCGTGCGGATTGCCCATCGCGAAAACGAACGCGCCCGGTTTGAGTCGTTTCGGATCCCCCGCGCGCCAATCGGCGAACGGAAAGTGACGACGGCCCCGCAGCTTCAGGACGGCGATGTCTCCCTTCACGCGCCCGCCGCTGGTGTCCGCGTGCCGATCCGCGGGATAGGTCACGCCGTCCGGGAGGGTGACGGTGAGATAGCCGGCGCCCTCGATGACGTGGACATTGGTCAACAGGAATCCGTCCCGGGTGATGACCACGCCGCTGCCCAGGGACCGCGGACGCATGGACACGACGCCGGTGGCAGGGTCCAGAAGGGTCCGGTGGTTCACCACCGCCCCGACCGCTGGGGCCGCCTTCTTGATGACCTCGACGATCTCGCTCTCAAGCGCACGCACCCGAGTCAGCGCCTTCTCCAGATCGGTCTCGGGCCCCGCCGCGACGGATCCGGCAAGCACGATCAGAAAGAGACAGGCTCGCACGGGCGCAGATCCTTGCACGAGGAGCAGTGTAACGGGATCGCTCCCCCAAGGGGTTCTGGGTGGGATCGGGTCGGGGCGGCGGAACGCGAGAAGGGTCCAGGGCTCGGTGCCGGAATCCCGCCGCCGCCCGGACAAAAAAAAGCAAGGGCCCGGCTGCTGCCGGGCCCTTGGTGACCCTACGGGGACTCGAACCCCGGTCCCAGCCGTGAGAGGGCTGTGTCCTGGACCGCTAGACGATAGGGCCGTCGAAGTACGGGCGCGGGCATTCTACCCTCGGTTCTGGTGAATGGCTGAGGAGGCAGGACTTGAACCTGCAACTTCCTGAACCAGAATCAGGCGTTCTACCAATTGAACTACTCCTCAAGCAGGAACGGACTAACCCGCATAATTAAGGTACGGGTGGCACAAAGTCTGTCAAGGAAGCGCGACACAACCGTCCGATCCGCGTTTTAATAGAGGTCATGCAGATCATTCTGGTCATGCTCCTCCTCGCGCCCGCTGGCGGTGCCAAGAAGGTGCCCGAACTCAAGACGCACCTCAAGGCCGGCCGGACCAAGGAGGCGCTCGCGCTTCTCAAGGAGATCGGCACGCTCAAGGACAACCATGCAGAAGCCAGGGCCCTGGCCAAGCTGACCCGTAACCTCCATGTGAAAAAGCCGCCGGAGGTGCTCGACGCATGCTTTTTGGCCCTCAAGGGCATCGGCAGCCGCAAGGTCACCCGCGACCTGCTGCGGATGCTCGACCACTCCCGGCTCAAGAAGATGGAAGCGGTCCGCATCGGCGTCTGCCGGGCCTTCGAGGGTTCCGCCGACCCCGACCCCAAGGCGGTCAAGGCCATCCGGAAACTGCTGCGCGACCGTTCGGACAAGGTGATCGCGGCTGCCGCCGAAACCACTGGCGCCTACCGGCACGCGAAAGAGGCGCTGCGCAAAGAGTTCTTCAAGACCATCCTCGGCATCTACGTCGGCACCTGGAACGCGAAAAACTCGGTGAACCCGGAACTCAAAAAGGAAAAACGCCGCGCCGAGCAGAAATGGGAAATCGTCGAAAAGGCGATGGAAAAGAGCCTCCAACTCCTGTCGAACGTGACCCAGGAAGACCCGCCGAGTTGGCGGCGATACTGGAACAAGAACAAGCACAAGCGCTGGAGCGACCTGGAAAACTAGCAAGAGCGAGCAGACATCGCCGTCCGTTTGCTTCCTCGGAGGAGTCCTCCGAATCCAGCGGCCTGAGAAAACCCGGGGCGGGCGGTAAGCCGGGTTCTGTCGTGAGCAGTCATTTGTCTGGGACGGCGGTTGCCCGCCGCCTCGAACGGCCAGCCCGGAGGTGCGAACGAGACGGGCCGTCTCTCCCTCCTTGTTAGGCCTTTCATCCGGTGGGGTTTGCCGTGCCGGGGACGTCGCCGTCGCCCGCGGGGGTCTCTTACACCTCCGTTTCACCCTTGCCTGTGCCGAAGCCATCGGCGGTCTGTTCTCTGTGGCACTTTCCCTATCCTTGCGGACGGTGGCCGTTAGCCACCACCGTGCCCTGCGGTGCCCGGACTTTCCTCGGACCATGCAATGGTCCGCGACTGCCTACCCGCCCCGAGTCGAATTTTCAAAGAGCCGGGTATTGAAACAGACCGTGCGCAAAAAGGTTCAGAAACGTTAATAATGGGGAACCGGTGCGTCGGCTTGTCGCTGTTTTTTCGGTCCTGATCGCGCTCCCGGCAGCCCCCGCTGCTGCCCGGGACGACCGGCCCATGCGCCGCGTGGAGCCCGCGCTGCAGCGACAAATCGATGCCGCGATCGACCGGGGCGTGGCCTACCTCCAAAAGATCCAGCAAAAAGACGGGCGCTGGCCCTACCAGCGCGCCCGCGGTCTCGAAATGGTGGCCGGCACCGGCGGCCTGACCGCGCTCTGCCTCTACGCCCTCGCCGCGTCCCAGGTGCCCGCACCGGATCCGTCGATCCGCCGCGGACTCTCCTGGATCAAGAAAAACCCGTTGCCGTTTCGGCGCAGCGCATCCTGGGCTACCTATTCCGCATCGCTGCTCGTCCTCGCGCTGACCCGCATCGACGCCGACAAGCACAAGAAACGCATCGCGGAACTTGCGGGCCTGATCGCGGCCGGGCAACTCGGCTCGGACCACTGGACCTACAACTTGGCGTCCGGAGCGACCGGTCCGGCACGAAAGGGCGGACGCGGCGGCGGTGGCAAAAGGGGGGGGCGGGGGCGCGGTCGAAGCGCCGGCCCCGGTGACAACTCGAACAGCCAGTTCGCGGTGCTGGCGCTCTGGGCCGCGGAAGCACTGGCCGGCGCCCCGATCGCCAACAAGACCTGGAAACGCATCCGTGACGCTTACAAGACGACGCAGCACAAAGACGGCGGATGGTCCTACCGTCCGACCATGCGCATGCACGCCAGCCCAAGCATGACCGCGGCCGGACTCGTGTCCTATGTGTACGCCTTCGCTGCACTCGCCGGAGGGCATCGGCACCTGCCCTCTGCCCGCGCCAAGAAGATATCGAAAAAGGGTCTGCAGCGATTCCTGTCGCTCCCGCGCAACTTCAACAACTACTACTTTGCGTACTCCCTCGAACGCGTCGGCACCGTGCTCGACGTGCCGCTCTCCGACTGGTACATCGACGGAGCGCGAACGCTGATCCATAGCCAGAGCGCGGACGGACACTGGGGCGGCAAGGCCGGACACGGTGACGGCGCCGGCGCCTACGACACCGCGCTCGCGCTCTTGTTCTTGTCGCGCGCAACACGCCGATCGATCACCCCAGGCGGCGACCCGGACCGCCGCCGCGCGCAGGCCGCAGTGACCAAGAGCGACCAGTTCCCCGACCCGGCCAAGGCCGGCAACCTCGAGCGTTCCTTCGAGTACTACCGGCTCGTCAAGCCGCAAACACAAATCGAACTCGTGCCCCGCTTCGGACGCGCCGGCCCGGCGGTCGTCGGGTTCTTAATCCGAAAGCTGCATCACCCCGACCTCGCCCACCGCGCCGCCGCGATCGAACTGCTCCAGCGCCTGATAAAGAAGCGCTTTTTCTTCGAACCGAACTGGCCCGAAAAAGACCGCTCGCTCATGCTGAAGCCGATCGACGACTACTGGCGCCAAAACCACGCGCGCCTGGCTTGGGACAAGACCGCCAGTCGATTCGCGGTGCGGTAGGTGACGCGCGCGATGCCGGTTAGCGGGGAAACACGTGCCGGACCTACATCGCCGTCCGTACGCTACTGCTGCCGCTTATCCGTTACGGAACGTACAGGATGCGCACGCACGACTTGCACTGGATGAGCCTTTGGCCCTCGATGACCTGGACCGCGTCATTCGGGGTGATCGTGATGTAGCACGCCGAGCAGTGCAGGTCGTTGCCGATTCGGTTGCCGGCGCGGTCGATCGTGCCATCGACGGCGGCCAAGGCGTCTCCGAGTTTGGCGCGGATTCTCTCGTAGATGTCGAGGGCCTCGATCGTGATGACCTGGTCCTCCTTCATGAAAATGTCGCGCTGGGCGTTGAGTTCGCCAAGCTGGTCGCGCACGCCGGAGAGCGAACCGTTGAGCCGCGCAAGCTCCTCTTCGTACTCCTTGCGGAGCGCGTCGGCCTCGTCGCGGACTTCCTTGGCCTTTTTTTCGGCCTCTTCCGCTCGCCCCATCGACTTGACGGCCGCCGTCGTAAGGGAGTTGATGTCCGCGAGAACGCTCGAAAGCCCGGTCTGGAGAACCTCGTAGTCCCGGTTGGACAGCTTGGGCGCGTTCATCTGGAGCTTGATCTTGTCGCGCTGCTCCTCGTGGGTCGCGACCTCGAGCTCGGCACGGCGCGCTTCGGCCTGCGCGGCCAGCTTGACCTGCTCTTGTTCTTCCACGGCGCAATCAAACGCGTCCAGGGCGTCGGTGAACCGGCGCAGTTTCTTCGGGACGGCATCCAGCTTCTTCTTGAGCCGGCCCCGCTTGTGATCGATCTCGCGGAGCCGGAGAAGCTGCTCGATGATGTCTGTTCCTGCTCCGGTTTCCATGCTCAACGGTCTCCCGCGCCTTCCAAGAATCCTTCGAGCTTGCGGGCCCGCACCGGGTGCTGCAGCTTTCGGACCGCCTTCGCCTCGATCTGCCGGACGCGCTCGCGGGTCACCTTGAAGATCCGGCCGACCTCCTCGAGCGTGTAGGTGTAGCCGTCGCCGATGCCGTAGCGCAGCTTGATGATCTCGCGCTCGCGGAACGTCAGGGTCTGCAAAACACCCTCGATCTTGTCCTTGAGCATTTCGTGCGACGCGGCGGTCACGGGCGACTCGGCCTGTTCGTCTTCGATGAAGTCGCCGAAGTAGCTGTCGTCGCTGTCGCCGATCGGACGATCGAGCGAGATCGGGTGCTTGCTGATCTTGAGCACCCGCTTGGTCTCCTCCACCGAGATGTCGGTCGCCGCCGCGATCTCTTCGATGGTCGGCTCACGCCCCTTCTTCTGGATGAGCCGCTTGGTGACGTTGCGTAGCTTGCTCATCGTCTCGATCATGTGGACCGGGATGCGGATCGTCCGCGCCTGGTCCGCGATCGAACGCGTGATGGCCTGCCGAATCCACCAGGTGGCATAGGTGGAGAACTTGTACCCGCGCCGGTACTCGTACTTCTCCACGGCCTTCATCAGGCCGGTGTTGCCCTCCTGGATGAGGTCGAGGAATGTGAGCCCGCGATTGCGATACTTCTTCGCGATCGAAACGACGAGGCGCAGGTTGCCCGAACTCAGCTTGCGCTTGGCCTCTTCGTATTCCTCGAAGCGGTCCCGCAGCATCTGGATGCGTTGCTGGAAACGCTCGTGGGTCTCGCAGGCCCGGAGTTGGAGCTCCTTGTAGCGGTCCTCGTGCGCGCGCAGGTCCTCCCGCGGGCCCTTGCGGGCCTGGAGTTCGCGAATGCGGCCCGCGCGCTCGTCCATCTCTTCCAGGATGTCTTCGACCTCGTCCTTGAGCGGACGGACCTTCTTGACCTGCAGGGCCAACTCCTCGAGCAGGACGACGTTGCGCTTGCGCCGCCGCCGAATCGAGCGATCCAACTCCTGCCGGCGCTTGACGGCCGTGCGCGGATGAAACATCTCCGCGAACTCCTCGCGCGTGCGCTCGAGGATCCTCTTGATGGTCGTCACGTTGCCGGGCAGCCGCGACGCGATGTCTTCCTTGTCGGTGCGGCCCGAGGTGTTGATCTTGAGGGTTCGGTCGAAGGCGAGCTCGCCCGCCTGCACTTCCTCAAGAATCCGGACCGCGCGCTCCTGGGCCAAGGCGCTCTCGAGCACCTTCACCCGGTAGCGGCGCCGCGTGAGCTCGATCTTTTTGGCCAGCATGATTTCCTCGTCACGCGACAGGAGCGGAATCTCGCCCATCTGCGTGAGGTACATGCGGACCGGGTCGTCGATCTTCTCGGTCGACCCGGTGGTCATCGTCGTCTCGTCGGGCTGCGGACCTTCTTCGACCTCCATGATTTCGAGGCCGCGCCGCTTGTTGACCGGCTCATCGCCGTCATCATTCCGCGCAGCAGCGACTTCGGACTCGTCGAGGAGTCGAATGCCCAACTCATCGAGATACATGAGGATTCGGTCCAGCTTGTCCGGCGAGACGATGTCGTCCGGAAGAACCTGGTTGATCTCCTCGTAGGTCAGGTAGCCGCGTTCGCGCCCCTCTTCGATCAGGAGCTTGACATCGGGATCGAGGTTTTCCGGGTTCATCGTTACTCGTTGATCCGTTCCTCGGCGGACGCGCCTCGCCGTGCCTTCACGACCGCGCTGAGACCGACCGCCGCTTCCACGTTCCTCTTCTCCACCAGCCGCAGGAGATCGCGTTCCACGCGTGCCCGGCCTTGGCCTTCGGTCTCGTCCGCACCTTCGGCGGCCGCGTCCACCCATTGGAACGCGCGCAGACCTTCGTCCTTGTCGGCCACGGCCGCGTAGACCGCCTCCCGAGACAACACTTCACCTCGCCGGAGCAAGTCACGCATCGTACCCGCCAAGATCCGCAACGCCGGGTTTTGAAACCGCTCGACGGGATAAACGGATTCAATCCGCCGAAACAGCACCGGGTCCCGCAGCGACTCGCGAACAAAGTCGATTTCGCTCCGGTCCCACGCCACCGCGGGCGACGGCGTCCTGGAATCGGTTGCCGCACCGGTCGGCTCCGCCGCGACGGGGGTCTGGGCGCGCAAAGTCGACTCGGGCACACCGGTACGCTCCGCCAGCAACTTGAAGGCCAAGTCGCGCCGGATCGGATCGCGAAGGCGCTCCAAGGCGGGGCGTAGCTCGGCGACGGCCTTGAGCCGGCCTTCCAGCGTCGATGCGTTCCGGCCCAAGACGGAGTCAACGCGGTAGTGCCAGAGATCCTGCGCCCCATCGAGCACCCGCTCCAACGCCTCTCGTCCCTCTTCCTCGAGCAAATCCGCGGGATCCCGCCCACTCGGCAGGAGCGCGACGGCTCCTTCAACACCTTCGGCCAAGAACGCGTCGGCGGCCCGCTCGGCCGCCCGCCGCCCAGCGGTATCGCCGTCATAGACGAGCAGCACGGGCACGCTCAATCGGCGGAGGAGCTTCGCCGCATCCGCCGTCAGAGCCGTCCCGAGGCCCGCCGCCGTTTCGGGCACCCCGGCCTGGTGGCAGTGCATGACATCGGTGTACCCCTCCACCACCAGCAGACGTCCCGCCTCCCGCGCCGCGTCCCGGGCCTGGGCCAGGCCATAGATCTCGCGACCCTTGTGGAACAGCAAACCGTCGGGCGAGTTCAGGTACTTGGGCTGGGCATCCCCCATGGCGCGGGCACCGAAGCCGATCACCCGGTTGCCGAGGTCGCGGATCGGGAACATGATGCGCCCGCGGAAGGTGTCGTAGACGTGGCCTCGCTCGCTGCGCTTGACGAGACCCGCCTGAAAGAGCGTCTCGTCGGAGATTCCCTGCTTGCGAGCCACGTTGAGCAGGCCGTCGAATTCGTCGGGCGAAAACCCGAGCCCGAACGCGGAGATCGTCTCCTCCTGAAAGCCCCGCTCCTCGAGGTAGCGCCGCGCCCCTGCGCCGGTCGGCCGGGTCAAGACCACCTCGAAAAAGCGCGCCGCGAACGTCAGGGCGTGAAGCGCGGCGTGCCGCTGCTGTTGCCGCGCCACCTCCTCCGGATCGCCCGCCAACGTCGGCAGCGAAACCCCGGCCTGCGGAGCGAGTTCCTCCACCGCCTCACGAAAGGTCAGACCGTCGCGGCGAATAAGGAACTCGATGACATCGCCGCTCGCGTCGCATCCAAAACACTTGAACCGGCCGCCACGGCCGATGGTGCTCTCGGGAAAGACGTGAAAGGACGCCGTCTTTTCCTCGTGGAAGGGGCACAGGCCCTTAAATGAACGGCCCGAACGTTTCAGGGTCACGTATCGGGAGATCACGTCAACGATGTCGATCGACTCGTTGATGCGGCTGATGATCTCTTCCGGGATGCGGGCCAAAGTGAACCGGGTAGTTTGTCTCACGAAGGAGGGACGGTCAAGAGTCGCGCCCACTCGTCGGGGGCGACTTCCTGAGGCCGCGCCCCCGGATCGATTCCGGCGGCTTCGAGCCGCGCGGGTGCGAACGCATGCCGCAGCGTCTTTCGCCGCCATGTAAAGCCGCGCCGCAGCAGTTGCACGAGCCCCGGGTGGTCCGGCAACGGCCCGGAGCGCTGAAGATGAACGACGGCCGACTGGACCCTGGGCTGGGGCCAAAAGACCTGTGGTCCCACCGGTCGAACGATGCGGGCCACGCCCGAAAGTGAGACGAGGACCGAGATAATGCCGTATTGGGGGGTCTGGGGGCGGGCGACGAAGCGGTCCGCCACTTCGCGCTGCACGAGGATCCACGCGTCCTGAAACTCCTCGGCCAGGATGTTGGCCAGAAACGGCGTCGCGATCGAGTACGGCAGGTTGGCGATGACGCGGCGCCTATTCGGTTCGCCCTTCCAGGCCGCAAGCACCGCGGGATTCAACGCCTGCTTGCCGGCCAGAACGTCCTCCGGCAAGAACGTGACATGGTCTGGCCACGTCCGCTGCGCGCGCGCGATCGCCTGAAGCCGCGCGTCGATGTCGCAGGTCACGAGTCTCCCGATCCGGTCGGCGCTCCCGACCCGATCGGCCAGCACGTCCGTAAGGATGCCGGTCCCGGTGCCGACCTCGAGCACGGAGTCGCCGGGTCCGACACCGGCGTCCTTGACGATCGCATCGACGAGATTGCCATCAACGAGGAAGTTCTGCCCACGACCGCGCCGCGGGCGCAGGCCGTGGGCAGCGAGCAAAGCTTCGATGGCCGTTTTGGTCCGCGGGAAGGTCAGCTCGACACCATTAGTTGGCCGGATACCACGTCGGCCGCCGGAAGGACCGGCGGCGCGGCCGGATCACTGGTCGGCGTGGCCGCGGCGATACCGCCCGCTGGTGTTCTGAATTGAAACGACACCGCGGGCCGCGTCGGATCGAACGGTCCGTTGGCGCCGCCGCCCCCGCCACCGCACGACATCGGAAGCACGAGCGTCGCCAGCAGGAGCAACACCGTCGCCCGCCGCAGCCGGCGCGGGCGAACCACCCAAAACAGCAAGCCCAGGAGCGGCAGCAGAATCCAGGAGCCCGCACCCGCCGGTGCCACCGAAACCACGGTCGCGTCGATGGCGACCAGCAGGTTCGCCGTTTCGCCTGCGGCAACCTCCAGGGACAACCCGAAGTCGATTCGGCCGTTGTCGGCAACGAACGTCTCGAGTCCCAACTGGGGTTCCCCGCCGTCCACGACACCGTCGTCATCGAGGTCGTGAAACAAGCGCACGGCCGTGATGTCGGTGACATCGTTCGCCGAGCCGGAGACATTCACCGTGAGCTGATCGACCCAAAGCGACTCGTGGCTGGGTGCACTCACTCCAACCTGAAGAACCGGCAGGCGGACCAGCGGGTTACCGAACTGCTGCGCCCCGGGATTTCCCGATCCGGCTGCGGCCATGGCCGGCATCAACACGGGCGTCGGGGGCACAGCGCCGGACGATCCGGCCAGCGTGAGGTTGTAGTTGCCCGTCGACGAGGGATTGCCGGTGGTCGCGCGGGCAAACACCGTCAGCCGGTAGATTCCGGTCTGCGGAGCCGTCACGTTGATCTGCGCCGGATTGAACACCGGCGTGTTTTCGGCAATCATCGAAACATCGGGTGCCCAAAGCCGGAGCTGTGCCGTCGGCCCGATACCGGTGGCCGCAATCGCCAGGTTGGCTCCGGCCGCGGCGGAAAAGACGTAGAAGTCAGCGAAGTGAAATCCGCCGGCAGCGTCACCGACACGCGTGTCGCCCCCGACCAAGGCGCCCGCGCTTGCGCCTTCGGCCAGAACCTCGGCGTTGAGCACGAAGTCGATCCCGTTCGTGTCCCGCCCGGCGCGCACGGTCACGAGCGAAAAAACAGTCGGGTTGTCGGCAGTCGCCGGGTAGGTATCGCCAGGCTGGTAGTGCTCGTCGGGCGCGTCCTGAAAGGGCATGCCACCCAAGGCATCGCCGTCCGTTCCTGCCAGTGTGGCAGCCATCACGCTGCCACGCCCGTTGATCGTCTCCAGGATGACGCGGTAACGGCCCGGCGGGAGATGCGGGATGCGGTATTCGCCGAGCCCCGTGGCGTTCGCATTCGTGAGGACGCTGACGTGGCCCAATTCTGCGGAGCCGTCCGGCCCGAGGGCGCGCACCACGACTTCGTTCACGCCGGCGGCGCCGACGCCGCGCACTGTGCCCGTGATCGCGCCAAGCCCCGAGGTGTCCGCCGGATAGATCTCGGTCAGGCCCGCCGCGTCGTCGGCTTCCAGACTGCCGCCTTCCTGCGGCCGAATCGGGAGCCGGAAGGCGAACATGGTCGGCATCACGCTCGGGCCCGCCTGGCTGAAGCCGAACGTGGACGGGTTGACGATACCGGTCGGCGTGTGGCCCAGGCCGGCCGCGTGGCCCAATTCGTGGAGCAGCGTGGCGCGAAAGAGCTGTTCGGTGGTCGCACCCGAGCCAGGGGCGGTCAGCGCGCCGGGGCGCGTGTTGATCACGACCAAAAAGTCCAGCAGGTTGCCGTTGCTAGGCGTCACGCTCTTCAGCGTGATCCCGAGCACGCCCTGCCCGATGCCGAAAAACGACAGGACGTCGCCGGTCTCGTCAAACGCCACCTCGAACTGGCTGTTGGTAAACGTGCCGAACGTACTTCCGACCGTCGTGCCGTTGTAGGGGCCACCGACCAGCGCGTCGCCGAAGACCGCCTCGGCCTCGGGAACCGTGTTCCACTGGTTCATCAGGTCCTGGACGACCGCGAGCGGGCTTGCAACGCCCGGGACGGCGTCCGTATCGACGAGGACGTTCGCCGGCCGCCGGTTGGCCGGAAGCTGCTCGAACACGAACCGCGTTCCGACGCGCGAGTTGGAGACCAAGAACGCGTACGCGACCGAGCCGGCCACGAGCAGACCGATCGTCGCGAGGAAAAGACGTGTGCGTACGTTCATCGCGCGTCCCGCTTCTTCCGGTCGCCTTTTCTTTGGTCGCGTTTCGCGGCACGCTTACGCGCGCGCTCTTCATGCTGTTCACGAACGGCGCGGCCCACGGCAGCGCGAAAGGCCACGAGCGAAACCCGCGACATGCCCTTGAGTTTCTTGAAGCCGGTAATGCGCCGGGACAGACGGCGATGCTCTCGCGCGCCCTTCTTGACCTTTTCCAGGCCGATGACGCCCCGGCGGGCCCCGACAATCACGGGGTAGCCTTCGCGATTGGACCGGCCGAGTATCACGACGCATTCGCCGCCGGCCTTGAACTTCGGCATGCCGGGCACGCGCGTCTCTGCATTCGCCGTCCGTCCGCCAATGACCCGGAGATGGATCGTGCGACCCTCGGTCTCGCCCTTCAGGTCCTCCAGCAGCCGCAGGCGAACGTGGGTAAACACGAACCCGCTGCGGTGCCGCCGGGGCTCCGCCGCCTCGCAGCGAACGCAGCAGACCCGTTGGGCCGCATCGACCAGGTGTTTCGTGGTGGCGGAAGTAAACGTAGTGGCCGGCGCCAGCGGGCAAAAAACACCCACCAGTACCGACGCCGCAAGCAATCGGGCCATGAATCTCCTCGGTTCGCGGGGAAAGCGCTGGGCCAGATTGTACGGCTAGGCGGTTGCGAAAAACCCGCTCCGGCTTCGGTCGGCTGCGGCTGCGCCCCAACGCTTGCCTTCGGTTCGCGACCGGCCGCTCAACTCTGACGCTTCTGCTGGCGACGCCGGAGATACGCGGACCAGGCGTCGGGGTCGCGGCCAAACGAGCGGCGATGGCGCTGTTCGAGGGCGCCGAGCGCGGTAATCCAGAACAGCGGATTGCGTGACCGCAGCGCATCGATCAAGAAACCGTTCGCGCGCGGGTCCTTCGCCCGGTGAAGCACCAGGGTCGCCTCGAAACGTACGTGACGGTCAGCATCCGCCAGAACCATGGCCGCCGCCTTGTCGATGACGCGTGAATCGCCGGCCTCCTGCAGAGCGACGAGTGCCGAGCGGCGCACGATCGCCGCCTCGTGCTCCAACAATCCCAAGACCTCGTTCCGGTGACCAAGCCGGGCCAGCGCCTCGGCAGCGGCCGCGACCACCCGCGGATCCTCCCGCCGCGCCAACTCCGCGCGCACGTAATCCACGCGACCGTTCAGCCCGCTGCTCCCGATCGCCGCCAGAACCATGGCTCGCGACCGCCAGTGCCGCGCCGCCCCCGCCTCCAGCAACTCGTCGATCGCCCGGGCCACGTCCTTTTTCCACGAAAGGCGGACGAACGCATCGAGCACGGCGGAGCGCATCTCGAACTGCGGATCATCCGGCGCGTAGCGCAGGGCGTCCCAAAGCGCATCCCGTTGCCCGGCATCCCCCAGATTGCCGAGAGCCGCCGCGGCGGCAACGCGGACCCCGCGCACCGGATGCTCCAAGAACGGCAGCACGTGGCGCGCGACATACTCCTTGCCACAGCGCGCCAGCGCGAGCAGCGCGGCGGCCAGAACGGACGGCGATTTTTCGACTCGCACCTGTCGCGCCAAAAACGGCACGGCGCGCTTGTCCCCGTACTCCGCCAGCACGGTGGCGACGACGCGGCGCACACCGGGATGCGGATCACGCAACGCAACGAGCAGCCCCGCGATGGCCCGGTCCGGCTCCGCATGCGCCAGCAGCAGGGCCGCGTGCCGGCGCACGCGCGGATTCTGGTGACGCAGCAGTCGAACCCGACGCGCCGTCGATTTGCCGAAATCGACTCTCTCGCCTCCAGGCGCTGCCAAGCACAGCCAAAAAAGCATCGCCGTCGCGAGCATCCCCCAAGGGTACACCCTCGGAGGGAAGCTGCACGACGGCGATGTTGCTGGTCCGCGCGCTACGACGCGGTGATCACATAGATCGTTCCGTCGTGGAGCACCCGAACCAGACTGCCGACCGACAGAAGACGGGCCAGTTTCGAGTCCTTCACCAGCGCCAGATAGCGCTGGCCCAGGAACTTCACCTTCACGACATCGAGCTCCGCGACCTTCTTCTTTCCGAGGCTCTCGAGCGCCTGACCGACCCATACGCCCTCGCGATAGCGGAACGTCTTTGCGCCGCGGGTCCGCACCCCGACGCCCGTGAGTCCTCCAACGTTCGGTGCGTCCTGCAGCGCTTTTGTCAGCCGAGCACCCGCGACCGCGGGAGCGCCCGACGCCGAGTCCTTCTTGATGGCTTCCCCGGCGTCGCCGGCCTGCCCGCGCACGCGTTCGAGATCGTCGATCGCGCTCAGAATCGAACGCTTCTCACGGTCCGGCATGCGCCGGCCGCGAATCGAGCCCGCGCCCAGCTTGCGCCGTAGCGCTTCCTGCGCTTCAACGGCCAAAAACGACGTGTACGGGGTCACGATGCCGTGCTTGATGCCGAGCCGGCGAATCTCGCCGACCAGCTCGCCGTGCTCACCGTTCTTGCGGATTTCGCGCATCAGGTGTCCGACCTTGCGGACCGCCCAAAGACGGCCGAGGTACTCGCGTCCGCCGTCGTCGCCGAACGTCGCCTCAAAGACGTGCGTGACCTCCCGGTCGCCGATGCGCCCCTTCAGCGTGATCGCCCGCGCGCCGGCGTTCTTGTACCGGCCCACCAGCGTGATCTGCTGACCGCGGAACAGGTCGCCAAGGCGCTTGGGATACACATCGAATTCGCCCACGCCCGCAATCGAGACCGTCAAGTCGGTCATGACCGGGTTCGCGATCTTTTCGCACAGAACCGAGACCTTGTGCTCGATGTCTTCCTCCTCCGCCACGTAGTGGCCGAGGCCGCGGGTCTGGTCCGCGAGATCGTCGAGCAGTCGCGTGTTGACGTCGTTGCCGACCCCGAATACGAAGACGCGCGCCCGAGCGCTGTTCTTGCGCGCAACCGCCCCCAGGATGGCCCCGGGATCCGCCGGACCAATCGTCGGCTGGCCGTCCGTCAAAAAGATCACGATCGGCACGCGGCCCGCTTCGCGCGGCAGCGCGAGCGCCATCAAGAGCGCTTCGTGAATCGCCGTGCCCCCGCGGGCCGATAATCCCTCGACGTACTTCCGGGCCGCCGCAATGTTTTCCTGCGTGGCGGCAACCGGCCGGTTGCGGAACACGCGCGCATCGGTCGAAAAATCGATGATGTTGAAACGGTCCTTCGCCGCAAGGCGGCCGATCGCATACTTCAGCGCGGCCTTGGCCTGCGCCAGCTTGCGCCCGCCGTTCTCGCCCATCGAGCCCGACGTATCGAGCACGAACACGGTGTCCTTCGGTAGCACCGGAGCGCCGCCGTCCGCCGCGCCGGGCGAAACGAGCATCAGGAACGAACCGTCCTCGCCCCGCGGCTTGTGCGTCACAAGGGACAGCCCGAAGTCTTTCTTGCCAACCCCGTAGAAGAGGCGCAGGTCGCGGTCCGCGGGATAGCGGCTCGCCTCCCAGGACGCCTTGGCGTCGTGCGCACCGCTCTTGCGAACGTCGAGCTGGTGTGTCGGCGAGTACAACGTCCCGACTCCGGCGGAGGAACGGACAGCGATACTTACCGACGCGTGGACCGGACCCGGCGCGAACCGGTTCGTTCGCAGCGGATAGGTCAGCTCGCGCACGCCGCCCACGGTGTCGAGCACCTGCTCGTACCGCAGCTCGACCTTGGTGTCGCCCCTCGCCGGAATAGGAAAGAGCCGCGCGCGGATCGTACGCCGCCCGACATACTCCAGCAGTCCGGGATCGCGCCGACGGGTGACGATGGAGGTGTAAATCTCGCGCGCCTTGTCGGACTCGACGATGTCGCCGGTGACTTGCCGCCCGGCCATGCTCATGGTGAAGCGCGACACCGATGCGTTCGCGGGCAGCGGGAACAGGTAGATGCCCTCAAGCTGGAACGAATGCGGGTTGTGAAAGACCTGCGTGACGTGAACGATCGCAGCCCCGTTCTCGATCTCGATGCGCACGCGGTGCGACTTCATCTGCATGCCGTCGCGGCGCTGCCCGGTCGGAGGCGGCAGGCCGATCGGATCATCCCGGCGCGGCACGACCTCCCCGCGTGCGGCATCGTTTCGTTCAAAGCGGCGCGTCGCAACAAAACCCTGAGCCAGGGAATCCGCGGCGAGCGAGGTGAGGAAGAGGGCGGCGACGAGTGTTCTCATGGCTTTTCCTTTGGACGTGGTTAGACGTACTTCCTTCCGCGAGGTTCACATTCGAGCGTATCACGGTTTTTTCGGTCGGACCGGCCCGTCTGCTCGGCCCCCGCCCCCCCCAAAACCGGAAGTCACTCGTTCTCCCGTGCGAAGTGATCGCCCAGCGACAGGTATTCGTACGCCAAGCCGTGTCGGTCGTGCAGCCGCCGGATCTGCTCGTGGAACCGCTCGCCGAATTCGGCGGCCTGGTCCTCGTCCGAGCAAAAATACGTCCGGCAGGCCAGCGCGCGCCCGGTCTGGTTCGAGCAGAGGCCGTCCTTGAGCCACGGACAGACGACTTGGGCGTCGGAGGTCGCGGGATCATCGCCGTGGGCGCGCATCTCCCGAAACTCGATGCGGGTCACAAAGAGCTGGTGGCCTGCGTCGCGAAACCGGCAGCAGCGGCCCGAAATCTCGCAATACAGCTCGGGCCGGCTCTTCAGCTCAGCCGCCACGTGCTCGTAGATGCGCCTCAGCTCCTCGCGCGCACTTTTTGAAACACGCGGCATACGCCCTCCCGCGGCGTCTCGCGATTCGCGATGCGGTCGATCTCCTCAGGCCGGTACAGCGGTCCCTCGTTCATGCCCGGGCAGTGCACTGCCTCTTCGTTCCACGCTTCCCGGCTGGCGAGCAGCCGCGGCCAGAACGGATAGGACAGGCATTGGCGCGGCTTGACCGCCTGAATCGTGCAGCGACGATCCTCATCCAAAAAGACACAGTCTCCGCCCGGCTTCTCGACCAGGCTCAGGACCGTACTCACAAGCCGCGTGTAGCGACTCAGGAATTCGACGATTGACAAGCCGAGGTGGTCGGCGATGGCGTGGGTATCCGGCGGCGAGACCCAAACGTACCCGGGCGCGCCCGTGCAGCAGTTGCCGCACTGCGTGCATTCGAAACGCAGCCCGTCGGCGTAGGCGCTCACGCTGCCGCTGCTCTGTTCGCAAACAGGATGCCCACGAGAATGACCGCGGCACCTAACACGCCCGCAAGCAACCAGAGCCTCGAACGATCGGTCTCCGTAGCGACATCGCCGTCCGTTCCTGTGGTCTGTTTTGTGCCCGTCCGTGCTTTCCCGGGCGTCCACGGCTCGTAAGGCTCGCGCTCCTCCGTGATCTTTTGGACCCACGCCGGCGGCTTGTCCGCCGACAGTTCCGCGAACGGATCGTCGCCTTCCATGGCCAGGTTTTTCGGGCTCGAGCGGAGGCGCGGATCATCGCGCAGGCCTGCGCAGACGCGCGCGACATCGTGCGGCTCGTCCGTTCCTGCGTAGCGCGCCTGCACCTTCTCGAGGCGTTCTTTCGTGTCGGCGCTGAGCTGGTCGGCCTCCTCGCGGGTCTTGCCGACACGCGGCGCGATCCGGATCAGTTCGAGAAACGGCACCGTGCAATGCGGCTGCAGCTTGGCGGCATGCTGAAAGAAGCGCCACGCGAGGCTGTAGCGGCGGTTGATCGACGCAAACCGGCCGAACGCGATCGCGAAGTTGTAGTTGTCGCCGTGCCGCGCGCGGTACTCCATGAACAGCCGCCAGGCAAGGAGGACATCGCCGTTACGCTCCAGCAGGTGGCCGTGGATCTCCGCCGCCCGCAGCCACGCGTTGCCGTGAAAAAATGCCAACCGCCGGTTTGGATCGCGCGCGCACAGCTCGCGGGCTTTTCGATAGTAGTACGCGGCCTCCGGCAGCCGGTTCTGGAACCCCGCAACGAGCCCCAGGTTCTTGTGATGCACCGGACTGCCCGGCTCCTCGGCGATCTGCTTTTGGAGCAGCTTTTCCGCGAGCGCGAACTCGCTGTCGAGCTCGTACGCCCCCGCCTTGTTCGAGTAGATCATCCGGCGCAGCCAGGACGCTTTGGCCCAGCGCAGCGCCTTGTCCCACCAGTCCTGCGCCTTCTTGTAGTCCTGCTCCCCGTAAGCCTCGACTCCGAGGTCGAGGTAACACATCGCGATGTGGTTGCGGCACAGGGTTTCGTTGTACTGCGAGCGCAAGAGCGCCTGGAAGTCCGCGATCGCACCGGGCCGGCCCTGCTTCGCGCGGAGGTACTCACGCGCCGCAAATTTCGTAAACGCGTTCGCGACGCGGACTAGCTGCTGGTCTCGTTCGCCATACAGCCGCTCCTGCCGCTCGAACCCGTTCTTGAACCAGCGATAGGTCTCCGCGAGTTCAGTTTCTATCTGCGCCTTCGCGCCGACCTCCATGGCCGTGAGCCGCGCGGGTGCGAGACCGCGCGCCCGCGAAAGCGTAATGTGGTCCTGGGCCTCGCCATGCATCCAGAATGCGCGTTTGCACCGGTTCACGCCCAGCTCAAAGAACGCTTCCCAACGCGCGGGGCACTGCCGGGCCGCCTCGATGAACTTGTCGCGCGCCCGGTTCAGGCGAACTTCGATCGTTGGCAGGGTCCGATCCAGCTCAAGCGCCCGCGCCTGCGCCATGAGCCGGCTGTATTTCTTGTCGTTGTCGGCCCCACCCACGGTCGCCAGCAGCGTGAGAAAGCCAAGGACGGCGATGCTTTTTCGCATTCGTGGAGTCTTCGGGGAATCTCTATGGAGCCTTGCGGAGTCCGGCCTGCCCAACGCCGCCGTATTCTAGCCGATGGTCCCGTTCCTCTCGCCGGTTCCGGTTCCGGGGACGGTCAATTGCTACAGTACCCGGCGCTGCATGGCCTCCCAACGTGACATTGAGATCGCCTCCCTGCTCTTTCGATCGGGGATCCTGAACCAGGAGGAGATCCAGAGTGCGCTCGGATACCAGGGCACGCTGCTCACCGAAGGCACCATCTTGTCGCTCGTGGACATCCTGGTCGAGCGGGAGCTGATCCCTGCCGACGCCGGCCCGACGTTCACCGAGGATCCGCTGGAGCGCATCCAGCCGCTGCCGGACTACGACCTGCACGACTTCGTCGGCGACGGCGCCTCCGCGCGGGTCTACCGGGCGACGTACAAGTCGCGCGATCTCGCGTGCGCCGTCAAGATCCTGCATCCCGAGCAGGAACTCCAGCGCAAGACGATGAAGCGCTTCATGCGCGAGGCCCACCTCCTGTGCAAGCTACGGCACGACAACATCGTGCGCGGCTACGAGGTGCGCAAGGTCAACGGCTGGCGCTTTTTGTGCATGGAGTGGTTCGACGGCTGCACCGTCCTCGACGAGATCGACCGGCGCGGCCAGCTCGACGGGCCGACCGCGCTTCACATCACGCGCCAGATCGCCAGTGCGCTGGCCTACCTGCACGACAAGGGCATCGTACACCGCGACATCAAGCCCGGCAACGTGCTGGTGGACGGCGCGGTCACCGCCAAGCTGATCGACCTGGGACTCTGCCACCTCACTTCGCAGGCGTCCCAGGAGGGCGAGGGCACGACCGTCGGCACCGTCGGGTACATCTCGCCGGAACAGGCCAAGGGCAAGGAAGTGGACGTCCGCAGCGACATCTATTCGCTGGGCGTGTCGCTCTACCACATGGTGGTTGGTGAAGTGCCGTTCACGGGCGACGACGACTTCGAGGTGATGAGCAAGCAGATCATGCAGCGCCTCGGATCCGACCGGATCAAGTCGCTCAACCTCTCGCCGAACCTGCACTACATCATCGAGAAGATGATGGCCAAGGATCCCGACATCCGTTACCAGCACCCGCAGGGGATCGTCGATGACGCCGATGCCTACCTGGCATCAATCGGGTTCGCCCCGATCCCCACGGCCAAGCCGATCGAGGAAATCGCCGAGTCGGCCGACCCGACCCCGGGAAAAAAGAAGCCGACCACAAAGCCGGCCGACCCCAAGTCCACCAAGGGCGAAGCCCCCACACCCACCCGCAGCAAGCTGGACCGCGCCCGCGGCAAGAGACAGGGCCCCCGCCGCCCCTCCAGCCGCCGCCGACGACGCCGGTAGCACCGCTCGCGGCCAACCCCGGCACGCAAGTCGGAGCTGTCATACCTTCGGACACGCGTGGCGGGTTCGTGATCGGGTCGCAACTGCGTCGTAGGCTGTTCGAATGGTCGACTTCCGCGTGTTTGGCAAGCGCTACGTGAACGTCGTTCGTGAACGCGAACGGATCGGGTTCGGGTCACGGGTCGCGGGTTCGGGGGTCGGGGTCGGGTATGAACTCGCGCGCGTGCACCCACCGTCGGTCAACTCATGCTCTCTTCTCCTACCTTCGTGATCTTCGTAATCTTCGTGTTTCGCTTCAGATCCGCAAACCACGCCGCGGCCGAACGCGCCTGCGCGCACTACCAGCAAGTGAGCCGCGATCGTCCTTCATGCACGCGAACGATCCGAGCGCTCCGACGCAAGTCTCAGCGAGACTTGAGCTTGCGGATCTTTCGTTCCACAGACTTGATCCACTTGACCTTCGAGGCATGGCGACCCGGCGATGCCTGCGCCGTCCACACCTGCAACGCGCTCCGCATGGCAACAACCGCTTCTTGCAGCAGAAGCAGGCGCTGCTCCCCGACGGCCTCGGTAGCTTGAGCTGTCAGCGCGAGGGCAAGGTAGTTCTGGGTTCCGGCCCAGCCTTGTGGAAGCGCCTCGCGCGTGTACACCTCGAGCGCCAGCCGGCAGGCCGCGAACGCTTCTCCCAAGAGACGCGCCCGCGTCACGCCCTCCGACCCCTTCGCCTGATCCTTGAGCGCGTTGGCGAGGTTGTTCTGGGTCATCGTCCGCGAACGGGGTCGGGCCGGCGTGCGCGCCTTCGCCTACCGCGTCAGTTCCAGGGAGGCGCTGATCTTCTTGAAATCGCGGTTGGCCCACTTCCACCAGCGGTTCGGGCAGGCGGCGACGACCACGACGTAGCGGTTCGGCATGCGGGCGATGGTCAGGCGGCCGCGCAAGTCCTCGCCACGGTGGCGCGCTGAAAATATCGCCGTCCGTCCCTCGCTTCCGGCGATCCTGCAGGATGTCGCTTGGCGCTTCACCGTAACTTCTCGGGCGGTCAGCCGCAGCTTGGCAAGCGCGCGCTGAAAGCAGGCATCCGGGGACGATCCCCGTTTTGCCAGCGGGTACGAAAACACCTCGTACGTTCCGAAGATCCCGAGCTTCTCGAGGGCCAGCACGCGCCCGGTTTCCGTGGCCAACATCTTCGACTTCCACCCATCGTCGGCGAGGGTCAGGGCGATCCCGGCGCGAGAGTGAACCATGCGCTTCGGCTTCGCCCTGGAACGGAGGTTTCGTTGGAGCGGGTGCCGCACCGCCTGCTTCACGCTCAGCGGTTTCGGCGCTGCGTGCGCCTTGCGGGCCAGCTCGACGCGGGCGCGGGTTGTCCGGCGAGCAACCAGCGTGGGGCCGTTCAGCTCGACCGAGAGCGAGCCTCGGCCGGGACGGTACAGCGCGCGTGTGCGCTGGATCTTGCCGTCGAGTCGCAGCGCGCGGCAACCGCCGGCGTCCCGATCCGGGGCTGTCGTGTCGCGGTCGCGGTGCAGGACGAGCGAGACCAACTTCAAGCGCCGGACATCGAGCGCCCGCAAGGTCTTGCTTTCGTCGGGGCGCGCCGAGGATAAAAAGCGCGACCACGCCGGGAGCGGCAGGACCCAATCATCGCCAAAGACTTCCATCGAGCTCAGGTCGCGCGGGTCCGTCTTGCCGTCCCGCGTTATCTGAACCGTCCATTGGCCACGGATTTTCTTGCCCGAGGTGATCTCGGTCGTCTTGCCGTAGGTCTCCATGAGCAGGAACTCGACGGGACGGCCCTCGCCGTCGGCCGCCTCGACGCGTCGCGTGTCGATGTCGACGCCGCCGCCCGCGCGAAAAAACACGGTGCGCTCTTCGACGGTCACGCGGCCGGGCCGCTCGGTGTGCACGACGCGCCGCCATCCGGCGACACGCTCGCGATGCAGCACGAGGAACCACTCGTCGCGCATCGTCGTGAGTTTCTTGGGCGCCGCCGTCGCTACGCGCTCGATCAGCCGGATCCGCGAACGCGGCACGGTCATCTTTCCGCCGCCGAAATCGACAACGATCGAGGACTCGCCTTCCTCCACGACGCGGCCCTTCAGGATCCGCCCGTTACGCAAGTGGATCAGGTCACCGGCTACGGCAAGACCGGAAAACAGGCCGAGGGCGCACAGGACGCAGAGAAGGCGCATATCGCCCCCATCGGCCCAAGAACCGCCCGAACTTGAAAAAACACCCGTCTCAAGCTAACGAAAACCGCTCTGGGCGATTTTTCGCAGGCGCATCGCCGTCCGTCTGCTACACGCGAAGCTCAGCCCGGCGTCACAACGGCGCGGAAGCGCTCCAGGGCGTCTCGCTCCTTGGCCGCTGCCGCCCGGAGTAGATCCCCGCCCTGGCCGCGGTACTTTTCGTACCGCCCGAACGCGGCGGTCTTCTCCGCCTCGTTTTCGAGGTCGAAGGTCCACGGCATGATTTCCAAAAAGCGCAGGAGATCGAGGCAGGCACCGTGGTAGAGGTCGCGCGCCTCGGCGAGGGCATCTCGGTCCGGGCCGTTGAAGTCGCCCTGGTCCAGGACCTCGTCGAGGAAATCGCGCACGGCCCAGCGTGAGCCGTGGTGGTGCTTGATGCCGAGGCCGAGCCACGGCAGGAACCGGCGCGCCTCGTCGGGCGGCAGGTCGCGTGGCGAGCGCGGCTGGCTCAAGTCCTGCACCATCTGCTGGTACGCGTCGAAGCCGAAGATGACGCGTTCGGTCCCCGGCAGGGACATCACCTCAAGCGCACCGCGGAGGCCGGCTCGCGTGCTCTCGGCACGCGACGGTGTCTGCTCGCGCGTGCCGATCACGCACATGGCGTAGATCACGGGCAGATCGTCGGCGGCCTCTTCGAGCGGGTGGTGTTGGCACCAGCCCGCACGGAACCGGTCGCGCGAGAATCGCAGGCCGTCGCCGAGCATGCAGTTGACGAGCACCTCGCCGCGATCGATGCCCGTGACAAACACCCACTCCGCGCCGCCGAAGCCGGTGCCGAGCACGGTGGACGCCGAGACATGCAGCGGCGTGATGACCGTCGCCCCGTCCGCGAGTGCCGACGTAAGCGCATCCCATGCGTCGTCCTCTTCGACCTCGTCGGCGAACCAGCACGGATAGCCGAAGTTCTCCAGCCCGCGTCGTAACGCGTCCTTGGCGAAGCTGCCCCAGTTGATGTCGCGTGTCTTCGTGAAGTACGACAACCAAAACGCGTCGGCGGAGACGCCCGCGATGTACGGATACGACGACACTTCCGCCAGGCTTCGCAGCGCTTCTTTCAGGCCGAGCACGTGCGTGCAACCGTTCAGGCTGAGCCGCACCGCGTCCACCTCCGAGCCGTCCAGCTTCGCTCCCTTGAAGGAGATGTCCGCCATGTTGGCGTCGAAAAACAGCGTGCCGCGCAGGTCGGACTCGGTGAAACGCGCGTAGGCCAGGTTCACGTCGGTAAACATCGCGCCGCGGGCCACGACGTGGCGAAGGTCAGCACCCGCCAGAGTGACCTGATGGAACGCCGCGCCGCTGAGGTCGGCCTCGAAAAAGCTCGCCTTCGTGAGATCGGCGTTCAGGAAGGTACAACCGCGCAGATCGGCACCCTCAAAGTCGAGCGCGACGTCGGAGGCAAGATCCTTGGCGGTCAGTGAGAGGCCGCGCAGGTCCAGCCCGTGCAGCGGTTGCCCGGCGGCGGCGCGTTCACGGACCGCCGCGATTCTCTTGGAAACGTTGCCGGAGTCGGTCACCTGCGGAACTTCGCAGGCCAGGGCGAGGGTGTCAACCGCGAACCGCCAAGGTCCGGTTTTCGTCGCGCTCGGACCGCCGCAGCGCGGTCCGCGCCACCTGCTACGCTTTGCCTTCTTGGAATCGCCGAGGCGTTGGACTTCGGCCTTCGGTTTGTGGCCCCTTCGGTTTGTGGCCATGGTCGGTTTTGGGGCCTGTGGGAGTTCCGCCTTGCACGACGCCTTTCGCCCGCGCGACATCGATCCGGACGACGCCGCCCGCCTGTCGCGGGATCTCGGGATTCACCCGGTCACCGCGCAGATCCTCGTCGCCCGCGGCGTGACGGATGCGCCCGCCGGCCGCCGCTTCCTGCAGCCGGGCCCCGATCACCTCCACGATCCGCGCCTGTTTCGCGACATGGACCGTGCCGTGGATGCCCTTCTGGAAGCCGTCCGCGCCGGCACGCGGATCGCGGTTTACGGCGATTACGACGTGGACGGCGTCAGCTCCACGACAATCATGACCCGCATTCTGCGGCTCCTCAACGCCGACGTGCGACCCTTCATCCCGCATCGCCTCGATGACGGCTTCGGACTGAGCCGCTCGGCACTCGACCGGCTGCGCGAAGAGGGCTGCGGCCTGGTCGTCACGGTCGATAACGGCACCAGCCGCGCCGACGAAATCGCCCGCGCCCAGGAAGCGGGCCTGCAGTTCGTGGTCACCGACCACCACGAGCCGGGCGAGACGCTGCCGCCGTGCCCGGTCGTCAACCCCAAGCGCGCCGACCGCACCTACCCGTTCACGGGCCTCGCCGGCTGTGGGGTCGCCTTCAAAACCGGCTGTGCCCTCGTCGAGCGGTTGCACAAAGAGAACGACGCGGCCTTTCGCGCGCTGCTGCCGGACCTGCTCGCTCTCGTGGCCATCGGCACCGTCGCCGACGTCATGCCGCTCGTGGACGAAAACCGCAGCCTGGTCGCCCTCGGCCTGGGCGCCTTGTCCGCCACGCGCCACGCGGGTCTGCTCGCGCTGAAAAAAACTGCCCGGTGCGACGGCCGCCCGGTGCGCGCCCACGACATCGGTTACCGGCTCGGACCGCGCCTCAACGCGGCCGGTCGCCTCGGCTCCGCGGACCTGGCCCTCGATCTCTTGCTCTGCGACGATCCCCAGCGCGCCGAGAAGCTCGCCCAACAACTGGAGGAGGGCAACCTGAAGCGGCAGGAACTCGAGCGCGCGCTGACCGAAACGGCGTTCGAGCAGGCGGACAGGATCCAAGAGCAAGAAAAGCAGACGGACGGCGATGTTGCCGCCTATGTGCTCGGCGGCGAAGGCTGGCACGCCGGCATCATCGGCATCGTCGCGGCGCGGATCACCGAAACGTACCGCCGCCCGGCTGCCATCTTGTCGGTCGAGGGCGGAGAGGCCCGCGGCTCCGCGCGCTGCTTCGGGCGGGTCCGCCTGCACGAAGCGCTTGCGGAATGCTCGGACCTGCTCACGTCGCACGGCGGCCACGCAAAGGCGGCGGGCTTCACGATGCAGGCCGACCGCGTCGATGCATTTCGGACGGCGTTTCAGGATGCCGTCCGCGCCCAGGGCGCGAACGAACAAGGACCGCGTGAAGTCGACGCGGAACTACCGATCGACGCCATCTCTGCTCCGCTTGCCGCCGAGATCGAGTCGCTACGCCCTTTCGGCTCAGCGAACCCCGAGCCGCTGTTTTGCGCCTACGGCGTCCGCGCCGCCGGCCGCACGCGCCGCACCGGCAACCAGAGCCGCCACCTCTCGTTTTTCGCCGCCTCCCGCCGCGCCTCGGTCCGCGCCATCGCCTACAACCAGGCCGACCACGAAGAACTCTTGCAGGAACCTTTCGATATCGCCTTCGTCCTACGCCGCCCCCGAATGGGCCGAGAAAAAGTAGAACTCCACGTCCGCGAGATTGCGCCGAGCCACCGCGCACAGTAAATCGCCGTCCGTACGCTTCCCCGGCATCGCTCCACCCGACAAGCTCATGACTCAAGCTCATGACTCATCTGGGCCGGCTCGGCTGCGCAGCAGCCCCCGACTGGTTTGACGAAAGGCGCCGGGGGCGGCTTTCGCAGGGGCCGAACGCCCGTCCCCGCCGCTCGCTACAGCGTGATTTCCGTCGTGAACCGGACGGCCATTACGCGGCGGATGTCGCCAGCGACGAATTCCTGGTCGATGCGCAGGACTTCGCCCTCGACCTCGATCGTCTCGTCGTCGCCGCGCTCGATCACGACCGTGACCCGATCGCCGACGGCGAGGGCGCCCTCGAACTCGGGGGTCGAGACAAGCGCCCCCAACCGGCCGAGGTTCTCGATCTGGCAGCGCAGGGTGCTCCCCGAGGCGGTCGTGACCCGCGCGGCGTAATCGACCGCGGTCCGGGGGTGCGAGCGTTTCTCCGCGCCCATACCTCCATGATCGGCCCCTGCCCCCCCAAAAACCAAGCCATGTCCCGCCTCGGTCGTGCTTCGCCTACACTTTTTTTGATGCGCCTCGGACTCGTCGTTCTCCTCCTCGCCCCGATTCTTGCGGCTGAAGAGGAGTTTTTTCCAAAAGTCGGCCTTGTCGATGACTTTCCGCGCGAGGTCCGCCGGGGCAAGAACCTGATCATCGACGGCACTCTCGTGCGGGGCTACAAGAACCCGGAACTCGTGTTGATCGCGCCGGACGGGCGGGCCTATCTCAACGCCGACAACGACACCACCGACAGCGAGTTCACCTTTACGGTGCACTTCGACCACGGGATCGGCGCGTACAAGATGGAAATCATCGGCCACCGGCCGAGCACGGACCGCAGCGTGGCACGCTTCACCGTCTGGTACGGAAAAAACAAGCCGAAAGACGGGAAGTACGAGCCCCCCATCGAGGAGCACCCGCCGCCGAGGACGCTGCACGAACGACGGATCGAAAAGCAGTTCGCGCGGTGGCTTCAGCAGCTCCGCCGCAAGGTTCGCGTGAAGCCCGCGAACTGGAACGAAGCCGTGGCCGCCCGCGCCCGGGAACACGCCGCGCTGATGGCGGAAAAGAATCGCAAGATTCACACGTTCGGCGGCATCGGCCCGCGCGAACTGTTGGGCAAAAACGGAGCCGGTTCGAGCGGCCTGTCCGGACCCGCAACGCCGTGGACGCGGTTGTCCAAAAACAGACCGTTCCCGCGGCCCAGGCCGGCCCTGCCGAGCAGGGACACGACCAACTACGTTGTCGTCGATGTGTTCGGCTGCACGGATCCGTTCCAGAAGTTTCAGGAGCACTACTTGCGCCTGCCGGGATTCCGGCTCAAGGCGGTGGACCCCAACTGCACCGAGTTCGCCGTCGGCGTTGCCCGCCGCCCGCTCAAGCAGTCGAAGAAGGGCAAGAGGCGCACGCATACGCGCGCGAAGTCCCAGTCGATCTACATCTGCGTCGTGTTCGTGCAGGTCAACGACATCACGCTGACCGAAGCCCAGGACGAGTTCTACGTAGACCTCCGCAAGCGAGCCACCAAGACGCCGACCCCGGCACTCATGCGCGCACTCGGCAATTGGTCCCGCCCCAAGGGCATCCGCATTCTCGGCCGCCATCTCGGCCACGAGAAACCGGAAATCGCGGGCGCGGCGCACGACGGGATGATGCTCCTCGACAAGAGACAGGCCATCAACAGCGCGAAGGCGATGGTCCGCAAGGCGCAAGCAGCCCTGCAGCGCGGCCAATACGGCACCGTCGCCGCCCTGCACGCTCCGTACGTGTACTCGCTCTACGACACCGAGGCTCGTCATCGCGCGCTGCGCACCCGACGCGACCTCGAACGCACCGCGCTTCGCGAACTCGGCACGATCCTCACGGGCCCGGAAGAGGGCCGCGCCAAAAAACTGCGCCACCTCTACATGCGCTGCAAGGGCCTCAAGGCCCAGGCCAAGATCGGCGCCGCCCTCAAGCCGTAGGCTCTGATTGAAGACTCGGCCGGCTTCGGACGGCTGCGGCTGCGCCCACTCGCTCGCTTGCGGCTCGCCGCGGCTCCTGGATGAAGGGTGCCTCTTCTCAAACAGAGCCTGGGCGACATCGCCGTCCGTTCGTTTACGTCGATGTTCGGCCGGCAGGAACGGACGGCGATATCTAGCCCAGGGCTGGAGCTAGAGCCCCAGGTCGTCGGAGATGGTGCGCATCGACTCGACCGCGAGTGCGCAGAACTCCTCGAGTGTGAGTCCGATTTTTTCGCACTGCAGGATCGCTTCGCGGCTGACCTGCTTGGCGAAGTCCTTTTTCTTCATGCGCTTCTTGACCGACGACGGCTTGAGCGACGCGAGCTTTTTGTCCGGCAGGACTTTCGCCGCCGCCATGACGAGACCGGTGATCGTCTCCGCGCATGAGAGCGCGTAGTCGAGCCAGCAGTCCCGTTCGATGTCGCCGAGCCCTTCCGCATTGTGGGCCAGGACCGCCTTGATAATCGTCTCGTCGGTGACCCCGGCTCCGCGCATCAGGCGCACCGTCTCGCGCGTGTGCCGATCGGGCTCCTTCACGGTCTCGAAGTCGAGGTCGTGCAGCAGGCCCATGCACCAATACGTGTCGCGGTTCTTGTCAAAACGCGCCGCGACGCCCTCCATCACGATGGCCGACGCGAGGCAGTGCTTGGTGAGGTAGTCCGTGTGCACATGGGCCTTGAAAAGTTCCATCGCCTCCGCGCGCGTGAGTCCGAACTCGCCGACGTCGCCCGAAGTGTCGGGGGCGCCCGCGGCGGTCGGCTTGGGGGGGGCGGGGGCCGGCTTGGACGGATCGGAAGCGGCCGTGTCGGGGGCGGGAGCGGAGTCGGGCGTTTCGGGACGTGCCTCGGGGCGGAGCAGCGGGAAGAGCACCACGTCGCGCAGCGAATCCGCCCCGGTCAAGAGCGCGCAGAGCCGGTCGATGCCCATGCCCCAGCCGCTGATCGGCGGCAGGCCGAACTCCATCGCGCGCAGGTAGTCCTCGTCGATGTGCATGGCTTCGTCGTCCCCGCCCGTGCGCAGGCGCTCCTGCTCCTGAAACAGGCGGCGCTGCTCGTATGGATCCACGAGTTCGCTGTACGCCTTGACGATTTCCCAGCCGTTGACGAGGAGCTGGAAACAGTCCGCGATCGCGGGATTGTTCTCGTTGCGGCGCGCCAACGGGAGCGCGTCCGCCGGGATGCCGGTCAAGAAGCACGGCTGCACGAGGTCGCCGCGCACGGTGCGCTTGTAAACGATGTCGATCAGTGCGCCGCGGCCGAGGCGCTCCATGCCTTCCTCGAAGAGACCGTGCTCGCGGATCGCCGCGCGCAGCCCGTCGGCGTCGAGCGACGCGACATCGATGCCGGTCTTTTCGCGCACGAGGTCGCCCATGTCGACGCGCGGCCACTCGCCCGAAAAATCGATCGTGCGGCCGCGCCACTCGATTTGTTGCGACCCGAGCACTTCGTCGAGAAGGTGCCGAAACATCTTCTCGGTAAAGCGCATGTTGTCTTCCCAGCTCCAGTACGCGCAGTAGTACTCGAGCATGGTGAAGTCCTGCAGATGGCTCGGATCCATGCCTTCATTGCGAAAGCAGCGGGCCATCTCGTAGACGCGGTCGTAGCCGCCCGCGACCAGCCGCTTGAGCCAGGTCTCCGGCGCGATCCGCAGATAGACGTCGAGGTCAAGCGCGTTATGGTGTGTCAGGAACGGACGCGCGCTCGCCCCGGAAGGCACCGTCTGGAGCACGGGCGTTTCGACTTCGTCAAAACCATGGTCGTCGAGAAAGCGCCGTAGGGTCCGGACCACGCTCGTGCGCAGCTTGAACCGCGCGCGTGTCTCGTCGCTCATCACGAGATCGACGTAGCGCTGCCGCTGCCGAATCTCGGGGTCGGCGAGCCCCTTCCACTTCTCGGGCAAGGGGGCCAGCGCCTTGCCCAGGAACGTGATCTCGCGCGCGTTGACCGTCAGCTCGCCCCGCTTGGTGACAAACAGGGCTCCGGCCACGCCCGCGAAATCGCCGCGGTCGAAGTAGTCGTGAAAGCGTTGCCAGGTCTCGTCGTCGAGCTCGCCCTTCCTGAGCGCGACCTGCAGCCGTCCGTGGACATCCTGCAGATGGGCAAACGTCAGCTTGCCGAAGGTGCGCACCGCGGCCAGACGTCCGGCGACGCGTACTTCCGTCCCCTCCGACAGCCGGCCGGCCTCGGCCAGAGTGTGGGAGCGCTCGAATCGTTCGGGGTGAAGGGGAACGCCGGCGGCGCGAAGCTGTTCGCGCTTGGTCCGTCGGACTTCCGTTTCGCTTCGATGTTCGGACACGGGACATGCGGTGTAACCGCAAACCCCGCGCTTCGGAAGGATCAGTTGCCGGACGTCGGGGCCTTGCCGGTGGCACCGACCGTGGCGTAGCGTTGGAGCCCCTTGAGCAGGGCCGACTTGGCGTCGTTGTTCGGCGCGGGCATCGTGAAGCCGCCCTTGTCCGCCTTCTTGAGCGCCTTCGCCAGAAGCGACGCCTCGCCCTTCATCGTGAGGAGGTAGGACTGTGTTTCCTTGAGCACCTTTTGCTGCTCGGCCACCAGCTTCTTGAGCTTGGCGACCTCGCCAGCGAGGTCGGCGTTGTCGGCGTCGCCGCCGTCCTGGGAAAGGGCGGGCACGGCCAGCACGAGGGCCAGCACGGGGAGAATCCAGATTGCGCGCTTCATGGGGTACCTGCTCCTCCATCGGTCGCGGTCGCCGAAGCGCTGTAGCGCCGGCGGCCGCACACTTCCCGGGACAAGACATCGCCGTCCGTTTGCTGCCGTCCGATGTCGGCCCATTGTGATGCCCCGCGGCCGAGACGGACTCCGTAACTTGTTTTTGACAAACGACTTACGGTTCCGACATGGGGTGGTAGCCTGTGTGGATGCGCGTTGCCCTGATTCTCGCCCTTGCATGCCTCATCGCGTCCGCGATCGGCGCGCACTACTACTTCGAGGCTCGCCCGACCGCGTTGAGTCTCTCGGTTTTCTTGCACGACAACCCGAACGAGCGCGCCGTGTGGGGGGAACAGAACCGTTCGCTCGGTGCGGCGCTGTCGGCCTACGAGCAGATGGCGATGGCGGACAACGACGATTACGAGGCGATCTGGAAGGGCATTCGGACGGGGATCCTGATCAGCGGAACCGGCTATACCGAGACGGGCCTGCCGGGCGTTCTGAGGGCGTTTTTGACGGTGGACTATCCGCGCATCCGGCCGCACGTCGATCCGGATGGCAGGCGGCTGCGTGACACTGTGCGGGAGTGGCAACGGCTGCGGATGAAGAGCGAGCAGTTCCACATCAAGGCGGGCACGGCGCTCTGGCTGGCGGCGCGCGGCGCGAAAGAGGGGCACGACCGGCTCAAGGTGTTTTTTAAAAAGGGGCCCTTTTACCGCGAGTTCTTCTCCTACGCCGTTGCCGAGCGCCCCCACTGGCGCTGCGTCGGTCCGGTGGTGGAGCACTATCTGACCGGAGACGACCTGGCGGGCCGCGTGGAGGCCGGCGTTGCGCTGCTCGAATACAACGCGCTCTACGGTGTCGGCAAGGAGCTGCTGGACCGTTCGCTACGCGACATCCGCGCGGCGTTTCGCGAATTCAAGGCAAACCTGAAACCCGGCCTGGACCTGATCGAGAAGGGACGCGCCGAAGTCTGCGTCTTCGGGATCGCTCTGCTGGCCCAGCGCGGCTACAAGGAAGAGCGGCGCATCATCGAGACCATGTGGGAAAACCGGCTGCGGTACCCGGAGGTGGCCGCTCTGCTTCGCGTCGCTCGGATGCCGGCGGGACTCCGCGACTTTCCCGTCCGCGACACTGACGGGCTGCGTCCCGGCAAGACCGGGTTCAACGTCCTGCCCGCGCAGGTACGCGAGTATTTTTACCGCAGCCTGGTCTTGCACTACCTCGCCATCCGTGAGGACGCGGCGAAAAAGGAAGAAGCAAAATCGGTGTATGAGTTCCTCGACGACGGCACCCTCGACGACAGCGGCCTGATTTCCTCGTCGTGTTTTCGCGCGCTTGCCCGCTTCGAGCCGCAGCGCTGGCAAGAACTGGCGAAGACGAACTTCGTCTACCGCCTGCGCCTCGAAGCAAGAACCCCCGGAGACGCGGATCTGACATTCGTCGGCCCGTCGCTGCTGCACAGCGACCCCGGCTATGCGGGCCTGGCTGCGGCGATCCTGCGTACCGACCTCCTGGACGCTTCGCTACTGCAGGACTGAGCAACCCTGCACCGCCCTGTTGCTGCGCGACGCATCGGGTTATCTTCTCGACGTGTCACGCCTCGAAAAGCTCGCTTCCGTCCTGATCAACTACTCCACGGCCGTGCGACCCGGCGACCTCGTCGTCTTGCAGGGAACCACGGCCTCCGAAGAGTTCGTCACCGCTCTTTTTGCGGAGGTCGTGCGCGCGGGCGGGCACCCCTGGGTGCGCCTCGGCCCCGAAGCGTGCGACGAATTGCTCTTCAAGCTGGGCAGCGACGAGCAACTCCAATACGTGAGCCAACTCGACCGCGAGGTCATCACGTGCGCCAACGTGCGCATCACCTCCTGGGTCGAGCGCAACACGAAACGCCTGAGCCGCGTCGACCCCAAGAGACAGGCGCTCGCGAGCCAGGCGCGCGCCCCCCTGATGGACCTGTTCATGAAGCGCGCGTCGCTGCCCGCGGACGATCCGGACCGGCTCCGCTGGACGGGAACCGTGGTTCCGAACCACGCCTCGGCCCAGGACGCGCAGATGTCGCTCGCCGACTATGCGGACTTCGTCTATCACGCCGGCAAACTCGACGAGCCGGACCCGGTCGCCGCGTGGCAGGCCCTCGGCGAATCCCAAAGACGCCTGGCCGACCGCCTCGAGCAGGCCAAGGAAATGCACATCGAGACCCCCGAAGGCACCGACATCCGCTTCGGCATCGAGGGCCGCCAGTGGATCAATTGCGATGGCAAGGAAAACTTCCCGGACGGCGAAGTCTTCACTGGCCCCATCGAGGACGCGACCGAAGGCTGCGTGCACTACACCTTCCCCGCGGTCTACGGCGGCCGCGAGGTCGCCGGCATCCGGCTGCAATTCAAACAGGGCCGCGTCGTCGAGGCCTCGGCATCCGGCAACGAGGAATTCCTGCTGCAGATGCTCGACCAGGACGAAGGCGGCCGCTGTCTCGGCGAACTTGCCCTCGGCACGAACTACTCCATCACGGAGTACACGCGCAACACGCTGTTCGACGAAAAGATCGGCGGCACGTTCCACGCCGCCCTGGGCGCCGCCTACCCCGAAAGCGGCGGCAAGAACAAGAGCGGCCTGCACTGGGACATGGTCGGCGACCTGAGACCAGGCGGCATCGTCCGCATCGACGGCGAAGTCCTGACCAAGAACGGAAGGTTTGTGGATCCGAGTTTTCCGCAACCGTAGCGTACGGACGGCGATGTCTGCCGCACGTCGTCTTGTTCGATGCGCGGCGCTGCTGGGGAGCATTGTCGGCAGCCTCGTCGGCTGCGAGTCCAACGAACCCGATCCGGGCGCGTCGGATCCGACAGGCTTTACCCTGCCTGTCGCTGCCGCCGCAGAGCCCGACAAGGGCGACGAGCCCCACGACCGGGTCGGCGTGGACCTCGACAGGAGCGGTCGGATTCACGCAGGGAAGGTCGTCACCTTGGCCGGACTCGCGGCACGCATATCGCGCTATGCCGAGAACTACAATTCCAAGAAGACAGGCGCGGGCTGGGTGACCCGGAACAACAGGAGGTGGAGCAAACTCTTCGTTCGGCTCGACGCGGACGAGAACACTCCTTGGCGCCACGTCCGCTGGATTCTCGGAGTGTTCCACGAGCAGGGGTACTACAAACTCCTGTTCGGTGTCCGGCGGCGGGAGCCCAGTGGCCACTGGGGAAACAAGCTGACGGTGTTTTTGCCCACGTCGGTGCCCGAGGGCACTCCAACACGGATTCGCCTGTGGGCCACAGACAACGGTCTGGTCTGTGCCGTAGACGGAAAACGAGTGCGCCTCGAACACCTCTCCCGCGGGCTACAAGGACAGCAAATCGAGATCGACGCGGCGCCCGACGTCGCCTACAAGCATGTCATCGCGGTCGTCAGCCGTTTGATCCAGTCGAACGTCAAAGACATCCGCTTTCGCGACCTGGCTCCGCCGCTCCCGGAGATGCGGGACAAGACGCCACTTCCCGATTGACCGCGCGCGGGCGCGCTCTGCCCCCGCCCCCCTATTGCCTGTGACCCCGTTCACTCGCTTTCGCCGAGTCTGTTCAGTCGTGCCGCGAACCACGCCGCCTCGGTTCGCAGGCCCGCCTCGTGGCAGAACGCGTGCAGGCGCTTGTAGCGCCGGCGCACGTCGAAGCCGCGGTTCCATTTGAGCTTTTCGAGGCACAGCGGGCACAGGTGCAACGGTTGGCGATCGGACTCGTCCAGGGAATTCGAGCCGTTCATCGTGCACTCGTACTTCACGCAGTGTTCGAGTCCGAAGGCGTGGCCGGCCTCGTGAACCACGAGCTGGCATGCGCGGCGGAGCATGATCTTGTCGCCGTCGCCTAAAAAACGCCGAAACGACCACACGCCGACGCGACCGCGCAGGGACGCCTGGCCAAAGACGAAGTTCCAGCTCGGCTCGGGATACAGATCCGACATCGTGACGGCGAAACAACACACCGCGTCGCGCGGACACCGGTCGGGCAGCAGGTGGTCGAGAAACCAGGCGGTGCGGTACTGACGCCCGAACGCGCGCTTGCGGGACCAGCCCTTTTTCGGCAGGCGGGCGGGCCTGAGCCTGCGCACTTTCAGGTTGAACCAACGCGCCGCGAATCGGCTCGTTTGTTGAAAAACCGCGCGCTCGCGCGCGTTGAACGGTCCGACGGGCAAAAAACGCGAGTACGTTCCCCGGCCGTGCGCGAACAGGTTGGCTGCGCTTGTACGCCGCAACGCTGCGGCCCCGCTCCTTGAACCGATCCAGCCAGTCGCCGCGCCGGACAGGCCCCTTGACGTGAAACGCGCCGGGCTTGAGCACGGACTCCGAGTGCGTCGCCGGCAGCGACGCGGGCTCACGGCCACACGCGGCAAGAAGCAGAGCCAGTCCGACCCAGCGCACGAGTACAGGAACGGACGGCGATGCTTTTGGTTCGGCAATGTGTCCACCACGCACGTGCACCACACCGGACTCCGTGATCTGCCGTACGATGGCGATATGCTCAAGATCGCTGGAGTCGTCGTCCCCGATGGCACTACCGAGACCATTCTGGATCGCGAGGAGGACGGTGACGCAGGACTTGATGATCGTTGCTCTCATGGCGTTCGTGGCGTCGGGCTGTAGCGAATCTACCCGTTCCACCGAGCCTGCGTCTGGCTGGTACGAGGCCCTGCCGAACACGTCTATCGACGAGAAGACGGGCTTGCCACGCGAGGTGCGGGATCGGCGCTATGGCCTGGAGTTCGTCCTCGTGCCCGCTGGCGAGTTTGTTATGGGGGCCGATCGGGATGATCACCTGGCCAGCGACAACGAACGTCCCTCCAGAAGGGTCCGCATCACCCGTCCGTTTTATCTGGCACGGCTCGAGGTTCTGTACGGACTGTATTGCGCGATTCTCGGAAGCCGCTGTCCGCCAGGGTATGAATCCGAACCCACTCAACACGTGCCCTTGGCCAACGCACGGAAGTTCCTGAACGCGACCGGCTTTAGGCTACCGACCGAGGCCGAGTGGGAGTATGCCTGCAAGCTCGGTTCGCCGACATCGGAGTACCGTGCGAAAGTTCTCGCTTGCGTCAAAAAGCGACAACCGCCGGGCGTACCGAAACGGCCCGGCCCGCCCAACGCGCTGGGGATCCGCGACATGCTCGGTGGGGTTTGGGAATGGTGCTCGGATCGGTACGGCCCCTATCCAAAACTGAGGCCGAAAGCCGTTGACATCGATCCGACCGGCCCAGCGGAGGGGAAAGACTACGTCGTCCGCGGAGGCTGCTTCAGTTCGCCGTCGGAGGAACTGCGAGCAACGGTAAGGTGGAACATGCCGCCAGGCTTGACCCCGGTATTCACGGTCCAGCCATACGGATTCCGGCTTGCCCGAGATCCGTAGACGGTTATCCACGCGGAAGCATCTACCGAGTGAAGGTCGGCACCGCGCCGCGCACGGGTCCAACACAAACCCGGATCCGGAGCAAGCACGGCCGCAAGCTGACGTCCCATGTGCGCGCAGCGATCGACGTGATAGCGTGTCCGAATGGATGTCGCCTTGGCAGATGAATCAGGCTCTCGAAGACGACTTCGCCGTCACCGGGCGGTGAGGCGATGAAGAGAGTACCCACGCTTCTTGGTTTCGCCGCTCTCTCCGTGTCTCTCTTCGCGTTGCACGAAGCACGGGTTCCAAAGAAGACACTACCGGATGGCGTTGTGTTCGAATCCAACGAACGCGGCACCTCGCTCGCCCTGAAGGGTCCGTCAGGCGTGATCCAGGTTGAGTTTCAGGCCTACGAAGACAGCTCCGTGATTCTGCTGAACGACCCAAAGGGCAACCTGCGAACGATTTTCGCAGCCGGCGAGCAGGGAACCGGATGGACCATGCTAGCGGCAAAAGGCGCTGGACTTGAGATCGGGTGCAACAAAGATGGATCGTCTCTGAGCATGGGCGATCATATCGGCTATCCGAGGGTCATGATTCGATCCGGACGCCGCACGGGGATCCTCATGGACAACATGGACGGCGACGAAGTGGTGATCGGCGACTACTTCCCCGAAGACGACTGCTTGCCCGAATACCAGGCCAAGCGAGAAGCCGGGTTCCTTGGACTCCACACCTACAGCGGAAGCAAGCGCACCTGGAGCTCGACCGACCAGGATTGAACGCCTAGCTCGAAGAACATCAGGCCGCGGGAAGGCCGGGCTGCCGTACCGCAAATCAAGCCCGCCGACGTTCGCTGGCTCCCGGGCCTGTCCAACCTCGGAAACGCTCATAGAGCTAATAGAAATCGCGCGGCAGAGCCGCGCGATTTCTTGTAGTGGAGGGCGGATTTGAACCGCCGACCTCAGGGTTATGAATCCTGTGCTCTCACCAACTGAGCTACCCCACCAGCGAACCCCCAACGGTAATTCGGGTGGCGCGGGTGTCAAGGGACCGCGGCGGTCAACCGACTCGTCCCCGATCCGCCGGATCCGTTCGCGTTCACGAACGACGTTCACGTAGCGCTTGCCATTGCCGAGGGAGCGGGCCAAGCGACGACCGGCCGCGTGACCGCGTCCCGAACCCGACTCGTCCGCCATAGCCCGCAGGGCGACGGTGGAACCCGAACCCGCTCTATCCGCCCCCGCACACAGGCGGGCAAGCACTACGTGAACGTGAACCTCGGTCGCGGAACGCCTACGTCCGAATCAGCCGCCTGTCCGCAGACACAGGGGGCCGCCACAGTTCCGGCCCGCAACCGCCCGCCCCCACCAAGCCGCGCCCGCCCGGCTAACGAAAAGCGCCGCAGGCGATTCTCGGCGTAGCCGGTTTCGAGAGTATCGCCGTCCGTACGCTACCCGTCCGCTTCTTTCCGAAGCGCCACGAGCTTGGCCTTCCCCGCTTCGTCCAGCGCCTTCAGCGCTTCCGCGCGTTTGAGGCACTCCTTTGCGGCGTCCTTGTCCTTGGCCTTGAGCGCGTCTTC
Organism: Planctomycetota bacterium; assembly: GCA_021776735.1. Taxonomy (GTDB): domain Bacteria; phylum Planctomycetota; class PLA2; order PLA2; family PLA2; genus JAJFFH01. The sequence continues at coordinate 279,279 of JAJFFH010000027.1, read as the reverse complement.
AGCGGCGCGGAGCAGCCAACTCGCTTCGTCGCGGGGCACAGCCTTCGACAGTTCGGCGAGGCGTTTGAGGCGGCGGGACGCGACGAGGAAGCTCTGGCTCTTTTCCAGGCGCGTCACGAGTTCCTTGAGCAGTTCGGTTTCCAGCGGCGCCGGCAGGGCGTCCGGTTCCGCGTTTTCGGCGGCGGCGGTCAGGAGTTGCACGATGCGCTCCTCGTCGCCCGGCTTGACGGCCATGTGGGCCGTCGCGATGCGGTAGCGGGCCTGGAGCGGCTTGACCTTCGCCGTCGCGGCGGCGGTCACGATCTGTTGCGCGAGCGCTTGGGCGAGACTCGGGTCGGCGTCGCGTTCCTCCTCCAGGATTTGGAGTGCGGTTGCGACATCCGCCGCTGTGACGCGCCCGCGTCCGGGGCGAACCAGCGCGCGGCCCAGCGCGAACTTCGCTGTCTTTGCTTCGGCCTTGCGGGCGGCGTCCACTGCGTCGGACGCGGCCAGCTCCACGAGCATCGGATGCGCGGCGGGGTCCGCACTGCCGCCCAGCGCCTTGATGATCATGGACTGCGTCGCCGGTGCGGCGTCCTCGGCCAGCGCCAAGGCGCGGAGATGGGCGAAGACCCGCGGCCCCTTGCCGTTGCGGGCGGCCCAGGGCAAGAGGCCCTCTTCGATCGTCACGCGGCGGACATCCGCGCTCTTGTGCGAGCGGGACAGCTCGATGAGATCGTCGAAGGCGGCGTCCTCGCCGGTCTTGCGCAGGATCTTGATGCACGAGCGAATCTCCGCGGTCGGCAGCCCGTTGTCGCCCTCGACATCCTTGAGCAGCCCGAGCACGCCGTCGCGCGCCTGCGGGACGCGATCGAAACTCTCGGCGAGACTGAACAAGAGTTGCGCACGCACCGGCGCGGTCTTGTCTCCGCCCACGAGCAGATCGATCAGTTGGTCGCGGATGTACGCCTTGCCCGCGTCATCGACCGCACCGGCGAGGAGTCCGAGGTTTTGCACGGCCTTGCGCCGGATATCGGTGGCACTCGAGCGCCGCGCGAAATCCGCCAGCCCCGCCGTCCCGTGGGCCTTCATGGCGTAGAGCAATCCGAGGCACGCATCGCCGACGCCGTCACGCCCGTGACCACCTGCGGCCAGCGGTTCGACAAGACGCAGGATCCGCGCGCCGGCGTCGGGCGGATGGGACCGCAGCGGCCCACCCTTGTCCGCGCCCCACAGGCTGCGCAGCGCATCGAGCATCGTCGCCAGGGCAACCGGGGACGGAGGCCGCCGGTCCCGCTCGACGAAGGTGGCCGCAAGTACCTGCTCCGCGAACGCGCCGGGCTTGAGCGGTGCGGTCTGTCCGGCGGCCGCCAACTCCGCAATCCGCTTCGCGGCGATCGTTCGCGTTTGGGCGTCGCCCTTGCCGAGGGCGGCGAGCGCCTCATCCGGCGGCGCCTTGAGCAGCCACTTGCGCTGAAACGGCCGCAATCGATTGACCTGGTCCTGGAGCCCCAGCATGCGCTCGCGCAGGATGTCGAAGTAGCTGTGGAAAGGACTGCGTCGCAGATACGCCACCGCCTCCTCCGCCGTCGCCGCGTCCAAGACGCCGCGCAGCACCTGCCGGCACTCCGCGCGCACCGCGGGCGTCTCGCCCACACGGCCCCAGACACCGACAATGGTCTCCAGGGCCCGACGGCGAGGCATCCGCCCGAGCACGCGCACCGCCGCGATCCGCAGCGCCTCCTCCTTGCCCGCCGCCGCCGTGATGCCCCGCGCCATTTCGTCGAGGTCGCCGACGAGTTCCTTGCCCTTCGGCCCATCGACTGCTTCCTGCAGCCGGTACAGGACACGACGGCGATGCTTCTTCACGCCGACCAGCCGCACGATCGCCTCGAGATGCGAGGTGTGGCGACCGGAGCGGACAAGCGCACCCACAACCGCATGGACGACCTCGGGGTCGAGATCGGGCTGGAGTCCCTGAGTGGCGAGTGCCTTGGCACCGCGGTCAGTCGCCGCGATCCGGTCGAGCAGCTCGACCCGTTCCTTCGGGCCCGTTTCGACCTTGAGAGCACGCTCCACGCGCGGATCGCCGTCGCGCGCGGACAGACAAAGGGTGAGGAGAAGGACAACCGACAGCGTGCGCATGGGCGTACAGGTCCTATCCTAATCGGCAGTCGGCCTTTCGTCGTCGCACAAAAGCCGCGCCACGAAACGAGACACTTCGCCCGGCGTCTTTCCCGCGGTGTCGATCCGGTACGCCGCCGCCGCTCGATACAGCGCGTCGCGCTCGGCACGCACCGCGGCGATCTCACCGATCTCATCCATCTCATTCGCGCACCCAGGCGGGGACGCCGGTCGGCCCGTCAACGACGGTCGCTCCGCACCATCCCCGGCCAGCCGCCGCGCCAGCTCGTCGGAACCGGCGTCGAGCCAGATAACCGTCCAGTCCCCGCGCCGCGTCGCGTCACCAAACGCATCCCACAGCACGGCCCCCCCACCGGTCGCAAGCACGCACGACTCGCCCGCAAGCAAGCGCGCCAGCACCATCGCCTCGGCCGGGCGCAGCTCACCCGCCGAAAGCAGCGCCGCGACCGTCCGCCCGGACGCGCGCTCTACCTCGTCGTCGGCATCGACAAACGGCACGCCAAGAAGTCGCGCGAGCTCGGGCCCGACCGAACTTTTCCCGGCCCCGCGCAGCCCAATCAGAACCACGCGCCGATCCGGCCGATCACTCGACATCGACGGCAAACAGCTCGATCTGCCGACGCGCCTGCGCATCCAGGAACGCAAGCCCCGCGTCGTGGCCGGGCCCATAGCGCAAATCCAGGACGAACCGCGCCGCGGGCGGCTCGCGCGGCGTCGTGTTGATCACCACGGCGGCGGGATCGGGAGAACCCGGCTGCAAGAGCGTACGGACGGCGATGTCTTGCAACGCGGGGGTGCGTCGCAGGGCCGCAACCCGTGCCGGCGTCCGGTTCCAGATCGACACCGCGTAACCCAACTCCTTGAGCGCCAGGATTGCCGCGCGCGCAGCCCCCCCGGCCCCCATGACCAACGCTTGCGACTCACCCTTCGCGGGCGGCACCAGTTCGAGAAACGCGTGGTAGTCGGTGTTGAAGGCGCGCCCGTCCGCAAGCAGCGTGTTGGCCGCGCCACAAGCCTTGACCACGTCGTCCGGCGCCGTGGCCAGTGCGGCTGCCTGTTCCTTGAGCGGCGAGGTGATGGACAGCCCGTGGCCGTTGTGGGCCAAAAAGGCGCGCCAAAACGACGGCAGGTCGTCGGTGTCAAAGCGCAGGTACGCGGCATCCCGACCCGCCGCGGCGAACGCGGCGTTGTGGAGCTTGGGGCTTTGCGAGTGGGCGATCGGGCGACCTGCCACGCCGTACAGCGCGGGCTTGTCGCCGAGCCGGCGCAGGCCGACCTCGTCGAACAGCTCCTCGGGCGTCGGTATTCCGGGCGCGATGGGCTCGCGGGCGCAATACGTCAGCGGGGCCAGGAAACGGGTGAACGCTCCGGCGTCGCCAAGTCCCAGGCCCGGCACCGGCAGGTCGAGCAGGCGAAAAGCCTCGGTGGAATCGCGCGGCGTCGCGACGATCTTGACCACGTCCGCGCCGCGACCGAGACAGCGCTCAAAGATCCCGTCCAGGTCGTGCGGCATCGCGGCGCAGTCGTGAAAACTCACCAACCGCTGAAAGTCGTCGTCCGGCTCGAAGTCCGCGTCCACCTCCAGATCCAGATACGCCGCGCCTGCCGCGCGCTCGAGCAACGCAACGCGCTCGGATTCGGCACCCGAAAACGACCCGCCATCGCGCACACGACGCACGCAGGCGACGACGGGTTTCCTGCAGCGCTTGATGAACGCCGCGGCGTCGAGGTCGGGGTACAGGTCGAGGCGCAGCTCGACGCGATCGACGCGCCGATCGATCCGGTCGCCGGGCTGAACCAGCGTCTGGATGACGTTACGTGTAAGCCGCATCCGAGGCCGGCTCGTCATCGTCGTAGTCCAGTCCCGGGAACGACTGCGGCGTATAGCCCGGCTGCGTGGAGCGCTCGAGTTCGCTCCGGTACGCCTCGAGGACATGTCGCTCCAACCGGCTTCTCGTGTCCGCGTTGATCGGATGCGCAATGTCGGCGTGAAAACGCAGCCGGTTGTCGTCGGTCACGGGCCGCGGTTTCATGTGCGAACCGCACTCGTTGCAATAGCGCGATCGGAGATGGTTCTTGGCGCCGCAGCGCGTGCAGCGCGTCGTCAGCTTGCGGCTCGGCATGGCGACGAAGTAGCCCTGCTGGCCCTCAATGATCTTCAGGTCCCGGACGACGAAGCAGTCCTCGAGCGTCACGGTGCAAAACGCCCGCAAGCGGTCCTCGTAGGATTCCCGCTTGGGCAGCAGCTTGATGCGTACTTCGGTGATGTCCACGCCGTGTTACTTCGTCCGTACCCTGAAAACGTCGATCCGAACCCCCTCGACCTCGAACGCAGGGGGCGCCGGACCCGGATCCACCTCGGCGAAGAATGCCGATCCAGAGCCGGACATCGTGAAGGGCACGCCAAAACGCGCCCCGGCTGCCTTCCGCACGGCCTCAAGGCAAGGCTCAACGAGGAGCGCAGCCGTTTCGAGGCGGTTGAAGTAGCCCGGTCCGGCCGGATCGTTCTCGTCTAGGTAGTTCCGCAAAAAGACGGTAGCGGCTTTCAAATCCCCGGTCAACCCCAGTTTATGGGCCCTGTAGACCCGGCGGGTCTCCAACGAAAGCCGCGGGCAAGCAACGGCAAACACCCGCCCGGGTCGGGCCGGCACCGGAGTCACGAGATCGCCGATTCCCCGGCACCGGGCCGTTTTGCCGGTCAGGAAAAAGGGCACGTCGGCGCCGAGGCCGGCCGCCACGGGCGCGAGATCCCTGTCCAGACCGTGAATCCGGGTCAGAGCCAGCAGGACCGCGGCGGCGTCGCTGGACCCGCCGCCGAGTCCCGCGCCGGCCGGAATCCGCTTGATCAGCCGGATTTTCGCCCCCAAACCAAGGGCGGCAGCCGCGCGCCAAGCCAGATTGGTCGCATCCTCCGGGGCGTTTCCCTCGACGGTCAGCGAGATCCTGCTGGCCGGTTCGACAACGACGGTGTCGCAAAGATCGATGGCCGCAAACACAGAGTCGAGCTCGTGATACCCGTCTGGACGGCGGCCGAGGATCTCGAGAAACAGGTTCAGTTTCGCCGGCGCGAGCAGCTCAACCCGCGACTTCGACGACACGGTTCTCCGGGCTCAGGAACGCAACTTTCGGCCGGTGGGCCTCGACTTCGGAGGGCGAAAACTGCCCGTACGCAATAATCAGCACCTCGTCACCGCGGGCCACGAGTCGGGCGGCCGCCCCGTTCACACAGATGTGCCCGCTACCCCGCGGCGCCTCGATGACATACGTTTCGAAGCGGGCGCCATTGGCCTTGTTCACGATCTGCACCCGCTCGTGCGCCAGGATGCCCACGGCGTCCATCAGGTCGCGGTCGAGGGTGATGCTGCCCTCGTACGAAAGGTCGTGGTCCGTGACACGACCGCCATGCAGCTTGGCATACATCAGCGTACGAATCATTGCCCCCATTGTATTGCGCCGCGCAAACGTTTTTTCGAAACAAGAATCGCCGTCCGTACGCTGTTTCAAGACTCTTCCGGGGAGACACTCAGAGGAATGTTCAGAGGAACGTTGTCAATCAGGCGGGTTTCTTCGAAGAGCACCGCCGCGACGAGGAGTGCGGCGCGACTTTTTTGGGGCGGACCGAAGTCCTGCGAATCCACGACGGCGAGGTACTCGTAGTCCAGCCCGGGATCGCGCGCCGCCGCAATGATCCGCTCGGAGTCGCGCTCGCCGGCTGCCCAGGCGTCGCGGCCCGCGAACAGGCCCTGCGACAGGCCCAGCGACTGCTTGCGCTCGTCGGCGCCAAGCCGGGCATTGCGGCTCGACAGCGCCAGGCCGTCCGGGTCGCGCACCGTCGGCACCGGCACGAGCGTGACGCCCAGATCGAGATCATGGATCAGCTTGGCGATCACGGCGACCTGCTGGGCGTCTTTTTGGCCGAAATAGGCCCGGTCCGGGGCGATGGCGAGCAGCAGCTTGAGCACCACGGTCGCCACACCGGCGAAGTGCCCCGGGCGGCACGACCCCTCGTAGAGCGTGGCGAGCGGCCCGACGTCGATGGTGGTGGAGAAGCCGTCGGGGTACATCTCGTCCGGCCCGGGCGCGAACACGATCGCGACGCCGAGCGACTCAAGCAGGGCGAGGTCGTGCTCCCACGTCCGCGGGTACTGGTCGAGATCGGCCGCGTCGTCGAACTGCAGCGGGTTCACGAAGATGCTGGCGACCGCCGTCGCGCATTCCGCGGTGCATCGCCGGAACAAAGTCGCGTGCCCTTCGTGCAGCGCCCCCATCGTCGGCACGAAACCGACCGGACGCGGCACGTCGCGCAACGCGAGTCGCGCCTCAGCAACCGAGCGGCAGACGCGCAAGCAACTCCTCCACCGTGACATCGGGGACACCGGCTCCGGGCACGACCCAGTCCCCGGCGACTTCGGCCAGCGGGCGCAGCACGAACGCGCGCTCGGCGAGCCGCGGGTGCGGCACGGTCAGGGCCGGCGTGGCGATGGTCCGGTCGCCCACGAGCAGCAGATCGACATCGAGCGTGCGCGGCCCCCAGCGCTGCGTTCGTACTCGGCGGGCACGCTGTTCGATCTTTTGTGCGATCGCCAGCAGCTCCTCCGGCTCCAGCTCGGTCCGCCCGGTCACGGCGGCGTTCAGATAGCGCGGCTGCGGGGGGCCGATGGGTGCCGTATCCCAAAAGCCCGAGACGGCGATGTCTTCGAGCACTCCGGAGAGACCGGCCACGCCATCGCGGAGAAACCGCGCCCGATCGCCGAGGTTGCTGCCAAGACCAAAAGCGACACGCTCCATGGCGCGGGCGGACGGCTACAGGCCGTCCGGAATGGTGACCTCTTCCTTGGCGCGCTTGCGCTGAAACGGCATGAGCACCGGACCGGACAAGGCGTAGACGGCGAATCCGAGGGCGAGCACTTCCTGCGGGTACTTCGTCAACAGGGCGAAGAACAACAAGATCCCGAACACGTAGGGAAACCCGCCCCGCCCCTGCAGGATCTTGCTCCCGAAATGGACGTAGGGCACCTCGCTGACCATCAGCGCGCCGAGCGCGAAGGCGACGATCGGCAAGGCGGGCAGCACCGACGGGTACCAAGCCGCGCCGTTGGGATCGAGACCCAGATAAACGGCCCCGGCGAGGACCCCGGCAGCACCCGGCGTGGGAATGCCCGAAAAGACCGCGACACCCTTGCCGTCGCTGTCGCTCCCCTCGCTGGCGGCGTGTTCGACGTTGTAGCGGGCCAGTCGAACCAGCGCGCCGATGGAGTATGCGATCGTGAACAGCGTCAGCATTTTCGGGCTGTAAAACCCCTGCGCCAGGGCGCCGTGGTCAATCACGGTCTTGACCAGGAACGCGGGCGCGACCCCGAAGCTGATCGCGTCGCACAGCGAGTCGAGTTGCGCGCCGAAGCGGCTCGACATCCCGGTGAGCCGGGCGACCTTACCGTCGAGCACGTCGAAGAGCATCGCCAAAAGGATCAGGAATGCCGCGTCGTAACAGTGCCCGTCGGCGGTCTTGAAAATCGCCAGGACCCCGCAATACCCGTTCGCGACGGTAATCAGCGTGGGAAGGACCGCGATCTTTTTCATGCTGGGGCTACTGGTCGAGAAAGGTCAGAATCGTCGTGTGGGCGCCCTTGACGTTTTGGCCGACTTCGACCTCGACTTTCACGGGCGTGCTGGCGGGGACGTAGAGTTCGGTGCGGCTGCCGAACTTGATCATACCCATCCGCTGGCCGCGCGTGAGCTCGTCTCCGGCCTTGAACGGAAAAACGATGCGTCGCGCTATCAGCCCGGCGATCTGGCGCACCGCAAACGGCCCCCGCACCCCCTCAAAACCCGCCAGATTCGCTTCGTTCTCCGACTTCGCCCGCGGATTGCGCACGTCGTGGAACGCGCCCTCCGAATACCGCACGCCCGTGATTCGGCCGTCCAGGGGCGCTCGATTCACGTGCACGTTGAAGACGGAGAGATAGATCCCGATTCGCAGCGCCCGGCCGCCGATGAAGTGCGGCTCGTCCACCTCCTCGATGTCGGCCACTTGGCCGTCGGCCGGCGCGACGGCCGTGTCGGGGCCGCCCACAGGGCTGCGCTCGGGGTCGCGGAAGAATGAGATCACGAAAACCAGAAGGAGCAGCGGGATCACCGCAACGGCCGGATGGAGGAGCCACGCGCCGGCGCCGAGGAGCACGCACGCGCCTCCGTAGAGGAGGAGTTCGCGCGTGCCGTGGGGTGTCAGCGGAATCCGCATCGGGCGCAGGGTATCACCCGGCCGATCTATCTAGGAAGCGGTTCGCCCGGAGCTATTTTTAGGATCCCCTCAGGTACGGAAATGACGAACATCAAGATGGTCCGCGCGCGCGAAGTGCTGGATTCGCGCGGCAATCCCACGGTCGAGGTCGACGTTTCTCTTGAGGGCGGCGGATTTGGCAGCGCCAAGGTCCCGTCCGGCGCCAGTACGGGTGCCCACGAAGCCCATGAGCTGCGCGACGGCGGCGACCGGTACATGGGCAAGGGCGTGGAGCAAGCGGTCGGCCACGTCAACGGCGAGATCGCCGGGGCCCTCGCGGGACGCGGCTTCGCGAGCCAGGCTGAACTCGACGGCGTCCTGTGCGAGCTCGACGGAACCGCCAACAAGAGCCGCCTCGGCGCCAACGCGATCCTGGGCGTTTCGCTCGCCTACGCCCACGCCGAAGCAGCCGCCGCGGGCAAGCCGCTGTACGCGTACCTGGGCGGCGACAACGCGCACGTCTTGCCGGTCCCGATGCTCAACATCCTGAACGGCGGCGCGCACACCGGCTGGCAGAGCACGGACTTCCAGGAGTTCATGGTCATGCCGTCCGGCGCCGCGAGCTTTCGCGAGGGCCTGCGCTGGGGCACCGAGATCTATCACCACCTGAAGAAGGTCCTGAAAGAGCGCGACCACGCCACGCTGGTCGGCGACGAGGGCGGCTACGCCCCGTCCTTTCGCAACGACGAGGAGGCGCTGGAGTGCATCCTCGAGGCGATCGGTCGCGCGGGCTACGAGCCGGGCAGTCAGATCACGATCGCCCTCGATCCCGCCACGACCGAGCTGTGGGAAGACGGGCAATACCACCTGCGCATCCGGGGCGAGAAGATCGCCAGCGAGGCGCTCGTCGATCTCTGGGCCGACTGGTGCGCCCGCTATCCCATCGTCTCCATCGAGGACGGCCTCGCCGAGGACGACTGGGACGGCTGGGTCGGACTCACGAGCCGGCTGGGTGACCGCATTCAACTGGTGGGCGACGACCTGCTCGTCACGAACGTCGAGCGCCTGGAAACCGCGATCGAGAAAAAGGCGTGCAACGCCATCCTGATCAAGCTCAACCAGATCGGCACGCTGACCGAAACCCTGGAAGCCATCCGCATGGCTGACAAGGCCGGCTTCAAGTCCGTGATCTCCCACCGCTCCGGCGAGACCGAGGACACGACCATCGCGGACCTCGCGGTGGCCACCGGCGCCGGACAGATCAAGACGGGTGCCCCGTGCCGCAGCGACCGCGTCGCGAAGTACAACCGCCTGCTGCGCATCGAAGAGGAGCTGGGAAACAAGGCAACCTACGGCCAGGCGAACGACGCCTCGTGAAAGCCGCACGCTTTTTGTCCCCCATCCTCGCGGGCGCCACCCTGATCCTCCTCGGCGCCAACGCCCTGCCGACCGCCAAGCGCAAGCACCGGCTCCAGGACCGCCAGCACCAACTCGTCCACGAGATCCGGACCCTCGAAACCCGCGAACACAAGCTGCGCGAAGAGATCCACGCTCTGGAACACGATCCGTTCTACATGGAGCGCATGATCGTGGAAACGTGGCACGGCAAGCCGGAGGGCACCGAGGAGTTCGACCCCTACGGCGACACGGAAGACCACCGCGACCCGCCGCCCCTGGATTGAAACGAAAACGACGGAAGCGTACGGACGGCGATGTATGCGCGAGAGTCGCCCTGGGCGCCGGGGCGGGCGGTCCCGTCGGCTACGCACGGCGGGTCCGAATGACAGCCCCTGTTCCCCTCAGAGGCTGTGAATGAATCATCTCTGGCTGCGGCTGCACGCACGATGGTCGGGAGCCGTCGCGCCATCCCCCGAAGCGGCAACGGGCTAGCGCCGCTGCGTGACGACCGACAGCGTTGCCCTGTCGAGGAAGAGCAGGGCGAAGCAGGTGTCGAGGACATGCTTCGGTGGGTGTGTCGTGTGGTGCTCCCAGCAGCCGTTGTCCTTCTGGTCGTCCACCAGCCAGGCCGCGCCCTCGGCGTACCAGTCGTGGCCGCCGATCAGGTGGACCTGGCGGAGATCACCCACCCGCTCCAGGCCGTAGAGATAGAACGTGTGGTAGTAGTGCCGGTTGCCGGGGTTCTCCTCAACGGTCCAGTTCAGGTCGAGCCAGGCGAGTCCGTCGCGGATCGATTTCTCGATCGACGGATCCTGCCGCTTGAGCGTTCTTGGGTCGAGGTCGGCCAGCATCGCGCGGCCGACGAGCAGGATGACGATGCCGCCGCTCGTCATGGATCCGCTGACATTGCCATCACCCCGGTGCGTGCTCTTTCGCACGTACGCCCAGCCGCGCGCCTCGTCGAATACGGCGGCCGCGGTCTTGCCCTTGCTGGGCGGCTGGAAGCGTGCGTGCTTGGGGCCGGTCTGCTCCTGCTGGGTCAACACCCACGCGATCGTGTCGCGCACAGCCGCCTTCGGGATCTTCAGGCCGGCGCGCCACGCGACGAACAGCGACATCATTGCGAACTGCGTGTGGCTCATGTCGCGGTCGATGCCGAACGGGTTCGACGGACCGCCGTAGCGCCAGCCGCCCGCGTTCCATTTGCGCAGGAGCTCTTTCACCAGCGCCTTCATCCACTTCTTGTCGCTCCTGGAGAGCTTGACCCGCTTGCTCTTGGCCTTCGACCGGCGCAGGTCGATCTCGCGCTGCCGCTCGCGCTTGTGTGGGTTCGCGCGCGCCTCGATCGCGAGGATCAGCGTGCAAACCTCGTACGTGCTGGTCGGGATCCGGTGGCTGGACTTGAGGTAGTCGAAGCCCTTGCGGATGCCCGGATCATCCGGTGGAACGCCGCACTTCAGCAGCGTAAGCAGCGACAGCGCGGTGGGGCCCGCCGGGTAGTCGTAGGCCTTGCCGCTCTTCTTGCCGTAGGGAACGCCGCCAATCCGGCCGAAGCGGCCTTTCTCGTCCTGGTGCGCCCTCAGCCAGGCGACGCCGCGGTCGATCGCCACGTTGACCCGCGCCCGCAGCGGTTCCTCCGCGCGGACCGCCGCCGCAAGCGACGCAAGCAAGAGCCATCGGGCCATGCGGATAGTGTAGGAAACTTCCGTTCGCGAGGGCCAAGAGGCTTGGGCTCGACCGACGCCATGCGCCGGATCCTGATCGACAGCGCGCGGTGGAATCAGAGCCGCACGCATGGGGGGCGGCCGCCAGCGAATCGACCTGGATTGTGTGTTCCCCAAGCCACGCCCGCCAAAAAACTTCCGGAACGAAGTCCGCCGGGCGGCTTATCCTTGGCTTTGTGCGTGCTGTCTGCTTGTTCGCGGTTCTCTTGTGCGCTGCCGTTTCGGCTGGGCCCGGCGATCGGCCGCGGCACAACTCTTCGTATGTGCCCGACGACGACCAGCGGACGAATGCACTCGTCCTGGCCGCGCGCAAGGCCGCGGAATCGGGTCAGCCGCGGCTGGCGGCCGAGCGGCTGCAGGACTTGCTCTCGACGCCGCGGTCGAGCGTGGTCGCCCTGCGTCCGCGTGAAATCTATGTTTCGCCGGGGCGCTGGGCGCAGATTCAGCTCCTGGCGGGCGCGGCGCCGTTTGGCGCGGAGGTCTTGAAGGCGTGGCGGCAGCTCTATGGCGGGCAGGGCGACGCTGCCCTTCGCGGGGCCATTCTTGCGGCGGACCTGCTTGAGATTCGCCGCTTGCTGCGCCGTTTTCCGCTGGCGACGAGCGCGCCGTTCGGATGCCTGGCCTTGGCCGATCACGCGCTCTTGCATGGCGATCCCGACGCGGCATTCGGCCATCTCCTGCGCCTGCTCGACCATGTGCCGCTGGCCGAGCGCGACGCGTGGGTGAAGGGGGAGGCATACCGGACTCGCCGTGTCCACCTGAAGTCGCTGGCGACTCGGCACGCCGCGGGTTGGCCCACGATCGGCGGGGATGCAACGCGCGCCCGGAACGGTTCGGCGCTTCCCGACAAGCTCGCGCTGCTCTGGTCGGCACCGCTGACAGAACATCCTGCCGAGCTTCTCGACCGGCCCCAGGAGCCCGACTGGAGCGAGACGCTGCCGTTTTATCCGGTCTGTGACGACCAGCGGCTCTACGTCAACTGCGGTCAATTCATCCAGGTGATCGATCGCGCGGGCGGCAAGGTGCTGGACACGTGGCCGAAAGGGCTCAAGGAATCGGACGCGGGGCAAGTCCGTCTGGCGACACGGCTTCCGGGTGTGCGCGGAGCCACGCTTGGTCACGGCCTTCTCTACGCCAACCTGCTGACGCTTCACGACGACAAGTTCCGCAGCTCGGCGCTCTACGCCTTCGACAAGGAATCCGGTCAGCCCCGCTGGAGAGCGGCGCCGGGCACAAAGCAGGGTCGCGCGTTCCTCCGGGGCACGCCGGCGCTCCGCGGGGATCGGCTCTATGTCTACGGCGCGGTGCGCGAGTGGGTCGAGGACAACCCGACATCGAAAGAGGAGGCCTTTCTCTTTTGTTTCGACGCCCACACCGGCGACGAAATCTGGCGCCGCTTCCTCGGCTACGGCCGCACGCACGCCGCGCCGCAACTGCCTCCGCAGAGCGGCCTCGCGCCGGCGGTCGCCGCGGGTGTCGTCATTGTCTCGACCGGTCTCGGCGTCGCGGCGGCGCTGGACGCCGAGGACGGCGAGGTTTTGTGGCTGCTGCGGTACAGCCGGCCCCGCGAGAAGGAACGTCTGCGCCTGATCAACGAAGCCGAGAACGAAACGACGGTGCAAGAACGCCCCGCATGGAAGCGCGAACCGCCGCGCATTTTCGGCGACAGCGTGCTCATCACGGCCCCCGACGCCGCCGAAGCGACGCTCTGCTGGCTGCGCGGGCATTTGAGCGCCCAGGGCTATCACGTGGACCAGGATGGCTACGCGCGCGAGTGGCACGCGCTCTACGAGTATGTCGCCGGAATTCGGAAAGGACGTCCGTACTTTGTTGGACGCCGGGGGAAAAACCAGTCCGTCGCCTCGTATCAGGCAGTGTTTGCGCCCGGCGAGCCGCAGCGCTTCGGGCTCCTTCCGGCCGAAAATCGGGCGCTCAATGACCCGATCCGGGTTCCGCCCGATCTCTTCGGGCGCCCCTTGATCGCGGGGCGGGTCCTCCTGATTCCTACAAGGAACGCCGTCTTCCGCTTCGACCTGTCCGGCGAGCAGGCCGAGCTAAAACCGTTGGCGCCAATTCGGTCCGCGAACGTAGAAGCGGAGGAGGATGCCCCTTTCGGCACCCTGATCGCCGTCGAGGGCCTTCTCTACGCCGTCACCCGAAAATCCATCCACTGCTACGGTCCCGCGCCCCGTTAGCCTTTCATTCCACTTCCCGCGCGCGTCGGGAAACGGCCTTATACTCAGCGGCTTCCCATGACCGAAACCACCGACGTAACCGCGGCCCGGCGCCTGACCGAGGCGTACGAGTCGATTCGCACCGAGCTGTCCAAGCAGATCATCGGAATGGACCGGGTGATCGAAGAGCTCATGATCTGTATCTTCAGCCGGGGCCATTGCCTCCTGGTCGGCGTGCCCGGGCTGGCGAAGACGCTGCTCATCTCCTCGCTCGCCCGGACACTGTCCCTCTCGTTTGCCCGCATCCAGTTCACCCCGGACCTGATGCCGGCCGACATCACCGGCACCGAGGTGATCCAGGAGGACAAGGCGAGCGGCGAACGGACGTTCAAGTTCCTGAGGGGACCGATCTTCGCCAACGTGATCCTGGCCGACGAGATCAACCGCACGCCTCCCAAGACGCAGGCCGCGCTGCTCGAGGCCATGCAGGAACGGCAGGTCACCGCCGGCGGCAAGAAGCACTCGCTCGACGAGCCGTTTTTCGTGCTCGCCACGGAAAACCCGATCGAGCAGGAAGGCACCTATCCGCTGCCGGAGGCGCAGCTCGACCGATTCATGTTCAACGTCCGCGTCGAATACCCGTCCAAGGACGAGGAGATCGACATCATGAAGCTGACGACCTCGACGGAAACGCCGCAGCTCGGCGCTGTCTTGAGCCAACAAGCGATCCTTGAACTGCAGGACACCGTCCGCAAGGTGCCCGTCGCCGATCCCATCCTCCAGTACGCCGTTCGACTGGTGCGCGCGACCCGCTTCGACACCGACGAGGCCCCGGCGTTCATCAAGGAGTCGTTGGCTTGGGGCGCGGGCCCGCGCGCAACCCAGAACCTGATCCTCGGCGGAAAGGCGCGCGCGCTACTCAAGGGGCGCTTCCATGTGTCCACCGAGGACATCCGCGCGGTCGCCAAGCCCGTTCTCCGCCACCGCCTGATCACGAACTACAGTGCAGAGGCGGAAGGCATCACGTCCGACAAGGTCGTCGAGCGCCTGCTCGAAGCCGTTTCGCCGGAAAGCGCAGATGGCGGAGAACACGCCGAACTACTTGGATCCTGAAGTCCTCAACACGATCGCCGGCCTTGAGCTAAAGGCGCGGCTGATCGTCGAGGGATTCGTCTCGGGCATGCATCGCTCGCCGTTTCACGGGTTCTCCGTGGAGTTTGCGGAGCACCGTGAGTACGTGCCGGGCGACGACATACGCTTCGTTGACTGGAAGGTGTTCGGCAAGAGCGACCGCTACTACATCAAGCAGTACGAGGAAGAGACCAACCTGCGCGCCTGGCTCATGATCGATACCTCCGAATCGATGGAGTACGGCTCCGGCGCGTTGTCGAAAATCGAGTACGCCCGGCACGCGGCTGCCGCCCTCGCCTACCTGATCACGAAACAGCAGGACGCGGTCGGGCTGTGCCTGTTCGACGAGGACCTGCGCGACATCCTGCCGCCGGCGTCGAGCACCGGCCACCTGCGCCGGCTCGTCAAGATGCTTGCAGAGTCCCGCACCGGTGGCCAGACGAGCGTCGCGGACTCGGTCAACCACGCCGCCGAACAGTTCGGACGCCGCGGCGTGGTGATCATCCTGTCCGATCTCCTCGCGACGGCGGACCAAATCCTCGACGCGGTCCGGCGCCTGCGCCACAACCGCCACGAGGTCGTGCTGCTCCACATCCTCGACCACGAGGAGCGGACGTTTCCCTTCGAGCGCACAACGCGCTTCGAGGGACTCGAGTCCATGCCCAACGTCATGGTCGATCCCGCGGCATTGCGCACGCAATACCTGAAGGAGCTGGACGGCTTCACCCGCAGGCTCAAGAAGGGCTGCCTGGGAACGGGCGCCGACTTCGTGGCAATCGATACGAAGACACCGCTCGACGTCGTGTTGACGTCGTACCTGGCGTCACGAGGCAGGCGGCGGTGAGCGCAACAGGAACGTTACAGGTCGGCACGGCGATGCTCTTGGGCGACGCCCCCGCCCCCCCCTTTCTTTTGGCCCTCGCTCATCCCGGCCTGTTGGCCGCCGGTGCCGCTCTGGTCGCCGTCCCGATCCTGATCCATCTGTTCTTTCGCCGCCGCCATCGCGTGGTGCGCTGGGCCGCGATGGACTTTCTGCTGGCGGCTCTGCGCAAGCAGAAACGGCGCATGCAGGTCGAGAACCTGATTCTCTTGTTGATCCGCTGTGCGTTGATTGCGCTGCTCGCGCTGGCGCTCGCGCGCCCGTCCACCCAGGCGCTCGCGCTCAGTCCGTTTGGCGGTGCGCGGGCGACGGTCCTCATCATCGACACGTCGGCCTCGATGGCCGCCCGGCGCACGGGTCGCACGGCACTCGACCGAGCCAGCGAACGCGCCAAGACGCTGCTCGGCGATCTGCCCTCCGAGAGCCGCGTCACGATTCTCGTGAGCCGGGACGACTCGGCCGGGGGCGCACCGCGCGCCCTGATCGAAAACGCGTCCCCCGACGAGGCGCGCGCCCGGCTCACCGCGCTGCGCACGAGTCACGGGCCGAACTCGCTCGCCGAGGTGCTGCGCCTCGCGGGCCGGAAACTGCGCGAGCTCTCCGGCAAGCCGATGGCCGTCCTGCTCACGGACCTGCAGCGCCGCGACTGGCGCATGGACGATGCCCAGCGCAGCGGCTGGCGCGAAGACGTTTACGCCTCCCTGCGCGCGCTCGGCCGCGGCGGCAACGGCCCTCCCGCTCCCGTCGTCGTGCTCGATGTCGGCGCCGCGGGTACGGGCAACGTGGCCATCGCATCGCTCCTGCCCCGCCAGGGACGCCAGGCATTCGCCGGCGAACGCCTGCACCTCGGGGTCAAGCTCTTCAACTTCGGCCCCACCGAGGTCGAGGGCCATGTGGTTCCGTTCATCGGACGCGAGGGCGAGGAAGGTTGGACCAAGCTCGATCCCGTCGCGGTTCAACTGGAGCCGACGCCGGGCGAAGGGCTCGCGGTCCCGACCCTCGCTCGCGTGGGCGTCAGCCTGCGCGACATTCCGGTGGGCGCGGCGAGGATCAGGGCCGTCTTTCAACCGCTGCGCGGCGCGGGCGACCGCCTCGCGAGTGACAGCACACGGCTCTTGTCGATTCGCGTGCGGCCGCCGGTCCGTTTCCTGCCCGTACGCAGCCACGAGGGGGCGCTCCGCGAGCTGCGCGACGCGGTCGTCTCGCCGATCGACCTCGGAGAACCGATTTATCCCGCCGAGTTCGGCGATGCGAAGCTGGAGCGTTACGATGTCGTTCTGCTGGCCGACCCGGCGCTCGAGCTGCTCGAGCCGGCCGCGATCCAAAAGCTCGAGCGTTTCGTTCGCGCGGGCGGCGGACTCCTCGCGTATCTCGGCACGTTCGCGGAACCTGACAAGGTCAACGAGCTCTTCTACAAGGAGAAGAGCCAGGGGCTGTTTCCCATGATGCTGGCGACCGAGCCGATGCGCATCGACGACGAGAGCGAGATTCGTTTCGTCCCCTCACGCGAACGGGACCATCCGTTGTTTCGCGAGACGTACGAAAGCGTCGTGTTCTTCTCGCCGCACATCCTCGGGTTCCGGCGCGTGGCGGACGAGTTTCTTGTTGATCCGAAGTTCCGCCAGCGCCATGTCGTCGCCACCTACGACACCGAGGCGCAGGACGCCGCGGTTATCGAGCACCGGCTCGGACGCGGCCGCGTCGTGATCATCACGACGACGCCGGACGAACGGGCGATCAGGATGCGGGGAAGCATCCTGCCCGCCGTGATGTTCTTCAACGCCGCGCACTTCCTTTCCGCCGACGATCCCAAGCACCGCAACGGCGTCGTCGGAACCCCCATCCGGGTTCCGCTGCCGCCCGGCGCGCGGGAAGTGATCGTGGAGCCGCCCGAGGCCGCTGGCGGCCGTATCCAGGAGCCGGTCGAGGACGAGACCAAGCCGTTCGTGGTCCACAACACCGGTTACCCGGGTTTTTACCGCATTCGTATTCGTGGTTCGGCCGGCGACGGCGCGGGGCTGGCTCGCAACGACGAATTCCTTGCGGCCCGCAACGTCGATGCGGACGAGGGCGACTTGCGACGCATCGACGCCGAAGAATTGAAGCGGGGCTACCAGGGCAAGAACCTTCATTTCACGGAAGACATCGACTCCGTCGCCCCCCGCGGCGAACTGGACGACCGCGATTCCATGAGCCGGATCCTTCTCGGACTGGTGGCACTGCTCCTCCTGGCCGAGCTGGTGCTGGCCGGCCGGTTCGGGTCGCGCCGGAGATCCGCGTGATGCCCATCACCGCCGCCGCCTCGACCTCGCTCCGCTGGCACGCGATGCCGCCCGCGTGGGTTGTCGTTCTCGTGCTGATTCCGGCCGTCGCCCTGACCGTCCGATTCCTGTATCGCCGCGAGGCCGGCGCCGTCGGGCGCGTGCCGCGCATGGCCATGGGCGTGTTGCGCATCCTTGCGATCCTGCTTGCGATCGGCGCGCTGTTCGGACCGTACACCGAAACGGTTCAAGGCGAGTACTACAAGCGCCATCTCATCCTGCTGGTCGATACGTCCCAGTCCATGGGGAACCGGGACCGGTACCCCGATGCAAGGCTCGCCGCGCGGGTGGCCAAGGCATGCAAGTTTCCGCAGGCCAATCTGTCCCAGGCGCGCCGCCTTGAGATCGTAAAGCGTCTGGTCGCGGCCAAGCCCGACCTGCTCGCGAACCTCGCCGAGAAGTTCCGGCTGCACCTGTACTCGTTCGACCGCGGCCCGGTCGGACGTTTCGATCCCCTGCCCGACGAGAATCCGGAAACGGCGGCCGAGCGACTCAACACCGCGTTCTCCGGCCTCAAGGCAAAGGGCCCTGTCACGCGAATCGGTCTGTCGCTGCGCCATCTCGTGACGCGTTTCGAGCGCAAGAACGAGCCGGTCGCCGGCATCGTGCTGTTCTCGGACGGTCGCCACACCGGTGGCGCGCCCCACCCGCTCCAGGAGGCCCAGTACGCGGCCGAACAGACCGCGGAGGGTATTCCGATCTTTCCCGTGGCGATCGGCGACCCGTCGGCGGCCATCAACATCGCCGTCCAGCGCATTGATGCGCCCGAGGTTGCTCTGGCCGGCGACGAGGTCGCGTTCACGGTGACCGTGCGCGCCAGCGGGCTCAAGGGTCGCCTCGCGGCGCTCGAGGCCTGGCTCATCGACTCGAAAGGAACGCGGACAGAAGAGCTGTCGATCGACGCCGAGTCCTTCTCCCTTCCCGGGGACGAGGAAGAGCCGGTCGAGGTCACCTTCCGGCGCCGCTTCGAAGAACCGGGACGGTACCACCTCCAGATCGGCGTGCCGCCCGAGGAGGACGAAGCGGTCCACTCCGACAACTACCGAACGCATCGGCTGCGCATCGTCAAGCTGCGCATGCGCGTCCTGTTCGTCGCGAACGGACCTTCGTACACGTACCGCTGGCTGAACGTGGCGCTGCAACGCGCCGAGGGCATTATCGACGCGCAGATGCTGCTGCTCAGCGCAGTGCCGGACTGGCCCCAGCCCTCGACCAAGGGTCGCGAGCGGCTGCGCACGTTTCCCGCCACCAAGCGCGAGCTGGCCGAGTACGACGTCATCATCCTCCACGACGTCAACCCGACGCGGAAGATGTTTGCGGAAGATGCCAGCCGCCGCGTGAAGATCCTCGGACTCATCGAGGAGTGGGTGAAATCGGGCGGTGGCCTCGTGCTGCACGCCGGGCGCGACGCCAACGTCCCCGATCACGATGCGTACACGGGCACCCCCATGATGGCGCTGCTGCCGGTCGTGCCGTACCGGGCCCTGCGCCACGAGCCGCGCCTGAGCATCGTCGATCCGGGCCACAAGAAGCGCTACCACCTGACCGCGGCGGGCGCGACGCACGCCATCCTTCGCATCACGACCGACGTCGAACAGACACGCGAGATGTGGGAAGAGGACGAGCGCTTCACCTACTGCCTGTTTGCACCCGTGCAGCGCGCCAAGTCAACGGCGCAGGTTCTGGCGGAGCGCCAGGGTCCCAGCGGTACAACCAAGCGCGCGGACCCGATCATCGCCCTGCAGGACTACGGCGCGGGCAAGGTGCTGTGGCTCGCGACCGACGAGCTGTGGCGCATGCGCATGGGGGTGGAGAACAAGCTGTACTGGAGGTTTTGGGCAAACGCGATCCGTCACCTCGCCACCTACCGGCTGCTGAGTGGAAACCGCCGCGTGAAAATCTGGGTCGATCGCGCGAATGCGCGCTACCAGGTCGGCGAGTCGATCGGTGTCGAAGTGAAGTTCCTCGATCGCGACTTCGAGCCGGTCGCGCCCGACGAGGCCGATTCGTCGACGATGACCCGCACGCTCAAGCTGCGCCACCCGGACGGCAAGGAAGACGAAGTCCCCGTCCACGCCGTGATCAACGACCCACCGAAGGGCCTGTTCAAGACCGTTCTCCCGGCGATTCAACCGGGCACCTATCGCCTGATCGCCGAGGTCGACGACGAGGAGCCCGCGGAGGCGACGTTTACGATCGAGGACACGACGATCGAGAGCCAGGAACCGCTCATGGACATCAAGACCCTGCGCGGCATCGCCGACCGGAGCCGCGGCACGCTGCTCATGCCGTGGGAGCTCGACCGGCTGCTCTCCGACAAGGTCGTCCGCTCGACCGGCGTCGTGCGCTCGGGCGAGCCGCAGCGAACCGACCTGTGGGACCGGGCGTGGATCCTGTGGCTGTTCGTCGGCCTGCTCGCTGCCGAGTGGATCCTGCGGCGTCTGCATCTTCTGCTTTGAATAATCGCCAGGAGCGATTCTCTTCGTCGGAGCAAGTCGGAAGGAAACTCACGGACGGCGATGTCTACATCGCCGTCCGTACGCTTTTTTGGTTGTCGGGACACCCCCGGAGTTGAGGGCACTCTCGGTGACCCGGCGCGCGTAGAATAGGGACGTGAGAATCGCCGTTGTCTTTGTCGTCGTATGGGCGAGCGCCGTCTCGGCGTTGGCCCAGGGCGAAGATGTCGGGAAGCCGCATTGGGTCACGCCGGCGGGCGGGGCCGAAACCGCCCTGCAGCGGGCCGAACAGGCGCTGGGCCGCAACGCCTGGCGCGCGGTTGCCGAGGGCGTGCGGCGCGTGATGCAGGACCACGCCCAGGATTGGACCGCGCGGGTGCGCCATCGCTACATCGGGGCGCGGCACCGGGCGCTCCGCTTGCTGCAGCGGCTGCCGCCGGAAGGTCGCCAGGCCTTTGAGGACTTGTGTGGCGCCGATGCCGAGCAGGCTCTGCGGCGAACCCTGGCGGACGACGATCGGACCGGCCTGATTGATGTCGTGCGCCGCTTCGAGGGCACCCGGGCCGGGCTGCGCGCGATTGTCGCGCTCGCCGACCGCGCCCTGCTCCACGGACGTCCCGCGGAGGCGCGGCTCCTGCTCGGACGCCTCTCGACGCTGTATCGAAAAGCGCTCGAGGATCCCGCCGTCCGGGCCCGGGTCGGGCGCGCGGCGGCCCGCGACCGGGCGGAGGGCGGCCCGCCGTTCACCGCGTTCGAAAAAGACGCGGGCGCACGTTCGCTGGAACCGCTCCCGCGTGAACCGTGGCCCATGATAGGCGGCTCGCCGACCCGGACCGCGCTCGCCCCGTCTCCCCGCTTCCCTGCGGACGGCATGCCGCCCGTTCAGTACGAGCTGGACGTCGATATCGAGGAGCGACGGTGGGATCGTCCCGCGTTCCCCGGCGGCCGCCGCTATCCGCGACAAAACCGAAGGGTCAATTGGGACGAAAAGTGGGCCGGGTACGGGCCGGTTCACCCGGTCATCGCCGGCGGTATTCTTCTGCACTCCGACGGCATCAAGGTCCATGCGACGAACCTGTACGGCGGCGATCCCCTGTGGTCGTTTCATTTCGCCGGCCAGGTCGAGTCCGACGGGCGTACGAATCTGTCGTCGCTGTTTTCGCCGGTCGTCGCGGACGGAACGGTCTACGTTGCTCTTGAACAGCGCCACCCCTACCAGCCACAAAAACTGCAGGGCGTACCGATCACCTACTACCTCCCCGAGCGCCGCTTGGCCGCCCTTGATCTCGACTCGGGTGATCCCCTCTGGCAGCACAACGATGCCTGGCTCGCGGCGAATCCGCGGGACAAGGCGTTGCTTGCCGGCTTGACCGTGACCGGCTCCCCGCTCGTTCGCGGCAACCGCGTGTACGTCGCGGGAACCAAGAGCCTCGGCACGTTCCACACCTATCTCCTGGCACTGGACCGGCGCACGGGACGCGTCGAGTTCATGCTTCGGGTCAGCAACGGCCAGTCGGAACTCAACCTGTTCGGAAGACAGCTCCAGGAAAGCGCGCCCACACCCGTCGCGGAAGCCGACGGGGTTCTCTACTACGGCACCAACCTGGGCATGTTCGTCGCGGTCGATGCCCTGCTCGGCACCCCGCTTTGGTTGACGGAGTATCCGATCGTGCCCCTGCCGTCGACCTACTACTGGTTCGAGGCACCCCGGCGCTGGCCACTGTTCGAAAACGCCCCGCCGCTGATTACGGCGGACCACATCGTCATCGCGCCGTCCGACGGACGCGCGCTCCTGTTCCTGGACCGCTACTCCGGGCATGTCTTCAAGACCGTGCGCGTCCACGGACGTTCGGAACGCGCGCGGGGCGAGCCCCCCCCGCCTCGTGCCATCCACGGAACGGATGGGGAACGCATCTTCATCAGCGGCAAGAACGAGGTAATCGCGATCCGCGCCGTCGAGGATCGCGAGCGGGGCCTGGCAATCGGCGCGATCGATTGGCGGGCCCGCTTCGATAGCATCCACATCGGCGCGGGGCGCGGCCTCGTAACCCGGCAGTCGCTCCTGGTCCCGACGCACAGTGCCATCTATCGCTTTGACCCCGCGACCGGAAAACGACGCGGCCCTCCGCTTTCACGCGAGACCCACCCGGACAACGACAGGATGGTCAACCTCGTCACGGGCGACGGCGTGCTCGTCACCGCCAGTCGCGATGGCGTCACCGCTCGTTTCGACCGCGAACAGGTCATCGCCGCCGCGAAAGATCGGGTCCGCCGCGCCCCGAATCGCCCGGGAGTGCTGCTCACCGCCGCGGACGTGTTCCTCGCCGTCGGTCGTGTGAAAGACGCGATCGAACACTACCGCCGGGCCAGCACCAAGGCGGGACAGATCGGTGCGCTGGCAGCAGCTTCACGCGCGCAGCTCGGCCTTCATCGCGCGCTGCTGCGCCGCGCCTACGGGGCTCTGGAAGAGGGCTCCGATCGGGCCGGCGAAGAGTTCGACGCCGCGGTCCGGGCTGCGCCGAACACCGCGGCTCGCCTGCGCACACGCATCCGCTGGGAGGCCAGCTGGCCCTGGCCGCGAATCTCGCCGGTGACGGCGGTGAAATGGCGCGTCCGCAACCTGCGCGCCTTGGCCAGGGAGCACGGTGACGCGCAACGCGACGATCAACGGCGCTCCGTCCGCGCCTGGGCGCTTCTCGAAATCGCGAAGATTCAGCTCGAACGCGACCAGATCGCGAAGGGCCTGAAGGTCCTTCATGCGCTTATCGAAGCGGAGCCGGAAACCGGTGCGGCGCGGGAGGCGGTGCGACGGATCGGGGAACTGCTCAAGAACTACGGGCGCTCCCATTACGAACCGTACGAACTCCGGGCGGAGCGCCTCTTCGCCGCGGCGCGAAAGAGCCGCGACCTCGGCGCGCTCGAACGGGGACTGCGCCTCTACGGCAACGCCCGCGCCGCGATTCCGGCCACGATCGAGCTGGCCCAACGGCGCGTCGAAACCGACGAACCGGCCGCCGCCGCACGGGTTCTGCGCCGATTCCTGGTCGAACAGACCGGCTCAGAGCACGCTCCCGAGTTGGCGCAGGCCCGCGTGCTGATGATTCGCGCGCTTCACGGCATGAAGGCCTACGGCCATGCATACGCCGCCATCCAGCGTCTCCGAGCCCGCCACGGCGAGCAGATCGTGGTCCGCGACGACGGGGCGCGGGTGACGGCCCGCGCGCTCGCGGACGAGTGGCGGCGGCGCAAGCCGTACCCGAGCTTTGCACGCAGCGCGCGGTCTACGGAACTCGGTCCCGAAGTCGAGCATCGGTTCACCAAGAAAGTCGGCGACGACTACCTGGATCTTGTCGACGTGGCCGGACAGATTCCGAAGAGCCTGCCGCCCGCCGTATTCATCCGCGCGCGCACCCGCGTCCATGTCTACAACGGCCGCACGGGCGAAAAACTCTATGCGTTGGAATGCGACCGCGAACCGAAGGAGCCACTCGTCTTCGCCGGCAACCGCATCCACATGACGACGAGCGACACGACACGGGTGTTCGACGCGACAACCGGCCGCGCGCTCCAATCGCGGCGTCTCCCGGAAGGACATACCGCGGAACACCTCGTCGAACACAAGGGCCAGCTATTCCTCGTTTTTCGGGACCGGCCGCGGCGAGGCCGCCTCGGAATCTCTGCGCTTCACGCCGAGGACGGCTCGGTACTTTGGACCCGGAGCCTCGCAGGCGGCGGCGCCGACCGCGTGCACTCACGATTCCAGATCGTTCCGCGGGACGGCCGACTTCTGGTGTTCTCGACCAATCCGCTCTCCCTGACGGTTCTGGATTCGACAAGCGGCGCCATCGAACACGGGAACGATCGGGTTCTCGCCGCGGGGGCCGCTCACCGACTTCCGCCCTTCCCGCCTGTGGTCCTGGAGGACGGCCGCATCCTCTTGTGCATCCGCGAGCAGCGGCCCGGACGTCGCGAGTATTCGATGCTGCACACCTATTCCCTGTTGTTGATCGACCCCTCGAGCCCCGGGCCCGGGATGGTGTTGTGGCGCCAACGCGCCCCCACGCACACGAACAACCGGGATCCGGTGAAGCTGGAGCGCATCGGTCGCTACGCGGTGGTCCTGGACCAGGCCCAGGGAGCCGCGGTCTTTGAGATCGAGTCCGGCAAGCTGGTCAAGTACGCCGCGGGCCTGCGGGCCGGTCCCGTGAACCAGGGCCGTTTCGGACCGGGCCTCCCTCCCCAACCCGAGCACGACACCCTGCTGCTCGTGCTGACCAGCGGCAACCCGCGCCGCGCCGCGCGCCTGAGCGCGTTCAAGGTGCCGGAGCTCACGCAGCGATACACCCAGGAACTCACCCGGCGCCCGCGGGAGCGCGCCCGGCTTGTTCCGTCTCGAGGCACCCTGGCGTTCGAACTGCACGAGGACCGCAGGACGGTTCTCGCGCCCCGGCTCCACCTGGTCGATCCTCTCGATGGCGCGGTGCTCCAGAAGATTCCGATCAAGCTGCAGGCGGGCAACGTCGACTACGTGCACGCCCGGGTGCAAAACGGCCTTCTGGTCGTGGTGGCGTCGGACGGCCGGGTCCATGTGTACGGACCCAAGTAGCCCCGTTTGGGTCATCGGTCGGGAGGGCAGGCTCACGGTCCGGCCCTACCCCGCCGATGATCACGGATGGCGAGGGCGACCTCAAAATTCGAGCCTCGTGTCTTCGAGGTCCCGCTTCCGACGTATACTTGACGGAGACCGAATGCACCGTCGCTTCGCAACCGTTCTTCTCGCAGCCGGCTTGGTTCTAGGACTTGGTGCCGCTGCCCCCGCCCCCGTGCTGGCCCAGGAAGACCTGCGCGCCACACGGCGCAAGAAGCCGCTCTTGAACGACCGCGCCAAGAAGGCCGTCGACGGGGCGTTGCGCTGGCTCGCCGACCATCAAAACAAGGACGGATCGTGGACCTCGCGCGTCGGTTTCAAGATCAACGACGGCTACCGGCCCCAGCCCGAGACGCAGCCGCGCGAGGGCCGGCCCCACTTGGGCGTCACCGCACTCGCCGGCATGGCCTTCCTCAGCGGAGGCCATCTGCCCGGCCAGGGCCCGTACGGCAAGGTCATGGACAAAGCGCTGCGCTTTGTCCTGCGCTCCGTGAAGCCGGACGGGTTTATCACCGAACACGGAACGCGCATGTACAGCCATGCGTTCAGCGTCCTGTTCCTCGCCGAAATCTACGGCATGACGGGCAACCCGGCGCTGCGCGGGAAACTGGACCAGGCGGTCGCGTTCACCTGGAAGTCCCAGAACACGCGCGGTGGATGGCGCTATGCACCCGCCGCCCAGGACTCCGACATGTCGATCACCGTCTGCCAGGTGGTCGCACTGCGTGAGGCGAGAAACATCGGCATCAAGGTGCCCAAGGAGTCCATCGACAAGGCGCTGCGCTACGTCATGGAGTCCGCGGTCACGACCGGCCACGACCGGGGCGCGTTCCTCTACCAGCATCAAAAGGTTCCGTTCAACCGAAACAGCTTCGCCCTGACCGCCGCCGGACTGACGACCATCTACCAGGCCGGGCTGTACTCGAACACCGCGGTCGCCCGCTTCTGCCGTAAGCACAGCATTCCGCGGCCGCCGCGCATCAGCGATTGCCTCCGCTACATCCAGCGCCAGTACGAGGGCATCTGGATCGAGTACCACGACCACTACTTCTACTTCTACGGCAACTACTACGCCGCGCAGGCGATGTACACGCGCGGCGGACGGACGTGGGAAAACTGGTACACGATGGTCCGCGACGACCTCCTGTCGATCGCCCGGTCGCGCACGCGCCGCGACGGACGCCGCCACACGTACTGGGTCTCCAGCCACGTCGGCAACGCGTTCTCGACCGCGGTCTCGGCGATCATCCTGCAGGTTCCGACGAACTACCTGCCGATCTTCCAGCGCTAACGCGCAGGGGCTGCCGATGTTCCGGCGCCAGCGCGCAGACATCGCCGTCCGTACGCTTCCTCAGTTGCCTCTCCTCCCGACTATCGAGAATCCGCTCAGCGAATTCTCGCAGCCATAACTCCGGGCTCCGCCTATAGTTAGGGTCTTGGCCCAAACCCATTGAACCCCGCGCGCCCAGACCGGTTGTAACGGCCAGTGGGAAACCTGACATGCGTCGTCGATCGGCTGGCCGGCACCGCTCGCATCGGGAGAAGCCGAGTCCGGAGGATCCAGTGCGCACTGATCGAGACCGCGACGACCAGCGCCTCATGGTGCGCGTACGGGATGGCGACGTGGCTGCATACGAACAGCTCTATGGCCGGTACGCGAAGGCACTGCTGAACTTTTTTTATCAAATGTGTTTCGACCGGATCGCCGCCGAAGACTACGTCCAGGAGACGTTTCTTCGGGTTTGGCGGGCGCGCGAGACGTACCGACCGATCGGCAAGGTGTCGACCTGGCTCTTCCAGATCGGGAAGAACTACTGGTTCAACGAGCGCGAGAAGATGAAGCGGCGCCCGTTTCATTCCGTCGCGGGTGGTGACCAGGCCCAGGCGCAGCTCCAAAACGTCAAGGAAAAGTCGACCGAGGTGGCGCCCGACTCGGGAGCCCGCGCCGCGGAGACCGCAGCCGCGATTCGCAAGGCCGTCGATTCCCTGAGCGACAAGCTGCGCGTCGTGTTCATCATGGCGCGCTACCAGCGCCTGCCGTACGCCGAGATCGCCGCGGCGCTTTCGATTCCCGTCGGAACCGTCAAGAGTCGCGTCTCGCTGGCGGAAAAGAACCTGCGCGCGCATTTGCAGGACTTCCTGGAGCCGGAGTCCAGAAGCTCGGAGTCTGGAGATTCGAAGTCTGGAAACTCGGGATCCGGGGGAGACGATCAATGAGCGAGGGAAACCGATCAATGAGCGAAGCGAACCGAGTCCCCGAGGATCTTCACGAGCAGCTCGTGGCGCTCGCTTTGGGCGAGTTGGACGGGGACCAAGCCAGACGGATTCGGGGCGTGCTTGCCGACGACCCCGCCGCCGCGGCCGAATTCGCCGAAATCAGCGCGCACTTCGCGCTGCACGACGAACTCGATGAGCTCGCGCCGCCGCCGGAACTCTGGAACCGCATCCGTGGCGAGATCGATCGCACCGCACCGCGGTCGTTTTTCGAACGCGCCTGGATGCCGGTGGCCGCCGCCGCCCTGATCGCGTTGGCGTTCGTCGTACCGAAGTCCGAAGGCGATCCGGCAATGACGACGTTGTTCGGCGAACTCGCGTCGTCGGACGGCAAGACGTTCACCACCAGCGCGGTCGCCCGCATCTCGGTGGCGGGCGGCCCTCGAACGGGGGCTGGCGGCCCTCGATCGGGTGATCTTGCGAACGGCGACGGCGAGAGCACGCTGGCAGACGTAGTTCCGGCAGCCGTGGCTACGGTCACGATTGACGCGAATACGCGCTTTTCCCTCCCCGAATCTAAACGGCTCGCACTTGGTGCGGGCCGTGTTTATTTGGATATCTCGAAGAGCTCTCCGTCCGGGGAGCGCGCGGACCGCACTAGCGGCGTGGAGCATGGGGGCGGGCCCGCCTTCACGGTTGACGCCGGACCGGTCCGCGTGATCACGACCGGTACGGCCTATCTTGTCGAACGGCGGAACGGCGCCATCGCGGTCTGTGTCGTACGGGGCTCCGTGCGCTGCGAATGGGACGGCGGCCAGCGCGATGTCGTGGCTGGCGAGCTGTTTTCCTGGCCCGCCCGCACGTGTACAAGCGCTAAACCCGGACGCGCCACGGCGTGGTTCACGACCCCGGCGTTGCGGGCGCGGGTCGTCGATGAAACCTCGGTCGAGGTGGTTGTTCAAAACCGTACGCCCGACGCGCTCGTGCTCGCGGCGCCGGCGGACGGCGAGCCGCTTTTTTACGCGAGCTACGCGAATCGTCAGGTACCGTTGGATCCGGTATCGACGAACTCGGCCGGTGTATCGATCCTCGATGGTCCGATTCAACTCCAGCCGGGTAGCGAACGGGTCTTTTTGCTACGCCTTCCGCATCCTCTTCCGGAGCGGGAGGCGTTGTTCATTTCATACCCGGGGCGTGGAGTGCGCGTGCGCGCGGATCGCGCCCGGGACAAGTAACGAAACGACGTAACGAAAACCGACACCGGTGAACCTCCACGAAACGACCTCTCCGCTTCGCCGCGGCCTCTTTGCCCTGCGTCGGCGCATGCGAGCGATCCTCCTCGTCGCCGGCACCGGCCGCGTGGCCGTCTTCGTGCTTGTGGCGCTTGTTGCGTTTTTCTTCGCCGACTACCTGCTGCGTCTGCCGCTGTGGGTGCGGACCGTGACACTGCTCCTGCTGCTCGCCGGTACCGCAGTCGTCACGTTGCGTCGTCTGCTTGCGCCGCTCGCCCGCCGCCTGGACGACAACGTCCTGGCCCGGCGCATCGAGCGCGCCTTTCCCGATCTCGAAGACCGGCTCCTCTCCAGTCTCGCGTTCGCGCGTGACGAGAAAAAGCCGCAACCCGACAGCGAAGATTCGCCCGAGCTGATGCGCGCGGTCTGCGAAGAAGCCGTGCGGATCGCGGAACCGGCGCGTTTCCCGTACCTCGCCCGGAGCAGCCCTGCGGCGCGCTGGGCGGGCGTTGCCGCCGCCCTGCTCGCTGTCGTCGTCATGGCGTCGGTCTCGCGCGCGGATCTGGTCCGGACCTTCGCCCGCCGTTCGCTGTTGCTGCGGGACGTCGCTTGGCCGCGCCGAACAACACTTGTCATCGCGGACATGGAGCCGGGCCGCGCGCGCCTCATCACGCGCGGTCGCGAGACGACCGTAGAGATCCGTGCGGAGGGGTCGATCCCCGACCGCGTCCGGTTCTCGTACTGGGAGAGTTCGGACCGTCGCAGTAGCGCAGAAATCGTCGAGCTGACCCCCTCGTCCGAGGACGCCGCGCTCTTCGCGATCACGATGCCGATCTACGAGTCGATCCGGTTCACCGTCGCCGGTGGAGACGACGACCGCGAACAGGTCTATCACATCGACGCGCTGACCCCGCCCGCCGTCTTGGCGATCGAGATGGAGTGCGAGTACCCTACATACCTCCAACGCGCCGACGAAACACTCGCAGGCGGCGATCAACGGGTTCCCCAGGGCACCAGGATCACATTGCGCATCCGCGCCAACATGAACCTGCGCGATGCGTTCCTGGCCAAGGGCGCCGCCGTGCCCGCGGCGATGAAGCGTATCGACGGCAACCAGTTCGAGGCCACCCTTGCTCCGCACAAAGACCTGCGCTACTCCCTGCGCCTCGTCGGCAAGAGCGGCGAGGAGAACGACGCGGGATCCGACACATACATCCTGCGCGTCGCCCGCGACCAGCCCCCGACCGTACGCGTCGCGACCCCGGGGACACGCCCCGAGCGGCTCCCCGGCGGCGTTGTGCTCGTCGGATTCAACGCACGGGACGACCACCGCATCGACCGGACCGTGCTGCGCTACGCCGTGGGCGAAGACAAGCCGCGCGAAGCCGTGTTCGGCGACGCCGGTGGCGACGCGGTGAGCAGCCAGCGCGGTTCGGAGCGGGCCGGTGGTCGCCTTGTGGGCGTGTTCTCGCTCGACCTCGCGCGTTTTCGCAACCTGAAGGGCGAAGCGTTGAGCAAGGGCGATCAGATCACGTTCCGGCTCATCGTCGAGGACTCGAAGGGCCAAAAGCGCGAGACGCGCGCCGAGTACCGCGTACAAGTGGTCGGCGAGGGCGACCTCGATGGTGCGCTCGTGGCCCGCAAGGGCGATCTTCGCGGATCGCTCGAGCGAACCCTCGAAAAAGCCCTCGATGTCGAGCGGCGCCTCGACGACATCGACGGCGCACGCGGTGACCGAGCGGAATTTCGCCGGCTCTGCAACAGCTCGCAGGCCGCCCAGGCGCGAGTGATCGAAGATATCGAAGCCATCGCGCGCCGCGTCCAGTCGATCCTCGATACCTATGTGTTCAATCGTCTCGGCGACCGTTCCAGCGCAGACCAGATGCTGCCGTTCTATGAGCGCCACCTTCTGCAGCGCGAGGGGTCGGGGCGAGCATTTGGCGGCGAGCTCTACGGTGACATCTGGGCCGCGTACAACGAAAAGGCGATCCGGGTTGGTGACGCGCATATCAAACTTGTCGAGATGGCCGGTCTCGCCGACCGACTTGCCGCGGAACACGGACCACAGGGCTACCGCGGTCTCGGCGAAATGGCCCGCGCCGCGGATGAGGCGACGTACGGCAATGCCAAGCGCAAAGTGGCCACGGCACAACGCAAGGTCGCGGATGGCCTGAAGCGCCTCCGACGGCTCACGCAGGAGTGGCAGAACTACGAAGGGGTGATCCGGTTCTTCAGGGATCTGCAGCGACGCCAGCAGCAGATCGTCGAGGACCTTGCACCGGACAAGCGATGAACCGCAGACGGACTTGGCGATGAACAAATCGACCGTATCAACAACGCAAGAGGAATCGATCATGAGCACCCTATCTCGCTCTCTCCCGTGGGCCCTGGCTGCTGCGCTCGTGGGCGCCATCTTGCCGGGCGTCGTTCACGCCCAGGACGAATCGACGTCCCGCACGCGCCTGCTCGCGACTCTGACGCAGCGCCAGCAGCGCTCCGCGGACGAATTGCGCACCCGACTTGATCAGATGCGTGCGCTCGGCCGGGACCTGCGCGAGCGGGGCGAGCTCGACAAGGCGAACCTCCTCGACGAAGCGGTTCGGATGGTCACCGATCAACGCATCGGCGTCGGCAGCGTTGCGACCGGGACCGGCACGACCCACGAGCAGTTGGTGGGCCTGGAACTCGCCCTGCGGCGCATGGCGACGCTGCTTGAGCGACGCGGCGACGCTGCCTCCGCGGAGGTGCAGGATCTGGGCAAGAAGGTCACCGGCGAACTGAGCAAGATCGTTGACATCTTGACGGGCCGCAACGAGGTCGAGGATCTCGAGCGCCGGATGAGGGCGGTCGAAAAGGCCCGGCGCACCGCGAAGGAGATCGCGGATCGCCAGCGCAAACTGCGCCGCGACACCAAGCGAACCGTGCCGCGAACCGAGGCTGAAAAGATCGCGGAACGCGCCCGACGCGACCTCGACAAGCTCCAACGCCAGATTGAGGCGCTCGATGAACAGACCCGTTCCCAACTGCGCGATGTTGATCGCGCCCGGGAAAGGGCCGCGCGACTTCAGGATCTCGTCAACCTTCAGCAGCGACTGCGCAAGGAGACCGGCGTGCGCGCCGGGGACACGGACAAGGTCACGCCCAAGGTCAACCGCCTCCGCGCAGACATGCAAGACATCGCCCGCAAGACAAAGCGCAACGAGTCCCAGACCGCCAAGCAACAGGACCAGCGCGAGCTCGCCCGCCAGGTGGGAGAACTCGCGCGGCGCCAGGAGCAGATCGCCCGCCAGACGGAAGCGCGCGCGGCGCTTGAGCGAGCCCGCGAGTCACTGCGACGGGACGGCCCCGACGAGGCGCGAAGCGCGCTCGCCGAAGCCGCGGACGCAACCGAGCGTGCCGGAACCCCCGAGGCAAAAAAGCGCGCCGAGGAGCTACGCGCAGCAGCCAAGGCGCTCACGCCCGAGAAAGGCCGCAAGCAGGCCACCGAAGCCATCAAGAGCGCGTTGGACAAGCTTAGTCCGCGCAAGACGCTGGCAGGCGACCAAGTGACCCTTGCCCGCGACATCCAGCGCGTATTGGATCGAGCAAAGAAAGCAGCCGACCAGGACGCGCTGGAAGAGGCCCGTAAGCACGCGGAGGCAGCCGCCGCCGACATGAAGGCCGGAAAGCCCGGTGCACGACAGTCGCGCGAAGCGGCGGAAGCCCTGAAGAAGGTTGCGGCCGCGATGGCAAAGACGGCCCAGGCGACCGGCAAGACCAAGGCCGCGGAGCAGCGCGCAGCGTCGCACGAGGCCGGGGCGCGGAACGCCGAAAAGACTGCACAGGCGCTCGACAAGCTCGCGGAAGACAAGGCTGCCAAAAACGCCGGGCTGCGCCAGACGGCGAAGAATGCGGCAGACGCCATGCGGAAGGCCGCCAAGGAGTTGAAACAGGCCGCGAAGTCCGCCCGGGCGGGCGAGACCGAGCGGGAACGCCGTCAGGCGGAAGCCGCCCGGGAACGCATCGAGCGCGCGGAACGGAGCCTGAAGGAAGCACTCGAACAGGGCGAGGACCTGACCGATCGCCAGGGCAAGGTCGCCCAAGAACTCGAAAACCTCGCGCAGGGCACGGCGGGCAAGAAGCCTTCGTCGAAGGAAGCTGAACAGCTCAAGGCGACCGCGGGCAAGGCCCAAGCCGCGCAAGAGAGCCTGAAAAAGGGCGAGTACAAGAAAGCCGGCAAGCAGCAGGACGAGATCCTCGACAAGTTGAAGAAGCTGGCGCAAAAGGCCGAAGGCGACGCGAAGGCAGCGGCCGAGCGTAACGCAGGTGCACTTCAACGCGCCCAGGAAGGCTCGAAAGCTGCCGCCGATCGTGCGCAGGCCGTGCGCGGCAAGCTCGAAGAGGGCGCGAAAAAAGCGCGCGAACACGACGCGAAAGAACGGCTCAACCAGGCAGCCGACGCGGTGAAGAAGTCGGAAGAGGCGATGCGACGCTCCTTGCGTCGCCTGAAGGCTGCCATGCCGAAGAGCGCGGAGGAGGATCGGCGGCAGGCCAAGGAGAATCTGAAGGAGGCCCGACGCGCCCTTGACGGCGTCCGCGAGCGCCACAACCCGAACGGCCAGCAGCGCGAACAGCTCAAGCGCCTCGCCGAAAAGCAAAAGGCACTCCGCGACGATGTCAAGCGGCTCGAAGAGCACGTCAAGAAGACCAAGCAGGACGCGGGGCGCGAGCGCCTGCAGGACGCGGAATCCGCCATGCGCGACGCGCAGCGCGCGATGGAGCAGGGCGACTCCGACGAAGCCGAAAAGGCGCAGGAGCGTGCAGAGAAGGCCCTGAAGGAGGTGCAGCGCGACATGTCGGAGGAGGAGCGGCGCTACCGCTCGCTGCGGCAATACGAGCTGCTCTTCAAGCTGCGCGAAGAACTCAACAACTTCCGCCGCTCCGCGCAAGCGCACCGCGAGACGCTGGCCAAGATCGACGCGAACGTACGCCAGGCGGGCCGTGTCACGCGCTCGATTCGCCGCTCGGAGATCAAGCCGCTGGGCAAGCGCGTGCGCGCGCTGCACCGCGACATCGACGAGAAAGCGGTCGCCATCAAGAAAGAAGGCGCGATCGTCTACAGCTACATCCTGGGCGGCTGCGTCACCGATCTCGAGGAGGTCGCCACCCAGCTATCGCTGCGGGAAACGGGACTTGTGCCGCAGGAGCTTGTCGGCGACGTCGTGCGCCGCCTCGATCTCGCGATCCGTGGCCTCGAGCGCGATCTCAAGGAGAAGCAGGCCGATCAGCAGCAACAGCAAAAGAACCAGCAGAACCAGCAGAAGGGCCAGCAGCCCGGCCGCACCGGCGAGCCGCGCCTGGTTCCGCCCGGCGCCGAAATTCGCATGGTGTTGGTGCTGCAGCGGGAATTGAACAAGGAACGAGGCACGTTCTTCGACAACCGCCCCGACCTGAATCGGCGCTCGCCCTCGGCCACGGAGAAGGCACGCCTCGAACGCATGTACCACGAACAGGGCTCCCTGGCTGAGCTCTTTGATTCCCTGCGACGCTCGCTCGCCGAGCGCGGACGCGGCGACGAGCCGGACTTCGGAGACAACGAAGAGAGCGAAGAGGACGAAGGCTAATGATCAACCACAACCGCAAGACCCGCCTCCCGATGCCGCTCAGAATCGCCGGCGTGCTCGCATTCTGCGCCGCAGCGTCGATGGCCCAGGGATCGTCGATCGAGGAGAAAATCCGCAAGCAGATGGAGGAGATCTCGCAGCTCATGCGGGAGAGCGAACGCCTCCTCCTCGAGATCTCGAAATCAGGCAAGCTCGCCGAGCGGCAGGCCGACATCGTCCGCAAGCTCAAGGAGCTGCAGAACAAGCAGCCCCCGGACGCGGCAGCAAGCGCCGCCCAAAAGGAGCAGGCGGAAAAGGAACGCAAGAAGCGCGAGCAGCTCCAGCAACAGCAGCAGCAACTCGAGCGCAAGCTGTCCGACCTGCTCAACAACCAAAAGTCGAGTTCGCAAATGACGGTGAGCAGGCTCGTGCAGTTGCTCGCGAATCTACCGCGGCAGAAGGGCGGCCAGGGCCCCGGCGACAAGCACCAAAAGCCGAAGAAGCGACGTCCGGACAAGAAGGACGACCAGGTTCGCAAGGACAAGCAGCCGAACAAGCCCCGTCGCGAGGAAGACAGGCGCAAGCGCATGGAGCGCCAGCGCAAGGAAAAGGAAAGACTCGATCGCGCGCGCATGAGCCACATCGAGGCGTGGATCGCGCACCTCCCCCCGGAGGTTCAGGAACGAATCAACCGCAACGACCTGCGCAACATCCCGCCGCTCTACCGTGAACTCGTACGCAAGTACACAACACGGCGCGCCAAGCGCGAGGCGGAAGAGGACCGCAAGTAACGCGGACGCTCCTCGAGCGGGAGCATACGGACGGCGATGACGGCTCTCACGATCACGATCGTCGCGGGTTTCACCGTGCTGCTCGGCGAGCAGCTGGCAAGGCGGTGGGCACGACGTCGGGCCATCCGGCGGTACGCACGCTGGTGGGTTGAACGCGCCGCAGTGGAGATCTCGGACATCGAACGCGACTACGAGGCCGCACTGCGGCGCTGGGCCGGCCTTGAAGAGAGTCTCACGACGGACCAAGCGGGGCAACGGGAGAAGTTCGGCATCGAAGCAACGATCGTCCGGCCCACCGTGCCCCCGATTGGCGTATCCATCCTCGGTGACGCCGAGCTCTTGCCCGACGAGGTGCTGCAGGGGCTCGCGCTCGCCGAAGCCGTGCTGACGCAGCTCGGGGACGATGCGGCCCACCTCATGCGGGAAAGCGACCGAATGCTCGGCGAACTTCACGGCGCCGATGAAAAAGAAGCGATGGTGCGCAGCCTGGCTCGGATCCTCGTCGCCTACTACCGAAGAACACTGGCGATGGCCAAGGCCGCACGCGCCGCGCTCGACGGCGTCCGCGCGCATTTCTAGCACAACGGATCATCGCCATCCGTTTGCTTTTCGCCGCGAGGATCCTGCGGCGTGCCGTGCTTGCGGACACCGAGGTTGTACACTGGCCGTGGTGAGCGTCAGTCGATACCTCGTTCTTGGTCTCGCGTTTGGGCTCCTGCTCGCGCCCGGGGATGTCGCGCAAGCGCGCGAGACAGCCGTGCGCTTGTCCCGGCGCAAGGCGGCGATTCGGCTGGGGCTGCGGTACCTGGCCGATCAGCAAAACCGCGATGGGTCGTTTGGGCGGGCCGACCACGGTAAGGTGGGAATCACGGCGCTGGGCCTGCTCGCGTTCATGGCGCAGGGACACGAGGAGGGCCGCGGCACGTTTTCGAACTGGACCTCCCGGCGCGGCGGAACCGGCGACGTGCTGCGGCGCGGCGTGAACTACCTGCTCAAGCACAGCCTGCCGCCGTCGGCGACCAACCGCCATCTCGCGCAGGGCAACAAGCCCGTCGGCTACATCTGGGACCGCGACGACACCGACTCGCGGATGCACGGGCACGGCTACGCAACCCAGGTGCTGGTCCTCGCCTATGGCAGCGCAGCCAAGAAAACGCCGCGCGCGGACGAGTTGAAGACCAAGGTGCAGCGCGCGGTCCGGGTCATCGAAAACGCGCAGACCAACACCGGCGGCTGGGGGTATGAGCCCAACCACGCAGCGGGACATGAAGGCTCGATCACGGTCACGGTCGTGCAGGCCCTGCGCTTGGCCGCGGACGCGGGGTTCATCGTGGACAAGCGCGTCCACAAACGCGGGCTTCAATACCTGAAGGACTCCCAGAAGACCGACGGGTCGTTCAAGTACAGCCTGACCAGCGACACGACCACGGCCGCCCTGACGGCGGCTGCCCTGACCGCGATGAACGGTTTCGGCGAGTACTACACCAAGGCGATTCGGCTCGGCCTTGAGTACCTGGACGCGCGGTTCAAGAACCCGCGGCGGATCCGGTGGATGCACTACGCCCACTACTACTCCGCGCAGGTCTTTTATCGCAGCGGGAGCGCGCGATGGCGGCATTGGCAGCAGCGCATCGTGCCCCTGATTCTCGCGCAGCAGCAGCCCGGGGGACATTGGGAGGACGATTCCCCGACCGCCCGGCGCGGCTCGTACGGCCGGGCCTACGGCACTGCTTTCTCGCTCCTCGCGCTTTCCGTCCCCGACGGCTACCTGCCGCTGTTTCAGCGGTAGCCGTCGGGGTCGAGCGCCGCCGTCTGAAATCCAGCCGCCCGGGCCGCCGCTTCCAACCCCGACGCCAACAGCCGCGCCCGTGCAAGTTCGGCCGGTCCGATCTCGATGCGGGCGTGACGGTCTTCGCAACGCACGCGGACAACCGAAAAGCCGAACGCCTTGACCGCGCGCTCCGCCCCGTGCACGCGCGCCAAACGCTCCGCGGTCACTTCGACGCCGACCGGAAGCCGCGACGCGAGACAGGGCTGTGCCGGCTTGTCATGTACCGCCAGTCCGAACCCGCGGGCGAGACGGCGCACCGTCGCCTTGCCCAGACCTGCCTCGCGCAACGGATGGAGCACGCGGAACTCGGACGCCGCACGCACGCCGGGCCGGTCGACAACCGCGTCGTCGGCGTTCAATCCGTCGATGATCCGGACCCCACCGCCGCGCGTCGCCAACGCATCCAGCACACCGTACATCTCGCGTCGGCAGTGGTAGCACCGATCCCCCCGATTCGCGCGGTACGCGGGATCGAACAACTCCGCCGTCGCAACGACGTCGTGCGGAACGCCGAGCGCGCGCGCGACCTCCCGGGCGTCCGCTACCTCCTCCTCCGGAACGGCGGCAGACTGCGCGGTCACCGCTCGCACGCCGCGCGGCAGCACGCGTGCCGCCGCAGCCAAGAGCACGGCCGAATCAACCCCGCCCGACAGCGCCACCAGGACCGATCCAAACTCCCGCAGACGCTCCTCAAGGACTCGGTAGCGCTCGGCCAGCATTCGAACATTAGAGCCGGAAAGGGCGCCGATCCCCGAATTCAGGGGAGGGGTCACGGGGGAGAGGAGCGCGGGGAGATCACGGGGGACGGGAATGAGCAGGGCACCAGAATCGGAGGAGGGTCGGGACATCGCCGTCCGTCCGCTGCGGCTGCGCGCTCACTCCCGTCGCGCGGGATCGGAAAAAAACGGGCGAGTCCCTCCGTTTGGCCTCACGGCTCTATCGGAACCTCCGGAACGGCAAAGAGTCCTGCGGACCCCCACTCGGTCACTCTCTCGGTTCGGACGGGACCCGCCCAAGAAAACGTCCCGGCGGATTGGCTGGTCACCTGCGACAATGCGAACGGCTTGCCAAAAAACCTCGCCGTCCCAGGTTCTTGGTTCTTTGCCGCCCCAGCGATCACACCGTGTCTTTTGTACGGACCTCGACTCGCACTCACGCCGTGCGCGGTGCGTTTTCGGTGAGCTTGCGCGCTCAGGACGTGCGAATCCGCACCGCGCCGCGTTTCCTAATCTTGTGAAGCTCTTGCGTCGGATCCTGTGTCTCTTCGCGCTGCTCCTCGCCTTCGGGCCGGGTACGCCCGCGTTTGGGCAGGACGGCCTCGCGCCGTTGCTCCAGCAAGCGGACGAAGACGACTGGAACACGCGGTGGTTCGCCGCGCGACGGCTGGCCAAGGTCACGGGTGAAGACGTGTTCAAGCTGCGCGGGCTGATGCGGACCCACAAGAGCGCCAACATCCGCTCCGCGATCGCGTGGGCGTGCTGGTTCAACCCGGACCTCGGGAGCGCGCTCATCCTGGGCATCGTCTTGAAACGTGATCGCGATCCTGCCGTGCGCCGGGCGTGTGCACGGGCTCTTGTGCACCACCGCGACCGGCGTGCGGTCGCCGCGCTGGTCCGCGCCCTGCAAACAGAAACCGATCGACGCACGAAACTGCACATCGTTCAAACGCTGCATGCCCTTACGACCGCGCCGTGCCTTCTCGACGCCGGCGCGTGGACGGCCTGGTGGAACAAGCACAAGGGAGATCCGCGCTTTCGGCCGGCCGACGAGCCGCCGTCCAAGGCGGAGTACGAGGGCATCGTTCTCGAAACCCGAACCGTCGCGGCGCTACCGTCGAAGGGCAAGAAGAACAAGAACAGGCGACCGCACTTCCTGGTGCTCCCGCAATTCGGCTGGAAGCCGGAAGCGTTCGGGCCGTATCTGCTACCGCTGCGCGAGCACGCGGCGATCAGTTGGGTCCAGTTACCCACCGTGCAACGGCTCACGGGGCGGTCGGGGTTTCATGACGACATCCCCGCCTATCCCGTTGCACGGCTCGTTCGTTCGCTCGACCGATTCCGCGAGAAGCTTGGCGTGGAACGATTCGTGATCCTCGCGGACGGAGCCTCCGGCTGGATCGCGATGCGCTACGCCCTGTTTCGGCCCAAGCGGGTCGCGGCGCTGATCCTGATCGATACCGCGCTCGACAAGCAGGCCTACGCCACGTCGCTGCAGCGCGCCGCCGCTCGCGGCAACCGCGCCGAACGATTCGCCGCGAATACGCTGATGGGCCGCAACAGCGCCAAGCTGTCGCCCGCCACACTCGACAAGCTGCACCGGGGCGGCGTCGGCCGAGGCGCACTTGAGGCGTCCGACCTGGAGGTGGCCTGGCTGTTTCACAAGGGCCGCGAGCCCCAGGGATTCGCAAGCGTGCCGGACATCAGTTGGTCGCGGCACCGAACTCTCGACGTGCCCAGCCTGTTCATGTACAGCGCGGCGAGCGCGTTCTCCGGCCATCGCGAAGCGGGCCGCATCGGCCGCCACTTCCCACGCTCACTCGTCGCCCCCATCGCGGAGGCAGCGGGCATGCCTTACATGGAACACAACCAGAAGTTCACGGAAGTGGTCACCGCTTTCCTGAGGCGCTACGCCCTGATCGAGAATCCACCCAAGCCGGATTCTCGCTAGCCCGGCGGCCCTTTGAGCCGCCCTAAGAGAGTCCGCATGCGGATTCTCGCCCTGGCAGCTGCTCTCGAGCCGAAGAGGCTAGATCTCAAAAGGCTCGCACGACATCAGACAGAGGTTCTCGCAGCCGTCTTCCGTCACCACCACGTCGTCTTCCAGGCGGACGCCGCCGATGCCCGGGTAGTACAGGCCCGGTTCGATCGTGATTACGTGGCCGGCCTTCAGGATGTCGTGGGTCTTGGAGACGCGCGGACGTTCGTGAACGTCGAGGCCGAGTCCGTGGCCGGTGCCGTGAAAGAACCCGACCATGCGGCCGTCTTTCACGCCGGTCTCGAAACCTTCGTCCTCAAACACCTTGCTCGCGGCGGCGTGCACGTCCTGGCCGTCGATGCCGGCGCGAACGACAGCCTCGGCCGCGTCCTTCGATGCCTTGACGGCAAGAAACATTCGCCGTGCCTCGTCCGACGCTTCGCCACGCACAACGGTCCGCGTCATGTCGCCGCAGTACCGCGTCTTGTTGTCGCGCGGAAACACGTCGAGGATGATCGGCCGGTTTGCCAGAAGCGGGCCGCTGCCGCGATCGTGGGGATCCACGGCCTGCTCGCCCCCAGCCACGATCACCGTCGTGCAAAAACACTCCCGTGCGAGCAGCTCGGCGTTGATCGTGAGGCGGACGGCCTCGCTGGTCAAGGCAACCTCGCCGTCCGTCAGCTTCCCGTCGCGGATCTGTGCGTTGGCAATCCTCTCGATGCCCGCCTGTAGCGCAGCCTCGGTGTGCCGCACCGCCGCACGGATGTGTTCGATTTCCTCGGAGGTCTTGCACTCCCGCTCGGGAACGAACGGCGCCGGGCGCCAGCGGATGCCGAGGCCCCGACCACGCAGAACGTCCGCCAGGGCCGTGGGAAACCGCGGCGAGACATCGAACGCACCGACCCCTCGTTCGGCCGCTATCTTCTCCACGATGGCTCCAATGCGCGCGAACGGCTCCGCGGGGAGATCCTCGCCCTCCGTGATCGAAGCAAGGCGGACGACCTCATCGACCCGCTGCAGGTTTCTGGCCCGATCAACCTCGAGGTCGGACAAGAACAGGGTGCGCCGGCCCTCGACCTCCAGGAAGAGGAATGGATCGCCGGCGTGAAACCCCGTCAGGTAGTAGAGGTCCGAGTCGGTTTCGGAATCGGCGAAGAAGAGCCGGGCCGGCGGGGCAACGGAATCGGCGGACATGCAAGCACCTCGTCAAGCCGGTCGATGAGCAGGGCGGACCAGCTCTCGAAACGGTCCCGTTCGTTCGCGTGCAGGCCGAGGAGTTCGTCGCGCGCCACGAACGACCCGGTCATCGTATCTTCCTCGCGCACGTTTACAGGGCCCGACCCCGGCTCCGCCAGCGCGACGACCCCCACATGCACGCGGCCGACCGAGGTCGTGTCGTCGTTGAGCAGGCCCACGATCCGCGCGCGGAACCCGCCGGGCAGGTGGAGTTCTTCGTTCATCTCCCGGGAAAGGGCATCGAGCACGACATCCGCGGCGTCGACGGGATTGACGTGGCCGCCGACGCCGACCGACCGCAAGCCGTACAGGCGCCGCTCGCCGCCCTTGTCGGTTCGTTGAAACGAAAAAATGCGATCGCCGCGAACGACCAGCGCATACGGAATGATCTGCTTCAGTGTGGGATCGTGCTCCGCCGGGTCGCGAGGTACGAACCGACCCCGCGCATAGATGCATTCGAGGGTCTCACCGTCCAGGGGGAAAAACCCGTGCGGTGCCCCGTCAGAAAACCGGTCGCGCGAAAACAGATCCTCGCGCGGCACGACGTAGACGTTTTCGGTGCGCTGGATCATAGGCAGGTTCCCGCGTCACTATCCGACTCGTACTCCGGCCCGACTTCCATCAGGGCATCCACGCCGGTGCCGGCGCCAGGCGGATTCACCGCCGCCGCACACCGTGAGATGTAATCCCCCAGCCGGCTCTGGACTCCGGCGGCCTCCTCCTCACCCATTTCGTTGAGGCAGCGCGCAAGGTCCCGGTAACCGCCGGGGTCGTCCGGTCGCGCGCGCACGTACCGCCGCAGGTCGGGAGCCGCTTCTTCGGACCGGCCCGCGAGCAGCGCCGCCCGACCCCGCAGCGCCCAGCCACGCGGATCGCTCTCGTCCGCGGCCAACAGCCGGCGCGCCGTCGCCCCGGCCTGATCGTAGTCACCGAGAACGATCCAGGCGCGTCCCGTGATGTCCATGCTGCGGTTCCGGACTCCTTCGCCGACGTCCTCGTCCTGCTCGCAGTGGGCCGCGAGCTCAAGGGCACGCTCGGGACTGCCCAGGCGCAGCGAGGCCTCGGCCAGTCGCAGCATCAACCCCGAATCGGTCGGGTGGCGCCGCAGTCCATGCTCCGCGGCCGTGCGGGCGGCCCTTGCGTCGCCCTCGCGCAGTTCCAGGTCGGCGAGCATCTGAAACGGCCGGGCGATATCGCCGTCCGTTTGCTGCAGGTCCGAAAGGACTTCGCGAGCCGGAACGGCTCGGTCCCCGCGCACAAGCGCCTGGACCAGGTCGTAGCCGTGCTCGACAGCCTCGGGATCACATCGCCAGGCCCGCCGCGCAGCGGCCGCGGCTCGGGGAAAGCGCCGGGCCATGGCGTAGACGTGCCCTCGCGCCATGTGGGACTCCGCCTCGTCCGGCGCCGCCCGCACCGCGCGGCGCGCCACGGAAAAGGCCTCGTCTGGCTGGCCGGACTCCAGCAGGGCGAACGAATACGGTTCGACGATGGCCGGATCGCTGGGATCCTCGCCATGGGCACGGCACAGGTGCTCCAGCCCGTCGCTCTTGCGCCCGTGCCGAAAGTACAGGATCCCCAGGCGGGCCCTGACGCGCGTCAAGTTCGGATCGGCGTCAAGCGCACGTTCGCACATCTTGGACGCGCTCTGCCATTCGTCACGCTCCTCGTGGACCAAGGCCAAGTCGGCCAGCGCGTCCGGGTTGCGCGGCTCCCTTCGCACCAGCCTCTCCAGACGGCGGCGGGCGCCCTCGATGTTGCCCAAGACGCGATCGCAATTGGCCAGGAGCCGATCGATGTCGGGATAGTCGCGCTTGAGCCGCCGCACCGTGCTCCACATCTCCCGGGCGCGCGTGACCTCACCTTGGTCGAAATACAGGAAGCCGGCGTTGTAGTACGGATGCGGCGAGGTCTCATCGACCTGAACGGACCGCTGGAAGGCCCGTTCGGCTGCGGTGTGGTCGGATGTGGCGGCATGGCACAGGATCAAGTTGTCCCATGCCTCACAGAGATCCGGCTCGGCCCGCACGGCGCGCTTGAGCAGCCGGACCGCGCGAGCGAAGTTGAGGCGGCGGGCGGCAACAATCGCGAGCCCGACCAGAACGTCCGTGCGGTCACGATCCCGCCGCCGGGCCTCCCGGTAGTGCGCCAGCGCCTCGCCGATCTCGTCCTCCGCCAAGGCGCAGTGACCGAGGTAGAGATAGACATCGGCGCAGCGGTACCCCTGCTCGGCCAGGGTTTCGAGCTCGGCCCGGGCGGCCGCGACCCGGCCCTGGTGGAACAGGTCCGTCGCACTTTCGAGGCGTTCCTCGGGATCACCGTGGGACCAGCCGATCATGGGCGCGTTTATCGCAGGGGCCAGCGACGAAATCGGCCGGAGGTCGCAACCCCCGGCTGAAAAACCCTTCCAAGACACGAACGCGCCGCTGGACATGTCCGCGTTTCATGCTTGAATGCGGGATTCGCTAAAGGAACGTCCGCAGAACCTCGACGAAGCCCTCGTATCTGCGTCGCGACCCGGGAGTACACTCTCATGACCACCGTGCTCGATTCACGCTCATCCTCTGCGTCCTCGCAAGACGACGCTCGCCTGCGCAAGCACCGCAATGTCGGCATCATGGCCCACATCGATGCCGGCAAGACCACCGTCACCGAGCGCGTCCTGAAACTCACCGGGCGGATTCACCGCGTCGGCGAAGTTCATGACGGCGAGGCCACGATGGACTACATGGAGCAGGAGCGTGAGCGCGGCATCACCATCACCGCCGCGGCGGTCAACGTCGATTGGCGCGGCCATTCGATCACGATCATCGACACCCCCGGCCACGTCGACTTCACCGTCGAGGTCGAACGCAGCATGCGCGTCCTGGACGGCGCGATCTGCGTGTTCGACGCAAGCGAAGGTGTCGAGCCGCAATCCGAGACGGTCTGGCGCCAAGCCGACCGCTACGGCGTGCCGCGCATCTGTTTCATCAACAAGATGGACAAGGACGGCGCGGACTTCGGCGCGGCCGTGGAGCAGATCCGCGAGCGGCTCGGGGCCAACCCGGTTCCCGTGATGCTCCCGCTCGGCCGCGGCAAGGAGTTCGAGGGCATCATCGACCTCGTGAAGATGGAGGCGTGGCGTTATCACACGCTTGAGGACAAGGAGAAGATCGAAATCCCGGCCGACCTGCGGGACGAGGTCAACGACGCCCGCCGTCAGCTCATCGAAGCGGCGGCCGAGCGCCGCGAGGATCTCCTGGAGATGTATCTGGCCGACGAGGAAATCCCGTTCGCCGATCTGGTGCAGTCCCTACGGGAAGGCGTGGTCCGCAACGAGATTCAACTCGTGTTCTGCGGCTCGGCGCTACGGAACAAGGGCATCCACCGCCTCTGCGATGGAATCACGGCATTTCTGCCTTCGCCCCTCGATCTGCCGCCGGTCGAGGCCACCGACCGCGACGGCAACGTGGC
The DNA here is from genome assembly GCA_021776735.1 of Planctomycetota bacterium. GTDB lineage: Bacteria > Planctomycetota > PLA2 > PLA2 > PLA2 > JAJFFH01. Next base: position 235,170 of record JAJFFH010000027.1, on the reverse strand, counting down.
GCCCCGGCCCTGCGACCTGAACGCCCCGCTCGCCATGCTGGCCTTCAAGACCATCCACGACAGGACGGGAGACCTGACGTTCCTGCGCATCTACTCGGGCACGCTGCGGCGCGGCGACTCGGTCTGGAACACACGCAAGACCAAGCAGGAGCGCGTCGGACGCCTCATGGTTATGAAGGCGGGCGAACGCGAGCCCATGGACGAAGCCTACGCGGGCCAGATCGTGGCCGCAATCGGCCTCAAGGAAGCCACGACCGGCGACACGCTCTGCGCCTCGAAGGCCGAGGCCATTCTGCTTGAGGCCATGGACTTCCCGGACGCCGTCATCTCGATGGCGATCGAGCCGGTCCAGCGCCGTGACCGCGACAAGCTGGGCGAGGCCTTGGCGGCCCTCACACGTGAGGATCCGTCACTTCGGCACTTCTCGGATCAGCAGACCGAAGAGACGCTGATCGCAGGCATGGGCGAGCTTCATCTCGAGGTCGTCGTGACCCGCCTCAAAGACGACTTCAACATTCCCGTAAACGTGGGCGCGCCGCAGGTGGCCTACAAACAAAGGCTCCGCAAGGCCGTGGACATCATCGCTCGCCACGTCAAGCAGAGCGGTGGCTCGGGCCAGTTCGCGGTCGTCCACGTACGCTTCGACATCGGCGAGGACGAAGATCTGGTCTACACCGATGCGGTCAAGGGCGCCTCGGTCCCGCGCGAGTACATCTCGTCGGTCAAGAAGGGCATCGCCCCCTGCCTCCCGTTGGGCGGCGAAGTCGGCTTTCCGTTCGTGCAGGTGACCGCCGAACTCTACGACGGCAAGGCCCACGCGGTCGACTCGTCCGACATGGCCTTCCAGACCGCGGGCCGCCTCGCGTTCCGCGAAGCCGTCGCGAAGGCGGGCGTCACACTGCTCGAGCCCATCATGTCGCTCATCGTCCAGACCCCGACGTCCAGCACGGGCGATGTCATCGGATCCCTCAACTCCCGCCGCGGCGAAATCGAAGTCGTGGAGGAGGGCAAGGGCGACTTCTCGCAGATTCGCGCCCGCGTCCCGCTCGCCGAGATGTTCAGCTACGCGACCGAGTTGCGCTCGATGACCGCCGGCCGGGGCACCTACATGATGGAGCCCTACCAGTATCGCCCGGTCCCCCGCGCGATGGCCGAAGAGGTCCTCAAGGAAGCCCGCGAGAAGCGCGCAAAGTAGCAGTGTCTTCTTGCCCAACATCTGACGATGTTGGCGCGGTCCCAGTCGTTGGCCCAAGTGTGTTTGGCCTAGGATCTTTGGCGCGGGCTGGGGACGATGTTCGTCTCGCTTCCTCGGGCTTTTGCGAAGAGACTGTTCGTGCCCCCTCGGGCGGCAGGAACGGACGGCGATGTCGTTGAATCGCCGGTCAGCCCCTCCGCGCGGCCGACCTAGTCTAGTCGTCCGAGGACGGACGGCGCCGTTTGCGCTTGGTTTCCGCGCGCCGCTTCTTTTGTGCCAGCCGGCGGTGGACCGATCCGCGGGTCGGACGGGTCGGCCTGCGCGGTTTCCGGTTGCGGACACGTCGCAGCTCGCGCAGCCGCTCCGCCAGCCGCGCTCGCGCCACGGCCAGGTTTTGCGAGCGCTCCCGCCGTTCGGTCGCCGTCACGGCGATCCCGGTCGGGATATGCAGCAGACGAACCCCGGTCTCACGCTTGTTGCGATGCTGCCCCCCAGGCCCGGACCCGCGCAGATAGGTGACCTCGATGTCACGATCCATCCCTGAATTATGGGATGTCCCCCGGACGCGCGCACACCTTATGCCTTCGTTCGGGGATCGAGACCGGATTGGGTTCAGCGATCGTACGTGATTCGCCGAATCGGTCCGCCCCGGCCAGCAAGAAGCGCCGCAGGCGACTCTTGTCGGGTCACCGGTTGAACAAGGAGAGGAATTCCTCGTTGCTGTCCGTTCGGTTCAGGCGGTCGAGCAAGGTCTCCATGCCTTCGACAGGCTTCATCTTGCTCAGCACCTTGCGCAGCGCCCACATGCGGCTCAGGCGCTCCTCGGGCACGAGTTTTTCTTCCTTGCGCGTGCCGCTGGCCGTGACGTCGATCGCCGGCCAGACGCGCCGGTCGGCCAGGTCGCGGTCCAAGACGAGCTCCATGTTGCCGGTGCCCTTGAACTCCTCGAAGATGACCTGGTCCATGCGCGATCCGGTATCAACCAGCGCGGTCGCGATCATGGTGAGCGATCCGCCGCCTTCGATGTTTCTGGCCGCGCCGAAATGCGACTTCGGTTTCTCGAGTACCTTCGCGTCCAAGCCGCCCGAAAGGGTGCGCCCGGAGCCGCGCGCCTCGATGTTGTAGGCACGGCCGAGACGGGTCAGCGAATCGACGAGAACGACAACGTCCTTGCCCATTTCGCAGAGTCGTTTCGCGCGCGCCGTGACGAGCTCGGTCATGGCGACGTGATTGGCTGCGGGCATGTCGTTCGTGCTGGCGTAGACCTCGCCCTTCACGGCCCGCTTCATGTCCGTCGCCTCTTCCGGGCGCTCGTCGATCAGGCAGACCAGCAGGTGCACGTCCGGATGGAACTCGGCGATGCCCTGTGCGATCTTTTGGAGGATCACGGTCTTGCCGGTTCGGGGCGGCGCGACAATCAGTGCGCGCTGACCCTTGCCGATCGGAGTGACCAGTTCAATGACGCGCAGCGTCGTGTCCTGGGCTTCTCCACCCACGAGCTGGAAGGCGGACTCGGGATCGATGACCGTCAGGTCCTGGAGTGCCGGAAAGTCGCACGCCTTCTCCGCATCGACGCCTTCGACCCGGTCGATCTGTGCCACCATCGGCGACCGGCCGCGCATGCTCTTGCCGACGTGGGCCTTAATGGAGTGCCCTTGCCGCAGGTCGTACCGGGACACGATCGAGCAATGGATGAACGGATCGGTTTCCTGGATCTGGCAATCCCGTTTGGGATTGCGCAGGCGCCCGTGCCCGTCCTTGTCCACGGCAAGGATGCCGCTGACTTCCGAGACCGGTGTTGTATCGAACTTGGCTCCCCCGCCTCCACCGCCACGACGGCGACGACGACGACGGCGTGTGTTGGCGCCGCGGGACGACTGTCCACTCATGCGTACTCCCATGGATTCCGTCGCACGCAGACGAACCGAACGTTCCTACGCGGCGAAAACCGAGGACTTGGATCGCGATACCGGCCGGGGCTGCCTTCCGCCCACATTCAGCGCGCCATTGAACAGCGCCGCTGAATAACTGCGCAGGGGCCATCGACCGGACCCTAGTTTCTATAGAATACGGTCGGGAAGCCGGTTTCGCAAGGTTTGAGCACATTATTGCGATGCCACCGACAAGAATCCGTCCATTTTTCGTGCATCATCGGACCATCCGAAAGGGGCGGCCGGGCATGACCGCGGCGATTCTTGCCCGGCCACGATCCCCCCCGGGGCCTTTTCTTTTTGTCAGCTTCTAGACTGTGGGGTTTCCCCCCTGGAAAGCGTCATGGCCAATACCGATACGATCGAGTTCTCCGTCGAAGCCGCCGGCCCGTGCCGCAAACTGGTCAAGGTGAAGATCCCGCCGGGACGTGTAACGGAGGAGTTCGACAAGTCACTCAGCCAATGGACACGCACGGCCCCCATTCCCGGGTTTCGACAGGGGAAGGCGCCGCGGTCACTGATCGAGCGACGATTCGGCAAACAGGTCGCCATCGAGGTGAAGCAGTCGCTCCTCGACGCGGCACTCGAGAAGGCGCTGAAGAGCGACGACCTGGCCCCGATCTCGGATCCGGAAATGGACCCCGAGTCGCTGGAGGTGGCCAAGGACGAAGCTCTCGACTTCGACTTCACGATCTTCGTGAAACCGGAGTTCGAACTCCCGCCGCTGGACGGCATCACCGTCGAAGTACCCAGCGCGGACCCGACCACCGAACAGATCGACGGAGCTGTCGAACGCATCCTCCGCCGCAAGGCCACACTGCGACCCGTCGATGACGAAATCCAAACGGGCGACACCGTTACGCTCGACGTCGTCGCCAGCCTGGACGGCGCGGAAGCGCTGCGGTACGACGAAGTGGAGTTCGAGGTCGGCTCCCGCTTGGTCGGAGAACTGGTGACGGAAGGGCTCGACGAAGCGCTCGTCGGCCAAAAAAAGGGCGCGTCGGCGATGGCCAAGGGCGTCGTGGCTCCGTGGCAGGAGAGCCACCCGCTGGCGGGCCATGAGTTCTCGGTCACAGCCGAGGTGCTCGATCACAAGCGTCCCGAGCTTCCCACGCTCGACGATCAACTCGCCGGCACGATGGACTTCGATTCGAAGAGCGACTTCATGGACGCCATCACGCGCAGCCTGAAGAGCAACACCGAGGACGAGCGCGACCGGCTGATCGAGAACCTCGCGCTGGGGCAGCTTGCTGAAAAGGCGAAAATCGAACTGCCCGAAGCGCTGATCGAGAAGGAGCTCGACGAGTTGTCCCGCCGCGCGGTCGTTGAACTGCAGATGCAGGACAAACCGGAAGACGAGATCGCCAAGCGGGTATCCGAGGTGCGCGAGCAGCGCCGCGACGAGTCCGTACGCGAACTCAAGGCCTGGTTCATCGTCGACAAGATCGTCGAAAAGGACCGGATCATCGTGCCCGAGAGCGAGGTGCGCGAGGCCGTGGCGCAGATCGCGCAGTACAACAACCAGGCGCCGGATGCGATGTACGAAGAACTCCGCAACGGCGGCCGTCTTTCGCGTCTGCGCAACCAGCTCCGTGAAAAAAAGGCTCGCACGAACCTCCGCACCAAGGTGCAGGTGACCGATCTTGCTCCGCCGGAGGCGAGCGGGCAGGCGCAAGCCGAAGACCAGCCGAAGAAGAAAAAGGCCGGCTCGAAGAAGAAGGCCACGACCAAGAAAAAGACGACCAAGAAGAAGAAGGAAGACGCATGAAGCCCGACGCCTCCATCCTGATCCCGACGGTCATCGAAAAGACCGGCCGCGGCGAGCGCGCGTACGACATCTACTCGCGGCTGCTTGAGGACCGCATCGTCTTCGTCGGCACTCCCATCACCGACACCGTGGCGAATGTCGTCATCGCGCAGCTCCTGTACCTGCAAAAGGACAACAAGAACCAGGAGATCAACCTCTACATCAACTCGCCCGGCGGCTACGTCTCCGACGGCCTCGCGATCTACGACACGATGCAGTTCATCTCGTGCGATATCGCGACGTTCTGCATCGGCCAGGCGATGTCGATGGGCGCCCTGCTGCTGGCCGCGGGCACGAAGGGCAAGCGCTTCGTCCTCCCCCACGGGCGCGTCATGCTGCATCAGCCCTCGGGCGGGGTCGGCGGGACCGCGGCCGACATCGAACGGCACGCCGAGGAGATTGTGAAGCTGCGGGAGGAGATGAACAACATCTTCGCGAGCCACACGGGGCAACCGGTCGAGCGGATTGCGGAGGACTCGGATCGCGACTTCTTCCTGAGCGCGGATCAGGCCCAGGAATACGGACTCGTCGATGAGGTCCTGCGCCCGACGGAGGCATCGCCGTCGTAAAGCTGTCGTCAGGATGAACGCCCCCCAAAAAAAACAATAGGGGGGGCGGGGGCGCCGATGTGGCGCTCGCGCAACATCGCGGAAAAGCGGCGAGCCGGTCCGCATTCCGAACGTACGCCCGTGACCGGCTGAGGTTAGACTGTCGGGGTGAGCAAGGGTCGACGCAACTACACCGAACGCTGCACGTTCTGCGGCAAGGCACGGCACATGGTGGACGCGCTTGTCGCGGGACCGCCGGGCGTGTACATCTGCAACGAGTGCATCGAGCTGTGCAACTCGATTCTTCTTGAGGAAAACCGGAACGCTCCGGCGACCAAGGAGTCCGGGACGGAAGTGCGCGTCAACCTGTTGACGCCGCGTGAGATCCACGGTTTCCTCGACAGTTACGTCATCGGACAGGAGCGCGCCAAGAAGACGCTCGCCGTGGCGGTGTACAGCCACTACCGACGCGTCATGGCGAATTTTCGCGCCGGCGAGGTCGAACTGGAGAAGGCCAACATCCTGCTCGTGGGCCCCACCGGCTCGGGCAAGACCCTGCTGGCGCGAAGCCTGGCCCGACTGCTCGACGTCCCGTTCGCGATTGCGGACGCGACGACGCTCACGGAGGCGGGGTACGTCGGCGAGGACGTCGAGAACGTCTTGCTGCGGCTCATGCAGGCGGCGGAGTTCGACAAGGACCGCGCGGAACGGGGCATCATCTACGTTGACGAGATCGACAAGGTCTCGAAGACCCAGAACAACGTCTCGATCACGCGCGACGTGTCCTGAGAGGGAGTTCAGCAGGCGCTGCTCAAGATCATCGAGGTCACCGTCGCGAACATTCCGCCGCAAGGTGGCCGCAAGCATCCCGAGCAGCAGTACCTGCAGCTCGACACGTCCAACATCCTGTTCATCTGCGGCGGCACGTTCTCGGGCATCGACGAGATCATCAAGAAGCGCATCGGTCGCAAGCGGATCGGCTTTGTCGATGACGAGGTTGCCGAGCAGGAGCGCGACTCGCTCAAGGAGCTGCTCCCGTTCCTCGAAACCGAGGATCTCGTGACCTACGGTCTGATCCCCGAGTTCGTCGGTCGCCTCCCCACGCTGACGACCCTCGACCCGCTGGGCGTGGACGAGCTCGTTCGGGTCATGGTCGAGCCGCGCAACGCGATCATCCGCCAGTACCAGAGCTACTTCGAACTTGAGGGCGTGGAGCTGGACTTCGAGGACGACGCGCTTCATGAGATCGCGACGCAGGCGCTCAAGCGCGAAACCGGGGTGCGCGCGCTCCGCTCGCTGGTCGAGGATTTCCTGCGCGATCTTCTGTACGACCTGCCCGAAAAAAAGGAGACCGTCGAGCGCTATATCGCCACGGCGCGCGCGTTCCGCGGCGAAGAGCCGATCAAGATGATCGTCCGCGCCAAGAAAAAGAGTGCCAAGCCGCGGCGCTCGAGCGCGTAGGCGGTTCGCGTTGGGCGTGTCGGACCGCGACGTTTCCGCTCTCGCGGGTCTCGACTTTGACGAGATCGCCGCGCTTGTAGACGAGTTGGGCGAGCCGCCCTACCGTGCGCGCCAACTCTTCTCGTGGATTCAGGAGAAGAGCGCACGAGACAGCGATGCGCTCACCAATCTGCCCAAGGCGCTCCGGGATCGCCTCGCCGATGTCTTGCCGCTTCGCGCCGCCACGGCAGGAACGCGGCACGATTCGAAAGACGGTACGTTCAAGCTTTTGGCGCGATTTCACGACGGCGAGACCGCCGAGTGCGTCTACATTCCCGAGGGCGATCGTCGCACGGTCTGCATCTCGACGCAGGTGGGCTGCGGGGTCGGCTGCATCTTTTGTGCGTCCGGTGAGCAGGGCGTGGTCCGCAACCTCGACGCCGGCGAAATCGTCGATCAAGTCCATCTGGTTCGCACGGCATCCGGCGGCGAGCGTCCCGGCAACGTCGTCGTCATGGGTATGGGCGAACCGCTGCACAACGTGAACCCGCTGGTGAAGGCGTTGCGTCTCCTGCAGGACCCGCGCGGTCTCGATCTGTCGCCGCGGCGGATCACTGTCTCGACATCCGGCCCGCGCGCCGGATTCCGCGAACTTCTGAGTTCCGGCGTCAAGGTCAACCTGGCGGTCTCGCTGCACGCCGCCGAGGATCGTCTGCGCCAAGAGCTGGTGCCGCGAGGGGACACGGGCACGGTGCAGGAGCTCCAGGGGATGGCCGCGGCGTGGTTTCGCGCGACCCGTCGCGACGTGACGTTTGAATACGTCCTTCTCGCCGGAATCAATGACCGCGACGAAGATGCCCTCGCCCTCGCCCGCCTGGCGGGCCGACACCTCAACGTGAACCTCATCCCCATGAATCCGGTTCCCTACGCGCCGCAACTGCGCGCACCCTCGCGCGAGCGCATCCAGAGTTTCGTCGATCTGCTCGAACGCGCCGGCGTGGTCGTGCACGTCCGCCGCCAGCGGGGCGACGACGTCGCGGCCGCCTGCGGCCAGCTTCGCCTGTCGCGAGCGGGCCCGGCCTGCTAAAAACTCTCCATGCCCATCGACCGCGACGAAGTGCTCCGGATCGCTGCGCTTGCGCGGCTACGCGTCAGTCCCGAGGAAGCGGAGGCGCTCGCCGGGGATCTGGACCGGATCGTGGCGCATATCGACAGCCTCCGCGAAGTCGAGTTGCCCGACGACTCCGGGTCCCTGACGTACTTCGACCAGGACGTGCACCGCGAGGACCGCGCTGGCGAGAGCCTCTCGCGCGACGACGCACTGAAGAACGCCGCAGAAACGGACGGCGAGTTCTTCCTCGTGCCGCAGGTCGTGGATAAACCGGGCGGAAAAACCCGAGACGACCGGGCCACCCGAAGCGGTGGGGATGACGCGGGAAGAGGGGGCGACCGGTGACGGAACTCTGGCAGAGAGACGCGCGGTCCCTTGCCGAGCTGATCCGCACGCGGGAAGTCACGGCGCTGGATGTCGCCGAGGCGCATCTCGAGCGCGTGCTCTCCTGGAACGATCACATCGAGGCCTTCCTGCACGTCGAGCCCGCACAGGTACGCCGCGAGGCGCGCGAGATCGACCGGCTGTTCGAGGCCGGCGCCGATCCCGGTCCGCTCGCAGGCGTTCCGGTCGCGCTCAAGGACAACCTGTCGACCCGCGGCGCGCCCACGACGTGCGGCTCCCGGATGCTGGAGACCTACAACGCGAGCTGGGACGCCCATGTGGTGTCACGCCTCCGCGAGGCCGGCGCCGTCCTGATGGGCAAGACCAACATGGACGAGTTCGCGATGGGTTCATCGACGGAAAACTCCGCGTTCGGACCGACGTGCAACCCGTTCGACCGCGAACGCACGACGGGCGGTTCGTCCGGTGGCTCGGCGGCGGCGGTCGCCGCCGGCCTCGTCCCGCTGGCACTGGGAAGCGACACCGGCGGATCGATTCGGCAGCCGGCCGCGTTTTGCGGCATCGTCGGGATGAAGCCGACCTACGGTCTCGTGTCCCGGTATGGCCTCGTCGCATTCGCGTCCTCGCTGGACCAGATCGGGCCGCTGGCGCGCAACGTCGCGGACGCCGCGCTGCTCCTGACCGTGATTGCAGGCCACGACCCGCGCGACGCCACGTCGTCGGTCCGCAGCGTTCCCGAACTCCTCAAGGGCGGCACGGAATCGCTGCGCGGCGTCCGCATCGGCATCCCGACAGAGTTCTTCGACGAGGGCCTCGCACCCGAGGTGCGAGCCACGGTCGGCGCCGCGCAGGCCGCGCTCGCTCGCCTGGGCGCCGAGATCGAAGAGGTCTCGTTGCCGCTGACGCGGCATGGGATCGCGGTGTACTACATCGTGGCGCCGAGCGAGGCGTCGTCCAACCTCGCGCGGTACGACGGCGTGCGCTACACGCTGCGCGGCGAAGGACGCAGCGTTCTCGACATGTACGTGTCGTCGCGCGGCGAGGGCTTCGGCCCGGAGGTCAAGCGGCGCATCCTGCTCGGGACCTTCGCGCTCTCGTCGGGCTATTACGACGCGTACTACGGCCATGCCCAGAAGGTGCGCGCGGCCATGCGCGCGGAATTCGAACGCGTCACGGAGAAGGTCGATGTCCTGCTCGCGCCCACGACCCCCACCGTCGCGTTCAGGCTCGGCGAAAAGATGCAGGATCCCTTGGCGATGTACCTCAACGACGCCCTCACTGTCACGGCCAACCTCTGCGGGGCCCCCGCGATTTCGCTGCCGTGCGGACGCTCGTCGGATGGGCTCCCGATCGGGCTGCAGTTGATGGCGCCGCGCTTCGGTGAGGAGATCCTGTTCCGGGTTGCGGCCGCGTACGAGGCCGAGGCCGCCCGGAAATTCGCCTTTCCGCCGGAGCCGTCCAAATGACCGCCACGCCCCCGCCCCCCCCTGCATCGACGCCCGTTCCGCCGAAGTACCGCGTCCTTGTCGGCATCGAGGTCCACCTCCAGCTCCGCACGCGCAGCAAGATGTTTTGCCGTTGCCCGGTCCGCTTCGGATCGCCGCCGAACACCCTCACCTGCCCGGTCTGCCTCGGCATGCCCGGCGCGCTGCCCGTGCCGAACCGGGACGCCATGCTCATGGCGCTCGCGCTGGCCACGGCGATGCAGTGCGAGCTCGCCGAGCTCACGAAATTCGACCGCAAGAACTACTTCTATCCGGACCTGCCGAAGGGCTACCAGATCTCGCAGCTCGACCGTCCGCTCGGCAGCGGTGGGGTGATCGAGATCATTACGGAAGATGGCGTCCGGCCGATTCGGCTTCAACGGCTGCACATCGAGGAGGATACCGGCAAGAGCCTCCACGAGGACGCGGGCAACGTGAGTCGCGTCGATCTGAACCGCGCCGGCACGCCGCTGGTCGAAGTCGTCTCCGAACCCGACATCACGTCGGCGGCGGAAGCCCGCGCGTACCTAACGGCGCTGCGCGCACTGGTGCGCTACCTCGACATCAGCGACGGCAACATGCAGGAGGGCAACCTGCGGTGTGAACCGAACATCAACCTCCACATCGAGGGACCCGGCGGCACGACGATCAAGACCCCCATTGTCGAAGTCAAGAACGTCAACTCGGTCCGCAACGTCGGCCGCGCCGTAACGCTGGAGGTGGAACGCCAGCTCGCGGAATACGCCGCACTCGGCCCCGCGGTCGCCGACGGCCACCGCAGCACCCGCGGCTACGATGACACGCACGACCGCACGTTCCTCATGCGTCGCAAGGAGGACGCCCACGACTACCGGTACTTCCCGGAACCGGACATCCCGCCCATCACGATCGGCTCGGCGTGGCTTCGAGAGGCGGCCGAACGGGTTCCGGAGCTGCCGCACGCGCGCCGGGCACGCTTCGTCGAGGAGTACGGGTTGTCGGACTACGACGCCGACCAGGTGTGCCGAGAACGCCCGACCGCGGACTTTTTCGAGCAGGCCGTCAAAGCAGGTGCCGGCGCGAAGCCGGCCGCGAACTGGATGGACGAGCTGAATCGCCACGCCAACGAACGCGGGGCGCCCCTCGACCAACTCGGCGTCGGTCCGGAACGGTTTGCCGCACTGGTGAAGATGGTCGAAGCGGGCAAGATCGCCCACAAGGCGGCTGCCCGAGAAGTGCTGCCCCGAATGATGGAGACCGGCGAGGAGCCCGAGCAGATCGTCGACGAACTCGGACTGGGCCAGATCGACGACTCGGCCCTGCTCTGGAGCGCGGCTCAAGATGCGATCGACCAAAACCCCAAGGCCGCGGCCGACTTTCGGGCGGGAAAAGAACAGGCGCTGGGCGCGCTGATGGGCCTGGTCATGAGAGAAACCGGAGGAAAGGCGAACCCTAAGGTCGTCCGCCGCGTCTTAGTAGAGATCCTGACCGAATCGGACCCCGAAAATTGACCCGGGACTCCCGCCCGACCATGACCGATTAGGATCTTGGGGAATCATGCGCCAAAAAAGCATCGCCGTCCTTGTCTGTTTGCTGACCTCGGTTCTCGCCGAGGGCCAGGAAAAGCCGCAGATCGACTGGGTCGGCGACTGGGACAAGGCGTTCGCGCAGGCCAAGGCCGAAGGCAAGCCCGTAATGCTGTGCATCAACAGCAAGGACAAGGAGTCGGCAAACAAGAAGACCGCCCAGCAGATCTATCGCGACACGGGATTCGTTCTGCTGTCCCGAAAGTTCGTGATGATCGTCATCTCGGTCCGCACGCACAAGACGAGCGGCGTCTGCCCGCGCTTCGGCAAGGTCACCTGCCAGGAGCACCTGGATTGCTGGAAGTCGCTGCGTGCGAACCACGCGGAGCAGTTCATGGCCTCCGTGATGAGCGGCACGATGATCTCGCCGCAGCACGCGTGGTTCCGTCCGGACGGCACGCTCCTGCGCCGCAAGGAGTACTTCCTCTCCAAGGCGGAACTCACGGTTCGCATGCGCAAGGTGCTCGCCGAGATCCGGGCTGCCAAGAAGAGCCCGGAGTCCGGAGCGAAAGGAACGGACGGCGATGTTTCCGGCGGCGAGGGCGGCACCGGCAAGGGCGACAAGGACCCGATCGACGTGCGCGCGCAGCCGCTCACCGACAAGGAGAAGGCCGAAGTCCACCGCGTCACGACATCGGACAAGGAGGGCCGTCGCGCCGCACTCTCCAACCTGCTGGCGACCGAAAAAACCGCCGCGCACACGGCCCTGCGAGAACTACTGGCGACCTCGAAGAGCACGCCGATTCGATGTGACATCCTGCGCGCGTTCGGGCGCGCCCAGATTGTCGATGCCCGCGAGACGATCGCGGCCCTCCTCAACGACAAGGAGGCTCTCGTGCGCTCGTTTGCGGCGGTCGCGCTCGAGGACCTGCGGCTTCAGGAGTCCATTCCCGCCCTGCTCAAGCGGGCCAAGCGCGAGCGGGACACGTACGCCCGCAAGAACATGTACCGCGCCGCGGGCGCGTGCGGCGGACCCGCAGCCGACAAGGACGCCGCCAAGGCGCTGTTGCGCGCCCTCCGTACCGACAAGCAAAACGCCATCAAGAAGCACGCCGCCTACGCGCTCCACCACTACACGGGTCCGGAGGCGAGCAAGCTCGTGCTGAGAAAACTCGAGACCGCGGGCAAGCGGTCCAGCGACTACGGAATCCGGGGCGCCATCGTCTACACCCTCGCCGCGATCGGCAACCTGAAGACGACGCTCCCGGTCCTGCAAAAGATCCGCGACGACAACGAGAAAAACCGTTGGGTAAGGCCCTACCTGAACGCCGCGATCCGAAAGCTGAAGGGGGAGTCGGCGGAGTTCGGGCGATCGGCCTATTTTCTCCTGAGCGAAGACCGCGACGACCCCGCCCGCGACGAGTAAGCACCGCCCCAAAGCAAACGGACGGCGATGTCCTGTCCTATTGCGGTTCTCGTTAGCGGTTGAGACAGGGGGTTCGGTGTCAACCGACACGCGTCAGGAAGCCGCGCAGCGACCAGCCGCCGGCAAACACAACCAAACGTCCGGCGGCCCGCAGCGTGCGGAGCCACCAGGGTCGCCGCCCCGGCTAGAAAACTGCCCACGGCAGTTTTCAGGGCAGGTTCTTCTCGCGGTACTGGCGCAGGCGCTCGCCGAAGCTCACGTCCCGTCCTTCCGGCGCTCCCAGGTCGTCGAGTGCGCTGTGAATCTTCTTGAGTATTCGCCTCACCTTGCGGCGAGCACCCTTCTCGGCGTCGTCGCGTTGCTCCTCGAGCCGGTTGATCCGGGCGCGGAAGTTGCAGATCAAGATCGTCTGGTCCCCGACCTTCTTCTCCAGCCCCTCATGCTCCCTACGGATCTGCTCGAACCGGGCGTCCCTGGATGCACTTGCCCGCTGGCCGGTTTCCGCGGCCTGATCCCGCTCGTACGTCAACTCGGCGCGTTCGCGAACCAGCGCGTCCCGCTCCTGGTTGAGGGAGTCGCGGCGTGCGACCAGGCTCCTGTTCTCTTCCTCCAGACGCTCCAGACCTTTTTCGAGCGCGTCGATCCGGGCCAGGGAATCCCGCGCCCGATCACGGGCGGATCGGCTCTCCTCGCGAGCGCGCTCGAGTTCCGCTGATACCGACGCGACGTCCTGTCCGACGTTTTCGGCGGTCTGAACGTTCTCTGCGAGCGCGTCGCGCTCCCGGCGTACGAGTTCAAGCTCGTGGGACAGCTCGACCACGCGCTCCTTGGCGGCATCCAGGTCGGCGCTGGCTTCCGCCGCCGCGTCGCGCTGATCACCTTTCGCACGCTGCACGGATGCCAGAGCCCCGTCTCGTTCGTCCGCCAGATGCCGGTTTTCCTCGTCCTGTCGGCGAACACGATCGGCCAATCCGTCGCGTTGCGTCGCCAAGTCGTCGCGTTCCGCGACGAGACCGTTGCGCTCGGCAGCCAAGTCGTCGCGTTCGGTGACAAGACCATCCCGCTCGGTGGCCAAGCCGTCGCGTTCGGTGACGAGACCATCGCGCTCGGTGGCCAAACCGTCGCGCTGTAGCGCCACGTTGTCGCGCTCGGTAACAAGACCATCCCGTGCGCGAGTCAGTTCGCTCTGTTCCGTAAGCAGCTCATCCCGCTTCTGGACCAGCTCGTTCCGCTTCCGGGCGAGTTCGTCTCGTTTCGTGTCCAGAGCCTTCTCGCGCGTGGCGGCGTCGATCGCGGCCTGATTCAGCGTCTTGATCTCGGCCGCGAACCGGTCCCGTTCCGCGCGCAAAACCTGGTGCTCGCCCTGGAGGCCCGCCAAGGCATCGCGATCGCGTTGCAACGCCTCGCACTCGGATTGCAGCGCATCGCGCGCCCTTTTCAACTTCTCGCGCTCGTCGCGCAGCCGCGTCCGATCCTGACGGGTCTCGTCGAGTTCCGCCCGCACCGTGGTGAGTCGGGCCGAAAGGGAGCCCCACTCATCGCGGGCCTTCTCGAGAGTGTCGAGAAGATCCGCCACATGTTTCAGGCACGAAGCCTCCCAGTCGCGGACATCGGAGGGTACCTCCAGTCCACGCCGGATCCGTTCGCGCTCGTGTTGCGCATTCGCGTCGGTCCGCATAGTCAACCAGCCACCCACAGGGTAGTCGAAGGCGGTACAGGTTTCTGCGGCCGTTCCTCGCGTAACGTTTTGTTAGGGCCCTAAACCGGAAGGGGGTTTGTTAGGCGTAACGCGCGCAATTGCCGTGTTTGCAAACACCTATGAGCCCCGCCTCCACGTGCAAATCGCGAACTTTTTTTTGGGTTTTAATCGAGATTGAAGGACCGGCCCTGGACGAGCACCGCGAGATCCATCCCCCTTGTACGTAGCGAGGCGCGTTGAGCCCGCAGCAGTTCTTGCTGCCGGGCGCGCGGTCTCTGATGCGTCTCGATGCGAATCATCACGCCCTGTTCGCCGATCCGCGCCTGCGGAAATCGACGGGCCAACGATGCACTCGCGCCGTACTCCGCGTACGACCGGATCCGCGCAATGAGGCTCGCCGGAAGACGCTGTCCGGCCTCCCACCCGAGTCCAAGCTCCAGCACGAGCACGACGCGCCGCGTATCTGGTTCCTGATCGATCCGGTCGATCGAAACCGCCGGGAGGCCTGCGAGTTCGGTCCGTCTTGTCGCCGGTTTACCCAAAACACTCAATTCCCAGGTCAGTCCGCTCTCACGCTCCGCGTTCTCGAGAACGCTCGCAAGTCGAGCGAGGACCGTGGACGGGGGCACTTGGCCGAGGTTGAGCACAAGCAGCTTGCTCTCTCCGTCGGCGCTCGGATACAACGAGTAGAGCGTGCCTTCCGTAACGCACCGCGTGCATTCCGCAACGGCATCGTCAAGGCGCTCGATTTCGGTCCGATCCGCGGCCACGTCACGGCCCCACCGGTGTGAGCATTCAAGAATGAGGTGGTACACGCCGTCGTTCACACGGATCGCATCGAAGGGCATTCCCACGTCCGGGTCAAGAAGTCCCGTCTCACGCTCCGCGTCGTCGGATTCGGCCGCCGGAGACGACGCGCTCGCAGCGGCGCGGCTCTTGAGCCAAGACACAAGGCCGTATAGCGTTCCCCCGGCCGCGAGCAGCAGGGCGCCGACGAGGAGGAGTGCCGCCCCGCGCCCGCTCGTCTGCGCACCTCTTGTTCTGATCACGCCATCATCAAAATAACCGAAAGCCCGGGCTTCAGAGAGTCGCAAGACACGCCGGGTTTGATCGGTCATGATGCGAACCGCAATCTGCCTGCTCCTCGGCGCGGCCGCGGCCACCGCCGGTCCCACGGCCTCCGACCGAACCACAAGCAAACAAGCCGCGTCGAAGATCGCCTGGATCGGGATCTGGAAGACCGGATTGGCCGAAGCGCGACGGACGGGGCGCCCCATCCTGTTGACCTCGGCTGCACCGCACTGCCGCAATGTCTCGGGCATGTGGTGACCCGGCAAGCAGCGTACGGACCAGAGTTTTTGGTCCAATCGACGAGTCATCGAAGCGGCGCGCCCGTTCGTCTGCGTCCGCCTCGCCACCTACGAGGACAAAGACGAGGTGAAGTTCCTCACCGACGTGTTTCGCGGCCGGTCCGGGCAACTCGAAAACACGGTGTTCACCATCCTCGCCCCGGACGGCAAGACGCGGCTGGCCCGCCCGAGCCGCTCACCGGGCATGACCTTTGGCTGGGACGACACCGGCGTGCAGCGCATGGTCACGTCAATGGCCCGCATCGCAAAGCGCTATCGCCCCAAGGCGTCCGTGCGCGCCCTCCCGCGCCTGAAGAACGTACGGCTCGGCCTGAACGTCGCGGCCTGCGATTCGGTTGCTCTCGTGGTCATCCGCGCGCCGAGCGCGGCCGTACGCAAGCGATGGGAAGGAATGCTTCAAGCTCTGGCGTACGAGGACGCCCTGCGCGGACTATTCGTCTACGCACCGTGCGGCACGCTGAAGGAGCTCGCGCACGCGAAGATCCAGGGAGCATCCACAAAAAACAGCGCGGCCCTCCTGATCGTGCAGCCGGACTCGTACGGGCAAAACGGAAAGGTGCTCGCGCAATCCAAGGACGGTATCGACAAGAAGACGCTGCGCGTGCTGCTGAAGAAGGGACTCGCCGCGCATCTCGCCGTCTCCAAGGGGGACCACCGAACCCACGTCCGCAACGGCCGCCGCAACAAGGTGTACTGGGAAACGGAGACGCCGGTCACCGATTCGCACCGCCCGCGGCCCGGACGGTGAGGGAACAATTCCTAAGACAGCGTACGGACGGCGATCTCCGGTCCGCGGTTCCTCCGCGAACCGGATAACCCTCCCCGCACCAAAAAACGCCACAGAGTCAGCCGTGGCGGCAAGGGATACGGCGGGCGGCTCCCGCGCCTACGCCCGCCGTTCGCCCGCCCCCTATTCCCACTCAATCGTAGCCGGCGGCTTGCTCGAGATGTCGTAGACCACGCGGTTGATGCCGCGTACCTCGTTGATCACCCGGTTCGAGATGCGTTGGAGCAGGTCGTGCGGCAGCTTCGCGGCTTCCGCCGTCATCGCATCGACCGAGTGGACCGCACGCACCGCGCACACGTCTTCGTAGGTGCGACCATCGCCCATCACGCCGACGGTCTGGATCGGGAGAAGCACGCCGAAGCTCTGCCAGAGTTCGGTGTAGAGGCCGGCGCTTCTGATTTCGTCCTGGATCACATGGTCGGCCTGGCGAAGGATGTCCAGGCGGTCGGGCGTGATGTCGCCGAGGATGCGGACGGCGAGTCCCGGGCCCGGGAACGGCTGCCGGGTCACGATGCGTTCGGGTAGCCCGACGGCGCGGCCGATTGTGCGTACTTCGTCCTTGAACAGTTCGCGCAGCGGCTCCACGAGTTCGAAACCCAACTCGTCCGGAAGACCGCCGACGTTGTGGTGCGTCTTGATCGTGGACGACGGTCCACCGTGCGCCGCGACCGACTCGATCACGTCCGGGTACAGGGTGCCCTGGGCCAGGAAACGTACGTCGTCGAATCCTTCCGCACGATCGCGGAATACTTCGATGAACGTGTGGCCGATGATCCGGCGTTTCTGTTCGGGGTCCGAGACACCCGCGAGGCGGTCGAGAAATCGCGCGCTGGCGTCAACAAAATGGAGCGGGATCGAGAAGTGTTCCGCAAAAGTCTTGCGCACCTGTTCCGGTTCGTTGAGACGCAGCAGGCCGTTGTCGACGAAGATCGGATGAACGCGGTCGCCGATCGCCCGCTCCAGGAGCTTGGCCACGACCATCGAGTCGACGCCCCCCGACAATCCCAAGACGACGCCGGCGTCGCCGACCTGCTCGCGCACGCGCGCCACGGTCTCCTCGACGAACGATCCCATCTGCCAGTCGCCGCTCATCTCACAAACCCGCAGCAGAAAGTTTCCGAGGATCGCGCGGCCCTGCGCCGTGTGCGTCACCTCCGGGTGGAACTGGATCCCGTAGGCCTTGCGCTTTCTGTGGACGACCGCGGCATACGGCGTGTTGGTCGTCGTCGCCAAGACCTCGAAGCCTTCGCCCGGGCTCTGCACGCGATCGCCGTGGCTCATCCACACCGGCGTTGTGGCCGGCACTCCGGCAAAGAGGTCGCCGTCATTGGCAATCTGCAACACCGCGTGGCCATACTCGCGACGCTCCGCCTTTTCCACGCGCCCACCCAGCAGGTGACTCATAAGCTGCATGCCGTAGCAGATACCGAGCACGGGAATCCCCATGTCGAACACCGCCGGATCGCATGTCGGCGCATCCGCAGCGTAGACACTCGCGGGACCTCCCGTGAGAATGACGCCGCGACCGTTGCGCAGGCGCTCCACGGGAGTGTCGTGCGGCACGATCTCGCAGTAGCAATGATGTTCCCGGACGCGTCGCGCGATCAATTGCGCGTACTGCGCTCCGAAATCGAGGATGTAGATGGTCTCGTGCTTCACCGATCCGTCCGATAGTTGGGGGCTTCCTTGGTGACCTCGATGTCGTGCGGATGGCTCTCGGAAGCGCCGGCGGAGCTGACCCGCAAGAACCGCGCATCCGCGCGGAGTTCCCCGATCGTCCTGGTCCCGCAGTAGCCCATGCCCTGCCGTAAACCGCCGACGAGTTGATGGACAAGCTCGGGCAGGCGGCCCTTGTACGGCACCCGTCCTTCGACGCCTTCGGGCACGAACTTTTCCGTCGCCCGAATCTCGTGCTGGCCATACCGGTCCTTGCTTCCGCGAGCCATCGCCCCCAGGCTGCCCATGCCCCGGTAAGTCTTGAACGTCCGGCCGCGGTAGAGCACGGTCTCGCCCGGGCTCTCCTCGACACCGGCGAACAGCGAGCCGATCATCACGCTGCGCGCGCCCGCAGCCAGCGCCTTGACGATGTCGCCCGAGAAGCGGACGCCTCCGTCGGCGATAACCGGCACGCCCGAACCCTTGAGCGCCGCCGCGCACGCGGAAATCGCCGAGAGCTGCGGCACGCCGATGCCGGCCACGATCCGGGTCGTGCAGATGGAGCCGGGACCGATGCCGACCTTGACGGCGTCGGCGCCCGCGTCGGCCAGGAACCGCGCGCCCTCACCGGTCGCGATGTTGCCCGCCACAACGTCGATGTCGAAGTGACTCTTTACATAGCGAACCATGTCGCCGACGTTCTTGCTGTGGCCGTGCGCCGTGTCCACGACCAGGACATCGACACCGCGCTCGACCAGCGCCGCCGCACGCTCCTTGGCGTCCCCGACCGCTCCGATCGCGGCGCCCGCGCGCAACCGGCCCTTCGCGTCGAGGTTGGCCTGCGGAAACTCCTTGAGCTTGTTGATGTCCTTGATCGTGATGAGTCCCTGCAGATTCATGTCGTCATCGACGAGCAGGAGTTTCTCGACCTTGTGCCGGTGCAGGATCGCCTTGGCCGCTTCCAGCGTCGTCGTCGCCGGACCGGTGACGAGATGCTCCTTGGTCATCACGTCCACGAGCCGAGCCTGATCGTCGCGTTGAAAACGCAGGTCGCGGCTCGTCAAGATGCCGACTACGCGGCGGCCTTCGACAACGGGAATCCCGGAAATCCGATTCTCGTCCATCGCCTGGCGCGCGGTCCCGATCGTGGCCGACGGCGGCAGGGTCACCGGATCCTGGATGATGCCGTTGACCGAGCGCTTGACGAGGTAGACCTCCTTGACCTGTTGCTCGATCGTCAGGTTCTTGTGGATGACCCCAAGTCCGCCCTGCTGCGCCAGCGCGATGGCAAGCCCCGACTCGGTCACGGTGTCCATGGCCGCGGACACGATCGGGACATTGAGGGCGACCCGACGACTCAATTGGCTGGCGACATCGGCATCGGCGCCGAGTATCTCGCTATAGCCCGGCAGGAGCAACACGTCATCAAACGTGATTCCTTCACCGACGATTCGGTCCTGCATGCGCACCTCGCTTCCGGGTCCGGGAGGCGCGACTCGCAACCAAAAAAGGGCGCTCTCCCGCGCCCGCTATGAGAAACCAAAGATATGGGTTTCCACGGTACGTTAACCGGGGACGACGACAGGCCCAAGGAACGAACGATCTTCGCAGCCAAAGCACACGGACGGCGATAGCCGCCTGCGGCTATCGATCGCTAGCGGGGCGAGCGCTCCATCTCTAGCGAACCCACGGGGCCGCCGAACCCGTACTGTGCCGGCGGACGACTGGTCGCTTCGCGCCTCTCCCCTACGCGTCGCGGCGGCCGTAGTAGCGGCCGAACGGGCTCGCCATGAAGGCGCCGTACGACACGTCTTCCATTCGGACGAGGCCGTGCGGCGGCTCCGGGGCGTTCAAGACCACATGGAGCACGCCGCAGACGCCCGCGGCGGTCGAGACCTCGATGCCCGTGAAGAAGCGTTCGCCGATATGTCGGCCTTCCACCTTGCGCCAGTACGTCTTCTCCACCAGGCGTCCGTCGGACATGCCCGCGGCGCGGACCGACACGAGAACAAAGTCGTCCTCCGTCGCCGGAATCGACCGGTGGAAGATGCGTACGAGTTCGTCCGGATGGTGCTTGAAGCCGAGGTCATGGACCAGGAACCGGATCAGCTCGAGGTGACCGGGATAGCGAATGGTCTTGTAGTCGAGGCGGCGGATCTTTCCCTCGAACGTGTGGCAGAGCGTGCCCACGCCACCCGAGGTCGTGAACGCCTCGTAGGCCACGCCCTCGATCAGCAGCTCTTCCTTGCCTTCGAGCGGCGCAACCATCGTGAGCTCCCCGTCGCGCAACGCCTCGCACGGGTGCAGGTACTCGTTCACGAGCCCTTCCGTCGACCAGGTCAGGTTGTACTTCAGGCGGTTGTTCGGCTGGTCGGGCAGCGCGCCGACTCGCAGCGTCAGGCTATGCACCTCGTCGAACTGCTCGATGATGTGCATGCCGGCGAGCGCCACGAAGCCGGGGGCGACGCCGCACTGGGGCACAAACGCCTTGTCCGCTCCCTGCGCCAGCTCCTTGACGAACTTTGTGACCTGTATATCTTCGGTGAGATCGAGATAGTGCAGCCCCGACCGCGCGGCCGTCTGCGCCACGGCACGATTGGCGGCGAACGGCGCGGCCGACACGACCGCATCCATCCCCTCCATCGCGGCGGCCAGCTCCACAACGTCGGACACATCGCCGTCGTGAAACTTCGCGCCCTTGATTTCCGCCGCCGCGCGCGCGGCCACGTCAGGCCGCGCATCACAGATGCAGACCACGTAGCCCTCCTCATAGGAGAGCATGTGCATGATTGTGCGGCCGACACGGCCGGCACCGACAACGAGGACGCGCTGGGTCATGGCGCGAATCTTCGCCCCGCGGCGCGCGATCACGAAGAAAAACGGCCCGCGCTCATGGGGAAGCACGGGCCGGACGGTTCGGCGATCGGAGCCGCAACAGGTTGGGCGCTGTTTGAAGAGTCGGCGTAGGCCCGAGGGCGAGCGAGGACAAGTCAGAGCCCAGGGCTATTGCGGAAAGGTAATCGGGTCCGACTCGCCACCGGAAAGGTCGAGTTCGTAGAACACGCTGCCCCCCCGCTGTTGGCAGTCGAAGCGCACCCGGGCGATGTGCTCCCGGTCGCCAAGGCCGGCGCGGCCACGGCCGGCGACGTAGTAGGCCTCGCGGGCGTTGAGCTTGCGAACGCGCTTGAAGAAGGCAACGACCTTCTTGTCTCCCACGCGGTACGCCGTCACCGTCTTGGGCAGGTTTCGCTTGCCCTGCTTGAATTTCAGGCGCACGACGATCTCGTCGGTCGGGACCGCGACGTACTCCGCTTCCGTAAGCGAATCGGGCATCGGCTTGCCCTCGCCGATCTCGTAACCCGGCGCGTGGAGCGTGGCGTGCGTCGATCGCGGATACTTGAACTTGATCCTCCCGACGCGATCGGTCTCGGCGCGGATCGCGCCCGGCCGCCGCGCTGCGCCCTTGAGACGGTCACCGAACGGCCGTACCTCCACCGTGAAGCCGCTCAGGGGCTTGCCGGTCAGATCGACGATCTTGACGGTTGCCTCGCGCCGGTACGACGGAAGGTCGCCGAGTCCCGCGCGCGTATCGCCGGTCAGGGACTCGAGGAACGCGACCAGGTCGGCAACATCGCCGTCCGTCAGCTTGAGCGGCGCGATGTCGCGATCGAGATACTTGTTCGGCGTGCCGCCCTTGTCGTAGTAGCGCACGACATCTTCAAGAGTCTTGAGCGAACCGTCGTGCATGTACGGCGCGCGGCGGGCGACGTCGCGAAGGCTGGGGGTCTTGAACTTGCCCAGGTCCTTGTGGACGAACGACATCTCGCCGTGGCCGCCGTCCCCCTCGATCTTGCGACCGATGGCGAGCGACAGGTCCCGAAACGACACGCCCGTGTTGTGGAACCGGCCGTCGTTGAAGTGCGCGCGCCCGCCGGTGGCGTCCAGCGAATGACAGGTCGCGCAGTTGGCCTTGCCGGAGAACAGGCGCAGACCGCGGCGCTGACGGGGCGTGAGCGCTGCGGGCTCGCCGCCGGCGTACCGGTCGTACGGACTCTTCTCGGTGCGCAGCGAAAGAACGTAAGCCTCAAGGGCATCGACCGTGCGCTCGGTCGTGACCCGCGGAGAGCCGAACGCGCGTTCGAAGCCGCGGTCGTAACGTCCTGCGGCGGAAAGACGCGATTCCAACGGCGTGAACGTCGGGCGGCGCGGCTCGGCCGGTCCGTAGTACGGTGGGGCGAGACTCGACATGGTACGGCGGAACTTGGCTTCGTCCGGCTTGTCACCGCGCTCCTTGGCGCGGTCGTAGTGGCGCTGGCGTATGCCGCGGAGGCTCGCGAGGGCGAATCCGGGGTTGGAGAGACGCGCGGTCAACAGCTCACGGACGGTGTCGAACTCCCCGTCCCAGTGCATGCCGCGGCCATCGATCAGATCCGTAAGCGGCTGGCTGTGGCGCCGCGACTTGCCATTCTCGTCCTTGCTGACCACGCGCGCATCGGAAAAACCGTGCTCGGGATCGTGGCACGACGCGCACGAGAACTTGCCGGCGCGGCTGGCCGAGGGATCAAAAAACAGCCGCCGACCGAGTTCGACGACAGCGGAACGCGTCGCGCCCTTGCGCGCTTCCGCCGGCGGCAATAGCAGGGCGCCGGTTCCGGTAGCGAAAAGAGCCAAGACGGCGAGCCGAGCCGTTGTGTTCATCGCGTGACCTCCAGGTTCGTGATTCCCCTCTAGAAACGAAGGACGGTGATGCTTTTCACGGTCCGGCCGCGAATCGCCGCGTAGGCTCTGGTTGAGAAGTCGGCGTGAGGCCCGAGGGCGATCGAGGACAAGTCAGGCAAGGCACCGCCGCGCCGAAGGGTACTATGGCGCCCCCGAAGGCGGGAGCGCTTACGAAGTCGTGCCAACGGAGAGGCACCCTTCATCGAGCAAGCGCGACGCAGCGCCGGCTCCGACATCGTTAGATGTCGGGCGAGACTTACTTCGCCAAGCGAAACCGCGGCGCGAGCCGCAGGCGAGCGACCTGGCGCAGCCGCAACCGGCCGAAGCCAGGCGATTCTTCAAGCAGAACCTAGCGCGTCGGAAGCGGGATGGCGCGATGCTTTACGCGTGCCCGCTCGTACAAACGCTTGGCCTCGGGCATCCAGCGTTTCATGTTCTCGATTCGCTGGAGCGGATCCGGATGCGTCGATAACAGGACCGGGGGTCGCTTGCCCTCCGACAGCGCGGCCATGCGCTGCCAGACGCCGATAGCCGCTTCCGGATCGTAGCCGGCGCGTGCGGCCAGCATCAGGCCATAGCGGTCCGCCTCGGACTCGTGCTTGCGGCTGTAGGGCAGGATCAGCCCGTACTGTGCGCCCGCACCGAGCGCACTCAGGATCGGGCCGCGGTATTGGTTGTTTTTGAGGGAAACGTTGGCGACCTCGAGACCGAGTTGCGCGACCGTACCCTGGCTCATGCGCTCGTTGCCGTGTTGCAAGATGGCGTGCATGATCTCGTGGCCCATGACGATGGCCATGCCACCTTCGTCTTGCAGGACGGGATAGATGCCGGTGTAAAACGCGATCTTGCCGCCCGGCAGCGCCCAGGCGTTGACCGTCTTGTCGTCAATGACCCGGAACTCCCATTTGTAGTCGGGCCGGTTGGCGGCAGCGGCCAAGGCTTTGCCGACACGCTGAAGTGGATCGGTGAACCGACGATCGGTCATGACCTTCGCCTTGCTTCCCGGCCCCGTCATCTGGGCGTAGGCCTCGACGCCGAGTTTGTTCATGTGCCCGGGGGAAAAGACGAGCAGTTGCCGGCGGCCGGTCGTCTTGTTGGTCGAGCACGTACCGCAAACGGCGAGGAGCAGAATCAGGAGCAGGCGCTTCATGCCGTCATTGTGCACGATTGCGCCAAAACACCCACCAGGCAAGAACAAGCAGCCCCAATGCGGCTGCGGCGGCCTCGCGGCCGTAGGGCCGCGGCGCCACCGCGGGCCTACCGACTTCCGGCAGCGGATCCGCCTTCGCCACGGGCGGCACGAGCGAGAGATTCGGGTCGAGGAGATTGACCGCCCACGTCTCGCCGCCGCGTTTCCAAAAACCCGGCGGGCCGAGCAGGCGTGACCCGACACGCCGCGTCTGTGCTCCAACCTGCACTGGGTCGACCTGCACTGGGTTGATCTGCACTGGGCCGGGCGACGGTGCGGGGGCGCCGATTCGCAAGAACTCCCGGTCGACATCCATACCCCCGCCTGACCCGCGGGACGCGGATGCCAAGTGCCGGATCGCGTTGCGCAAGAAGAGCGGATAGGCGGGCGACGCCGCCAGCACGCAGGCGTCCGGGTCAAAGCCGATCGCGATCCAACTCGGGCCGACCGCCACGGCCGGCCCTGCGGCGCTGGCCAACACCGCTGTCCCGCCGAAGATGCCGCGGGCGCGCAGCGGCGGATACCGCGTCGGATCGAATCCGCGCAGCAGTGGATGACGGGCGGCACGCGTGAACAGCGCGGGCGCGGGGCGCTGTGGCCCCACGCGAAACGGCACGCCGTCGCCAGACGGCGGATCAAGGTAGATCGCCCGCAATCCCGGCACGGGGGCGGCGGGCGCGCAACGGTCGAACACCAAGACGTCGTAGACCTGGCTGGCGTCGGTCGCCCGCGCCGGCACTGTCCGGCCGAGTTCCGCCTGCACGACGCCCGTGCGTGCCAGCGCCTGCATCGCCGCGATGAGAAACGGCGACGGAACCCCTTTCGCGACCACGAGCACGCGCGGCGGCCGCGCCTCCGGCAGCATCAGGTAGAGCACGTCGTCGGCGCTAAAAACATCGCCGTCCGTACGCGTCGTCAGCGTCGTCTCGCCATGCCCTTGCAACGGGACCGTAATGACCCGACGTCCGTTCACCGGTCCGCTCCACAAGTCATCGACGGACACGGTTCCCTCGCCGCGCAGCGTCAGGCGCGCGAGGAGTCCACCGCTCTCCGGATCGGTGAGCAGTTCGACGTCGGCGAACCCGGCGTTGGGGGCGGGCTCCGCGACCGGACGAAAGCGAAAGGGGGGGGCGGGGGCGCCGTCGGGAATCGGGCTGGGGGAAGCCGGGCGGTGCGAAACAAAAACGAGATCGGGGTGGCGCAGTCGGCGCGCGGCTTCCCGGGCCAGTTCGAGCGCGGGCTTGCGCGCCGGTTGGGTCCAGCCCGGCTCGTGCGTACGCATGGCGGCCAGCGCGTCCGACGCCGAGCGGGTCAGGTGGATCAGC
Source organism: Planctomycetota bacterium (assembly GCA_021776735.1). GTDB lineage: Bacteria > Planctomycetota > PLA2 > PLA2 > PLA2 > JAJFFH01. The sequence goes on along the minus strand of JAJFFH010000027.1, from coordinate 209,633 downwards.
GGCCCGTCGTCCGCGACCGCGATCAGGGCGAAGGTCGTCCCGGGCGCGCGACGGCGAATCTCCGCGGCGGCGATGCGGCGCAGTTTTTCCAGCCGGGTTCCCGCTCGAAGCGAGACGCCGCCGTCGAGCACGAGGACGAGATCGCGGACGGTCTCGGGGCGGCCCGGGCGCTGCGGTCCCGACGCCGCGAATGCGACCGCCGCCACGGCAAGCAGCACCATCAGCAGGTCGAGCGCGCGCTGGATCTGCCGCCCCCAGCCTCCGCGCGCCTCCGCCGCGACCGCCCGCCAAAGGGGCAGGAACGGCACGGCAAACCGCCGCGCACGTCGCCGGACCAGGTACGCCGCGAGGACCGCCGCGCCGATCGCGCCCAACCACGCGCCCGCAGGAAACGCGAACTCGATCATCCGCGGGTTCCCAGCCAGCCGCGGGCGAGGCATTCGCGGGCGATTTCAAAAAACGGTTTCTGCGCACGCACGCGCAAGAAACCGGTCCCGGTGCGCCGGCAAAACGCCGCGAGTCCGTCCGCCCGCGCACGGAGTGCTTTTTCGTAGAGCCCGATCGAGGGGCGCGTGATGTCCAGCCGCAGCGTCGCCCCGGTTTCGGCGTCCACCAGCCGGGCCGGGCCGCGCGGCGGCGGAGCCAGCGCCGTCGGATCCTCGATCAGGATGGCGCGGACGCGATAGCGGTGCGCGAGCAGAAACGAAAGCGCGCGCGTGGCCCCGGACGGGTCGAAAAAGTCGCTGATGACAAACGCGAGCCCGCCACCGCCCGTGCGCGGCAGCCGCGCCGACAGCGCACCGAGCAAGTCGGTCCCGCCCGCCGCCGAGTCCTCGACGGATGCGAGCAGGTCCGGCATGCGAGCGCGTCCGGAAAACGCCTCGGCCGGCCGGCTGCCACCCGTGGGCAGAACCCGGACCCGCTCCATGTGGCCGAGCGCGAGGGCGCCCAGGGCCGCCGTCAGCTTGGCCGCGCACGTCGCGGCCGCGCCGCGCATGCTCGCCGACCGGTCCTGCACGACCACGAGATCGAGGCTCTCCTCGGCGTCGAACTCCTTCACCACCAGCGTGTCGGTACGGGCGAACGCGGCCCAGTCAACAGCGCGCAGCGGATCGCTCTCGTGATAGGCGCGGTGCTCGCGAAAACCGCTGCCGGGTCCGCCGCGCGCGACGACCCGGGTGCCGTGCAACTGTCCCTTGACGATCTTTTGCGCCAAGAGCTCCAGATGCCGAAGCTGCGCGAGTTCCCGCGGCGACAGGATCACTTGTCTTTGGGCCTCAGGTTTTCGAAGTACGCGTGCACCAGTCGGCGTGTGTCGGGTGACAGTCCGCGCCGCCGCAGCGCGGCCTCCCGGCGCCGTTGCAATTCAGGCCAGGCCTGATCGAGCGGTCGCGGCCGAGGCGGCCCGCCCTCGGGCACCTCGATCGGAACCTTCGCGTTTTTTTGCACCTTGTCGCCGTCACGCACCAGCGGCTTCACGTACTTGGGCACGATCTCGCGCGGTTGTTTCTTGCGCTTGGGCTTGGGCTGCGGCGGCGGCGGCGGGTCGCTCCTCGGCGACTTGGGCTGCGGTTTCGGCTTGGGTTTTTTGCCGCCCGGCGGCGGCTCGATCTCAAATACGTACTCGTTGCTGCGCAACGCCCCACCGCGCACGACAACACGATGCTTGCCCGGCGCCAGCCCTTCCAGCCACGGCCGTAGGTCGAAGCGGCCCGACTCCGCCCCGGGCGCGCCGGCCGGCAAAAACAACGTGACGCCCACCGGCGAAAAAGCATCGCCGTCCACGCCTGCCTCCAACAAGAGCGACACGTCGTCGGCCGGCGCACGTTCGGCCGTCGCCGTCACTTCCAGCCACACGGGCTCGCTTCCCCGAGTCGGTTTTTCGGGACCGGTCAGTTCCAGCCGTAGCGCGACCTCATCACGACCCGGTTCCGGCGCTCCCGCGACCGGCGCCCACCCCTCTTCGCCCGGCGCGGCACCAGGTAGCAGCGCCACGGCAAAAACGAGCAGCACGGCAAGAAGAATCAGCCAGCGCGGAGGGCCCGGGCGCTTTTTGGAGGCCAGGGTTTGGGGGGGCGGCGGCGGTGCCACGGCGGATCGGACGACGAGGGCGGCAAACGGGCCGGCCGCCTCGCGAGCGGCGCTGAACCGGTCGGTCGTGAGCACGCGATCGAGCGCACCCGCTGTCCAACTCGGCGAGGGCCGGAACTGGCGACCCGCGACCGAAATCACGGCAGCGACAGCGAAAACCCCGATCAGCAGGGCGATTCCCTGCAACAGCCCGGCGAAAGACACCGCCAAAAACCAGAGAAACCGGTCGGCCGGGCCAGCCGAAGGCAGTCCCGGAAGTTGCAGAAACGGGACATCAAACCCGGCTCTTTCCGCGAATAGCCCCACCGCAACCGCCAAAGCACCCCACAGGGCGGTCCAGCCCGCCCAGCGACGAGCGCGCACGCGGGCGACGATGCGGGCGTGAGCCGTCAGAATCCGGCGCAGGGACACGACGGGATCGTACCTCGCCCCCGCTGACTTGGGGACCCGTTTGACTTGGGGCCGTTGCGGTTCTATGGTCGCGCGCGATCTTCCCTGTCCGCGGGGTTGTGAACAAATGCAGGCTAGCCCGCTTCGCGTCATCGCACTCTGCTGCCTCATGCTGGGGGTCTTTTTCCTCGCCAAGAGCGTGTCGATCAAGACCCCGAAGTATGTGCTGCACGAGTTGTTGAACTTCAAGGTCAACAAGAGCCGGTTCTTCCGCAAGTACATCAACCAAAAGCTCGACGTGCTCACGGGCTTTTTGTTCATGTTCCTCGGGTTCGGCATCCTGCTGTACCTGGAAATCGAAGGGCTGCGGGACGCGGAGGCCGCGAGCAATGACTACGGCTTGACGAATTGGCCCGCGGTGATCGGCGCGACCGTCGTCGTGATCCTCATCGTCGCGTGGGTGCTCAACAAGGTGACCCGCTTTTTCTCCGGCAAGATTTTTGTCGAGCAGGTGCGCTTCCTCGTCGAGCGCCACGGGTATCCGCTCGAAAGCGACGACTCGCTCGTGCGGGAGATGGGCCGCGTCATGAAGGTTCCCATGGGCGAAGACGACACGGTCGAGTCGTACGCGGAAAAAGTACGCGCGCGGATGAAGCTCAAGCCGCGCGACCCGGAGCAACGTCCGCCCCTCTACGGGTAGCGGGCCGACGAAATGACCGGATGCCTTTGGCTCGCCGCGGGCGGCGTGCTCCTCGCGGCGGGGTGGATCTACTTTCGCGGCGCGTTCCGCCTCGCGACCGCGTTGGCGCTCGGCTACTGGGCCCTGGCGGGCATGGTCGTGTGCCGTTCGCTCCCTCCGGTCCCCGCCGTGATCGTGCTCGCCCTGCTCGTCGCGATCCCCGCCGCGCTACTCGCTCTGCACATGATCGACGCCAGGAAGGGCCTCTTCCTGATCCCCACGATCTACGCCATTCCCCTCGCGTTCCTGACCGCCATCCTCCTATGGCTGGTAGCCGGAGCAACCTGGATCACCTCCGCCCTCTGACGCCCCCAGGAAGTCAATCCCCGTTCTTCCTCCGGTTCTGCGCTTCTGCGGTTCTGCGGTCGTCCTCAACCCCCCGCGCCCCCACCCCCCTTCTTGCCCCTGCCCGCCACCCACTGGTAGGCTTCCGCGCCATGGTGACGCGTGTCTTCCTGGCGGCGGGCGAGCCGTCGGGGGTGCACATCGCAGCCACCCTGATGCGCACCCTGAAAGCCCGCGGCGGCGAGTACCGGTTCGCGGGACTCGGCGGCAAGGCGATGTGCGACGAGGGCCTGCGGCAAATCGACGACCCGTCCAAGACGGCGACGATGTGGCTTTGGGGCAACCTCAAACGCATCGGCTCGCACCGCCGGACGCTCGGCGCGTGCATTGCCGACTGGAACCGGGAACGTCCGGACGTCGTCGTGACCGTGGACTACCAGGCGTTTCACCTCTATGTCGGCACACGTGCCCGCGAACTGGGGATCCCGGTCGTGCACATGGTCGGATCGCAGTTTTGGGCACGCCGCTACCACACGCTGGAGCCCATTCGCCGCGCGTACAGCCACGTCCTGTTGATCCACGAGTTCGAAAAACGTTTCTACGACGAGGCGGGTATCGAAGCGACGTTCATTGGGCACCCGCTGTTCGAGCGCCTCTCGGCGCGCACCCTCGACCCACAACTCGAGCAGCGGATCACGGGGCGCAGGCTCGGCATTCTTCCGGGAAGCCGCCGGGCGGAAATCAACGCGTGTCTCCCGGTCATGCTCGATGCGGCGCGCGCACTCACGCCCAAACCTCGGGTCGCTGTTTCCGTGGCTCACCCGGACGCGCGTGCATTCGTGGAGGCGCAGGTCGAACAGAGCGGTCTGGACGCGGAGATCGTGCCCTACGGTTCCGGCGAGATACTGCGCACGTGCGCGGCCGCACTGATCACGTCGGGGTCGGCGTCGATGGAGGCGGCCTATTACGGCTGTCCGTGCGTGGTCGTCTACCGCATCTCGCCGGCGTCGTACTTTTTTGCCAAACCGCACATCGTCTGCCCGATCGCCCAGCCGAATCTGGTTGCGGACAAGCCGATCGTCCCGGAGTTCCTGTTGTGGCGCAGGGACGCTTCGCGCGTCGCACAGGCGTTGCAACATTTGCTGGACGACCCCGCGGCAAGAGACGCGCAACAAGACGCCTTCCAAACCATCCGCGACCGGCTACTCCGAGGCCGCCCGCCGTCTGAACGAGCCGCGGACGTCGTCCTGCGGTATGCTGCGGAACAGGCATGACGCACCCGAGATACCCGCCGATCATCCAGGGAGGAATGGGTGTCGGCGTCTCCGGCTGGAGGCTCGCCCGCGCGGTTTCGTCGCGAGGACAGATCGGTGTCGTCTCCGGCGTCGCGCTCGACGTGGTCCTGGCCCGGCGGCTGCAGTTGGGAGATCCCGGCGGACACATGCGCCGTGCCCTTGCCGCGTTCCCCGACTCGCGTCTGACCGAGCGAATCGTCGATCGCTACTTCATCGCCGGCGGCAAGCCGCCTGGCCAGCCCTTCGCGGCCAAGCCCATGGTCGGCCACAACCCGAGCCGTCGCGCGCAAGCACTGCTGGTCGCCGCCAACTTCGCCGAGGTGTTTCTCGCCAAGGAAGGCCATCACGGCCAGGTGGGCATCAACTACCTGCACAAGATTCAGGCGCCACTGCTGGCCTCGCTGTACGGAGCAATGCTCGCCGGCGTCGACATCGTCATCGTGGGCGCCGGGATCCCCCTTGAGATTCCGGAGATTATCGACCGCCTCCGCAGGAGCGGTCCGGCGGACATGAAGCTCCATGTTCAGGGTCAAAAAAACGGGCGCACCCACAGGCTCTCGTTCGATCCCCGGGCGGTCCTCGACAGCCCTCGGCCGAGGCTGCCGCGCCCGCTGTTTTTTCCCATCGCGTCCTCCGTCACCTTGGCCGCGCTCCTCGTCCGCAAGTGTCGGGGAGGCGTAGACGGCCTGATCATCGAAGAGCCCACGGCGGGAGGCCACAACGCGCCGCCGCGCGGGCGCCAAAAACTCGACTCCGTTGGAGAGCCGATCTATGGCCCCCGCGATCAGATCGACCTGGCGGCCATCCGAGCCCTCGGCGTTCCGTTTTGGTTGGCGGGTTCTTTCGGCAATCCCGAAAAACTCCTCGAAGCGCGTGCCGCGGGGGCTGCGGGCGTCCAAGTCGGAACGCTCTTCGCGTTCTGCGAGGAGTCCGGACTGCGGCAGGATCTCAAGCGCGAGGTCATCCGGCAGTGTCAGCACGAGCCGCCGCATGTCTTTACCGACCCCGTGGCCTCGCCCACCGGGTTTCCGTTCAAGATTCTCTCGGTCGAAGGCACGCTCTCGGATCCCGAAGCGTACGCGAGACGGGGCCGGCAGTGCGACCTGGGCTACCTCCGCGAGGCTTACGAGCGACCCGACGGTGAACTCGGCTGGCGCTGTCGGGCGGAGCACCCCGACCAATACGTTCGCAAGGGAGGGCGTCTGGAAGACACGATCGGCCGAAAATGCCTATGCAACGGACTGACCGCCAACATCGGCATGGCGCAGATCCGCGGAGACCGTGAGCCGGAGATGGCGCTTCTTACCTGCGGCGACGACTTGGGAGACATCCAACGCGTCTCGGGCTGCGGCAAGACGCACTACTCGTCCTCCCAGGTGATCGACTTCCTCTTGTCACGCACCGCCTGAGCATCGCCGCGTTGTCATGATCGCGTTCAGGAGCATCGGCGAGGCCGAGGTGTCTGTCCTCCACGAGTGGCTCAACAGCGGCGAGGCCTTGCGCTGGTACGCGAAAGAGCCATCCACCATCGAGGCGCTGCGCGGCAAGTACGGCCACGCACACTCGGCGACAACCCATCTCGTCGCCACGCTCGATGAGAAACCGATCGGCTTTGTTCAGTGCTACCTGATCCGCGACTATCCGGATTACTGTCGCCTGGTGGCGGGACGACCCGGCGATTGCGGCCTCGACATCTTCCTCGGAAATGACGCCGACATCGGACGCGGTCTTGGAACACGCGTCCTGAAGGCCGCGCTTGAAGCAATCGTGTTCGACCGTTTCAACGCCCGACGTTGCCTCATCGGACCGTCCCCGGACAACAAACGGGCCATCCGCTGCTTCGAGAAGTGCGGATTCGCCTACGTCCGTACCGTCACCGACGAGGACGGCGAATCCGAATATCTCATGGCGATCGAACGACCCTAGAGAGCGCACTTCGCGCGCTCTCAGCGGAGGTCGATTTCAACGTCGTGACGGGACTCGCCGTCGGACTCGATAGTCGTCCTAAACACCCGGAAGCCGCCCGGACTCTCCCAGGCGGTCACGCGGAATCGCCCACGACCCAGGCCCTCCAACGTCGCCGCCGCGCGCCCGCCCGTATGCAACGAGCGCTGGTAGCCCGGTCCCTGTGCCGACACGATCAAGGACGGCAGCGGCTCGCCCGCACGGCCGATCACGCGCACCCGAAGGCGCGAACCGCGGCGCAACGCGAGGGTGCCCAAGTCCGTTTCGCCCGGGCGAAGGTCGATGTCGCGCAGCTGCGCGGGCGCGAAACCCGCGACATCGATCAAGACCGTCGCGCGGCCGGGCTCGAAGCCCGCGAAGCGCAGCACGCCACCTTCCAAAACGGCGTCAAACGTGCGTCCGGCACCCGGCAGGCGGACCCGCGGGGCCGTTTCGTACTCGACCGGGGGCGATGGCGCGGGATCCAGCCGGATCCGCGCGCGATGCGGTACCAACTCGAGGACGAGGTCGTCGCGCGGAGTGGTCAGCGTCACGGCGTGGCCCGGCGCCGCGTAGGGATGGCGGACGGCAATCCGAATCGGCCGGTCCTCCCAATCGAACGAAAACGAGCCGTCGGAACCGACGCGCACGAGCTGCCGCTCTCTGGATCGGTCTTCGCGTACGCCGTTTGGAGAGGTCACGATGACGTGGGCAGCGGCCAGGTCGAGGCCACGCACGCTCGCGACACGGCCCCGGACCACGAGCGGTGCCGGCGGCCACGCACGCGACAGATCCATCCTGACCTGTACGGGCTGCCGCCCCGCGCGAAAGACCTTGGACAAGACACCGGTCACGCGGTCGCGCACGCGATAGTAGCCAGGCGGCAGCATCGTCTCGCGCACGACTCCGTCCGGCCCGACATAGAGCCGGAACTGCCATGGTCCACGCCGCAAGGCCGGCCTCGGCTCGGCCGTGTTCCCGGCTGTCGTGTTCTCTGCCGGAGAATTCCCCTCCGTAGTGCTCCCCTCCCCCGGAACCCCCTCCCCTGGCGTTGCGGTTTGCGCGAGCACCACGTCAAGTCGGTAGGGTTGGCGCGTCGATCGACGCACGACCTGCACGGCGAGTCGGCTGCCCCGCTGGAGCTCGATGTCGAGACGTGCGATCTCGGCTTCGCTCGGATCGACGAGACGCGTGGCGGGCAAGTAGCCGGGCGCGAGAACATGCACCGCGACCGGACCCGGACCGCGTACGCGAAAACGCCGCGCGTCCGACGCCATCCGTTGCGCCGCCACGAGCGTGCGGTCCGCGAGAATCTCGGTACCGGGTGGAAAGCCGTGGCGAATCGCCAGCACAACTTCGCGGCCCGGCGCCAACGCCACATCCAGGGTCGCGTCGCCCGAGGCGGGATCGAAACGGCCGGCGGCACGAAAGACCGCGTGCCGGCCGTCGCGCACCCGCAACTCCACGGCATCTGCGGCATAGACCGGCAGGATTGCGCGTCCATCGGGCCCGGTGCGGCCCACCGGATGGATGGTGTGTCCGGACGCCCCGACCAGCCGCACGTCGATCCCATCGACCGGCCCGCTCCCATCGCGCACAGTCACGGTCAGGCGCGGCGGATGCGCGAACGTGGTTGAGCCCACGGCGCGGTCGGGGGGCGCCTCCGGCGCGGAGAGTCGTGCGAACGAACCGTCCGGCGCGATCGCCAACAGCTCCGGCACAAGCCCCGGCGAGAATCCCGCCGCGACGACCATGCCGTTGTCGAGCCGCCCGGGGCGACCTGTGGCCTCGGTCAGTCTCCGCACGACGACGGCGCTCCCGTCCCGGGGTCCATGCCGCGCGCTCCAACGCAGCGTGCGCCCCTGCGGCTCCAGGCGAAGTTCGAGCACGCCGGTCTCGGGCGGCGCGCGAGGCGTGCCCGGGGCATAACCGACCGCCGTGGCGCGCAGGAGGCAGCGACCGTCCGCGGGTACGCCCAACAGGACGCCTGCGCCGTCTGCGCCGGTCTCGGCCGCGGCTGCCGGCATCCAATCGTGGAGGTGAACCCGCGCCCCGACGAGGGGCCGTCCGGTCCGCGCATCGGTGACGTGGAATGCGACCGCACGCTCCGGTTGCAGCTCGACGACCACGGGATACTCGAGTTCGCGTGGACGAAAAACCGTGGCAACACCACGGGCGAATCCATCGCCCACAGCGAACACGCGGACATAACCGCTCGGCGCCGGCAAGAAACGCGCCACGCCGGCCTCGTCCGTGCGACCGCGATCCCATTCGACCCAGCGGTCGCCCGGCGAAAACCGCCACGGATGACCCCGGCGCCGCGCGAGCACGACGAGTGCGTCCGCGACCGGTCGCCCCGCCCCCAACACGGTGACGTCGAGCGGCACACCCGCGGGCCGCGGAGCGTGAACGAAGACGCCGGACGTCGAGGTAGGCGCGTCGCCGCGCGGCGACTCCACTTGGGGTGTCACGCGCGGTGTGCCCGCATCGTTGCGAGAACCGGAGGCCCAGAACAAGAAGCCAAGGACGGCGATGATTCCGACTACCGCACCGGCGATCGCCAGCGGAGCCAGCGGCGCGGGAGTCGGTCGCTGGACCGCACGCGTTGCGGCGGCCAGTTCGTCGCGACGCCAGCCCAGGAACAACAGGCCGTGCATCCAGGTGGCGCGGTTACCGGCGGCGTCGCGATCCATCCGCTCGCGCAACTGCTCCAACCCCCGTTTGATCCGGGTTCGCACGGTCGCGGCGGGGACGCCATGCACGTCCGCGATCTCGCTGCTGTTCAGGTCCTCGAAGTAACGCAACAGAAGCGTCGCCCGATAGGGATCGGACAGCTCCATCACGGCGTTAACGACGCGCTGGTGCCACTGCGCCTTCTCCGCGGCTTCCGCAGGAGACGGCAGCTCGCGCGCCGGCGGCGCGTGCTCCTCGCGATCCTCTCGTCGCCGCTCCGCGCGGCGCTGCGTAAACGCGATCTTGCGCACGACGGAAGCCAACCACGCGCGCAGCGCGCCCGCATGCCGCGGCGGATTGCGAAGGGCAGCGACGTAGGTGTCTTGCACTACGTCGTCGGCGCGAGCCTCGTCCCGCACGAGGCGCCGGGCCAGCCGCCGCACGAAATCGCGGTGCCGGAGCAGTTCCTCAAGGTGCGACGGAGCGTCAGACATCCGCTCTATTGTCGCTTGTCGGCCCCTTTGTGTTTCAGCCAATTCGGCCGCGGCGCGAATCGGACAGCCGCCCAGCACGCCAGGAGCGCCCCAATACCGAGTGCGCCATCGTAGAGCCGCGATCCACCATAGAGCCAGCGGGCCCCCGAGGCAGCGCCCGAAAGCCACTGCCGGTACATCGCGAGGCAGAGCACGAGGCCGGCATGAAAGCCCATCCCCCAATGAAGCGTGCCGGACCGGTCGCGCATGTCGTTGAGGATGAACGCGAAGATCATGAGTCCGATCGTGCCCGGAATCGCGAGGTAGGGGTCGGACCAGGCTTCGGTGATCACGTCGAAGTTCCTGAGTACCAAGAGCGGATCGTAGCTGCCGTCCACGGGGGCGCTGCCGGCGATCGGCTTGAAGTTGTGGATGATCGCGAACAGGAACGCGCTCAGGAGATTCCCGAGCACGTCCTTCATGTAGCCGCGCACGATCAGTTCCTCGAAGTACGCGACCCCAATCGCCGCGGTGACGGCGCGCAGCGCCCGCTCGGCCAGCGTCAGGCGCGATCCGTGCAGGAGCAACTCACGGCCGCCCAAGAGATACGAGCCGTAGATGATCAGCGAGAACACAGCGATCGCGGGCAGCGCGCCGGCAAGCTGGCGAAGACAGCGGTGCGGCCCCCGCATCCCCACACCCATGGCACGCCTCCGCCATGTACGTGGATCGCCGGCGCGAAACAGCAGCAACAAGACGAGCGCCCCCTGGCCCGTTCGCGTCAGAACGCGGTGCACCTGCGTGCCCGGAAACAGGCAGGCGACTAGCGGCGCGACCAGGATCGTGATCAGGAACGCGGCGCCCAATCGGAGAAAGAAATCGGTGCGTTGATTCAACTCTGCTCCCGGCGCCGCGCGGCGTGGCGGGCGAGGACCTGCGACGAAGCGAGTAACGGCACGGCGAAGATGCTTGCAACCGCGATCAGGACGGGTACGGGGATCGATCGCCACGCCCCGCGGACCTGCCACGACAAACACACCGGCACGGCGAATTCGACAAGGCACGAGAACGCGAAGAGGAGCGCCGCGACGCGCCGGGACTTGAGGCGCCCCTCGGTGGCACCGCCGCGACTCACCAGCCGCCACAGCAAGGACATGACGACCAGCCAGAGCAGCCAGATCGCTCGCCTCTGTCGCGAGGTCTCAAGCAGCGTACGTAGTCCGTTGACGGTGCCCATCAGGCCCGGCTCACCGGCGGCCCAGGCCGTGCCGGTGCGGGCTCCGCCGGGGACCGCGAAAAGCACCCGGGTCTGGCGGCTGCGCAGTGCGAGCACGACGCCGTCGGCGTCGCGAGCAAGGCGCGCGGGGAGCAGGGTCATCGCGTTCACGTGAGGCCCGAATTTGTAGTCGATGGTGCCGACGATCGCTTTTTGGTGCCGCCTGGCCGCCTGCACGACGTGGGCCCCGCCGTGGATCACGCCGTTCACGGCTTCGACGCCGTCGAGACCGGTCGCCATCGCCTCGTCCAGCGGGATCGCGAGTTTTGCCCACGGGTGCGCCAGAATCACGGCGCCCCCCGCATTCCGGACACCATCGATGGTCCGCTTCATGCGAGTCTTGGCAGGCATCGAGCGCGGGATCCAGTCCCTCTTCGCATGGACCAGCACGAGGTCGGGATGTCCGTGCCACTCCGCGCCGACCAAGACCAGCAACGACGGCACGTAGCGGCGAGTGCGAGCGATCTTGCGTGCTTCGACGCCGGGCGCGATGGTGTCCTTGTCGGAGATATTGACGACCCGGAAATGTCTCAGGTAGTGCCAGTCGAGCAGATAGCGCGGGCTGAGCAGGCCGGTCGTCCGGTCGGTCTGGGTATGCAGGCTTGCGGGTACCCACTCGCTCGCCGCCGGACCGAGCCGGATCAGCCGCCCCGGCAGGAAACACGACCCGTACGCGAGCGCGAGACACGCCGGAACGCCGAGCGCAAACGTGACCAGCAGGCGTCGCAACCCGCAGCGCACGCCCTGACACCACAGGCCGACGAACAGGGGGCCGAACGCAACGAGGAACAGGATCCCGGCCATGCCGACGGGGCCGGCTTCCGCCGCGGCATAGGCGAAATCGATCCCGGGCGCCCACGGCGTGATCCGGGTCCGGTCCGGCCGCTCCAGGAAAGCGAACTCGGGATCGCAGTCGCGTTCCGCCCCGCTCGGCTCGATGATCCGCACCTTGGCAGAGCGCGGCTTGCGTACCGGCGGGACCAGCACCAGCGCCGCCGCCGCGGCGAGATAGAGCAGGAGCGATGTCCACCTCACGCCAATAGCTCCGCGATCGCTTCGGCCTGCTGCTCGGCCGCCCCCTGGTGGCGCGCGAGCACGTCGCGGCCGGCCTGCCGCATCCTGTCGATCTCTTCACCGCCACCGAGGAGGCGGGCCAGCGCCTCGCGCAAGGCATCGCCGTCCTTGACTTCGATGCCCGCGCCCGCCGCCCGCACCTCGCCTGCAATCTTTCTGGCCTTTCCGAAATGCGGCCCAAACACGACCGGCGCCTCGCACACGAGCGGCTCGAGCAGGCTATGCAGGCCAACACCGGGGGTTAGTCCCCCGCCGACGTACGCCACGGCCGCGACGTTGTACGCGCGCGCCAACTCGCCCATCGTGTCCAGAACGAGCACGGGTTCGCCGCCGCCCTCGCTCCGACGAACCCAACCGAGTTGTCGTACCTCACAGCCGGCGACAAGTTCCTTCACCCGCTCCTCGCGGCGCGGCGCCACGACGGCGTGAAGATCGATGCCAGCCCGACGCACCGCCGCGATCGCGTCGAGAACCGGTCCCTCGTCCTCGGGATGGGTGGAGCCGGCGACGAGGACGGGAACGCCTTCGGGAAACCCGAGTTCCGCACGCCACGCGGCGGCGGCGGCGGCATCGAGATGGCCATCCGTGGCGTCGAATTTCAGATTGCCCAGTGTACGCACGCGCTCCGGCGCGGCCCCCCGGCGCACGATGTTTTCCGTGTCGGTGTCCGACTGCATCAAGAACATATCGACATGCCGCAGGGCCGCCCGCCAAAAGCCACGCGGCACCGTCCGCGTCCCGGCGTGCCCCGACGCCAGCGCAACCCGCACTCCGCGGCGATGCGCCTGCCGCACGAGGTTCGGCCAAAAATCGGTCTCTACCATGACGTAGAGCGCGGGCCGGAAGCGGTTCAGAAACCGCGCGCAAAACAGCGGCAGATCGAGCGGCGAAAAACAAACCGCCTCGACGTCGTCGCCCAGGAGCGCGGTAGCCCGGCGCTTGCCATACCGCGACGTAACCGTAAACAGAAACGGCCGCTCCGGAAACCGCCGCTTGAGCGCTCGCACGAGGGGCGCCGCCGACGCCGACTCCCCCGCCGAAGCCGCATGGACCCAGATGGCGCCGCCCCGCCCCACGGCCTCGACCGCCGCCTGATCAAGCAGCCCCATGCGCTCCCGGAACTGCCCACGATACCGGCCCTTCACGAACCGCAGAATCAGCCACACCGGCAGCGACAGCAGGCTTCCCACATGGAGAAGGACGTTGTACATCCCGAACCAGAACGCCTCGCGCACGGGTCGAGATGGTACGCGGGTGGTCGTCGAAAACAGCAAACGGACGGCGATGTTCGGTGGCGGGGGATCGCCTGGCGGGTGAGCCGGTAAGCGATGAACTCGGGGGCGGACGGTCCGCCTTCACTCACCGGTTAGCGGTTCCTCCGCCAACCGGTCAAGAACTCCCCACCCCCACGGCCTCAACGGCGTCAGCCGTTGAGCCAAAAGACACTGCTCCCGCCCCTGGCCAAAAAAACCTGTCTCTTGCGTGTCCCCCGGGGGACTGTAGACTCACGCCCCTTCCCGATGTGCGGCATCATCGGCATCCTCGGGCCGAGCCCTGTTGCGCCCGATATCCTCAACGGTCTTGTTGCGATCCAGCATCGCGGCCAGGACGCGGCTGGCATTGCGACCATGGACGGGCGGATGCACCTGCGCAAGCGGTTCGGGCTCGTCAAGGACGCGTTCGCCCAGGAGGACGCGAGCGATCTCGTAGGCAACATGGGGATCGGGCACGTCCGCTACCCCACCGTGGGGCTCGGAGACGAGAACGACGCGCAGCCGCTGTTCGTGAACTGGCCGCACGGCATCGCGATGGCCCACAACGGCAACGTCACGAACTTCTCCGGGCTGTGCACGCGCCTGCAGGAGGACGAACACCGGCTGGTCAACACGCAGTGCGATGTCGAAGTCATCCTGAACGTGTTCGCCGCGGGGCTGGCCCGGCGCGCGGATGCGCCGTTCCCCGAGGCCTGCGAGGAAGCGGCACGTGCCGTCTACACGCAGGTCAAGGGCGCGTACAGCGTCGTCGCCATCGTCCACGGCCAAGGCCTAGTCGCCCTGCGCGATCCGTACGGGATCAAGCCGATCGTCTACGGACGCCGCGGCGAGAGCCACATTCTCGCCAGCGAGTCCTGCTCGCTCGACGCGCTCGGCGCCGAAATCGTGCGCGACCTGAATCCCGGAGAGGTGTTTGTCGTCTTGCCGGACGGCAAGGTCGTCTCGAAGCAGGTCGTGCCGCCGATCCACCACCCGTGCGTCTTCGAGTACATCTACTTCGCCCGTCCGGACTCGCTCATCGACGACATCAGTGTCTACAAGACGCGCCTGCGCCTCGGCCAGCACCTTGCCGAACTCGTGCGCGAACGCGGCCTCGAGCCGGATGTCGTCATTCCGGTCCCCGACTCGGCCCGCCCGGCCGCTCAGGCCACAGCCGAGGGGCTCGGCGTGAAGCTGCGCGAGGGGCTGCTCAAGAACCGCTATATCGGCCGGACGTTCATCATGCCGCGCCAGAGCGAACGGCGAAAGTCGGTCCGCTACAAGCTCGCGCCGCTGCGCCTTGAGATCGAAGGAAAAAAAGTCCTGATCGTGGACGACTCGATCGTGCGCGGAACGACCATGAAAGCGCTTATCCGCATGGTGCGCGACGCCGGCGCCAAAGAGGTCTACGTCGCATCCTCTTGCCCGCCGATCACGCACCCCTGCGTGTACGGCATCGACATGAGCGTACGCGGCGAGTTCGTGGCCTCCGACCGCACCGAATCCGAGATCGCAGAATTCCTGGGCTGTGACGCCCTGATCTACGCCAAGGACGAGGGCATGGTCCAAGCCGCCAAGCACGGCAATCCGGATATCCAGCACTTCTGCAAGGCGTGCATGGACGGCCAATACCCGACCGGAGACGTCACGACCGAGATGCTCCAGGAAATCGAGAGCGAACGCCTGAAGGCCCACAAGGCCCTCGAAGGCGGCGCGTGAGCCGGTGAGCCGGGGTCAACCGGTTCAATGATATCTGCTCAACGGCTCACGCCGTTGAGGCCTCTGGTTCGGACGGACCAAGGACAGATTCGCGCGACGGACAAACTCGGCTCAACGGCTCACGGCGTTGATGCCTCGCGGGCGGGCGGCCTACCCGTTTCGCGGAGGAACCGCGAAGCGGTGAACCGGGGTCGAGCGGGGCGCAGTGTTTTTTGGCTTCAACGAGCGTCCCGCGACACGTCGAAACGAAGGAACCACCCCGACTCCAGAGACCCGGGGTGGTCCAATCCTCCGACGAACAGGCTTCGCCAGCGTCAGCTGGCAATCCGACAGCGCACGCGCATCCGGTCCTGTCCTTGGCCCGATCGATAAAGAGGCATCGCCAGCGTCAGCTGGCGAGCCAGAAAACCCTGAGGCGAGCAGATAACGCCACTTCGCCTAGCGGGCTCCGCCCACTAGACGAAATGATCGGCGTTCATCTGCGTGTATTTCTCCCACTCCTCGGGGACGTCCGCCTCCGGGAAGATGGCGTTGACCGGGCAAACCGGCTCGCAGGCACCGCAATCGATGCATGTGTCCGGATCGATGAAGAGCTGCTTGCCCTCCGCCTCGTCGTATCCGTCGCGCGGCTGGATGCAGTCGACAGGGCATTCTTCCACGCACGCCTTGTCGCAGACCCCGATGCACGGCTCGCAGATTGTGTAAGTCACGTCGTAACCTCCGAATAGCGCCGCCCGTCGGCGGCTTGGCCTCGCGCGAAACCTTCTTAGGTTCCGCGGCAAATGTCAATCCCTTCGGCTTTTCCCGGGCGTCTTCTTTTTGATCTTCTCGCTGTTTTCTTCGTCCGGGTCCGGCCCGAAATCACGCGTCAGCCGGATCGGGCTCGCCCAGTCGCGGGGCAGCTCCGGCATGTTCGCCGTCTGTCCTCGCGCCAGCGCGTCCCGCGCCCGAACTCCGACGCGAAGCTGCTTATAACCGTCGGCACGGACGACCGCGTGGTATGAACCGGGATGCACGTCCGGGAGCCAGAACCGGCCCGCCCTTGAAAGCACCGCCAACCGCGACCAGGGCTCGATATCGTCGTCCGCCGCCAGATAGCCGGAGAGCCGCACCCAAGCGAACAGATCCCGCACGTCGAGCCCGTGCTCGGTCACAAAACGAACCGTCGCGTCCGGCAGGGACACGTCATTCTCTCCCAGCACCCGCACGGCGAGCTCGACGCCTTCCTTCAAGACGATTTCGATCCCCTCCGCGTCCCCCTGACTCAAGTCCACGGCGAGCCAGGCGATCGGCCGGCCTGGACAGGCGACTCCCAGAACAACAGGCCGGGGCGGCAGGCCTTCCAGCAGGAAATCGCCGTCCGTTCCTTCGATCGGGGTGTAGGCAAACACACGCTCGGGCCGCGGATCGAGCAACACGACCCGGCCCCGCTCCGGCGCGGTATCGATCATTTGGGGCGCGGCCCCCGGCTGGGCCACCGCCCGGCGCAGGATGACCCGGCCCGCCGCCGTGCGGCCGGGCAAGACCGTGACCGTGTCCGGAGTTGGGGGCGTTTTGATGTTTGGTTGGGGGGCGCGGGGGCGCGCCTGGACGACCGCCTCACGAACGCCCAACAGGCCCGGAGCGACGACGTTCACCGTGTACGGACCGACCGGGAGGTCGTGCACCACGAGGCCCTTCGCGCCGCGGGGCAGCACGCGGACAAGCCGCAGTCCGCTCGCGCCGGCGAGTTGCACGCGCGCACGGGCAAGCGGTCGACCGCCGGTCGCAAACACCATCCGCAGCACGCCCGCTCGGGCGAGCCGCAGACGCAGTCCGGGCCCCGGACGGACCTTTTTTTCGCGAAGCGGTAGATGCGGGTCCGCAGCCAGCGCGCGGCAATCGGAGCCGGGCCGCGCAGCGACCGTAAACCGGCGGCGGCCACGCGGAAGCGGCGCCAGCGAGAAACGCCCGGCTTCGTCCGTAACGACCGTGAGACCTGCCGTCGAAACAACAACCCCGGCCGCAGGCTTGCCGTCCGCCAAGAACACGATACCGGATATCTCCGCCGGCTTGCCCGACCCCGACCCCGACCCCGACTTGTCCGCCATAGCTCCGTCAGGAGCGACGGCGGGACCCGACCCCGCAAGGTTGCGCACCAAAGTGCGCCCCGCCACGAGAACAACCTCCTGCGGCCGCTCATCATGATCGAGCACAAACAGGTTGTGCCGGCCGGCATCGAGTCCCACGAATCGGAACCGACCCAGGCGGTCCGTACGACAGCGTTGGACACCAAACTCGCTGCGACACACGGCGGTGCGCCCGGCCCCTCCCGCCCTGCCCCGCACCGTTGCACCAGCCGGTAGCTGCAGGCGTTTTAGGGATACCGTCTCGCCGGCGTTCTGGGCCACGAACTCGGGACCGCGCACGGGGCGGTGTCCGGGAGCACTCGCAAAGACCCGATAACGCAGACCCGGTCGCAGCGAGGAAAAGGCCGCCGTGGTCCCGGTCACGTCCTGCGGCGCGCTGTTCGGCCGCACGCGCCGGTCGCCCAGCGCCGCATCCAGCCATGCGGGCAAGAGCAAAAACCGCGCCTTCGTGTCCGCGCGCACGCGCACCGCCGACCCCGACCGCAAGACCACATCGACCCGTGCGCGCTCCTCGCCGGGGTAGAACGTGGCGCGCACGATTCGCTCGGCGTAGCCCGGCGCACGCACCGCGAGCGACACGACCCTCCCGCGAAAGCCGGTGAGCCCAAAACGTCCTGCGGCATCGGTCGTCGCGACGCGATCACGGGCGAGTCCATCCGCAAACACCTCGACCCGCGCTCCCGCCAGCGGCGTCCGACCGTGCGGGACAACCGTGGACCGTGC
Organism: Planctomycetota bacterium; assembly: GCA_021776735.1. GTDB lineage: Bacteria > Planctomycetota > PLA2 > PLA2 > PLA2 > JAJFFH01. The sequence continues at coordinate 191,569 of JAJFFH010000027.1, read as the reverse complement.
TGCCTTGGCCCACACGCGCCCCGTCACGAGCAGACCGCGCTCCAAGGGCATCTCGAGTTCGACAGGTTCCCCGGTATCCGCCATCGCGGCCAGCCGCACGAGCCGCCGCGCACTCGAGACACGCTGCGGGTGGCCAATCACGATCGCATGCAGGCCGACGGGCAGGCTAGTCTCGACCGGGAGCGAAACACCTTGCCAAAACAGGCGCGCCCCGGGCTCGGTCTTTACCTTCAGGCGGCGCGCCGCGCGAGTCTTGAGAACCACGTCGAACACCTGCGCCTGCGCCGCACCACCGCCCCCTTTTTTGCCTCCGGCGCCCTCCGCCCCATCCTCGACAGAGCGGACCCCATGAACGACATCGCTAGCCGTCGCCGCACTGCGCGCCATGAGCGAGTACTCACCGGCGGGCAACGCAAGCACGGCCACCCCGTCCTGGACCGCTGCCCGGCCGACCTCCACCCGATCCCGCCAGGCAACGACCTCAGTCGCTGCCCCGTCCACGCGCACGCGAATCTCGGGCGCAGCAAAACAAAGAAGCAGAAGCAGGGATGCCACGACGGTCAGCCTAACCCCAACAAACAGACGACGCCGGGAGCCTCATTCGTCCAAACGCAACCGCAGTCGTACGGCCAAGGACGTCCGCACGCCGCGGCCAGCGAACCGTCTCCGGCCCGAGATCCCCACACCCGGACGAGCGCACCCGCCGGAAACCGTTCCTCAGAACTTGACGGACGGAGCTTGCCGCTCCCGCTCATCCTCGATCTCGAAGAACTCCATTGCCGGGAAGTCGCCGAAGCCCGCGACGATGTTGGTCGGAATGCTCTCGCGCTTGGTGTTGTAGACCCGCACGGCATCGTTGTAGTGCTGGCGCGAGAACGCGATCCGGTTCTCCGTGCCGGTCAGCTCCTCCTGCAGGGCGAGCATGTTCTCGTTGGCCTTTAGATCCGGATAGTTCTCGGTCAGCATCATGAACTGCTTCATGACCTGCCCCAGCGCGCCCTCGGCCTGCGCCACCTGGGCCGGACCGGCGTTCGGATCAACCGTGACGTTGACGGCCGTTTGACGGGCCTTGATCACCGCCTCGAGCGTCTCCTTCTCGTGCTTCATGTAGCCCTTGGCGGTCTCGACCAGATTCGGAATCAGGTCGTGGCGGCGCTTGAGCTGCACGTCGATCTGCGCCCAGGCTTCCTTCGCGATGTTCTTGGTCCGGACGAGGCCGTTGTACAGACCGACGAACCAGAAAACAATCAAGACAACGAGGCCGAGGATGACCCAACCGACGTAGGCAAGCATGCATGTCTCCTAACTGGGCGTGAGCGTACCGCTCCCGCACCGCGACATGATACCGAGTGCCCCGCCCCCCTATTCGCTTTGATTCATGGTCTGTCGTCGACGCACCGAGAACCGAGGCCGGGGAAGCGGACGGACGGCGATGTCTCAGAGCGCGCTAGTCCGCGTTCGCGGAGGCCTTGGACTCGCCGGACTTGGCTTCGGGGAGCGCGTGGTTGCGCAGGAAGCGGCGGGTCGGCTTGCGGACGCGGCCCGGCAGGACGGTTGCCGCCGTGTCCATGGTCTTCCACAGGACGGGCCCGACGCGGCTCCGCCCGATGGCATCCTCGATCCCGCCCTCCTTGGGGGCGATGTAGACGATGCCGAGGAGGATGGCGCCGCACAAGAGGCCGGTCTTCAGCATCCCGAACGCGCCGCCCGCCAGGCGATCGTACGTGTCCAGGTTGAGTGCGGCGACGGCCTTTCGGGCCACGACGCCCGCGACGGCTGCGCCCACGACGGTCAGGACCAGGATGCCGACGAAGGCGATCTCTCCGTTGTGGTTCGTCACCGCCCACGGGTCGAGAGCCGCGCGGCGCACGGGGGCGTGGAAGCGGGCCGCGAGCCAGAGTCCGCCGAACAGTCCGAGCAAACCGGTGGCTTGGGACAAAAAGCCCCGCATCATCCCGACGACGACCCCGATCAGGACCGTGCCGAGCACGAGCGCATCTACGACTGAAAGCATGTGGGCCAGCGCGACGCCGACAAACTACGACTCGTCCATTCTATCGGCGTTCGGGGGGGCGGAAACTAAAATGCTGTAGTGAGGCCTTCGTTCGGTGTTTCGCTCAAGCGCGCCCTGCGCCGCCGCTGTCCCGCCTGCGGCGACGGTTCGCTCTTCTGCGGATTCCAGCGGCTGCGCAAGTGCTGCCCGGCGTGTGGCTGGATTATCGAACGAGAACACGGGACCGTCACGGGGGCGATGTACCTGATCGCGATCGCCAGCCAGATCTTTGCGGCCGGTATGTTTTTTTTCGTCTGGCTCTGTACCGATTGGACCCCGTGGACCAGCCTCGTGATCGCCCTGCCGATCATCGCCGTCTTTTCGCTGTTGGCGCTCCCGTTTGCCCGGGCCCTCTGGGTCGCGATCGATTATCTCACGGATGTGGCGACCGGGGAGGCCGAGACCCCGCGCTACGACCGCAGTGCCTTTGAGCGGGATCCGCAGATCGATACGCCCGTTGGACCGGAAGACGCCCCCGAGGTGAACCGGTAGTGCAGATCCGGGCGTTTTTTGAGAGCGGGCCCATCGAGACCTATACGCACTGGGTCTTTTTGACCGGCGACCGGGCCTACAAGATCAAACGGCCGGTGAAGTTTCCGTTTCTCGACTATTCCACGCTCGCGCGGCGCAAGGCGCTGTGCTTCGAAGAGGTACGCCTCAACCGCCGACTCGCGCCTGAGGTTTACCGTCGTGTCGCCGTGCTCACGGACGACGGTCGGATCGACGGAAACGGCGCGCCGGTCGAGTACGCGATCGAAATGGAACGGCTCCCTGCCGACCGGATGCTGGACTGCCTGCTCGGCGCCGACCAGGTTCGGGCGGCCGATGTCGAGCGCATCGCGGATGTCCTCGCCGCGTTTCATGCGCGGGCGCCCAGGGTCGATCTCGGATCGCCCGAACAGATTCGGACCATCGTCGAGGGCAACCTGAGAGACAGCCGTCCGTTTCTCCCGGCGGATTGGCACGCGATCCTGCGCGACGCGGTGCAGCACGACCTTGAACGGCACGCGACGCTGTTTCGCCGCCGCGCCGATGAGGGCCGCATCCGCGACGGGCACGGCGATCTGCACGCGCGCAACATCTGCCTCCCCGCCGATGGCCGGGTCGTGCTGTACGACTGCATCGAATTCAACGCCGATCTGCGCGGCGGCGATGTCGCGGCCGAAGTCGCGTTCCTCTCGATGGATCTGCGCCGCGGCGGCCACGGCGATCTCGCCCGCGCCTTCGTGGCGCGCTACACGGACGGGGCCCGCGATCAGGAGTTGGCCACGCTCTTGCCGTTTTATGAACGCCATCGGGCGTGTGTGCGCGGGTTCGTGGCGGCCGAGCGCGATCCGGACGATCCGGAAGCCCGGGCGTACTTCCGGCGCGCGCTGGTCACCGGCGCGGCCCCCACGGCGATCCTGCTCTCCGGGCTTCCCGGCACGGGAAAGAGCACGCTGGCCCGAACTCTCGCGCGCACGCTGGATGCCCAAGTTCTGCGCAGCGATGCCGTCCGCAAGGAACTCTTCAACCTCGATCCCCTGGCCCGCACCGCCGGTGGCCCCGACAGCACCGACGAAGGCATCTACTCCCCGGATGCGACGAGAGGAACGTACGCCGCGCTCCACGACCGCGCCGCCGCGGGCTTGGCTGCCGGTCGCCACGTCATCATCGACGCCACGTTCGGGCGGGAAGTACACCGCCGCGCCTTCGCCGACATCGCGCCGTATACGGCCGTGGTCCTCGTGACCTGCGACGAGGAGATCGTGCGCGCCCGCATCGAGAGCCGTGCACGGCGCGGCCACGATCCGAGCGACGCCGGCTGGGACTACTACAAGGTGGCCCGCGACCGCTTCGAGCCCCCCCGCGATCCCGAGTTCGTCCACGATGGCGCCGGATCCGCGGAGTTGACACTCGATCTCATTGCGGCGTGGGTCGCGGCCACCGACCGGACATTCGTTAGGTGTCCGCCGATCGATCGCCGCGAAGGATTCCGCGCGCGCTAGCCGAAGTTTGCGGGATTTACTCCCGAAACCACATCGGAGCGCGCGGAACCGGAGTTGCAAGCGCCCCGTACGGAGGAATTCGTGAAGCAAATCACCTGCTGTCTCTTAGGTATCGTGTGTGCAACGGGTCTCGCGCGCGCCGACGACGTTGCGTCGTCGCTTGAGCGGCTCGAGAAACGCAACGCGGCACTCGAGCGCCGCGTGCGACAACTCGAAACCACCACGCTGGCCGAGGATATCGAGGGATATCTCGGCCAGAACGCCGCCAAGGGCGCGGAGGGATCGACCGACCTGCTGCCCGGGGGCCTCGCCGTCCGTCTCTCGGGCGAGATTCGGATCCGCGAAGAGATCCTGGACCGGGTCTACAGTCCCGGCGATCCCGCCGGAGCGCGAAGCGTCGAGTTCACGCGCATGCGTACCCGCTTGCGGTTCGACATCGACGTGCTTGAGAACCTCGGCGTGGTCATCGAGTTCCAGGACATCCGTCTTTGGGGCGACGAGGGCTCGACCATCGGGGACTCCGAGGGCGTCGATCTCAAGCGCGCCATGATGATCTTCAAGAACGTCGGCGGCGCACCGCTCACGATCGAGGCGGGCCGCTTCGTCATGGCCTACGGCGATCAGCGCCTGATCGGGCACCTTGAGTGGTTCGATCAGGGACGCACGTATGACGGGCTGCGCGCGATGTACCATCCTGAAGACTGGTGGATCGACGCGTTTGTCGTCCGCGTGCGCGAAACCGTCACGCCCGACGACGACCAGTGGTTCGCGGGCCTGTACGGCGGTCGCGACTGGTTCGAAGCTTATGTACTCCTGTTTTCCGACGACATGGCGCGGGCGGGCGAACTGAGCACCGACGATACGCGCTTTGCGACCCTGGGCTTCCGCATCCACGACAAGCGCGGCACCTGGGACTACACGCTCGAAGTCGCATTCCAGAGCGGCGACGTCAACGGCGACGATCTGTCGGCGTTCGCGTTCGCCGCGGGCGGGGGCTTCACCTTCGAAGACGCTGCCGGCAAGCCGCGGGTCGGACTGCTGGTGGCCTATGCCTCGGGCGACGACAGCCCCGCCAACGGGGATCAGGAGACGTTCCAGACCCTGTATCCGACCAACCACCTGCACTACGGGCGCGCGGACGTGATCGGTTGGGGCAACATCCTCGACATCGCCGCGACCGTGAAGGCATCGCCGTCCGTACGCGTTACCCTGCTGCTTGAGCTCCACCACTTTCGCGTGGCGGAAGAAGCGGGACCGTGGATCCACGCCGGCGGCGGCGTGATCCGGACCGGTGCGCCGGGCGTCGGCGAAGAACTGGGCAACGAGATCGACTTCTCGGTCATCATCAAGCCGAACAAGAAGCTGTCTTTCCTGATTCAGTATGCTCTGTTCCTGCCGGGTGATTTCGTGGACAACACCGGTGACGACCCGACAACCCACGCAATCTATCTCCAGGGCCGCGTGAAGTTCTAGGAGCACCACCCCATGAGCAGCAGCGAAGCGGAAGCGGAAGCGGACCGCCGCGACTTCCTCGGCAAGATCACGACCGGAGCCATGGCTGTCGGTCTACTCGCGAGCTACGGCACGTTTGCCGGATACGCGGTGCGCTACCTCTACCCGGCGGGTGACATCCGCACGGCGTGGCTCTTCGTCACGCGGACGGAGACGCTCGATCTGGGCGGTTCGCTCGACTTCAAGACACCCGGCGGAGCGCCGGTGGTCGTGGCCCGCAAGGGGCCCGGCGAGACCGCAGGAGACTTTCTCGCGCTCTCCAGCACCTGCCCGCACTTGGGTTGCCAGGTTCACTGGGAGGCCCAAAACAACCAGTTCTTTTGTCCGTGTCACAACGGCACGTTCGATGCGAACGGCGTCGGGACCGGCGGCCCCCCCAAGGGTCAGGAACTCCTTCGCTACGCGCTACGGGTTACGGACGGGCTGCTGTACATCGAAGTTCCGATCGAGTCGATCACGATCGCCGCGGGCCTCGCCCGACCCGGCCATGATGCCTGTCTCGGCAGTCGAGGGACGGTCTAGTGGCGATTCGCGCATGGCTGAAGGAGCGCGTCCCGGTCTCGGGCGACGACCTCCGGGCCTTGACCAACGAGCCGGTCCCGAAGCACCTCAAGCGCTGGTGGTTCTGCCTGGGCGGCACGCCGGCCTACCTGTTCGTGGTGCAGATCATCACGGGCATCCTGCTCGCCTTCAACTACCAGCCTTCGCCCTCGACCGCATACGAGTCCGTGCGCTACATCACCGAGGAGGCGTCCTTCGGCTGGTATCTCCGCAGCATCCACAAGTGGGCGGCCACGTTCATGGTCGCGGCGGTGATCCTGCACCAGATGCGGGTGTTCTTTACGGGCGGGTACCGCAAGCCGCGAGAGCTGAACTGGGTCATCGGAATGTTCCTGCTGCTCTGCACGCTGATGGTCGGCTTCACCGGCTACAGCCTCGTGTTCGAGCAGCTCAGCTACTGGGGCGCCACGGTCGGCGGGAACATCACCGAGTCCGTGCCGCTCATCGGGCCGTTCCTGAAGCGGATGATGCTGGGCGGTGACGCCTACAACGAGCGCACACTCAGCCGGTTCTTCATTCTGCACGCGGCCATCCTCCCCACGCTGATGGTCCTGCTGCTGGTCATCCACGTCGCCTTTCTCCGGCTCCACGGTGTCACGGAGTTCGAAGACCCGGACGAAAAGGACGGCGATTCGAAGACCTTCAACTTCTGGCCCGACCACGTCATGACGGAGCTGAAGATCGGCCTCGTCCTGATGATCCTGCTCTCGGCGCTCGCGACGATCTTTCCGGCGGCCATGGGGCCGCAGGCCGATCCGTTGACAACCCCCGAGGTCATCAAACCGGAGTGGTTTTTCTACGTCACGTTCCGCTGGCTCAAGCTCTTTCCGGGCACGGCCGCCGTCCTGTCAATGGGATTCATCGTCTTTGTCATGTTCCTCTGGCCGTTCATCGACGGATTCATCCGCCGGCGCCGGCCCAAGTCCGAAATCAGCGTGTACGTCGGCATCGTTGCCGTCCTCGTCATCATCACCCTGACCGTCTGGGAAGCGCTCGTCGCGCACTAACGCATCCGTACTGGGCAATCATGACTCTTCGCACAAAACAGATCATCATTACCGTCCTCGCCCTCCTGTTCCTGGCGTCGCTCATCGTGGTGCAGTTCGAGGAGATCAACCGTCGCAAGCAGGAGGCCGGCCTCACAGAACACGTGATCACCGTCCCCGAGAATTCCAAACGCTGCGTCGAGTGCCACGTCGAGCAGACCCCCGGCATCATCGCGCACTGGCGCGGGAGCACCCACGCCGAAAAGGGTGTCGGCTGCGTCGAGTGCCACCAGGCCGACGAGAAGGACGCGGACTCGTTCAGGCACGAGGGCTACGTCATCGCCACGGTGGTCACGCCGCTCGATTGCTCGCGCTGCCACAAGACGGAGTTCGACGAGTTCGAGCGCAGCCACCACGCCAAGGCCGGCAACATCCTCGAGTCGCTCGACAACCGCCTGGCCGAGGTCGTCGAGGGCTTTCGGGGCGACGGCTCGGGCATTTTCAACCCGCACTCCCCCACGCCGGGACGGGCAGACCTCAAGGACGTAAACGGCCTCGCGAGTGCGATGGTCGGCTGCAAACAGTGCCACGGTTCCAAGATGGCCCTGCTGTCGAGCGACGGAACCTCGCTGACTCAAGACGACTTCAAGCCGGACCCGAAGACCGGACAGCCCACGAACCTGAACGCGGTCGGTCGCATCCTGCGCGACGCGCGGGGCCGGCCCAAGTTCGATCCCAAGACGTGGCCGAACACCGGCATCGGCCGGCTCAACCTCGACGGCTCGCGCGGATCGTGCACTGCCTGCCATAGCCGGCACGACTTCTCGCCGCGCCGCGCGCGCCAGCCCGAGAACTGCGGCAAGTGCCACCTGGGCCCGGACCATCCGCAAAAGGAAATCTACGAGGAGAGCAAGCACGGCATCGCCTACCGCGACCTCAAACACAAGATGAACCTGGACTCGAAGTCGTGGGTGCTCGGCAAGGACTACTCGGCCGCCCCGACCTGCGCGACGTGCCACATGTCCGGCAACCTGCGCAACAACGGCAAGGTGACCCACGACCCGGGCGAGCGCATCTCCTGGACGAACCGGCCGCCGCTCAGCATGGCGATGGACACCGACATCAACCACAGGGTCATCAAGGAAAAGGATCCGGAAAAGCGTCGGGCTCTCGTCCACGACTCCTGGATGCAGAAGCGCCAGCGGATGCAGGAGGTCTGCTCGCATTGCCACACGCCGGACTACGTCACGTCCTTCTACAAGCAGTACGACGACTTCCTGCAGCTCTATAACGAGAAGTTCGGCAAGCCGGGCCAGCAGATCATGAAGGCGCTGCGCGCCAACAAGCTGATCTCGAAGCCGCAGTTCGACGAGGAAATCGAGTGGACGTGGTTTTACCTCTGGCACCACGAGGGCCGGCGCGCGCGGCACGGCGCATCCATGATGGCGCCCGACTACGCGCACTGGCACGGCATGTACGAGGTCGCCGAGCGCTTCTACATGGAGATGATCCCGCAGGCGCGCGAGATCGCGGAACACGCCAAGAAGGACGGCAAGGCCAAGGAGGGCCAAGCGGTCCTCGACGTCATCAACGCGATTCTGGCGCGGCCCGAGCACAAATGGCAGGCCACGGCGAAAGTGGGCAAGTAACGTGACCGCGGATCGGCGCGACTTTCTGAAGGGTATCGGTGCGACCGCGCTGGGGGTCTGCGCGTTCTCCTGCGGCGACAAGCAGGAAGCGGAGCGGATCGCCGGCGCAGCGCAGCAGATCGATCCGTCGGACCTGACCTGGGGCAAGGCGCCGTGCCGTTTTTGTGGCACGGGCTGTGGCGTCGAAGTCGGCGTCAAGGATGGCAGGGCGATCGCCGTGCGAGGCGACGAGAAGAGTCCGGTCAACCGCGGCCTCCTGTGCGTCAAGGGCTACCACCTACCGGGCTTCTTGTACGGAAAAGACCGGCTCACTCACCCCCTGCGCCGCCAGTCCGACGGCTCGTTCAAGAAGATTTCCTGGGACGAGGCGCTCGACCTCGTCGCCCAAAAATACAAGGAGGCGCTCGCCGCGCACGGGCCCGAGTCGGTCTCGATCTACGGCTCCGGCCAGTGGAGCGTGTTCGACGGGTACGCGGCCCTGAAGTGGATCAAGGGCGGCATGCGCTCGAACAACATCGAGCCGAACGCCCGCCTGTGCATGGCTTCGGCCGTGATGGGGTTCGTCACGCAGTTCCAGAGCGACGAGCCGATGGGCTGCTACGACGACTTCGAAGCCGCCGACGACATCGTCCTCTGGGGCCACAACGCGGCCGAGATGCATCCGGTCCTCTTTTCACGCATGCTCGAGTCGAAGCGAAAAAGGCCGGGCGTGCGGATCATCGACCTCGGGACCCGCCGTACGCCGACAACGGACTACGCGGACATGTATGTGGAATTCCGCCCGGGCTCGGACCTGGCGCTTGCGAACGGCATCCTCCACCTGATCGTGAAGAACGGCTGGGTCGACGAGGCCTTCGTCAAGGAGAACGTCGTCTTCCGCCGCGGCATCGAGGACCTGAAGACAATCGGCTACGGCTGCTATGGCAAGAACGCCGAGCGGTACGGATTCAAGGACAAGGCGAAGCCGTCGAGCTTCGCGGAACTCAAGACGTTTCTCGACGACTACACGCCCGAGAAGGTCAGCAGGATCTCCGGCGTACCGGTCGCGCAGATCGAAGCGCTCGGCAAGCTGTACGGTGATCGCTCGCGCGGCACGGTCAGCACGTGGTGCATGGGCGTGAATCAGCACTCCCGCGGCACGTGGATGAACAACCTCATCACGGACCTGCACCTGATCACGGGCAAGATCAGCAAGCCGGGCAGCAATCCGTTCTCGATCACCGGCCAGCCGTCGGCATGCGGCACGGTACGCGAGGTAGGCACGCTCGCGAACCGCCTGCCCGCCGACATGGTCGTGATGAAGAAGAAACACCGAGACATCGCCGAAGAGATCTGGGGTGTCAAGCCGGGCACGATCCCGAAGAAGCCCGGCTACCACGCCATGGACCTGTTCCGCGCGTGGTCGCGCGGCGACGTCAAGGTGATGTGGGTCCAGACGACCAACCCCTGGATGACGATTCCGCACCTGAGCCGCATCGAAGAGCGCCACGGCGACGACCAGTTCCTCGTCGTGTCGGACATGTACCCCACCCCCACAACGGACCGGGCGGACCTGATCCTGCCCGCCGCCGCGTGGATCGAGCGCGAAGGCGTGTTCGGCAATACCGAGCGCCGCACGCAGCAGTGGGACCGACTGGTGGATCCGCCGGGCGAAGCCAAGGAGGACGCCTGGCAGTTCATCCAGGTCGCCAAGCGGATGGGCATGGATCATCTGTTCCCGTGGCCCGACGACAACTGGCACGAGCCGATGTGGGAGGAGTACCGCAAGTTCACCCTCGGGCGGGCCAAGGACGTCGCGAGCTACAAACAGCTCCGCGAAACGCGCGGCCTGCGCTGGCCGGTCATCGACGGCAAGGAAACGCGGTACCGCTACGCCGCCGGCCACGACCCCTATGTCAAGAAGGCGAAGGGCGTGCACTTCTACAAGGCGAAGGGCTACGGCGAAAAGGCCGCGTTCTGGCTGCGCCCGTATCACCCGCCGGCCGAGGAGCCGGACAACGAGTACCCGTTCTGGCTGTGCACCGGTCGGGTCCTGGAGCACTGGCACTCAGGCTCGATGACGCGGCGCGTCAAGGAGCTGCACCAGGCCGTACCGGAGGCGTACGTTGAGCTCAACCGCGCGGATGCGACCGAACTGGGCGTCAAGGACGGCGATACGGTCCGCGTCGCCAGCCGGCGCGGTTCGCTTGAACTCACGGTACACGTCGATCGCCGCGGCCGCCCGCCGCGCGGCAGTGTCTTCGTCCCGTTCTTCGACGAAGGCCGGCGGATCAACCTCCTCACCCTGGACGCGATGTGTAACATCAGCAAGGAGCCGGACTACAAGAAGTGCGCCGTCCGGATCGAACGCGTGTGAGGTGGCTCGGACTTTTCCTCTGTCTCGGCGTCCTGGGCGTCGCGGCATCGTGCGGGAAGCAAACGGACGGCGATGTTCCCGACATGGCGGTCCCGAATCGCGGAGAGGCATTGAAGGGCTCCGCAGCAACCCGAGCAAAACGCCGGGCATTCGATGGCGCCCCGCCGGTCATCGCCCACAAGGACTTCCGGATGGCGTGCACGAACTGCCACAAGCCCAAGGGCATGGAAGTTCCCGGCGTCGGCTTCGCCCCGAACATGCCCCACGGCGAGACGACGGGTCTCTCCGCGGTCGCGCGTTGCGTGCAGTGCCATGTGTTCAAGACCACCGACAAGAAGTTCCGCCAGAGCAGCTTCGCGGGCCTCAAGCAGGACCTGCGCACGGGCAAGCGGCACCATCCGCTGGCACCGCCGGTCATGCCCCACGCCCTGTTCATGCGCGAGAACTGCCAGGCGTGCCATACGGGCCCGGCCGCCCGCGAAGAAATCCGCTGCGATCACCCGGAGCGCACAAGGTGCACGCAGTGCCACCTGGCCCGTCGCACGACCACCGAGTTCACTCGCTAGCGTCGTCCGGAGGTCGGACGGCGCTTTTGCAGGGCGACTTCGTTTCCGCGGCGGTTGAAATCGACGCCGTCCACGAGCCGTAGCAGGCGGACCAGTCCCGGTTCGCGCGGTCCCGCCGGACGCGCGGCAGCGGCGCGCGCCGTCGAGAGGGCCGATCCGTGCGTGAAGCCGTCGCCGGAGTCGCGGACCGCCAGGACCAACTGTCGAGCGTCGAGCACGGTACGCAGCGTGACGGTGCGCTGCTCGTCGCGATCGTGGCCGTGGCGCACGGCGTTGTCCAGGATCTCGGAAAGCGCCCGGCGTGCCTCGCGGCAAAAGTACTCGGGCAGCGCGGCGCGGTGGAGCATCTCCTCGATCAGCGCGCACAGGTCCCGCCGATCGCCCTGCGCACCGGACAGATGCGCCTCCATCTCGAAGACATCGCCGTCCGTGCGCTTCCCCTGACGGTTCGACAACAACGCCGCTCCCGCCTCCTCGAGGAACCGCTCGAACGGACACGGATCCAAAAACATCGCGATGTCAGGCTGCACGGTGAGCTGCGTAACGGGCCGGGCGATGTCGTCCTCGGTGAAGAGCCCGACAATCGGCACGCGGTTGGTCGCGGGCGTGCACTTGAGTTCGCGCAATAGCTCGCGCCAGCCTGGCGCCTCGCCCTCGAAGACGACCGCGCTCGGCGACTTGTGGTCGAGCCGCCGCAACGCGTCCGCGCCCGCCGCCGCCTCGAACGTTGCGAGGCCCTGCGCGCGGCAGTGGTCCAGGAGCTGGTTGCGAAACGCGCCGGGGCGCTTGGACAAGAACACGACCTCGCCCGTGCGAGGCGTGGTGGCGCGCGCCGGAACGGACGGCGTCGACTCCCCCACCTCGATCCCGCCGACCTCGATCCCGTCATCCAGCGACAGTGTCATGGCAGACCCCAGCTCGACGGCATGACCCTCGCGAAGCAGCTGCACGACGGCGATCCCGACTTCATCGAGCAGCGCCTCGACGCCGTCGGTCGGCAGTCCGAGTTCCTCGGCGAGGCTTGCGGCCAGCTCCGCGCGTCCAATGTGTGTCGGCCCAATTCGTGCAGGCGCTGTGCGTGTCGGGATCGTCATTGCATAAACCCCTTTCGCTATCGGCGCGGCGCGCACCCCGGATTGAACGGCGCGCGGCTCTTTTTGGGACACGGGGGATCACATGAGCCAGACCACGAGTGGCCCCGCGACGGTGACGAGCACACTCGCCACGGCGTAGGACGCGGCGTACGACAACGCGGGCTCGTTGCTGTCCGCCGCGCGCCGCAGTGCGACGAGTGCGGCGGACGAGGTCATGCCGCCGCCGATGCTGCCCCACGTGTCCACGGGACGCAGGCGAAACACGAATTGCCCGATCGCCCAGGCGGCCAGAACAGGAATCAGCGTCGCCAGCACTCCCACGATCAACGCGGGCGCAAGGGCGTCGCGCAGGCCCAGGAAAGGGCTTTCGCCGGCACGCACACCGGTTTCCGCGACAAACAGAAGAATCCCCAGGTCGCGCACGAGCTGGCGCGCGGCTTGGGGCACATGCGCGCTGAACGGACCCAGGCGGCGGTACCGGCCCAGAACCACGCCCGTCAGCAGGAGCCCGCCGGCCAGGCCGAGTCGGAAGTCGAACGCGCCGATCGGCAGTCGCAGCCGGCCCAGCAGGATGCCGAGACAAATCCCACCGGCGTAGATCGCGATGTCGGTCTCGTCGGTCGATCGCTCGAATCGTCCGAGTTCCTCCGCGGCGGCGCGCACGCCCTCGCGCGGCCCCACGATTTCCAAGACGTCGTCGCGCTGCAGCGGCAACTCGGGCCACGGCTCGAGCACCACCTCTCCGCGGGTGATCGAGGTGACGAGACAGCGGTGACGCCGGGTGAGCTCGAGGTCGCGCAGCGACTTGCCGTCGATTCCGCGCCCGGAGATGCGCACGCGGCGCGACGGTGGCATCGCGTCCAGCAGATCCCGGTCGTAGACCTCCGGGCCGACAATCCGGGCAAACACTTCGAGTTCGTCGAAGCGGCCGCGGGCCATGACATGGTCGCCCGCTTCCAGCGTCGTCTCGGCGGACGGGGCCAGCACCTCGCTGCCCCGGTGGATACGCACGATGAAGCACCCCGTCGTGTGCGTCAGGTCCAGATTCTTCAACGTCTTGCCGCAGATCTTGTCGTCCGAGACCTCGAAGGCACGCTCGAGCTCCGGGCTGCGCGGACGCGGCATCTCTTCGGGGTCCTCTTCCTCGCTGGTGAGACTCACGCGTGCCAGACGTGGCATGAACTGGACGAGCACGACGACCCCCGCGAGGCCGACCGGATAGGTCAGGGCGAAGCTGACGGCGAGCGCGGACGCGTCCTGGCAGACCTCGGCCGCAGCTGCGTAGGTCGGCGCGCTCGTTAGCGCACCCGCCAAAACACCGGCCGTGACGGACGCGTTGAGTCCGAGCAGGCGACCCGCGATGACCACCACGGCAAGGGCCACAACGTTGACGACCACGCCGACCGAAACGAACCGCCAGCCCGTGCCGCCGCGCAAGCTCGCGAAAAACCGCGGCCCGGCCTCGAACCCGACGGAGTAGATAAACAGCGCGAACCCGAGCGAGCCCAGGGTGACCGGCGGATTGTCGATGCCGTACAGCGCGCGAAACGATAGACCGAACGACCCGAACAGAATCGCCACACCCAAGGTGCCTCCGGCCGGCCCGAGGCTGAGGCCGCGCCAGGACAACTGTCCGAACAAGTACCCCAGGGCCACGACGAGCATGAGCCCGGCGAGCGGCGCCTCGTTCAACAGTCGAATCCAGTCGGTCATCCGCTCACTTTCCGGTCCGATCGCGGTATCCGGCTTGGCGCATCACGAAGTGCGCGAGATGCCACGGCGCCGCGGCCGGCGGCGCCGACTCGGCCAGGGCGAACGACTCGCCATAGCCCGGCATCGGTGTGCCGTGCAGCCCGGTCAAAAAGAGGCGCACGAGAGCACGCGGTCGGAACCCGACCTTGAGTCCGCGCGTGTAGTCCGCGGGCGCGACCACCTGGCCGAGCGAGCCGCGCGAGTGGCGGGCGGCTGGTCCGTCCCCGCCCCCCTCATCCCCATGGCACTTCGCGCATCCAAACTCACGGTAGACCTTCGCGCCCTTGGCGGCGGACTCCCGGGAGTAGGCGAACGGCGGCGCGGGTACCTTCACCGCGCGCGGTCGCGCCTCGTCCATCCAATCGAATACCGCGCGCCCGAGACGAAACGTGTAGACGCGGTCGCCGGTGCGGACGGTCGCTTCGGGGCCGCCATCGGCGATCGGGCGACCGTTCCACAGCCAACGGCCGCCGCGCTTGCGCACGCGACCGCCCGCCAAGTCGATCCCGAATGCGTCGCGTTCGCCGCCCGTGCCCTTGACGAACGAGTGGGTCGCGTCGCCGGAGATGAACAGCTCGCGCGGGACGTACTCGGGGTGGTTGCTCTTGAGGTACTCGACCAGCGCCCAGACCTGGCCGTCGGAAAACGAGGGCCACGCCGGCATCGACCCGCCGAGGCCGCGCCGAATCGTGCGAAACAGATCCAGGTCGAGCGGCGGCTGCCCGACCGGCGTCGAGCGGTAGCGGTACTCTCCGCGCAGGAAGTTGCGCGGAGGATGCTCGGGAAAAAACATCGCTGCCGGTCCGTTGCCATCGGCGCGCGTCCCGTGACAGCCCGCACAGTGGCGCACATGGAGTGCGCGTCCGCGCGCGATTGCCTCGGGCTTGTCCTGGAGCGGCGACGAACCGGAGGGGAGCTTGAGGCGGGGGCGGGGGCGCGGCGACGGGCCGGTCAGGTCAACCAGCCACTTCGCCAGCGCGCGCGCGGGAGCCTTGGGTGACGGGGCGCCGTCGGCCGCGCTTACGACACCGTCCTTGGTCTTGTCCAGACGCGCCAGCGCAGCGGGCCAGCCGTCGTGGCCGCTCTTGCGATACTCGTCGCGAGTCACGATGCCGTCCTGACTCGCGCTGTCGTCCATGCTGTCGTAGCGAGCGATAAACGTGGCGACCGCGGGATCCGACGGCCCAAAGAGCGCGCGGTAGGCCGGCATGGCCGACTCCGCGGTCAAGGCGCGCGGATTCCACAGGTTCGCGACCTGCCATGTCGTGGAGCGCCACGGGAGCGCCGGGCCGAGTACGGGACCGGTCCGGCGGCTCCCGATCGGTGCAGGAAACTCGCTCTTCCCGGCGACACGCGGAGTCACCGCGTGGCATTGCCAACACGCCTGGGCCAAAAACGTCCCTTGCCCCGCTGCCCGCTTTTCGGGCTCGCCCGCGACAAGGGCGGCGACGACGATTACGGATACGGCGACGAGGAATAGGCGCACGCCTCAAAGACTACACATCGGGAGGGCCGTGATTGCCTAACCCGCATTATTCATGGCCACGGGGTGCATCGATGCGGCGCGCAGAAGCAATTTTTGATCGGTACCGGCACCGTCCGCGCAGTCCGGGCGTTGGTTCTGGTCGAGGACAGATTGTCGAGGTCGAGGAACGACGACGAAGGGATCGGCGACATGGACCGGTCCGAACTCGCGTGGTCGTGAATAGAGTGGGTCAATCCGACTCGTCTTCGGGCGGCGGCCCCTTCTTGAGCCACCACCAGAGCACGCCGAAGAGGGCGAAGGGCGTGACGAGCAGAATCGTCACGGCTTTGAAGATCCCGGCTACCAGCTGGGACGACTCCGGACCGTCCGGAACCGGGGGTCATCAACCGGACTGCGCCGCAGCGACCGTCGCCAGGAAGAGCAGCGCCGCCGCGACGCGAGGCGCCATCGCTACATCACCTGGCCGTCAGGCAGGATCAGGCCGAACAGGATCGCGGAAAAGAACACGATCGAGACGGCAACATAGAGAATGAAGTCGAAGCGCTCCTGTTTGAGATGCATGAACCACGCCGCGATGATGACGGCCTTGGCGCTCATGCCGACGACGACAATCGCGGTCGAGGACATGAACAGCATCAGGGCGGTGATCCCGAGCAGGACCAGCCACGCGTTCCAGTAGCGGACGTAGTCGGGACCGGAGACCGGCTCGGACGGCCCGGAAGCCGCGACCACGTCCGATGCGGGCGGGGTGGAGTCGATGGTACTCATGGTGTCTCCTGGCCCTCCCTAGAGCAGGTAGTAGCAGCCGAAGATGAAGACCCAGACGAGATCGACGAAGTGCCAATACAGGCCCGCCACCTCGACGCCGTTGGCGCTGCCACGCTTGTTGATCGCGTTCAGCAGGGTCACGACCAGGACGATGAGTCCGATAACAACGTGCATGCCGTGAAATCCGGTCACGAGAAAAAAGTAGGCGCCGAATGCGTGATCCCCGCCGTCCGGCATCGCCCACGGCCTGACGCCGTGTCCAATGGCCATCGCCCACTCGATCGCCTGCATGAGCAGGAACGTCGCGCCTCCGCCCAGGGTGAGCAGGAGGTAGCGCATGAGCTTGTCGCGGTCCCCCGCCTTCGCGGCGGCGACCGCGCACGCCATGAACGCACTGCTCGTGATCAGGACGAAGGTCATCGCCGTGATGAGCGGGATCGAAAAGACCTCCGACGCGTCGGGCCAGTTCGAACTCCCCGCGCGGGTGAACCCGTAGCTCGCGAGAAAACCGGCGAACAGCAGCGCGTCGGTGACGATGAACCACCACATCATGAGCTTTTGCCAGCTCATGCCCCAAGGGCTCGCTCCGCTACTCCACCGGTCGCCCGGCGTGGTCATGTCCGTGCCGCTTGCCATGCGTCAAAGCCCCTTCAGGATGAACAGCACGTAGATCCACACCACGCCGAGGAAGTGCCAGAAGCCGACACAGAGCGAAGCAATGCGTGGCCGCCTTGCCGCCGTCGCGAGCGCCACGAGAGCAAGCGCGATATGCGCGGCGTGAACGATCGTCAGGATGTAGAAGAACGACGCGTACGAATTGGTCGGCAGGTAGACGCCCGATCGGCGCAGCTCAAGCCAGGCGAACACCTGACCCCCGAGGAACACGAGCCCGAGACCCATCGCACCCCAAAGCAGACCGCGCCGGCGGCTTTGGCGAAACACCTCGGCGAGCACGCTTGAGAACGCGAGGATCGCCGTGTTGATCCACACGACACCCGGAAGCGCCACCGGGCTCCACTTGTTCGCGGCCCTTGCGGCGCCCTGGTGCTCGAGATACGCGGCGGCGAACGCCGTGAAAAGCATCACGACGGTGGCGACGAGAGCCGCCACGAGAACCCGTCGGTTCTGCGCCCGGACGGGAGCGGCGATACCGGTCGTGCTCACTCCGGAATCTCCGTATCCGTGGACGCGACGTCCGGGTCCGGGGCAGCCTGCGGCAAGACGTCTTGGTCCACACCCTCGGGACTGTACTCGTACGGCCCGCGGTGCACGATCGGCAGTTCGTCGCCAAAGTTGCCGTGCGGCGGGGGCGAAGGGGCCTCCCACTCGAGCGTCGAGGCCTCCCAGGGGTTGCGGCCCGACGGTTGTCCCTTGAACGCGCTGTAGAAGAAGTTCCACAAAAAGATCGCCTGTGCGCCGACCGCGATCATGGCGAGGATCGTGATCGGAGTGGTCAGCGACGAGTTCGCGCCCTCGTTGTAGGTGTAGACGCTCGTGTCGTAGGTCCGCCGCACCATGCCGCCGAGCCCCTGCATGTGCATCAGAATGAACACCGCCATCATGGAGGGCGCGGTCAGCCAGAAGTGCAGCTTGCCGAGCTTTTCAGACATCATCTTCCCGAACATCTTCGGGAACCAGAAGTAGATCGCCGCCATGATCGACAGCATCGTCACGGTGCCGATCATCAGGTGAAAGTGCCCGACCACGAAGTAGGTGTCGTGGAAGTAGATGTCCGAAGTCATCGTGCCCAGGAACAGCCCGCCCACGCCACCGAATCCGATCGCGGAGATCGTTGCCAGCGCAAACAGCATGGGTGTCGCCAGCCGGAGCCGCGCCCGCCACACACTCGCGACGAGGTTGACGCCGATCACGGCGAATGGCGCGGTGATGATGACCGTCGCGATTGAGAAGTACTTGCCGACCCATGGGTTCATGCCCGTGACGAACATGTGGTGGCCCCACACGATCATGCTCAGCAAACCGACGCACAGCAGAGCGTAGATCGACGGCCGGTAGCCGAACGCCGGCCGGCGTGTAAAGGCCGCAAGAACCTCGAACAGAAGACAGATGCACGGCAGCACGATCACGTAGACCTCGGGATGGCCGAGGAACCAGAACAGGTGCTGGAACAGGAGCGGCGTGCCGTCGCCCATCGCGATGAGCTGGTCGTTGATCACGGCATCGACCATGAAGAAGCTCGTGCCGCCGTGGCGGTCGAACAGCAGCATGAGGGCGGCCGCGGTCAGCGGCGGAAACGCGAGGAGGGCCAAGACCGTCGCGACCAGGAAGCCCCACACGGTCAGCGGCATGCGGAACAGCGTCATGCCCTTGGTGCGCATGTTCAGGATCGTCGTCAGGAAGTTCAGCCCGCCCATCGTGAACGAGGTGATGAACAGCGCCATCCCGAGGATCCAAAGCGTCTGCCCCCAACCGGAGCCGGGAAGGAACGACTCGCTCCCCGAAAGCGGCGGATACGCGGTCCACCCACCCGCCGCCGCCCCGCCGGGCATGAGAAACGATGCGAGCATGATCACGCTGGCGAGGACGTAGATCCAAAACGACAGCATGTTCAGGAGCGGATAGGCCATGTCGCGCGCGCCGATGTGCAGCGGGATCAGGTAGTTCCCCAACCCGCTGAGGAGCGGCGACACGACAAAAAAGACCATCAGCGTCCCGTGCATCGTCACGATCGCGAGATAGTCCTCGGGCTGCTGAATCGCCCCCGACCAAGCGAGTTGGGTGCGGATCAGGAGCGCGAGATAGGCCGCGACGAGGCCCATCACGATGGCGCCGACGATATACTGGATGCCAATGACCTTGTGGTCGAGGCTGAAAACGTAGCGGGAAAGAAATCCCTTGGGCGCGGGATGGTCGAGCACCGGTCTCTATCCTCCGAAGTGTCCGGTTTGGCTGCGGATCCACGTGTCGTACTCCTCTTGGGGGAGCACATGGACCTCACCGCGCATGTTGTAGTGACCCAGTCCGCATAGTTCCGCGCACGCGATCTCGAACTTGCCGGTCCGCGTCGGCGTGAACTTGATCTCGGTCGTGTAGCCAGGAAGCAGATCCTGCTTGACCCGGAAGTCCGGCACAAAAAAGCTGTGAATCACATCGTGACTGCGCAGGCTCACAACCACCGGGCGTCCGACCGGGACGACCAGCACCTTGCCGTTCAAGACGTCGTCGAGCGCGTTGTCGTCCGTGTCATCGAGCCCCGCGGGGTTGTCGACGCCATGGACCCACTTCAACGCGAACTTGCCGAAGATCCCGTCCTTGCCGGGATAGCGCACGATCCACTCGAACTGTTTGCCGATGACCTCGACCCGAACGGGATTGACCGGCTTCTCGACAAACAGCGAGTCCCAAACCGGACCGGAGACGATGAGGACACCGGCCTCCGAAATGGCCAGCATCAAGATGACGGGGATCAGTCCGAAGAGCCACTCGGTCTTGGCCGACGGACGGCGATACTCGCTGGTACCGCCTCCCTTGAGGAGAAACCAGCAGAGCACGGCGTGGCCGACAAGCACGATAACCCCGGTCGAAACCAGCAGGTACGTGATCGTTTCGTCGATCCCCTGGCCCTCTTCGGAGGCAGCGGGCGGCCGCCAGCCGGCCATGAAGCCGGCAATGACGGTGATCGTACCGATCAGGAAAAACGCGATGAGCAAGAGCGCCCCACCGCCCGGACCGGAACCATTGTTCCATTGGTACGGCTTCGGATCGGGGGCGGTGGGGCTTTCGACCGTTTCGGTCATGGCACTCCTGTCGCGCGACGCTATCGCGAGAAGGTGAAGACGATTTCCTTGGTTTCGCCGGCGCCGACCTTCACGGTCTGCGTCTTGGTTCCGGCCTTCTCGTGCCAGGCCGAGATCTCGTACTCGCCCGGAGGCAGCTTCGCCAGCGTGAACGAGCCGTCCGCCGCCGAGACGTCATGGAACGGGTTGCGCGTGACGATGATGTGGCAAGACATCCAGCCGTGCACGTCGCACTTGACGTAGTAGCGCCCCGGCCGCCGAAACGAACGGGTGTTTTCCTGGCCCTGCTTGGTCTGCGCGAAGTTGAACGCGTTCTTCTTGGTGTCGAACACGATCGCGTGGATGTTGTGCATCGTCGGATCGCTGTTGCGGATCGTCAGATCCTGACCGGTCTGGATGCCGAGCACGTGCGGGTCGTACATGCAGCCCGTCTGGTCAAGGACCTTCTTGTCCTTGGGCTTCTCGAAGGTCCAACCCTTCAGGCCCGACTTGACCTGCACGAACACGTTCTGGAGCTTGTTGTCCGTGATCGACCACGACTCGCTGAGAATCGTGTCGTCGTGGGCGGTGCTGCAGAACTTGTCGCCCCCCATCTTGATCGCGACGCGCCGCGGCGCCTTGCCGCTCCAGTTCACGACCCCCTTGATTGTCGCCGTACCCGCCGCGGCGGTGTAGGCACGCTTCCCGTCGTCGTCGTCGTCGCCGCAGCCATCGTCGCAGCCACAGCCGTCATCACAGCCGCAACCGGCCTCGCATCCGCAGCCATCCGAATCGGAGGCGTTGTCCGAGCCGCCACAGCCGACGAGGGCCGCTGCGCTGAGGCAGAGAAATAGCGTCAAAAGTCGAAACACGTTGGGCCTTTCGTTTCCGGCTCCCTACCAAACGACGTGCCGCGTGGTTTCCCGCCCGGAGGTGGGAATCCTCCGCGGTCGTGCGGGGAATCCTGCGGGCACGACCGCGCAAGATCCCCCACGAAACACCGTCGCCTCTCTCGCACGGACTCCAGCCCATGCCGTGCCGCCGCTTCACGAGAAAGGGAACCGAGTCCTCGGCGGCACTCCCTTTCCATAACCGGGGTTCACAGGAAACGTGCCCGGGACGATATACTTGAGAGTCGATGCGAACGTGGATGTGGCTGCCCCTGCTGGGTCTCGCGCTGTTTGACGGTACGGCGTTCGGCTGACCGAACTGCCGGGACGTGGTCACGTCCGAAGCAGCGGGAGACCAGGGCCGATTGGCCGCGGGCTACAGTTGGAGCATCATCGTCATGATGAGTTCGCCGTTCATCCTCATCGGCCTCGTCAGCCTGCTCGTCACCCGCCAGTTCCGCAGGGCGCGCCGGTTCCAAGAGGCCGGCACGTCAAGCGGTCCCGACCGGACGTAGGCGGACAGGGCGTAAGCGTACGGACGGCGATTCACGGGCCGACTCACAGTGAACGTGCCGTTTTTGCCGACGCTCAACGCCAGCCTGAACCTGACGTCGTTTGTCTGCCTCGTCTTCGGCCTGCGAGCGATCCGGCGCGGCGACCAGCGCACTCACATCCGCTGGATGATCGGCGCGCTGTCCGCCGGCACGCTGTTTTTCGTCTTCTACCTGATCTACCACTTCCGTGTCGGCGCCACGACGTACGGACGAAACGACTGGACCCGGCCGCTCTACTTCGCGATCCTGATCTCGCACACAATCCTGGCCGCGATCGATCTGCCGCTGGTGATCATCACCGCGCGCCACGCGATCAAGCGACGCTTCGAGCAGCACAAGAAGTGGGCCCGGTTCGCGGCACCGATCTGGCTCTATGTGAGCCCCTCCGGGATCGCCGTCTACGTCATGCTCTATTGGCTGTGAGCAGCCACCGACGGGCTAACTCGACGGGCTACGGGGTCTTCCTCTTTTCGTCGAGCACCTTGCGCAGCGTCGTGCGCATCGTCTTGAGATCCGCGGACTGAAAAATATCGAAGGCGCCGCGAACGTAGCCTTCGCGGCCGACGAGCACGATCCTCGTGCTGTGGTTCAGCGGCTCGTCGTCCTGCCAGGGGATTTTCACGCCGTGCTTGGCGAACTCTCCGATGTCGTGCCGCTTGCCGTGGAGGAACACCCATTTCTTCGGATCGGCCTTCCAGCCGCGCCCGAACTGGCGCAGAACCTCCGGGGTATCGCGCGCGGGATCGACGGTTGTCTGGACAATGCGAAAGTCGGCGTCGTCGCGGAACTCTTTTTGGAGTTTCACCATCTCGCCGCACATCCGGATGCAGTGCGTCTTGCAACTCGTGAAGATGAACGACGCGACCCAGACCTTGCCCTTCAGCTCTTCGAGCCCCAGCTTCCGTCCGTTAACGGCATCCAGGAAGTTGAACGCGGGCACCTTGTAGAGCTTGTCGCCGGGTTCCGGCTTGCGCCGGCCCTGGACGTCACCGCCCTGGCCAATGATCTCGACGTCTTTCACGCCTTGGGTCTGGCGCTTGCGCGTCTTCTCGGCATCGCCGCACGCCGCCACGCACGCCGCGGCCACCGCGAAGACAACGAGTCGTCTTGAAGAAGCCATCCTCGTCATTTGAGGTCTCCTTTCGCCGCCCGGCGGGCCAGGCGCATCGCCAACACAAACACCACGGTCCCGAAGGTGAACGACACCGCAAGCGAGGTGCCGATCCCGATCGGGGCAGGCATGCCCAAGGCGTGCCGCAGGGCGGACACGCCGTAGGTCATCGGGTTGAGTCTAATCAGCCATCCAAGCCAAGGGGTCACACCCTCGGCCGGAAAAAACGACCCGGACAGGAGCCACATCGGCATCAGGAGAATGCTCATGATGGCGTGAAACCCCTGGGTCGAGTCCATGCGCCACGCGAGGCAGAATCCCAGGGACGTGAGCGAAAACCCGAGCAGACCGAGCACGCCGAGCGCCGCGAGCCAGTTCGCCGGACTGACCGGCGTGCCGACCAGCGGTGCGAGCGCCAAAAACAGCGCTGCCTGCAGGACGGCCAGGATCGTGCCGCCCAACACCTTGCCGCCCACCATCCATCCGCGCGCGACGGGAGCGACGAGAACGCCTTGCAAGAACCCGGCGTTGCGATCCTCGATGATCGAAATGGTCGAGAAGATCGCGGTAAACAGCACGATCAACGCGGCGATGCCGGGCAAGAAAAACTGCGCGTAGCTCGCGCCACCCGGCCCTCGAAAGCTGGCCTGAAACGCCGCCCCAAAGAGCACCCAAAAAATCAACGGCTGTCCGATGGCCCCAATCACCCGGTTCGGCTGCCGAAAAAACCGCACCAGCTCCCGCTCCGCCAGCGCCCATGCCGCCAAGACGCCGCCACCTCCAGACGGCGTCTTGTCGCGCCGCAGCGCCGAAGGCGCGGAGGCGGACCCCAAACCTGCTCTGTCCACAACGCCCCCATCCGAACCCGACTTGTCCGCCATAGCTCCGCCAGGAGCGGCGGCGGACCCCGAACCCGACCCCGACGGCACAGAAGCAGACCGCCCCCCCCGTGCCCCCTCATCCCCCATCATGATCGCTCCTCGGTCCAAAACCGGTGTCCGGTCCGCGCCACAAACACGTCCTCCAGCGTCGGACGGCCCAGCGCGACCGACTGGATCCGCTCGCCGAACGCCGACGCGATGCGCGGCACGAGGGCGGCCGCGTCGTCGTGTTGAAACCGGACCGTGTCGCCGACGGTTTCGGCCGCGACGTCGAACTGTTTGCCCAGGTCCGCCGCCAGCCCTGCCACATCGTGCGTACCGACGGTCACGGTCTCGCCGCCGAGTTCCGCCTTGAGATCGGCCGGCCGCCCCACCGCAACCAGCCGCCCCTCGTCGAGAATGCCGACGCGGTCGCAGCGTTCCGCTTCGTCCATCAGATGCGTTGTCACGAGGCACGTCACGCCGTCGAGCGAACGAAGGTAGGTCCACACGTCGCGGCGCGCACCGGGGTCGAGGCCGGTCGTAGGTTCGTCGAGCAGGAGCACTTGCGGGCTGTGCAGCAGCCCCTTCGCCAGTTCGACGCGGCGCCGCAGTCCGCCCGACAGTTTCTCAACGCGCTCGCCCGCGCGATCGGCGACGCCGACGCGCTCGAGCATTGCCGCTGCGCGCGTTGCCGTGTCCTTGCGGTCGAGCCCGTAGAGCGCGCCCTGATAGCGCAGGTTCTCCGCTACGGTCAGCTTGCCGTCGAGTCCCGGCGCCTGGAACACCACGCCGAGCAATCGCCGTACGGCCGCAGGGTGATCGACGACATCGAGGCCGCCGACTTCGGCGCGCCCGCTGGTCGGGACGAGCAGCGTCGCCAGGATGCGAAACAGGGTCGTCTTCCCGCCGCCGTTCGGACCGAGGAGCGCAAAACGTTCGCTGGCCGCGATCTCAAGCGACAAGTCGTTGAGCGCGCAGCGCGAGTCGTAGCGATGAACGAGCGTGTCGGTGCGGATCACAAGAGCACCAGCGCGTACGCGGTCGCGGCCAGTGCCACGAGCACGACGAACGGACTGAGGCGGCCGAGCGTCGCCGGCGCGTCGTCAGCAGACTTCTTGGATCGCGCGCGCAAGAAGAGCACGGCAAAGGCCGCGGCGAGATGCACGGTCAAGACGACGCCGAGACCGTGTGCGTAGAGCCCGTACCGGCCGCGGTTCAACGGCAGGCCGTGGCCCGATGCCCATGCCAGGAGCCCCACCATGCCGAGGCACGCAGCCAGGGCGGCGACCGCTGCAAACGCGTGACGGCGGGCAAAATCGAGCACGACCGCCAGCCAGCCCAGCCCAACGACCGCACCCACGCCGGCCATCGAGAGCTGCTGCGCGGCCGGCACGTCCGGCCACGCCGTCGTGCGCCCCACATACTCCTCGATGCGGGTGTCGTGCTCGTACAGGCGGTGGTAGACCGCGAGGTAGAACAGCGTCGCCCAAAACAATCCGTCGGCCACGACAAACAAGAGCGCGCCGACGCGCCCGACCCGATCCTGCATGTGCCCAGCCTAGACCGAGGCGTCGAGGAAGAGGAGGAACAGGACCGCCGGCAGGTACAGGAGCGAGGTTCGCATGAGGCAGCGGGCACTGTCGATGGTGCGCTCGCGGGCAAACCCGATGGCGCGCCAGGCGAACCAGACGCCCAGGACGATCGCTCCGGCGCAGTACACCGGGCCCGCGAGGCGCCACAGCGCCGGCAAGAGGCTGATCGGAATGAGCGTCAGGGCGCCCATCACCGCCTGGCGACCCGTCATCGCGCCGGTCGGATCGATTCGCGGCAACATCACGAAACCGCCCCGCTCATAGTCTTCCCTGTAGATCCACGCGATCGAGAGAAAATGCGGGAGCTGCCAGAAGTAGACGAGCAAAAACAGCGCCCAGGCGCCGGGATGCAGTTCGCCGTGGACCGCCGCCCAGCCCACGAGAGCCGGCAGCGCGCCCGGCACCGCTCCGACGTAGGTGTTGAGTGGCGTGACGCGTTTGAGCGGGGTGTAGATCGCGAGATACGTAACGGAGGTGAGGGCCGCCAGTCCGCAGGCGAGCGGGGTCGCGGCCCAGCCGAGCAGCGCCAGGCCCGCCACGGTCAGGACCGCACCGAACCAGACCACTTCGTACGGCCGCAGGCGCCCCGACGGCAGCGGTCGATTCCATGTGCGGGGCATCCGGGCATCCGCGTGGCGCTCGATCACCATGTTGAACGCGGCCGCACCGGCCGCCACCATCCCGGTCCCCACGACGGCGACCAGCATCGCGATCCACACGCCGCCGGTGGCCCCCACCCCCGTGGACGTGTCCGCGGAACCTGCCCCGGCCAGCCACGCGCTGAGGGCGACCACAATGAGAACGAAAAACGTCAGCCGCGCCTTCGTGAGCTCCCAGTAGTCCGCGAACACGGCCCGCGTGGCAGACGCCGCAGTGGCCGCAGCCTTCATGCGAACACCTCCCCGAGCACGGAATCGGCCTCGACGGCTCGTCGCCACGCGCGCAGCGCGACGATGAAAGATGTAGCCAGCAACAGTGCACCCACGGCTTGGTGCGCACTCGGCAGCAAGACCTGGGCCAGAGTCGGCTTCACGAAGAATTCCTGGGTGCTCACCGCTTGCGCGGCACCGAGGCCCAGACCGGTCTGGACGATCACGAGTGCGGCGAGAAGATACGCCGGACGCGTCAGGGCCCGCCGACCGGGCTGGCCATACAGGGCAGCGCCGAGGAGCCAAAACACCGTCCCCGCGGTCACGCACGCGCCGAACATGTGCGAGTTCAGCGGCCAACCGGTGTGCCGGAATCGGGCCCCGAGGATGATCTGCGCGAAGATCGTGAGCCAAACGGCCGAGGCCACCACGGCAAAGCCGTGGGTCGATCGCCCCCGCTCCGTCGGCTTGAGCGCGTCGCGCGACGTGACGTACGCCAACCCAACCATGACGCACAAGAAGAGCTGACCGGTGCAGCCGTGCAGCATCGCATAGTCGGTCGACCACTCCAGCACGCGCAGACCGCCGAGGATCCCCTGGGCAATCACGGCGACGACGGCGAACCAACCCAGAATCTTCACCCAACGGCGGCGATCCCGGCGTTGAAGCTGGATCGCCAGGGCCACGGTGAACAGACCCGCAAGAGCGCCCAGCAGGCGATGGCCGTGCTCCGCGCGCTGATCGGGATCCTTCGTCCATCCCTCCGGATTCAAGCTGCCGTTCGACAGCGGCCAGGTCTCGTAGACCATGCCGGCGTCGCGGCTCGTCACAACCCCGCCGACACTCAGGAGGAGGAACGTGACCACGGCGCCCGCGACGGCGAGCCAAAAAACGCCACGCCCCGGCCCGGCCCACGGCTCGGAATCGGAGTCAGAGCCGGATCTCTCAGGCCGATCCGTTGCGTTCTTCAAAGACATCGCCGTCCGTTTGCTTTCTCCCGATCAGTTCGTCGTTTCTTTCGACGGGGCCGGCTTGAGTTCACGAGCCTGGGGCAGGAAGTCTTCCTCGACCTCGGGCGACGCGTACTCGTAGGGGCCGCGATAGACCGTCGGGATCGTATCGCCGAAGTTGCCGTGGCCCGGGGGCGACGGTGCGTGCCACTCCAGCGAATTCGCGTTCCAGGGGTTGCGGCCGACCTTCTCGCCGGACCGGATGCTCTTGAAGAAGTTCCACAAGAACACGACCTGGCTCAGGAACAGAACCCACGCGCAGACCGACATGAACTGGTTCGAGAGCGTCCACTTGGCCAAGTAGTCCCCGTATTGCGTGACGTGGCCGATACGCCTCTGCATCCCGCCGAGGCCGACGACGTGCATCAGGAAAAAAGTTCCGTTGCCAAAGATGAACGTCAGCCAGAAGTGAATGCGGCCCAGCTTGTCGTTCATCTGGCGGCCAAACATCTTGGGGAACCAATACGTCATGCCGGCGAAGATGCCGAACAGGCTGCCGGTAAACAGCACGTAGTGGATATGGCCGACGATGAAGTACGTATCGTGGATCTGGATATCAACGGGCGTCGCGGCCATGAAGATCCCGGACAGTCCGCCGATGATGAACATCGAGACGAACGCGCACGCCCAGAGCATCGGGGTCTTGAAGTGAATCCGGCCGCCCCACAGCGTGCCCAGCCAGTTGAAGACCTTCACCGCCGAGGGCAGCGCGATCATCATCGTGCCGATCATGAACGCCGTGCCGAGGTACGGGTTCATGCCGCTCTGGAACATGTGGTGGCCCCAGACGATAAAGCCCAGTCCCGCGATGCCGGACATCGAGTACACCATCGGCCGGTAGCCGAACAGCGGCTTGCGCGCGAATGTCGATATGACGTCCGACACCATGCCCATCGCGGGCAGGATCATGATGTACACCGCCGGATGGCTATAGAACCAGAACAGGTGCTGATACAGCAGCGGCTGGCCCGCGGAGCCTGCGGGCGGTCCTGCGACATGCTGCACCGTGTCTGGAGTAAAGATCGACGTGCCGGCAGTTCGCTCCAAGAGCAGCATCATCATCGCCGAACCGAGTACCGGCGTCGCCAGGAGCTGCAGGATCGCGGTGATGAACAGCGACCAGACCGTCAACGGCATGCGGAAAAAACCCATCCCGGGCGCCCGCATCATGATGATCGTCGTGATGTAGTTGACCGCACCCATGATGGACGACCAGCCGACAAGGATCACGCCGATCACCCACAGCGTCTGGCCCATCCCTGGTGTCCCCGCCCCCTCCACGACACTGAGCGGCGGATAGGCGGTCCAGCCCGTTGCCGCAGGACCTCCCTCGACCCACAGGCTCGCGAGGAAGCAGCCGAACGCGGGCCACATGACCCAATACGAAAGCATGTTCAGCGTCGGGAACGCCATGTCCCGGGCCCCGATCATGAGCGGGATCAAGAAGTTGCCGAAGCCACCGGCAAGTGCAGGAATGATCACCAAAAAGATCATGACCGACGCGTGCATCGTGAAAGCCGCGTTGTACTGCTGCCCGTTCATCTGGCCGTCGCCAAACCAGAGGTTGGCGACATCAGCTCCGGGCCACGCGATCTGCGTGCGCACGATCATGGCCATGTACCCGCCGACGAGCCCCCACAGGATGCTCGAAATCAGGAACTGAACGCCGATGACCTTGTGGTCTGTCGAAAAGACGTAGGTCTGCCAAAAACCCTTGGGACCGTCATGGCCGTGATCGGCCACGCCGGTCGGGTTGGTGGGAGGGGTTGCGGAGCCGGTACTCACGTTCTACTCGCTTTCCGTGCTCGTTTCGCGCCAGTACTTGAGATCCATGTGCCGGCTCTTGCCTCGCCAGGGTTGCGTTTCGTTCTGCTTGGCGATCCACGCGGCCAAGTCATCTTCGGAGCGAACGTGCATTTTCGCGCCCATGCTGGTGTGGCTGTTGCCGCACAACTCCGCACACACGATTTGAAACGTGCGACCGACGGTGTGCCGGTTCTCGTTGTTCTCGATCTGAAACCACTGCCGGATCGTCCGTCCGGGCACAAGATCCTGTTTCAGCCGCACGTTCGGCAGCCAAAAGCTGTGCAGCACGTCCTTGGTCTGGAGGTAGACGAAGACGGGACGGTTTGCAGGGACATAGAGTTCGTTCTTTGTCGCCACGTCATCGTCGGTGTCCCACTTCCCGTCGGGGCCGGGAATCCAGAAGACCCAATCGAACTGCAGCCCCATCACGCGGACCTCGTACGCAGTCTCGTCTTTCTCGGGAAACTTGTTATTGAACTTCACGTCGCCCCACGTGCCGGTCTGAAACACCGCGATCGCAAACAGGATCAGGGCGGGGATGAACGTCCAAGCCAACTCGAGGCCGTGGTGGCCGTGCATGTGACTCGCCTTGCCGGTCTCGCCTTCCTTGGCGCGGTACTTCACGCAAAAGTAGACCAGCAGAACCTGGGTCAGCACGAAGAAGAAGCCGGTGATCGCCATGATCACCCAAAACAGCATGTCGATGTCGTCGGCGTACGTACTGATCGCCTCGGGCAGGACGCCGTCCTTGAACGGACGAATCCCCGCCTGAAACAGGATCAGGCTCATCCCGCAAAACAGGACGAGAAAGCCGATCAGGACCGTGCCCGGACGCGCGCCGGAGCCGTTCGACTCGCCGGAGCCGGACTGCGTGTCTTGCGGACTGCTCATTTACTTGAGCTCCATCGTGATATCGAGGGTGTTGATCTCGCCGGTCTTGACCTTGACCGTAAGGGTTCCCTCGCCGCGGCGTTGGCAGCTCTCGTGCCAGACCCCCACCTTGTACGTGCCGGGCGGCACGGACAGTTTGAACGAACCATCGTCGCCCGTCAGGATCCAAAACGGATGCGAAACGACCGAAACCCACCCCTGCATCCAGCTATGGACATCGCACTTGAACTCGATGCCGATCTCCGTTTTGCGCCAGCGTTTTACCGCCAATTGGCTCGGCCTGCTCATCGGCGTGTTCATCGTCTCGTTGGCACTCGCCGTCTTGACGTTATGCAAGAAATTGTCGGAATTCTTGATGATGAAGCCCTGGCCCACCTGGATTACCGCGACGTGAGGGATGTAACGGCATCCCTTCTGGTCGAGCACAATCGGCTCGCTCGGCGCCGGCCAGGTACCTGCAATGCCCTCCTGGATCCAGACCAGCGCGTTCTTGAGCGCGCCGTTGTCGTTGACGAGAAAGTCCTCGCTCATCAGGTCGCCGGTCAGCACACTTCTGCAGTCGGGCTTCATCGCGCTAAGCGGTGTGACCTTCGGCGGAAACCGCCTCCCCTTGTAGATCACCTTGCCGGTGATCGTGCCGCGGGCTTCGCGGTCGCCGTCCATGAAGAACGCGCTCGACGAGCCCGCGTAGATGTCGCTCAGGTCGGCCGCTTCCAGCAGTTCGTCAGGATCCGATCCACCGCACGCCGCGAGCACGAAAAGGCTCAAGCCAAGGACGGCGATGTTTCTGACCGAAAAGCGCGTCAGACCGCGGGGATGTACGAGTCGGGATCGGCCCATTCGCCCTTCTCCTGCTGAAACTTCTTGGTCTTGTCGACGACGATCGAGCCGTCGTCGCCAATGAAGATGCGGAACCGTTCGAGGGGACGGGGTGCCGGTCCCTCGAAGTTGATTCCGTTCGCGTAAAAGCCCGAGCCGTGGCACGGGCACTTGAATTTTTGATCGCCGTCGAGCCAGTTCGGCGTGCAGCCCAGGTGCGTGCAGATCGTGCTGAGGGCGAACAGGATCTGCTGGCCCTCGTATTCCTGGTTGCAGATCCAGACCTGGTTCGACTTCTTGAACGCTTCGCTCACCGTGTTGTTGGGAAACTGCTCGGGCGCGCCGGCGGAAAAGACCTGTGCCGGGTCGAACGGTGCGCCGGGAAACAGGAAGCGGACGAGCATGCCGACGCTCGTGAGTCCGGCCCAGCCGAACACGCCCCATCCAGCCGCAAGCCAAAAGGCCTCGCGCCGCGTTGACAGTTCCGGCGCCTGAAAGGGCGTTGAGCCCTCCGGCATCGGATCCATCTCCATGGGATCCTGCGTGCCCTTCTTGACAGCCGGCACACCGGTGCGCTCGCCGAGCCGCGAGTCGGTGACGTGCGTTTTGTCTTTTACCATCGCTAGTTCCCTCCTGTCACGTTTGCCGTATCCACGGTCACCGGGCCAGGGGCCAATTCAAGAGTCAACTGTTGTGCGGGAATCATTTGTAGTGCCGCGTCACGAAGTCGCGCAGCGCGCGAATCTGCTGCTCGGCGTCACCGCCGAGGAATGCGGACTCCGCCGCCTTCGGCTCACCATGGTCACCCACGAAAAAGCCCGGCATCGACGTGCCTTCCTGCAGACTGTTCGGATTCCAGAGCCAGAGCGCGATCCACTCGGGACGCAGCCGCCCCGCCCGCGTGTGCCGGAAGTTCGGCGCCTGGCTGTCGATCTTCGCATCGATCGAATGGCACGACTTGCACTGGTACTGCTGGAACATGGCGCGCGCCTCGTCCAGGCGGTTGCGCGCCGTGATGGAAATGGTCTTGGTCGGGTCGTCCTCGCGCTTGACCGGGAAGATTCGGGGGGTCGCATACGACGTCCCGTCCCCGGTCAGCGTGTCCGTCGGCATCGTCTCGAAGTCGGCCGGGGCGCGCGAGAGCGCCGCGAAGTACTTCACGACCGCTCGTGCTTCCTCGTCCGACAGCCCGAACGTGGGCATGCGGATCGAGTGCCACGGGCGCACGCGGTCACTGCCTGGCACGATGCCTCCGGGCGCGCTCGCATCGGAAATCGACACGAAGGCAGGATCCTTCATGAAGTGGAACAACCAGCTCGGCTGGGTCTTGATGCCCTGCCCGAGGAGATTCGGCGGCCGCCATTTGTCGGCCTTGATCACCGGCCAGATATCGCCGCCCTCGCCTTCGATGATGTGGCAGGCCTGGCAGTTGTAACGCCCGATGATCTCGCGTCCGCGGATGATCGCGCTGTCGCGGGCGTCCGGGTTGAATCGCGCCGCCGGCGTGATCGGATCGTTGACGAGCGCGATCACGAAGGTTCCGATGTCGCGCGCTTCGTCGGCCGTGAAGCCGAATCGCGGCATCCGGAGCCGCTCGTAGGGCTTGTCGCGGCGCGGCATTCCGTAGTCGTAGATCCGCGGGTTGCGCAGCTTCGCGTAGATAAAGTCGAAGTGCGAGTGCTCGATCGGAGCGTGGTTGATCTCAAGCCGCTCCATCGGCTTGCTGGCCCATTCCGTCAACTCCGCCCCGATCGGGGTCGCGTCTTGGAACGCGTGGATGTCGTGACAGCCAAAGCAGCCGTAGTGCTTGAACAGCGTCTTGCCGACGTACTGCGCCTGCTCGTCGACGGACCACCCGGTCACCGTGGTAATCGCCCTGTCGGTCGCCTCTTTTTGCTCGGCGACCTTGAGTTCGATGGCCATCTTCTGCAGGACGCTGCGGTCCCGCACGATCGCCGGACTGTTCTCGAACTCCTCGCTGCGCAGCGTCATCAGGTACGCCGCGATGTCGAGCGCCTCCTGCTCCGTGAGTCGCAGGTCGGGCATGTTCGTGTGCTTCCACCACCCCCGCGGATTCCGGAGCCAGGCATAGAGCCACTCGGGCTTGACCTTCGAACCGAGAGCCGTGAGCGTCGGGCCCTGGCGACGCGACATGCGCGCCCCCCAGCCCGTCGATCCGACAAGCTTGTTTTTTTCGTGCTTTAGCGCAGCCGCGTCGAACTTCAACGCGTCCGTCTTGATGCCGATGTCGTGGCAAGCGATGCACGCCTTCGCCTCGCCCTTCGCCGCATCGCCTCCCGTACCGGGCTTCGACGCGTCGTGGTCGCCGATCACGAGACGCTCGCCCCGCGCCGGATCGCCGCGCGACAAGTCCACCGTCGGGAGCTTGCGCGCGCGCTTTTTGCTCTCGGCCTTCATCCACGCCGCGATCGCCCAGATTTCGGTCTGGTTCCAGAGCTTGCCCTTGATCTTGCCGAAGTTGCCGTCGGCGAACCGGTACTGGAACTCGTGCGAGTTGTTCGACAGGTCGAAGAACCGCGGCATCCGCGTGTCGGGCCTGAAGGACTTGGGATCGCTAATCCATTTCTCGAGCCACGAGTCATTGACCTTCGAAACGATCTCGTCGAGCGGCGGCCCAACCTTGGCGCGAACGCGGTCCATGAACGGATACACGGTCGCATCGAGCTTGTGGCAGCCATAACAGCCGAAGCGGAGAAAACTGTCCTTGCCGCTTTCGAGGCCCTTGGGCCGGTAGCGCTCCGGCTTTTTCGGGATGAAGATCCGACTCGCCGCGATCGCCTCGCCCTTCACGCTGGTGGCGGCCGCATGGTCGCCCCACTCGCGCACATCCGGCGCGGCGGCGTCGGGCTTGCCGATATGAATCCCCGCGTATTCTTCTTCCACGGGCCGCAGCATGCCGGCCTTATGGCACTTGAGACACGAGGCCTGGATGAGCATCTTGGGGTACTGCGGCCAGATCCAGTACTTGAGCTTGCCCTTGTTGCGGCCGAGCTCGTCCGCCCAGCGGTATTTCACGTCCTGGTCGGTGAGCCAGCCAGTGGCGATATCGGCTTCGGTTTCCGAACGCCCCGCCCCCATCGCCTCGGTGAGCGACATCTTGGCCGAGAGAGGGAGGTGGTGGCCCTCCTTCTCGGCACGCTCCGTCGTCATCCAGTCCTCGACCTTTTTTCGATCGGGCGTGTGGTGTGCGAGGCCGAAATCGGTGGACCAACCCCGGCCAAGGTGGCAGACCGTGCAGCCCACCTTCTCGTACGGATGCGCCGATCCCGGGCCGACCATGTCGTCGAAGTGCGGGTGGGTGCGCCAGTGGTTCTCCATTCGGTTCAGAACCGAGCGGTAATACTCACCGATGCTCGCGCCGCCCTTCTTGGTCTTGGCCCAGAGGCCTTTCTTATTGCGCTTGTACTTCTGCCACTTCTTCTTGCCGCCGTCCAAGCCGATCTCGCCCGACTCGGCGTCGTATTCGGCCCACATGAACGACAGCGTCTGGTGGTGAATCTCGACGGCGCGGAGTTTCTCGGGCTTGTCCTTGGGCGTGACAGCGGCGATCGAGTCGGACACAAAGCGGTAGACGGCAAGCTCGAATTGGTTGCCGTCGAGCTCCTTCTTGTCGTCCAGCGGGCGTGGAAACTTCTCCGCGTCGAATCCGACACGGAAGGCGTTCACATGGCACGTCCCGCAGCGATCAACCTTCTTGGGAAAGGCGAACTCGTAGTTCTCGACGATGTTGTCGAGAACGAGCTGTTCGACCTTGGTCGGCGGCGCCAGGAAATCGAGGAGCGGCAGTTCCCGCAGGAACGACCAGTGCCGGTTCTTTTCAATCCCCTGCCGGACCAGTGCGAGTCGCTTGAGTTGCGGATCCTTCGCCCGGCGGGCCTCGACCGCCGCGAGTGCTGATTCAAGCTCCGCGCGTTCGGCCAACTTCCCCCTGAGCGTGGAATCCGCGTGCCGCACGGCGTCCTTGAAACGCGCCTCGTCGTCCCGGAACTTGAATAGTTTCCGGGTCCACTCCTCGAGTTCATCGGGGTCATGGACCTCGTGGATCTTGTATTCGGCCTCGAGCGTGTACTGCTTGCGCTCCTTGTAGATCATGTCCCGGAGGTAGAACGCACCGCGCCATTCGGCGATCTTCTTCTCGACGGCCTCGATCGCCTTCCGGTTCTTGGCCACCTCTTTTTCCGCCGCCCGGCGGGCCTTGGCGATGCTGCGGGCCGTGCTCTTCGAGCGTCGCTCAAGGATCATCTCCTCGACCGACAGCCGGCGCGCCTCCCAGCGCATGGCCGCCCGCTGCGTGTCCTTCCACGGTCGCGCCCAGTCCTTCCAGACCATGGCAATGATGCCCACGGCGAGCAGTACGGAGGTCAGGGTGAACAGCTTCAGCAGCTTCTTCGGGTTGTAGAAGTAGCCGGGATCGTTGTAGGTAGAAGACGGTCGTTTGCTCATCGTTCCGGCGCCCTACAGGTTGATGAAGTACTCGGGGATGTACACGACGTACTTCAGGTTGAAGAGCCAGCGCCCGAGCATCTTCGCGGGCAGCGAGATCATGAACAGCAGCAGCGTTACGACGACCGAGAACCGGACGATGTCGAGCTGCTTGAACAGTTTCTTCAAGACGGTCTTCGCCAGCAGCAGCGGGCCGATCATCACGAAGGCGATCACCATCACGATGCCGGGAAGCTCGCGCACATACCACGCCTCAGGCATTCCTTGTTTGAGCATCTTCACCCAGAATATCTCGGAGATGTTGATGTTCTTCAGCGGGACCGACATGTGCACGTCCCAGTAGTCGTACGGGCCGAAGAAGTTCCAGTTCGGACCGCGCAGGAACGTGCCGATCGTGATCAGCGCGATCCAGAACACGATGAATCCGATGAGGAACACCGAGATGGCGAACTTGCGCTCCACGAGCGTGTAGTAGCCGTTGCCCTTCGGGTTGGTGTCGATGTAGGGGATGGCCATCAGGCCGACGACGATCATCGTCGGCAGGACGACACCCGCGTACCACGGGTCGTAGTACACGAGCATTTCCTGGAGGCCGAGGAAGTACCAGGGCGCCTTGGACGGGTTCGGCGTCAAGGCCGCCGACGCGGGCTCCTCCAGCGGCGCCGGGAGTCCGACGGCCCAAAACGCGAGCAGGGCGGTGAGGCCCACGATCACGATGAGCTCGATCATCACGAGGTCCGGCCAGACGAGCACGGTCTCGCGCTTGAAGCGCGCCTCGAGCGGCGGCTCGCCCTTCTCCGCCGCCTCGTCGTTCAGCGCCGCACGGCGTAACGAAAGCCACACGAGGAAGAACACGCTGAACAGCAGCAGGATGATCGGAATGTTGTCGGCCTTCGTGATGATCTTGCGGAAGTTCGCGTCGAAGCACGAACCCACGAGAAACACGACAATCAGCAACCCGATCGGCCCCGCAACACGCGGCTTGGTGACGACGCGGTAGTACTTGAGCGTCAGGATGAGCGCCACGAACACCAAGGGCACGAGCAGCTTCGGCGCCGCGGCCTCGGTGACGATCCAGCGGAGGAAGGCGAGTACGTTGTCCATCGTCGCTCCGCTCTAGAGGGGACCCGAAATGCCGCCGTCCTTGCGGACTCGCCAGAAGTGGACCGCCATAAGCGTCACCGCCACCACTGGTATGAAGACGCAGTGCAGTACATAGAACCGCAAGAGCGCGTTCTCACCGACAAACCTCCCGCCCAGAAGCGCAAAGCGCACGTCCGAGCCGGCGGTCACGAGGGCCTCGCCGTCCAATGTAAGTAACTGCGAAAACGGTCCTTCGTGGCCCTGCAGCGGTGTGGCGCGGGCCATGTTGGAACCGACGGTGATGGCCCAGATGGCGAGCTGGTCCCACGGCAGAAGGTAGCCGGTAAACGACAAGAGCAGCGTGAGCAAGAGCAGCACGACGCCGATGACCCAGTTGAATTCCCGCGGCGGCTTATAGGAGCCGGTCATGAACACGCGGAACATGTGCAACCAGACGGTCAGGACCATGGCGTGCGCGCCCCAACGGTGCAGCTCGCGCATCATCCCGAGCGGGATCGTCTCTCGCAGCTCCTGGATGTCGTTGTAGGCGCTGTAGGCGACCGGACGGTAGTAGAACATCAGCAGGATGCCCGTCACCGCCTCCACCAGGAACAAGAAGAACGTGACGCCGCCCATGCACCAAGTGAACGAGAGCGCGATGCCGCTCTTGCGAACACGCACGGGGTGCAGGTGCAGGAACACGTTCGACAAAACGGCGAGCGCACGGTTGCGCTGCGTGTCCGGATACCCGTGCCGGAAGATCGACTTCCAGATTTGGGTGTCCCGAACCCGGTCGAACAGGCCCTTTTTCTTGGGTTTGCCGGGAGATGCCTTGCTAGCCATGAACTCCGTACGTTCCTAGCCGGTCCGCTTGCGACCGGCCCTGTCCGCCCTATCCGTTTTCGTGTTCTTGTTCAGGCCCATCTTCCTGGTGCCCGTCTTCCTGAGGCTATTCTGATCCCTGAGGTGCTGCAACGCCTTGCGCGCGTGCTCGCGAACGACGCCATCGATTTCGGTGTCGTCGTTCGTCAGCTTCTCGAGCGCTCCCAGTACGGGAGGGTCGTTGTACCGGAGGCGAGCGACCGCCTTGATCCCCGCAATGATCGTGTTGCTCCGCACGTGGTTGGGGTCGAGTGCGCCGATCGAGTCGTTGAACTCGAACGACTCGAGGTAGCCGCGGTCCAGCATCTTGAGCAGGACGGGCTTGGCCTCCTCGGCCTGACCGGTCTCCGACAACACGAGCGCCGCTGTCATGCGGACGTCCACGTCGGTGTCGCCAAGATGATCGACCGCAATCTGCCGAACCGCACGCGACAGCCATGCCTCGGCCCCGTCGGTCCGCGCCAGGCCGCCGGGCCTCAGACCACCGCCGTCGAAACGCGCCAGCGTAAACAGGGCGGCCCGGCGCGTGCCGGGATCCGTGTCGCTGGCCAAGGCCACGAGCTTTGGCCGCGACTCGCGATCTCCGAGCGCACCGATGCCGAGCACCGCGTACGAGCGAATCCACGGATCCTCGTCGTCAAGCGCGTCGCGCACGACCGGAATCGACTTCTCGTCCGCGATCCGGCCGATGATGCGCAGCACGGAAATCGCAAGGCGAGGCGGCTTCTCCTTCTCCGCCCGCGCCCGAGTCAGCGCACTGCCCAACGCCTCGAGCAGGCGCGGCTGGCGAAACTCCTCCGGCACGCCATCCCGCAGCCGGTTCGCGAGTTCATACGCGGCCTGCCACCGCCGATTGATCGTGTCCGATCGCAGCAACTCGACAAAGTCGTCCGCGTCGGTCGGCCCCGAACCCGCGATCCAATGCACCCCCATCCAAAGCCCGACCGCGATCGAAACGATCAGCATGGGGATCGCAAAAAACTGCACGAAAGTGCGCAGCACACCGCCTCGCGGCTCTTCTTCTTCAAAGCTCGCGTACGAAGCGGGAGATCCCGGTTTTTTGTCGACGGAATTGACCATGCTGAGCGGGTGCTCGAAGGCGCGTAACCTAAGGCGCAGCAAGGGCATGGGCAAGTTTTGTTCCGGGCGCGTGCTATGCTGCTCGACGCTTCCCACGATGCGGATCCTCACACTGCTCGCAGGGGAAAATTCCCTCGCCCCCGCCGTCGCGCTGACCAACGAGATCCGCACGTTCAACCGCGAGATCGACTTTCGGCTGCGGTTTCTGCACATCGAGATCGAAGAGGTCCATGTGGCGCCCGCGCGGCTCCATGAAGCGGCGCGTTCGGCAATCGACCGGATCGACCTGAAGACAGTCGAGGACGGCGATGTTTTGCAGGCAGCCGCCCGCTTGACGCTGCACTTCCAGGCCGTTCGGCCGGACCTGTTCGTGATCGTCTCCGGCGATTCGCGCGACGACGTGCCCCCGCCCCCCCCTTCTGTTTCCTCCAAATCCGGACAACGTGCTGCCGGACCGGACGAGTTGTTCGCCGCGGGTGTCGCGGCTGCCACGATCTGCGAGGTTCGCGTCGGTCTGTTCGGGTTTTCGGCGCCCGGGGCCTCGGCGCCCGGTAAAACCGGCATTCTCAAGGCGGGCGGCCTCGATCTCGGCGAAAAGCCCAGCGCGGCGATCGCGGCCATGACCGGCGTAGCGCGCGAGATCTCTTGATGTACGTCCTCGGCATCGGAGGGCTCGGCTACAAGGACTCGGCCGCTGCGATTCTCGCCGACGGACGGCTGCTCGCCGCTGCGGCCGAGGAGCGGTTCACCGGCATCAAGCACCAGGGCGGGTTTCCACATCTCGCCGTACGATTTTGCCTTGAGCGCGCCGGTATCTCCCTGCGCGAAGTCCAAGTTGTGGCGGTCGCACAGAATCCGTGGCTGCCGATGCGCGAAAAGGTCCTCCAGTGGTACGGCGAGGAGTTTTTCCAGTCGCGGACGAGCAACGTCTACAGCGTGTTCAAGGACGACACGTCGCGCCTCGTCGAATACCTGCAGGTGCTCGAGGACTGGCGCACGCAGGGCGTCGATGTGCGCGAGGTCGGCCATGACAAGAGCCACAAGGCCGGCGCGTTTTTGGCCTCACCGTTCGAGACCGCCGCGATCCTGAACGTGGGAGGTCGGGGCGAAGTCTCGACGAGTGGGATTGGGAGGGGGGCGGGGACCGGATTCACAACCGAGACCGTCTCGCGGATGCCCGATTCCCTGGGCCTGCTCGTCGCGCTGCTCGCCGACTACCTGGGTTACTCCGACCTCGACGACGAATTCCGGCTCATCTCGATCTCCCCCACCGGCACGCCGACGTTCGTGGAGAAGATGCGCGAGGTCGTGCAGGTCACGGGCGACGGCTCCTGCAAGCTGAACCCGGAGTATTTCGGATACCACCAGGGCCGGGCGTATCTTTCCGAACAGTTCACGCAGACGTTCGGGCCGCGCCACGACCCGGACCTGCCGCTCGAAGACCGCCACCGCGATCTCGCGGCCAGCCTCCACGCGGTCGTGGGCCAGGCGGTGCTGGAGATGGCACGCCGGGCGCGCGAGCGCTCCGGTCTGCCGCACCTCTGCCTCGGCGGCGGCATGGCGCAGAACTGGGCGGTCGTCGGCGAGCTGTGCGAGGCCGGCATCTTCGATGAGATCTATGTCCCGCCCGCGCCCGGGGACGAAGGCACGGCGGTCGGTGCCGCCCTGTGGGTCTACCACTGCGACATGGGCCACGAGCGGGACCACCCGATCCTGCGCGCCGACTTCGGACCGTCCTACACCGCTGATGAGATCGGCGACGAGCTCGAACGGCTCAAGCTGCGGGCCGCCAAGCCGCCCGACCTCGCGTTGGCCGCAGCCGACCGCATCAGCGGCGGCCAAATCGTTGGCTGGTTCCAGGGGGGCGCGGAGTTCGGCCCGCGCGCGCTTGGCCACCGCAGCATCCTCGCCGATCCCACGCATCCCGCGACGCGCAGCCGTCTCGTTCAATCGGTGAAGGCTCGCTCGGAGTTTCACCCGTTCGGACTGAGCGTGGCCGCCGAGACGGCCGGAGCGCTCTTCGAAAACGACGCCCACTCGCCCTTCCTGGAACGGACAGCGAGGCTCCGGCCCGAAGTGGTGTCGCGCCTGCCCGCCGTCGCCGCGCACCAGGAACGCGCGCGCCTGCACACCGTGGATGTCAAAACGGCACCGCTGTTTCACCAGCTCCTGCACTGCGTCGGGAGGCGCACCGGGGTCCCCGCGGTGCTGAATACCTCGCTCAACGAACCCGGCCGCACGATGGCCACTACCCCGCGCGACGCCATCGGCAGCCTGTTCACGACCGGCCTCGACGCCCTCGTCCTGGGCCCGTACATCCTGTCGAAATAGCCACGCCCGGGTCGCACCGCGCACCCCGGCGAGATTGAACCGGCCGCCGTTGAGCGCGAAACCGGCTGGCGTCCAATACCGAGCCGGGATCAATAGGATGGAGCTAGTAGCACCGCCGGCAGGCGCTCGATTCACCGAAACCACTACGCCCACGCCACTTATGGGGAGTCACTACCCCCGTTCGATGGCGCGCGAATTGTCAAAACCATCCTTTCGAGCCGGGCTCGGTATGGGCATCCAAAGGGTCGGCCCCAACCACAACCGCGCTGCGAGGATCAAGCTGCCGCAAAAAAGCCGCGCCGGGGTCGTCGGCGATCACGCTTCGTGCGGGTCGGGCTTCGGGGCGTTGGCACCATCGCCTTCGCCGTCGAGTCCATCCTCTCGTGCGCTCTCCAGTGCGACGCGGAGCGCCGCCCGGAGGGGCGTGACCACGGGATCGTTCCAAGAACGCGGGTACGGGCCGTAGTGCGCCACGATCTCTTCGACCTGTGCGACGCGGCGCAGTGGCTCGGACGGCTGGCAGACGTACACCGCATGCGGCGTCCCGGCGCGTGCCGCGGCGAGCCGCCGCGCCGCGTCCGCGGTGAATGCCCGGACATGGAAGGTCCAGGTGAACGGCGTCTGATCGCGCTCGAACACGAGACCGACCCGGTACCAGCGAATGCGCCCCATGCTCACGCGCCCCCGCGCCCCTAACACTTCTCAGAGAGACGCGAGCGCATCGCGGTGAGCCGCGATGATCGCGTCGATGTCCTCTTCGGTGTGAGCAAGACTCACAAAAAACGCCTCGAACTGGCTCGGCGGCAAGTACACGCCGCGCTCGAGCATCGCGCGGTGCCAGCGCGCAAAACGATCCATGTCGCAGCGAGTCACGTCCTCGAGGCACCGCTTCGGCCCCCCGCCGAAGAACACGGTCATCATCGACCCCACGCGCTGGACCTCGACACCCGGCGCGGCCAGTCCGTCTTCCAGACGCCCCCCCAGTTGCTCCAGCCGGTCGTACGCCTCACCCGCGAGTGGCGCGAGCGTGGCGTAGCCCGCCGCCATCGCCAGGGGGTTGCCGGACAGCGTGCCGCCCTGGCTCACGCACATCCCGAGCGGCGCGACATGCTCCATGAA
Organism: Planctomycetota bacterium; assembly: GCA_021776735.1. Lineage (GTDB taxonomy): Bacteria > Planctomycetota > PLA2 > PLA2 > PLA2 > JAJFFH01. Next base: position 149,697 of record JAJFFH010000027.1, on the reverse strand, counting down.
CCGCCGCGCGCCCCCGAACGCGCCGACCGGCAGGCCCCCGCCGATCGTCTTGCCCATCGTCGTCAGGTCGGCGGACACCCCGAACCGTTCCTGCGCCCCGCCGCGTGCGATGCGAAACCCGGTAATCACCTCGTCGAGGATCAGGCAGATGCCGTGCTCGTCGGAGATGCGCCGCAGCGCCTCCAGGAATCCGGGCGCGGGCGGAATACATCCCATGTTCCCCGCCACCGGCTCCACAATGATGCAGGCGAGGTCGTGCCGGGCCGCCATCCCGGCCACGGCATCGGCGTCGTTGAACGGCGCGGTCAGCGTCAAGTTCGCCGTCGCACCGGGGACTCCCGGCGAGTCCGGTTGACCCAACGACAGCGCACTCGACCCGGCCGCCACGAGAAACGGGTCCGCGTGGCCGTGCCAGCAGCCCTGGAACTTCAAGATGGTGTCGCGGCCGGTGACCCCGCGCGCGATCCGCACGGCGGCCATCGTCGCCTCGGTGCCGGAGTTCGTAAACCGCACCAGATCGACGGACGGCATGCGCTCCACTACCAGCTCGGCGAGCCGGGTCTCGAGTTCGGTCGTCGCCCCGAAGCTCGTCCCTCGACTCACGGCGTCGCCGAGCGCGGAGACGATGTCGCCGTGCGCGTGCCCGCGAATCAGCGGTCCCCAGCTCCCGACCAGGTCGAGGTACTCGTTGCCATCGACATCGCGCACGCGCGCGCCCGCCCCGGATGCGAGGATCGGCGGATTGCCGCCGACGGGACCGAACGCGCGCGCCGCCGAACTGACGCCGCCGGGCATGACCCGGCACGCGCGCTCAAACGCGTCGCGACTCGCCGACAGTTCGAGACTCACGACAAGAGCTCCCTGGCTCCCGCCGCCAGCAGCCGCCGCGCCAACGCGACACCCAATTCTTCGGGATCGGCATCGACCCCGTCGGCCACGATGTCGTCCTCCATGATGCAACTCCCGTCCGGCGCCCCGACCAGCCCGCGCAACGCCAGCGGAGCGCCCGCGGCGCCGTACGCCAACGCCCCGACCGGCACGGAGCAACCGCCTTCCAGTTCCCGGAGGAATGCCCGCTCCGCCGCCACCCGGCGTGCGGTTTCCTGATGATGCAGCGTACGGACGGCGATGCGCGCGTCGTCGTTGGCAGCCTGGATCGCGAGCGCCCCCTGGCCCGGCGCCGGCACGAAATCGAGATACGCGTCGATGTCGGCGTGACGATCCAGCCGGTGCAATCCAGCCGCTGCCAACACGACCGCATCGAATTCGCCCGCACGAACCTTGGCGACGCGCGTAACGATGTTGCCGCGCACGGGCACGACCTCGCACTGCGGAAAGAGCGCGCGAATCTGGGACTGCCGGCGCAGGCTGGCGGTGCCCACGCGTCCCCCGGATTCGAGGGACCGCCCGACAACCGCGTCGCGCCAATCCTCACGCTCGGTCACGGCATCCACGGCGGCGTCCGTCGGCAAGTCCTTCAGACTGTGCACCGCGAGATGAATTGAACCCTCGGCAAGCGCTTCCTCCAACTCGGCGGTGAACAGCCCCTTGCCCCCGAGCTCCGGCACGGTGCGATCGAGTTCACGGTCGCCGCGCGTCACGATCACGCGCAGCTCGACCGCGTGGCCCGCCGCCGTCAGCCGCGCGGCAATCATCTCGCTTTGCGCACGCGCGAGCGCCGAACCGCGGGTCCCAAGCACAAGCCTCATGACGTGACGGTATCAGCGAGCGGCCGTTATCGCGCACGGCGGAAAATCAAGAACAGCAAACGCACGGCAATGATCGCGGCGGCGAGCAGCGCCAGCGGCGCGCGCAGTGAAAGGCCGCCCTCGCGCACCGCCGGGGGCAGCGTGCCGTCCCACGGCCGATCGACGCCACGGGTATCGACAAAGCGCGGCGCGGGTGTCGCGATCGCATCGCCAACCAGCGCTTCGCCAGGTGCGAGGCCGGTGCGAATCGCGGCGTGAAGCGCGCGTTCCACCAGGACCGCCAGCGTACCGTGCCCATCCCAGGCGCGCTCGACCGGCATGCCGAGCTCCAGTCGTCCGTCTCTAAACGAGGCGATTGCGCGGCCGCGCCACGTGAGTGCGGGCGTACCGGCGCATTCGCGCACGTCGCGCCAGTGACAGTCGTCGAGTACCAGCCCTTCAAACAGGGGATCGAGGGCCACGCAATCCCGACCGTGCACGATGTCCGCCACGATGTCGCCGCGCGCACGTTGCACGATCAGTACCGGATCGGTTCCCGATACCGCCCGCAAGCCGGCACGAAAAAGAGCGGCGTTCACAATGGTGCTCCCCGTCTCAGCGCGCGCGACCGGGCGGGCACGGCGCAACACCACGACATCGTCGCCGTCGTAGTTGTCCGCATCGAGCACTTCGACCTTCGGCGAAAAGTCCACCTCGACGCCCGTACCGGTCCGCACCTTCCGCTCGTTGGATCCGATGCGAACCGTCACGTCGCGCGGCGAGCCGTCGGTCTCGACGGTGAACCAGAGGCGGTCGCCGCGCACGCGTACGGCGCCGATGCCATGGTTGACGCCCTGCGCCGCGTAGCCGAAGCCACCCAGGATGTCGCGCCCGGTCGCAATGAGCCCCTCCGCCACCGCACCGCGCCAGGGGATCTCGACGACCTCGACGGTTTCGCCTCGCGCACGACGCAGGCGATCGATCTCCGCCCGCGTCGCGGACATCGCCGTCCGTCCCTGTCTTCGACGGGCCTCCATGTGGGCTCCATGATCGACATGCACGAGCACACGCACGACTTGGCGCGAACCGAGCACGGGGGCGCTCGCGGCGAGAACCAGGGCGAGGATGGCGGCGATTTCGAGCAGGAGTACGAGATCGATCCGTCGTCGTCGCTCTCCGCCGCCTTCGGCGATGCGCGTCCACAGGAGCAGGGACGGCCAGACCGTGTCACGCGGGCGGTTGCGCCAGCGGTGGAGCAGCCACAGCAAGGGCAGCAGGGCGAGGCCGAGCAGTGCGGCGGGGACGAGCAGCGTCACGCGATCAGGCGCTCCACGGTGGCGATGAGATCTTCGCCGGGGGTTACGCGCTGCAGCTGCGCGCCGTGCGCTGCCGCCAGAGACGCGCGTTCACTCAGAAACGAGGCTGCCTCGCGCGCGAAACTCGCGCGGACGGTCGCCGACAAGACGACTCGGCGTTGCGCGCCCGTCTCCGCGTCGCGGAGTGCCAGCGCCGGCGCGGCGGGGGCGGTCAGTTCCTCGTCGCTGAGCAGGTGCGCAACCACGACCGTTGCGGCGCGGCGGCGCAGGGCGGCGAGGGCTCGAGCGGCCGGCTCCGCCTCGTACAGATCGGAGATAACGATGGCGGTACCTGCGGCGGCACCCGCTCCTCGCGGCGGTCCGCGCCGCACCGCTTCGACCAAGTCCGCCGTGCCGCCGGCCGGCATGCGTTCGAGCGCGGCCAACAGTTCCGCGAACCGCTCCGCGCCGCTGATCCACGCCGACGAGCCGCTCCGCGCAGTGCAGGCGACGCGCGCACCGGCCGCGAGGCCCAGCCAGCCCAACGCCGCGGCAAGCTGAAGCGCGGTCCGGTCCTTTCGGAGCAATTGCATGGACGCGGATCGATCGACGACGAGGAGCAACTCGGCTTCCCGGGGCGCCTCGAATTCCTTTACAACCAGCGCCTCGAGCCGCGCGTAGGCGTTCCAGTCGATGCCGCGCACATCGTCGCCGGGCGAATAGGCCCGGTGCCCCCCGAACTCGATCCGACCGCCCCGCTCCCGAACGGGCGAACGCCCGGAGCCGCCCCGTCCGGCCAGTGCCCGGGCCACCAGCCGCTTGAGCACCTCGAGCCGGCGCCGAAAATCGTCGTCGAAGATCACGAAAGAAGGATACGAAGCCGGGGACTCGGCGGATCGAAGGAAACCCGTGGGGGCGCGCCTCTCATCAGCCGGACCGATGACACATTCATGACGCACTCGTGACGATCCGTGGCGGGCTAAGCGTGTTCTTAAGTCACGTTCTTGCAGCGACTTACGGACGCATACCGGATGCGCATGCGCTAAAGTCATCCTTGTGTGCCGGGCTCGGTATGGCACCCCAGCGGCACGTCCGATCGACGATTGGACGTCGAAACGGCGGCGGGTACCGCTGCCAGGGCCACATCCAATGGACGGGCGGGCGTCGAATCGGCGGTCTCCGCGGAGCGTTCGTGGGACGATCGTTGGTGGGTTAGCGCTTCGGGCGGCTCCCCCAACCCAGCATTCTTCTTAGCCGGGCATAGTGCGATCGCACGCCGAGGCGCACAAACCGAAACGGCGTGTTCGCGGCGCGTACAACCAGACGATCTTCAAGCCCCAGTTCGCGCGAGACCTGGCCGTCCAGTACGACGCGTCCCGCGGGATCATCGGGCCGGAGATACAGCTCGATCAGGTCCGTGCTCGACACGACGAGCGGGCGATGCGACAGGGCGTGCGCACACAGAGGCGTGATGACCGTCGCCGCGATTTCGGGATCAAGGATCGGACCGCCCGCGGCCATGCTGTACGCCGTCGATCCCGTCGGCGTCGCAATCACGACCCCGTCGCCCGCGTAGCGCAGCGCCTCGTGGCCACCAATGCGCGCGGAAACGTGAAACACCCGGCCGCTCTGCTTGCCGGTCACGACGATGTCGTTGAGCGCGTACTCGCTCCAGTCGCCAAGGCGCGCGCGGAAGCGCATCCGCTCCCCCACGCGAAACTTGCCCTCCTTGACGCGCGTCAGGGCATCGTCAAGATGTCCGGCTTCCACTTCGGTGAGAAACCCGAGTTTGCCGAAGTTGACGGCGAGGGTCGGGATGGTCTGGTCCCCCATCCGTCGCGACAGCGAAAGCACGGCACCGTCTCCACCAAACAACAGCGCCCACTTGGCCTCGGTGTCGTCGCGCGGGTCGCTGTCCTCGTCGAGGTCGATCCGGGTCACGCCGAAGTCGCGCTGCACGCGCGGCAGTACAGCCTCGACCGCATCGACAACCCCGGCCTTCCTGCGGCTGCCGTAGATCGCAACGGGCCCCACGCTATCCTCGCACCCTTTCAAGCTCCCCGATGAGGCGCGCCGCGATGCGCGGGCCGCTCAGGCCGTAGCGCTCCAAAAGATCCGTCCGGCTTCCGTGTTCGACAAAGCGGTCCGGCAACCCGATCCGGGATACGCGCGAGAGCGGAGCGCCTCGATCCGCCAAGGCCTCGAGCACGGCCGCGCCAAAGCCGCCGAGCAGGGCGTGGTCTTCGACGGTGATGAGCAATTCGTGGCTGCACGCCAACGCGGCGAACGCTTCGCCATCCACAGGCTTGGCGAAGCGGGCGTTCACGACCGTGGCAGAGAGTCCTTGCGTCGCGAGCAGATCCGCCGCTTCCAGGCACGGCTCCACCATCGCCCCATAGGCCAGCAGAGCCACGTCTTCTCCCTCGCGCAAGATGACGGAACGACCGAGCCGCACCGGCGCAGCGTTTTGTGGCAGCGCCGCAAGCCGGTAGGGCGCCTTCGGCCAGCGCAAGGCGGTCAGACCGTCCGTTCGCAGCGCGAACCGAAGCATCGCCTCCAACTCGGGCAGGTCCGCGGGCGCCATCAGAATCGCCCCCGGTACCGGCCGGAGGTACGCGATGTCGAACGCGCCGTTCGCGGTCATGCCGTCGCCGCCGACGATGCCGGCACGGTCCAGGCACAGGACAACCGGCGCCGATTGAAGCGCGACGTCGTGCACCACTTGGTCGTACGCACGCTGCAGGAAAGTCGAGTAGATCGCCGCGACCGGCCGCGCTCCGCCGAGCGCGAGGCCACCCGCGAACGCCACGGCATGCTGCTCGCAGATGCCGACGTCGTAGTACCGGTCCGGGTGGCGCTTTTCAAACGTCGCGAGGCCGGTACCATCCGGCATCGCCGCCGTGATCGCCACGATCCGGTCGTCTTTTTGGGCGAGCTCCGCGAGGAGGGGTCCGAAGTGCCTGCAGCAGTCGCGCCGTTCCGGCGAGGGTTGCCCTCGCGGTCGGCAGACAAGCACGGGCTCCACATGCTGCGGTGCCGCTTTTTGAGCAGCTACACCGTGGTATGCGGAAGGATCAAGCTGCGCGGGCTCGTAGCCGTGGCCCTTTTGCGTAAGCACATGCAGGAGAACGGGCCCCCGCGTGTCGCGGAGGTCGCGGAGCTTCGTGACCAGGCGCTGTACATCGTGGCCATCGACCGGCCCGAAGTACCGAAAGCCGAGTTCCTCGAAAATGCCCCCCGGGTTCATGTAGTGCTGGACCGCTTCCTTGACGCGCGGCAGCCATTTCGACAGCGGAGCGCCCACAACCGGGATCGTCTCGAGCGCGCGGTGGATGTCTTTCTTGAGCTCGACCCATCGGTCGGATGCGCGCACCTTGTCGAAGGAGCGAACGAGCGCGCCCACGGACGCCGCGATCGACATCTGGTTGTCGTTGAGCACCACGAGAAGATCGTCCTGGGGCCGGTCCCCGGCGTGGTTGAGCGCTTCGAACGCCATGCCCGCGCCGATTCCCGCGTCCCCCACGAGCGCGACGACGCGGCCCGCATCGCGATCGGCGTGCATTCGGCCCAATCGGTAGCCCATCGCGGTGCTGACCGACGTGCCCGCGTGGGACACGTGGACCAGATCGAACTCGGATTCGTACTGGCTGGTAAACCCGCACAGCCCGTCCGTCTGTCGCAGCGAAGAAAACCGGTGGCGCCGTCCGGTCAGCATCTTGTGGACGTAGGCCTGGTGCGAAACGTCGAACACGAGCCGGTCGCGCTCCGGGCCGATGTCGAACACGTAGTGCAGCGCAACCGTCAGCTCCACGACACCGAGATTGCTCGAAAGGTGTCCGCCGGTCGCGGTCACCTGCTCGATCAGAAAGTCCCTGATCTCGTCGCACAGAGGCAGGAGATCCGCCCGCGGGAGACGTTTCAGGTCGTCGGGGAAGTCGATGGTCTCCAACAGCGCCATGGTCGCGAGGCTTATTTTAAGCGGGTGATGGCGAACTCGGCGAGATCGGCGAGTCGTTGCCCCGCACCGAGATCGTCTACGGCCCGTTTCGCTTCCTCGGCCAGCGCGCGAGCGCGGTCACGCGAGGCATCCAGCCCCACCGCGGCGGGATAGCTCATTTTGCCGGTCACACGATCCTTGCCCGCGCCCTTGCCCAGCGTCTGCGCGTCGCTCGTCTCGTCGAGCACGTCGTCGACGATCTGAAACGCCAATCCGAGCGCCTCACCGTAACGCCCCAACGCATCCAGCACGGCCTCGCCGCCGCCGGCCGACAACCCGCCCATGCACGCCGCCGCGCGGAACAGCGCCGCGGTCTTTCGCCCGTGGATCCACTCGACAAGATCCTTTTTGGGTGTGCGCCCTTCCGCCTCGAGGTCGGCGATCTCGCCGCCCACCATGCCGCGCGTGCCCGCTGCCTCGGCCAGTGCCAAAACGAGTGGCGTGCGCGCGGACGCCCGCGGCGTGTGCCGCGCGAGTACGTCGAACGCGAGGGTCTGCAGGGCGTCGCCGGCGAGGATCGCGGTGGCTTCGTCGAACTCGCGGTGGCACGTCGGCTGCCCGCGGCGCAAGGCGTCGTCGTCGAGCGCGGGCAAATCGTCGTGGATGAGCGAGTAGGTGTGCAGCATCTCGAGCGCGCACGCCGCCGGCAAGACATCGCCGTCCGTTCCTCCCGCCGCCCGGCACGCCGCCCGGGCAATCGCGGGCCGCAGCCGTTTGCCGCCGCCAAGCACGGAGTAGCGCATCGCCGCGTGCAGGCGACAAGGCTCGTCGTCGACCGAAGGCAAGAAGCGGTCCAGCGCCGCGTCCACCAGCTCCCGTGTCTCGGCCAGAAACGACGCCAGTGTCACGCGCCGTCCTCGAACGGTTCCTCGGAATCCGCGGTCAGTTCGCCGGCCGCGTCCCTGAGGAGGAGCGTCACCTTGCCCTCGGCGTCACGCAACAGGCCGTAGCAGGCCTTGAGCCGGCGTACGCCGTCCTGGTAAGCACCGAGCGACTCGTCGAGCTTCAATTCGCCCGCTTCGAGCTGCTCGACGATGCGCTCCAGCGCCTCGAGGTGGTCTTCGAAAGACTCCGCCACGGTCGCTCACTCTACCACTGCGATCGAGTCGATCTCACCGTCCCCGAGCACGGTCCGGAGACGATCGCCGTCCGCCACGTCGTTCCGGCTCCTCAAGACCGCATCATCCTTGAGAGTCACGCAGTAGCCGCGGGCCAGCACCTTGAGCGGCGACAGGGCCTCGAGCCGCGCCGCCGCCTTTTCCAGCGTGCGGCGGCGGGACGCCAGTGTTTCTGTGAGGCTCTGGGCCAGTCTCTCCGCCAGACCGTCAATCACTTGGTCGCGCTCGGCGACGGCTTCCTGCGGGCGACGAAACGCCCGGGACCGGCGCAGCGTGTCGATCCGGCGGCGGCCTTCGGTGACGATCGCGTGCGCGGCGCGGCCCAGTCGGCCGGTCAATCCTCTCAGGCGCGAAGCGACCTCGGCTCCGTTCGGGGCCACGAGTTCGGCCGCCGCACTCGGGGTCGCCGCACGAACGTCCGCCACCAGATCAGCGATGGTCGTGTCGACCTCGTGGCCGACTGCGCTCACGACCGGCGTGTGGGCGGCAAAAATCGCCCGCGCCACCGGCTCCTCGTTGAAGGCCCACAGGTCCTCAAGCGAGCCGCCGCCGCGCCCGGTGATGATGACATCGACCCCGAGTCCGTCGGCGACGTGCAACGCGGCCGCGACTTCATCCGCGGCGCCGTCGCCCTGCACCCTGGCCGGCACGACGACAAGGCGCAGCGCCGGCCAACGCCGCGTGACAACGTGGATCAGGTCGCGCACCGCCGCGCCCGTCGGGCTCGTGACGAGCGCGACGCGGCGGGGATACGCTGGCAGCGGTTTCTTGTGCACCGGATCAAAGAGTCCTTCCTCCTGCAGTTGCGCGCGCAACAGCTCGAAGCGGCGCTGCAACGGGCCCTCGCCCACCGCAACCAGCCGCTGCGCGATCATCTGGTACTTGCCTCGCGGCTCGTAAAGCGTGAGGTGCCCGCGCGCGCGCACGACCATGCCGTCCTCCGCATCGAAGCGAAGACGCTGCGCGCTTGAACGCCACATCACGACGTCGATCTGCGCGTGGTGGTCCTTCAAGAGAAAGTAGCGGTGGCCGGATGCGTATGGGCGCCAGTTCGAGATCTCGCCCTCGACCCAGATCGACGGCGACGAAAACTCCTCGACGAGCTCGCGCACCTCGCGCTGCACCTCGGAAACCGAAAACACCCGCGCCTCTGCCGTCACGCTGTCCGCCCCCGCGCCCACCTCATGCTCTCTTCGAGTCAGCTAGCCCAACTTCAACTAGCGCAGCACCACCCGCTCGATCGACTGCGCCTTGCCGGTCTCCGGATCGACCTCGATCAGCACGCCGCAAGCCCGCACGTCTTCGTCGGCGACACCGAACCGCGCGTACATCTTTGTCGTGAAGCTGTGGAGCACGGCATCGCTGCGCCGGCCGATCACGCTGCGGTACGGACCACACATGCCGAGATCCGTGACGTACGCCAAGCCCTCGGGAAACACCTCTTCGTCGGCGGTCGGCACATGGGTATGCGTACCCACCATGGCGGTGGCCTGGCCATCGAGAAACCAGCCCATCGCACGCTTCTCGCTCGTCGCCTCCGCGTGGAAGTCGATGATGATCACCTTCGCCTCAAGCGTCGGCAGAATCGTGCGCAGCGCGTGGAACGGATCGTCGCTCGGATCCATGAAGACGCGGCCCTGGACATTGACGACCGCGACGGGCACGCCGTTGTTCGCCGTCACGACCGTCGCCCCACGGCCTGCCGCCTTCGCCGGATAGTTGAGCGGCCGCAGAATGCGGTCCGGGTGGCGCTCGAAGAGTTTCAAGACATCGGCGCGGCGATAGACGTGGTCGCCTGTCGTCGCGACGTCGATGCCCGCGGCCCTGAGCGACCGAAAGGCCGAGGAGTTGATCCCCGAACCTTCCGTCGCGTTCTCCACGTTGCAGACCACGAAGTCGATGCCGTTTTGCTCACGGTAGGGCCGCAGCGTGCGCATGAGCACGTCGCGGCCCGGGGCGCCGACTACATCTCCCAGACAGAGGATTCGCATGCTTGGTTCGCGCTATCGTGCGCTATCGCGCGTACTCGACGACACGGGTCTCGCGGACGAGGGTCACGCGCACCTCGCCGGGGTACGTAAGCTCGTTCTCGATTTCCTGGGCGATGTCGCGGGCAACGCGCATCGCCATCTTGTCGGAAACCTTGGCATGGTTGACGATGACCCGCACTTCGCGCCCTGCCTGGATCGCGAAGACCTGATCCACGCCGGGGAACGACGACGCGACGTCCTCGAGACGCTGGAGCCGCTCGATGTAGCGGTCGAACGTCTCCCGGCGCGCGCCGGGCCGGCCGGCACTCAGGGCATCGCAGACCTGGGTGATGACGGCGTACACACTCTCCATCTGCACGTCGTCGTGATGGGAAGCGATCGCGTTGACGATGATCTTGTTCTCGCCGCAGCGCCGGGCGATGTCCGCACCGATCGCCGGGTGGCCGCCCTCCATCTCGTGATCGACCGCCTTGCCGATGTCGTGCAGCAGGGCCGCGCGCTTGGCGAGCTTGATGTCTAGCTTCAGCTCCGCGGCCATGGCGGCGGCAAGGTGGGCCGCCTCGATCAAGTGGTCGAGCACGTTTTGGCCGTACGAGGTGCGGAATTTGAGCCGCCCGAGCAGGTCGATGAGCTTGCCGTGCAGCCCGCGGACGCCGACTTCCTGCAGCGCCTTCTTGCCCGTCTCGCGCAGATGCGAGTCCATGTCCTTCTTGATCTTCCCGACGACCTCCTCGATTCGACTCGGGTGCACGCGACCGTCGCGGATGAGCTGGACCATCGTGCGTCGCGCGATCTCGCGCCGCACGCCATCGAAGGCGCTGACGACGATCACGCCCGGCGTGTCATCGACGATGACATCGACCCCGGTCGCCTTCTCGAAGGCGCGGATGTTGCGGCCCTCGCGGCCGATGATCCGCCCCTTCATCTCGTCGTTGGGCACGTCCACGGTCGAAACCGTGGCGTCGCTCATGTACATCGTCCCGAGGCGCTGGATCGAGGTCAGTACGATTTCACGCGCCCGCTGGTCCGCCTCGTCCTTGGCCTCCTGGACGCGCCGGCCGATCAGCTTGTCCTTTTCGGCCGACAGTTCGTCGTCGAGCCGCCGCATCAGCTCCTCTTCGGCCTGCTCGCGACTCATGTCCGCGACGACGAGCAGCTTCTCGCCGATCTCCTCCTCGCGGGTATCGAGCGCTTCGGCTCGCTGCTTCAGGGAAGCCTGGCGATCGGCCAGACGGCTCTCCTGGCCGGCGAACTGCTTTTCGCGCCGCCCCAGGTCGTCATCGCGCCGCGCGAGAGTCTCCTCGCGGTTCAGGAGCCGCTTCTCGATGCGGCGGATCTCCGCACGCTCTTTCTCGGCTTCCTTCTCGAACTCCTCGCGCCGCGTGACGACCTCGTCGCGAGCGCGCACCTCGGCGTCCTTGACGAGGCGGTCGGCCTCGGTGCGAGCCCCGCCCTCGATCGCCTTCGCACGCGAACGCGCGTCGGCTTCCCGCCCGGCGAGATAGCGCTGGTAGAGGAACCAGCCCGCCGCAGCACCAGCGAGGAGACCGGCGATTCCCCCAATTAGGTAGTCCATGCCCCAGCCCCAAAAAGGTGCCGGGATCGCATTGGTCCGACTATCAGTAACCGGCGCCCAACCATAAGGAGCCGGAATGGACTTTACGGTCCCGATCTATATGGAAGCGGGCCGGGGGGCCGCCCCCCGGAACCCGACTGCCCCCAGTCTAGGCGGCGCGCCAACCACCCGTCAATTCTGCAGAAACCGCCTACGACGCTTTTTGCCAGTCGGAGGACCGCGGCGAAACGCGAAACACCCCTGAGAAAGCCGACGGACGGCGATATCGGTCCAAAATCGCCGTCCGTACGCTTCCCTCAGGGTCCATCCCGCCAAGCCGCGCAGCGTCCGGCCAACCGTAGGCACAACGAGGGTCCGGCGGCCCGCAGCGTACGCGGGCAGGAGGCTCGCCCGCCCCGCTAGCGAGAATCGCTCCGAGCGACTCTCGTCAGGGGCGTTCCTTGAAAGAAAGCAGCCCGTCCGCGTGAACCTCGGCGATCGCCCGACTTCGGCGGAGCCAGTTCTTGATGCCCTCGCTTTCGAGGAACTCCGAGTGTCCGCTGTCGCCGATCGGGATTTGGCCTCCCTTGCGGCCGGAGTTGACGATCTGGCCGCGCAGGCAGCGCAGCTCGATGGTCCCACTGCCGGGATCGAGATGGATCGTCATTTCCTCGCAGACGATCTGGCCGACCATGCGGCCCACGCGATAGCGGGCCACGATGACATCCCGAAACGAGGATCCGTTCGTAATCGCGCCGATCTTTACGACCTGGAGGCTCTCCTCGCTATCCGGCAACAACCGGTTGATCGCGCCCTTCACGAGCCGCTCTCGGCTGGAATTGAGCGCCACCGGCCCGCCCGGTTCCGGCTTGGGCTTGGGTTTTTTGAGAATGCCCTTGGCTTGTGCGGCGCGCATGATCGCCTCGGGGTCGCCGCCCTTCATCTCGAGGAGCTTGTCGCCCATCCATCCGTACAGCTTCTCGCGCTCTTTTTCGAGGTGATTCACCTGTTCGCGGAGCTGGCGGTTTTTCTGCCCCAGGATGAGGTTGGTCTGAGACAGCTCGCCGGCGCGGTCAGCCTGATGCTTGTAGTGGACGAAGTTCTCGAGTTTCGCCCGGTTGTTCGCCGCGTTGCCTTCCAGCTCGCGGTTTTGTTCCTTGAGCCCGTCCCGCGTCCGCGCGGCGGCCGCCAGCTCCTCGTCGCGGCCCTTGAGTTCGGCCCGGAGGCTGCGGTCCTGGCGCTCGGCCTCGCGTATCCGGGCGTTCCGGTCGGCGATTTCGCGGTCCTGGCGCTCGGCGTCGGTTTTGAGTCGATTCAACTCGGCCCGCGCCTGCCCGTCGTCGCGCGGCGAGAAATGGTCCCACGCAAGTGCCCCCAAGAGTGCGCCGACCAGCGCCGCGGCGACGATACCGAGGATGATCACGCCGGAGCCGCCGCTCTCGCGCCGACTCTTGACGAGCGCGTCGAGCAGTCCGCGCTGGATCTCGCTCAGGCCCCGAAACGTCTCGTTGAGCGCGCGCGTGCTGGTCACGACCTGCGCCGCGTTGTCCGTGCGCTCGATCGTGTCGGCGAGCCGGCGCTGGCCGTCGTCCACGCGACCGAGCGCCTCGGCGTTCGCCCGGAGCGCCTCCGCCATGGCGGCCAGCGGAGCCGGCAAGACATCGCCGTCGGTGGCGGGCATCGCGTGCGTGCCCGTCGTCAGGGTCTGCGATTGGACCTGCGCGTCGTCCGCAACATCCTCGCGGCGACGATCCGAGTCACTCGCGGACTGATCCCGGTCCGGACTCGCGGGTCGGTTCTGGTTGGGTTCGATCATCGTTCAAACATCCCCGCGTCGCCGCCGGTCGGATGGGCGCGCCAGACCGCGAGCGTGCGCCGCGTAACCTCGCGGCGTTCGAGCCGCAGGTGACCGGACACAAACGCGGTGCGGTTCGTCGGGGCTTCCCGGACCACCAGGAGAAGCTGCCCCTGCTCGCCACGGCGAACGGTGAGTTGCGCCTTGCCTCCACCCAGACCATCGAGCACCGCGCGTAGATGCGGAGGCGCATCGGCACGGCGCAGCTTCGCGGCAGTCTCAAGCCTGGCCCCGCCATCCGGAGACGCCAGACCCTTGTTGACATCGAGCATGTACGGCTCGTCGCGGGCGAAGTTGTAGACCGTCAGGCTCAGGTAGTGGTACGGCCCATCCCGCATCGCGGTATCCAGTCGTCGGGCTGCCTTCTGGTCCGTCAGCGGTTCAAGAACCAGCGTGATCCCGTCGTCGCCATCCTGGCCGAGCCAGATCTCGATCGGCTTGGTCGGCGACAGCGATTCACCCGCGACGGCGTCCGGCGTCGATCGAAACCACTGCGTGATGCCCGGGACCAAAAAAACCAGGGACGCAAGAACCGCGATCGCGACGAGCGACCCCAGGATCGGCACGAGGGGGTCGTTGCGGCGTTCCATACGTCAGGTGCGGGCTTGGTGCGGCCTCGGGCGGCCTTGGTTAGACGACGAGAACCGGGCCGTGCATGCGCCGGTGGATCAAGTGATCATTTGCCGGGCGAGTCCCCGCCCTTGTCCTTGTCGTCTTTCTTGTCTTCCTCCGCGTCGCCCTTGTCGCTCTTCTCTTTCTCCGCGTCGCCCTTGTCGTCTTTCTTGTCCTTGTCGCCCTTGGGCTTGGCGGCTTCCTTCTTCCGGAAGTTCACGCCGACGTAGTCGTTCCACTTGCGCCGCTTGTTGGCCTTGAACCAGTCGCCGGCCTTGGTCGGATCCTGCCAGTTTTCATTGGCGCCGGACAGCTCGTTGAGGGCCGTGAGCGCGTACTGCTTGATCTCGTTGTAGCGCTTTTCGTACGTGCCGCGCGACTTGGGATCGCCGTTCTTGTACTGGTTGTACAGGCCGCCCACGCGACCGAGCATCTTCTTGAACCACTCCTTGCGAACCTTTCCCTTGAGCAGCCGGAACTCGTAGGCCGCGCGATACGCGTGGCCTTGCACCGTCGAGTCCTTGCCCGTCACGGCCTGCTTGAGAATGAGGTCCAAGGTCCGCGTGTCCTGCGAGCCGATTCGGGCCAATGCCAAGAAACCGTACTCGATCCAAAGCGGATTGGCCTCCTTGGCGTCCAGGGTCCGGCCCATCCACTTCAAGAGATCCTTGTTGGCCCGGGCATCGGCCAAACGGCCGAGGCTGCGCGCGCACTCCGCAATCACGGTCGCACGACCGCGGGCCTTGAGCCCGCGCGAAATCATCTTGACGATGTTGGCCTGGGCCTTCTCCTCGACCTTGGTTCTTGCGTCTCCCTTGGACTCGAGATAGCGGTACGCCTTCTCGAAATCGGAGAGCATGGCGACGGCGTCTTCTTCGGGGACGCTCTTTTTCTTGAAGCTCGCCTTGAACGAGGCCAGGTACTGGTCGATTTCCGTGACCGAGTAGGGCGTGAGTTGGCTGGGCTTGGCTTCTTCGGCAACGGCGACAGCGGCCAAGACGAGCGAGACAGAGACAACGCGGATCATGAGAGACTCCTAGGTCTTCGATTATAGGGCAGATTCGACCGAGCTTCGCAGCCCGTTTTCCGACGATATCCGGTATCTGCGGTATCCTCCTGAACGTGCGGCTCGATCTGCCCGCGCTCGGCAGGACGCGCGCGGAGCGTGAGACCCTGCCCCCCCCGTCCAGCGCGATGCTGGCGAGACTTGCGTCTGCCCGCCGGGTTGCCATCCTCGACGGGGCCGAAACCGCCCGTTTCACCGTCGTGGCCGCGATGCCGCTCGCCCGGCTGGCCTGGCGTCCGGAACATGGGGAAATCCGGGTACCGGGCGGTGCTCGCGCCCTGGAGCCCGATGTCTCCGCCCTTCTCCGCGCCGCCCTCTCGGCAACCGCAACCGGGCCCGAAGCAAGCTCGCGGCATCTTCCGTACGGGCCGGGCTGGATCGGTCTGCTGGGCTACGGCTTGCGGACCGCGTTTGAGCGCGTACCCGCCCGCCACGCCGATGACGCCGGCCTGTTCGACATCGATCTGTCGTACTACCCCGCCGTCGCCGTGCACGACGCAGAGGATGCGGCCTGGTGGTTCTTGTGGCGCGAGGGTGCCGAAGACGCCGTCCGTTCGCTGCGGGCCTGCCTGCGCGGAAGCGGCACCCCGCCCCTCAACGACCGGCTCGCCGCCCCGTTGCGACCCTGCATTCCGCGCGAGGACTATCTGACCGCGGTCGGCCGCGCGATCGAGTACATCCACGCCGGCGACGTGTTTCAGGTGAACTATGCCCACGAGTTTCGCGCGCCGTTTGCCGGGCATCCGCTCGCGCTCTACCTGAAGCTGCGCGCCGCGAACCCGGCTCCCTACTGCGCGTATCTCGATCTCGGGCCCGGCGCGGCGGTCCTCTCGACGAGTCCGGAGTTGTTCTTGTCGCAACGCGGACGCAAAGTCCTCACGCGCCCGATCAAGGGCACGCGGCCGCGCGGCCGAACCGCGGCCGAGGACGCCGCGCTGATCGGCGAACTCGAAACGAGCGAGAAGGACGGCGCCGAGTTGGCCATGATCGTCGATCTCGAGCGCAACGACCTGGGGCGCGTCTGCGAACCCGGAAGCATCGCCGTCCCCTGCTTCGCCGTCGAGTCCTACGCTTCGGTCCACCACCGCGCGGCCGACGTCATCGGACGGCTCGAAACAGGCCGCGACCGCGTGGATTTGTTGGCGGCGTCATTTCCGGGCGGCTCGATCACGGGCGCGCCGAAGGTGCGTGCGATGCAGATCATCGATGAACTCGAAGCCGGACGACGTGGCCCGTACACGGGCTCGATCGGCATCCTGACCGATGATGGAAACATGGAGCTGAACATTGCCATCCGGACGCCGTGGCTGGCCCGGGGCGAGGTGCGGGTCCATGTAGGCGGCGGCATCGTGGCCGATTCGATACCGGAAGCCGAGTACGAGGAGACCCTCGCGAAGGGTCGCGCGATCTTTGAAGCGCTCGATCGCTAGATATCTCAAGGGCCTGCGCGAGAGCGCGTCGCCGCACACGGTGCGCGCGTACGCCCGAACCCTGCGCGACCTCGGCGCGTATCTCGACCGCGAGGACGTCCCGCGCCCGCGCGACCTGACACATCGGGTCCTGCGCGGCTATCTCGCGGAGCTGAGCGGTCGCGGACTCAAGCGCAGCAGCATCGCGCAGTGCCTGGCGACGGTCCGTTCGTTCACGAAGTGGCTCGCGCGAACCGACCGCGCTCCCGCCGACGTGGGCCGCGCATTGCGCACGCGCTCGCCCCGCCGTCCCCTGCCGCTGCACCTCGCCGAAGACGAGGTCGGACGCCTCGTCGATGTCGCGAAGACGCCGCGCGACACGGCCCTGCTCGAGACCCTCTACGGCGGCGGGCTGCGCGTCGCCGAGTGCGTCGGACTCGACATGGACGACCTGGAGCTCGACCGCGGCACGGCACTGGTCCGCGGCAAGGGCGCGCGCGAGCGGATCGCTCCGCTCGGCGGTGGCGCGGTCCGCGCGCTCCACGCGTACATCGCCGTCCGTCCGCCAACGACCGATCCTCGGCCGGTCTTTTTGAACCAACGCGGCGGACGCCTGACCGCACGATCGGTCCACCGCATCGTGTCGGACTGCGCGCTCCGCGCCGACGTCGATCCCCGGATCACGCCGCACTCGCTGCGCCACAGCTTCGCGACCCATCTGCTCGACCGCGGCGCCGACCTGCGCGAGGTTCAGGAACTCTTGGGCCACCAAAACATCGCGACCACCCAGATTTACACCCACGTTTCGCTCGAACGACTCAAACGCGTCTATGAAACGGCGCACCCGCGCGCGTAGAAAGAGCGTGCGCCCGCTTCTCTCGATTCTCTTCCTGGTCGGCCTCGGCGCGGGCGGTGCCTTGGTGCAGGCCGAGCCCGCGCTGTTTTCCGCCCGTCGCGGCAAGGCGCGCGTCGAGCTCGTTCGTTCTCGCGGCGGTTCGACCGCGTCCGAAAAGGCCGTCGAACGAGCGCTGAAATGGATGGCGCAACGACAACACCGGGACGGATACTGGGACGCCGACGGACCGGGTCTCGAAGGCAAGGGCGGCGGCTGGCATGGCGAACCGGTCCGCTGCGCGTTCGACCTCGAAGTGACGGCACTGTGCACGCTCGCTTTCCTGGGCGCAGGACACACGCACAAGGATGGCGCGCACAAGGCCGTCGTGGCGCGCGCGATCGAATGGCTGAAGACCCGCACAACACGGGGCACGCTGTGGGGTATCTCGTACGCGACCCAGGCGCTTGCCGAGGCGTACGCGATGTCGGGCGACAAGTCGTTGCGCGCGCCCGTGCGCGCCGGGCTCGACACGATGGTGGACTCGCGCCAGCCCCACGCCGGCTGGCGCTACTACGCGGGCACGCGGATGGCATCCGGCACGCCGACGACCACGGCGGTCGTGACCGCGCTGCGGATTGCGGAAGAAGCCGGCTTCGAAGTCGATGCGGCGTACAAAAAGCCGGTCCTGAAATGGCTCGACGGGCTCGTGAATCTGAAATCGGGACGGGTGGAGTACACGGTGAACGGACGCCGCCTCGGTTACACCCCGACGACGACGAACGCGGCGTCCGCGCTGCTCATCCGCGCATGGCTGGGCCAGGACAAGAACCATCCGATGGTGAAGCGCCACCTCAAGGCGATCGCGCGGTACAAGCCGAAGTGGTCGCTGAAGTTCAAGATCATGACCGTCAACGGGCGCAAGCGAAAGGTGCAGATCGGATACCTCCAGCACTACTACTGGTGGCACGGCACCGACGCGCTGGCACGACTCGACCCGTCGCTGCGCTCGGCCTGGAACGCCTCGCTCAAGAAAGCGCTGCTCCCGAAACAGCATCGTTCCGGCAAGCTGTCCGGCACCTGGGACCCGGTCGGAACCTACGGCAAGGTCGGCGGCCGCCTCTTTTCAACCGCACTGTGCACCCTCGCCCTGGAGCACTATTACCGCTACCGGTAGGAGCTGAAGCCGGTGGACTCCGAACTCCAATTCAGCGCCCGCTGAGAAGGGGGCGCGCCGGCCACGGCACGGTCGACGGCGACGCCAAAGACATCGCCGACCGTGCGGCGTGCCTACCTGGTGGCAACCTTCCAGGTGTTGCCGTCGCGGCCGGTCGTGTTGACGGCGACCGTGCCGGTGATGTGGCTCGCGGGCTCGCCGGGCAGGAACGCCGCACCGGCGGGAATGGGCGCACCCGGTCCGCTGTACGTCGGATCCTCGGTCGTCGTGATGTCGCCGGTCTGGTTCGTGAAGAACGAGCGGCGTCCCGAGCCGGCATGTTGCCCCGGCCACGCGTACACGCACCAGACGGACTCGGCGAGATCGGCATCGACGTTGACGCTCGCGCCGCCGCCCGGCTCCTCGATGAGGCCGAGGCCGGCCGCGTTCGGCAGATAGACACGATAGTGGTAGCCGGAGCGAAACATCTCGCCGATCGGCGAGATCGCGCGAAAGCTCGCGTTGATCACCTCGGGCGACATGAACTTCGTCCCGCCGTTGCCGGCGCGAACGGGCACGTTGCCCGACATCTCACCGAACGTACCGAACTCGCCGATCCCGTTGACGTTCATATCAGCCTCGCGGCGCGTCTGGAAGTCGAGCTGGGACTTGACGATCTGATTCAAGGTCGCAATCGTCGCGGTCTCGTTCGCCTCGATGCGGGAACTGAGCAGGTTCGGAAGCGCGATCGTAACGATGATCGCGATCACGACCAAAATGATCAGCAGCTCCAAAAGTGTGAAAGCGCGATGTCCCTTCATTTCGGCCCCTTGGCGCGTTCCGCACACGCTCATTACTCCGTCTTCCCTATCGACCGGGTGCCCACCGCCGCTTGAACGATTTCCTCAAGTCCAACCATGGCCGGTGTCGAAGAGAGACGCGGACGAGGGACCAAGAGGTTCCGCTCAGGGGAGTGTCATGACCCAGCCGACCAAACGCATCCGCCGCCGCAAGTACATGATCGACCTTCGCCTGCAGATGGCGATCACCGCCCAACTCCTGGGCGTGATGCTCGGTGTCGGTTTTCTCTACGTGCTGGGCGTGTTCTTCCTGCCGGGCTCGGAAAAGCTCGACGCCCTCGGTTCGCAGGACGTCCGTGACGTCTTCCTGCGCGCCAACGCAATCTACTTCGGCCTGGGTGCCGCGATCCTCGGCACGATCTCGATGCTGCTGACGCACCGTATCGCCGGCCCGGCCTTCGTCCTGCAACGCGCCCTCGGCGGCATCCGCAAGGGACTCTACGACCACCGCCTCGGACTGCGCAAGCGCGACTATCTCAAGCCGCTGGCCGCCGCGGTCAGCAGCCTCTGCGACGACCTGAAGCGGCTCGAGTCCGAGCGCTCGCAGGGCCTCGACGACCTCGCCCACTGCCTCGAAGAAAACGATGTCGAGGGCGCCAAGGAGCTGATCAAGAAGCTGCGCGCCGCGGAACTGAGCGCCACGGTGGACGACGCCGATGCGGATGACTCCGCGGCCACAGCAACGGACGGCGATGTTTTCGACTCGCCCGACACCTCCGCAAAGCAGTCGGAAGAGTCGGAGCAAGAAGCCGCATCGACCTCGTCGGCGTCCTAGCCCGGCGGCCGTTGGACGACCCGCTTCTCGCCCGGCGCCAGGGTGATGTCCTGTTGCATGAAGCGAGGATCTGCGGCGCCATCGGTGTTTGATCCCAGCCAAAACACGCGGTAGCGCCCTGCCGCGACGACGTGGGCCCTGTCGTATCGAAGCCCCCGTGCGCACAAGTAGTCCTGACGACCACTCGCGAGCCGCACCGCCCATTCCTCCGACCTGTCCCCGGACCGCAGCCGGACCGTGAGTTCGGCCGACCGTTTGATCTCGATCCGAATCCCGGTTTCGGAGGGCACTGTGACACGGGCACCAACGGCATCGCTCAGGCCCCACGCGCGCCTCTCGTTGGCGACAAGATTCCAGTCTCCTTCGGGGATGCGTGCGCGGTACCGTCCCGGACCCGTCGGTCGCAGGACCAGGACCCCTGACGGCCTCTGCACGTACGCCAACACCGATCCGTCCATCGGTCGGTGGTAGGCAACGATCGGGGCTTCGACGGCGTGCCCCCGATCATCCACGATCTCCAGTTCAAGAACCGGCGCGCTCTCCGAATGGAGCAGGACGCGTACAATCCCCCGGAACCGCCTCGGCGCCGCGAGCACGGCTCTCAGCGGGATCGGCTCTCGGTGCGGTGCTTCCAGGATCGGCCCGGGTCCGGTTTTTTGAAACCGCGCGACAAGGCGATACGTCTTCGTCGTCAGGCGCCGCTTGCCGTCCCGCACTGCAAAACCGCTTGCGGGCAAGCCCGTGGCCGCGTCGTACGCCTCAATCTCCCGTTTCCAGGCGGGCACCATGCGAACGAGAGCATATCGTTCGCCGGCAGCCGCCTCGACAGGCGGACTGACGATCCACTCGTCCGCCCCGGACGCGAGCACGTACGGGGCCCCCCTCAGGCCGCGGGCAACAAAGCTCCCGTCCTTGTCCGTCCGCGTAATCGATCGGGCGAGGCCACGGATCGTCGATGCGATAGCAGCCACCGCGGCCTGCTTGCGAGACAGGGGCACGGCTGCGATGGCCACCCCCGCAAGAGGCGACCCCTCGGCCCCGCGAACGACACCGGCGATCGTGGCGCCAGACCGGATCTCGATGTCACGACGCACGCGGTCCCCATCTGTCACAGGGATGGATCCGGCGTCTTTTCCAGAGAGCCCGGACTCCGCGCGCACCTCAACCTCGATTTGGTACTCGCCGGCCCGGTCGATCTCCAGCACGTAGCGTCCCTCGGTGTTGGTTCCGCACTCGCCAGCGACATAGGTGCCATTCGCTTCGATAGCCTTGACGGTGGCACTAAACACCGGCTCGCCGCGGCTGGAAACGAAGCCCCATACAACCGGTCGCGTGGTTGTGATCACCGGCGGCGCGGCGAGCGTGTCTTGCTTGGCCAATTGCGCGCGGGCGGGGGGCGTTGCGGGGCGATCACGATCAGCGGCCGCCGGAGCGGCGCGCCGGACGGATCGAGTGTCGGATGCGCCGGGGATTCCGACGAGCCACACCAGTGTCGCGACCAACAAGACGGCAACCAGAGCCACCCACCGCATCGGGGCCAATGGTAGCCCGATGCAGGCGTTCGGGTCGGCGCAAAAAGAATGGGCCCGGCGATGGCGCCGGGCCCAAAAGGTGGCGACCCCAACGGGATTCGAACCCGTGTTGCGGCCTTGAAAGGGCCGAGTCCTAGGCCTCTAGACGATGGGGTCGTCGGAGGGCATCGGCCGTTCGTCGGGATTGTACCGGCCCCGTCTACTCCGGTTCGCCTACCGCGGCTCTGCCGCGGCCACATCGCCGTGCCTGGCGTGGCCCGCTGTTGACCGGGCGGCTCGGGACGGCAGGGGCTATTCTGGTTCGCCTGTGGCGCGGCGCAGCAACAAAACGAGCGCGATGGCAATGAACACGACCCCCGCCGCGATCCAGAGCAGCGACCCCACCGCCCCGCCGCCGGCGGAGTCGATCTTTTGGTCTACGCGTCCCGTCCAGCGGTCGTACTCCTTGCCCGTGCGGCTCCAGTCGACCGAAAACACCTTGCCGATCTGGTCCGGACGGCGCACATGCGGCGGAACCGGGACGCCGGGCCGGACCGGAATCTGCGCCGAGCGGGATCGCGCCAAACGCGCCTCGACTTCGGGTCGCAACAGCCAGTCGATCAGCCTCTTGCCGTTCGCCGCGTGCGGCGCGCCCTTGATCAGGACCAGCGAGTTCGGGATGTACATCACGCCGAGTTCGCTGTCCTTGCGATCGGGATACACCGCCGCGACCGGCTTGCCCTGAAGGCGCTGCACGTTGAAATCGTCGGTGTCGGTCCAACCGAACGCAAACTCCCCGGCCGCGACCTGCTTGGCAACGTGCGCGTTGCCCGGCCGCCAGACCAGATCGTTCTCGATAAGCGCGTCGAACCACTTGTCCGCCACCGCCTCGTCGTGAACGTACAGCGCCGCCGCGTGCGCCGCGGTCGTTCCCGTCACCGGCCGCGCCATCGCGACCTGGCCCTTCCACTTCGACTTCGTGAGGTCCCACATCGAGGTCGGAAACTCGTCCGCCGCGACGCGGTTCGTGTTCACGATGAGAATGCGCGCCCGCGCCGCGAATCCGGTCCAGTACCCGTCGGGATCCTTGAACGCAGTGGGGATGTCCGCCGCATTCGGCGAAACATATCGCGCCAACACGCCGGACTCGCGCAGCTTGACCGTCGTCGCCAGC
Organism: Planctomycetota bacterium; assembly: GCA_021776735.1. Taxonomy (GTDB): domain Bacteria; phylum Planctomycetota; class PLA2; order PLA2; family PLA2; genus JAJFFH01. The sequence continues at coordinate 126,803 of JAJFFH010000027.1, read as the reverse complement.
TCGTTGTTCCAATAGACATCTGCAAACGGCTTGCTCTTTTGGCTGATCAGTTCGCGCACGAGGCCGATGGTCTTGTTCGCCTCGACGTCGTACTTCGCCTCGACCCGGATGCCGGTCTCTTTTTCGAAGTCCTCCAGAATCCGGCGGGAGAAGTGCTCGTCGAGAGAAACGTAGACCGCAACGACGTTTTCGTCCTCGGCGAACGCCCGCCGCGAGCCGCCGACCACGGCAACCAAAAGAACGGCGAAAACGGAAACGCGGATGTTACGCATCGGTGCCCTTTTCGTATCACATACGATACATTAGTTCTTGTAGTCGCGGGGTTTCAAGCCGAGCGCCTTGATCTTCTTGTGCAGATTCGGGCGGCTGATCTTGGCCCGTTCCGCGGCCTTGGTCACGTTGCCCCGCGTCTGCCGCAAGAGGTCGGCGACGTAGGCGCGCTCCCAATCCCGACGCGCGCCTGCGATCCCACCCTCCGGCTCCGCTCGACCGGCGGCGGAAACATCGCCGTCCGTTTGCTGCGTCACCCCTTTGTTCACCAAAAAACGCAGTTTGCGATTCTCGCGCTCGACGGAGCGCCGCTCGAGTCCGCGCTCGACGCGCACAAGCAAATCCTTGAGCTCGAACGGCTTCGTGAGGTAGTCGAACGCGCCCAAACGCAACGCATCGATCGCGTTCTCGACGGTGCCGTGCGCGGTCATCAGGACGACCACCGAGTCGCGGTCCAGCTCGTGCACGGCGGCCAGCACGTCGAGTCCGCCGACCTCCGGCATGACGAGGTCCGTGAGCACGACGTCGTAGACGGTGTTCGTCAACGCTTCGATCGCCTGCTTTCCGTCGGCCGCCGAATCGACGTGATACCCGGCCTTGTTCAGGCCGCGGGTCAAAAAGAACCGCAGGCTCTCCTCGTCATCGACGACCAGGACTCGGGCGGGCGTAGGCTCAGTCATGCGCGTTACTGCGCTAACGAATGCCATGCCGAAAACCGCCTGCCGCGATTTTCGCTTGGGGCCGCTTCAGGGGCCGCTGCGCGGCAGGCTCGGCCTGCATGAAGCGTGAGGATGAACTCTTGGTCTAGTTCGGGAGCGTTATCGTGAATACTGTGCCGCTTCTGGTTGATTCTACTTCCAGGGTTCCCTTGTGGGCGGCGATGAGGCGTTCGGCCAAAAACAGGCCCAGGCCCGCGCCTTCTCGGCCGCCACGGCGGGTCGTGACGAACGGTTCGAACAGGATTTCGCTAACGGCTTCCGGGATGCCCGGGCCGTTGTCTTTCACAACAAGACAGCCCGCATCGGCGCGCAAGGTCAGCGCGCCCGAGTCGTCCATCGCTTCGACCGCGTTGCGGATCAGGTTGGTCAGGACCTGGCGCAGCATGGCGGCGTCGGCGCGCAGGGCGGTGTCCTTTTCGTCCCGCGTAATGGTGATGGTCTCGGGCGGGCGCACTTCCGCCAGCGCCTCGTCGAACAGTGCCGCCGCATCGCACGGACCGGCCTCGGGTTCGGCGCGTGTCGCGCGCAAGAGCGCGGCCGTAACACCGACGCCGCGGCCCGCGGTCTTGCGGATCATCTCGACCAGTTCACGGACTTCGGCACGCGGCTTCTCCTCGAGGGCGGCATCCGCGCACCCGAGGATGCCCGACAAGAGATTGTTGAACTCGTGTGCGACACCACCCGCCATGGTGCCCGCCGTCGAGGCGCGCGCCGCCCGCACCAGCGCCGCCGTCCGCTCGCGTACCTTGTCTTCCAGCCCCGAACGGAGCTCGGCATTCTCGCGCTCGGCCCGTTCGACGGCCTCCGTGGTCTCGTTGAACGCCTGCGCCAGCTCGCGCACCTCGCGCGCGCCGCTGGGGTCGGCCCGCACGCCGCGTTCCCCCGCGCCGAACCGCCCTACCGCCGCGCGCAGTTCGCGCACCGGACGCACGACAACGCGGTCGAGCACCAGCGCCCACGCCGCCAGCAACACGAGGATCATGCCGCCCCACGCGCCGAGGGTTCGCCAGCTCTCGCGACTCGCGTGACGCGCCGCTTCTTCCTGCCGTGCCGTGCGGAGTCGTGCCAGCCGCTCGATAACCTGCGCCCGCGTGCGATCGACGATCTCGTCGCGCACGGCGCGGTACTTCTCGCCACCGGTCGCGCCCGGCGCCGCGATCGCCCGCGCCACAGCCTGCTTGAGCCGCGCCTCGTCAATCCGGCCTTGCTCGTTGATAAACAGCGAGAGCGGCAGATCGTGAATCGCCAGCGTGCGCTGCTCAAGCGCGCTCACGGCCGCCCCGCGCGAGAACTCCATCGTCTCGTCGACAAGCGAGGTCGCGATCGTTTGCGCGTGCGATTCCGCATCGGTCAACAGCCGCTCGGTGCGGTCCACGAACGATCGCTGCGCGGCCGGCTTCCACACGAGCAGCGCCAACACCACCACCACACCGCCGAGAGCGACCCCGGTCCAGACAATCCTGCCGAACAGGTTCAACGGTCTCTCCGCACGTCGTCCGCGCGCGCCAGGATCGCCAGCGGCACGACAACGCCGCGCTCTTTTGCCGCACGCAGATTCACCGTGACGTGCAAGCGCCGCACGCCGGTTTGCGGAGGCGCTTTCTTGTCGCGCACCATCGCCACCACCAGGGCCGCAACCTGAAGTCCCGCCCCCACCGTGTCGGGGCGAACGGTCAACACAGCGCGGCCGTCAGGAACGGACGGCGATGTATTCACGACGGACGAAGCGCGTATCGTTTTCGGGGGCGTGCCCCCCTCGGCAATCCAGGCCACGTCGGGCGCCGACGCCGGCGCGCTCCCGGCGGCTTCAAACCCCGGCAGCGCCTGTCTCGGATAGGCAATGATCCGGCGCGCACGCGGCGCGAGCTGTCGCACGAGTTTCGCCAGGGCGACACGATCCACGCGGGTGCGCACGTTCGCCCGGTTGTGCGGCGAGACCTCGAGGACCTTCGCCTTCGGCCGCAGACGGCGGATGGTGGCGGCCGCCGCGTGGTCGAGTGCCACGAACACGCCGGCATCCGCGTGCGGTTTCAGCGCGGCCCGCACGGCGGCGGACTTCCCCGCCGGCAACGTCACCAGCCTGCGGCGGGTCATGTTCGTGAAAGGCTCGAGGGCCTGCCAGGCCGCAAGATAGATGGCCTTGCTCTCGTCGGTTTTTTGGCGGCGCACAAACACGACGGGCCGCGCACTGCCGCTGTCGCGTCCGCCGTCTTGCGCCACCGCACACCGCACCGTTCCTACGGCCCCCGCCCCCCCCCAAACACACAGGAGCAGAGCTGCCATCGCGCGTCTCATGGCCCCGTTTTACCCTGCGACGGCACCCGATCGCGAATCCGCCTCAACGAACGCGGACGGTTTCGCTAGCGACGAACAGGTCGAGCGGACGCACGCCGGGGCCCTTCGCGTCCGCGGCGACGTCGTGTTCCTTGAAACGGAGGCGGTGCACGACCCGCACACGGACGCTCGCCGTGGTGCCACGCGGCAAGCGGAAACGGTGCTTCGTGACGACCGGCGTGAGCGGCTCGAGGCGAGTGTCTCGCACGAGCCGGACCGCGCGCCAAAACGGAACATGCGTCCGTCCCTCCTTGTCCATCAATACCTGCGCGAATTCGCGGCCGGGCAGGCCCGCGTAGTCGCCGGACTTGAGGCGGGCGGTCAACGGCGCGTCGCGGTATCCCGCGTGGTTCGGCACCGTCGGTCCGGCGAGCAGCCTGAGCGGAGACTTGTCTTTGCCCTGCGCCAGAACGATCAGCAACAGGTGCTTGTCGGCGCTGCCGGTCGGTACCTTGTGGCCCGCGCCACGCGTCTGAATCGTGGTGGTAACCTCCAGCACATCACCGTCACGCCGTGTCTTGGCCGTGAGTTCAATCGCCGTCTTGGCCAGCTCGCGACCCAAGAAAGAGTGGTCGTGAATCTGTTTGCCGGGCCGGCGCAAAGCGTTGATGCAGATGCGGCGCGCGCGGCGCTTGCCCTCGCGCGAGGTGCCCGTCGGCATGTGACAGGTCTGGCACGTCTCCAACTGTGGACGCGTCTTGCCCCACGTCCGCCACTCCGCATAGGTATTGAGCGCCGGCAGACCGTTGTGCTCGTATTGGTGGCAGCCGGCGCATAGCACGCTCGTCGTGAAAAACGGGTTGTAGACCGGCCCCATGAACAGGTAGTCGCTGTCGGCGAGCGCGCCGTAGACACGTTTGATCGGCCCCGGCACCGAATCGTCGTCCGGCGACGGTCGCCCAAACGCGAGCGAACCGCGCACGCCCGGCGCGGACGGTTCTTCGACGTGGTGAACCTTGTGGCAAAGATCGCAGTGGTTGCCGTCCAGGGCCACACCCGTCACGGCATCCGAACGCAAGTCACGGCCCCCACGTTCCGCCTCGAGCGCCGCCTGCGGCGCATGACACGCGGCGCAGAGTCCCCGGTCCGGCGCACCGTGATCGCCGCGGCGGTCCTTGCCCGCGTCCTTCAGCCACTTCAGGAAGTCGTTCTTGTACACCGCCAGAAACGTCGCGTTGCGCGCAGTCAGGGCGTGGCGTGACTTTTTCCATTCGTCGTACGAGTTGCGGTGGCAGTTGCCGCAGTTCCAGATCGCGCGCCCGCGGTCGCGGTGCGGCGAGATGAACTTGTAGCGCGGATCGTCGAACCACGGCGACGGCTCGAGCACGAACTCGAGGCCACGGTTTTTTTGGAACAGGATCGCCTCGACCGCGTTGCGGTAGCCGGGCATCGCGGCTGACACCATCAGCACCGCCGGCACTTTCTTGACCCGCAGCGTGAAGCGCCCTTGCGCGTCGGTACGAACGACGCTTGTTTCGCGATGGCGCAGCATCACGACGGCGTCCGCAAGCATCTCGCCGCCGCGCCCGCGCACGGTACCCTTCACGACAAAACCGCCGGGATAAGACTTCGCAGGCTGTTTGACGCGCACGCGGTATTGCTGGCGCTCGCCCTTGCGGGTCCCCCGCCGCGCGCCGTAGCCCTCCTCGATCTTCTCGTCGGCGTCGTGGTAGTAGCGCACGTACAACTGCGAACGGTCGCCCTTGTAAAACCACATCTCGCAGCCGCCGTTGTTGGCGTAGTTGCGCGAGAGGTCAAAGCACCACCAGCGCGCACGGATGCGTCCGTCGCGCACGGTGCCCGCGCCCACCGTGACCCACGCGCCGCCGATGTCCTGAAAATCGACGCCGTCGGAGCGAAACGTCACCTGGTCGCCCTTCTGGCTGATCGTGACGTCGTAGTCGTAGTTGCCGAACCGAAACGTGCCCGTGAAATCGACGATGTCGGTCGCGGCCCCCGCCCCCCCCTGAGACTCCCCCGGAATCGAAACCAGCATCGAAGGCGTCGGTCCGGGCACCAGGCCGCGCTTGGTCTTGAAGTCGCGCCGCCAGCGCTGCTGAATCTTCGGCTTCGCCTCCTTGCGCAGTTTCCCGTCGGGCAACTCGTCCCCGTCGGGCAAGAGCACGGCCACGAGCACCAGGACGAGCGCCGGCGCGAGAAGCAGAAACCGCTTCATCGAGCGTGAGGACAGACGGCGCGGAAGTTGCACGAGCGGCAGACGCGGCCCGGGGAGGGCTTGCAGTCCTCCTTACTTGCGGTGTTCGGAGCAGCGCCGTCCGCGTCGCTCAAGACCTCTTTCATCCCGACTATCGAGCTGCGAATGAGGTCGGACACGCGTTCGCGATCACTGACGGTCACCGGCTTGGGATCAAAATCGCCGCCTTCGAGCAGGTAGATCGGAGCCGCCTGAACGGTCTCCGGATCCACGTCCCACTTGGCCGCGGCGAACAGCGTGTACAGTACCACCTGATCGCGGTTCTTCGGGTTGGGACGCCCCGTCTTCCAGTCGAGAATCAAGACCTCGGCGCGATGCCGCACGGCGAAGTCGGGCACGGCGTAGACCTTGGTCCCCTCGAAGTTAAAGCTGTCGAGGGTCTCCATCGGCAGCCACTCGTCGGTATCCGTCTCGCGAATCATGGCGAACGAACTCGACGTAAAGAAGTTGCGCACCGACAAGCCGATCTTGCGCGCAATCCGCACCAAAAAGTCCTTCGTGGGACCACCGGTGGAACCGCCCCCGCCTCCCCCGAAACCTGTCGGATAATGGTGCTCAAAAAGCCGCGTCGCCCGCTTGGGCTGGTCGCGCCAAGGGGTCTCCTCAAGCGATTCCTTGAACGAGCGTTGCATCTCGCCCTTGCACCAGGCGACGACTTCCTCGGGCTCCGGGGTCTCGCCGCGCGCGTGCGCATGCAACGCCCGTTCGAGCGCCCGATGCACCACATCCCCCGCCAGGCAGTGCAGGTTGGTCAGGTTCTTGAGCGCGTAGAGTTCGCGCGCCTCAGCCGGCGCATCGTGATCCCAGCCGCCCCAGGAGCCGTAGTACTGAAACCAGTACTTCCGCGGGCACTCCCGAAAGGTGTTGTGCCTGGAAAAACTCCACGAAAAGACGTTTTCGAGCGGTCGATCAAACACGGCCACGCATTCTAGGTCCGCCCGGTGACAAACCCGTACTACAAAGGGTGGGTGCACGGACGGCTGCTGGTCGCCGCACTCGCGGCCCTGGGACTCCTCGTATGGGCCTGGCCCCAGGACGAACCGCCCCGGACCAACCGGACGCTCCCGCAGAGGAAAGCACCGACCCGGACACAGCAAACGGACGGCGATGTTTCGGACAATGTTTCCGGCGAAGAGCACGGAACCGATGCCGTCGAGCCGCGGATCTTAGGGACGACCGAGCCCGGAGCCCGGGTGCAGCTTTTCCGATACCCCCCCGACAAGTCGCTCGGGTCCGGGCGGGCCGACGCAAACGGGGAGTTCGACCTTCTTGCGCCCTACGACGGATTGGTTCTCGTGCGCGCCGACCTCGCCGGTTTCGTCGCGAGCTGGAAGTTTGCCCGTACAGGAGAGTCCGTCTCGCTTCCGATGTACCGAAGCCGCACGGCGAAGCACTGGGTGGTCGATCCCGAAGGAAACCCGATTGCGGGTGCTCGTGTCGCCGCCGTCGTGCGCTTGCGCACTGTTGACGCACGGCAAAGGTGGCTCGAAATCGAGCGAGCCCACGCGCGTACCGACAGCCGCGGGACGGCTTCGCTATCGATGGGACCGGATGACGCACTGTCGATCGAAGCCGACGGCTTTCAATCCGTGGTCCGGCGCTCCCCCAGCCTGACGAGTCGCAGGGGTGTCGCCACATACACGCTGACACCCGCGCCACCGCTGACTGTTTCGGTGGTCGACGAAGCGGGGCGAGCCGTTCCGGGGGCGGACGTGTTTCGCGACGCCATCGCCCGCCCGAACACTCTCGACGTACTCGATCTGCTCGTTCGCCAACTCGGTGACCAGTACACGACGGACGCTCGGGGTCGCGCTCAGCCGGAGATCTCGCTCGATCGCGAGTACATCGTGTTCGCGCGCGCGCGCGCCCTCGTTTCGGCGTCGCGCCGCGTTGCCGCCGGACAGGGCGAGATCACCCTCGTTCTCGGCCCGCCGGCGACGGTGCGCGGGCGTGTCGAACCTGTTGTTCCACTCGCCAGAATCACCGTCGCCGATCGCGAGACGACAGCCGCCGACGATGGCCGCTTTGAAGTGACGGGACTGCCGCCCGGTCGCCATACTCTAGCCGTGTCCGAGGCGGGCTACCCACGCAGCGAAGAGATCGAAGTTGAACTCCGTAAAGGGGAGATTCTCACCGTCTTGGTCGCTTCACTCGCAAGAGAGCCGGTTTCGTTTGTGACGCTCCGCCCCACGGAACCCGATGGCTCCCCGGCAACCTTGGACAGTCATGTTCGAACTCGCCCGGACTGGAGTCGAAACGACGGTATGCAGTTCGAGTTCCGCGTAGCCCCGGGCACAGAGATCGAGTTCCTCGCACCGTTCCGGACCACCTTCAGGACAACGGGATCCCGCGGGAAGCTCCAAACGGCTCCAATGCGTCCTCTGGTGCGGTTTCGCGTGCGCGGCGTAGCCGATTGCGCCATCGAACGCGCCAGCCACATAGAGAACGATCTGTGGCAGCACCGGGAGCGCCCGGGAACACCGCTCCGTTGGCACGCGCAATCGCCGGGACGATCGGGATCCGGCACACTGGCCGCGCCCCGAGATGGACAGGTGATCGATCTCCGACTTCCCCGAACCGCCTCGATTCGCGGACGACTCGTGAACACCGTTGGGGAATCGGTGCGAGCGTCCGCGACCGCTTCCGTGGAATCCGTCTATCGATCGGTGGAGTCCGCACTTGTTGCCGACGTGTATGGCACATTCGAGCGGTCCGGACTGGAACCCGGGCGCACGCTCGTGTCGTTTTTTGCAGACGACGATGAATCCGTCTGTCTCGCTCTTCAGTTCGTGACGCTTCACCCGGGCGAGACCGTCGATCTTGGCGCCATCGTCGTGCCGACGTTCGTCCCCGTGCGCGGGCGCGTCCTGGACCAAGCGGGCCAGGCCATGGGCGGCACACTTGTCACGCTGATCGATCCCGAGCGCGGATTCATCGGGCGGACGCGCACCGGACCCAACGGTCGTTTCATCGTCGATGCCCCGAAGGGCACGCGCACGATCGCTCATGCCCGCCACCCCGACGGACGAGCTGCCCTGGCACTGAACGGTCCCTTCAACCTCACACTCGGTCCCGCGGGCACGCTCGAAGTCCGCTACGGCTTCCATCGGGCGACGGTCGCAGTAAGAACACACAACGGCACGCTCCTGCACCGCTCCGAATTGCCATTACGGCTCGCGCTTCCTCCCGGCGACTATCTGGTCGTCCCCGAAGAGAAAGGCGATGAGCCCCGTCGAGTCCGAATCAAAGCGAACGAAACGGTGACCCTCGGCGAGTAGGCAACAGTGCAAAAACTCCTGCTCCTCGTCATCGCCCCGGCCGCCGCGCTTGTCACATGGACTGTCATGACGACCGATGAGCGCGCGCCCCGCCCCCGCGCCCCCCATTCGCTCTTGGATGAGATCGCGCCAAAGCATACGGACGGCGATGTCTCCTCGGAAACCGACTCGCCGACGGCCGATGATGCGCCGTCGTCCCCGCAAGCGAGCCTGAGCCGATCCCCAAAGACGGTCCTGGCCACGCACTGGGTGGTCGATGTGGACGAAAAACCGATCGTCGGGGCGCGCGTCTCGGTCGGAGAGCGCGACGAAGACGACGAGGGCCCGCTCGGGTTTGCGAGCACGGACAGGCTTACGGGCGCGGACGGCAGCGTCACGCTACCCATGACGGCGCGACACGCATTGTGGATCACGGCGGAGGGCTACGCCGAACGGGTCGTCTGGTCGCCAGCGCTCTCGAGTCGTCGCAACAGTGCGACCTACGTGGTCATGCCCGCGCCAATCCTACGCGTCCGCATGATCGACGGAGCCGGCCGTCCGGTGGGCGGAGCGACGATTCGCAATCTCGAGCGACGCTGGTCTAAGTCCCCGATGGGCAATGGTTTTGGCCAAAGGTCGCAGCACGATACGGCCACATCGGACGTACAAGGGCTCGCCGACTGGGCCTTCGGCGATGCCGTGAGGTATTCGATCGCCGACGAGCGGATCCTGGCCCGACGCGGCCGCCTCGTATCGGTTCCGCGGCGCGTGTACCAGGGACTGCGCGAACTCACGCTTGTCCTCGGGCCGGCCGCGTCCGTCCACGGACGGGTCAGCCCAAGGGTCGCCGGTTGTGGTGTCTCGGTCGCCGGCCTCGCGAATCCGGTCGAGACCGACCGCCACGGCCGGTTCGAGATCACCGGCCTCTGGCCCGGACCGCACACGTTGCAGGCCAGCCTGGAAGGCGATCGAGAACTGAACGCCACGTTGACCCTGAACCTCTTCGCCGGCGAGCAGCGCAAGAACGCCGACTTACAGCTCCTCCCCGATCCGATTTCGTTCCTCGCGATCCGGGTCGAGGCCTCGGACGGATCGCGCGCAACTGACGTTGAGGCTGAGCTCGGCAAGCCTCAGGTTCCAAGCCGCATCAGACCGAAACCGGTCGCGCAGGACGGCCTCGTCTTGAGGTTCCAGCTCCCGCCCGGGTCCGACGTCGGCATCACATGGCCGTTTCGCGCCACGCTGCGAACGACCCGGTCCCCGGAATCGGTTCAACTCGTGCGCGTCGGCAAAGCGGTCCACTTCATCGTGCGTTGTGCCACAATGCCGGAGATTCAATCCGCCCTGCACGTCCGAGGCGATCGGTGGGTGCACCGCAAACGGCCCGAGACGCTGCTTGCGTGGAGCGCGTTCGATGGAAGCCGGTTCGGCTCCGGCGTTATTCCGGCACCGCGCGAGGGGGAGTTGATTGAACTAGGACTCGCGCCGATCCCGGTCTTGCGCGGACGACTGGTGACCGAAGCGGGCGGCCCGGCTCGCGGTTTCATCGACGGACTGACAACGGTCGATGAGACCGGCCGGTTCGAAGTACGTGTCAGGCCCGACCAAACACATCTGACGGTCACAGATAGACCGAGCTTTCTGGGCCCGCTGGTTCACGACATTTCGTTCCCTCCACTTCGATCGGACGAGTCGCGCGATCTCGGCGAGATCGTCGTGCCCGACCTCGTCACGATTCGCGGCTACGTCGCGGATGCAAACGGGCGGCCCGCCGGCGGCGTGAGAATCATGATCGACAACGCCAGTGCTTTTTCCCCGGTGCGCTCGCTGCCGGACGGGCGATTCGTCGCGCAGGTACGCGGAGACAGCCGGGTCATCGCCTTCGCAAAACATCCGAACGGACACGTCGGGATCGCGTCGGGCACCCCGTTGCATATCACGCTCGGTCCCGCCGCCGTACTCAACGTGAAGGAGTCCGTAACGGCGTGGGAACACGGCGAATTGAGAAGCGTCGATGGACGACTCACGCGGGGCCTGAGCCCGGGAACTCAACTGCGACTACCGCCCGGCGACTATATCCTGGCTCGATACGGAAAAGAGATCCGCCAGCACCGCATCAAGCTACGCGCGGGCGAAACCACTACACTCAGCGAGTAACCGATGCGCAGGTACCTGGTCCTCCTCGTGGTCGCGCTTGTGGCCCTCGTCGCGTGGACGACGCTGCCCCGCGAGGAGCGCGCGTCCAGCCCCCGCGCCCCCCATGCACCACGTCAAGAGATCGCTCCGCAGCAAACGAACGGCGATGCCTCCGCCGTCGCGCCCACCGCCCGCCACGAGTGGAACATCGGTAAGGATGATCCGCCGCAGGTCTTCGGGACCACGCATCCCGGCGCGTTGGTCACGGTGTTCGTGCGCAAGCACGGCTCCGGCAACGAATTCAAGCCGGGCAAGCCTGCTGCGACCGAGCGCGCGGACGCCGCAGGCCGGTACCACATGTACTGGTCCACATGGAGCACTGATCTCGTCGTCCGCGCCGAGCATCCGAGCTACTTGCCCAACTGGAACGACGGCAGACCCAACAAGCCGATCGACGTGCCGCTCTACGCCGGCCGTACGGCGACGCACTGGGTGACCGACCACGCGGGCGTGCCGGTGGTCGGCGCAACCGTCACCGCGTCGGTTCCGCTCTTCGCCCGCCAGTTCGTGAACCGGACTCTCGCCGTCACCGACGACCAGGGTGCCGTCCGCCTCGAAATGTCGCCGGTCGACTCGTTGACGATCTCCGCGGACGGCTACGCGATCCTGCACCGATTCGCGCCCAGTCTTTCGAGCCGGCGCGATCTCGCGACCTATGTTCTCGAACCACCCGCACTCCTGCGACTGCGCCTGATCGATGGAACCGGCCGGCCTGTCACGCAGGCTGTCGTGGCCTGGGGTCCGGTCGGCGGCTACGAATTCACGTTCGCCGACCCGGGACAGACGCTTCTGTTCGGCGACCAGGAGGTTACAGGGACGAATCACGCTGAGATTCCCGTGAACCCGACAAAGGACTACTACGTCCGGGTCACGGCGCCCGGCCTGGTTTCCGTCACCCGAATCCTGGCGGTGGGCCAGGGCGAAGTCGAGGTCACACTGTTTTCGTCGGCCACAGTCCACGGACGCGTCGAGCCCGTCACGCCCGGCAGTGTTTTTTGCGTGGAGACTCCGGACCAAGTCACCGACATCGAGGACGATGGACGTTTTGTGCTCACCGGATTGCAGCCGGGGCGACACACGCTGCGGGTTTCGTCGGGCCACGGCAAGTCACCGGGCGAAGAGACCGCGGTTGTGAAACTCGACCTGGCCCAGGGTGAGGCCCGGCGCGGCGTCGTCATGCATGTGGCGAAACGAGAACGCTCCTTCCTCGCCTTGCGGGCCATCGACAGCCAGGAGCGGACCGTCAAGGTCGAGTGGAATCTCGAGCGCGACTCGGACAGCATGCTCTTTGATTTCGACTGGGACGCGAACGTGCCGGAAAAGGACCTGGATTCGGTGTTCATCTTCGCGGTACCGCCGGGAACGCCGATTCGGCTCCTTGCACCTGCAGAGATGACGTTGAAGACGACCGTCCAGCCGACCGCCCGGCAAAACGTGCGCGTGCGCTCGATCATTCGGTTTCGGGTTGCCGGTGTCGCCTCCGCGTGGATTCAGGACGCATCGCACATCGACGGAGATCTCTGGGAGCACCGGAAGTTGCCGGGCCGACCACTGGAGTGGCAGGCTCGCGCGCCCGGCAAGGTGGGATGGGGCACGTTTCCTGCACCGCGCGAAGGCGAAGTGGTCCATCTCTCGATGAAGCGGACCGCGACCATTCGGGGGCGCCTTGTCGATCCGGCCGGTGATCCGGTGCGCGCGAATATGCCGTTGGCTTCCAAGACCATTCTCGGCGACTTCGAGGGCTCTGGATACGGTCCGGGAAAGGCGATGATTTACGCCTACGTTCCAGACCGCTTCTTCGTCCTCTTTCGACGTACCGTCGAACTCAAGGAAGGCGAAGCCCGCGACCTCGGAACCATTGTCGTCCCGGCGTACACGCTCGTCCGCGGCATCGTCCGCGACGAACACGATCAGCCCGCGGGCGGAACGCGCATCGAGCTGTTTGATCCCCAGCGTGGCCTCATCGGGACAGCCCGCGCCGGACCGGACGGCCGTTTCGCAACGCAGGCGCCGACCGGTTCACGAACGGTCGCCATCGCGCGCCATCCCGACGGACGCATGGCCCTCGTCGCGCAGGCGCCCCACCATCTTGTTCTTCGCCCATCCGGCTCGCTGACCCTGACGCCCGGCCCTTTCAACAGGCTGGCCCAAGCCGACGGCGTCCTCCTTCGCCCGCTTGCGTACGATGCAGGGCTACGGCTTCCGATCGGAGACTATCTGCTGATGGAGTCCCAAGGGCGCCGGACGGTGACGGTTCAAGAGTGAGGCGAGCCACCTTGGCCCTGGTCGTTATTGCGATCGCCGTCGTCAGCTGGCTGAGCTGGAGGACCGAGCCGTCAGCCTGCCCCCGCCCCCCCCATTCACCACGTCACGAGATCGATTCAAAGCATACGGACGGCGATGAGTCGGCGACGGGTCCGCGCATCGTGGGGACGACCGAGCCCGGGGCGCGCGTGCGCGCGTTTTCGCATTACTTGGACCGGTTCGATCCGGACAAGCCGGTCGCGACTGTTCGGGCCGCCAAGAACGGTCGGTTTGTCCTGCCTCTGAAAATGGCGTCCTTCCCTCCAGCGTTTGTCGTGTCTGCCGATCTCGCGGGATTCGTGGGCGCGTGGGACCGGGCCATGATCGGTACCTCGGTCGATCTGCCGTTGCAACGCGGCAAGATCGCGACGCATTGGGTTGTTGATCGCGACGGGCAGCCGATTGCCGGCGCTTCGGTGGCTGCGGTTGTCGCCCCGAGGCGGAATCGAATCGATCGCGACACTGCCATCACGGATGCGGACGGGTCTGTGCGGCTGCGCATGTCCCACGACGACCGGCTGCGGGTCACGGCCGATGGCTATGAAGACCTGTTTCGGTTCTCACCGAGCCTGACGAGCCGTCGCGACTTGGCAACGTACATGCTTGGTCCGGAGCCGGTGATCCGCGTTCGCTGCGTGGACAAGCAAGGACACCCGGTCTCACACGCGAGGGTTCTCCTCGATGCCCCCCCCGACGGTTCGAGCCCCTGGGGTGGGGAAGAGGCCCTCGTTGGCCTGAGCCACTACAACGCCGATACGCAAGGCCGAGTCGTGCTCCGTGGAGTTCTTGGAGTCCACCACGCCGTTCAGGCCCGCACGCCCTATCTGGATTCGAGCCGAGTCCACCTTGAGTCACGCTGGGTGACGCTCGGACAGGGCGATGTCACGCTCGTCCTGATGCGCACCGCAACCGTGAGGGGGCGCGTGACCCCCGTGTTGGAAGGCGTCAGGGTGTGGCTCGCCGGCGGATCGTCCGCAACGAGCGGAGCGGATGGCCGCTTCACTCTTTTTGGCGTCGTACCGGGCCGTCGCAAGCTGACCGCGCTCCGAAAAAGGACGGGGCAAGCCGGCGCGCTGACCATGGATGTACAGGCAGGCGCCACTCACGATGTCGTCATCCGACTCGCCGCTACGGGGTCGTTTCTGAGACTGAGGGCGATCCGACCGGACGGCTCGTCGGCGCCCGATCCCGACTGGACAACGTGGCCACCCCACGACGGCATCGACACCGAGCACGGAACCGCGGTGCTCCATTATCCCGTGGAGCCCGGGACGGCAATCGATGTGTATCGTCCCGCCCGTGGGCAGCTTCGGACGACCGCAAGCGGCCGTGAGGTGCACACGTTGCAGATCCTGCCCCTTCGGCGGTTCACGGTGCAAGGCGTCGAACATGCATGGTTCAAACACGCAGAGGACTTGGGCGACAAGTCGTGGACTCATCGCCAGGAACCCGGAACACCGATGGAGTGGAGAGCCCGTTCACGCGGGCGAACGGGGCGAGGCACGATCCCGGCACCCCGCGACGGGGAAGTCGTGAAGCTCCCCCTCCTCCGCACGGCAACCCTCCGCGGCCGGCTGGTCAACGAAGCGGGCGAACCGATACGCAGTGAGATCGGTTCCACCTTCATGGTCATCGACTTCATGGATGACGCAACGGACCGCTTTGTTCGCCACGGGATCATGTCGGGCCGAGTCGTCCTCGCCGCCTACGAACCTGGCTCGTCCGCGGTCGGATTCCCGATCTGCCTGCTCCGCCGCACGCTGCAACTCGCCGAGGGTGAAGTGCGTGACCTCGGCGACCTCGTCGTGCCACGATTCGCCGCGGTTCGCGGGCGCGTCCGGGATGCAAACGGTCGGCCCGTTGGCGGAACGCTGGTCTACCTTCTCGATGGCGAACGCGAGCTGATCGGTCGCGTCCGGTCCACTAGTGACGGAGTCTTCGCGACGCAGGTCCGCAAGGCGGCCAAGATAGGCGCACTCGCTGAGCAGGCGGACGGACGCATGGCGCTCTCCACACATGAACCCTTCCACCTCACGCTGGGCCCCGCCGGGACGCTCGCACTCCCCGAGTCCGAGGAGCCCCTCACGCTGGCCACGGCCGACGGACTCGTTGTGCGGCCCGTATGTCCCGGCACCGAACTGCGACTCCCCGTTGGTGACTACATTGTGATCGGTCCACACGGCAGACGTACGGTGAACGTGAAGCCCGACAGCGACGGGGCGAAGACTAGATGAAGCGCGTCTGGATAGCGATCGCGGTCCTGCTCACGATGCTCGCCGCGTTCTGGCTCGCGTCTGCGAATCGGCAACAACGGGCCAGCCCCCGCCCCCCCCTTTCACCGCGCCACGAGACCGGTCCAAAGCATACGGACGGCGATGATTCCGCCGTTGCGGGCGACACCGCCCGCGGGGCGCGCATCTTTGGGACGACCGAACCAGGTGCAGTCGTGGCCGTGCATCCGGAGAGCGCCGACGAGTTGGATCCCAAACGACCGATCGCGCAAGGGCGCGCGGATGCGCAGGGTCGGTTCTCCGTGGCGGTTCCCGGCGCCGTAAACGGGCGTTGGGTGCTCCACGCTTCGCTGGACGGTTTCGTGCCGCTTTGGGACATCGCGCTCGCGGGTCGGCCGGCCGATCTCCGTCTCGAACGCGGCCGGATGGCGACACACTGGGTTGTCGATCGGGATGGCACTCCCATCCGGGGAGCGCGCGTGATCGTCGGCGTGGCCCTCGCGCAGCTTCGTTTCGATCGCGCGTTCGTGCACACCGGTGCGGACGGGTCGGCACGCATCCGGATGACGATCGGCGAGCCGCTGCGCGTGGAAGCCGAGGGCTACGACACTCTCTATCGATCGTTCCCCAGTCTTTCGAGCCGGCGCGATCTGGCGACCTACCTGCTGGGGCCCCGGCCTGTCATCTGCGTCCACGTCGTGGACGGCCGGGGCCGTCCGGTCGCGGGAGCCGAAGTGGACTACGGGCCGCACGACGGAATCGAGCGTTTCGATCCCGCGAGCCTCGACGGGGCTTCGTTCAGCGACACGGCAACCACGGACCGGAACGGAGACGCGACGCTCCTCGTGTCGCCGGAGGTCCACTACGCTCTCGAGGCCAGACGCCCCGCATCCTCGCGCCCGGGATCCCGGACACGTTGGGCCGCATCGGGACAAGAGATCGAACTCGTGCTCCTGCGCGAGGCAACGATCCGTGGGCGCGTCGTGCCGCCGCTGGCCGACGCGGAGATCTGGATCGACAACGTCCTGTTCAGCGCGACCGACGAAAGCGGAAACTTCGAGTTGTTCGAAGTCGTTCCGGGATCAAGGACGGTTCAGGCGACAACCGAGGACGGACGCGAAGGAGCGACATCCGTCGAACTCGGAAACGGTCAAACACGGGACGACGTCACGATCCGTCTCGGACCCCCGCACCCTCGTTCGTTTCTGAGTCTGCGAGCTATCGGGAAAGACGGCCCGAGCACAACCGCCATCGACTGGGAGACCATCCCTGGCCCGACCAAGAGCAAGAACGAGGGCGGCATAGCAACGTTCTCGTTTGCGCTGTGGCCAGGGACCGAGATCCGTGTCCTGCGCCCGACGAACATCGTGTTGAGCACAACCGTATCCGCCGACGACGTACAAGTCGTCGGGCCCCGACCGATCCGGCGGTTTCGTGTATCGGGCCTGACCGAAGCATGGTTCGATCACGCCTCCCGCGAGAAGGACAGCGACCGCTGGATTCATCGAGAAGAACCGGGCACGCCGCTGCAATGGACGGCCGAGGCTCCCGGTCGCATTGGATCCGGGACGTTGCCCGCTCCTCGCGATGGCGCCGTCGTCACCCTGCCGCTGCTGCGCACGGCCACGGTGCGCGGCAGACTCATCGACGCCGCGGGTGAGCCCGTCCTGGCGATCGTCAACGGACACGCGGCACCGGTCAACGATGTCGATGGTCGTTTCGAGATCGATGCCATCCGCCCCGGGACATTTGTGCTCTGGGCCCATGAGTATCGTGGTTCGGTCGATCCGTTCGCGCCCTGCCTCGCACGGCGCACGCTGCGCCTGAAACCAGGCGAGGTTCGCGACGTCGGCGACATCGTCGTGCCGATCCGCGTTCTGGTGAGGGGTCGGGTTCTGGACGAACGCAACCGACCGGTCGGCGGCACGCTCGTTATCCTTCTCGACCCGGGTCGCGGCGAAATCGGGCGCACCCGCAGCACGGCCGATGGGCGCTTCGTCGCCCAGGTACCGAAGGGAAAGCGCGTGATCGCCATCGCGGAGCATCCGGACGGGCGCATGGCGTTCGCGCAAGACGCTGCGCTCGAACTCGTCCTGCGGCGGACGGGACGGGTCGTCACGTCAAAAGCGCTCGTGGAAGAGGAGACCGTCACGATCGAGACACCGGAGGGAACGACGCTCTGTGACCTGTGGGATGGACCGGCCCGTCTTCCGCCGGGCGACTACGTCGCCGTCATCCAGACGGAACGTGAGGTCGGCGCGGACCGCCCCGCCGAGCGCCGGCGCTTCTCGATCCGGGCCGGCGAGACGTTCACGCTGAAGTAGGCGACATCGCCGTCCGTACGCTCTCTCGCTGCACGATCAGTCCGGTAGACCCCATAGCTGCCATGCGGCCCAGAACTTCGGGTCCTTCCACTTCGGTTGGCGGGCGACGTGTTCCTGGGCCAAGCGCAGCGCGGTGGCGGTGGCCTTGCCGCTCTTCCATTCCTTGTAGAAGCGGATCATCAGGGCGCGGGTTGCTTCGTCGTCGACTTTCCACAGGCTCACGATCACGCGCGGCGGGCCGGCGTAAAAAAACGCGCGCGTCAGGCCGACGACGCCCTCGGTGGCGTAGACCCTGCCCTTGGCTGTTTCACACGCGCTGAGCACGGCGAGGTCGGCGGGGATGTTCATGCCGAAAACGTCGTACGCCGTCAGGTCGCCGCCGGACAGCGCAAGCGCCGACAGCATCGGGTCGTTGGCGTCGACGGTTCCGTGGCAGGCGAGGTGGACGGCGCGCCAGCGGGGGCGCTGAGCGATCGCTTTCTTGAACTCCGCCACGTTCGCCCGCTTGCGCAAGAGCACGGTGTCCCCGATCGCCTTGACCTCAACGCCGGTGCCCGGAAGCCGGCCATATCCGCCGCGCCGCCCTGCCGCGTCCTGCTTCTCGTAGTCCGGATCGCCGAGGGCGAGCACGCCGCGGCCGCTCTCTTTCTTAAACTTGGCGCGCAGCATATGCACCGTCGTGGCCGAGGGGGCGTACACGATGTCTCGGCCCGGGAACAGCTGGGTGTACGACAGGAACGTGAACGTGCCGTCCGGGGCGACGATGACACGGCGGATGCTCTTCGGTAGCTTGAGTGGCTTGACCAGGAGCTCTCGGAGATCGCCGGGCGATTCGTTCTTGCGCGGTAGGCGCTTGATGGAGACCATGCGCTCGAACCCGGGCGACAGCACCGCGGCCATGCCCCAGTCTTCGCCATGGGCGTTGCGAATCTGGGAATACCACACGATCGCTTCGGACTTGTCCAGCGCCGCACGCAGCGTCGCGATGGTCGCCGGGCGCGGATGCGTCACGTCCGCCAGCTCCTTGGCCTCTTCCTGCACGCGGCGGATGGCTGCGCCGAGTCGCTCCTTCGCGTCCTCGACCGCTTGCCGCGCACTCTTGATCGCGGCACGACGGCGCGACTTGTGCGCCCGCCCGTACGCCGCCGTCGCCTCCGCCAGCTTCCCGCGCGCCTTTTTTTCCGCCGCGCGCAGCTTGGGCGGCAGGAGCGACCCGAGTTTTTCACGGATCGTAAAGCCCTGGAGCAGCGCCCCGGCGCGCCGCAGTTCAAGAAAATGTACGGCGTCGGAGAACGCGTCCGTGTCGATCGCGGCGACCAGAGCCAGGTCATATAGATGGAACCGGCGCGTCCGCACGCCCGCGCTCTCGGAATCCGACAGGCCTCCGGACAGGTCAAGAACGTCCAGCGCGGCCTCGCGGGCCACGGCGATCGCCTCGGCGGGCCGCCCGGCGGTTCTCAGTACGCTCGCCAGCACTTCGCCCAGCCGGGCCCGCTCGTCCGGCGTCACGGCGTCGGCCCAGTGCACGCGCGCCAGCCGGATGGCCGCCTCGTGTTCGCCGCGCGCACCCGCCGTAAAACACCACACCCGCACGAGACCGGGGCCCAGCGGAATGCCGAGCTCTTCCGCGCGCCGGCGGGCGTCGCGGGCACCCCGGTAGGCCTCGTCGATCTGCCGCCGGTCCCAGGCGCAACCGGCGAGCGAAACCGAAACGACAGCGGCCTCGGCCTTGCGACCGAGGCGATCGAGTTCCGCAAGGCTCGCCACAAGAATCGGATAGGCCTCGGCCCGATCGGTCATGCACGCCGCTCGCCCCGCCCGCGCGAATGCAGCGCGCCCACGCGCGCCAACCCGGTCGAGGAGCCGGGCGGCATCGTGATACCAACGACGCGCCTTCCCCAAGTCGCCCTGGCGCCTGGACAGCTGCGCGAGCCCGAAGAGCGCGAGACCCTCGATGCGCGGATTCCGCAGTTCCCGGGCCAGTGCCAACGCCTCGGTGAGCTGGACGCGCTGCTGGCGCCAACGGCCCAGGTCCCCACTCGCCCACGACAGGTTCAAGAGCACGGTCGCCAGCCCGGGCTTGTTCCCGAGCCGCTTCAAAAGCGTCCGCGCCTCGTCAAGCAAGGTCCACGCGGGCACCAGCGATCCGTTCCGGAGAAACACGTTGCCGAGGTTCATCGTCGCGAACGCAAGCGCCCGGTCGTCGCCGGCGTCCTTGAGTATCTCGCGCGCCTCCTTGAAGCAAAGCTTCGCGCCCGGAAGATCGCCCCGGTTAAACAGGAACGTGCCGCGGTTGTTGAGCGCCCCGCCGAGCGGCGCTGCACGCTCACGACTCCGGGCCATCGCGACCAACTCCCGGGTGACCTCGTCCACGATCTTCGGCGCCGGTACCTGCCGCGCCGCATCGCTCGCCAACCCAAGATGCCACTGCGCCCGCCGCCGCCAGCCAAGCTCGACCGCGCGCTTCGAAAGCGCCCGAAAGTGCGTCAGCGCCTCGCCCGCGCGCCGCGACGCCATCAGCGACTGCCCCACCTTCTCCGCCGCCTGAATCTGCTTCACCGGGCTCGGCTCGCGACCGCGACGATCCGCGACGTAGGCCGCAAGGCCGTCGTAGTCATGACCGGACAAAAGCTTCACGAACGCCGCTGCCGCCGGTTGACGCCGCGTCGCACAGAGGTGATCAGCGAGGATCCAAGGGTCGGGACGCGTACGGACGGCGATGTCTTGGAGCGCGCGCTGGTCCGCTTTCGCCAACGCCGCCGCCACCTCGTCGGCCGCCTTGGCGACGACGTCGCCATTCTGCGCAAGAAGAAGCCCGCTCGTGAGAAGAAGCGCGGTCAGCCATACCCTCATCCCGACAAGTCTACAGAACCACGAGGAGGGCGTTCGCCGCCGCGCAGTCTGAGCCAGCCGTATCGGCCCTCGGAGGAGGGGATCGGCCGATGCACGGAATCCTGCCGCTCTCCGAGCACGGCTATGGCACGCGCTGGTTTCTCGTTCTGACCGTTCTCGCGCAAGCGACATCGCCGTCTGTTTGCTGTGGTCGCGCCGTCTCACAATGCAACACGTGGGACGTGGATGCGCTCAACTGTCTACCGTACTAGTTCGATAGTACGGCTGGCATGGCCTACACCGTTGACCAGTCTTCGATCACTCCGCCTTCGCGGCAGATTGTCGAGGCGATTCTGGACGGGGTCGCGGTTGGTTCACTCGCGCCGGGCGACAAGTTGTTGTCGGTGCGGGGGCTTGCAGCGGAAGCGCTGGTCAACCCCAACACCGCGGCGCGCGCGTATCGCGAGCTCGAGCTCATGGGGGTGGTCGAGGGGCGCAACGGGCGTGGGGTGTTCGTCACCGACGGCGGGCCCGCAGTCGCACGCGGCATTCGCGTGGCCGCGACCATCGAGGCGTACGAACGCGCGGCCGCCGAAGCGCTGCGTGCCGGACATGCCGCAGCCGCCTTGCACGCGGTTCTCAACCGCATCGGCCAACACACCAAGGAGTCGACGTCATGATTCAGGCCCACGGCATCGTCAAGCGTTTTCGGCGCAAGAGCGTTCTCTCGGAACTCGATCTTTCGCTCGCGCCCGGACGGGTCACCGTCTTGCTGGGGCGTAACGGGTCGGGCAAGTCCACGCTGCTCAAACTCTGCCTCGGACTGCTCAAGGCCGACCTGGGCACCTTGTCGGTGTGCGGTTTCGATCCGTCCAAGCGGGCGCGTCCGGTGCGCCAGGCGGTTGGTTACGTTCCGGACATGCCGGACTGCTACCGCTGGATGACAGCGGCGGACCTGTTTGGATTCTTGAAGCCGCAATACCCGACCTGGAACGACGACGAAGCCGCGCGGCTCGGGCAGGCGCTTGAAGTCCCGTTGCGCACGCCGTTTTCCGGCATGTCGCGTGGCGAGGGCATGAAGGCGATGCTCGTCGCGGCACTCGCGCCGCAGCCGGAGTTGCTGCTGCTCGACGAGCCGTTCGCCGGGCTCGACGCGGTCGCGCGCGAGGAGGTATTGCGCGCGGTCATCGGCTCGCTACGCGACGGCGAACGCACCGTGCTCTGCACGACGCACGACCTCGATGTCGCCGCACGGATCGCGGACGACGTCGCGGTCCTGTCGGGCGGTCGCATCGACGCCCACGGCCCGCTTACCGAGGTGCTCGAAACCGAGCGCTGTCTGCCCGAGCGCATGAAGGACCTGCTCGTGGGAGCCCAAGCATGAGATATCTCTGGAAAGAATGGCGCGACCATCGCGCCGTCGTCTTGGGCATCGCCCTTGCGATTCCCTCCCTGCTTTTTTTGGCTCGGCTGCTGTTGCCCGAAAACATGGTCGCCGATCCGTTGCTCCCGCAAGTCGCCGCCCTGGGCACGCTCGCGATCGCGCTCCTCGCGTTCGGCACCGATCTGGTGCCCGGTGAAGCGCGCCGCGGACGGCTGACGTTTCTCGCACGCCTACCCGGCGGACTTCCCGCCGCGTTTCGGGCGAAGGCAGTGTTTTTTCTGCTCGTGCTGGCGGTCGCGCCCCTGTACGGCTTCGCCGCAGGCGCGTGTTTCTCCGGCTGGCCGGACGAGGGGCTCGGCTTTGCGTCCGACTACGCGCTCTTGCTGCTGTGCGCGGCCCCCTGGATCTTCGCCGTGTCGTGCTGGCTTCCGCGCGGCGCGCTCGCGCTGCCCGCGACCGCACTCGTGCTGGGCACGTTCGCGGTCCCCATCTACCTCCTGCACCTGGCCACGCCGACCTACTACCCGCTGGAAACCGACATCATGACCGGTGCGGTCCTGCTGGGAATCGGTGCGCTGCCGATCGCCTGGCTCTCGTTCACGCGCGGCTACCGGCACGGCGGCACGTTCTTGTCCGCGGGCTGGCGCGGCCTCGCGGCCTCGCTCGTGCTGTTGATCCCGGCGTACGGCTATACCGGCTACCGCATGCACGAGTGGGATACCGTCGATCCCAAGTCGGAGAACTTCCGAGTCATTTCCGTGTTCACCGGCGACAACGAACGATATCTGTTCGCGAACGCGAAGATGGTCCTGCGCCATGGCCGGCAAGAGCGGCTCCACGCCTTGATCGTGGATACACGATCCGGCACGTGGCGTCGCGCGGGAACAGTGTTTAACCGGCACGTCGGAATCTGGTTGGCGGTTCCGGCGCGCGTCGTCGATATCATCGATCCTGGTTCAGCGACCAGGGACGAGCACGACCCGAAGAGAACGAAGTACTGGACGCGCTACTTCGACGCCGATACGGCGGAGCGCTTCACCGGCGGATGGTCCAACGTGGTCAACGACAAGGTGTGGGCTCGCGTCGCGGCGAGCCGCCCTGCCTGGCACGGTTCGGGCTCACGTGTATGCCGCCTCGGCCTTGGCTATCTCGTCCAGGGCCCGCAGGGACGATGGCAGATCGCCGATCCCGTGCGGGAACGGGTATACGACGCCCCCCCGAAAATGGGATGGCCCACAGTGCTCCGCGAGGGCTGGCTGTTTCACAAGAACAAACGGTACGTCCTGCGGGACCCCGATACCGGAAAAGAGCGTCCCCTCGGACTATCCGGAAACTGTTGCGGCGTGCTGCACGACGGACGCGTGCTCGTGCGGCACGGCAAAGGCGTTCGGGTCATCGACTTGACGACGGGTGCCGAAGCTGCCATGCCCGATGTCGTTTCGGCCTCTTGGATTCGCGACGATATCTACAGGGTGCAGAGAGACGGCGCTTCGTCGATCGACCGGATCGATCCGGAGCAAGACAGGTTCGAGGTTCTCCTTCGGAAGGCTGGTCGTCCGATCGTGACCACCCGTTCGATCCTGTTCATCGAAGACGACCGCTCGGTGCGCCGCATGGAGCTCGCCACCCGAAAGATCACGACGCTCTTCCCGTAGAGTCCGCCGTCCGCGGGCACCGGGATCGCCTTGTTCGGGCCGGCTCCCGTGCGCAGGCACCGGGCGGCCCCGCCACGTTAACAATGGGCGCGCCCCTGCATCGCCGTCCGTTTGCTCTGTCAGGCTCAATCCTTGCTGCGACCGCGTCCGCGCGGATCGGTGACCGCGATCCAACGACCGTTCTCGCGGGCGATCGATTGGGCGTCGCCGAGGCCGCGCGGGCGGACTTTCAGTTCGTGCCCGCGACGGCGCAGTTCGCGCGTCAGTTGGTCCGGCAATCCGTCATGCAGGATTTTATCCGGCTGCCACTGGTGGTGCATGCGCGGCGCCGCGACCGCGCTCTTCAGGCTCTCGCCGAGCGCGAGGCGGCGCAGAATCACCTGCGCGACCGTCGAGATGATCGTCGGGCCGCCCGGGCTGCCGGTCACGAGCACGACCTCGCCGTCCTTGAGCACGATCGTCGGGGTCATCGACGACAGCGGACGCTTGCCCGGCGCGATGGCGTTTTTCTTCGACTGGATCAGTCCGTACAGGTTCGGCACGCCCGGCTTCGCCGTGAAGTCGTCCATCTCGTTGTTGAGCAGGACCCCGTCTACCGCAAGACCGCAGCCGTACGCGCCGTTCAACGTCGTCGTACACGCGACGGCGAAGCCGCGGTTATCAACCACCGAGAAGTGGCACGTCTCCTCGTGCTCCGTGTCGGCGGACGTCGACGCGAGACCACCTCCGATGGATTCACTTTGAGAACAGGAACGGACGGCGATGTCCTTGAAGCGGCGGCGGAGATACGACTCGTCGAGAAGCGCGCGCACGGGCACGTCGACAAAGTCGGGATCGCCGAAGTAGCGCGCGCGGTCGGCGAATGCGCGGCGGCCCGCTTCCGCGAAGTAGTGCCAGCGGTCGCCCGACGTTCGCGCGCGAAAGTCCGCGAACTCGAGCATGCGCAGCATCTGCAGCAACACGACGCCCCCGCTCGACGGCGGCGGCATGGTCACGATGTCGTGGCCGAACGCGCGCCCGCGCAGGGCCTCGCGCACCTTGGCCTTGTACTCCGCGAAGTCCTTGGCCGTCAGACGACCGCCGTATTTTTGCGACGCCGCCTCCACGCGCCGCGGGAAGCGGCCCTCGTAGAACCCGGCGCGGCCGTGCGCGACGATCGCGCGCAGCACCGCCGCCAACTCCGGCTGGCGCAGTCGCTTGCCCGGACGCTGAAACCGCGCGCTCTCGGGGAAGCGGCCCAACAACGCCTCGGCGCGCTTGAGCGATGCGCGCAGGCCGTCGTCGATCAAAAAACCATCTTCCGCCAGCCGAATCGCGGGAGCGAGCAGACGCGCGCGCGACAGCGTGCCGCCCAACTCGTGCAGGCGCAGGTATCCGGCGACGCTACCGGGCACGCCCGCGGCGAGCGGACCGATCAGGGACGCGCCGCGTATCGGCTTGCCGTCGGGGCCGAGGTACATGTCGGCGGTCGCCGTCTGCGGCGCGACCTCGCGCGCATCCACGACAAAGTCGCGCTCGGGGGTATGCACGACGAGGAACCCGCCGCCGCCGAGGTTTCCTGCTTCGGGATGCGTCACGGCAAGCACGAAGCCGACGCAGACCGCGGCGTCGATCGCGTTGCCGCCTTCGCACAGCACGCGCGCGCCCTCTTCGGCTGCAAGATGCTCCGGTGCCGCGATCGCGCCGGGCGGGCTTGCGCAGCCCCCGAACGCAAACAGGGCGGCGATCAGGAGCACTCCCGGCACGTTGCGCCATGCACGCAGGATCCCGGCGGTGTCGAGCCTCGCTAGTTCCACTGCCAAGGCCTTTCCAAAAAGAGCAGAAGCTGGTCGAGACGTTGGTCGAGGCTGCGCTGTTGAAGCAGCCTCAACCGGTCGTACGGCATGAGCGGCGCGACGACCGAGCACATGCCCAGCAGGGCCTGCGGGATCTCGTCGGGCTCGACGATCGTGGCCAGCTGTTCCTTGAACCCGTCGAGGTCGCCCGCCACATGCGGCTGCATGGAAAACGCGTGCTCGATGCGGGCCAGCCCATCCGGTCCCAGATCCACATCGTCCGGCAGCAACTCGACGCGCGCGGTCGGATAGGGATGCCCCCCATCCGTGCGCTCCGCCTGGCCCGCCGAGAGTCCCAGCAGCACAACGTTGCTGCGCCCGTCGGGCAACTCGTCGTGGCGCAGCAGGTAGCCGACGCACACCGTGCTGTGAAACGGCGGCGCGTCTTCGTACTCCTCGGGACCGCACGCCTCAAGCAACGCACTGCCGATGAGCTTGTCGCCCGCGAGCGCATCGTTCACCATGGTGCGATAGCGCGGCTCAAAAATGTGCAACGGCAGGAGCCCGCCCGGAAAAAGCAGCGAGTCCGACAACGGAAAGATCGGGATTTCCATCGGAAAGCGCGCGGCCACGTCGTCACGATCCAGGGTCATGGGTCGAGTTTAATGGGCTCGGCACGGTGAAGGCGCCTACGAAAAGCCGGATGCCGGATTTTCGCTGGTCCGAGCCGGGCTGCGCGGCTGAGCCGCGCTGCCCGGCCCAGCATGAGTATGAACATGAGCCATGATTCCGGAGACTGCCACCACCGGGCGGTGCGGGGCCGCGGATCGGGTCAACCTGGCGTCCGGTCCCGACTTACGGCAGAAGGGCGCCCGGTTTTCCACGGGTTATCCACACTCTTCGTCAAAGTCCTGGAGCCACACACCCCGCAACTCATGCTCATCTCATCACGTGGGGCCGCCGGGGGCGGCGAAGCCGCGGCGCCGGCCCGGACTATCGAAAATCCGGCATCCGGATTTTCGTCAAAGGTCGGTGTAGTTCGGACCGCCCCCGCCCTCGGGCGTCACCCAGTCGATGATCCCGTACGGGTCCTTGATATCGCAGGTCTTGCAATGGACGCAGTTGGCGGGATTCAGCTTGAGCGCCTCATCGAACTCGTAGACCGCTGCGGGGCAAAAATACTGGCAGGGATTGCCGTACTCGGCCGTGCAACGCGAGACGCACAGGTCCGGATCGCGGACGACCAGGTGCGGCAACTGATCCTCTTCGTGGTTCGTGCCGGAGTGGTAGACGTCCGTCAGCTTGTCGATCGTGAGCTTGCCGTCGAACGCCGGAGCCTCGCGGGGCGGGCGCGGCGCGCCGAGTGACTTGTGGACCGGTTCGGTGTGATCAAGCCGGTCGTAGAAGACTCCGCGGCCGCCGAGTAGCGACTGGATGCCCACGGCAATCATGGCCCGCGGACGGGACCACTTCTTGAACGCCGTGCGGAAGTTGCGCGTCTTCGAGAGTTCCTCGTGCGCCCACGAGGACTCGAACGCGCTCTGGTACGAGCGCAGGCTTTCCTCCGAAGTGTCGCCGGCCTGCAGCGCGCGGTAGGCCGCTTCGCCCGCCATCATGCCGGTCTTGATCGAGAGGTGGATGCCCTTGAGCCGCGCCATGTTGACCGAACCGGCGGCGTCCCCGGCAAGAAGCCAGCCGTCGCCGTAGAGTCGCGGCATCGCATACAGTCCGCCGCCCGGAATCGCCTTGGCGCCATAGCGCACGCACTCGCCACCCTCAAGAATGCCCGCGATGAGCGGATGGGTCTTGAACCGCTGGAACTCGCGGTGCAGATCAAACGTCGGGTCCTCGTAGTCGAGGCCCATGACAAGCCCGATGCTGACGCGGTCGCCGCCCATGCCGTAGATCCACGAACCGCCGTACAGCGACGACGGCAAGGGAAAGCCGAGAGTGTGGATCACCTCGCCCGCGGGAAACGAACCGGGCCGCACCTTCCACAGCTCCTTGACGCCGGTCTCGTAGTCGGCGGCGTTGCGCCCCTCGGTTGCTGACGGAACGCCCCGCAGCAACTCCTTCGTGAGGTTGCCGCGCACGCCGTCGCACAGAATGGTCACCTTCGCCCGCACATCGGCACCGGGCTCGTAGCTACCCTTTCTCTCGCCGCTCTTTGACACCCCGGAATCCACGAGGCGCACGCCGTTCACGCGCTCGCCGTCGCGCAAGAGCGAACGGCCGGGAAACTCCGGAAAGATCTCGACGCCCCGCTCCTCGGCAATCCCGGCGAGCCACCCGGTCAGGCGGTTGAGCGAACAGACGAAGTTGCCCTTGTTGTGCATCGGCGGCGGCACCGGCAAACGGTATGCGCGCCGCTCCGACAGCGAGTAGAAGCGCTCGCGGCCGACCGGTGCCTCGATCGGCGGATCCCGGTCCTTCCAGTCGGGCAGCAGCTCGTCGAGGCCGCGCGGATCGACAACCGCACCGCTCAGCGAGTGCGCGCCGGGCGCCGACCCCTTTTCGAGCACCGCCAACTCGAAGTCATCGCCGTCCGTACGCGACAGCTCCTGAAACTTCAAGGCCGCCGCCAGTCCCGCCGGTCCGGCCCCGACGATCACGCAATCCAGGGGAAGCTCGTCGCGCTCGCTCATCTGCCCTGCATTTTCCGCAGGCGTGCAAGGTTGTCCTTGTAGCCGTCCGGCCCGCCCGGAGTTTCAAGCAGGCCCGGCCGATCGGCAAAACGCGGATCGGTGACGAGCGCCTCAAAGCCCGCGGGGCCGATCTCGCCCTGGCCGATGTGCTCGTGGCGGTCGCGGTGCGAGCCCAGCGGGTGCTGCGAGTCGTTTAGGTGAAACGCCCGAATTGCATCACAGTCCAGGACGGCGATGCTTTTCGCCATCGTGGCCTCGTACGCCTTTTTCGTGCGCAGGTCATAGCCCGCCGCGAACATGTGGCAGGTGTCGAGGCACACGCCGACCCGTTTCGAGCCGATCCGCTGCATCAGCTCGGCGAGTTGTTCAAAACGGTCGCCCAGCGTCGTGCCCTGGCCGGCGGTGTTTTCCAGCAGGATCGTAACGCGCTTGCCGCGGGTCGCGGCCAAGCACTCCTTGGCGCTGGCCGCGATCGTCTTGAGCCCGGCCTGCTCGCCCGCACCGACGTGCGCGCCGGGATGCACGCAGAGATACGGGATGCCGAGCGCCGCGCAGCGCTCGATCTCGTCGATGAACGCCGCCCGCGACTTGTCGAGCACCGCCCGGTCCGTCGCACACAGGTTGATCAGGTACGAGGCGTGGCTGACCGCATGCTCGAGATAGCCGGCTTTTTTCGCCTCCGCCCGAAAGACGCGGGTCTTTTCGGGGTCCAGCGGGCGCGGCGTCCATTGGCGCTGGTTACGGGTAAAGACCTGAATCGCCTCGCACCGAAACTCGAGTCCGGACGCCACGGCATTCGGCATGCCGCCGGCCGTGGAAACATGGGCCCCCAAAAGCATCGCGCAAGTCTACCCGGAACCGAATCACGCCGGTTGGCTACAATCCCCGCCCATGATGTCCGATCGCCGCGCCGAAATCCGCCGTGCCGCCGCCACCGTCTTCGCGGAGCGCGGTTTCGACAAGGCGTCGATCCGCGACGTCGTCAAGGCGGCGTCCATGAGCCTCGCCGGGCTCTACCACCACTTTCGCGGCAAGGACGAGATCCTCTTCGAGATCCAGCACGACGCGTTCACCACCCTGCTCGACCGCCACGCCGAGGAGTTGGCGGGCCTGACCAGGCCCGAGGCCAAGCTGTGCCGCGTCATCGAGGTCCACGTCGCCTTTTTTGCCGCCGACATTCCCCGCATGAAGGTCATGTCGCGAGAGAGCGAAACCCTGTCGGGCGAATACGCCGAACAGATCGGCGAACTCCGCCGCCGCTACGTCCGACTCGTGCGCGGCATCCTCGAAGAGCTGAAGCGCGACCACCAGCTCGGCGACCTCGACCCAGGCATCGCCGGCTTCGTGCTCTTCGGCATGATGAACTGGCTCTACACCTGGTACGACACCGACCGCGAAACAGCAGACGAGGTCGCGAAACACATTGCGCACGTATTCCTCCGCGGCGTAATGGGATGACGAGAACCCGCTCCGCGGCTTTTCGCTCGTCCGCGCGCCTACGGCACGCCAACGGACATCGCCGTCCGTACGCTGTTCTCATACTAACAAAATACGCGCAGCGGATTTTGCAGCGGCAACCGTTCTTCCTACACGACATAAAGCAAGGCCCCGTGCAGATACCGGCCCTCCGGACTGTGGACGTGGACCGGGTGATCCGGAGGCTGGGGGATGGTCTGGAGCACGCGCACGTCGCGTCCCGCGCGTACGGACGCCTCGCGCAACTGGTTCGAGAAGTCGATGAGCGAAAACAGGCCTGTGCAAGAAAACGTGAACAGGAGCCCGCCGGGAGTGACGGCGCCAAGACCGAGCGCGTTCAGGTCCACGGCCTTGCGCCAGGCGTTTTGGAGTTGGTCGCGGTGCGACGCCAGCTTGGGCGGGTCGAGCACCACGAGGTCGGCGGTGACTCCCTCGCGCAAAACGTCGAAGGCGTCGGCGTGGCGCCACTCGATTCGCGACGCTCCGTCGAGCTGCGCATTGAGCCGCGCGTTGACCTTCGCCTTCTCGATCGCCTTCTCGTCCAGATCGACAGCCGTTACCGCGGTCGCTCCGCCACGCACGGCTGCCAGCGCAAAGCCGCCGGTGTAGCAGCACAGGTCGAGCACGCGCCGGCCCGCCGCGAGGTCGCTCACGGATACGCGGTTGTCGCGCTGATCGACAAAGAAGCCGGTCTTGTGGCCCCCACCGCAATCGACCGAGAACCGCAGCCCGTATTCCGAGATCTCCGTCTCGATCGACGGCGGCGGTATGGCGCCGAGCGAAAACCCCTCGCGTTCGCAAACGCGATCGCCCGCGCGGACCACGACATGCTCGATGCCGTCGAGCGCAAGCACGGCCTCCTCGATCTCGTCGAGGTGTTCGAACATGCCCCGCGAGCCGACATCGACCACGGCCACGTCGTGAAACCGGTCGATGATGAGTGCCGGCAGCCCGTCTCCTTCGGCGTGCGCGATCCGGTACGCGTCGGTCACATCGGAAAGGGCCAGCGTGTCGGTGCGAATCGCCTGCGCGGCCGCGATCTTTTGGAAAAACCACGCCCCATCGATCGGCGGCCCGTTTTCGTCGCGATCGAGCACCCAGAGGGCGATATTGCCCTCCGGACTCCAAAACGCGCGGCCGACAAATCCGCCGCCGACGTCGCGCACGGCCACTAGCTCCCCGGGCCGCAAGCCTCGATCCGCCCGCCGGACACGCTTGCGAAACAGCCGCGGCGTCAGCGGCACGGGCCCGGGTCGGAGAAAAACGTTGCGCATGTGTTTGTGGCCGATCCAGAGAGTGGCCCTGAGAGCATGCACGGCGCGTCCAATAATCCGCTTGGTCCGCGCCGCGACGCGAGCCGTCCCGGATTGGCTACATTGGAGTAACACGAACGCTCGGAGCCGTGCTCTTGATCGTCGTCGCTGCGAGGGCGCAAGAGTCGCTGCCACTGAAGTCGGCAAAGCTCGTCGGCAAGACCTACACGTTGTCCGGAGAAAACATCCTCCGCCCGGGCCGTAACCTGATACTCGGGCCCGGCGTTCGGATAGTCGGCAAGGGAGCCATGCCGACGCAAAGAACGTTCGCGTCGTCGTCAAGTCGCCGCGCACGAAACCGCTTGCAGTGACACCTGCGAAGTCGAAGTGACGAATCGCAATCCCGTGTAAATCCACGAGGTTACGGTTGGTAGGGGGTACAGGATTCGAACCCGTGACCATCGGCTTAAAAGGCCGTTGCTCTACCGACTGAGCTAACCCCCCGGCGGAAGTGCTAGCTTATAACCGAAGACAGGCCGCGCAAGTTCGCTTCGGTCAGCGGCGTTGCGAACCGGCAGCCCACGCGCGGGAGCACGACGCGGCTGTTGCCGATCCGCTCGCCGTCAATGCGTACGATGGTCGCTTCGCGCAGCTCGCCGTCCACCTCGATCAGGGTCGAGCCCCCCATCTCGGTGTCGAGCCGGTTCCAGACCTCGCCGAGGGTAGCGCCGGCGAGGCGGGGGTCGATGATGTTCAGCAGCACGCCGTGGCGCGAGATGTCTACCGTCTCACAACGATACGCCGGCGCGCACTCCCCCAAGAGGGCGTCGCGTCGCATTGTTTCGCGCAGACTCCACCTTCGACCGGCAAAGTGGGCGCGCAACTCGTGCTCACCAAGCGGAATGTTTCGGCTACAAGACATCTTCGACTCCGAGAGCACCTACCGCGAATCCAATGCCATTGCCGGGGCAAGAATCCGCGCTGCGCGGATTCTTGTGTGCCGGGCCAAGGCCCGGCCGAGCAAACAAAATCCCGCTCAGCGGGATTATGCACCCTAGACGGTCATGAGCTCGTCGACCTTCGCTGTCAGCAGGTCGTCGATGCGGGTTTCGTGCTCTTTGGTCTGGTCTTGAACTTCGCTCTTGAGCGTTTTGACGTCGTCCTCGGTGAGGTCGCCGTCTTTCTTGCCGTTGTCGGCGCTCTTGTTGGCGTCCCGGCGCACGTTGCGGACCGCGACCTTGGCCGCCTCGCCCTTGTCCTTGACCAGCGAGACGAGCTGTTTGCGGCGCTCCTCGGAAAGCGGCGGGACGGTAAGCCGCAGGATCTTGCCATCGACTCCCGGATTGATCCCAAGATCGGAAGCCTGAATGGCCTTCACGACCTCCGGCACCTGCGTGGCGTCAAAGGGTTTGATCACGATCATGCGCGGCTCGGGCACCGAAATCTGGGCCATCTGGCCGAGCGGCGTGGGTGAGCCGTAGTAATCGACGCGGATGCTATCGACCAGACCGGGGGTCGCTCGCCCGGAGCGTACGCCGCGCAGCTCTCCACCGAAGTGGTCAACGCACGCGCCCATCTTTTCAGCGCACTCCAGAATGATCGTTTCGTAGTCCATGGGTTGCGCCTAGATCCCGGCGGCGATGCGGGCAAAACGCGCCATGGCAACGCCGACCCCGGCTTCGTTCGCCACCGTGTCGATGTGCTTTTGGACCGATTCCTTCTCGTTCTTGATGAAGGGCTGCTCCAGAAGCACCACATCCCGGAGGCGCTTGGAGAGTTTGCCTTCGGCAATCTGCGCGCGCTTGTCCTCCGGCATGTTCTCGACCTGGGCCAAAAAGATCTCGCGCTCTTTCGCGACCCACTCCTGGTCGAGCTCGTCACGGGTCATCGCCTGCACGTCGGCGTGAAACGCGATCTGCATGCCGAGATCGTTGCCCAGCTCCGCGATCTTGTCGTGGCCGGTCAGGCCGTCGCCGGTCAGCTCCACGAGGCACGCGATCTTGCCGTTGTGATGCACATAGGTCGAGACCATGCCACCTTCGGAGCCACCGGCGGTGCCCCCATCGGGCTTGAAGCAGGCCCAGTCGCCGACCTTCATGTTCTCGCGAATCTTCGAACCGACCAGCTCGTCGAGATGCTCGGTAACCGTGCGTCCGTCGGACAACTTCAGGTCCGCGATCGCCTTGCCGTCCCCGCTGGCGGCCGGAGCGCCGTTCCAGATGGCCTGGACGAGGTCTTCCCCGAACTTCCCGAAGTCCGCGGCACGCGCCACGAAATCGGTCTCGCACTGAACCGCCACGGCGGCCGCGCCTTCCGGAACGATGTGACGGAACACGAGCCCGTCCTTCATGTTCCGGCCCTTGAGCTTGTCGATTCCCTTGAGCCCCTCTTTGCGGAGGTTCTCCACGGCGGCGTCGATATCGCCGTCGGTGGCGACGAGGGCCTTCTTGCACTTCATGAGCGGCAGGCCGGTGCTGCGGCGCAGCTCGGCGACGGTCTTGGCATCAACGGACATTTCATTTACTCCGGTAGCTGTAGCTGTCTGGTTGCGGCTCAGGAGCCCTTCTTGTCGGCGGCCCCGTCGGGCTTCTTCTCGGCTGCTTTCTCCGGTGCCTTCGTCTGCGGTGCTTTCGTCTGCGGTGCTTTCGTCTTCGGCGCGTTCTTCGCACCACCGTCGGACTTGGGCGCCTTGGCGTCGGACGACTTGCCCTTGCCTTCGCCGGCTTCCTCGGCCGTCTGGCGGGCCGAAGCCTCACGCGCCTTGCGCTCGGCCTCGTCGCGCCGCTTGCGGGCCTCCGCCTCACGCCTTTGACGCGCACGGATTTCCTCGCGACGCTTCTCGTCGGCGCGGCGCCGCTCGTCTTCCTGCTTGCGAATGATCGCTTCCTTGACCTTCCAGTCGCGGACGCCGCTCAGGATGGCGTCACCGAGGCGCTGGAGCACGATCTGGATGGCGCGCATCGCGTCGTCGTTGCCCGGGATCGCAACGTCGATCCGCGTCGGGTCGCAGTCGGTGTCGAGCAGCGCCACGACGGGGATGCCGAGCTTGTTGGCCTCGGCCACCGCGATGTGCTCGATCTGGGGATCGATGACGACCAGCGCACCCGGAAGCCGCTCCATCGTGCGCACGCCGTCGAGGTTCTTCTGGATCTTTTTTTGTTCGCGCGCGGAACGGCTGGCCTGGCGCTTCGAGTCGAACGCCCCCGGCCCCTGCACGAGCAGCTCGTCGAGCTCCTCGAGTCGCTTGAGCCGCTGGCGAATCGTGTAGAAGTTGGTCAGCATGCCGCCGAGCCAGCGCTCGGCAATGTACGGCTGGCCGCTGCGGCGCGCCTCGGCAATGACCGCGGTGCGCGCCTGGCGCTTGGTGCCCGCGAAGAGAACGGTGTGCCCGTCTCCGCAAAGCCTCTGGAGGAAGTTGTGGGCGCGGATCAGGCCGCGCACGGTGCCCTTGAGATCAATGATGTGGATGCCATTGCGGCGTCCAAAGATGAAGGGCTTCATCCGGGGATTCCAGACGGCCGTCGGATGGCCGAACTGGACACCGGCGTCCAGAAGCTCTTGTACGGAAACGATGGACACTGTGTCTCTCCGCCGGCTGTTTCTTTTCGCGAACGCAACGTTGCGCAGCGACCCCGGCACCAGCGGTCCGGGGGGCCAAAAAACAGGACTAGAAGTCCGAATCCCGCAAAC
The DNA here is from genome assembly GCA_021776735.1 of Planctomycetota bacterium. Classification (GTDB taxonomy): domain Bacteria; phylum Planctomycetota; class PLA2; order PLA2; family PLA2; genus JAJFFH01. The sequence goes on along the minus strand of JAJFFH010000027.1, from coordinate 92,243 downwards.
TAACCGGGTCCGGGGCCGGTGTCAAAATCGCACGGGCACCCAACCGGGCTGATCCCCCTCATTTCCGGTCGAAACGGCGAAGACACCGCCGGCCCTCGCGACGATGTCGCTATACGTCCCGGCAGGCAGGCTCGCGGCAGGTCCGTCCAAAACGGGCAGGGATCCGCCCCCCGGACGCAGCACGACAATGCCGCGGTCGCCGACCGGCGCCGCCGACTGGCCCAAGGGCGGCCGCCAGCGCCGAAAGACCCGCCCCATCCTTCGCACACGGGTCCAACGCCCATCGATCCACAGGCCACCGACCCCCGGACAGACGCAGACCCCGCGCACGTCCTGGGCCGCCGCCGGCTCGCCCCGGAGCAACGCGCCGTCCCGCACGAGCCCCACCATCCGCACCGGGTACCACCACACCCCGCCGGCAAAAAGCGGGGTGCCCGAGAGAGAGAGATTCGGCCACCGCAAGGCCAGGTCGAGCGAACCGGCTTGGCTGAGCGGACGCCCGTTTTCAGGATCGAGACCACAGCGAAGAAAGCTGTACGACGGCGATGTCTGGGGCTCGAGGTGGAAATACAAAAAAGCATCGCCGTCCGTCGGCTTTGTTTCCGGGGGCTGCTCCCGCCCGTCCAGGTGAAAACGCCGGACGCGCAACGGCGGCAAGAGGAACGGTCCCTCCTGGGGTTCCAAGACAAACAGCGCATCCCCGGTCAGCACCATGCGGCGCTGCGGAGTGCTTTGGCGCGCGGTGTCCCAGCCGAGATCCGCGACGTGGCGAAACGGTGCTCCGGCAATCGACAGGCACAAGCGGTCGCCGCGCCTGCCGCCGAGCCACGCGACATCGTCCCCGCAAGTCGCGATCACGACGAGACCCGCGCCGCCTCCTGGGCCTCGCGGATCGACTGTCGGATGAAGTCCGCGATGCGCAGCACCTCGACGCCGTGCTCGCCCGTGACCGCCGGCGGCTTGCCCGCGTGGACGCTGCGGACGAAGTTCGACAGCTCTTTTTCCAGGGCGTCGTGGTCGGGCAGCGGGATCGTCTCGGCGTGCAACAGGTCGCCGAAGACCCCCTCCTTGCCGCGGAGATCCTCAAGCGTGTCGGGGGCTTCCGTGATTTTTTGAATCACGTCGAGAGTGAGCTTGTCCGACTTGCGATAGATGACACCCTTGCGCTCGCCGTAGTCCAGCGAGATGTAGGAGTCGCGCGAGAAGACCCGGATTTTGCGCATCGTCTCGACTGAGACGCGGCTCGCGGTGACGTTGGCGACGGCACCGTTGGCGAACGTGAGGCGCACGTTGGCGATGTCCTCGAAGCGGCTCAGGATGCCGAGCCCCACCGCGTCGACGCGGCTGACTTTCGAGCCGATCAGATGGAGAATCACGTCGAGATCGTGGATCATCAGGTCGAGAACGACGCCGACATCCGTCGCCCGAAACGAGAACGGGTTGAGGCGATGGCACTCGATGAACAGCGGCTGGATGCCGAGCTTGACCGCCGCCTCGACGACCGGATTGAACCGCTCGACGTGGCCGACGCCGACGAACGTGCCGTTTTCCTTCGCCGTGGTGACGATGCGCTGCGCGGCCTCCATGGTCTCCGCCAGGGGCTTTTCGACGAGGACCGGCACGCCGCGCTCGAGGAACCAGCAGGCGACATCGGCGTGATGCACGGTCGGCACCGCGATGGTCGCCGCGTCCACGTCGCCGATCTCCTCGTGGCTGCGGACGGCACGGCAGCCGTACAGATCCGCGATCGTCTTCGCTCGTTCCTCGTCGGGGTCGGCCACCGCGACGAGCTCGACGTCCGGCATGCCCGAGAAAATCCGTGCATGGTTGCGGCCGAAATGGCCGACGCCGATGACGGCGACACGCATGCGCCCTTCCGTACCGCCGGACCCCTTGGAACGCTCGGAATTGTCGCTCATGTCGCCCGCCCCGGCCGCTCCTGCTGCCGCCCATGACGCCCCTGGCCACTCGCCTCGACAAACGCGATCAGCCGCTCGACCTCGGGAAGGTCTCCGTACTGCTTGCGCAGTTCCGGAAGCACATGCTTTACCGGTCGGTCCGAGCGCCACAGCCGGTGGAAGCAGTCCTTCAGCGCGGCGATCGTCTTGTTGGCAATGCCGGCCCGTCGCAGCCCGACGACGTTTATGCCGCGCAGTCGGGAGGGATGACCCTCCGCGATGTGGAACGGGGGCACGTCCTGCGTGATTCGGGACAGGCCACCGATGTAGGTGTAGCAGCCGATCGTCGTGAAGTGGTGCACCCCGAGGCCACCGTTGAGAACCGCGCCTTCCTCCACGCGCACGTGCCCCGCCAGCATCACGTTGTTGGCGAGGATCACGCGGTCGCCCACGTCGCAGTCGTGCGCGGCGTGCGAGCAGCTCATGAAAATACAGTCGTCGCCGATCCGCGTGATGCCGCCGCCGGTTTCGGTGCCGATGTTGGCCGTAGCGCCCTCGCGAAAGATGTTGCGCGCGCCGATCACCAGCCGCGTCGGCTCGCCGTCGAATTTCTTGTCCTGCGGGGCGCCGCCGAGCGCCGCGGTGGGATGAACCTCGCAGTCCGGTCCGAGTTCGGTTCGGCCATGCACGACGGCATGAGCCGACAACACGCACCGATCCCCCAACCGGACGTGCGGGCCGACAATGGCGCACGGACCGATCCGGATGTCCACGCCGAGTTCGGCCTCGGGGGCCACGACAGCCATCGGGTGAACCTGTACGCCTTCGCCGCTACCCGCCACTGTCAGAACTCCTCTTGTTCGACGTTGCTCGGGGAATCCACGAGCATGAACTTCATCTCGGCACCGGCCACCAGGGTGTCACGCACCGTCGCGTGCGCCTGCACCTTGCCGCCACGGCGACCGAGGTGCTTTGTCTCGACGATCAACCGGAGTTGATCCCCGGGCATCACCGCGTGCCGTAGCCGTACCTTGTCCATGCCGATAAACACCGCCACCTTGCCCGAGTAGTCGAGCTTGCGCAAGAGCAGGATTCCCGCCAGTTGCGCCAGCGCCTCCAACGTGAGCACGGCGGGCATGATCGGCGTGTCCGGGTAGTGGCCGGCAAAAAACGGCTCGTTGATGGTGACATTCTTGATGCCGACGGCCCGCTTGAAGCCGTCGAGATGAATGACGCGATCAACGAGCAGCATCGGATATCGGTGTGGCAAAACCCGCATGATCTCGCGAATTCCGAAGCCGGAGCCCGGGCGCAGCTGCCCGAGATCCTCCTGCCGGTGGATGCCCGTGGCGATGCGCTGAACCAGCGCGCGATTGGCCGCGTGGCCGGTACGGTGAGCGACGATGTGGGCCTGCAGCGGGCGGCCGAGCAGCACCAGATCCCCGATCAGGTCCAGGACCTTGTGGCGCACGTATTCGTCGGGAAACCGCAGCCCCGCGGCATCCTCGTCCGCGTCGGGACCGATGACGAGCGTGTTGTCCTCGGTCGCGCCCAGACCGAGCCCGGCCTCGCGGAGAGCATCGATCTCGCTGCTGGTCACGAAGGTGCGCGCGGGGGCGATGTCATTCGTAAACGCGTCGAGCCCACCCTCAAACGTCAGGCTCTGGTTCACCGCGCGCGGCTCGTCGTACTCCAAGGTGTACGACAGCCGCAGCCCCGGCTCCTCGCGGGGCAGCGCCACGATCGCCCAGTCGCCGCCGGTCACATGTACCGCGTTCTTGACCGCGTACGGCTCGATCGATTCCTTTTGTTCCTTGATTCCGGCCTGCTTCAGAGCGTCGGCAAACGGGCGGGAAGAGCCATCCATCCCGGGCACTTCCGGCCCGTTGATGTCGCACAGGACGTTGTCAATCCCGAACGCCCCGAACGCCGCAAGCAAGTGCTCGACCGTGTTGACTTCGGCCGTGCCGTTCTTGAGCGTACTCCGGCGCGGCTGCTCGTGGAAACAGTCCGCCCGTGCGGGGACCTCCGGCTTGTCGGGAAGATCGACCCGGCGAAACACGATGCCGGTGAACGGCTCGGCAGGACGGAGGCGCACCGTCACACCGGCGCCGGTGTGCAGACCGATGCCCGAGAGTTCGACTTCGCGCGAGATGGTGGTTTGCGGACGGAGAGCCACGTGCGCCGCGGATTATAAAAGGAAAATCCTGATGCCGGATTTTCTCTAGACCGGGTTGGATTCGGCTTCGCCGCCCCGCCGCTCAGCCGCCCCTCTTCCTACTACGAGAATCCGGTTCAGCCGGATTCTCGCTAGAAACTGCGGACGAAAGCTACGCTCACGACCTGTTCTTCGTCGACGCCACGGGCATCGACGGGGAAGCCGAAGTCGATCTGGAGCGGAGGCTGGCTGGGGCCGCCGAAGCTGATCGCGAAGCCGAAGCCGGCGGACGCCCGCCAATCGTCCCCGACGAGCCGGTGAAACCGCTCGGCGAGGACCCCCTGGTCGAAGAAAATCACGAAATCGATCCCGAATCCGCCGTCTTCGCGGCTGAGCATCGGGATCACGATCTCGGTCGCCAAGGTGGCCGAAAACTCGCCACCGGTCGGCCGGCCGTTGCTGCGGGGGCCCACTTCCCGGAATTCGAAGCCCCGCAGATTGCGGCCCCCGAGGAAGTGCCGCTCAAAAATCGGAACCTCCGGGCTGTCTCCGAAAGCCGTTGCCCATTTCACCCGGCCCGTGAGCTGCAATCGATACCAGCCCTTTTGGCCGCGATAGAGTCGCCACCCGGCGCGGTGCTCGATCTCGGTCTTGACGACCTCGACGTCGCCGCCCAAGAGGCCGCCGAGCAGATGCACCTGGAGCGTCGTGACGTGGCCGCTCAGGAAGATATCGACATCGCTTCGCTTGGACCGCCGAAAGATCAGGCCGATCCCATGCACGGTGTTCGAACCCTGGACATCGAGTGCATTCACCGGCGCGTCCGCGTCCGGATCGTCCAAGATGACCTGTCGAAGCGACCATTCAAACGCGACGTTCCAGACCCGATCCTCGTCGATGAACCGGCCGACGCGAATCAGGGCCGTGTCCGTGGTCTGGTCGTAGTCCTCAAACAGCGCGAGCTGACGCGAGAGGTTCGTCGTCAAGGACCACTTCGAGTCGCGCACCGACGGGTCCGAGAAGATGATCGCGAACGACGAGAACGTGCTGCCCGGGGCGAGGGTGATCGTGAACCGCTGGCCGGCGCCGCGGAAGGCGTCCTCGTCAAAGACATCCCAGATGCGGTCCGGGGGACGCGAGATGTCAAAGTTGCGCCAGGTCACGGACAGGTTGCCGAAAGCGCCACCGTCCGTCGAGACCCCCGCGCCGAACTGGAACTGGCGGGTCTCGGTCTCCTCGACCGAGATATGGACGTCGCGGACGTCGTCGGGTGCGTCCGGATCGGCGTGCAGCCCCCAGCCGGCGCGCCCGTCGAAGCGGACGAAGTTGAAGTAGCGCAGTCGCAACAACCGGTTCCGGCCCGATTGCAGCGCGTCGATGTCGAGGTAGTCGCCGGGGAGTGCGCCGCGCCGAAACTCACGCCGCAACACGTTGTCCTTGGTCCACTTGTTGCCGAAAAAGCGCAACCGGCCGAGCTTGATCCGCGGACCGGCCCGGATCAGGATCTTGAGCAGGACCCGATGCCGTTTGGCGTCGTCCACGGCCACCTCGCGCACCTGCGAGTCGGCGTACGCAAACGACCACAGTCGCTCGCGGATGTCGCGCACGGTCTTGCTGACTTCCTCGACACGGTACGGATCACCGGACGCAAGGTGCGCGAGCGCCGCCAGTTTCAGGGGATCGAGGGCCGCCCGGTGCGCCTTGATCGGAAGGCCTTCCGGCAAGTACTCCACCTCGACCCGGTCGAGCATGTAGCGCCGGCCCTCATCGACCCGGAACTTGACGTGGGCGCGCTCGCGGTTGTCGCTGAAGCGAACGCCCTCGTAGATGACCCGCGCGTCGCGCCACCCCTCGCGATGGTAGTAGAGTTCGATCCGACGGCGGTCCTGATCGATCTCGGCCCGGTTGAAGTACTTCGGATTCAGCCAACGCCCCAGGCCCAGGAACATGCGCCGGTACAGGTGGTTGTTCTTGAGAATCCGGAGGATCTTTTTGTGTTCGATCGACCGCGCGCCCTCGAGCACAACCCGCCAGACCTTGGGTCGCCGCCCCGGCAGGATCTGGAACACGACATCCTGGACATCGGCCTGCTTGGTCTTGCGCCGGTACCAGTGAACGTCGGCGAAGTGGTAGCCCTTCTCGCGGTGCAGCCTCGCGATCAGGCGCGTGTCACTCTCCAGGGCGTGCTCGAGTAGCGGCCGCCCCGGACGCGTCGCAACCAGATTCTCGAAGTCCTTCCTGCGGACCCGGGCGAGGCCCTTGTACTCGACCTTGCCGACGACGACGTTGTCGAGCACGACGAACACAAGCTCCACGCCGCCCTCGACGGCGACGGTCTTGATATCCAGCACGTTCGAGAAAAAGTCGCGCAGCCGGAGTTCGTCCCGCTTGATCAGGCCGGGGTCGTAGACCTCCCCTTCCTTGCTCGCGATCTGTTCTTTCAAGAACGCATCGGTGTAGCGCCGGTTGCCCTCGAAACGAACCTTCAGCACGGTCCGCTGCACGGGGCCGGAACGTTCCGGAGTCTCGCCGTCCTGCGCCCAACTCAGGGCAGGGGCCCAGACAAGAAGGAGAATTGCTCTCAGAGGTACCCGCACAGTGATTCCCTTGACGAAGCCGCGGATTATACGCAGCCTCCCCGCACCGACGCGAGTCCGTACCCGGCACATCGATGTGGGGGTGGGGTCGCGCGGGCGGGGAATTGTCCAGCCTTACGCACGGAAGCGTACCGACGGCGATGCTTTTTTTGAACTCCGCGACGCCAGACAGCCCTGAACGGGCGTGTTTCGCTGCTAAAAGCCCTCTTCGGTCTGGAACGACACGTTGTCAAAGCGAAGGATGTCGCCCTGGAAATGGAGCGAGACCCGGCCTGTCGGACCGTTTCGCTGCTTGGAGATGATCACCTCGGCCTTGTGCTTGTTCTCCTCGGAGGGCTTGTACTGGAACTCGCGGTACAAAAAGCAGATCAGGTCGGCATCCTGCTCCAGCGCGCCCGACTCGCGCAGGTCGCTCATGCGCGGAACCCGATCCTCGCGGGTATCGACGGCACGGTTGAGCTGGGAGATCGCGATGACCGGGCACTCCAGCTCGCGCGCCATCCCCTTGAGCGAACGGCTGATCTGGGCGATTTCCTGCTGTCGGTTTTCGGCCCGGCCCGTCTCCATGAGCTGGAGGTAGTCGATCACGACGAGGCCGATCTCCCCCAGCTTTTGGCGCAGGCGCCGCGCCTTGGCCCGCATCCCCATGGCCGTCTGCCCGGCGGAGTCGTCGATGTAGATCGGCGCCTCCATCAGCTCGTCCGCGGCTTGGGTCAGTTTCTCGATTTCGGTGTTGTCGAGGTTGCCCCGCCGGACCTTTTGGAGCGGAATCCGTGACCGCGCACACAGCATGTTGCGGACGAGGTGGCGCCGATTCACCTCGATCGAGAAGTACAGGACGGGCTTGCGCTCGACCGCGCCGACCTGATCGACGATGCAGTTCGAAAACGTCGTCTTGCCCATCGAGGGCCGCCCGGCAACCAGGATGAGGTCGCCCTTGCCGAGGCCCGCGGTGATCTCGTCGAACTCGAAAAAGCCGGTCGCCAAGCCGGTCGCCGCGCCGCCGTCGATCAGCGCCTGGATTTCGTCGAAGGTCTCGTTGAGGACCGTCTGGATGCCGACCGTCTCCTGCTCGGCTGCGCCGCGGCCAATCGCGAGGATCTCGGATTCCGCAAAGTCGAGGAGTTGCGGTCCGGGCGAGCCGCCCTCGTACGCGGCCGACTGGATCCCGGTACACGCGTGGATGAGGCTGCGGCGCACCGCCTTTTCGCTGACGATCCGCGCGTAGTCCTCGGCCCCGGCAGCGCTGGGCACAAGGGCCACGAGCCGCGTCAGATACTCCTCGCCGCCGATGCGCTCCAGATCGCTGGTGCGGGCCAGCTCGTCCTTGATCATGATCGCATCGACGCGGCGACCGTCGTTGAACAGCCGCGTGCACGCCGTGTAGATCTTTTGATGCGACGTGGCGTAGAAGTCTTCGGCCACGAGCAGGCCCATCACGTCGGTCAAGACGTCGCCGTCCAGCAGGACCGCCCCGAGCAGGGATTGCTCGGCATCCTCGCTGTGCGGCGGCAGGCGGGTGAAACTTTTTTGAACCGAGTCCACGCCGGGCACCTCCAGACGCTCGAAGCTAACGCGCGAACCGCGAAAGGAAACGCTTCTTCCAGCGTAGGCACGGCAAGGACGAAAATTGTGCGAAAGCGGTGGACCCCCCCGGGAAAAACCGGAGCAACGAAGGTGGAGAACCGGCAGATAGGCTGTGGAGTGTCTTCTTGGCTCGGGGTCGGACGGGGGCGCAGTGTCTTTTGGCTTCAACGGCTCACGCCGTTGAGAGCCTCGCGAACGGGTGGCCTACCCGCTTCGCGGGGGAACCGCGAACCGGTGAAACTCGGGGGGCGGACGGGGGCGCAGTGTCTTTTGGCTTCAACGGCTCACGCCGTTGAGAACCTCGCGGGCGGGTGGCCTACCCGCTTCGCGGGGGAACCGCGAACCGGTGAAACTCGGGGGCGGACGGGGCGCAGTGTCTTTTGGCTTCAACGGCTCACGCCGTTGAGAGCCTCGCGGGCGGGTGGCCTACCCGCTTCGCGGGGGAACCGCGAAGCGGTGAACCGCTAGCCAGCCTTCCGCGTCCGACATGGGCGCGCCAACATCGTCAGAGGTTAGGCCAAAAAACCCTGCTCTGACTCCTACCAGCCGGAGGCTGGTAGGAGTCAGACCTCGACGACCCAGATCCGGAGCTCGCTGACGGTATCGGCGTCGAGGCGAACCGGCACGTTGAAGATGCCCAGCTCGCGCAAAGGCGCCTCCAGCTCGATCTGCTTTTCCTCGATGAGGACGTCGCGGGCCGAGAGTTCCTCGACGATGCGTGCTGCCGAGACCGATCCGAAAAGGTGGCCTTCTTCGCTCGCGCGCTCCTCGAACGTGAGGCTGAGACCTTCCAGGGCCGCTCCGACGGCGGCCACGCGGGCCGCGCGCTCGGTACGACGCTGGTCGGCGCGCTTCTTGGCACGTTCGATCCGCTGCATCGCGTCCTTGGACGCCGCGCAGGCCCTGCCGGACGGAATCAGGTAGTTGCGGGCGTAGCCCGGTTTCACGTTGACCACGTCGCCGACGTGGCCAAGATGATCGTCGTCCTCCAACAAGAGGATGGAGACGGTGCGTCGTTCGCGTGCCATGGCCTTCGCTTAGCTCCCCTGGTAGGGCATCAGGGCCATAAAGCGCGCACGCTTGATCGCCACCTTGACCATCCGCTGGAATCGGGCGTTCGTCCCGGTGCGCTTGCGCCCGAGGATCTTGCCCTGGCCGGTGCAGAGCCGCTGGAGCGTCTGCGTGTCCTTCCAGTCGATGAACTCGACCTTGAGCTGAGTGAAGCGACACCGCCGCTCCTTGAAGCGCTTGAATTTCTTCTTGTCCCGCGGTGCCATCTAGTTGTCCTCGCTCGACCCAACGGCGAAAACGCCTTCCGAGTCCGAATCCGAATCCCGGCCTCGACGGGGCGGGGGACCGCCCTCTTCGCGCCGGCCACGTCGTAAATCCCGATCCTCGCGCATCTTCTCCTGGTACTTCGCGCTGTTCTCTAGATGAACCGGGATCTCCTCGTGGAGCCGGATCAAGAGTTGGCGCAGAACGCACTCAGTGATGCGGAAATCACTCGTGAGCTCGGGGAGGTTATCCCCGGGCATCTCGAAGTGGGTAAGCAGGTAGACGCCGCGCCGGTGGCCCTTGATTTCGTAGGCCAACTTGCGGTCGTCCCAGCGCTCAAAATCGTGGATTTTGGCGCCGTGTTTCTCGAGCAGGCCGGACACGGTCTTCTCGACCCCTTCGGGGTCGGCGCCGTGCAGAGCCGGGTCGATCAGGAACATGCCCTCGTACGGATACATTTTCGCTTTCGATTCAAACTGATAGGGGGAAACGGAACAGGCTAAGCGCCGCTTTGGGGTCGGTCAAGATCGGACGGCGCGTTGACCACTCCCATCGCTCGTTCAATTCCGAGCCGGACCCATGTGTCTACCGCATCCGCGGCCCGTAGAACAGCCTCCGCGAGCATCGGACGCTCCGCATCTGGAACACGCGCCAGCACAAATTCGGGGACGGCGCGGGCTCGTTCGTTGCCGATGCCGATCCGCAGCCGGGCGTACTGCTCGGTCCCGAGTGCGGCAGCGATCGACTTCAGACCGTTGTGTCCACCGTCCGAACCCTGGGCCCGCAGCCGAATCCGGCCCACGGCGAGCGCCAGATCATCGACGATCACGAGGAGCGCGGCGCCGGACAGGCCATGCCCGTCCCGCAAATCGCGGAGAACCGGGCCCGAGCGGTTGACGAACGTCGTCGGTTTGGCCAGAAGCAAGCGGCGGCCCTCCATCTCGATCATCGACACGGAGACCCCGAGACCTTCCACCGTTCGGAACGGAGCCCCACCGTGGCGGGCCAAAAGCCCGTCCAGAACGGCAAACCCGACGTTATGCCGGGTTCCGTCGTACTCCGACCCGGGGTTGCCAATACCGAAGACAAGCGCACCGGGCACCATCAAGCTGCCCAAAAAACGCTACGAGTCGGAATCGGAGTCGGACTTCGCGTCCGGGTCCCCTTCCGGCGCCGCGCCTTCGCCTTCCTCAAGCTCCTCTTCCGTCTCCTCCTCGATCTTCTTGGGCTCGACGACATGGACGATCAGGTCGCGAGGCAGAGAGGCCGGACGGACATTGTCGGGATACTCGACGTCTTCGACGTAGATGGTGTCGCCGATCTCAAGCGCCTCGATGTCGAGCAGGATTTCGGACGGAATCGAATCGACGCGCGCAAACACCTCGACGTCCGTGCGCACCGCCTGCGTGACTCCGCCAGCCACAGCACCGGCCGGAGTGCCGGTAAAGTGCACGGGAATGGAGAGCTTGACCTCGTCCTCCATCTCGACCCGCACAAAATCGATGTGTTGAACGAAATCGCCGAATGGGTCCCATTGGACCGCACGAATGAGCGCGGTCTGGGCCTTTCCGTCCAGTTCCAGCCGCACGACCGCCGCGTGCTGCGATTGCACGTTGGCAAATCCGTCGGCGCTGGTATCGAGCGAGACAGTGTCCTGCCCGCGGCCGTAGAGGACACAGGGAATTCGGCCCGCACGGCGGAACCGGCGCGAGTGCGCGGATCCGAGCTTGTCACGGGACTGAACGGGAAGATCGAGGATTTCCATGGGCTAGCTCCGAAGAGCCGAAAAAGGTAGCCGAGAACCCACCCCCCACCAAGGAACGCGGGGTCCATCGGTCCCCGTCGCGGCGAACCGAGCAGAAAAAAGCAGACGGACGGCGATGTATCAGGGGCAGACCCAATCCGAACCGCGGCGTACCCCACTCGTTTTCTCTTGGCATGTGGCGAATCTCCGTGCTCACCCTTTTCTTGGTCAGTTGGCCGGCCACAGCCGAGCGGCAAGACTCTCCGCGCTCCTGGCTCGCCCGGCAACAGGATCCAAAGACCGGAGCGTGGCTCTATCGAGGCAAGCCCCATGTCGGAGCGACCAGCCTCGCCGTGCTCTCGTTTCTAAGCATGGGCTGCACCGACTCGGGCACGATCAAGGACAATCGCTACGTCGCGAACGTATATCGCGGTCTGGCCTTCCTGCGCCGGCGACAGGATGCCTCCGGCCACTTTCGGGACGCCGACACGCAACAAAGGGCGTTGGCCACGCTGGCGCTTTGCGAAGCCGCGTGGGAGTCGCCGAAGTCCGTCTGTCGTGGCCCCGCCCAAGACGCTTTCGCGGCACTCGCGCGGTCGGGCTCGAGCGACGACCCGCTCGTGCATGCACTCGTCGCGACAGCGCTGCGCTCGGCAAGAAGGGCCCGCATCCCTGTCGCGCAAGAAGCCGTGGAGCGGGAACGCCGCTGGTTCAAGACCCTGCGCAACGACCGCACGTCCACGTCGGCAGCGACGGTGGCGCAGGCGCTCGGGCGGATCATGCTCTGCGAGTCGTCCCACGCGGGTCCGCTGTTGCGCCGGGAAGCGGACGCCGTGTTGCGACACGGGTTGCCGCACGCAGACCGGCCCGATCCGCTGCGCACCTGGCTCGGAACGATGGCGCTCTATCAGGTCGGTGGAAGCGGTTGGAAAAAGTGGAACGAAGCGATGAACGCCGCCGTCGTCAAGACGCAGCGCCGCAGCGCCGCCGGAACTCTTGCGGGATCGTGGGATCCCGGCCGCCGTGCGGCCGATGTGTATGGACGCGTCGGCGCCACCGCGCTCCACACGATGTGTCTCGCGTTCTACTACCGATACGACGGCGTGTTTGGCGCGACCGGCGCCGCTGCCCCAGCCGGCCTTGCCCAAAACAGCCCACCCTCGGCCCTGCCGCCCCACTCCTCCCGCATTCGGCTGTCGGACACCGGGAGTCTGCCGCTCGAAACCATCGCCGCCGACGTGCGCGTCGACGGTTTTCGGGCACGCGTTCGCTTGTCGCTGTATTTCTACTTCGCGGGACCGCGCATTCGCGAGGGCACGTTTCAGGTCCGGCTGCCGGCCGGCGCATCGCCACATATCCTGGGATTCGGCGCAACGGTAGCGACAACGAAATCCGCCGGCGCCGCGATCGGCGGGCGGCGCGCCGACGAACTCGGGCGGCCCGGCAACTGGCCGCGCACCAAGCACGCGCGCATGGTCGAGCGGCACCGCGCGCGAACCGCCTACAGCGCGATCACGAGCGAGCGCAGAGACCCGGCGCTGCTTGAATGGGACGGCGGCGGCGTGTTCTCGGCACGACTGTTTCCGCTCGAACCCAAGAAGCTTCACCAGGTGGTGCTCGCCTACGACATCGACCTCCAAGCCGCGGACGACGCCGCAGCACTCCGGTTCGAACTCACGCTGCCGCAAACGAAACGCCCCTGCGAGGTGCGGCTCAATGGCCGGTCCCAACATGCGCAGCCGGACGGCGTGTACAGCCACGACATCGCCACGGCACCCGTCCTGGCCCTTGCCGGAAACGGTTACACGGCCCTGCGCCTCGTTCGCCATCTGCCGGCCGGAACGTGGATCATCGACGATGTGAGACTCTCCGGATGCAGCGATGTGCTCGCGCGCGACGGCGTGATCGAGGCGGGTCAGGCGCTCGTGCTCGCCGGTCGCGGCACCCCTGAGCCAGGGGCGCGCGTGCAGATGCGCGTTCGTCAAAACGGCGTGTCGCGGGTCTGGTCCGCCGCCGTCCCCGCGCCCCTCTCCACGCCCCTCGCGAAACGGGTCTACGGTGAGATCGCCGTCGCCCGGCTCGAGCCGTTCGCAGCTGGAGGCACGGGCGTGCCGGAGGCCTACGCGCGCCATTTCCGCATCGTGCGGGAGACGTGCTCACTGCTGATGCTGGAGTCCGCGCGAGACTACAAGCGCTTCAAGATCGCCGCTCCCGCGATCCAGAACGCCAAGGACAAGGCATCGGTCGCGCGCCATCCGGCCACGGACTGGCTCAAGGACCGCCCGCAATCCACACCGCGCGCGAAGTGGCGGCACCTGTTTGAACGAACCCGGCCCACCGGCGACCGCGCCACCATGCTTGCGATGCTCGACCATGTGCCCGACAAGGATTTTCTTGCTGCCAGCGCAGGCGACGACGACCGCGGTCCGGACGAGTTGCAGCGTGCGGGCCAAGCGGCACTCGACGCGGGCAACCCGACACGCGCGCTGCGATTGCTCACGCGCGCTGCCCAACGAACTCCCACCCCGGGCATCTATCACGACCTCGCTCTGGCCTGCGAACGGAACGAGCGCCTCCACCTGGGGGTGGTCTTCGCGAGAGCCGCCGGCCTCAAGGACGGCATCGGGCCGCGGTTGTGCGCACAGATCGCGGGTCGATACACCACCGGATTCTGGGCCGCGCACGCGCGCCTGGTTCTTGCGGGCCTCCAGCCGAAACAGGCCGCGGACCTCGTCGTGATCCTGCACTGGGACACGCTCGGCGCAGACGTCGATTTGCATGTCGTCGATCCGTTCAGTGACGTCTGCAACTGGCGCCGCCCGCGCGCCGCGAGCGGCGGGCACCTCCTCGCCGACCAGACGACCGGCGCGGGCTCCGAGGTCTACGTTCTCCGGCACGCCGTTCCCGGCACCTACGTGATTCGCGTGAACCACTTTCGTCCGAGCCCGAAGCGTTCGGCGGCGCGCGCCCATGTCACCGTGATCCGCGATGCGGGCCGAACCGGCGCCACGGTGCGCCGCGCGCAGGCCGATCTCAAGCTGCGCGACGAAATGCGCGAGGTCGTCCGCGTGACGATCGAGAATCGCCGTCCGTCCGCTTCCCCGGAATCGGATCCCCGCTGAAAGCAGCAAACGGACGGCGATGTACGCGGCTACTCGTCGATTGTTCGCGACTACTCGTCGATCTCGGGTTCGAAGAGCTTCGAGACCGATTGCGCGTGGTGGATGCGCAGGATCGCTTCGCCCAGGAGGCGGGCGGTGCTGAGGATCTTCATGTAGGGACGGCGCTTGTCCTGGGGAACCGGAATCGTGTCCGTGACGACGACCTGCTGGACCGGGGCCTTGTCGAGGCGCTCCATCGCCGGGTCGCACAGGATGGCGTGCGTGGCCGCGAGGTAGACGTCTTTCGCGCCCAGGTCCTTGACCGCCTCGGCGGCCTGCGTGATCGAGCCCGCGGTCGAGATCATGTCGTCGATCAGCAGGACGTTGCGGCTCTTGACCGTGCCGATGACGGACATGACTTCGGTCTCGGTGTCGGTCATGCGGCGTTTGTCGACGATGGCGAGATCGGCGTCGAGGCGCTTGGCATAGCCGCGGGCGAGCTTGGACGAGCCGACATCGGGCGCGACCACGGTCAGATCGGGAATCTGGAGCCGGTGGAAGTATTTGACCAGCACCGGCTTGGCGTAGAGGTGATCGACCGGGATGTCGAAGAAGCCCTGGAGCTGCGCGGCGTGCAGATCGAGCGCGAGGACGCGATCAGCGCCGGCGGCCACGATCATGTTGGCGATGAACTTCGCCGAGATCGGGACGCGGCCCTCGTCCTTTCTGTCCTGACGGGCGTAGCCGAAATACGGAACGACGGCCGTAATCCGCTCGGCGGATGCGCGACGAAACGCATCGACCATCAGGCCCAGCTCCATGAGGTGATCGTTGACCGGCGGGCATGTGGGCTGCACGACGAAGATGTCGCTGCCGCGCACGTCCTGGTTGATCTTGACCCGGACCTCGCCGTCCGCGAAGCGGCCGACGATGACGTCGCCGAGCCTGATTCCGATGTGTTCGCAGATACGTTCGGCCAAGCGCCGGTTCGCCGAGCCCGTGAACACCTGAAGCTGGTTTTGCATGACCGACTACCCCTCCCATACGGTACCCGGAGCGACCCGCGTCCCGGACGGGATTCTGCCGGTGCCCTCCGGGGGGCCCAAGACGGACACATGTGGACCAATCTCGCAATCCGCGGCGATCCGCACGCCAGCGGCCACGTACGTGAACGGCCGGAGCCGGGTTCCGGGCTCGATCGTGACCTCCGCATCGATTCGTGTGGTGGCGGGATCATCGACGAAGACGCCAGCGGCCATGAGCTCCGCGATCTTGCGCTCCCGAAGGATGGCGACCGCCTGGGCCAGCTCGACCGGCGTGTTCACGCCCAGCGCGGCACCCTCGTCGCTCGTGCGGAACGCATCCACGGACAAGCCGTCCGCGAGCAGGAGCGCGGGCACGTCCGTCAGGTAAAACTCGCCCTGGGCATTGTCGGACTTGAGGCGCGCCAGCGCATCCGGCAGGTACTCCATGGCGATGACCATGACCCCGGTGTTGATCTCGGAGACCGCGAGCTGCGCCGCGTTGGCGTCGCCCGCCTCCTTGATCTCCGCCATGCGGCCATCGGCCCCGCGCAGGACCCGGCCGAGCGACCCCGGAACGGCCACGTTGGCCGAGAGCACGGTCAGCGCGCGGCGATTCTTGCGGTGATCCGCAACCAGCCCCTGCAAAACATCGGTCGTGAGCAGCGGCGTGTCGCCGCACAAGACCAGCACATCGCCCGCAAAGCCCGCAAGCCCATCCAACGCGCACTGAACAGCGTGACCGGTACCGTCTTGCTCCGCCTGATGGGCAAACGCGACGCCGCGCGGGCGCAGCGCCGCCTGGACAAGGTCGCCCCCATGCCCGTACACGATCACGGTCGGATCGGCCCCCAGCGGCGCCGCGGCCTCGAGCACATGCTCGACGAGCGTACGCCCACAGGCCTTCACGAGCACCTTGGGAACCGGCGCGCGCATGCGCTTGCCCTGGCCGGCAGCGAGCACGACACCCGCGAGCGGTCGATCGGATTGACTCACGTTGTCCGGCATTATCCACACGCGCGGGACGGTTCGGGCGACGCCAGCCCGGCGCAATCGAGGTTGTTGGCTACCCGGCCAGGACTTGAACCTGGACAGAGAGATTCAAAGTCTCTCGTGCTACCGATTACACCACCGGGTAAGCGGGGAGGGTCAGTGTAGGGACGAAAAGCCCCATGGAAAAGAACCGCTGGCCGCACCGGAGGTTCGAGATCGGGTTTTTGTCGGGGCTACGGCAAAAAGGTGTCCTTCAGCGTGGCCTTGTCCTTGCCGGCTTGACCGTTACGTCGAAATCGATGCTGCGCATCCGGCAGGTGCCGGCGTCTTGGCAGACGTAGTACAGCAGGCGCACGCGGTGTTGCCCGCTGCGAGGGCCAACTTCGCGGTCGTGCCCTCCAGCGGCTGGTCCCGGCCATCGACGCGCACCGTGGACGGCGCGCCGTATTGAACGATCCTGGCTCGGTATGGCGGCCAGCAAGACGTTCGAACGCCTTCCGACGACGAATCCGGCGGCTCCCGCGAGCCGTGCCGCACCCGACAAGCGGCGCCGCGACCAGCCACTCGCGGACAATGAACGGGCCGGCGGCCCGGAGCGTACACAGGCAGGGGGGCGTCCGCCCCGCTAGCAAAAAACGCCGCAGGCGAACTTTGTGGGGGTGCTACGCCCCCCGGCAAAGCACCCACAAAGCGTCCAGCGTGAACCGCCGGCGGACGATCGGTCGCGGCGCCGCGCCCGTGCGCTCGATGACCCTGGTTCCGGCTGCACTCGCGATGGCGATGTAGCCGTCGCCGACTTTGCGGCCGCTGTGCGGGTCCGGGCCGGCGACGCCCGTCGTCGCGACGCCGATGTCGGCGTCGAAGCGTGCTCTTGCGCCGTTCGCCATGGCCTGCGCAACGCGCGGATCGACCGTGCCGGCCTCGTCGAGGAGCTCTTGCGGCACCCCCAGCAGGTCGTATTTTGCTTTCGCGGTGTAGGCCACCACGCCACCGCAAAACACGTCCGATGCGCCAGGAACGGAGACGATGGCGTCCGCGATCGCGCCGCCCGTGAGCGATTCCGCCACGGCGACGGACTGTCCGCGTTCGCGCAGCGTCGCGACGACGACGCCCGGCAACGTGTCCTCATCCTCGCCGAAAACATGGTCTCCGAGCCGCGCGCGGACAGCAGCGGCTCGTTCGTCTGCGCCGGCGCCGGTGATGGATACCGTCAAGATGCTGCCGCGCGCCGTCACGCCCATTTCCGGCTCGCCGCCGCGGGCAAGCAGCTCGCCCAGCGTCTCGGCCAACTCCGCTTCGTGCGGTCCATACACACGCAGAATCCGTCGAGAACGCGGCGCGCCGCCTAGATCGAGCCCGGCGAACACCGCCCGCAGCTCGGCGGGCGGGCCGGGGAGCGCGTACACCGGCGTGCCCGCGACCGTGAGGCGCAGTCCGGGCGCGGTCCCGACCGGGTTCTCGAACGCCGCGCCGCCCACGGGCACGAGTGCCATCCGCGCATTGCGCTCTTGCGCGCGATGCTGGGTCCGTTCGGCGATCTGTGTCAGCAAACCCCGGTCCTCGCGCAGCGCCACACCCGCGGCGCGCGCGAGTCCTTCCCGCGTCAGGTCATCCTGCGTCGGACCGAGTCCGCCCGTGACAACGACCAGATCCGCAGCATCGGCCAGCCGGCAAATCGTGCGGGCGATTTCTTCCTCGTCGTCGGGAATCGTCTCGGCGCGCACGACGTTGTAGCCGTGGCGGCCCAGTTCGTCGCCCAGCCATGCCGCGTTGGTGTTGATCGTCCTGCCCGCGAGCAGTTCGTCCCCCACCGTCAGGATCGCCGCGCGTCGAACCGTCACGCTCACTTCGAGAACCGGATGTTCAAGACATCGCCGTCCTTGACTGTGTAGTCCTTGCCTTCCAGCCTCTGCTTGCCCGCCGCCTTGACCTCGCGCTCCGAGCCCAGCTCCCTGAGTTCGGGGTAGGGGGTGACCTCGGCGCGGATAAATCCCTTCGCGAGATCGGTGTGGATCTTGCCCGCCGCCGTGACCGCGTCGTCGCCCTTCTCGATCGTCCAGGCGCGCACCTCGTCCTCGCCGACGGTAAAAAACGACTGCAACCCCAGCCCGCGGTAGCACCCGAGGTTGAAGCGGTCGCGCAGCGGCTCCGTGATGCCGTATTCCTCGGAGAACACGGCGCGGTCCTCCTCGTCCATCTGCAACAGGTCCGCCTCGATCTGCACGCATGCATCGAACCGGTGCTGCACGTCGAGCGCGCCCGCCGCGAGGTCGAAGGCATCGCCGTCCTCGGCTGTGTTCCCGAGCAGGACAATCGGCTTGCGGGTCAGGAGTTGGAAGCCGCGAACCAGCCCCTCCTCGTCCGAGCGCAACTCGACCGTATGCGCGCCCTTTTCGTCCTCCAGGGCCTCCACGAGCCGCTTTACCACCGCCTGCTCCTTCTCGACCCGGTCGCGCGTCGCGGGCTTTTTCCATTCGGACGCCAGCCGCTGCAGGCGGCGTTCGCAGATTTCCAGGTCGGCGGTGATGAACTCGATCGCGACGAGCTCGAGGTCGCGCGCCGGATCGGCGGTGGGGTCGTCAAAGGCGTAGCGGTCGGTCGTGAAGGCGCGCAAGACGATCACGAGGCCGTCCGCGTTGCGCATGCCCGCGAACAGCTCGCCGCGCCGGTCGGATCGCGCGGCGCCGGGAGGGATGCCCGCGTGATCTTCCAGGGTCAGCGACGCCGGCGAGTACTTCTTGGGCGAGTAGAGGTCGCGCAGCCACTCCAGGCGTTCGTCGCGCACGCGAACGACGGCCACATGCGGCGCGGCGCCCGGAACGCCGGGGAGCAGGTCCACCGGCTTGTCGACCAGCGCGTTGAACAGCGAGGTCTTGCCGGCGCCGGGGAGTCCCACGAGGGCGATCTTCATAGCGAATCATTCCTGGTCCTGGTCGGACTTTCTGGCTCGTGCGACACGCGCGCCGACCAGGATCGCGCCTTCGTACAGAATGGACATGCAGCCCGCGAGGGCGATCTGGGAGACAACGTCGGGCGGGGTCAGGACCATCGCCAGGGCGAAGCTCATGACAATGGCGTGGCGGCGAAAGCGTCGGAAGGTGTCGGGCGTGACGGCACCGAGGCGCATCAGGAACACCATCACCAGCGGTAGTTGAAACATCAGCCCGAACACGAACATGGCGAACGCGACGAGCGACAGGTACTCGTTCAGGCTGAGCAGGGAATCAACACTCAGCGTGTCCGAGTAGCCGATCAGGAACAGGAACGCCCACGGCAGCACGAAATAGTACGCGAGGGCGGCACCGGCAAAGAAGAGCGCGACGCCGGGGATGGCGTAGTACTTCACTGTCCGGCGCTCGTGTCGGTAGAGGCCCGCGGCGACGAACGCCCAGATTTGGTGGACGATCATCGGCGCCGACACGATGCAGCCGGTGAAGAACGCGATCGTCATCGCCGCGACGAACGAGCCGTGCGCCTTGGTCTGAATCAGCTTCAGGTTGTCGTAGCGGGCCAGCGCGTCGTGGAGCGGCCCCCGCATGAACTCCATGACCCACTCGATCTTCCAAAAGGCGATGATCGCGCACGCGGTCACGGCAAGCAGGCTGCGCACGAGGCGCGTCCGCAGCTCCTCGAAGTGCTCCCACAGGGTCATGCGTCCGGCTTCCGCCACGGGGCAAATCCTATACGTCGGGTGAAACGAAAAAGGGCGCCCCGCATGCGGAGCGCCCCTAAGGATGCGTTTGTGCGCCTACCAGTCGTGAATCTGGGATGCGCGCGTGTTGGGCCTACCAGTCGATGAACGTGCTGAGAACGCCTTCGGTCACGACGACGGCACCGATCGCGCGCGCCTTCTCGATGACCTCGTTGAGGCGCGTCTCGCGGAGCGCGTCCTCTTTCGCCTTCAGCGCCTTGACGGCCTCGGGATCGTCCGTATCGACCTCGTCGCCACCGCTGGCTGCCGACACGTCCGGCTCGCCCAGAACGATCACCTGGACGCGATCATCGAGAACCGCGCTGATCTTGACCCCACTCGCCGCCAGGCGGCGCGCGGCCGTCGAGGTGTCGTAGCGTCGCAGGCTGCCGGAGATGTAAACGATCAGGGTCTCGGTCGGGCTGTAGAACGCGTTCGAGATGTTGTGGCCGCGGCCGACGGGAACGCTTGAGTTGAAGATCTTGACGATCGAACACTCGGAGCGGCGACGGTCCACCTTGAGGACGCGGATTTCGGCCAGGTCCTGACGCTGGTTGCCCTTGCCGGCTCGCCATGCGGTGAAGATCATGCCGGTGCGTACCTTGTGCACGCGTCCGAGGTTGATCCAGCAAACGCGGTTACGCGGGTTCGAGCCGACAATCTCGCCGTCCTTGGGATCCTCCTCGCGAGCGAGGATCTTCTTTTCCTTGAGGTTGATGATCCCGGTCTTCAGGGCGCGGATCTCGCGGCTCATGTCCCGCTTGACCTTGATATTGGTGGCCTTGAGGGTTTCTTCTTTCCCTCGCAGTCCATCGACATCCGCGGTCAGCCGCGTCATGCCGTTCTCGAACTCCGTGCGCTGCGCGTCCGCGGTCTCCTGCGCGGCCTTGATCGTCGCGACCTGCGCCGCGTGTTCTTGCGTGGCCTTCGCAGCCTGGGACACCGTCTCGGCGGCCGCAGCCTTGGCCAACACGTATTGGTTCTCGGACTCCTTGTTGTTTTCCGTGATGAACTTTCCGGCGGTCGTGAAGGCGCCGGCGATGGGCGCGATCAACGCCGAGAATGACGCGGTCTCGCCCGCCATCGTGTTCTTGTAGAACTGCAAGGACTTCATGTCGGCGACCCCGTCCTTGCGGAGGGTATCGCCAGAGGCTGTCCACACTCGGCCGACGTAGATCGCGGTCGAGGCCGTCTGCAGGGCGTCCCGCGTCTTGAGGAGCCAAGCAATGCAGGCTTCCCTGATGTCGGCGGGCTTCTTGTAGGTGTCGCCGTTGCGCGCAACCGCCTGGACAAGGTCCGGGACGCCGAGGATCGCCGGCAACACGTCGTACGCCTGGCCCGCCTTGGCGAGCTTCTCGGCCAGTTTGCCGGTGTCTTGGCGGAGTTCGGCATTTTTCTGCCGCAGCGAGTCGCCCTCGTCCTTCCACATGAAGGCCAAAACGGCCGCGACCACGAACAGAATCAGGACGGCGATAAACGCCATGTTGCCCACGCCACGTTCCCGAATGCGCATTGATTTCCTCCGGCCCCCACGCATCCACGCCGGGGGTAGATTGGTATTGTCCGAACTGACCGGACCCAACGGGCGTCCAGCAAGCCCAAGACGATACCCGAGCCCCCCGCCGCTCGTCAACCGGGCAGATGGACAATGGGGCGGTCGGCCGGGGCGTTTTTTGGGGGGGGCGGGGGCGGCCCGGTCCGCTTGACGGCGGCCAGCGCCACTGATACCGTCGCGAAAGCCCGGTTCCGTCCGGAATCGGCGTACCCCACTGTTCGGCCCAACCGGCCATGTCCCCCACCGCAATCGGCCTCGTGGGAGGCATCGCGTCCGGGAAAAGTGCCATCGCAGCGCTTTTTCTGGAGGAGCGTCCCGGCATTCTCGTGGACGCTGACGAGTTGGCTCGAGGGGTACGCGCGCGCCCGGACATCCAGCGGGCCCTCCTAGCCCGGTTCGACACCATGGACCCCGCGCGCCTCGCCACGCTCGTCTTCTCCGATCCCGCCGCCTTGCGGGATCTGGAAAGAATCACCCACCCGCCGATTCTGCGGGCCATCGAGCAAGCGGTTGAGGCTGAGAAAAAGAAGGGGGGGCGCGGGGGCAGCGAACGAGCGGGCGAGCGCCTCTTGGTACTCGACGCGCCGCTCCTGCTCGAAACCGGCCTCGACGAACTCTGCGACATCGTGGTCTATGTGGCTTGCGATGCGCGCGAGCGTCGGCGACGTGCACGGACGCGGAGCTGGACCGAGGAGCAGCATCGGGCGCGGGAGGCACGGCAATGGTCGTGCAGGCGCAAGAGGGCCCATGCGGACGCCGTGGTGGACAACCGCGGCGATTCGGAGCGAGCCCGACGGGACGTACGGCGCATCCTGCGCCGTTTGGAGACGGAATAGATGGCGGCCAAGAAAAAGAAAAAGACAACCAAGACCACCACCACCACGACGCGCAAGAAGAAAAAAACCGCGACGACCAAGAAGGCGTCCGCGAAGACCTCGACAGCGCCTGCCAAGCGAACCACCAAGCGCACGGCGACCAAAAAGGTCGCGCGCGCCGGGGCTCCCGCTCCGGCCGAAAAGGCAGCCAAGCCCGAGCAAGCCGCGCCGTCGAGGCCGGTCACCGCGAAGCACAACGAAGCACCGCCCGCGCGCCCGGAGCCCGCGCGGACTCCCGCGCCCGACACCGACGGCGATCGCGGTGGCAGTAGCCGCAGTGGCGCCAGAGATGACCGGGGCGCCAGAGACGATCGGGGTCCCAGAGACGATCGGGGTCCCAGAGATGACCGGGGTGCCAGAGACGACCGGGGTCCCAGGGATGACCGGGGCAGAAGTGAGCGCGGTGCCGGTGGTGACCGAGGCCCCCGAAGCGATCGCGGGAACCGCGGCGACCGGGCCCCCCGAGAACGCGGTGAACGCGGTGAACGCGGTGAACGAGGGAACCGAGGCGACCGAGGTGATCGGGGCGATTGGAGCGACTCGAGAAACGACCGGGGCGGTGGCGGAAAGTCCCGCGGCGGGCGCCGGGGCCCCCGCAACAAACAGAGCAGAAAGCCCCAGCGCAAGCCGCGGGGCCGTCCGGGTCGCGAGCCGGAGCGGCTCGCCGGCCTGCCGGCGGACGTCGGGGACGACGAGCCGCTTACCGTCACCGTCGGTGAAACGTCGGGCCCCCAGACGAGCATGCATGAACTGCAGTCGCTCGACACGGCGGAACTGGCCGCGCTCGCGGCCGCCGACGGCATTGCCGATGCCCAAAACCTGACCAAGCAGGACCTGATTTTCAGCATCCTCAAGGACCGCGGCGCCAAGGAAGGGCTACTTGTCGGCGAGGGCATTCTGGAGATCCTGCCCGACGGTTTCGGGTTCTTGCGCTCCCCCATCTACGACTACACGGCCTCGCCCGACGACATCTATGTCTCGCCGAGCCAGATTCGGCGCCTCGGCCTGCGCGTCGGCGCCCATGTGTCCGGCCAGATCCGTCCGCCGCGCGAGGGCGAGCGCTACTTCGCGCTGCTCAAGGTTGCGACGGTCAACAAGGAGGCGCCGGAGCTGGCCGCCACGCGGCCCAACTTCGAGGACCTGACCGCGCTCTACCCCGAGGAGCGGTTCATCCTCGAAACGGCGTCGGACACCGTCGAGACCCGCATCATGGACATGCTGAGCCCGATCGGAAAGGGCCAGCGCGGCTTGATTGTCGCGCCGCCGCGGGCGGGCAAGACGATCATCCTCCAGCTCATCGCCAACGCGATCAGCCAAAACCACCCCGAGTGCGACCTCATCATCCTGCTGCTCGACGAGCGGCCGGAGGAGGTCACCGACATGGAGCGCAACACCCAGGCCGAGGTCATCTCATCGACCTTCGACGAGCCCCCGTCCCGGCACTGCATGGTGGCCGAGATGGTCATCGAGAAGGCGAAGCGCCGGGTCGAATGCGGACGTGACGTCGTGATCCTGCTCGACTCGATCACGCGCATGGGCCGGAGCTACAACGCCGAGGCGCCCAACAGCGGCCGCATTCTTACCGGTGGCATCGACGCGGCCGCCCTGCAAAAGCCCAAACGCTTTTTTGGCGCCGCGCGCAACGTCGAGGAAGGCGGCAGCCTCACCATCATGGGCACGGCCCTTATCGAGACCGGTTCGCGGATGGACGAGGTGATTTTCGAGGAGTTCAAGGGCACGGGCAACATGGAACTCGTGCTCGACCGGCGCCTTGCGGACCGCCGCATCTGGCCCGCCATGGACATCCAGCGCTCGGGCACACGCAAGGAGGAACTGCTCCTCCATCCCGACGAACTCGAACGTGTGTTCATGCTGCGCAAGATCCTGAACGAGATGCAGCTCCCGGAAGCGATGACCCTGATGCGCACCCGCCTGGAGAAGACCGGGAGCAACGCCGAATTCTTGATGACCTTGGACTTGCGATAGCTGCGAAATCCGTCTGCGGCGCCTTTCGCTAGTCGGCCGGGCGACCTCTCTGTCCGCGTACGATGCCGGGCCGCCGTGCCTTCCACGACTGGCCGCGGCGCGCGGCTCTTCGAGCGGATCTCGGCCCCGGATTTTGGGGACGAATGGGCTTTTCACCCCTACATCTTGTGGTACGTTTGCTTTCATGTCTGGGCCGCGAACGTCTCGCGGTGGGATGAAGCTCAACCGTCTCTCCCACCTCCTCAACCCGGTTCCGCCGGCGCCCAAGTGGTCCCTGCGGCGGCGCGCGCTGGTCTGGGGGATCGTGCTTG
Source organism: Planctomycetota bacterium (assembly GCA_021776735.1). Classification (GTDB taxonomy): domain Bacteria; phylum Planctomycetota; class PLA2; order PLA2; family PLA2; genus JAJFFH01. The sequence continues at coordinate 67,450 of JAJFFH010000027.1, read as the reverse complement.
CGGCGTTCGGGGGCAGCCTCGCCGTGCTCTGGGCGAGCTACCGCAACGATCGCGCCGACCTGAAGGCGCTGATCACCGCGGCGGCGGCACGCCATGGGCTCGATGCGGACCTCGTCGAAGCGGTGGTCATTGCCGAGTCGCGGGGCAATCCGCGCGCGGTGTCACCGGCGCAGGCCTACGGGTTGATGCAGTTGCGCATCCCCACCGCGTCCGAGATGGCGGGCCGCAACATCGGCATCGACGACCTGTTCGACGCGCGCCTGAACCTGGACCTGGGATGCCGCTACCTGGCCTCGCTGCTACGCCGTTTTGAAGACGTTCGCCTCGCCCTGATGGCCTACAACGCCGGCCCGACCCGGGTAAACCGTTGGATGCGCGAGACCAAGGGCGACATCGACGAGATCGCCGAGCGCGTGGCTTATCGCGAAACCCGCCGCTACCTCCGCAGCGTATTGTCCTACGCCCGCCAATAGCGGCACGCCATCGTCGATTGTCGGAGGTGGCCGAGGAAGCCGACGGACGGCGATATCGCCGTCCGTACACTTTTGGCCGGTTGAAGGCTCCGTCTACCCCCTGCGTTCGCGCTCGGCCTTCTTCAGCTTGTCGCGCCACCACGCGTTGTAGGCCTTGACGATGCGCTCCTCCTCGGTGCTCGAAGTCGCGTAGCTGACAACGCCGGGGTTGTCCGGCCCCATGTGGCGGCTCAACAGGTACGACGCGTTGCGCCGCAGGTACCACTCCTCGGCACGCAGCACGCGCAACAGCACGGGAACCATCGCGTCGGTTGTGGCGGGCTGGACTTTCTTGTCGGCGGCCCACGCGCTCAGGGCGACCGTGTCGTATCCGCGAGCTTCCAGGGACGCGACAAACCACAGCTTGGGATTCTCCGTCGATTTGGACGCCCAGAACCCGGAGTAGTTGTCCGCCTGGCGCGAGAACTGATCGCTGGCGAAGGCGCGGCTCGTCAGCATCTGAAGGTGGCGAACGGCGAGCTTGGACTTGCGGCCGGCTCGGACCATGGCGATGAGCTGCTCCATCGCGATGTCGTCCCAGCGACGCGCCAGCCCGAACGCGGCCGCGTCCTTCGAGAACGCGTCGTCGCCCTGCAGGATACGGCGCAGCATATCGAGCGGGTCCTCGCTCTTCATCCGTCCCAGTACGCTCACCAGCGCGACGCGCTCGGGGTCGTTGGCCTGGGTCAGCTTGATGCGCTCGATGATGCGTTGCACGAGCACCGGCGACTCGAGGTCCACGAGTGCCAGCGCCGCGGCGTTGCGCACGTCCCGGTCCGCCACCTTGCGAAAGACCCAAAACAAGAGGTCCGCGGCACCGGGATCGCCTCCCTCGGCCACGCCGCGGATGGCCCCGTACCGCACGCTCAGGTCGGCATCGTGCTCAAGCGCGGCGCGCACCGCTGCCAGGCCCTCGCGTCCACCGAGCAGGCCGTGGGCGTACGCGGCCTTCTCCCGCACGTCCTTCGGATTACGGCGACTCGCGAGCTTCGTCAGGACCGGCAGGACCGAAGCGTCGTGCCGGCGGGCCAGTGCAACAGCCGCGGCGGTTCGCACCCGAATCTCCTCGTCCTTCAGCGCAGCCCGCAGGACCCCCCTTCCGGCACCCGTATCACGCTCCGCTTGCGCCCCCACGGCGGCGCGGCGCACCTTCCAACGCGGATCGGAGAGTAGTTTCCTGATCTCGGGGCCCGGCAAGCTGCCGCAAATCCGTTGCAGGAGGGCCTGCTCGGCTCCCGTTCCGATTTTTTGGGCGAGCGCATCGATGAGCCCGTGCGCGGCCTTGAGGCCGGCTTGCGGCACGAGTAGATCCACCGTCGCCACGACGAATCCGTTCGCAGCCGGCTCGGCCCGCACCGCCGAGATAAACGCGTCGCGCTCCGCGTCAGGCAGCTCGCTCGCACCCACGCTCAGCGCACGCACCAACTCGACCGCCTCGTGCCGCACTTTCGGATCGATCAGGTCGTCGAGACATGCCGCGATCATCGAGCGCAGGCGCTTTTCCCGTTCGATCTTGTCGTCGTGGCTCGCAAACCACTTCCGGTGGCGCGCCACGAACGTCTGCCAGTTCGGATTCCCCTTCACGTCCCACCAGCGCTGCCAACCGTACTTCGCGGTCACGTCGGCAAACAACGCGGCGACCGCTTTTTGGTCGGCCAGCGCCTTGTCGCCGCCGCCAAACGCCGCCGCGCGGTCGAGATCCCCGACCCGCACAAGGACGACCGCATGGTCGCTGTCCTTGTCGGCCCGGGACGCCCGCGCCTCGGGCCGCTCGAAGAAGTTCAGCTTTCGTAGCGCGTCGACAAGCCGCGCCATTTCATCCGTCGGGATGGCCAACGCTTCGCCGTGGCGGAACTCGGGCCGCGCCGCCGCGAGGACACTGACCCGCATCCGCGGCGGCCCCATGTTGAGCGGCGGGGTCCACTCGATCTGTGTCGCGGGCACGTCGTCCGCGCGCACCTCGACGAGCTCGCGCCGGGCCCGAAACGTCGCCCCGTTGTCCCGCCACCACTGCGCCCACCGCGGCGCGTGGCTGGGAAGGGTCTGGCCGGTAATGCGGCGCAGCATGTTGTAGGCGAGCGGCATCACGGTCCCGAAGTCGCGGTAGTGGCGGCTGCCGGCACCGACGGCGTCGATCAGGACAATCGGAATCTCCTTGTCGAGCAGACGCGACAGCTCGGGATCGCTCGTCCGCAGCGCGACCTGGGACAGCCCGAGCGCCGAGGACGCCCGCGCCAGCGACTCCCGGTGCAGGAGTCCGCGCGATCCGCGCAGGAGCTCGATGGACTCTTGGGAGTACGGCTGCTCCTTGAACGTCGAGGACAGAAGCGACAACGCGATCGTCGCGTACGAGCGCGTGCGCCAGTAGCTCGACTTGCCGGTGATCGCCTCGTTGAGCCGGGCGACGTTTTTTTCATCGTTGCGTGACGCCAGGATGCGCATCGCCCGCGCCGCGACCTGCGGGGAACGATCGCCGAGCGCGCGATAAAAGCGGTCCGCGATCTCGTCCCATGAGATTCCGCGCGACTCCACGAGACGATCGAGCAGGCGCAGGCCGATCTCGCGGGTGTAGGGACGTTCGGCACGGCGGGGATCGAGCAGCTTGCGGACCTCGTCGAGGTTTTTCTTGCCGACGCGGTCGAGGACGAACTTCACGGCCTCGTGCCGCAACGTTGTCTCGCTCAGATAAAAAAAGCGAAACGCCTCCGCCACTGCTTCCGCGTCGTTGAGCCGCCACGCCGCCTCAAGAAAGACCGCCGCGTGTCGTTGCTGCTTTTTCTCCACACAGACGTGGAGCAGCGTCATGAACTCGCCGGGCTCGCCGATGCGCCCAAGCACGTAGGCCGCGCCCGGCTTGAGCGAGGCGACGCTCTTGTCCGACGAGATCAGCACGCCCAGAATGGCGGCCTTGCTCCGTTCTTTTTGCACGATGAGCCGTTCGGCCGCCCGCCGGGCGCGCTCGTGCGGCCAGCCGGCGAGGCGCTTCACCGTGCGCGCGATCGCGTCGGCAGCGTCCGCCCGGGTCGGCGTCTCGGGCTCCGAGCCCTTCTCCGGCACATCAAAGACCGGTTTTCTCCGGCCGGGCTTGCGCCCTTGTGCATGAACGAGCAGGGCCATGGCGAGGATGCAAAGCAGCGTTCGCATAGACCCTTTAGAGTCGCCGCCCCCGGTCACCAGCAAGTCACCTGTCCGTCCGTCCGCCCCAGCGCCGCTGGCGCGCCCGGCGGACCCCGATCCCGATCCCGAACCCGAATTTGTCCCGCCATAGCCCCGCGAGGAGCAACGACACGATCCCCTCCCCGCGCGCCGCCCACCCCCATTTTCGATGCTCCACCCGACAAACCCGCCCCGCTCCGAGACAGGGCCGCCCATGCCACCGCAATGTTCTCGGGGGAATGGCTTATCCTCGGCTCGTCATGGAAGTGCTGGCCCAGATGCTGGATGCCATAGGCGCCCTCAAGAAAGAGGGGTCGCTCGATCCGGTTCGCGACGAGTTCGACACGGGCGAGTCCCGCGCCGCGCGGGCGATCGTCGGTCTGCTCCAGGACCGCAGCCTGCGCCCCGAGCACCGTCGGGCAATCTACGCGCATCTGTTGGCGACCCGGAAACTGCTGCTCGACACCGACGACGCCCGCATCGTCGACCTCGTCTACTGGGCCGAACATGTGGGCCGCCTGCATGTCGCCTTCAAGAAACGCAGTATCGGCGAGTTCCACTACACGCGGGCAATCGAGGCGACGGTGCGGCGCTGCGGTTTCGACCTCCTGCCGGCGATGGGTCGCCTCGAAAAACTGGGCGCGGCGTGGTCCTCCGGCGACTTCGCCCGGACCCGGGCGCTCTTGTCACCCGACTTCGTAGAGTCCGATCCGGCCGACGAAGCGGCGGGTCAGCTCGGCTCGTAGATCGGGGTGCCGCTCGAAACGCCCGTCGCGCGCGAGAAGGGCGAACGCATCCTCGCGCGCCTGCACCAGCACGGCGTGGTCGCGGACCAGGTCAGCGACACGGAATTCCGGCATCCCGTGCTGCCGCGTGCCGAAGAACTCGCCCGGACCGCGCAGCCGCAAGTCCTCCTCGGCAATGCGGAAGCCATCGTCGGTGGCCTCCATCACGAGGAGACGATCCTTGGCCTCCACGGTGAGACGACTCGCCAGCAAAAAGCAGAAGGACGGCGATGTTCCCCGACCGACGCGCCCCCGGAGCTGGTGCAACGTGGACAGTCCGAACCGCTCCGCGCTCTCGACGACCATCACCGTCGCGTTGGGCACGTCGAGGCCGACTTCCAGGACGGTCGTGCCGACGAGCACGTCGATTTCGCCGGCGCGAAACGCATCCATCGTCGCGGTCTTTTCGACCGCCGGCGTCCGCCCCGTAACCAGGCCCGCGCGGAGCCCCTTGAGCGGTCCCGCGACGAGCTCCGCAAAGCCCTCTTGCGCGGCACCCGCATCGATCTCCTCGGATTCCGCCACGAGCGGGAACACGACGTACGACTGCCGTCCCGCAGCGGCCTCCTCGCGAATGCGCTTGTACGCCCTGTGGCCCTGCGCACGGCGCAAGACCAGGGTCGCCGACGGCGTTCGGCCCGGCGGCATCTCATCGATCACCGAACCGTCGAGATCGCCGAACGCGGTCAGCGCGAGCGTGCGCGGAATCGGGGTGGCCGTCATCACGAGTACGTCCGGGCGCACGCCCTTGCGGATCAGCCGGGCCCGCTGCTCGACGCCGAACTTGTGCTGCTCATCGACGACGACGAGACCGAGTCTTGAAAACTCGACCGCAGGCTCGAGCAGCGCGTGGGTGCCGACGATGAGATCGACCACCCCCAGCTTCAATTCGCGCAGGAGTTGCCGCCGTTCCGCGGCGCCGGTCGATCCGACGAGCAACGCCAGGCCGACATCGGAGTCCTTGAGCATGTGCTGGAGCGTCGCGAGATGCTGGCGAGCGAGCACTTCCGTCGGCGCCAAGAACGCGACCTGCGTCTTGTTGGCGACTGCCACGAGGGACGCAAAAACCGCCACCGCGGTCTTGCCCGAACCGACGTCGCCCTGCAGCAGCCGGTTCATCGGCTCGGGCTTGGTGAGGTCGGCGACGATCTCCCCGACGGTTCGCTCCTGCGCGGCGGTGAGTTGAAACGGCAGCCGCGCACGAATGCGCTGGTCCAGCGTCGCGCTCCATTTCTGGGCCACGCCGGGCTGGCGGCGCGCATGCCGGCGCTGAATCGCCACGGCGAGCTGGAAGTAGAAAAACTCGTCGTAGCCGAGCCGCCGCTTGGCCCGTGCCAAGTCGTCGCGGTCGGCGGGAAAGTGAATCGAGAACAGCGCGTCGGCCAGCGGCGGAAGCCCGCGCTCCCCGAGGATCGAGGGCGGCAGCGGATCGGTCAGGGTCTCGACGACCTCGGTCAGCGCCTGATGGATCGCACGCCGCAGCGCGGGCCCGTTCACCCCCTTGGTCAGGGGATAGACCGGCACGATGCGTCCGACGTTGAGTGGATCCTCGGCCCGGACCGCCTCGTACTCGGGCTGGGTGATCTCGCCCTTCTTGACCCGGCCGTAGAGCACCACTTCGGTTCCGGCAGGCAGGCTCGACACGAGCCAGGGCATGTTCCACCAGCGCACGCGAATGCTTCCGCTGTCGTCGGCCACGCGCCCGTCAACCGCGGTCCGCCTGCCTCGCATCCGCACGAGCCGAATGCGCTCGACTGTCCCGTGCACGATCGCCCGCTCGCCCTCCACGAGCGACGTGATCGGCCGGAAGCTACGCCGGTCCTCGTGCCGCCGCGGCAGGTGGTGCACGAGATCCGCAACGTTGTGGATCCCGAGGTTATGCACCGGCCCGGGCCCGGAGACGGGATCGCTCAACAGCATGCGCACATTATTGGGTGGAGCGGGGACGGGCGCAGTGTCTTTTTGCTTCAACGGCTTACGCCGTTGAGAGCCTCGCGGGCGGGCGGCTGTTCCGGTTGGCGGAGGAACCGCTAACCGGTGAACTCGGGGGCGGACCGGGAACTATCGCCGTCCGTCGGCCTTTTTCGTTGCTTGTCGCGTCGCCCATGCTTCGACGATCGCCCGGTGCATGGGGATGGCTTCCACCAGCGATTCTCGGTTGCGTTCCGGGGCGCGTTCCTGCGCGAGCATCACGCCTTTGTGGGCTCGTTCGAGGTGCTCTTGGTCGTGGGTGGCGCTGAAGAGGGCGTAATCTGTTTCGATGCGTTCGCGCAGCCTCAGCCGTGCGTCGTGCTCGGTTCGCAACGCAATGGCATCCGTGGCGTCCGCGCGGGGCACGCGGGCACGCTGCGCCGACGCCACGACGAGAATCCCCGGACGCACGTCGTCGTGGGCGAGACTGATCGTCTCGTCGAGAACACGGCGCGCCTCGTCAAAGTCATCCCGCGCCAAGGCGAGCCGCCCGAGGCCGGCCAACGACTCCGCGGTGCCGGATTGGTCCGCGATGCCGCGGCGCAGCGCCAGCGAACGCTCCAGGTGTTCGCGCGCATCCACCGCGTCGCCAAGGCGCTCGAGAACGAGGCCGCGCCAGTCCAGCGCAAACGCTTCGATGCGCTGGTCGCCGCGCTCACGCACCAGCTCCAGGGCGCGGTCCAATCGCTCCCGGCCCGCCTCGTGCATCCCCAGGTCGGAGAGGAGCAGGCCGAGATTGCAATAGGCGGTCGGAAGCGCGCCGCGGTCGTCGTGCCGGCGGAAGTACTCCACGGTCGATAAGAACGCGCTCAACGCATCGTCGCTGTAGCCGAGGTACCAGCGCACGACAGCCAGGTTCGCGCACGCCGCGTTCTCCGCCCACTCGTCGCCGAGCTTGCCCGCCTGTTCGCAGGAACAGCCCAGTTCTTCGCGCGAGCGCTCGTAGTCGGCGGAGTACATCAGGTTAATGCCCAGGTGACGCCGTGCGTCGTGCTCCAGGTCCGTGCGCCCGAGTCGTTGTGCCAACGCCACCGCGGATTCCAACGCGTCACGGGACTCCGCATATCGCGTGGTCCGTTCGAGATGCACGCCGAGATCCTGTTTCGCGCGACACAGCAGTTCGTCGTCGCCCAGATCCCCGGCGAGCTCTACGGCGTCGTCGAGAACACGGCGCTCGTCCACGCGCCGGCCCAGCCGATCAAGCCACGCGCGGCAACGCAACAGCAACTCGCCGCGTGCCCGGCCCTCGAGGCCCCCCTCCGCCTTGAGCGCGTTGCGCGCGAGATCGATGGCCGCCTCGCTCTCGTAGATCGCTTCGCAGTGGGCCAGCGCCGGCTCCAGCACGGCGAGTGCGTCCTGCGGGCGCGCGGCGCGAAACGAGTGGTGACAGCACTGCAAGGCGGTCTTGCCCGCGGGCGCCTCGTCTCCGGACACGAGCGCGTCCGCCATGAGCCCGTGATACTGCTCGCGCAGGAGCGGCGCGAGCCCGCGGTACAGCGCCTCCTGGATCTGGTGGTGGTCGAACACGTAACTGCGACCCTCAGAGCGCACGAGATGATGGCGACGTTCGAGCCGACTGAGGCGGCGCAGCACGCGGACCTCGGGCTCCCCGAGCGCACGCGCCACGACAAGCGGGTCGAACTCAAAGCCAGCGCAGGCGGCCAGCTCGAGCAGATCCTGATCGTCGTCGTCCAGCTTCGACAGCCGGGCGCGGATCAGGTCCGTCACGGACGACGGAAGATGGATCTCCTGCACTTCGCCGGTGCGTTGCCACCGACCGTCGCCCCCCCGGCGAATGAGCGACCGCTCCGACAGCTCCCGGATGATCTCGAAAACAAAAAACGGATTGCCGTCCGACTTCGCCGCAATGCGAAAGCCCATCTCCTCGGCCAGCTCGCGGGACTTGAAGGCCTCGACCAGGAGACTCGTAAGCTGCTTCGGACCGAGCCGTTCGATCGCGAACTTCGTGACATGGTCCAGCCGGTCCAGCGCAGCCACCCATGCCGTGGACACGTTGCGCCGCATCGTGCCGATCAGGAGTACGCGGTCGTCGCGCACGGCTGCCGCCAACGAGGCGAACAGCGCACGTCCTTCATCCGGTGCGAAGTGCAGGTCGTCGATACAGAGGACCACCGGGCGAACACGGGCCAGGGCACGCAGGGTGCGGGCGCACGCGACACGCAGGCCGTCCGAATCGAGCAGGCGCATGCTGTCGCGATCGGGCTCGCCCCGCAGCAGGGCGGCAAAAGCGTTCCCCAGATGCTCGTCCCCTCCCAGGAGCTCGCGCACCGCGGTCTGCGATTGGTCGGGCCCAAAGAACTCTCCGAGTGCGGACAAGACGGCCCCCGAAGCCGTTGCACCACCACCGGGCGGATAGCCGCCATAGAGAAAATCAAAGTCCTCACCTTGCTCCGCGAGAGTCACGCCGAGTTCGTCGACAAAGCGTGTTTTGCCGATACCGGCCTCTCCCGACACCAAGACGACCTGTCCTGCGCCGTTGCGCGCCAAGTCGTAGAGCGACCGCAGCCGGTCGAGTTCCGTCTTGCGGCCGTGAAGCCCGGTTTCCCGTTTCGCGAGCGCGCGCCGCGGCGTGCGCCCCCATTCGCTGCGCAACGAGCGCGATCGTTCACGCCACCACGCGGACTCCTCGCCCTGCTCGAGAATCTCGACGAGTTCCGCCGCGGACCCGGGCCGCTTGTCGGGATTTTTCTCAAGCAGTGCCGCGACGATCTCCTCGACGAACGGCGAGCACTGCGGAGCTCGCTTCGTGAGCCGCGGCGGCACCTCGTTGATCTGCCGGTGCATCAATCGCGCCGCGTCGTTGTCGCCGCCGAAAACGTGATGCCCGACGACCAGCTCGTAGAGCAGATGGCCCAACGCGTACAGATCCAGGCGCGCGTCCACCGACGTGCCGATGAACTGCTCGGGCGCGGCGTAACGAATCGATCCGACGAACGTGCCGGCGCGCGACAGGTTTGTCGCATCGACAAGGCGCGCCACGCCCAGATCCATGACCTTGATGCAGTTGTCGCCCGTGACCATCACGTTCTCGGGCTTCAGATCCCGGTGCAACACGTCCGACGCGTGAATCGCCGACAAGCCGCGGGCAATATCGGTACCGAGCCGCCGCGAAAGACCTTCGGGAACGCAACCGAGTTCGGCTACGAGTTCGCGGAGGGTCTGCCCCTCCACGAGCTCCATCACCAGGTACTGTTGCTCGACGCCTCCCAAGACCGCCGCGCCCGCCGACAAGGTGCGCACGACGTTCGGATGATCGACGCGCCGGCCGGCCCGGGCCTCCCGTTGAAAGCGCGTGCACACTGCTTCGTCGTCGCAAAGGTGCGAGTGGACCAACTTGATGGCAACGTCCCCGAGGGGGCCGGAGGCCTGGTAAACGGTACCCATACCTCCGGCGCCGAGGACCCGTTCGAGAACGTGGTCCCCGACTAAAGATCCTTCGAGCCCCGGATTTGTACTGTTGCCAACACCCGGTTCCTGATAGTTGTTTTGCCCGGTGTCCATCGGGAGGACGCCAGATTACCACGTTCGGAGGAACGAAATGCGCAACATCGGTGCCCTCTTGTTGGCCTGCCTGCTTCCATGCTGTGCCAGCTTCGACGTCTCACATTGGAACAACGACCCGTCGGAGGCGGGGACAGCCTTCGTCGGGGGACGCGGCAACGTGTCGTCGGAGGGGCCGGCCGGCCTCTTCGTCAATCCGGCCTCGGGCACGCCGCCCAAGGGCCAGGTGACCGCCCAGATCTGCGCCTCGACGTTCGACAACGGAGCTGGCGGAAGCTTCACGGGAACCAAGTGGCTCATGTCGTACGGAGTCCGGGACTGGCTCGAGGTCGGCGCGACCGCGCTGGATGTCCAAAACGACAACACGGATCCGGCGTTCGGTCCGATGATCAGCGCACGCGTGATGCGCGATATCGAGAAGCGGCCCGAAGTCACCGTCGGGTACTACTCGAACGAGGGGCGCACGCCGTTTCAAAAGCGCGTCGTGTTTCTCGCGTCCTCCAAGAAGTGGGACGTCGGGGAACGGCAGGGATTCCTCAAACATGTGCGCGTCCACGCGGGCGCGCGCCACGCATGGCGCGACATCAATCCCAACAGCGACGTCGTCGGCTGGGGCGGCATCGAATTCGCGTTTCCGTACAACCTCTACCTGATCGGGGAGGTGGCGACAGAGGACGCAAACCTGCCGCACACGCCGTTCGGCTTCGGCCTCCAGGTGCGCCACCCGTCCGGCATCGGCATGACGCTCGCCGGCATGCAGCCGGGCTTCTCATCCGACATCGGCCTCCTGGTAGGCATCGGCATCAACTTCGGCTTCAGCGACTTCTTCGACGGGTAGCCAGTCCGAGCCCGAGAGGTCCGGCGCCCGGCAGTCGGACCTCTTGATCTTGACCTCACCTGATACCGAGCTCCGTCGGGCAGAGCCAAAACCTCTCAGGCTGGAGTTGTCCTTTTTTTGGGAATCCGATTCCTGATAGGTGTTGCTCAACAGAAAGGTACCGATCGCGGATTCCGGAGGAAACGAAATGCGCAGAATCATCGCTGTCTTGCTGGCCTGCCTACTTCCATGCTGTGCCAGCTTCGACATCTCACACTGGAACAACGACCCGTCGGCGGCCGGGACGGCCTATGTCGGCGGCCGCGGTGTCGTCTCACTGGAGGGCCCGAGCGGCCTGTTCATCAATCCGACGTCCGGAACTCCGCCGAAGGGCAAAGTGACCGCCCAGACATGCGCGGTCACGTTTGACAACGGAGCAGGCGGAAGCGTCACGGGGACGACGATTCTGGTCTCGTACGGAGTCCGCGACTGGCTCGAGATCGGATCGGCTGCCATCGACATTCAAAACGACAGTACGGATCCCGCCTTTGGCCCGCTGGTCAATGTCCGCGTCATGCGCGACGCGGAAAAGCGACCCGAGGTCACCGTCGGCTACTACTCGAACGAAGGCCCCACGCGTTTTCAGAAGCGAGTCCTATACCTCGCATCGTCCAAGAAGTGGGACGTCGGAAAACGGCAGGGCCCCGTCAAGCACGTGCGCGTTCACGCCGGCGCGCGTCAGGCCTGGCGCGACGTCAATCCCAACACCGACGTCGTCGGCTGGGCCGGCATCGAGTTCGCGCTGCCGTACAACCTCTATCTCGTCGGGGAGGTGTCAACGGAGGACTCGAACCTGCCGCACACACCGTTCGGGTTTGGCCTCCAGGTGCGCCACCCGTCCGGCATCGGGATGACACTAGGAGGCTTGCAGCCCGGTTTCTCGTCCGACATCGGCCTCGTTGTCGGCATCGGGATCAACTTCGGCTTCAGCGATCTTCTTGGCAGCGGGTAGCCAATGCGATCCGGAGAGATCCGGCGCTGCTTCCCAGCGGCGTCGGATCTCTTCCACCCGCTTGACGTCGAGTGCTGCGCCGAGCGAAGTAAACATCTTCTTGGCGTGGGCCAACTCCGCCAGCGCGGTCCGTCCGTCGCCCATGCGCCGCAGCGCGATCGCGAGCTGCCAGCGCGTGCGTGCCGCCTCTTGACTCCAGTCGAGCCGTTCATAGGCCGCCAGACTCTTGCGGAACAGCCCGCAAGCCGCCTCGGCCTGGCCGTTCTTGAGCGCGACTCCCGCCAGACCGCGCCACGCCCCGGCCGCCGCGTGAGGATGTGCCGCCGTGTCGTTGTCGTCATCGACGCCTTCGAACTCGTCTCCTGCTTCGGTGAGCTGCCCCGCCGCCAAGAGTGCCTCGCCGAGCACGACCCGCACCCGGGCACGGAGCAGCTCGTGCCCATCGACCCCAAGCGTCTGGAGTGCCGCACGCGCGGAGACAACCGCGGTGTCGGCCAAGTCCTCTTCGAGACTGAGCAGGGCAAGATTGACGTGGGCGAGGCAAAGACCGCGCACCTCCCCGGTCTGCTCGCACGCAGCCAGCGAGTACTCGTACTGCTTGCGCGCCACCCCGAATTCGCCGCGACTCATCGCCAGATTGGCAAGATTCACGGCGAGTCCGGCCATGTTCCCGGTATCGCCGATCCGCTCCCACAGCTCGTACGCATGCGCGAAATGACCTTCCGCGGCCGTGTAGTCCCCCTGATCGCGCATCACGTTGCCCATGTTCCTGGCCGCGTCCGCCTGCTCTTCCAGACACCCGACCTTCTCGCCGCCGCTCAGGGCCCGAGCAAAAAACACCATCGCGTTGTCCAGATGTCCGGCGTTGCGCGCGATGGTTCCCTCGAGGGAATCCATGTGCACCTGGATGATCGGCTCGCGGTCGCCAGCCACGGCCCTGCACCGGGCCATCTGATCCACGGCCTCGTCCGGCCGGCCATCGAAGGTGAGCAGATAGGCCAGCGAACAATACCCGCGCGTGAGCGTCTCGGTCGCATCGTCCGGCACCGTCTCCGCCAAGGCCACGGCTTCGCGAAACAACACCTCGGCTTCCGCGACGCGCCCCATGCGGTTGTAGGTGAACGCTAGAAGACGGATCGACTCGGCCTCGTCCACCTTCCGGCCGGCCGCCGCCCGCATTTCCAGCGCCAGACGTTCGGCCGCGGCATGGTCCCCGATCCGCATGTTTACGCGCGCGGAAATGCCCAGCGCCTGCACGGTAATCTCGCGGGTCACGTCGTCGAGCGAATCGATGTGCGCCGCCGCCCGAGCCACGCGTCCAAACCAGACGAGCGCGGATCGATTCACGAACAGATCGACGGCTTCCATACCCGCCCGGTAGTGGGCCTCGACGGCCTCCGGCCAGCGTTCCGCGCGTTCGTAATGGATCGCGAGTCGCGCCGGCGCCGCGTCGTCGGAGTCCTGCGCGAATTGAAGGAGCGCATCGGCGGCGGCCGAGTGCATGTCGCGCCGCAGCGTCCGCAGCAACATCTCGTAGGCCGTCTCGCAAAAGAGGGGCTGCCGAAAACGCCAGCGGAGGGCTCGCCCGTGTACGGGCGCGAGGATCCCCCGGACCGCAAGTCCCCGCATCAGGGCGGACTCGCTGCCCGACATGCCGAGCGTTCGCCGCAGCTCCGCGAGAGCCCGCTCGTCGAACTCCTCACCCAGAACCGCGCACTGACTGACGAGGTGTCGCAGCGGACGCGGCAGCCGGTCGCGGCGCGCAGCCATGGCGCCGCGGATCGAATCGGGCAATCCCACCGACGGAGCGTGCTGGTGCGCGGTCCACACGCCGCTCTCCATATCGCGCACGAGCGCGCGTTCATGGACCAGACCGCCCACAAGCTCTTCGACGTGTAGCGGGACACCCGCCGCGCGCCGCACGATCTGCTCGCAGGTCTCCAAATCCAGACCGGCATCCGGTGCCATGGCGTTGAGGAGTTCGAATGCCTCGGCGGGCGAAAGCGGCCCCAGTTCCAAGGCCCGTGCGGGAGGCGTCGCCGTTCGCTGGCCGACCACGATCCGCAGCCCGGATCGACGGTCACTCGTGCCGTAGCTCTCGAAAATACCCGCCGACGCCCGATCCGCGCGATCAAGGGCATCAAGGACGAGAACGGTGTCGGGATCGAGGCGCGCGAGCCCGTCCAGCATCGCGAACAGTCCACGAACGATCATTTGGCGCCGCGTCTTGGGATCGATGTCCGACGGCTGAACGCCCCGCGCGCGCGGCGCCCACAAGCTCCAGAGCGCCTGCGCGTAGGTCACGGTCTCCTCGCCGAGCACGCTGAGCATGCCCACGAAGTCCTCCCGGTCCACGTCGCCTCGGTTTTCGTTTCCGAGCAGCATGCGAAGAATCGCGTCGATCACGAGACGGACGAGCCCCAGCGGTTCGGAGCGGGTCGCGTGGTTCGCCATCACGTACACGGGACGCTGTCCGCCGCAACGCTCGATCACTTCTTCGATCAGGCGCGACTTCCCGATTCCGGCCTCGCCCGCCACGGCGATCCAGCGCTTCGACCCGCCGCAAATCGCCTCGCCCAGGATCCGAAGCTCATCATGGCGACCCACGAAAATCGCGTCCCACTCGCGCGCGGCCCGACCCGTGCGACCCGCCTCGCCGACCAGTTCGCGCACCTCCAGCGGCTCCGCCTTGCCCTTCACCTTGATGTGCCGCGGCGGCCCGAAGTCGAACTGACCGCGCGCGCGCCGCGCCACTTCCGCCGAGACGAGGATCCCCCCCACGGGCGCCGCGTGTTCGAGACGGGATGCGGTGTTCACCGCGTCGCCCATGACGGTGTAGCCCTTGCCCTGATTCGTATCGCCCACCGTGCCGGCGACGACAACGCCGCAGTTGAGGCCGACGCGCATCTTCAGCGGCACGCTCGTTCGCGCCGCGTTGTCGGCCGCAAACCGCCGCAGGAAGCGTTGCATGCCGAGCGCCGCGTGGCACGCGCGAGCAGGGTCGTTGTCGTGCGCAATCGGAGCTCCGAAGAGCGCCATTACACAATCCCCGACATACTTGTCCACGTGCCCGTCAACCGCGACGATGGCCTCGGCCAGACCACGAAAGCAAGCGTTCATGATCGCCCGCACGTCCTCCGGATCGAGCCGCTCCGACATCTTGGTGAAGCCACTGACATCCGCAAACATCACCGTGACCTCCCGACGTTCGTCGGCAGGCTTGTCCTCGGCCTCCGTGACCGGATTCCCGCACTCTCCACAAAACCGAAAGCGCACGGGAACGTCGGCCCCACAACGAGCACACTTCAATGTGCCAACATAATAGCAGGTAGCCCGGTTGCGATGCGCGCGAGGAACCGGCGAAACCGCCCCAAAAGCGTACGGACGGCGATATCCGTGCAGGGTTGCTAAGCGGAGGAACCGCTTAGCATTGTCTTTTGGCTCAACGGCTCACGCCGTTGAGGCCTCGGGGGCGGGGGGCCTACCCGTTTCGCGGAGGAACCGCGAAGCGGTGAAACGAGGCGGACCGCGCTGTGTCTTCTGGCTCAACGGCCTACGCCCGTTGAGGCCTCGGGGGCGGGGAGTCTTGTCGCTTGGCGGCGGAGCCGCCAAGCGGTGAACTCGGACAAGCGAACGCGCCTCCCCCCTGCTAACCGTCCAGGAGACGGTCCAGCTCGTCGGGGCGCACCGGCTTGAGCAGGACTCTTGTGCCCGCTTCGCGTTCGTCCAATTGGTCGTCGCCGGTCAGCAGGTACACGCGGCCCGCAAGTTCGCGCGCGAGGTCGAGGCCGTCGCCGTCCGGGAGGTTGCGGTCGACGAGTGCGATGTCGCAGGGCGGGGCGGCGCGCGCGCAGGCAAGGTCCGCGCACTCGATCGGTTCGTGGCCGCGACCGGCCACCACCAGCGCCAGCACATGCCGCTGATGCGGATCGTCTTCGACGATCAGGACGCGCATGGCGCGATCACCAGGCCACGACTCCGGTCAGGAACGGATTGCTCGCCCTCTCGGCACCGATCGTTGTCGCAGGTCCGTGGCCGCAGTGGATTTTCGTTTCGTCGGGCCACGCCAGAAAGACCTCTTCCAGCGTGCGGCGCAGCACGGCCGGATCGCCACCGGGCAAATCTGTGCGGCCGATGCCACCCGCAAAGAGGCAGTCCCCGCTAAACACCGTGCTCTCAACCTTGAGGGCCATGTGGCCGGGACTGTGGCCGGGGGTCGCGATCACCTCGAACGAGAGGCCGGCTGCTTCCACGACCTCTCCGGCAACGAGCTCGCGATCGACCGCGGGTGTTTCGTAGCCACTCAGGCCGAACAGCGCCGCCTGGGTCGCCACGGTTTCGAGCAGGAACCCGTCCGCCGGATGGATGGCGAACGGGATATCGTACCGCTTCTTAAGGGCGGGAACGGCACCGATGTGGTCGATGTGGCCGTGGGTATTGAGGATGATTTCAGGCTTGAGGCCCAACTCGTCGATGCGCGCGGCGATTCGGTCCGGTTCGTCTCCCGGATCGATCAGGACACACGGCCCGTTCGCGGCGGGAGCAACGATGTAGCTGTTCTCCGCGAACGGACCGGTCACGAGGCATTCGACAAGCATCGCGACACCCTACGGGGCGGATGGGTGGAAGTCGAGAGCCTCGGCGGACCGTGCTACCCTCCGCCCATGGACCCCGTGCTGGAGCGCGCCTACCACAAGGCGGCGGCGCACGAACGGCTCTCGGTGGAGGAAGGGACTGCCCTGCTCGACCGGGGCGACACCCATGTGCTCGTCGCCCTGGCCCACAAGCGGCGGATGCACCTGCACCCCGAGCCGGTCGTCACCTACATCGTCGAGCGCAACATCAACTACACCAACGCGTGCATCACGTACTGCCGGTTTTGCGCGTTCTACCGGCGCCCCGGGCACGACGAGGAATACACCCTCTCGTTCGAACAGCTCGGCCAAAAAATCAGCGCGTCGCGCGAGGCGGGGGTCGTCCAGATCCTGCTGCAGGGCGGCCACAACCCGGACCTGCCGCTGACCTGGTACGAGGACATGCTGCGCTACATCAAGCGCGAATTTCCCGACATCCACGTCCACGGCTTTTCGGCACCCGAGATCGAGCATATCGCCCGAGACGTCGAGAAGATGCCGGTGCGAGACGTCATCTCGCGACTGCGCGACGCCGGACTCGGCACCATCCCGGGCGCCGGCGGCGAGATGCTGATCGACCGCGTGCGCAAGGTGATCGCCCCGCTCAAGACCACGACGGCGGACTGGATCGACATCCATCGCACGGCCCACCAGCTCGGCATGCGCTCGACGGCAACGATGATGTTCGGCCACGAGGAGACGCGCGCGGAACGCGTCGAGCACCTCCAACGCGTGCGCGAGCTGCAGGACGAAACCGGCGGCTTCACCGCGTTCATCCTGTGGACGTTTCAGCCCGACAACACGGCGATGTGGCGCTACCCGCGACTCGAGTCGCACGAGTATCTGCGCGCCGCCACCGTCTCGCGGCTATACCTCGACAACGTCAAAAACCTCCAGGCGTCGTGGGTTACGCAAGGACCGCGCATCGCCGAGATCGCGCTGCGTGCCGGGGTCAACGACATGGGCTCGACCATGTTCGAGGAAAACGTCGTTTCCGCCGCCGGCACGACGTATTGCATGAACGCGAACGAGATCGAGCGCAGCATCGAGATGTGCGGCTTCACGCCGAAGCGCCGCAACGTCTTCTACGAAGAGGTCGCGGCATGACCCCTCCCGTGCCTCCGGTCCCTCGGCCCCCCACGCCCCCCACACCCACCTCCATTCCGGCCGTCTTTCGCGATTCGGACATCGCGGATCTGGTCGAAAAACGGCTGGGCGGCGAGCGCCTCACGTTCGACGACGGCGTCCGACTGTTTACGACAAGCGATGTCGGCGCGCTCGGCTGGATCGCGAACCACGAGCGCGAGGCGCGCCACGGCGACACGACGTACTACCTGAAAAACCGCCACATCAACTACAGCAACGTCTGCAAATACGACTGCTTTTTCTGCTCGTTCTATCGCAGCAGCAAGGACGAGGACGGCGCTTGGGAATGGTCGGTCGAGGAAGCCCTGGAGCATGTTCGGCCGTATCGCGGCACGGGCCTCAAGGAGTTCCACATCGTCGGCGGGGTGCATCCGGATCTGCCGTTTTCGTACTACACGGACATGCTGCGCGGGCTGAAGGCAGAGCATCCGGAGACGGCGATCAAGGCGTTCACCGCGATCGAGATCGCGTACTTCGGGGAGCTGACCGGGCAGTCGATCCACGACGTGCTCGTCGAGCTCAGGGACGCGGGCCTCGACATGGTGCCCGGCGGCGGCGCCGAGGTGTTCGCCGACCGCGTGCGCTACAAGGTGTGCCGCGCGAAGGCCGACGCCGACCGTTGGTTCGAGGTGCACGAGGCCGCGCACGCGCTCGGCATTCCGACCAACGCGACGATGCTGTACGGCCACATCGAGACCCTCGAGGAGCGCGTTGACCACATCCTGCGCCTGCGCGACCTGCAGGACAAGACCGGCGGGCTCATGTCCTACATCCCGCTGCGCTACCACCCCGACAACAACATCCTGAGCCGCGGCAAGCTCGGCGCGCCGTCGGGCCTCGACGCCCTGAAGAACGTCGCGATCGGCCGCCTGCTGCTTGACAACGTCCAACACATCAAGGCGTACTGGATCATGCTCGGCATCAAGATGGCGCAGCTCGCGCTGTCCTGGGGTGCGGACGACATCGACGGCACCGTGACGTGGGAGCGCATCTACCACATGGCCGGCGCGAAGACGCCCGAGGGCATGACCGAGGAGCGCCTGCAGGAGGTGATTCGCGAGGCGGGCCGGACCCCGGTCGAGCGCGACGCGTTCTACAACCCGGTCGCGCCCGCCCAAACCGCGGAGAAGGTCACGGCGTGACCGTGACCGTGCGTCTTTTCGCCGGACTGCGCGAAGCCGCGGGGACAAATGAACTCTGCGTAGAGCATACGGACGGCGATGTCTCCGCGCTGCGCACGGCGCTGGCCGAGCAGCACCCGCACCTGGCCGAGCGGCTCTCGTCCTGCCGGTTCGCCATCGACGACGACTTCGTCGGCGACGACGCGGCGGTGCCTGCGGACGCGGTCGTAGACATCATCCCGCCGGTCTCGGGAGGCTAGGAGGCGGCCATGGCCGATGGCGCGCCTTTTCTGATCACCGGCGACGAACTCGACCCGGCGCCCGTGCTTGCTGCCGTGCGCGACGCCGCCTGTGGTGCGGTCGCCAGCTTTGTCGGCACCGTGCGCGGCAACAACGACGGACGCGGAGTGCTCCGGCTCGAGTACGAGGTGCACGAGTCGATGGCACTAAGACAGTTCGAGCGCATGGCGGCGGCCTTGACCGAGCGCCACGGCATCGCGCACTTCGCCGTTCATCACCGCCGTGGCGTCGTGCCCGTCGGCGGCATCGGCGTCGCCCTGGCCGCGAGCGCCCCCCGGCGCGGCGCCGCGCTCGCGGCCTGCCGCGAGGCGATCGAGTTGCTAAAAAAGGACGTGCCGATCTGGAAAAAAGAGATCTTCGCCGACGGTTCGCACCGGTGGGTTGAAGGCTCATGAGGGGGGCTGCATGCTCGTGAGGGATCGCAAGGGAGTCCGCACATGAGCAGTGATCGTCGGGCCATCTACGTCCTGTCCGACTCGACCGGCGAGACAGGCGCCAAGATCGTGCGCGCGGCCGCGCTCCAGTTTCGGCACGAACGGGTCCGGCTGCGCATTCTGTCGAACATGCGCGATCCGCAAAAGATCGCGGACGCGATCAACCACGCGGCGGGCGAGAACGCACTCGTCGTGTACACGCTGGTCGATGCGGCCCAGCGCAGCGCGGTCCACGACCGGGCCGCCCAGTACGGCGTGAAGGCGGTCGATCTGATGGGCCCGTTGATGGCGCACATCGGACGCTGGCTGGGCGAGCGGCCGGTCAATACCCCGGGTCTCTTGCACGAACTCAACGAGGAGTACTTCCAGCGCATCGAAGCGGTCGAGTTCGCGGTAAAAAACGACGATGGCAAGTTGCCGCGCAACTTCAGACTCGCCGACATGATCATCGTCGGCGTGAGCCGCACGTCGAAGACTCCGGTGTCTACGCTACTCGCCCAAAAGGGCTTCAAGGTCGCCAACCTGCCCCTTGTCCCGAACGTGCCGCAACCCGAGGAAATCGAACAGGTCGATCCGCGCCGCGTCTTTGCGTTGCAGATCGCACCCCGCATGCTCCACGAGATTCGACAGGCCCGCCTGAAGACCATGGGTGTAACGGCCACAACGGACTACGCGGAGATGGCCCAGATCCAAAAAGAGCTCCGCTGGGCCCGCGACTACATCCGCAAGCACCCCGAATGGACCGCCCTGGACGTAACCAACCGAGCCATCGAAGAGACCGCAGCCGAGATCGTCCGGGTCTATTCGGGCCGATTCGGAGCCTCGGACGTCTGAGCAGGTTGAAGCCGGCGCAGCACTGGTGTCCGCTCGTCGATCACCCGCCCAACTCGGACTCGATACAGGGGAGCCTCTCCAGACGGGGCGTAAACGTCGGACCGGAGCGCCTGCTCGACGATTTCGAGGGGTTACTGACCACGTCCAAGTACGCCAAGCTGGCCAGATACCCAACGGACACGGCGCTGCGCGACATCCGCGGGGCTACAGCAACGCGGACTCCTCATCCGCGACCCAGCCGGAGAGCGGAGCCCGTCAGATCGGTTGGCGGTTCCGCCACCAACCGAATAGGGCTTCCCGACACCCCTGGCTTGGCGGCGTTGGCCGCCGAGCCAAAAGGCACTGCGGCCCTCCCGACCTGATTCACCGGTTCGCGGTTCCGCCGCGAACCGGCCCGGACAAACCGCCACGAAGAAAGGCGCGACCCTTGCGGGCCGCGCCTCATGATCACGAGAGAGTTCTTTGAGCGGGGTGGTTGCTATTCGGTGCGGCGACGGGCCTGGCGGCGCTTCTTGGCTTCGCGCTGTTCGGCGCGGTACCACTTCAGCCATGCCTTCGGGTCGTTGCCGAAGTCCTTGCCCGACAGGTTGTGCAGCGCGTCGGCGTAGCCGGGGGCTTCGTAGACATCGTAGGTTCCGCTGTTGGACAGGGCGCGGAAGTGAAGCGTGAGGCCGTCCTGGATAACGCCGATCACCGGGTCCGCGATGAACGAGGTCTGCGCGACCTCGACGTCGAAGTCCTGCACGAAGCTGATCTGGTTGACCTGCGAGATGTATACGCTCTGGCCGCTGCCGCCGACAACCTGGTAGCGCGCGACCAGCGGACCGATCGCCCGTTCGTCGCCGAGGGCACCGAGCGCCTTGGCGGCATGGATGCGCACACTGTCGAACGGCGACGCAAGCGCCTGCACGAACGGACCGATCTTGTCCTTGCTGTCCGTGCCCTTGATCGCGTTGATCGCGGCCAGGCGCACGGCCTCGTCCTTGTCGAAGATGGCGCGCTTGTAGAGCGCGGGCAGGGCGTCGGACGTGTTGAGCTTGCCGAGTCCCTCGATCGCCCGGAGGCGGACGTCCTTGAACCGCAGCCGCGATGCGATGGCGTACGGACGCAGGCGGTGCGCCTTGGGCAGACGATCAAGGGCGGCCATGGCGCGCGAGCGCACGGCCGGATCCCGGTTGTACGAGCGCTTGAGCGCCTCGTTGCCCTGCTGTCGCGCCTCGCGCGCCTTCTTGGCGGCGATCTTGTCGCGGGCGAGAACGGCGTACTCCTCGGGCGTGACCCAGGCGCCGTCGTGCTGGCGAAAGCCCTTGGCGCGCATGAGGTCCTTGCCCTTGGCCCAGCGGCCGCGCACGCTTTCATAGCCGAGCGCACGACGCGCGGCGCGATGACCGGGATCCAGGGTCAGGACGGCGCGATGGTGGCGCAGCGCGGCAGCCTTGAGTCCGCTCTGCTCGCACCACAGCGCGAGTCGATAATGGCCGTCCGCGTCCGCAGCCTTCACGGCCGAAGAACGCGTGATGTACTCGGCCTCGACGGCGTTGCCGATGTCGCCAGCGACGAGCGCGCCAGCCGCAAACAGGAGAGTGAGTGTCAGGAGTCTCATCGATTTGGAAACCTCCAAGGATTCTACAGCTCCAAACGTTCATGGCCGCTTCGGTGTTACCTGTCGTCCGAATTCGACAAAGAAACACCGCCCAAAGCCCCTGAACTCCCCAAATGCTGCCTGATCTGAACACCTGCGTCCGGTATGTCGCGTGCATTCGGCATGGTCATGCGCGCCGTCCTTGCGATCATCTTCCTGGCTGCCCTGTCGTTGGCGGGCCCCACGCCGGCCGCGGCCCTGAAAGCCGAACGCCACGAATGGAAGGACGCGCTTGAGCTGGTGCGCGGCCACTATCTGGTCAAGACCAACACCTACCCGGCGGTCGCGCGCTCACTGCTCGGGCGCCTGGCCGAAGCGTACGTCTTCTTCGAGGATCGCTTCGGCCCGCTCGAAGGCAAGGCGCGGCGCACGATGCGCATCGAGCTTTATCGCGGCCGGCACGAGTACATGGACTTCGGCGGCGGCGTCCGCGGCGCCTCGGGCCACTTCGACGCGCGCCGCGGTGCCTGCGCCCTTGTCTGGCGCCGCCGCCCGGACGACAACTGGCCGGTCGCGGTGCACGAAGCCACGCACCACTTCTTTCGCCGGCGCTTCCCCCTCGTGCAGCCCCCGAGCTGGTACTCGGAAGGCATCGCCTGCTGGTTCGAAGGACTACTCGACGACACGGCGCAGCAACACGTCTCGCGCCTGCGCATCCGCTCCGCCCGCCGCGCCTTCCAAGACGGCAAGGCGAAACTCGAGAGCGTGCTGCGCGCCCGCGCCCAGGTTCTCAACGGCAAGCTGCGCATGGACGCGTTTCGCCCCTCGCGCTTTTACGGCCTGGCGTGGAGCCTCTGCCACTTCCTCGCGACCGATGCCCGCTACAAGGACGCGTTCCGCCGCTTCGAGATGCGCCTGTTCGCGTCGCGCGTGCTGCCGTCCGTCCGCGAGATTCACACACGCAACCTCCTGGAGGAGGAGTGCGGCGACCTAAAGACGCTCGAAGCCGCGTGGCACGAGCATCTCAAGGCGCTGCCCCGGCCCAAGCCGCATTCAGTGCCGCCGGTCTACGGCTGGGAACTCTCCTCCTCCAGACCTTTTGTTCGGTGGTCCGCGCTCCGTAGGCTTACGGACGGCGATGTTCCCGCAGACCTCGCCGCGGCCGTCCGCATCTGTGCGCAAGAGGATCCGGACAAGATCGTGCGCCTCGAGGCATGCCGCCTCGTGGCGACCGACAGGACCGTCGGCGCCGGCCCCGACAGCGTTGCGACCCTTGTGCGCGCCCTCGACCTCGGTGACCCCGAGGTCAAACGCGCCGCACTCGAAGCGCTCGCACGCACCGATGCAGGCACGGCGGTACCGCGGCTCCTGCGCGAATCCAAGGATCGCGCGCTGGCCCTGCGCGCCCTCGCCGCGATCGGCGACGAGCGCTCGTTTCCGATCCTCCGGCTCGCGTTGCATGACGCCAACGTGCCCGCGGTCATCCGCGCCCGCTGCGCCGCCGCCCTCGGCAAGGACCCGCGCGCCCGGGAAAGCCTGGCCGCCGCCGCCCTCGACGCAAACAACGCGGTGCGTCTCGCCGCCAAGACAGCGCTGGGCCGCCTCAATGGCGCGGGCAACACACCGGACGCCGCCCGCTCGCCGCGCAAGACCGGGGCCATGATCGCGGTGTTGGAAGACGCGGGCTCCACGGACCCCGAGCGGATGCTGGCGTGCGCGATCCTGAAAGCCGCCCGCACCAAGAGCGCCATTCCGATCCTGCGCCGCCATTGCCGCGGAACATACGACGACCGCGTACGCCTCGCCGCCCTCCGTGCCCTGGTCGCCATTACCGGCAAGACGAACGGCTATCGCCCCGCCCAACCCGTCGGCGAACGCGAAGCCGCCTTTCGCGCGTGGTCGGCGCGTTAGTGCGAGCGATTCTCTCAAGAACCGCCTGAGGCGCTTTTTGCTAGGAAATCGCCGCAGGCGGTTTTCCTCCGTACAATCCCGCGCTTGCCCGAACTGATCGATACCCAGCCGGCGATGGATGCGGCGCTTGAGCGCATGCTCGCGCACAACGTCCTCGCGCTCGACACCGAGTCGGACTCGTTTTTTGCCTATCGGCCCGCGATCCGGCTCTTGCAGTTCACCGTGTCGGGCGTGGATCTGATCGTCGATCCCATGGCGGACATCGATCTCTCCGGCCTTGGGCCGCTGCTCGCCGATCCCGAGCGCGAAGTGATTCTGCACGCCGCCGAGAACGACGTGATCATGATGCAGCACCAGTTCGGCTGGCGCATCGGGCGACTGTTCGACACCCAGATCGCCTGCTTCGTGCTCGGCCAGCCCCCGTACTCGCTGGCAGGCGTTTTGGAGGAGAACTTCGGGGTCAAACTCGACAAGTCGCTTCAGCGCAGCGACTGGGCTCAGCGTCCGTTGACCGACGGCCAGATCGAATATGCCGCGTGCGACACGCGCTACCTGATCGATCTCGCGGCCGGTCTTCATGCCAGGGCCACCGAGTCCGGACGCACCGGGGAGATCGCCCACGAGTGCGCGCGGATCGCCATGCGCGAATGGGAGCCGGAGCCGTTCGACCCCGAAGCGTTCCGCAAGATCAAGGGCGCGCGCGATCTCGACGCCGTCTCCCAGCGCGTCCTGCGCGATCTGTTCGTGTTCCGCCATCACAAGGCCGACCACCGCAACCGCGCGCCGTACCGCATCATCGGTGACAGCGGACTGATGGCGCTCGTGCGCCTGAAACATCTCGATGGTCCGCCGCCGAAGGGCGTTCCGGCCGGCTTTTGGCGGCGCTACAATCGCGATATCCGGCGCGTGCTCCAAAATGCCCGCGAGCGGGGTCCGCTGCCGCCGCCCAAGAAAACGCGCGGCCGTGAGCGCGGCGAACCGATGGCGGCCGGGGTCAAGGGCCGATACGAACGGCTGCGAAAATGGCGCGCCACGGCCGCGGAGGATCGCGGCGTCGAGTCCTGGGTGGTCGCCCGCAACGACTTGCTCTCGCAGGTCGCACGCGCCGCGCCGGAGACCCTTGACGCCCTCGCCGAGGTGCTCGAACCGTTCCGCCACAAGGAGTACGGCCCGGCGATGCTCGCCGCGATGCTTGATTCCGACGGCGGCGGCCCGGACAATCGGTAGAGCAAGGCAACCAGGCCGCAAGGTCACCCAAGACCGAGGAGAAACCATGGCCCACGAACTTCCCGCCCTTCCCTACGCCCACGACGCGCTTGAGCCCCACATCGATGCGCGCACGATGGAAATCCATCACGGCAAACACCACCAGGGCTACGTCAACAACCTGAACGCCGCCCTTGAAGGTCACGCCGACCTCGCCGGCAAGAGCGTCGAAGATCTGATCGCCGATCTCAACGCCGTCCCCGAGTCGATTCGCGGGGCGGTGCGCAACAACGGTGGCGGCCATGCAAACCACTCGCTGTTCTGGACCTGCATGGGTCCCGGCGCGGGCGGCGAGCCGACCGGCGGACTCGCGGACGCGATCAACTCCGCGTTCGGCAGCTTCGACAGCTTCAAGGACGCCTTCGCCAAGGCCGGCGCGACCCGCTTCGGCTCCGGCTGGGCGTGGCTCGTCAAGACCGGCGAAGGCCTCAAGGTCACGAGCACCCCGAACCAGGACAGCCCGCTCATGGACGGCTCGGGCACGCCGATTCTGGGCATGGACGTCTGGGAGCACGCGTACTACCTGAACTACCAGAACCGCCGCCCCGCCTACATCGCGGCGTTCTTCAACGTCGTCAACTGGAACGCGGTCGCCCGAAACTTCGGCGCCTAGGGCCGCCCAGGAAACGTGACCACCCACGTCCGCGTCCTCGGCATCGCCCAGGACGCGGGCGTGCCTCACACCGGGTGCGACTGCCCGCGCTGTGCCCGCCACCACGCGGCGCCGCTCTACCCCGCGTGCGTAGCGCTCGTCTCCGGCGACCAATGCTGGCTGATCGACGCCACCCCTGCGATCGCCGAGCAACTCCGGATGCTGCCGGCGTTCCCGGACGGCATTCTGCTCACGCACGTCCACCTGGGCCACGTTGCGGGCCTCCTGCAACTCGGGCCAGAAGCGTGCGATGTTCATGACTTCCCGGTCTACGCAACGAAGTCCGTCCACGCCTTCCTGCGCAACAACGCACCGTGGAACCTGCTGGGAATCAACCCGATGGAGCTAACGGACGGCGATGCTTCTTCGACGCTGCGTCTCGGAGACATCGCCGTCCGTACGCTACCCATTCAGCATCGGGGCCCACTTACCGACACCGTGGCCTTCCTGATCACAGGCCCGAATAGGACAGTCCTGTACTGTCCCGACGCGGACCGCTGGGACGACTTGCCCGCGTTGCTTGCGGAATGCGACATCGCGCTGCTCGACGGTTCGTTTTACTCGCGCGAAGAGCTGCCGCGCCAGATGGACATTCCGCATCCGCCGATCGAGGAGACGTGGGCGGCGCTGTCGCCTGCCGAGCGCAAAAAGGTCCGTTTCATCCATTTCAACCACACCAATCCCGTGCTCGACGCGGACGGTCCCGACGTGCCGTGCGCCGTGCAGGGAGAGACCATCGAGCTCTAGGCTTTAGTAGGATCACGCCATGTTCACCGACGCATTTCGCTCGCGGATCGACGCCGAGCTCACCGGGATTCATGAAGCCGGACTCTCCAAGGACGAGCGGATCATCATGACGCCGCAGGGCGCGACGATCCGGGTGAAGGACGGTGCGGAGGTCTTGAACTTCTGCGCCAACAACTACCTGGGGCTGTCGAGCCATCCGCGCATCGTCGAGGCGGCCAAGCGCGCGCTCGACGAATGGGGCTACGGGATGTCGTCGGTGCGGTTTATCTGCGGAACCCAGGAGATTCACAAGCGGCTGGAGCGCGCGGCGGCGGACTTTTTGGGCAAGGAGGACTCGATTCTCTATGTCGCGTGCTGGGACGCGAACGGCGGGCTGTTCGAGACCATCCTGACCAAGGAAGACGCGATCATTTCGGATCAGCTCAACCACGCGTCGATCATCGACGGCGTGCGGCTGTGCAAGGCGGCGCGCTATCGGTACCTGAACGGCGACATCGCCGACCTCGAGGCCAAGCTGAAAGAGGCCCGCGCGGCGGGTGCACGCAACGTGCTGATTACGACCGACGGGGTGTTCTCGATGGACGGCACGGTCGCGCCGCTCAAGGCGATCTGCGATCTCGCGGAACGCTACGACGCGATGGTGCACGTGGATGATTCGCACGCCACGGGTTTCATGGGCGAGACCGGGCGCGGCACGCCGGAGCACTGCGGCGTGATGGACCGCGTCGATATCGTCACCAGCACGCTGGGCAAGGCACTCGGTGGCGCCGCGGGCGGATTCACGGCGGCTCCCAAAAACATCGTCGAGCTGCTGCGCAACCGCTCGCGCCCGTACCTGTTCTCGAACACCCTGCCGCCCCCCATCGCCGCCGCGGCATGCGAAGCATTCCAGCTGCTCAACGAGAGCGGCGAGCTCGTCAAGAAGCTCAAGGACAACGCCCAGCGTTTCCGCGACGGCATGAAGCAGGCCGGCTTCGAAGTGCGCGGCGAGACCCCGATCGTCCCGGTGATGCTCTACAAGGAAACACTCGCCCACGACATGGCGAACGCGCTGCTAAAAGAGGGCATTTACGTCATTGGCTTCTCGTTCCCGGTGGTCCCGAAAGGCCAGGCCCGCATCCGCGTGCAGTTGTCAGCGGCACACACGTCAGAACAGATCGACGGCGTTCTAGAAGCCTTCACCCGCGTCGGCAAGCGCATGGGGGTTGTGGAGTAGTCCTACCCTCGCCCCCTGTCTTGGTAAACTCCGCTCCCAGCCTATCTCCTTCTTCCGCACGAAAAACGACGATCGCCGTGTCGCGTGACCTGTCCGCGGACCCCAAGCAACCGCACGGCGCCTGGGGTCTCGCGCAGCAAACCCTATCGACGCGCGCTGCGTGAGTTTCTCGGTCCCCTAGCATGACTTCCAGCCTCTTCTCTTTCGAGTCAATCCATCGCTCCAAGCGCGGCGCGGCAAGCCCTGATGAGACCGGCAAGAGAAAACCGGGCCGCTGCGGCAGGCGGAGAGGTTCTTGTTCCGGGGCCCGTCCCCACGGAGTCGGGATCGGGATCGGCGTGGGGACACAAAAACATCGCCGTCCGTGAGCTCCCCCGGACTCATCCTCCGTGGTGCTCCGCGGCCCTCCGTGTTTCACTTCGAGTCGTGATCACGCACGCGGGCGTCACGTTGCTCCCGCGCCTCATTCTTCGTGTTCTTCGCGCTCTTCGTCGTTGACTCAGATGCGGGAATCACGCCGCGGTCGTGTGCGTCTGCACGCGCCGGTCCATCGCCGGCATGCGGGTCGGGGTGATCGCAACTTCGTTACTACCATGGCCGCCATGCGCCCGTCGTCCAGGGCCCTTGACGTGGGGATAACCGAAGCTAGGCATGCCTTGGCGCTGGTTCCCCGAGGACCGCGGCCGCGGGTCTGATAGGATTTGGACATGCCGTCGGCCGACGTGATCCATCGCTCCCAGAAGATTCTTGGTGGCGCTGCGGTGTTCCGAGGCACCCGGGTGCCGGTGCAGACGCTCCTAGACTACTTGGAGGCCGACGAGCGTATCGAGGATTTCCTGGCCGACTTCCCGACCGTCTCACGAGATCAGGCGATCGCCGTACTCGAGTTGGCGCGGGAGGCCCTGGCGGCAGATGCGCGTCCTCATCGATGAGTGCAGTCAACGAGGTCGCTGCCGGGGAGGTCATCAGTGTCGGTGCCCAACAAGCCGATGCAGCGAACGGCCCTTCGGGCCGCCGCTGATCGGCAGCGCGTTATGCTACTGGCGTGAAGACCGCCATCTCCGTTCCGGACGACCTGTTTCGTGCCGCCGAGCAGACCGCGCAGTGGCTCGGGCTCTCGCGAAGCGAACTCTATCGCCGG
This sequence comes from Planctomycetota bacterium, assembly GCA_021776735.1. Lineage (GTDB taxonomy): Bacteria > Planctomycetota > PLA2 > PLA2 > PLA2 > JAJFFH01. The sequence continues at coordinate 38,691 of JAJFFH010000027.1, read as the reverse complement.
GCGTTGCGCGCCTATCTTCGCGAGCACAGCGATCAGCTCGTGACCGAGGCGCTCAACGAGGTGTACGGGGAGCCCGACGGCGCCACCGGCGTCGATTCGCTTCTTCTGCGCCTGCAGATATCGTCTCTTCCCCCGACGGGAGAGTGGTAGAGGAGTGGTCGTGCAACGCGGCGAGCTCTGGTGGGCCGAGTTGCCCGCTCCTCGCGCCTCCGAACCCGGACTTCGACGTCCGATTCCCGTGATCCAGGCGGACCGGTTCAACCGCAGCCGAATCGGCACAGTCGTGATCGCGGTGATCACGTCGGACATGCGGCTCGCCGACGCACCCGGCAGCGTTCGGCTTGCAAAGCGGCAAGGCAAGCTGCCCAAGGAATCGGTCGTGAACGTCTCCCAACTCATGACCCTCGATCGCGCGTTCCTCTCGGGAAAAATCGGCCGCCTCCCCGCCAAGCAAATGCGCGAAGTCGATACGGGCCTCCGCCTCGTCCTCGCCGTGTAGAGTCGGCGCGCGGACTTCGTCCTCAGCCTCCGTGGCACGCCGGCAAGCGCGCAGTCCCTCCTCCTCCTTCGTGAACTTCGTGGTGACCACTCATCCCATCGCTCTTTCATCCTCTGGGGTCCTCCGTGGCCCACTGCAGCCCTCCGTGTTTTCTTTCCGTGAAGTTTTCTTTCCGTTGAACGACGGCGCGCCGAGCCGCCGCCCGACCTGTCCGCCACAGCCCGTAGGGCCCCTTCTCGTTCACGAACGACGTTTACGTCGCGGTTGCGGATCGTGGGACGGAAACGCGATCGGAAGGGGGACACGGCAGGTGCACGAATGTTCCGCTCCCGCGTCGGTGTCGGTGCCGGGATGGGGATCGGGATCGGGGGCACACAATGCAGCACGGCGACCTCCTTGTTCTACTCATCCTCTGTGGCCCTCTGTGCCCTCTGTGGCCCTCCATGCTTGTTCCTTCCGCCGATTCGCCCGCGCTCGTCCGACTCACCGCGCGCACAACGACAGCAGCAGCGCCGTTCTTCCTCCTTCCTTTCCTCATACTTCGTGTACCTCGTGAACTTCGTGGTCACCTCTCATACTCAACCACGCTGCGACCGTGCGATCCTGATCAACCGAGTACCGCAGCAGCAACGGGTCTCCACACCTCCGCAGCCCAGCGCTGGCGCGCAAGGCCGCGGCACCTACTTCACGACAATCGTCAAGGTCAGGGCCTTGCCAGGGGCGATTTCGATGACCTCCGCGCCTTCGCGGTTGCCGGCTTTCGCGAAGACTTCTACTCGGCCGCGGATCAGGCGCGTCAGCGTTTTTCTGCCCGTGTCGCCGGTGAGGCCGGCCGGCATCTTGAAGTTCGTTGGGCCGACGATCCTGAGTGTTGCGTCCGGGACCGGATCGCCGACCGCGTTTTGAACCGTGACCGTCAGCGTCGATTCCCTGCCGCCCTTCAGATCAACGCTGGTGGGCGGCGTTTGCGGACCGACCTCGACCGCGCGCACCACAATCAGTTCGCCCGGTGCGCGCGCCAGGAACCGGTACTTGCCCGGGCCGAATCCGTGCAGCTCCTGCGTGCCGTCGCGCAGCTTCAGCGAACGCAGCGGCGGCGTTCGTCCACTCAGGCGCTGCACGATGACCGTCGCACCGGGACTCGCGACAAGATGCAACGTGCCGCCGCGCGCCGGCTTGACGCGCAGCTCTGTGGGAACATCGCCGTCCTTGACTACGACCGCCTGCTTACTTTCCAGGTAACCCTCGGCACTCGCGGTGACGTCGTAGGTGCCGGCGGGCAACGTGGTGAATACCACGGTCGGTCCCTGTGCAGTACGGTCGATGTGGGGAGCCGTCTGACGCCGGATACGGACGGCGATGTTTCCGCGGCGTTCGGGCTCGAGCTCTGTCTTCACGCGCAGGACCGCTCGACCGAGGCGCGAGCGAATGACGAGACGGCGCGTGGCACCGGGCCACACACGCACCACGGCAGCGTGGTGGTCCTTGGGCGCCACGCGCAGTTCCCGTACACCAACCGGAACGTCGCGGAACTCGAACTGACCGCGCGGATCGCTGCGGACCGTGCGGCGATCCTCCCCTCGCACGCAGGTGATCTCAACATCGGCCAGCAGGTCGCCGGTATCGCTCACGATCGTTCCGCGCAAGGGCAGGGCGTCACGCAGATCAAAGCTCAGCGCGGCGGTCTCGCCGTCCTTGCCCACAATCGTACGGGTCATCGACCGCGTCGCGCCGAGGGTCGCAAGCGCTTGCACGTCGCCCGGGGAAACCCCGCGCAGGAGCGCGCGCCCGTCCACGTCCGTCCAGGCTTCGCGCGCGCCGACGCGAACGTGAGCCGCCGCCACGGCGCGTCCGCTGCGCGAGACCTGCACGGCAACGGTCGCGCCGCGTTCCACGCTCAACACAACGTCCGCGGACCGGTCCGCCTCGACGCGCGCCCGGACGGGAACGAACCCGGGCTGGCGCACGATCAGCGCCGCCATGCCGGACGGCACCGCACGGAATTCAAAGCGCCCACGTTCGTCGGTCCAGGCGGTCTGCGCGCCCAGACGATCATGGCGGAGCACGACGGCACAGCCCACGACCGGCCGCTCCTTGTGGTCGACGACACGGCCTTGCAGCGGCGGCACCTTCGTCAGTTCCACGCGTCGGTCGGTTTTCGGCCCGCCCGTGGGCAGGGGCGCGAGGATATAGCCCTCGGCGCGCACGACCGCGCGGAGCTCGCCGCCGATCGCGGCCACGTCGAACCTGCCGCGTTCGTCCGTGACTGCGACAACGCGGGGACCGAGCGAAGTTGTCGTCACGATCTCCGCCCATTCGATCGGGCCCTTGGGACCGGTCACGATCCCGCGCACCGGCTTGAGCTCCGGGACCAAGAGATCGCCGTCCGTCCACTTCCGTTCGAGGACAAACCCTTCCCCCACAACCTGAAGCGTCAAGGCGCCGGCGGGCATTCGCAAGAACTCAAACGATCCGTCTTCGGTCGTCGTGGTCTCCTCCCACCAATTGCTGGCGGGCACGCGGCCGCGCACGACGAGCGCGGGGAGCGGCTGGCCTTCGTGGTCGAGGATGCGCTTTTTGCGCGGCACCGAAGGTTCTACGTGGATCGTCGCCTTGCGCGTGCCGGGGGCGATTTGCAGGCGCCGGTCGGCGACGCCCGGGCCGCGGACGACGAGCAGGAGCGGGCCCCACGGGTGTTCGCGCCGCTTGAGTTCGTCCGCGCGCAGGGCGATCAGGAAGCGCCCCTTCGGACCGGTCGTTCCCTGGCCCAGAAAACGCTGGACGGCGAGAGCGTCCCAGACCTGCACGGCAAGGCCGGGGGCCGGCTTGTTATCGCGGCCTACGATCCGCCCGCCTACCGCAAACGTGACCGGGTTTTCGTCGGCCGGCTCGTCCTCTCCGGCGAGTGCGGCCCCAAACAACCCGAAGAAAACGACGAAAAACACGGCGCAACGAAACATGAATGGGCGAGCATAACCGGGCAACGCCTGCCGCGCCCGCTACACTCTTTCCGTGGCGATCTCCCTGTTTTTACCCATGAGTCGCGCCGAGATGGACGTGCGCGGCTGGCGCGAGCCCGATGTCGTGCTGGTCACGGGGGATGCGTACGTCGATCATCCGAGCTTCGCCATGGCGATTCTCGGGCGCGTGCTGGAAGACGCGGGCCTTCGGGTGGCGATTCTGGCGCAGCCGGACTGGCGCACTGCCGACGCCTGGCGCGAGCTGGGTCGCCCGCGCCTGTTCTATGCGGTCAGCGGCGGGAACATGGACTCGCTGATCAATCACTACACCGCCAACAAGAAGCGCCGCAACGACGACGCCTACTCGCCGGGCGGCGAAATCGGTCTGCGCCCGGACCGGTGTGTCCCGATCTACGCCCAGCGGTGCCGCGAGGCGTTTTCCGGCGTGCCGATTGTCATCGGCGGCATCGAGGCGTCGCTGCGCCGCATCGCGCACTTCGACTACTGGTCCGACACCGTGCGCCCGTCGCTGCTGGTCAACAGCAAGGCTGACCTCCTGGTGTTCGGCATGGGCGAAAAGCCCATTGTCGAAATCGCACGGCGACTCGACGCGGGCGAGGACGTCCGGGACCTGCGCGACATGCGGGGCGCGTGCTACCTGCTCGGCAAGACCGAGAAACCGCCCGCGCCGTCGATCGAGCTGCCGTCGTTCGGGGAAGTCAAAGCCGACAAGCGCCGCTTCGCCGAGATGACGCGGCGTCACCACCACGAGACCAACCCCCTTAACGCAAGCCGGCTGGTGCAGCGCCACGGCGACCGCTGGCTGGTTCACAACCCGCCCTCGCTGCCGCTCGAACAAGAGGAGATGGACCACGTCTTCGGCCTCCCCTTCCGGCGCCATCCCCACCCCGCGTACAAGGCAGCCATCCCCGCCCACACGATGATCAAGGACTCGGTCACGATCATGCGCGGCTGTTTCGGCGGCTGCACGTTCTGCTCGATCACCATGCACGAGGGGCGCATCATGCAGAGCCGCAGCCAGGCGTCGATCCTGAACGAGGTCGAAAGGATCGCCGCGGACCCGGAGTTCAAGGGCACGATTTCGGACCTCGGCGGACCGACGGCGAACATGTACGACATGCGCTGTACACGGCCGGACGTCGAGGCCAAATGCCGGCGGCTCTCGTGCATCCACCCGAAGGTGTGCCCGTTGCTCGGCACGAGTCACAAGCCGACGATCGATCTGTTGCGCAAGGCGCGGCGCGTGCCGGGCGTGAAGCATGTGTTCGTCGCATCCGGCATTCGCATGGATCTCGCCAACCTCGACCCGGAGTACGTCGAGGAGATCGCGCGGCACCACACCGGCGGGCATCTGAAGATCGCGCCGGAGCACACGAGCGACCGCGTGCTGTCGCTGATGAAGAAACCGGACAAGGCGTCGTGCGACGAGTTCGCCTCGCAGTTTGTTGCGGCCAGCCGCGCCGCGGGCAAGGAGCAGTACGTCGTGCCGTACTTCATCTCGAGCCACCCCGGCAGCACGGTCGACGATATGATCGAACTTGCGGTGTTCTTGAAACAGCGCGGCTACCGGCCGCGGCAGGTGCAGGACTTTATTCCGGCACCGATGGACGTCGCCACGACGATGTTTCACACCGGCCTCGACCCGATGACCATGAAGCCGGTCGATACCGCGGTCCGACTACGCGACCGCAAGGTACAACGCGCGCTCCTCCAATACTTCAAGCCCGAGAACTGGTTCGCGGTACGCCGAGCACTCCTCGACCGCGGACGCAAGGATCTGATCGGAAGCGGGCCGCTCGCGCTGATCCCCGAAAGCCCGCCGAAGGCAGCGGTGGAAGCACGCCGGAAGCAAGCCAAGGACGGCGATGCAACCTACGTGCACGCCGACGACGCCGGTGTAAGCCGGCACGCGCGCGGCGGCAAGAGCGCCCGCACGGTAGGCTACCGGCCGGGCCGCAAGGGCGCGCGCCCCAAGCGCCGGCGCCCGCCGAACGGGTAGTCCACGAATTCGTTCGTCGTCACCGCCCGGTCGTAGTCGCGGTACGACTGGACGTAGGCGTCGCGGCCGCAAACACGCGGGCCGCCGCCCGGGGGCGCAATCACCACCGCGTCGTCGAGGAACTCGCCGATCTCGTCGTAGCGTTGCGCCTGCCAGAGTTCGTGGATGCGCCCGACCACGGCGGCAACAGCCGTTTCGGGTAGCGCGTCATTGCTCATGCACGCCTCCTGCCGGACCTACCGAATCGAGATGTAGATCTCGGCTTCGTCCGGGCCGCGGTGCAGTTCAAAGTCGGTGGTGAAAGCGCGGGCGTGCTCGGACTCGGCGCCGAAGTACGCCCAGATCGTCATCCACGTCTCGACCAACGCCTGCGGCATCGGACCGCGCGCCAGGAACTTCAAGTACCGGCCCGCAGGAACCGTCAAGCTCGTCATGCCCTCCGGCAGCTCGGGCAGCTCCGCTGCATTGCTCGCAGTGCACACCTCGGCACCGGCCATCAGGGTGTACGGCCCGGTGTGGTCGGTCTCGTAGTCGCTGTAAATGCCCATCGGCACCGCGCCATCGGTACGGCCGGGAATCTTCTCCAGCAGGCCTTCCGAAAAAAAGCGTCCCCACAGCGCCGGGATCCGGGCACGGAGCGGGTCCATCTCATCGCCGTTGCTCGTCCGCACCTCGATGCCGGCGGCGCTCCTTTGCTCCAGGGTCACTACTTGCGGGTCCATCATGTTCCTCGCTTCGAGTCCGTGAGGATGAGCGGCCCGTCCGCCGTAACGAGGACCGTGTGTTCGAACTGCGCCCCGATGCTCCCATCCGGGGTCCGTAGCGTCCATCCGTTTTCCGAATCGACCGCCACCGTCGCCCCGGTCGTGAGAAACGGCTCGATCGTCACCACGAGACCTTCCTCGAAGACCCCGACCGTGCGCCGGTCGAACACGTTCGGCACCGACGGCGCCTCGTGAATGAAGCGGCCGACGCCGTGTCCGCACAGGTTCTCAACGACAAAAAACGGTGTGGACCGGGCGACGGCTTCCACCGCGCGGCCGACTCCGTGGATCGGCGCGCCGGCGCGCACGACCGCCAGCGCCGCCGCCAGCGCCGCCCGCGCGGCCCGGAGCAGCGCGGCACACACGGAATCGACGCGTCCGACAGGAAAACTGGCGCCGGTGTCGGCCCAGTATCCGTCCCGTTCCGCCGAGACGTCGATGTTGACCAGATCGCCCTCCCGCAACACCCGCTCCGGCGACGGAATTCCGTGGGCCAACTCGTCGTTGATGCTGATGCAGGTGGCGCCGGGAAACTCATACGCCAATCGCGGAGCGGACCGCGCGCCGCGCCGTCGCAGGAGTCGCTGCGCCAAGGCATCGAGTTCGCCCGTGGTCACGCCCGGCGCCACAGCCCGTCCCAGCCGGTCCCGAATCTCGGCCACGATGCCTCCGACAGCCCGCAGGCCCGCAACATCTACGGCATCCTGAATCGACATGGCACCTCCCGGAGACAGTGTACCGTCGCGCGGCTACCCCACGCGGAACAGCCCAAAAACATCGCCGTCGTGCAACTTTCTCTAAACCCAAGCGCCGCTCACCGGTTCCAAGGCTCCCCATCGCTCCGGTCCCCGGCGGCCCGCGTCCTTCGGGGCGGCCTGCCCCTTGTGCCCGGCCCGGTTCAATCGTCTTCGCGTGCGGGTCCGCGAAGGCGCCCTTTTTTTCGCATGGAAATCGTCGGAAGAAAGCGGACGGACGGCGATTCACGTCACAACAACACACGACACACAAAAACGGCGCACCCCGAAGGGCGCGCCGTGGTTTGCGTTGGCAGGACGAGGTCTAGTTGTCGTCGCCGCTGTCCTTCTTGCGCGGGGGCGCGCCCGGTCGCTCGGGCTTCGGGCTCGGGTCCGGACGATCCGGTCCGGCGCCGGGTGTCGGAGTCGGAGTCGGTGTGGGCGTCGGAGTCGGGGTCGGGCCTGCGCCTCCGCCCTGGTCGGGCTCGCACGGCGGCGGCACGCACGGCGGCGGCTCGCAGCCGGGCATCCCCTGCATGTTGCCGCCCATGAACGGCATCGGCGGCATCTTCATGTCGAAGGGCATTCCGCCCGCCATGCCGCCGGAGAACTCCGAGCCGGTGCCGGGCATACCTTCGGCCGGCGCCGGCATGTTCTTGGGGTCGAAGCGGCTCGTGTCGCCCATGCCCAGCGATGCGCACATGGGATGGTTCACGGCTTCCGACTGACGCATCGCGTTCAGGATGCGCTGCAGAAGCTTGCACAGCTTCTTGTCGTTGATGTCGAACGCTTCGCTGACGCTCTTCGTCGAGACGTTGCCCTTGCGCAGCTTGTCGAAGTCCGCTTCTTCCATCGAGTCGCGGCATTCGCAAATGTGCTTGAATCCGTCGGACTCGGGGTCGATGCCGTTCTTGGGCCCGGTCATCTCTCCGATCATCATGCCGAAAAACATGTCACGGTTCTTCTCGCCGACCGCGCCGTCCAAGGTGTCGCGCACACCACCGGTCTCGCTGCGCTTGCAGCCGAACAGGCTCTGAAGATCCTTCTTCGTGCCCTTGCCATTCATCAGGCCGACCATGTCGTCCGAGTCCATGTTCGACTTGTTGCCCTGCAGGTTGCCGAAGAGCTGCCCGCCGCGCTTGTCGCCGAACTTCTCGGTCAGGCCCTTCTTCATATTGCCCATGAAGTCCTTTTGGGCGAACCCGGGGCCGACATTCAGATTCTCGCGCATCTTTTGCGCGATGGTCTTTTTGTCCTGCGTCCCCTGCGCGAAAGCCGCGCTCCCAAAAAAGACCACGAGCGCCGTGGTTGTCAAAAGTCCTCGCATGTCCGTTGGTCTCCTTCGGAGTGTCGTTTGAGCCCGCTGACCGGTCGTTGCCTGATTGACCGGGAGCGGCCACCAACAGGATGCGCGAATATCCCGCGAAGCGCCAGCTTCCCCGCCAGAACCGAGAGGGAGGGCGCCAGGAGGGGGGTTTTTCAAAACAAAAGCCCCCGTCACTACTCTTTCTCTCCCTCCTTCCTTCTCATGAACATCGTGGTGACGACTCATCTCCCTTCATCTCTCTGTCATCCGTGGCCCCCCGTGGCGCTCCGTGTTTTTTCTGCCGGCAAGAATCCGCAGCCGTCGTGCGACAGCAACGCAGCGAGTGCACGAATGTTCCGCTCACACGTCGGGATCGAGGCCGTGTTTCTTTCCGTTGAACGACCCGCCCCGAACCCGACTCCGTTCTCGTTCACGAACGACGTTCACGTAGCCGTTGCGGATCGTGGGACGGGTCGCATGCGGAGTCGGGCTCGGGGTCGGGGCCGGGTCGCGGCGATGGCACGGGACTATCTGGACGGACCCCTCCCGCGTCTTGGCACACGCGACGACATCGCCGTCCGTTTGCTTTCGTTGGTGGGCCACCGGAGGGGGCACACCAGCCCTATGGAAACCCGCTTCGCGGGTTTCTAGTGGTCGTAGTCGCCGTCGTCGAACTCTTCGCCCTCTTCGTTTTCCTGTTGCGCGGCGTGCGCTTCCTCGGCTTCCTCGAAAGCGATCCACGCGGGGTCGCGATGGTCGGGGTCGATCTCGACGCGCAGTGTCGCGGTCTTGGTTTTTTCGCCGGCGACCAACACTACGCGATACGTTCCGGGGCGCACGCGCGGCCCGAAACGGCGGAAGCGGCCCGGACGCGTTTGGTCGCGGCGCAGGTTCCATTGCACGACGTGCACGCCCGGCTTGCCGTTCAAATCCTGTTCGCGGAGCAGCTTGCCGTCGAGCGTTTCGATGCGCAGTTTCGGGGCGGCGACTTCTTTCTTGAAGGCGTACACCAGCGTCGTGCCGTAGGGCGGGTTGCTGCCGGAGAATCCGCGGGCGGCTCCGCGCGACGGCTCCGAGCGCCACATCACCGCCGTTTCGGGCTCGAACAGATGTACGTCCGCACGGACCGCCTCGGCGGTTACTTGGCGTAGCGCGGTTACGTTCAGCACCCACAGGCTGCGGCCATGGGTCGCGGCGACGATGTCGCCGGTGGATTTGTGCTGGGCGAACTCGTGGACCGGAACGGTGGGGAGATCGCCCAGGGGGCTCCAGATCGCACCGCGATCGAGCGAGACGTACGCGCCGAACTCCGTGCCCAGGTAAAGCAGCTCCGGTCGAACGCGGTCCTCGCGGAGCACGCGGGTCGTCCCCGCTCTCGCCGGAAGCGCGCCGGCCAGCGACCGCCAGGTGCGGCCGAAGTCCTCGCTGACCAGGATCTGCGGGCGATCGTCGTTCGAACGGTGGCCGTCCAGGACAACGTAGACGCGGCCCGCGGCCTTGCGCGACGGCTCGATGCTGCTGACGTAGCGGCGCTCGGCAACCAGCTTGGCGAGCGGCAGGCCCTGCGGCGTAGTGGCCCTGGCCTTGTTCTCGGCATTGCCGGCGGCGGGCGCCATCGCCTCGATTTCCTTGGCCTCGACGACACCGTTCTTATCGGTGTCGAGGCGCGCAAAAAAGCCGCGCATCCGCTCGGGTACCTCGTCCGCCTGCAACGCGCCGTCGCCGTTCGTGTCCATCCGCTTCAGGCGCTCGCGCATGCGGGCAGCGCGGCCGCCGGCCCGTCCGCGTGTGTTCTTCTTGGCGGCAGGGTCCGCCGCGGGCGGTGCATTGAACAGGTCGTGCCAGTTGTGGCCGCCGTCCCTGGTCATCCACAGCGCGCCGTCGTCGGTGCCAACGTAGAGCACGTTCGGATCGAGCGGCGATTCCGCCAGTGCCGTCGCGCTGCCGCGCTTCGTAGTCGTGATCCCGGGTGAAATGGTGCGGACGCCGCTGCCCCGGTCGAGGGAACGAAACACGCGGTTGCCCGCGACGTAGTAGATGCGCGCGTTGTGATGCGACAAGACGAACGGAGTGTTCCAGTTGAAGCGGTACTGCTGGCCGCGCGGCGGCCGCGGCCGCACGAACGCGCGCTCACCGCTTTCGAGGTGGCGCCGGCCGAGCCCCCCGTTCTGGCTCTCGAAATAGATCTGGTCGGGATCGTCGGCATCGACGCGACACACAAAGCCGTCGCCGCCGCCGATGCGGAACCAGTCGGCGTTCGTCGGTCCCTGACCGTGCGCGACGCGGCTCGGCCCGCCCCAGCTTCCGTTGTCCTGCAGGCCGCCGTACACGCGATAGTTGCGCCGCGGCCCCACGGCGACGTGATAGAACTGCCCAATCGCAACCTGGTTCAGGTGCTCCCAAACCGAACCGTCGTCGCGCGTCGTGTAGATGCCGCCGTCGTTGCCGAGGATCATGTGACGACTGTCGTTCGGATCGATCCACAGCGCGTGATGATCCACATGGACGCCGCGGCCCGTCAGGTTCGACGTAAACGTCTTGCCGCCGTCGTCGCTGCGCCACGCACGAATCCCGAGCACGAAGACGCGGTTCTTGTCGTTCGGATCAACACGGATTTCCGAAAAATACATCGGACGCGGATTGAGCGAGTTCACCCGCGTCCAGGTCTCGCCCGCGTCGTCGGACTTGTAGATACCGCCGAACTCCGCGCCCTTCTTGCCCTGCTGGTCCTGCAGGTTCGCGCGCTGGCCGCCGAGCATCCCGCCGAAGTAGCTGCGCGTGCGCCGGCCGGGGACGGCTCGAGGCTTCGGCCGCTTGCCGAACGTCAGCTCGACCTTGACGCTCCGGCGCGCACGCGACACTTCGAACGTCGCGGTGCCGCCCGCCTCGTATCCGCGCGCGAGCCGCACGAGGTCGTTGTACGAGTGGACCGTCGTGTCGTTGATCGCAAGCACGATATCGTCTTTCTTGAGTCCTGCCTGTTCCGCGGCCGAACCCTTCGCCACACTTGTGAGGCGCGCGCCGGCGTCGGCGTTGGCTCCGGTGATGCCCATGTACGGAGCGTTGGGCGGCTCGGTGCCGATCGTCTTGGTGTCGACGACCGCGTACACGATGTCGGGGTTACTGCGGGACCACGCAAGGCCCATGCGGCCCAGCGGTCCCGGCGGCAGGCCTTCCGTGATGCGCACGAACGTCTCGCCCCCGTCGATCGACTTCCACAGGCCGCTTCCCGGACCGTGGCGCTTCGCGGGGTCGTTGGTGTCGAATCCGTCGCGCTCGCGCTCCCACGTCGCGACAAGCAAGGTGTCGGGGTCCGACGGATGAAACTGAACGTCGATCACGCCGGTCTTGGCATCGACAAAGAGAATCTTGTTCCATGTCTTGCCGCCGTTATCGGTCTTGAAAAGGCCGCGCTCGTCGCTGGGACCCCACAACCGCCCGAGCGCACCGACAAACACGACCTCCGGGTTGTTTTGGTGGATCGCAACAGCGCCGATCTGAAACGATCCCTTCAGGCCCATCGAGACGAACGTCTTGCCGCCATCATCGGAGCGATACACGCCACGGCCCCAACTGACCGAGTTGCGCGGATTGGCCTCGCCGGTCCCGACCCAGACAATGTCGGGGTTGGACGGCGCCACGGCGATGTCGCCGATCGATCCGGACGCCTCACGTTCGAACTGATGGACAAACGACGCGCCGTCGTTCACGGTCTTCAACAATCCGCCCGCGGCCGTCCCGGCCCACCACGTCGAGGAGTCCGTCGGATGCACCGCAATCGCTGTGATGCGCCCGCCCATGTTCGCCGGACCGATGGAACGCCAGCGCAGGGCGCCGTCCCAGCCCTTGGGCAAGACTCCTCCGGACACCGGTTTTTTTTTGGCCAGCTTCCCCGCTTGAGACGGCCGCGCAGGCGCGGTTTTCGGGGCCGGAACGCTCGGTTTCGGCGATTGTCTGGGAATCGGGGCGTCTTGAGCAGACACCGCGCCGGAAAGTGCGGCGGCAGCGAGCAACGCGAACAGTTGGCGATACATGGGGGCGATCCTCCGGGCGCCATTGCAACAGGCCGACGGCCCGGCCGTCAACGGCCGATCCCGGGCAGCTCCCGTCCCTGTTCGGGACAACCAGCCCGGGACGAGGCTCAAGTGGTCTGGCCCTTGCGATGGGGCTCATCAACGAAGGGCAATGTTGCCCGGGAAGGACATCGAGAATACACACCATGAACACCCTGTTTCGCACCCTCGCTTGTGTGGCGCTGGTCGGTGGAGCCGTGATGGCGGATCCCGTCTTTTATGTAGACGCGGAATACGACCTCGACGCTCCGATCGTGACCACGCCGACAAGCCTGTTCTATCGGAGCAACGGCGCTCCGATGACAATCACGGGCTCCGGCCCAGTCAAGACGAACGTCAACGGCGTCGGCGTTGTCGGCGGTGAGTTCGACAAGCAGATCGACGACCGCTTCGGCCCTGAATTCATCGAGTTCAACTTCGAAAAGGAAGCGATCATCGAGAGCTTGAAGCTCAACTGGTACGACGGCAACGACGAGTTCGACCTGTTCGTTGACGGCAACCTGATCTTCTCCGGCCATGCGCCGGGTCCGGTCATCGACGTCACGGCGTTCGCGTCGGAGGCGGACCGCACCGGTCTCGTCTTCCGTCTCGCCACCCCGGGCTTCGACCCCCTGGGCGCCAACAACAACTTCGGGCCGACCCGCGCCAACTTCCAGGCGCAGCCGAACCCGGAGCCGGGCACGATGCTGATGGTCGCTGGCATTGCCGGTCTCGCCGTCTGGCGTCGCCGCCGCCGCAAGGCCGCTGCCTAGGTCCGGTCCATCAAGATCGATTCATTCAGGATAGGGACCTGAGGTGGAACAACCCCTGGGATGGGGCGGCCAAGGCCGCCCCGTCTTTTTTTTTGTCTCCGCCGCGCGGCGTCTACCGCCGGGGTCGGCGCGGGCAACGGCCCATTTAGGGTGCACCGGAACGTTTCAGTCGATCGACCGAGTGCCTACAATCGCGGGCCATGAGCGAGATGACCGCCGCCCTCAACGACCATCTGTCCCTCGAATACGCCGCCTGGCACGACTACTCCGCGATGGCGGTATGGCTGGAGCGCCACGACCTGCCCGGCTTCGCGACATTCATGAAGGCGCAGGCCGCGGAGGAACTCGCGCACGCAAACCGGATCGTGGACTACCTGCTCGAGCGCGATCTCGAGCCGGTCCTGCCCGCCATCTGCAGGCCGCGGGGCGACTACGCCTCGGTGCTCGAGGTCTTTCAGGAGGTCCTCACGGCCGAACGCAAGGTCTCGGCATCGATCCACGGCCTCTACAAACTCGCGGAGAAGCAGGACGACCAGCCGGCGCGCATCATGCTCGAGTGGTTCGTCAACGAGCAGGTCGAGGAAGAGAACATGGCCCGCGCGGTCATCGGCCGCCTGAAGCTGGCGGGCGAGACCGGCCCCGGCCTGCTGCTGGTCGATCAGGAAATGGCGAGCGGCATGGTCCCCGGCGTATCCGAAGGCCCGCCCGCGTAGTCCGCGCCCAGCGGATAGCCTGTGCGCGTGAGGCTTCTCGTTGCCATCGCGGCCGCCGCCGTGCTCGCGCTCGCGGTGTGGGCACTGCGCAACACCCATCTCGATCGCAGCGACGCCACACGGCAGGCCGAGACCACGATCGCACCAAAAAAAACGCACGCGCCGGCGCCACCACGGCGGCATCCGGTCCCGACAGACCACGTCGAGATCACCGGGATCATCGTCACGAGCACGCGCCAACCCATCGCCGACGCGCAGGTCAAGCTGCGCGCCATGTCGGCCGTCACCGGTGACAACGGACGGTTCCGATTCGTACGGCAGCAAACGGACGGCGATGTTCACGGCCACCTCGCCGTGCGCGCGCCGGAGGGCTTGGCGCTGGACCGGGTCGTGACTGTGCGACCGCAGGCGCGGCGCGTCGATCTGGGTCGCCTGGTCGTCCGCAGCGCCGTGTCGCGACGAATCCGCGTGCTGCAGGACAAGCGCCCGGTTCCGGGAGCACACATCGCCGTCCGTTTCACTTGGGGCCCGGACGATCTCGTTCGACGCCTCCGCACCGACGCCCAAGGCATCGCCGTCCTTGACTTCGACGCCCCGGAGTTCGTCGTCATGGCCTGGCACCCGGGTTCGGGGCGCGCAAAGAGAACCGTCCGAGAGCGCGACAAAGACATCACGCTCACGCTCAAGCCCGCCCGCACGATGCGTGTCCGAGTGCTGGACGGCAACGACAAGAAACCGGTCGCGGGCGCCCGCGTCACGATCCTGGACAACGGCTATCGCCGTCCGTATTGGCCACCGCTTCGCGTCGCCCCCACCAACGCGGACGGCTGGACCACGGTCGCGGGTATTGCGAAAGAACGCATTCGCATGCGCGCGGAGCACGAGGACTACGCCTCGTCGCCGGACTACGTAGGATCGGTCTGGGTCCGGGACGAACTCGAACTCGTGCTGCCCAAACGGGTCACCGTGCATTGGCCGATCATCGACGGTGAACTCCCGGCACCGCCCGAGGGCACGCCGATCCGGCTGAGCTACCCGGAGGTCTCAGGCGTCATCAAGAGCAGCCTCCTGGTGTTTGAACATCCCAGCGACCGTCCGTGGTTCGCGTTCGCCCCCGACGGTTCGATCGCCTACCTCGGGCACAAGCGGATCGACATCACCGACGTGACCCAGCCGGCGTCGTTTCGGCGACCACGCTTGCTCGTGGTGAAACTGAAATAGCCGGACGGCACGCCCGCCGGCGGCCTCTGGATCGAGTTGGAAGGTGACGGAGCCTCGTGGGGTGACGGACGAAGGCAGACCGACGGGAAGGGTGAAGCGCGCTGGACCGGCATCTACTCGCAGAAACGCACGATCGCCGTCCGGCTTGACCCGGACACGCGTGGCGCTGTGAATGTCGGGACCGTTGATTTCGCGACGGGCGATCCCGGCACAGGCGAATACACCTTGCCCCGCATGCGCACGTTCACGCTCGACACGACGATCAACGGCAAGCCGGGACTGCCGCCGGACTTCCGCATCTCCGTCAATCGGCGCAGGGCACGAATCGTGTACGAGGATCCCGCGCTGGGGCGCGTGCGCGCCGAGTACCTGGACAACCGCAAGTGGCTGAGCGGCAGCCTGAGCGCCCGAGGGTTCCGGGGCGGCGACTTTGAGGAACCGTGGACCGCGGACACTCCTCCTCGCTTTGCCATCCGGCTGTCGAAACTCGGCACGCTCGTCGCGCGCATCGAGAATTCACCGCCGGGCGAGTACTACTCGCGCCGCGACATCCAGATTCAACGATGGGACGAAGCCCGGCACCGTTGGAGCGACGCCCTCATCACGTTCGCACTCCACCGCCCCGACCGGCACGAGCCACTACGCGTGCCCCACGTCCGGGCGGGACGATACCGTCTCGTTCATACCGACACCGGATCGTTCAGCAACACGGTCAATCTCGCCCCGGGCGAAACCGCGCCGATGATGCGCCTGTCGGTCGGACCGACCTACCGAATCTCCGGCCGACTCGAGTTGCCCGAAGGCGTACGCCTGGATCCGGAGGGCTTGCGGGTTCTTGTTGCGGGCAGCGCCCACAAGATCGACCAAGACCCGCACCAGAGACGAGGACGCAGGCTGTGGGAGTCCTCGTTCGAATTCGACGTTGTCGGCGCTCAACGCAGGACACTGCGTGCGTTTCATCCAATCCTGGGGGCAGGTGCCCCGGCTCAAGTGACACCGCCGGCACGCGACGTGGTCTTGACCCTTCCAGACGCACCGCGCATCCGCTTTTCGGCTCAACCACCGCCGCCGCCCCGCCGCGTCTACCTGACGACGGGGCATGGCCGTTCCCCGAAACAGGCGGATGAAATCATGGTGTTGGTCAAAGACGGCGATGTTTTTGCGTCTTGGCCGTTCGAGTGGACCGAGTACCGCAACGTGATGACCGTCCGCGTGCCCTCTCGCCGCAAGTTGTGGATCGACCTTCCGGGCCTGGCTCCGCGGCTGCTGGGGGACCTGCCGGAAGAACCGGGACTGCACGATCTCGGCACGGTGCGTTTCGTGCGGGGCGGAAGTATCGCCGTCCGTGTACTACGTCACCCTCACGCCGACATTTGTTTTGTGGCGACGTTTCTGGGGCGGCCCCGGTACACGCGCAAGCCCCGATACCGGCCCGACATCGTCGGGCTTGGCCCGGGTCGCTTTCGCATCGAGGGGACGGCCAAGATCGGCGAGGACCGGATTCTCTTCTCGACCGAGGTCACGCTCGGGGAGAACGAAAGAAAAGTCGTTTCGATTCGGATTCCGTGAACCTCGCCTGCCCGGTTTCGTCGAAGGCGGCATGCGGAAGATTCTCGCGCTTCTCCTGACCGCCTCCCTTACTGCCGCCACCGAACCGGTCGCGCCCGCGGAAGCCGCCGGTGCCGGCAATGACTTCGCGCTGCGGCTGTACCGCGAACTCGCGGCCAAGCGGGACGGCAACCTCGCCTTCTCGCCGACCAGCATCCACACCGCGCTGTGCATGACCTACGCGGGGGCGCGAGGCGTGACCGCCGCCGAGATGAGGCAGGTCCTCGCGCTTCCCGACAGCGCCGAACGGGTCGCGATGATGACGCGGCTGCTGCACGCGTCGCTGCTCAAGAAGCCGCCCGCCGGCAGGGGCCGCGGACTCACGCTCCCGGCACCTCCGAAGACCGAGATCACGATCGCCAACTCGCTATTCGGCCAACGCGGCGAGAAGTTCCTGCCGTCGTTTCTGGGCACGATGAAGACCGCCTACGGCGCGCCGCTCCAGCTCGTCGACTTCGCCGGCGCGACCGAGGCCGCCCGCAACACGATCAACGGCTGGGTCCACGGGCGCACGAACGAGAGAATCGAAGAGCTCCTGAAACCCGACGTCCTGAACCGCAACACCGCGCTCGTCCTGGTCAACGCGCTCACCTTCAAGGCGCAATGGACCACACCGTTCTCGGAACGCTGGACCACGCCGAAGCCGTTTTACTTCGGCGACGGCAAGCCTGTGCAGGTTCCGACGATGCACCGGACCGGCGCGATGCGCTACGCCGAAACCGAGGTCCTCCAAGCGGTCGAAGTCCCCTATGGCGGCAACCGTTTCACGATGCTGCTGCTCGTGCCGCGCGCCGTGGACGGCCTCGCCGCCATCGAACGCGCGACGACCGCGAAGAGTCTCGCCACACTCGTCAAGGGCATGCGCTACAAGCCGGTGTCGATCGCGCTCCCGAAGTGGAAAACGACGTCGGCCTTCAGCCTGGCCGAAAACCTCAAGGACCTCGGCATGAAGACCGCGTTCGGCGGGGGCGCGGACTTCTCCGGCATGAACGGCAAGCAGGACCTGTTCATCTCCGCGGTCGAACACAAGGCCTTCGTCGCGGTCGATGAAGCAGGCACGGAAGCCGCCGCCGCCACCGCGGTCGTGATGGGCCGCAAGGGCAAGCCGAGAAGCCCCGTCACCCTGAAAGCCAACCGCCCGTTCCTATACTCCATTCGCGACCGCGAAACAGGCGCGCTCCTCTTCCTGGGCCGCGTAACCGACCCGCGGTAGTCCCTACACGCGCCCGTCGCGCCGCCGAGTCAGCGGCCGACCAGCACCTGGATCGAGTTCGAGCCCGGGAGGTCGGTTCTCTGCATCAGAAAACCGATCACTCCGTCCTCCGACAGGCAGCCGCGTGACTCGCTGAAACCGATGGTCATGTCGAACTTGCCGTCGGCGCCGAGCACCGAGGTTGCGCCGAAGAAAAAGCGTTCCGAGCGGCCCGCCGATGCACCGGCCGACGAGACGTGGTCGAACTGCTGGACCCGGTAGTCCGTGCCGTTGCGGATCAGGTCCGCGCGACCGCCTTGAATGAACAGGCTTCCTCCGCCGAATCCGGCGCTCGCCGTGAGCGTCATCCGGCGCAGCACCGTGCGCTGGAAGGCCGGAACCTGCGTCGCCTGCTTGACCGCGATGCAGAACTCGCTGTCCGTTGTGGAGCCGTCCGCGTTGACCAAAAAGAACGCGTTGCCGCCGCGCGTGACCATGCCCTTGAGCGGGCTGCCGTCGTCCGGTGTGATCGTGATGCGGCCGTCGTCCTCCACAGTGAACGCGCCGGACACGTTCACCTGCTGGAACGTCGTGATACCCCCCTCGGGATCCTCGTCCGCCTCGACGATCGTCGCGTCGAAGGTGCCATCGGCGTTGAAGGTGATCGTGCCGCGGCTGTAGCGCAGCCTGTCGCTGTCGTCCTCGTCGTCGAATACCACGCCGATGCAGCCGATGTGGTAGGTCATGCCCGCAAGATCGGGCGCTGTCGTCGTCTTCTTCGCGAGGATCCGGAACATCACGCCGTGGCGCTCGTGCGGCGCCTGGAGCACCGCAAAGTTGCCGTTGGCGGCGATGCGGCCCTGGGCGATCACCGGCGGCTGTCCCTCGATGTTCTGGCCGGGCCGGCCGACCACCGGGAAGACGAACATGTGGTCACCGACGACCGTGTAGACCTCGTCGAAGTTGTCGATCTGGGCCAGCGACGTGACCGTGGGCGCACCGTTGTCGAGGCGCTGCACGGTCTTGACCACCGGATCGATGGTTTCGGAGAAAAAGCCCATCGTCCGCAGCCGGCGGATCGAGGTGCTCAGGGTGCGCTGCCGGACCGTGCGCGTGCGCAGCGTGAGATCACTCGCGTCCGCACCGAAGCCGTTGTCGATGGCGAACTCGATCTCGTTCATGTCTCCGGTGAAGGTCTCGGCCGACTGGAACTCCGGGACCCGCGTGCGGATCGAAATGCCGAACGGCGCCTGGTTGTTGCCGAACAGAATCTGCGGACCTACGATGCCGAAGACCTCGACCGCCGTATCGCCGTCCTCGCTCGCGATACCGGTGCTGCGGTAGCCGGCGAACTCCCCCTCCTCGTCCTCCTCTTCGAGACTGATCCGGCCGCAGGGAGAGAGCGACAGCTCCCGGCCTTTCGTGCGGAACCAGGTGGACAGCGGCGGGGAGCCGCTGATCTCGTCGATCTTCTCGCCGAACTCGGAAAAAGTCGTCGAAGCGCTCTTGCCCTCGACGCTGTTCAGCGTGCCGACGCCGTAACTCGGGCCCGCGGACCAGCCGCCGCCCGACGTCCACGTCGTGCAGATGCCCGCCCAGTTGCCGCCGAGGTCGCTGGTCTCGAGATCGTCGGGCTTGCCGAAACCGAGCGTGACACCCTGGAACGGACACTCGGGATCCTCATAGCAGAACCACGCGACAAAGCAGTCCCCGCCCTCACAGAACTGGAACCGGTACGTGAGGTCTTCCATGCCCGGGACCGACAACCGGCCGGAGCCGTCGTCGTTGTAGGTCACGTCGGCCTTGCCGCTGGCGGCGGGAACGACGGTTTCGAGGCCGGTCCCGGTCAGGGTACGCTTCACGGAAGCGGTCGTGGACGAGCGATCCTCCGAAAAGCTGAACGAGCCGTTGAAGATCGAGGTCGTGTTCGGGGTCTCGACCGCGGCGACCGCGTTGTATTCGTCGCGGATATTTTCGGCGACGAAGTTCTTCGGCTTGCGCAGGCCGATCACGACCGCCCCCCGCTCCGCCGCAAGAAACAGCTTGCCGTCGTTGGCGACCGAGCCTTCGACGAACGGCTCGCCCAGGATGCCGAGATCGATCGGAATCCCCAGGCTCTCCCCCGCGCCAGGCTCGACCTCGATGATGGTCGGATCGCCCAGGGTACCGTTCGGAAACACCTGCCGGCTGGTCCCGGTGCCGTCGTCGTTGAACTCGAACTCAAAGCGCAGATTGGCGTCGTCGTCGCCGAGGCGCAGGGCCACGAAGAAACACCACGTACCCTCGAGTTCCGCCACCTTCTGCTGAAACGCGCTCTGGTTCTCGGGCTCGTCGGCGTAGACCCCCTCGACGAAATCCGATCCTTCCCGGTTGTTGACGTTGAGCGAACGCAGAGTCGAGCCCGTACCCTGCGCCGGGAAGGGAAGTTGCGCCTTCGAACCCGACTGGAAGTCCGTATCGATGACCGTGTCGTCGTCCGCGGGAACGAAGTCCGCGTTCTCGAGGTTCTCGCCCTTCATCCGGACGGGCGTGCCGCCGGCCTTCGAGACCAGGTTCGGCCCACGGCTGCGATCGACAGACGGCGCGCCCTCGCCGGCCGCCTTGTAGCGGAATCCGCCGGGCACGAACGCGAACTGTCCGTCGCTGTTGGCGATCACGACGTTGACGAGCCCGGGCGAGGTGGCCGGCGGCATCTGGATGCGAATGCCGATCCGCGTGCCGTCCGGACGGTTGATGGCGGACAGGTTTGCGACGAGTACGGGACGACCATCGACGGTGACGTCAAAGAACTCGCCGTCGAAGTTGCCGAAGATGTCGAACACGGTACCGCCCGACAGCGGTCCACAGTTGTTCATGGTCGAGGCGACGCTCGGCCGCCGCCGCGGCTGGCGCTCCGGCTCCGAGCTGAACAGTCCGGCGATCGCGTCGATCGCGTCCTGGATCACGCCGGATCCCGCAAGCTGACCGGAAGCGCGCTGCGCAGCATCGACCAGACCCGTCGTGCCCGCGTTCGCATCCAGCGGTTGGCCGTCGGCGAACACGATCTCGCCGCGGTCGCGCCCGTTGAAGTTGCGATCCTCGCCGAAATCGCGCGCCAGCGCCTGCAGGATTGCCAGAGGATCGACCCCGGCATCGGCGCCGAGTTGCGAAAACCCGCCGTTCAGCACGAGCAGCTTCGTCCCGTCGTCCGGCGCGTTGCCGACCGCGGGCGCGGCAAAGAGGTCACCGATCCCGTAAAACTCCTGCAGCGCGATCGCCGCATTGCCAATCGCCTGCGCGACATCGGTCTCGACCGACGTCGCAGACGAGAGCGCCGCCGCAGCGTGGATCGAAGTCAGGCCGGAGAGCGACACGGAGTTGTCGCCAAGGACGGCTGTGAACAGGGCCACGAGAGGGCGTTCCGCCGGAATCGGAAGATCCTGGCCGGTGACCTCGTCGCGGTGCGTCCCGGTCGCCTCAAGAAGCACCGGCCCCGCGACGCCGGCGAACGACAGCGCGAACGCGCCACCGGCTGCGGTCTGCGCCTGCGCGACCTGCGCGACCTTGGCGCCGGTTTTCGGATCGATGGTGAACGCGGTGATGGTGCCGGTCACCTCTCCCTTGAAGGCCACACCGGTCACCGCGATGGCGCCGTTGCCGGGATTCAGGACGCCGCCGCCGCCGGCCGCGCCGTTGCCGCCGCCGCTGCCGCAGCCCAGGGGCAATGCGGCGAGCACGCAGCCGAGAAGAACGAAAAGGGCTCGCTGTGCAGTACTCATGCGGCCCATTGCACGCTGAACCGCCCGCGGTGTCACGACGAACGCGGTTAGCGTTCGGTTAGATCGTCGCCGCCGGAATCTAACCGTTCGCTTATGACTTGCCGCCCCGGCTGGGGCATCCTCCTCAATCCGGGTCCGTCTGCGTTGTAAACAGAGCGGTACTCATGGCTCAGGCTCTCAGCCGGTCCCGGTATTTTCGAATCGTCGCCTGGAGGTCCGGCGCCTCCCCGAGTGTCTCGGCCAGGATCTCCAGGCATTCTTCCGCAGCCCGCCAGCAGGCATCGCCGTCCGTTTGCTGTGCCCTTTTCAGCCGCCCCGCCGTCACCTCGACGCGCCACTCCGCCAACGGCGCGGCTCCCTGCTTCAACACCGCGCGGGCCTTTTCCAACTCCGCGCTTGCTCTATCCAACTCGCCCGCGTGCAGGTGCGCCTCGGCCGCGACGCGGTGCCCCAGAGCCAGATAGGTTCGTTCCCCGGGTCCACGGGCGGTCTTCAACAGTAGCTGCACGACGGCGATGCTTTGGGCCGGGGACTTGGCCTTGGTGCGCGAGGCGGCGCGGCCCCACAGCCACGGCAGGTGGAGCATCCAGTCGACGTGTTCGGTCTCGCCTTCGAGCGGGTCGAGCCACTTGCGCGCGTTGCCCGGTTTGTTGCGGCACAGCTCGGCGAGGCCGCGCACGATCGAGCCGTGGTAGCGGAGCTGGCCGGTTTCGCTGGGGAACTCGCTCGCGCGCGTGAGCGCCGGTTCCGCGAGCGCGGTGGCCTCCTCGTAGGCGAAGCACTGGTCGCAGAGCTGGCCGCGCACGAGGCCGAACAGGATTTCCCACAGCTCGTGGCCGTTCTTGCGCGCGATTTCCTCGCCGTGGTCGAGCACGCGCAGGAGTTCGTCCCAGCGGCCCGCGTGCAGCAGCGTCCACGCGCGAAAGAAATGCACGAGCAGGTAGTCGAACGCGTCGGCCAGTTCGAGCGCGAGTGCGGCGCCCTCTTGCGCGGCGCGGTCGGCGACGTCGTAGTCCGACCGCAACATGTGCAGGTAGACCGAACGGACCACGTGCAGGCAGAGCAGGCGCCGGTCGCCGTGACGACGCGCGCTTTCGACGGCGTGCAGGCAAGCGGCCGCGTCGTCGTCGGACCAGCCGCGCAGGTTCAGGTTCCAGTGCGCGCACCAGCCGGCAGCGTGGGCGCGCAGGAGCTCGTTGTCGATTTCCCGGCTGCGGGCGAGCGCCTCGTCGACCGTCGCCAGGCAGCGTTCGCGGCCGACCCAGAAGAGCACGCTGCCGAGCAGCAGCAGCGCTTCGACCTCGCGTTCGGTGTTGCCGGCCTCACGCGCGGTCTGGACAAGCGCGTCGAATTCGTCCGCGGCGCCGCTCATGTCGCCCATCGCGCGCTTGATCAGGCCACGTCCCTCCAACACATCGAGCAGGAGTCCGAGCCGCTCGCTGCCGCGCACCTGGCCGACAAGTTCGGTCGCACGCACGAGGTGGCCCAGCGCTTCGCGGTTCGCGTGGCGCCGGCGGGCGTTGGCCGCGGCCCGCTGCAGGTAGTGGATGGCCTTGTCGGGCTGGTGCGCGTGTTCAAAGTGCAGTGCGAGAGCGGCAGCTTGTCCGTCGGCGTCGCCGTAGCCCCCCTCCAGCGCCTCCCCCACCCAACGGTGCAAACGCGCCCGCCGTGACGGTGAGACCTGGTCGTAGACGATGTTTTGCACCAGTGCGTGGCGAAACATGTAGCGCGCGGAGACGGTTCCGTCGGGCCAGGGCGGGGCCTCCACCGACCGCAGGAAATCACCGCGCGCGGCAAGCGCGTCGCCGCGCTCCTCCACCGCGTCGAGCGTCGCATCCTTGTCGCCGCCGCTGCGGAGCGCGCCCACAAGGGCAGCGGCGTCGAACTCGTGGCCCGCGACGCTGCCGGCCTCGAGCAACTTGCGCTCGGGCTCCGCAAGCGACTCGAAGCGGCGCTCCATAACCTGCCGGATGCCCTCCGGCACGACCGTGTCGTCGAGCCCGCCGCCGTCCTGCGACTCGAAGTGGTCGGCGACGTGGCTCACAAACAGCGGGTTGCCGCCGGTCTGTTCGTGGATGCGCCGCGTCACGCCCGCGTCGAACGCACGCTCCGGAAAGCGGCGCCCGAGGTACTCGCCCACGCCGGCCTCGTCAAACGACCGCAGCGGAAGATCCTCGCACACGCGGTGCGACGAAAGGTCGCGGACGAGCCCGCGCAACGGGTGCCCCGAGATCACGAGATCGACCGGGCGGTACGTCCCGACGACCATGAGCCGCGCAGAACCGGGACGGCGCGCGAGCAGCGAGATGAGATCGAGCGTCGAGAAGTCGGCCCAGTGCAGATCTTCGAGGACGAGCAGCAGCGTCGCCCCGTCCAAAAAGACCTCGAGCGCCTCGGCCATCTCGCGCAGCATGCGTTCGTGCGTCGCCCCGAGCACCTCGAGCTGCTCGACATCGACCTGCCCCGCGAGTGCCGGCATCTGCGCGATCCACGTCGGCGCGTAGCGGGCGAGCAACTCGACAAACGCGTCGGCCCCGTCGCAACGGCACAACCGACCGAGCGCGTCGAGCACGGGAAGATACGCCTCGCCCGAGCCGTAGTGCTCGATGCATTGCCCGCGCGCAATCCACACCGCGGGCGTCGCCGCCGCACGAGCCGCAAACGCCTCGACCAGACTCGTCTTGCCGATGCCGGGCTCGCCCGTAACAAAGACCATGCGCCGCTGTCCGCCACGCGCATCGTCGAGCCAACCGTCCAACTGCGACGTGGCATCTTCACGAGCGACCAGATCCGGGACGGGGGCAATAGGGGAGCGCGGGGGCGGCGCCCCGGAACCGAACGCCGACGCCGTCTCGCGCACGACGTCGCCCACAAACCGATAGCCCCTCCGATGCACCGTCTGAATGAAGCGCGGATCCCGAGGATCGTCGTCCAGCGCCTTGCGAATCTCGCGCACGGTCACCTTGATGACCGCGTCCCCGACAATCACGTCCGCCCAAACCGAATCGAGCAACTCCTTTTTGGTCACGAGCTGATTCGGCCGCCCGGCAAGCAGTTCCAGAACCGCAAACGCCTTGGGCGTGAGCTTCAAGATGTCGTCCCCCCGCCGCACGCTGGCGTCGGCCACATCGAGCAGAAACGGCCCGAACCGCAGGATCGTCATGTGGGCAAGAGGCTACCGGAAAGAGGAAAGGCTGTCCGGATAGCGGGGGAACCGCGAAGCGGTGAAAATGAATCGGGGGCGGACGGGGCGCAGTGTCTTTTGGCTTCAACGGCTGACGCCGTTGAGAGCCTCGCGTGCGGGGGGCCTACCCGGTTCGCGGGGGAACCGCGAACCGGTGAAAATGAATCGGGGGCGGACGGGCGCAGTGTCTTGCCTCAACGGCTCACGCCGTTGAGGTCCTGCGGGCGGGCGGCTCTCCCCGCCGCGGGCCTCGCGCGCGATGACGCCCATGTCGAGGATCTTGTTGCCTCGCTGACGGCCACCTCCGTTCTCTCGCCTCCGGGGCCCCTGCTACTACTTCACGATTTCTTCCAGCGAGTGCCGCCGTCGGTGTCAATCAGCTCAATCCCGCGCGCGGCCAGCTCGTCACGGATTTCGTCGGCGCGGGCGAAGTTGCGCTCTGCTCTCGCGGTGTCGCGCTCTTCGATCAGTGACTGGATTTCCGCATCGAGGTCTTGTTGCGGCGGCGGGCTCAAGACGTCGAAGACCTCGTCGAATTCGCGAACCAGCGCTACGACTCTTTCCGCGTCCTCTCGGCCCGGCTGAGCCTTGTTGACGGCGTGCATCAGTTCAAACAGCGCCGCGAGCGCTGCCGACGTGTTCAGGTCGTCCTCCAACGCCTCCTTGAAACGCCGGCGCGTGTCGGCCAGCAGCTTCGGGAGATCGGGATTCGCGGTTCCGTCCGGACGCTCCGTCATCTCGTGGTAGACGAAGTTGTCCAGGCGGGCGCGCACCGTCTTGGCTTCGTCCAGCAATTCCAGGTCGAACGGCAGCGGCGCGCGATAGTGGCTGCGCAACAGGAACAGACGGATGTCCGCACCCTCGTAACCCATCTCCGTGAGCTCCGGGATGGTGTAGAGTTCGCCCTTGCTCTTGCTCATCTTGCCGCCGCCGATCTCCAGCCAGCCGCAGTGCACCCAGTAGCGCACGAACGGCCGGCCCGTAATCGACTCGGTCTGCGCGATCTCGCACTCGTGGTGCGGGAACTTGTTGTCCGGGCCGCCCGTGTGGATGTCCAGGGTCTCGCCCAGGTACTTTTTGGCCATCGCGGAGCACTCGATGTGCCAGCCCGGATAGCCCTTGCCCCACGGGCTGTCCCACTGCATCAGGTGCTTTTCGTCGCGTTTCCAGAGCGCGAAGTCGTGCGGGCTCTTTTTGTCCGTACGCTCCTCGACGCGGCCGCCCGCGCCCGCGTTGAGCTTGTCCATCGTGTTGCCGGACAGGCGCCCATACGCGGGGAACGAATCAATCGAGAAGTACACGTTGCCGTCGACCTCGTACGCGTGGCCCTTCTCGATGAGCTGCCCGATCATCTCGATCATCTCGGCGACGTGGTCGGTCGCGCGCGGATACCCGTGCGCCGGCGGCACGCGGAGCACCGCGAGGTCCTCCATGAAGTAGCGCTCCTGCTCGCGCGCAATTTCCCACGGATCGACGTTGCGCCGCGCCGCTTCCTTTTGGAGCTTGTCCTCGCCCTGCGCGTCGGCAACGTCGTCCTCGGTCAGGTGCCCGACATCGGTGATGTTCATGATCTGCGTGACCTCGTAGCCGAGGTACGTCAGCGCGCGCCGCAAGAGGTCTGCCATCAGGAAGGCGCGGTAGTTGCCGATGTGCTGGCGCTTGTAGACCGTCGGGCCGCAGTTGTACATCGCGACCTGGCCCTCGCGCTGCGGCTTGAACTCCTCGACGTGGCCCGTCAGCGTATTGTGGATTCTCACGATTCGTTCTCCGCAACAACCAGCGCGACCGCATGCGCTGCGATCGCCTCCCCGCGCCCCACCGGCCCCACGCCTTCGTTGGTCGTGAACTTGACCGACGCCCGCCCCGGTTCGAGCCCGAGCAGTTCCTCGATGCGCGCCTGCATCGCCATCCGGTAGGGCGACAGCTTCGGCCGCTCGGCGATCACGGTCGCATCGACGTTGGCGATCCGAAAGCCGCGCCGCGCGACTTCCGTTCCCGCAGCCGTCAAGAACGCCCCGGAGTCCGCGTCGATCCACTGCGGGTCGGTGTCGGGAAAGTGCTCGCCGATGTCACCCGCCGCGACCGCGCCCAAGAGGGCGTCGGTGATCGCATGCAACAAGACATCGGCGTCGCTGTGTCCGATCAGACGGGGATAGCCAAGGACGGCGATGCCTCCGAGCAGGAGCGGGGAATCCGCGTCTACGTCCGGCGCGCCGGGCGGCGGCAGACGGTGCAGGTCATAGCCGAAACCGACCCGCATGGGAGAACCCTCAAGTGGCGCATGTCCATCAGTATCCCGTACAACCGAGGAATCGCGGCCCGGACCGGTACACCCGAAACCGGCCCCCCACGACCGGGCCCAAATCGCTAGAATCACGCGCCTTGACGCGTTCCGGCCCTGCATACCTCTGTCTGATCCTGGCCCTCGCTGCCGCGGCCCGTGCCGAGGACAAGTCCGCGCCCCCCGACCCCCTTCTGCTGCGTCAAGCGCAGGCCCTCTACTGGCGCGGACTGGCGGATCACGGCAACGCGCGGGCCTTCCGCCTCGCTCTCGAACTTGTCGAACAGGCCGCGAAAACGACCAAAGGCGCCAGGGTCGCGCAGCTCCGCGACGATATCACCCAGCAACTCGACATCGCCCTCAGCCGGTTCTACGGCGTGTTTCCACTGGTCCGGGTGCTCGGGCCGGCGATCACGGGTACCGTGGGGCCGCCGGGGCTCTACGAGTTGGTGCAGCCGGCCGACGTCATCGCGTCCACGACCGCGGCAGGAAAACTCTACGACAAGATCGTCGCGGAGTGGAAGGCGCACCCGCAGCTTCATGTCGTGCTCCGCGTCGAGCCGGAGGACAACACGGCCATCCTGCACGAGGTCTTGTACGAACTCGCCTCGCGCCCGCGGTTCGTCGTCCACGCACCCGCGGAGGTCGCCGGCCTTCGGGATCCGGCCGCACTGATGCGTCGGTTGAACGTGCGCAACCTCCTCGTCGTCACAGTGCGCAAGGAAACCGGGTTTGAGCCGGAGCAACTCTCGTTTTACCGGGTGACGGGGCGTCTTTATCAAGAGGGCAGGCCCGACTTCGCCCGCAGCATCGGCGCAAAGGCGATCACCCTCGACCGCAGGGCGCCCGGCACGCACGTCGAGTTGGCTCACGCCGCGTTCCTCGCCCTTGCCGTGCTAACCGGTCTGCTGTTGCGCCGGCCGCTCCGCGGCGGATGGGTTGGACCGTCGGGATTCATTCTCGTCGCCAGCGGCTTCCTGCTGGCCCGAGTGCTCGCCATCGCGCTCGCGCCATTGCTCACGTCCTTCGCCCCCATTCCGGAGGAGCCCGTGAACGGCTCCCTGTGGTGGCCGCCGCTCGTCGGCGTCGCGCTGGTGCTCGTTCCGGTCGCTGCGATCCGTCTGCTCTTGCCGCGCCTCAGATCGCTCCCGGGCAACCCGCCCGTCGAGGGCAACCTCGGCGTGATCGGAGGAGCGGCGGGGATTGGAACGGCCGCGTTCCTCGCCGGTCCGTTCGCCGTCCTGCACGGAACGATGGCGTGGGGCCGACGAGGAGTGGTTTCAGACGTTTTCCAAGGGCGCCGCCGTCCGGTCGTACATCGCCATGGAGTGGGTCGAGGGCAAGACCCTGGACGACGTCTACGCCGGCGAACCGCCGGACCGCGCGACGCTCGCCGACTGGTTCTCGCAATCGGCGGCAGCACTCGCCGGCGTCCACGCGACCGGCCTGATCCACCGGGACATCAAGCCGGGCAACCTGATGGTCACCGCGGACGGCGAGATCAAACTGATGGACTTCGGCATCGCTCGCGCGACCAGCGACCAGCGACCAGCGCACGGTCATGACGGAGGCGGGCCGCACCTTCGGTACCCCGGCCTACATGTCCCCCGAACAGATCCGTGCCGCGGACCTCGAGGCCGAGGTCGGCCCGGCAACCGACGTCTATGCCTTGTGCGCCACCTACTACGAGTTGTTCACCAACACGCGGCTGTACGACCACGACACGGAGAACATGGAAACGATCAAGACGCTGAAGCTGGCCGGTCAGCGTCCGGTGAAGCCGCAGTTATCGGCCAAGGGGCTGCCCTGGGAACTCGAGACGATTCTGATGGGCGGCCTCGAGCCCGACCTCGGCGACCGCTACCGCGCGATGGAGGATCTCAAGCGCGACATCGACCACTACCTCGCCGACGAGCCCATCGAGTACCGCCGACCGAGCCTGTGGCGTCGGGCCCGGCTCGGCTACCGTCGCAACCGCACTGTCGCCAACCTGGTCGGCGTCTTCCTCCTGGTCGCGGTCGCTGGAACCACGTTCTACATCGTCCAGATCACGGAAAGCGAAAAACGGACGGCGCACGAACTCGCGGCGGCCCGGATCGAACAGGGATCGAAGGACTGCAGCGCCGGGCGCCGCGGGCGCGGCCTGCAAACACTCCTGCGCGCATATCAAACCGTGGACACGGACGACCCCATCTCCGGCAGCGCTCGTCGTCTCATCGGCGCGTGGAGTCGCTCGATCGGTCTTCCGCTCGTTCATGACGACACGGTGGTCGCCGTAGCCATCAGCCAGGATGGCGGGCGCGCGCTGTGCCTGACGGCCAGCCATCGCGCGCGGCTCTGGGACGCCCGCAACGCGCGACCGATCGGAGAGCCGCTCACGCACGCGGCACCAAAGGGCGTCGCCCCGTCCGCCCCGCAGGAGAACTGGTACGACCAGGCGCCCCCCGAAACCGGCGTGCGCTCGATCGTGCTCAGCGGGAACGGCAAGCGCGCGGTAACCCACGGCGGCGGGTGGACGCGATTGTGGGACGGCGACACGGGCAAGCCGGTCGGCGCTCCGCTGGACCATGAAGGCGTCCAAGCGATCACCGTCAGCCGTGACAGCGCGATCGTGGTGACCGGCGGCGAGGACAAGACCGCCCGGATCTGGAGCGGTCGAACCGGCAAGCTGCTGGGGACACTCGACCATGGCAGCGCCGTGATCTCGGTCGCCGCCAGCGACGACGGGCGCCGGATCGTCACCGGGTGCCGGGAAGGAGGCGCACGGCTCTGGCATCGGGAATCGGGTACGAGCGTCGATCTGAAGCTGGAGGGCTATGTGGACCGGGTCGCCATCAGCGGCGATGGCCTGCTCGCGGTGTGCCGGGGCAGCGGCGGCGTGGGCCTGATCGATGCGCAGTCCGGCACCGTGAAGCTGATTTCATGGTCCGGTCTCCAGAAACGGGAGCCCGGCGATACTGTGCCCAAGGCTCCGGATTCGATCGGCATCAGCCGGGACGGGACGACTTTTCTGCTCCGCGATGGCGACCATGTCCAACTGTTCGACGCCAAGTCGCAAAAGCCCCGCGGAACGCGGATGCGGGGCACGCTCGCGGCGATCGCGGACGGCGCGTTCGTGGTCACGGGAAGCGAAGACGGCGACGCGCGGTTCTGGGACGGATCCACGGGTCGGCAACTCGGCGTTCCGATCGTGTATCAGCGCGCGGTTCGCGCGATTGCAATCAGCGCCGGCACCGTCGCCATCGGCGAGGACAACCTCGTCCGCCTTTGGGACGCCAGGGAGGCCCGGCCCGCATCCGCACCCGACGATATCCGTCGCATGCAACTCAAGACGCAGTACGGCCGCTACAATCCGGGATCCCTCGTGGTGGCCCTCAGCGCGAACGGCGCACACGCGATCGGCGGAGTTCTCGAATGGAACAGTTGGGCGCGTCGGAACGTGCGGGCCGCGTTCGCCTGGGATGTCGCCACGGGAAAGATCGGCAACACCGTGCGGCGCGGTTACACGAAGAGACATCGCTTCGGCGTCATGCAGGACCAGCGATTCGTCGCCGTCGGTGTCAGCGACGACGGCCAGACCGTGATCTTCTCGGAGGAGAACTGGACCGCGTGGATCTGGAACATCAAGGCCGGAAAGTGGTCTCCACAGCTCAAGCATCGCGAACACATCGGCGTCGTCGCGATCAGTCGTGACGGGTCCGTCGCCATCACGGGGAGCCACGACGCGACCGCCAAGGCATGGAAGGGATCCACGGGAGAGCAGATCGGGAAGCCGTGGAAACACGGCGGGCCGGTCCTCGCCGTCGCGATCAATGCCGATGGCTCGCGGGCAATCACCGGAAGCAGCGACGGGACAGCCCGAATCTGGGAAGCCCGTACCGGCAAGGCGCTGTTCGAACTAAAGCACCTCCGCGCCGTCGTGCGAGTCGGCATCAGCGCCGACGGTACGAGGGCCGTGACGCGCAGCGGACCCGAAGTTCAGGTCTGGAACGCGCGCACCGGCCGACCAGAAGGTCGCCCCCATCACCATCCGGTTCGCCATTCCGAGTACAACCCGCGACTGCCCCCGGCGAAGCAGAAGGCCTTCGGCGGCGTGGTGGCCCTGAGCCCGGACGGCGCCACGCTGTTCACGGCGAGGCAGAAGTACTATCGGCTCTGGGACGTTGCCACCGGCGAGCCGCTCGGCCCGTCCGTAGGCTCTTCCTATTGGGTCGCGGACCTGGTCGTCACGGCCGACCACGCCATCTCGGCCGATCTCGGCTTGCAGGTTGTCCGGCGTGCACCGCCGCGCCCTGCCCGGGACGATCCGAAACGGCTGCGGTTGTCCATCGAAACGCGCACCGGCCTCCACTGGAAAGAGGGCCTGATCGCGCGACTTACGCACGCGGAGTGGTGGTCGCGCCGGCGCGCCCTCGACAGACTCGGCGGCCCCTGCGACGTGGTCCGTTAGATCCCGAATCAGCGAGAGTCCCGAGTCAGCGGGGCCAGACCGAAGAGCCCGCCGCGCGGAAGTGGCGGTCGAACGTGAACGCCCGCGTGATGCCGTGGCGTTGCATCAGGACAAACGAAGCGCCGTCCGTGTAACTGACTTTTTGGTCCGCCTACTGCTCCAGCAAATCGATGGCAGCGTGCTCGGCTTCGAAGTCCGCCCGCAGAATCGAGATCGCCTTCGAGGACAGGGCCGTCCGCTACTCCGGAACGCCCCAGAGCTGCCAGGCCGCCCAAAAGCGCGGGTGCCGCCATGCGGGCTGCTTGGCCACGTGCTCTTGCGCGAGGCGGAGCGCGGTTGCCGTCGGATGTTTCTTCCAGAGCTCGTAGAACTTCACCATCAGGATGCGCGTCGCCTCGTCGTCGACCTTCCACAGCGAGACGATCACGCGCGGCGCGCCCGCGGTCATGAACGCGCGGGTCAGGCCGACGATGCCCTCCGTGCGATAGACGCGGCCCTTGCCCGTTTCGCACGCCGAGAGGACGGCGAGGTCGGCGGGCACCTTCATGCGGTAGATGTCGAGCGTGCGTAGCGCGCCGCCGGTCAGGACGAGTCGGGACAGCATGGGCCGTTCGACGTCGATGATGCCGTGGCAGGCGAGATGCACCGCGCGCCAGCGTTTTTGTTTCGCCAATGCGCCGCGTACCGCGTCCGGTCGCGCGCCTGCGCCCAGTAGCTTCACCGTCCCGATGGCCTCGACTTCGCCTCGCGTTGCGGGCAGCGCCGCGAGCTTCGTACCGCTGTAGTCGGGGTCGCCCACCGCAAGCACGCCCGTCCCGCGTCGCTTCGACTGCTCCCGGAGCATTCCGTACGCGGTTCCGCTCGGCACGCACACGACATCCTGGCCGGGGAAGAGTGCCGCAAACGGCGCGTAGCCCAGTTGGCCGGCTGGCGCGACGAGGATGCGCTTTTTTCCCGCGAGCTTGAG
The DNA here is from genome assembly GCA_021776735.1 of Planctomycetota bacterium. GTDB lineage: Bacteria > Planctomycetota > PLA2 > PLA2 > PLA2 > JAJFFH01. The sequence continues at coordinate 6,209 of JAJFFH010000027.1, read as the reverse complement.
CGGCGTCACAACGAGATGCCGCAACGCGGCCAGAGAGCGCGCGCCGTCTCCCGCGCCGACTTTCTCCGACTCGCGCGGATCCGGTCTCGCCGGATCCGCGCGGCCGCGACCGGAACCCACGGAGAACTCGACCAGCGCCTCGCGGATCTTCGCCGTGGCCCCCAAGCTGACGGCCCGCGTGGCGTCCTGTTCGATGACCAGCGCAACGACGGTCTGTTCGGTGACCCCGTAGAGCACGAGAGCGGCGTCCGGCTCGAGGTAGCCCTGCAACGTCTCGAGGGACGCAGGCTCGGGATGCATGATCGCGGCCACGGCCTTTGCGTCACGTTGGATGGCCGCAACCGCCGCGACCACGTTCGCCTGGGCGACGGTCACCGCCTTGCGCGCGGCGCGGATTGCGGATCGTTTCCGCATGTCGCGGGCGCGATCGTATGCATCGCGCGACCGTGCCTCCTCGCCGCGGGCGGCAGCGAGCTTGCGGACGAGAGCCTTCGGCACCAGCGCTTCCTGCAACGTCTCTCGCGTCCGTAGCGCTTCCTGGAGGAGCTGCGCCTTGCTGCCCTCGAGGAAGTGACACAGCATCTCGACATCGCCGGCACGGTGCGCCGCGAGTATCCCGAACTCAAATGCCCCGGCAAAGCGTTCCCGCGCCCCGGCGCCTCCCTGTTCGCCGAGCCCACCGGCTACGGCAGCGACCTCGCGCACCGAACGGGCGGCGGCGGTGATCGCGGCAGCGTCCCGACCGCTCGCGTAGTGCAGTTGAGCCAGCGCGGCGTGAGCGAAGGCCAGTCCGTCTCGGTCCCCGGAGGCCTCGAGGTCCGCGATTGCCGCCCCGGCCAGTGTCAGCGCCTCGGCGTTTTTTCCGAGTCGATGCAGCGACTGGACCAGATCGAGTTTCAGGGGCGGCTGAGGACGCCACAAGTCGTTCGCCTTGGCGTGTGCCAAAGCCTTGCGCAATAGGGCAATCGCCCGCTCGTCTTCGCCGCGCAGCGCATGGACCTTGCCGAGGGCGCGATAGGTCTCCACCGGACCGAGCACCGGGTCCGGATCGACCTCGAGGATGCGTTCGTATGTCTCTTGCGCGTCGTCGTAGCGCTGCTGACGTTGAGCCACGACGCCGAGGTTATGCAGCGCGACGACCACGCCTTCGGGATCCTTCTGCTTTTCGCCGAGGCGGAGCGCCTTCCGGAAGTGTCGTTTCGCGTCCTCGAACCGACCGACGTCCACGCATACGGTTCCCAGGTCGAGAGCGGCCCGCGCCACCAGCGACCCGGCCCCGATTCGCTCGGCAATCGCCAATCCGCGATGGCCGTAGTCCAGCGCCTTCGCGGGGTGGCCCAACGATTGATGGATGCGTCCGATGCTGCCGAGCGCGTGCGCCTCGTTGTGCGGATCCTGCATGGCCACGAACTCGGCCAGAGCCCGGTCAAGCAAGGCCAGCGCCTGTTCGTACTCGGCCATCCAGCGGTGCACGTTCGCCATCGCACCGAGACACTGCGCGGCACCGCTTCGTCCGGCCGGGTCTTTTTGGTGCAACGCCAGAGCAGTCTGAAAATCGGCAAGGGCTCTTATGTAGTCGTGGCGGCCGAGGCGCACGTTGCCGATGTTGAGCGTGTGCCGCGCGACGCCCCGGACATCGCCGGTCTCGCGGGCCAGATCGCGGGCCTCCACCAAGCGGACCAGCGCCTCGTCAAGCCGACCCCGATCCGTCAGGAGCAGGCCAAGGTTGCCGACCGTCAACGAAAGACCACGCCGGTCCTTGAGCTCCCGTTTGATGTTCGCCGCTTCCCGCCAAACAGCGAGAGCCTTGTCGTAGTCGGCCCGCGCGTGGTGCACCGAGCCGACGTTGTCGAGGATGCGCGCACGGTCCAGCCGCCTGCCGAGCTCCTTGGCGTTCTTGAGCGCGATCGCGTACGAGGCCAACGACTCGTCGTACCGACCAAGCGCACGGAGGGCGACGCCGCGCTTGATGCATGTATCGACGATCAGCGCCTTGTCTTTCAGCGCACGCACGATCCCGTGCCGGAGGTCCCAGTTTTCGAGCGCGAGCGTCGGGTTCCCGCCGAACCACGCCTGGAGTCCCGCCTGCACATAGCCCTGCGCGGCGCGCCGCAGCCAGCCGAGAGCCCGCGCGGCGTCCCCGACCGCACGAAAGTCGCGGCTCGACTCCTTGTGTTTGCGCAGTCGCGACCAGGCCGTGGCCCGCGCCTGCACGAGCCGGATGCGAACGACGGTGTCCAGTCGCTCAGGCGCCTTGGCCGCCGCGAGCAGCGCCTTGGGATCGCGCACGGCGCCGAGCGAGTCGAGCAGTTGCCGCTCCTTTTTGTCATCGCCCCGCTTGCGGAGCGCGCGGACGTAGGCCGTCAACTCCGGGTTCTCGCCGGCAAACTCCTCCGCCGCGTCGAACGCGCCCTGCGCGCACAAGAAATCAGCAACGATCCACGGATGAGGCCGCGGCTTGCGGACCGCCTCATGGTCGCCATCCCGAAACTTCGCGGCGATTTCCGCGGCATCCTCGCGCGGGCCGGCCCAAGCCTCCACGGCCCAGGCGGCCACGACAAGGGAGAGCGCAACACCAACCCTCAAGATCACGGAATCGTACCCACCCGCACGGCGCCGCGGCCAGCCCAAAGCCGTACGGGCCCGCACGGTTGGTACGCTGCCGGGCATGAAGGCGGGCGTAATCCTCGTCGCGGCGGGCTCCGGGGACCGCTTCGGGCGGCCCAAAGCGTTCGTCGAGCTCGACGGCCAGACCCTCCTCGCGCGCAGCGCCGCCCGCTTTGACGGCTTTTTCGCGAAAATCGCCGTCCTTCGGCTACCGGACCTGGATCAGACCCGCCTCCCCGGTTGGACCCTCGTGGCGGGCGGGGCGCGGCGCCGGGACAGCGTGGCCGCGGGGCTGGCCGCATTGCCCCCGGAGGTCGATCTCGTGCTGATTCACGACGCGGCGCGGCCGTTGGTCTCGGACGAGGTGATCGCCCGCGTGCGGGAGGCGGCCGAGCAGAGGGGTGCGGCAATTCCCGTTTTGGCGGTCACAGACACGCTAAAGCGTACGGACGGCGATGTCGTTGCCGGGACCGTCGATCGCGCCGGGCTCGTGGCCGTTCAGACTCCCCAGGGGTTCTCGCGGGAGTTGCTGGAGCGGGCGCTCGCGGCGTCGGAGCGCGACGCGACCGACGAGGCGGGCCTCGTGGAGGATCTCGGCGAGACGGTCTGCACCGTTCCGGGCGATCCGGCCAACGTCAAGGTCACGGTTCCGGCCGATTTGGCGGTCGCACGGGCGTATCTGCACGCGATCCGCTAGAATTCGCCCTTCGAACCGTCGGATTGTTCAAACCCGATCGCCCAAACACCTGGGCCCCGGGCGGCATTAGAATGGTGGACACCGACCCCTGGAGGTATTGATGCGCCTTTTGTTTTCGTTTGTGCTGACGCTCGCTTTTGCCGCACCGTCGCTCGCCCAGGTGAGCGATGCGAAGTGGAAGGAGGCGATGGCCGCGTTCAAGGACGACTTCAAGAAGAAGTCGATCAAGTTCAAGTTCCGCGCCCTCGAAGTGCTGCCGGTCAAGGACGCGCGCACGATCGACTTCATCATCAAGAAGAAAAAGCTCTTCAAGCACAAGGACTGGTGGATTCGCACGACCGCCGCCGAGCGCCTGAGCAAGATGAAGGTTCCCGCGCTACGCGCCAAGCTCCTGGCCTACGCCAAGGATCCCGACAAGCGCGTGCGCGAAGGTGTTATCGCCGCCCTGGCGATGAGCAACGACCGACAGGACGCGCCGGTGGTCCTCGCCGCGCTCAAGGATCCGGCGTGGGAAGTGCGCCGCATGGCGTGCTGGGCCGCGGGACAGCAGCGTGTCCGCGAGGCTGTCGATCCCATGATCGACATGATCAACGACGTGGACCAGCGCTCCGGCCGAACCGTCCAGGAGGGCGAGACGAACCAGCGCGTTCACTCCGTCCTGCTGTTCAACCTCGAAGAGATCACGGGCAAGTACTTCCACACGGACACGGCGCAATGGCGCCAGTACTGGGAGCGCAACAAGGACCGGCCGCTGCCCGAGGTCAAGCGCTTCGACGTCGGCACGTTCGGCGATGTCAAGCTGAAGTTCAACGACACGTTCGCCCGTAAGGGGTCCGGTCCGCTGGTCGTCGTCATGCCGATGACCCAGCGATCCACGACGTACTACATGCCGTACTTCAACCAGTGGCTGTTCGTCCGCTGGCTTTTCATCAACCTGCCGCCGGTCACGTCGTTCCCGGACGTTCAGTACGACGATGGTGACCCGATCTACCCCGTCGATATCCTCGTCGATGCATTCGAGGACATGCGCAAGAAACAGCGCGTCGAGAAAATGGTCCTGCTCGGACACGGCTTCTCGAACTGGGTCGCGGCCAAGTACGCCCAGAAGTACCCGGATCGGGTTTCCGGGCTCATTTTGCTCAATCCCTATTCGAGCAACGAGACCTTCAGCCGCCGCGTCGATGAGGCTCTGCGAAGCGGGGATCAGGATGCCGAGTATTGGGGCAAGGTGAGCCGCCGCCAGATCAAGATGGGTTCGCGGATCGAGGGCGAAATCTACGACCACTACCGCGTGACCGCGCTTGTCGCTCCGAAGAACCGCGCGGACATCGAGCTCGGCATGATTCGGCGCATTTGGCGTGATCCGAACGCGAGCACCATCGTCATCCCGGAGTTCGACATCCGCGGCGAAGAGACCTCGCGCACGCCCTGCCTGATGTTTTTCGCCAACAAGAGCAACGAGCTGACGGGCATCGACGGCCTCAACCGCCTGAAGCGGTACTACCCCAAACACATCGTGGTGAACGGCAAGTCGAAGTTCGCCCGGCTGCCGTTCATGGAGTACCCCCAAATCTTCGAGAAGGCCCTGCGAGCATTCATCGACAAAAAGATCCGGCGCTAGGCGCCGAGCATCCAAGCAGACCGAAGGGCGGACGAGAGTCCGCCCTTTTTTCGTGCCGGGCTGGGCGAAGGACAGATCCCGTTCGCGATGAAGTGCGCGTTCACGACGACACTCTCGTCGCGCTTGCTGAACACGCGGGAATCGACCAGAGAAACGACCCCCGAACCCGATCCGTTCGCGTTCACGAACGACGTTCTCGTTCATGTAGCGCTTGCTGTCGCGGCGCGCCAGGATCAACCCGGCGTCCTTGCACGCTGACTCTGGATGAGCCGCGTCAACATCGCCCCGATCCGGCTGGCGAACGACAACAGCTCGTCGGATGTCTGTCGGGGATGACCTTGACGATCGTCGCCAATTCGAGAGCCGCAGCACACTCCAGACACTCCGCCTGCGCAATCGTGTAGCGGTACGCCTTGTCGGCAGGGTTCCACCGTCCCGCGCCCTCGGCGATGTTGAGAACGGTAGCGATAGCGCAACGCCGCAGCTGGCTCTTGATCGCTCCGTATCCACGGGGAAACGAGGAGGCGGATTCTTCGACGCCGGCAAACAACAAGACCGCGACGCGATAGACATCCAGCCGCTGATGCGGCGCCAGGGAAGAGCCTCGGGAAGCAGCGGAGAAGTTTCGGTTGTCGGTCATGGAAGACTCCTTTCGACGGGGAGCGCCTATCGCCCCACGCAAGTGGATAGGGGCGATGGGCGCTCTCCCGACAGGAGCCCCCGACAACCGATCCGAACCCGAGTTCATCCGGCCAGGCGATCGAACCGTTCGCGTTCACGAACGACGTTCACGTTCACGTAGCGCTTGCTGCATACGCGGAGGCGGCCGTCCGAACGACCCCGGGTGCGACTGCGACCCGAACCCGAACCCGAACCCGAACCCGAACCCGAACCCGAACCCGAACCCGAACCGTTCGCGTAGCGCTTGCTGCATACGCGGGAGTCGATCACTCGAACGACCCGCGACATAGTCGCGACCCGATCCCCGATCCCCGATCCCCGATCCCCGATCCCCGATCCCCGATCCCCGATCCCGATCCCCGAACCCGATCCCGTTCACGAACGACGTTCGCGTTCACGTAGCGCCTGCTGATTCGTACGGCCGTGGCACGACCCACGCCCCCGGCGCGGGCGCTCGGATTTTTGTTGGCCTCCAGGCGGGAGGGCGCCTATCGCCCCCTTCCACTTGCGTGGGGCGATAGGCGCCCCCCGTCGCAAGTCTGGAGGACATCCACATGAACAATTCTCTTACACCGTTCGCTCACGAGAGGCTCGACGTCTATC